>NZ_JBYMTJ010000005.1:0-219778 GCF_057773125.1 Pseudoxanthomonas sp. 97-1-1 | reverse complement strand
TAACACCTTGAGTTAAGCCGACCCGCGAAGCGGGTTCGGCTTGAACGAATTGTTAGAGCGCGCCGAAGAAATCTGTCAGCTCTTTGTCCGTGTGTGGTGTTTCCCACTTGGACATCCAGCAGAAGGATACTCCTGCACGCTCCGCGGTACGCTTGAACTGCTCCAGCTCTTCCTGGCTGGGAGTGTAATGCTCAGGGATAAAGTGCATCAATGCGGTCGGCCTACGCAGTGAGAAGCCAGGCGCCAGCTCGCGAACCATCTCCTTCAGCAGGAGGCGAATGCGCGAGAAGTCCTCGACCGGCCCTCTGCGGTTATCCAGAGCATGACAGTCTCGACGGATGGACCTTTCCCCGCCTAGTACGCGGGCCATCAGGTGGTCGGGATAGACCTGTATGTAGATGATTGGGCGATCCCAGAACCCCATAGCGCTCTAACACCTAGTAGACCCCATTTCGGGGTAATAGCGCGGAGTATTCAGGCGGCGAAGTGAGGCGTCAACAGGAAGATGACCTTCTCATTCAACCCCTTGCCGGGGCCAGAAGTCGAGCGCTCGGGATCTGCCGTCGGTGTTATCTGCGTGAAGTAGGGTGGCGATCAAATAGCAAGGCGAATGCGAGGTGATAACGGGATCGGTTTGTGCGGGCAACTTGCGTGTTGGATCGCCGAGGTTTGTCGCTCACCGATACGGACTCTGCGATCCATTGCTACATGAAACTGGTTCCCATTCTGCGGCCTGGTTCAGTCGCGGAACGTGAGGGCAGGCGCGGCGGGGCTGCTCAATCCACCGCGGGTAGCGGTGCGGACACGTGGTGGGCGGCGAGGAAGGCGCGTAGCGAGGCGGGCTTGACCGGCTTCGTCAGCAGCCGGTAGCCGCGTTCGCGGGCTTCGCGCTTCAGTTCGTCGCGGCCATCGGCGGTGAGCAGGGCGCCGGCAATGGGGCCGGGGCTGGCGGCGCGCAGGGCGTCGAGCGTGGCAAGGCCATCGAGGCGGTCGTGCAGGTGATAGTCCACCAGCATCACGGTCGGTGCCTGTGCGATCTTCTCGAGCGCTTCGTCGACCGTGGTGGCGGTGAGTACTTCCACCTGCCAGCGGCCGAGCAGGGCCTGCATGCCGTCGATGATTTCGCGGTCGTTGTCCACGCACAGCACGCGCAGCCCGGCAAGCGAATCGTTTGCAAGCGCGGTGCGTCGTGGCGACGCGCGCCGTTCGCTGGTGGGGCTGCCGCGCGGCACGACGATGGAGAACATGCTGCCATGGTCGACCTTGCTGCGCGCATCCAGTTCGTGCTGCAGCAGGCGGGAGATGCGCTGACAGATCGACAGGCCCAGGCCGAGGCCACGTTCGCCCCAGTCGAACGGCTGCTGGTAGCGGTGGAACTCGTCGTAGATCTGCCGCATGTGGTTTTCGGGAATGCCGGGGCCGGTATCCCAGACCTGCAGGACCACCTTGTCGGCCTGTGCGCGCATGCCGATCACGATGCGCCCGTCGCGCGTGTAGCGCAGCGCATTGGCGAGGAAGTTCTGCAGCACGCGGCGCAACAGGCGGCGGTCGCTGCGCACCGGAATGGGACGTGCGTGCACGCGCAGGCTGATCCCGCGGCCTGCGGCGACCGGCGCGTACTGCGCGGCGAGTTCACGCAGCAATTCGCCCGCATCGAAATCGCTGATCTGCGTCTGCAGTCCGCCGGCATCCAGGCGGGAGACATCCAGCAGGCCGTCCAGCAGTTCCTCGGCGGCACGCAGCGACGCGTCCACGCGCTCGGCAAGGTGCTGGCGTTCCTGGGCCTGTGCATCCGCACCCTGTTCGCTGTCGCGCAGCGCGCTGACGAACAGGCGTGCCGCGTTCAGCGGCTGCAGCACGTCGTGGCTGATGGCCGCGAGGAAGCGCGTGCGCGACTGCTGCGCATGCTCGGCGGCCTGGCTGCGTTCGGCCACGCGCTGTTCCAGCGTCTCGTTGGTTTCCAGCAGTTGTGCTTCGGCATGCTTGAAGTCGGTGATGTCGTTGTAGCTGGTGACGTAGCCACCTCCGGGCAGGGGTTGCCCGCGCATCTCGATGACCTGGCCATCGGCGCGCACGCGCTCGAAAATATGCGGCGAGCCAGCGCGCATGTAGCGGATGCGCTTGTTGATCTGTTCGTCGATGTCGCCATCGCCCAGTTCGCCGCGTTCCGCGTTGTAGCGGATCAGGTCGGCCACCGGACGGCCCACGTAGAGCATGCCGTCGGGATAGCCGAACATCTGCTGGTAGCGGCGGTTCCAGGCCACCAGCCGCATGTCGGGATCGACCACGCTGACACCGGCGCTGATGTTCTCCAGCGTGGTGGACAGGATCTCGCGGTTGAAGCGCAGCTCCTGGCCGGCCTGGTCGAGTACCGCGACCACTTCGCCCAGCTCCATGCCCGAGCCGCGCAGCACGCTGGTCAGCACGATGCGCGCCGAGGCGGCGCCGATGGCGGCCGCGAGCAGGCGTTCGGTGAACTGTACCCAGACGCGGTCGGCGGGCACATTCGGCTGCAGTTCGCGTTCCAGCAGCTGCGCCTGTTCGGCGAATGCACGCCGCGCATGGCGCTCGCCGACCACGCGTTCCGCCAGCGTGCACAGGTCACCCACGCGCACGCTGCCGGGCCATTCGCCGGCCACCAGCGCGGGGCGCTGTGCGTAGGGGTCGAGGAAGGGCGCGGCCCGCAGGCGTTCGTCCACGCCGGGGCGCGAGCGCGCGGAGACGATCATCATCGCGCCGGTGTTGACCAGCAGCGACCAGAACGTTCCGTGTGTCAGCGTGTCCCACCCGCTCAGACCGAACAGCTGCTGCGGCCGCAGCCAGGTGATGCCGAACGGACCGGCATGCAGCCAGTGCGGATCGAACCAGCCGGCCTGGGTCATCGTGGGCAGCAGCAGCGTGTATATCCACGTGGCGAAGCCCAGCACCATGCCCACTTCCACGCCGCGCCGGCTGGCGCCACGCCAGTACAGGCCGCCGATGAGGCCAGGGGCGAACTGCGCCACCGCGGCGAACGCCATTAGGCCGTACGACGCCAGCGTGCTGTCGTTGCTGCTGCTGCGGTAGTACGAGTAGGCCGTCAGTGCGAGCAGCAGGATGGCCACGCGACGGATCCACAGCACGCGCGAGGCCACATCCGCTTCGGCATGGTGCTCGGCCCAGCCGCGGCGCAGCAGCACCGGCATGATCAGGTCGTTGCTGACCATGGTGGCCAGCGCGATGCTGGCGACGATCACCATGCCGGTCGCCGCGGAGAAGCCGCCGACATAGGCGACGATCGCCAGCGCGGTGCGGCCCTCCGCCAGTGGCAACGCCAGCACATAGCTGTCGTCGGCCACATTGGTGCCCCCGAACAGCGCGATGCCGGCGGCGGCGACCGGGACCACCATCAGCGAGAACAGCACCAGGTAGCCACCGAACAGCCAGCGCGCCTTGCGGATATCGCCCACGTCGCTGCATTCCACCACGGCCACGTGGAATTGGCGTGGCAGGCACACGATGGCGAGGAAGCCGAGCAGCGTCTGCGCGATGAAGCCGACCGGAGGCGCGTTCTCGAACAGCGTGCGGGCCGAGTCCGCGACGTGGATGTTGTTCCCGCCCAGCCACAGATAGGCGAACACGCCCACCGCGATCATCGCCACCAGCTTCACCACCGACTCCAGCGAGATCGCCAGCATCATGCCGTGGTGGTGCTCGGTGGCGTCCACCTGGCGGGTGCCGAACAGTGCGGCGAACAGCGCCATCAATAGCGCGACATACAGCGCAGGGTCCGTGAAGAAACCATGCGTGCTGTCGCCGCCTTCGCCGCTGAGCACGCTCAGGCTCATGGCGACGGCCTTGTACTGCAACGCCAGGTACGGCACCACGCCGATCAGCGCGATCACGGTGACCAGTGCGGCGAGACGGCGCGAACGGCCGTAGCGGGACGAGATGAAGTCGGCGATCGACACCGTGTTCTCGCTGCGCGCGATCAGGGCCAGCCGTTCGATGATGCGCCAGCCGAACAGCAGCAGCAGGACCGGGCCGAGATAGATCGGCAGGTAGCCCAGGCCGTTGCGCACCGCGCTGCCGACCGCCCCGTAGAACGTCCAGGACGAGCAGTACACCGCCAAGGCCAGGCTGTAGACGACCGGCCGCAACCACGGGCGGTCGGGATACATCGGGCGACGGTCGCCCCACCACGCCACGCCGAACAGCAGCGCGGCATAGCCGACGGACACCAACAGCAGGATCCAGCTGGAAACCAACGCCCTCTCCCCCGGCGCTCAACCCGTCGCCGAGTGTACTGCGTGGCGCGTGCCGCGGCGGGCGATCAGGCGGGCGTGGTGGCGAGCAGCTCGCGTACGGCGGTCTCGGCCTGGCCGCGCAGTTCGGGAATGGCGATGCTCTCCCACACGCAGCCGATGCGCAGGCTGCCGAGGATGAACACGCGCGGTTGCGGGTTGCCTTCCGCGTCGACCATGCGGCCGTCGCGCGCCGCCTTCAGGCCGATGCCATGCGGACCCGCCTGCGCATGCCCCTTGCCCAGCAGGTCGTGCAGCAGCGGATTGCGCATGGTCTGCGCGCGCATCTCCACCCCCGTGGCGTTGACCACGTAGTCGACGTCGAACTCGTCGGTACGGCCGTCGCGGGTATGCGTGGTCACGCGCAGGCAACGTCCCTCGGCCATCACCGTGTCCAGGCGGCCGCGGTGCAGCCGCAACTGGCCGCGATCGAGCAGGGCCTGCAGTTTCGCGTGCACCTCCGGCGCGATGCGGTGCCGGTGCACATCCCACTGGCGCACCACGTGGCGCAGGAACCGGCGCTGGTCGGCGACGGACATCGATTGCCACAGCGCCTGGCCGTGCGGGCGGATGCGCTCCATGGCCGCCTGCCACGGCAGTCCGTCGGCGACCGCCTGCTTCGCTGCCGCACGCAGGAAGCGCATGCGTGCGCGCAGGTCCATCGTCTGCAGGGGAGCCGGATCGTAGGTCGCAGCCGGTCCGTGGCAATGCGGCAGCGGCAGCAACGCGTGCCGCGACAACACGTGGATCGTGCCGGCGTGGCCGTTGTCGGCGAGGCTGAGCACGGTGTCCACCATGCTGAGGCCGGAACCGACGATGCAGAGGTCGGCATCCACGGGAATCGCCTTCACCGCATCGAAATCCCACGCGGCGATCGAATGGCCTTCCGGCAGTTGCGGCGCACCCCGTGCAGGTAGCGGCTTGGGCGTGTTGCCGACGGCCAGGACCACGCCACGTGCCTCCAGCGCGCCATGCCCGGCCAGTCGCAGCGTCGCGCCGTCGTCGCGCGCGTCGAGCTCAAGCACGCTGTCGTGGACAACCTGCAGCAAGGCTGGACTGGCCGCGATGGCTTCCTGCAGTCGCGTGCGCAGGTAGTCGCCGTAGCGGCGACGCTCGATGAACGCATGCGCCAGCGTCTCGCGGTCGGGACCGCCCGTGGGCGTGGTGGCCACGACATGGTCGAGGAAATCGGCAGGCCGGTCGTCGAAGGCACTCATGCGGCCTGCGGGGACATTCAGCACGTGCTCGCCATGGGACGTCGCATACGCGACGCCCTGCGCCAGCACGTCGCGAGGCTCGATCATCACGATGCGCAGCGGCGTGGTGGCCTGGCGCAGTGCCTGCATCGCCGCCAGTACGCCACCGGCACCGCCACCGATGATCGAGAGGTCGCAGGGCGGCAGGCGGGGTGTCGTGGCAGCGCTCATGTCGCCATTGTAGGCGAACGGCATGCCGGCCCTCATGTGCAAGCCGTATGAGGGTGTGCCCACCCTACATCAGCGAGTCGGCCAGCCGTGCGATGCCTTCCCGGCTGCGCTGCCAGCCGGGGCGTCGTCGCCAGGCATCGCGTTCGACGTGGTCCGCATGCGCCAGGTAGTCGGCCTCGATCGCGCGGATGTGCGCGACCACCCCGGTGTCGTAGCAGACCAGGCCGATTTCGGCATTGAGCGCGAACGAGCGGATGTCCAGGTTGATCGA
This sequence comes from Pseudoxanthomonas sp. 97-1-1, assembly GCF_057773125.1. Taxonomy (NCBI): domain Bacteria; kingdom Pseudomonadati; phylum Pseudomonadota; class Gammaproteobacteria; order Lysobacterales; family Lysobacteraceae; genus Pseudoxanthomonas; species Pseudoxanthomonas sp. 97-1-1. Next base: position 213,797 of record NZ_JBYMTJ010000005.1, on the reverse strand, counting down.
GCCGACCAGGGCGATGCCGTCGTCCACGGTCAGGTGTTTCGCATGCAGGAAATGCGGCCTGTACAGCGCGATCTTCACCCCGCAGGCCAGCAGCTCTTCGTAGTACGACTGCTGCGCCCACGCGGTCAGCGTCTGGTTGTTGGTGGCCGAAAGCACCAGTTGCACGTCCACCCCCGACAACGCGGCGATGCGCAACGCGCTGAGCGTGGCGTCGTCGGGGACGAAGTACGGTGTGGTCAGCACCACCTTGCGACGTGCCAGGTGGATGAGTGCATTCACCGTGTCGCGCGCGTTCTCGAATGGATACGCCGGTCCGCTGGGCAGCAGTTGCGCGGCGACATCCTGTGCCTGCACCGTCAGGTCGGGGTGCACCTCGAGCCGCTGGCCGGTTTCGATGTACCAGTCGCTGGCGAACACGCCCTCCAGGTGCGCGACCACGGGGCCCCGCACGCGCGCCACCAGTTCGCGATTCGGATGGCCGGGAACGAACGTCGCGGTGGCCAGGTTCTGCGAGCCCACGTAGCCGATACAGTTGTCGATCACCGCCACCTTGCGATGGTTGCGAAGGTCCATGCGCCCGCTGCGTCGCCAGCGCAGGCCACCTGGCAGCATGTCGTGTACGTCGACACCCGCGGCGCGCAGGCGTGTTGCATAGGCGTGCAAGCCGCGCTTCGCCCCGACGGCATCGAGCAGCATGCGGCAGGCCACGCCGCGTGCGGCGGCCCGGCAGAGTGCGGCGGCGATCGCTTCGCCCACCGCGTCGTCGAACATCAGGTAATACAGCAGGTGGACCTGCTGCGTGGCGGCGTCGATGTCGTCGAGCAGCGCGCGCAGCGAGGCGTCGTAGTCGTCCAGCAGGTCCACGGCATTGCCATGGGTGGGCATGAAGGCGCCCTGGCGTTCGATCAGGGGCGCCATTTCGACGGCAGCGCCCTCGCGTGGGGACCAGCGCAGCGCGCTGAGCGGACGCTGTTCCTCGCGGATCACGTCGGTGGCCCGCGACTGCCGGTCAATGCGCTCGCGCGACAGCCAGGGATGGCCGAGCAGCAGATAGAGCGGCAGGCCCAACAGCGGCACGAAACCGACCAGCAGCAACCAGCTGCGCGCGGCGGCCGGCGTGGTGCGACTGGGAATCCACCACAGCGCCGCCAGGCGGATCAGCCAGTCGACGATCAGCAGGGCGGTGCCGAGGGACCAGTCCATGTGGTGGATCCGTCCAAGTGGGATGGATCGATTCTGCTGGTGCTCGCGGGTAAAGAAAACCCGAAGGTAGTTCCTTCTCCCCGCAAAGCGGGGAGAAGGTGCCCAGCGGGCGGATGAGGGGCAGCTTTTGACTCTCCGAAGCCGAAAAGCAGAAAGCCCCGCCGAAGCGGGGCTTTCTGGGAGGCGCTGGACCCCGGCCTTCGCCGGGGTGAAACAGCGGCACAGGCGCATGCAGAGCATGCGCGCCGCTATTTCACTTGATCTTGCCTTCCTTGTAGATCACGTGCTTGCGCACGACCGGGTCGTACTTCTTGATTTCCATCTTGCCCGGGGTGTTCTTCTTGTTCTTGTCCGTCGTGTAGAAGTGGCCGGTGTTGGCCGAGGAGATCAGACGGATCTTGTCGCGCTTGGATGCCATGTTCGATTACTCCTCAGATCTTCTCGCCGCGCGCGCGCAGCTCGGCCAGGACGGAGTCGATGCCGTTCTTGTCGATGGTGCGCAGTGCATGCGCGGAGACTTTCAGCTTGACCCAGCGGTTTTCGCTGGCGACCCAGAAACGGCGCTCGTGCAGGTTGGGCAGGAAACGACGACGGGTCTTGTTGTTCGCGTGGCTGACGTTGTTACCCGTCATCACACGCTTGCCGGACACTTGGCATACGCGGGACATACGCACCTCGATGGATAATTGTGTCGCCCGTAGCCCGGGAGACGGCGGCCCGGCGGACGGCCTGCAGGGCAGGACGGACACCACGCGATACGGCAGGAAAACCGCTGCTGACCCAAGCCGGAATCGCGCTTCCGGCCGCAGATCCGGTCATGCCGGACGCAGCGAGCCGCGCATTATGCCGATGTTTCCCTTGCCCCGCAAGCACTTAGGTGGAGTGTCGCGGGGTCGATGGCGAAGGCGGGCCGGGGCCCGCCCCGCGGGACTGCCGCCGGGCGTAGGTTGGGCCCTGGCCCGACATCGTGGCGTTCGGATACCGGAGGGCCGGATCGGGCAAGGTGGGCCGGGGCCCACCCTACGGAATCACGGCGCCGCGGCCGCCGCCTTGCCCGGGCTCGCCTTGCTCTCGGCGATGAAGGCCCGGATCTGGCTTTCCAGCACCGGCAGGGTCACCGAGCCCTGCTTGAGCACGGCGTCGTGGAAGGCCTTGATGTCGAACTTCGGGCCCAGCTCGCGCTCGGCCTCGCCGCGCAGGCGGACGATGGCGATCTCGCCCAGCTTGTAGCTCAGCGCCTGCGCCGGCCAGGAGATGTAGCGGTCCACCTCGGTGGTGACCTCGTGTTCGGAGAGGGCGGTGTGGTCGCGCAGGTAGGCCAGCGCCTGGTCGCGGGTCCAGTTCTTGTGGTGCACGCCGGTATCGATGACCAGGCGGGCGGCGCGCCACATTTCGTAGGTCAGGCGACCAAAATCTTCGTAGGGCGTCTCGTAGATGCCCATCTCCCTGCCCAGCTTCTCGGTATACAGCGCCCAGCCCTCGCCGTAGGCGGAGATGTAGTTGTCGCGGCGGAACGCCGGCTGTGCGCCCTGTTCCTGCGCCAGTGCCGCCTGCAGCGAATGGCCGGGTGAGGATTCATGCAGGGTCAGGGCCGGCAGGTTGTACAGCGGGCGCGACGGCAGGTCGTAGGTGTTCAGCCAGTACGTGCCCAGGCCACCGCGGCCGGCGGTCCAGAACGGCGCGATGTCGGCCGGCACCTCGACGATGGTGAAGCGCCCGCGCGGCAGCGTGCCGATGTACTTGCCGACTTCGCCATCCACGCGCTTGGAGATCCATGCCGCGCGGTCGAGCAGCTGTTGCGGCGTCTTCGCGTAGAACTGCGGGTCGGTGCGCAGGAAGGTCAGGAACTCCGCGAACGTCCCCTTGAAGCCGGCCTGCTTGATGACGTCCTGCATCTCGGCCTGGATGCGTGCCACCTCCTTCAGGCCGATCTGGTGGATCTGTTCGGCGTTGAGGTCCAGCGTGGTGTATTCGCGGATCTGCTGGGCGTAGAAATCCTTGCCGCCCGGCATGGCCTCCGCGGCCAGCGTGGTGCGCGCCTGCGGCACGTACTCGGTGCGGAAGAAGGTCAGCAACGTGCCGAACGCGGGCACCACCTGCTGGCCGATCGCGTCGCGCACTTCCTTGCGCAGCGCTTCCTGTTCCGCCGCCGGGATGCTGGCCGGCATCTTCCTGTACGGAGCGTAGAACGTGGATTGTTCCGGATCCTTCAACTCCGCCACCGTGGCGATGGAGACGTCGCGCCCGTCCAGCACCGCACGCGGCACGCTGAAGCCGCGCTTCAGACCTGCACGCATGTTGACGATGTGCTGGTCGAAGTAGCGCGGCACGTCGCGCAGGCGCGCGGCATAGGCGCGGTAGTCCTCGGCGGTCTTCATCGGCCGGCGCGCCATGAACGACAGATTGGACCAGAACGACGAGTCGGAATTGAACGGCATCTCGTAGGCGCGCAGGCGCACCTCGGCGGCGAGGTTCTCGACCTGCGGCCGGTAGATGGCCAGGTTGATGCGATTCTCCGGCGACAGGGCTGCTGCGTCGATGCCATCCAGGTCTTTCAACACCTGTTCCCAGACCTTCAGTCGCGCCTGATGCGCCTCGGCGCCCACGTCCGGCAGGCGGCGCTTGTCGCCGCTGGTATCGGTGTCCTCATCGGCCTGGCCGGTCTGTTCCTGCCGCCACTTCCATTCCTTCTCGTAGAGCGCCTGGAAGCGCTGGTCGGCGTCGGACGGGGCGAAGGCGAACGCCTGCAAGGGTGCGCAGGCGAGCAGCAGGGCGGCGATGCGGAGGTTCAAGGCGGGCATCCGGTGAAAGCGGAAACCGGATGGTAATGCAGCGTCGGCATCGGTGCTTTCTGTAGGAGCGACGTGAGTCGCGACCATGGCGCCGACACGCGCGATATCCGCGTCGTGCCGTGGGCTGCGGCACGAGACTGGTTTCTGGTGTCAGCGCCCGCCTCGGGAGTGAGGCGCGATGGCCTGATGGCGTGCGGTCGCGACTTGCGTCGCTCCTACAGCAAGCACAAGCATCACACCCGCGGGCGCAGCCGCTCCAGCACGCCGTCCAGGGTGTCCAGGTCGGTGTACTGGATGATCAGCTTGCCCTTGCCGCCGCGGCCGTGGGCGATGGTGACGCGCGTGCCGAGGCTCTCGGACAGTTCGGTTTCCAGCGAGGCGATGTCGGGCTGCGGTGCCGCCTTGGCGGGCTTGGCTTTCTTGCCGTTGACCGGCACCTTGCCGGCGGCGAACTGCTGCGCGCGGTGTTCCACTTCGCGCACCGACCAGCCCTGCTCGGCGGCATCGGAGGCGAGCTTGCTGGCCAGGTCCGGCGACAGCGTCAGCAGGGCGCGGGCGTGGCCCATTTCAAGACGGCGCGCTTCCAGCAGCGCGCGGATGGCCGGCGGCAATTCCAGCAGGCGGAGGAGGTTGGAGACTGCCGCGCGCGAGCGGCCTACCGCTTCGGCAGCTTCGGCGTGCGTCAACGCGAATTCGTTGATCAGGCGCTGCAGCGACTGCGCTTCCTCGAGCGGATTGAGGTCTTCGCGCTGGATGTTCTCGATCAGCGCCATCGCAATGACGGTACGGTCGTCCAGGTCGCGCACGACGACCGGTACTTCGGCCAGGCCGGCTTCCTGCGAGGCGCGCCAGCGGCGTTCGCCGGCGACGATCTCGAACTTGCCGGGCGAAAGTTCCCGCACGACGATCGGCTGGATCACGCCTTGCGCCTTGATCGACTCGGCCAGCTCGGTCAGCTTGCCGGGGTCCATCGCCGTGCGCGGCTGGTACTTGCCCGGTTGCAGCTGCTGTACCGGCAGCGTGCGCAGGGCTTCGCCCGGCTGGGCTTCCGGCGGTGGCGTCTCGGCGGCTTTCGGGCCGAGCAGGGCTTCCAGTCCGCGACCCAGGCCGCGCTTCTTCGGGGCGCTCATCACGCATGCTCCATATGCTGCTGTTGCTTCTTGCGGTCGGCCTGGCGGCGCAGGATCTCGCCGGCCAGGCCAAGGTAGGCCACGCCGCCGCGCGAGGTGCGGTCGTAGCCCACGATGCTCTGGCCGTGGCTGGGCGCTTCGGCCACGCGCACGTTGCGCGGCACGATCGTGCGGAACACCTTGTCGCCGAAGTGGGTGGTCAGTTCGCCGGAGACCGCGTTGGCCAGGTTGTTGCGGATGTCGAACATCGTGCGCAGCACGCCTTCGATTTCCAGGGTGGGGTTCAGGCGTGCGCGCAGCGCTTCGATGGTTTCCATCAGCGCGGACAGGCCTTCCAGCGCGTAGTACTCGCACTGCATCGGCACCAGCACCGAGTCGGCGGCGGTCAACGCGTTGAGCGTGAGCAGCGACAGTGCGGGTGGGCAGTCGACGATGATGAAGTCGTAGTCGCCACGCAGCGGTTGCAGCGCGCTCTTGAGGCGCTGCTCGCGGCCGTCCGCATCCATCAGCTGGATCTCGGCCGCCGTCAGGTCGATGTTGCCCGGCATCAGGTCGAAGCCTTCCGGGGTGGTCACCACGGCGGCCTTCGCCTCGACCTCACCGAGCAGCACGTCGCAGGTCGAAGCCTCGACCTCGCGTTTGTCCACGCCGCTGCCCATCGTGGCGTTGCCCTGCGCATCCAGGTCGACCAGCAGCACCCGCTGCGGCGCGCGCGCCAGCGCGGCGGCCAGGTTCACGGCGGTGGTGGTCTTGCCGACTCCGCCTTTCTGGTTGGCGACGGCGATGATGCGGGCCATGCGAGGGGCGCCTTATCGAGTACGGGGTGAGGGGGGATTATGCGGGCTCGGGCGGGGCCGTGCGAAATGAAGGGTACGCACAAGGCGCCCACTCCCGGTCAGCCCGAGGGACAGCCCCGCGCCGGCATTCGGGCGTGACCAGTCTTTTCAAGGAGTTACAGGTTCCGCGTGGCCGCGTTGCGCCGCTCAGTCGCGGCGCACGACGACCATGTGGCGTTCGCCGACCAGACCCGGGACCGTCAGCGGGTGCAGGGCTTCCAGCGACCAGCCCGCCGGCAATGCCGCGATCTCCTCGTCAGGCCGAACGCCCTTCATCGCCAGCAGTGCCCCGCCCGGTTTCAGCAGGTGGCCGCCTACCTCGATGATGCCCGCCAGCACGTCCAGTGCCCGGGCGGTGAGGGCGTCGTAGGCCTGTGGTTCGTCCAGCGCCTCGGCGCGGGATTCGGCCACGCGGGCGTTGTCCAGTTTCAGGGTGCGCACCGCTTCGCGCAGGAAGCGCGCCTTCTTGCCGTTGCTCTCCACCAGGGTCACGCGCAGTCCCGGCTTGGCGATGGCCAGCGGAATCCCGGGCAGGCCCGGGCCGGTACCGAGGTCGGCGAGTGCGCCACCGTTCGCGGCGAGTCCGTCCACGAACGGGTGCATCGCCAGCGAATCCAGCAGGTGGCGCGTGACCATCTCGCGCGGGTCGCGGATGGCGGTGAGGTTGTAGGTCTTGTTCCAGCGATCGAGCAGGGCGAGGTAAGCGAGCAGCCGTGGCGCCAACGCCTCGGCATCCAGGCCGAGGGCGGCCAGGCCATGGTGCAGGGTTTCGCGCATATCGGCGGGAAAGGCGGTGTCGTTCATCACGGCATTATCGCAGGCCGCCACGCGGCCCCGCGCGGATGCCACGCCAACGCGGCGCGGTAGTCCGCGCGCGGCGCCCATTCGTGCAGGTGCCAGTCGTCGGCATGGCCGAGCGCGGGATCGCATGCCGCCAGCCATGCGCGATCCTCATCGAGGCGGACATGGAAGCGGTGCAGGCCGAAGGAGATGCCCTGGCCGTGCGCCTTCAGCACGGCTTCCTTGGCGCACCACAGGCGCACGAAGGCCAGCATGCGTGCACCCTCGTCGAGCGAATGCAGCCACGAGGTTTCCTGCGGATGATAGAAGCGCTGCGCCAGCTCCATCGCGCGCGGGCGCGGGCGCAACCGCTCCAGGTCCACGCCCAGTTCGATGTCCTCGCCCAGCGCCAGCAGCAGCGCCTCGCCGCTGTGGCTCCAGCCGGTTTCCAGCGAGTGCAGCGGGGCGATGAAGTGCGGCCGTCCCAGCGTGTCGCGCGTGATCGGCAGCAGGTGCGGTGCGAGGTCGAGCACGCGCGCCAGCTGCTCGCGCGCTGCGGGCTCGCCACGCAGCCGCGGGGCATGCGGCAGCAACCACAGGGCGATGCCGTCCAGCCGCCAGTCCGCAGCCACGTTGCGCCAGTTCATCCCGCCAGACCCGATGCGTGGTGCGGCACGGCGTGCAAGCATGCTGCGATGGCGCTATGTAGCAGGGGCAGGGACGCTTCCCCCATGTGAGTTAACGGCGGTTTCACGCCGCGCGTTGAAGATTCAAGCGTGCCCCGCACCATGGGGTTCTGTCCATTCAAGGGAGGAAGCAACGAAATGAATTTTCTCATCTATCTGATCGTGGGTGGCGTCGCCGGTTGGTTGGCCAGCCTGGTGATGAAGCGTGACGGGTCGCAGGGCATCATCCTGAACGTCGTGGTCGGCATCATCGGCGGCTTCCTGGGCGGTTGGCTGCTGCCGACGCTGGGCCTTGGCCTGGGCGGTGGCTGGGTAGGCTTCCTGATCACCGCCTTCATCGGTGCGGTGGTGTTGCTGCTCATCGTGAACCTGTTCACCCGGGGCAGGGCGAGGTAACGGTTTCGCTGCGGCCGCGTGCGCGCTTGAGACGCACCCAAGGCCCGTGGCAAGGAGAAGGCCCGGCATCCGCCGGGCCTTCTTCGTTTCCGTCGATCAGCCGCCCAGGCGCACCCACGCGGGCGCATGGTCGCTGGGGCGCTCCCAGGTCCGCGGTTCGCGGTCGATGCCGGATTCCACGACGTGCCCACGCAGCGCGTCGGAGACCAGGGTCAGGTCGATGCGCAGGCCCAGGTTGCGGCGCAGGCCACCCATCCGGTAGTCCCACCAGCTGTAGACGTTGGCTTCGTCGCTGTGCAGGCGGAAGGCATCGTGCAGGCCCAGTGCGTAGAGCCGGTGAAGGGCGGCGCGCTCGGCGGTGGAGGTGAGGATGTGGTCGTCGTTCCAGACCTTGGGGTCGAACACGTCGCGGTCGTCCGGCGCGATGTTGAAGTCCCCCATCACGACCAGCTTCGGGTGCGCCTGCAGTTCGGCGGCGACCCAGTCGTGCACCGCATCCAGCCAGCGCAGCTTGTAGGCGTACTTGTCGGTCCCCACGTCCTGGCCGTTGACCACGTACAGGTTCACGATGCGAACCTCGCCCACGGTTGCGGCGATCACGCGCTTCTGCTCGTCCTCGAAGCCCGGTATGCCGATCTGCACATCGCTGACGGGTTCGCGCGAAAGCAGCGCCACGCCGTTGTAGGTCTTCTGCCCGGCGAACACGCTGCGGTAGCCGAGCTCGGCCAGCGCGGTGTCCGGGAAGCGGTGGTCCTCCAGCTTGGTTTCCTGCAGGCCCACGATGTCCGGCGCGAACGCACCCAGCCATTGCGTGAGGTGCGGCAGGCGCACGTTGAGCGAATTGACGTTCCAGCTGGCGATCTTCATGGCGGCGATTCTAAGCCACGCACGCCGGTCAGGCGCCGGCTCCCTCGTCGGCCACGGCGGCATGCGCGGCACCCTCGCCGTCGCGCATCAGTCGCGCCGACATCCAGGCGGCCAGCAGCATCATCGCCATGCCGAACAATGCGATGGCGCGCATGGCGCCGGTGAACGCGGCACGTGCGGTGTCGCCGACCAGCGTCCCGGCCTGGCCTCCCAGTTCGCCGGCTACCGCGACCGCGCCGCCCAGCGTGGACAGCGCGCGTGTCGCGTCGGCGTCACCCAGCGTCGCGGGCAGGGCGGGATCCAGCCACAGCCGGTAGGCGAGCATGCCGGCGCTGCCCAGCACGGCGATGCCCAGCGCGCCGCTGAGCTCCGCGCTGGTTTCCGCCAGCGCCGACGCCGCGCCCGCCCGTTCCGGCGGCGCGGTGGTGATGATCAGTTCGTTGCCCACCGTGAACACCGGCGCCATGCCCAGGCTCATCGCCAGCATGCCCGCGATCAGGATCCACAACCCGTACGGTGGCATGACCAGTGCGGTGATGCCGAAACCCAGGGCGGCGAACAGCAGGCCGCGCACCATCACCCGTCGCGCACCCCAATGGCGTGCCAGTCGGGGCGCGAGCAGCGAGCCGACGGTGAAACACAACGACCACGGCACCGTCGCGATGCCTGCCTGGAGCGGAGTGAGTCCCAGCACCAGCTGCAGATACTGGGTCATGAAGATGTACACGCCCATCATTGACAGGCCGGCCAGCGCGTAGGCGACGATGGCGGCGGAGAACGCCGGCCGCCGGAACAGCGTCACGTCGAGGAACGGATACGCCAGATGCTGCTGGCGACGCACGAACAGCACCCCCAGCCCCAGGCCGAGCAGCAGCACCGCGACGCCGCGGACATCCATGCCGTATTCCGCGATGCGCTTGAGGCCGTAGACCACGGCGAGCACCGCGAACAGCGACTGCACCATGCTGGCCGGGTCGAGCTTGCCGGCATCGGGGTCGCGGTACTCCGGCAACAGCTTCGGGCCCAGCACCAGCAGCAACACCATCACCGGCACCGCCGCCAGGAAGGCCGCGCCCCACCACCACCATTGCAGCAGCACGCCGCCGACCAGGGGTCCGATGGCCCCGCCGACCGAGAACGCCGCGATCCATACGCCGATGGCGAACTGGCGTTCGTGTTCGTCATGGAACATGTTGCGGATCAGCGACATTGTCGAAGGCGCCAACGTGGCGCCGGCCACGCCCAGCAGCGCACGCATCGCGATCAGCATTTCGGCACTGCGCGAGAACGCCGCCATCACCGACGCCGCTGCGAACGCCGCCGCGCCGATCAGCAGCAGCTTGCGCCGGCCGATGCGGTCGCCCAGCGTGCCCATCGTGATCAGGAAGCCGGCCACCAGGAAGCCGTACACGTCGACGATCCACAGCAACTGGCTGGCCGTGGGGTCGAGTTCGGCGCTGATGGCGGGCAGGGCCAGGTTCAGCACGGTCAGGTCCATCGCATAGACCATGCAGGGCAGCGCGATGATCGCCAGCCCGATCCATTCGCGGCGGGTGGCTTTGGCGGGTACGGCGGTGGTCGACATGGCGGTCCGTCAGCAGAGGGGTCATCCCGTTCGACGAACGGGAGCGACGATTCTCGACGAGGACGCGGACCAACACCGCCCGCAATGGAACGGACCGGCTCAGCGAATGATGAAGTCGATGAACTTCGATACTTTGGAGTAAGGCGGCTTCAGCAGGTCGCTGCCGGCCCACCGCGGCTGCCACAGCACCGGCAGTGCCTTGCTCATCGCGTCGAACCCCGCGCGCCCGTGGTAGGCGCCCATGCCGCTGGGGCCGATGCCGCCGAACGGCAGCGCATTGATGCCGAAGTGCAGCACGGTGTCGTTGACGGTGACGCCGCCAGCCAGCGTGCTGCGCAGGATCTTCTCTACCCGCGCGCGGTCGTGGCTGAAGGGATACAGCGCCAGCGGACGGTCGTGCGCGTTGACGTAGGCGATGGCCTCGTCCAGCGAGCCGACCGTGCGGATCGGCAGGATGGGGCCGAAGATCTCGTCCTGCATCACCTTCGCATCGTCGCCGGGTTCGATCACCAGGGAAGGCGCGAACAGCCGCTCCGCGCGGTCATGCGCCGGTGCCAGCGCGACCACCTCGTGGCCGCGTGCGCGGGCATCGTCCAGGTAGCCTTCCAGCCGCGCGAACTGTCCGTCGTTGATGATGCGGGTGAAGTCGCCGGCATCGGACAGGTCGCCGTAGCGCGCGGCGACCTGCTCGCGCAGCGCCTGCACCAGCGCATCGCGGCGGCTTCGACCCACCAGCAGCACGTAGTCCGGCGCGATGCAGGTCTGGCCGCCGTTGAACCACTTGCCGGTCGCCAGTCGCGCGGCGGCCTGTTCCACGGGGAAGTCGTCGCAGACGATGGCAGGCGACTTGCCGCCCAGTTCGAGCGTCAGCGGGGTCAGGTTCGCCGCCGCCGCCGCCATCACCTTGCGGCCCACAGCGGTGGAGCCGGTGAACACCAGATGGTCGAACGGCAGCGCGGCGAAGGCGCTCGCCACGTCGGCGCCACCCGTGGCGACCGCGACGCGCTCCAGCGGGAACACCTCCGCCAGCAGCGAGCGCAGGAACGCGGTGGTATGCGGCGTGTGTTCGGATGGCTTGAGGTAGACGTGGTTGCCTGCGGCGATGGCGGTGGCCAGCGGAATCAGCGCCAGGTTGACCGGGTAGTTCCACGGCGAGATCACGCCCACCACGCCGACCGGCTCGCGCCGGATTTCCGCGCGCGCCGGCCAGAACCGCCAGCCCACGCCCACGCGGCGCGGCTTCATCCATCTGCGCAGGTGCGAGGCCAGGTGGTCGATCTCGTTGAGTACGGTCATGCCGTCGGCGATCAGCGACTCGTGGCGCGAGCGATGGCCGAAGTCGGCGGCGATGGTGTCCGCCATTTCCGGCAGCCGCCGCTTCAGCGCGTCGCGCAGGCGTTGCAGGTCGTCGCGGCGCTGGGCCAGGTCGGGCTTCTTCGCCTGCCATGCCTCGCGCAGGCGTTGCAGGGTGGCGCTCAGGTCGGGCGTGGCGGTCATGTCCATACGCCGGAGTGTAGTCCGGCCGCATCGGGCCTGCTCGCTACAATGCGCAAATGACCTCCCTGCGCCCCTATCTTGACCGTTTTCCCGTCCTCGGCCCGCGCGTCTACGTGGATCCCGCGGCCACCGTGATCGGCGATGTCGAACTGGCCGAAGACGTGTCCGTCTGGCCCGGCAGCATCCTGCGCGGCGACGTCAATTTCATCCGCATCGGGGCCCGCACCAACGTGCAGGATGGCACCATCGTCCACGTCAGCCACCACAGCCCGTACAACAAGGCCGGGTACCCGACGCTGATCGGCGCGGACGTCACCATCGGCCACGGCACCATCATCCACGCCTGCACCATCGAGGACCTGTGCCTGATCGGCATGGGCGCCTGCATCCTGGACGGCGCCACGGTGAAGAAGTACGGCTTCCTGGGCGCCGGCGCGGTGCTCGGCCCCGGCAAGGTGGTCGGCGAGGCCGAACTGTGGCTGGGCAATCCCGCCCGTTTCGCACGCAAGCTCACCGACAAGGAGATCGAGAGCCTGCACTATTCCGCCGCGCACTACGTGCGGCTCAAGGACCATTACCTGCCACCAACACCGCCTGCGGCATGATGCCGCGTGGCGCATCCGGCGCCGGCATCACAGGAGGGCCGCATGGCCTGGAAACCGGAAGGCTATACGTCGGTCGCGCCCTACCTGGTCGTCGACGGCGCGCAACGTACGGTCGAGTTCCTCCTCACCGTGTTCGACGCCGAACCGCTGCGCATGCATCCGGTTGGCGCAGGCCGGCTGGGACATGCGGAAGTCCGGATCGACGACACCGTGGTGATGCTGGCCGACGCGGCCGATGGCTGGCCCGCGATCGCCAGCCACGTGCATCTGTATGTGCCGGACGTCGATGCTACGTGGGCGCGTGCGCTGGCGGCGGGCGCCGACCCGGTGCAGGTGCCGGAGGAAAAGGGCGACGGCGACCGTCGCGGCGGCTTCCGCGATGCCGGCGGCACCACGTGGTGGATTTCCACGCAGGTGGCGTGACGTCGTGCCGGCGTCAGGGCGTTGTCGCGTGCTCGAGCGCGGCAAGCAGTGCCAGTGCCTCGGAGCGGCTGGCACCGCACATGTCGGGGCCCGGTTTCAGGGTGCCGCAGAACGCGGGGCGTTCCGGCCTGCCGAACAACCGGCAGCGCAATGCATCGTCCAGTTGCACGCACGCTACGCCTGCCGGCTTGCCGTGCGGCATGCCGGGGATGGGCGAGGTGATCGACGGCGCGGTGCAGCAGGCCGCGCAGCCCGGGCGACAGGAAAAGGACGTGTCCATGATGGCGCGCAGTGTAGTGCGGCTGGGCAAGCGCGACGCGGCCGGCTAAAGTCGCAAGGCACGGGGAAGGCGCATGGACAGCGGAACACGCCACTTCAATCACATCGGACCGGTCGCGGCCACCACGCCGCCAAGGGCGCAGCGCCCATGGTGAACGGCTGATGCTGGACACCTACCGCGAAGTCATCACGCCCGAGGGCGTGGGCCTGCACCTGCCCGCGGCGGGCCCCGTGCCGCGCGCGCTGGCGTGGGGCATCGACCTGGCCATCCGGCTCGGCGTGCTGATGATCATGGGCATGGTGCTGGCCATGCTGGGCAAGGTGGGTGAAGGGCTGTACCTGATCGGCCTGTTCCTTGTGTTCTGGGCCTATCCCATCGTGCTGGAATCCGTGTGGCACGGGCAGACGCCCGGCAAGAAGGCGCTCGGACTGCGCGTGGTATCGGCCGATGGCGCGCCGGTGGGCTGGCTGGCGGCGATCACGCGCAACCTGCTGCGCACCGTCGACATGCTGCCCTTCGGCTATGCCGCCGGGCTGGTCGCCTGCCTGGCGGACCCGCATGCGCGCCGCCTGGGCGACATGGTGGCCGGTACGCTGGTCGTGCATGCCGGCAACGAGCGCGAACACGCGCCGGCACCCGTCAACACGGTGTTCGTGCCGCCGGCGCGCCTGCTGCCGGAAGAGCAGGGCGCGATCGTGGCGTTCGGCGAGCGCGCGCCACAACTGACGACCTCGCGCCAGGAAGAGCTGGCCAACCTCGCCGAGCCTGTCACCGGTGCGCGTGGAGAGGTCGGCGTGCAGCGCCTGTACGGCATGGCCAACTGGCTGCTGGGGCGGCGATGAGGCAGGAACAGTTCGTCGCCCGCCACCAGCCCGAATGGCTGGCTTTCGAATCCTGGTTGCAGGCGCGTGGTGGCAGCGCCCGCAGCGCGCGCCGCGAGCGCAACAACGGTGTGCTCACCGATGAAGACGTGCCGGCACGCTACCGCCGCATCTGCCAGCAGCTGGCGCTGGCGCGCAAGCGCGGCTACAGCCCCGTGGTGGTGGACCGTCTGCAGGCACTGATGCAGCAGGGCCACGGCGTCATGTACCGGACGGCGCCACCGCGCTGGCAGCGCGCGGTGCGCTTCCTGCTGGCGGAGTTCCCGCGCCTGGTGCGCAGCGAGGCCGGGTGCATGTGGGTGGCTGCGGCCGTGTTCGTGGTGCCGCTGGTGCTGATGTTCGTGCTGCTGCAGGTCCGACCGGAGCTGGTGTACAGCATCGTGTCGCCCGAACAGGTGGCGATGTACGAGCGCATGTACGACCCGAGCGACACGCGCCATGCGCTGGGGCGCGAGAGCGGCAGCGACTGGCAGATGTTCGGCCACTACATCTGGAACAACATCAGCATCGGCCTGAGGACTTTCGCCGGTGGACTGCTGGCGGGCGTGGGCGCGCTGTTCGTGCTGATTTTCAACGGCATCGGCATCGGCACGGTGTTCGGCCACCTGCAGCAGATCGGTTACGGCGATCCGCTGTGGCGCTTCGTCTGCGGGCACGCACCGTTCGAACTGACCGCCATCGTGCTGGCCGGCGGCGCGGGCTTGCGACTGGGCCTGAGCCTGGTGGCGCCGGGACGCCAGCGGCGCGTCGATGCGCTTGCCAGCGCGGGTGCGAAGGGCGCGCGGCTGTGCCTGGGCGTGGCCTTCATGTTGCTGGTGGCCGCGTTCATCGAAGCCTTCTGGTCATCGACGCAATCCATCCCGGCTGTGGTGAAGTACAGCGTCTCCGGGGTGCTGTGGACCCTGGTGGCGCTGTGGCTGGGCGTCGGCGGACGCGGGATGGCCGATGAGGATTGAGCAGCTGACCGTCCGCCTGCGGGCGCGTTCGGACTGGGAGGCTGTCGAGCTGGGCATGGCGCTGGTGCGCCAGCATGCCGGTGCGGTCTGGAAGCCCTGGCTCTGGCTGACCCTGCCCGTGTTCGCGCTGCTCAACCTCGGCGCGTGGTGGATCGACCAGTTCTGGCTGGCCATGCTGCTGATGTGGTGGCTGAAACCGGCCTTCGACCGCATCCCTCTGTACGTCATCTCGCGTGCCGTGTTCGGCAGCGCGCCCGGTACGCGCGAGACATTGCGGGCGCAGTGGCAATGGGGCCTGCGCACGCTGCCGCACCTGCTCACCTGGCGGCGCTTCAGTCCCGTGCGCTCGCTGTACATGCCCATCGACCTGCTGGAAGGCGTCCAGGGGGATCGCCTGCGCCAGCGTCGTGGCGTCCTCGGTGGGCAGGCGTACGGCACCGCGATCCTGCTGACCTGGATCTGCCTGCTGTTCCAGGCCGTGCTGGTGATGGGGGGCGTTGTCGCCGTCGTCATGTACCTGCCGCAGGATCTGCTGCCGGACAGCATGCAGACGGCCTTCCGCATGGTGGCCATCGAATGGCCGGCTTGGCTCAAGCTGGCGTGGAATGCATTGGCATGGGCTGCCATCAGCGTGGTGGAGCCGTTCTACGTCGGCGCGGGGTTCGGCCTGTACCTCAACCGCCGCACGCAGATCGAAGCCTGGGACCTGGAGATCGTGTTCCGCAAACTGCGCGCACGGCTGGCGGCGGTTGCGCCGATGCTGTTGGCTGCGGTGCTGTGGGCCGGCATGGGCATCGCCGAGGCGCAGGAGCGCCACGGCGCACCGCCGGCCACGACCGCGCCGCATGCCGAAGCTCCCGCCAAGCCGACGCCGCCGACGGTGCCCATCGTGTTCGGCGACCAGCGCGTCGACGACCGTGCATTCCGCAAGGCCGCCGATGAGGCGTACCGCGATCCCTTGCTGGATCGCACGCGCACGCAGGCGTCGTGGGAGCGTCGCGACACGGCGGAAGAAGAAGACCCCGACGAAACGCTCGACGGCGACAAGGCCTGGCTTTCCGGCTTCGGCAACGTGCTCGCCTTCATTGGCGAATGGGGCCTCTGGCTGGTGGTGGGCGTGCTGGTGCTCGCCTTGCTGGCGACGGCACGCTACTGGTGGCCGTGGATGCGCGGCATCTCAGGCGCGCGCGCGCTGCCGCCGGATGCGCCGCAGTCGGATGCACTGGTACTCCCCGAGGCGCTGCCGGACGACATCGCCACGGCGGCGCGCGCGCTGTGGCGCGAGGGACGTCCGCGGCACGCGCTTGGGCTGCTCTACCGCGCGAGCGTGGAGAGCATGAGCCAGCGCGCGGACATCGCGCTGCCGCCGGGCGCGACGGAAGCCGAATGCCTGCGCGCATCGCGACGCATGCCGCAGGCGGAAGACCGGCATGCCTTCGCGCGCATCGTCAGGACCTGGCAGTACGCGGCCTACGCCGAGCGGCTGCCGGGCGAAGACGAGTTCGATGCGCTGGTGGGTGAACTGCAGCGCCGCTACGGGTGGGCGGCATGACGTCCGCGCGCCGCAATGGTCGCCTGGTGGGTGTGGGCCTGCTGGTCGTGTTCGTGGTGGTGGCACTGCTGGCCGTGTGGTTCCGGCATACCTTCCACCGTGTCGAAAAGACGTTCTATCTTCCGCCCGATGGCGAAGCGGCCTACAACCCGCTGTACGCGCTGGCGAAGACGCTGGAAGCCGACGGCGTGAAGGTCAACGCACGCCAGCGCCTGCTGCTGGATGACAACGCGCTGGCGCGCGAAGACACGTTGTTGCTGTTCAACGATCCGCGCGCGCTGTCGCCACCCGAGGCCGATCGCCTGCTGGCATGGGTCGAGGCCGGCGGGCATCTTCTGGTCCGCACGCCGCTTTATTCGCCGGGCGAAGACCTGGCCGGGCCGGATGCACCGCAGACGGCCATGCTGGACCTGCTGTCGGTCTGGCTGGTGGACGGGGAGCCCGAGTGCGAAGCCTTCCAGGTGGAAGGCGAAGACCATCATGTCGAGTTCTGCGCCGGGCGGCGTTTCGCTTTCGATGACGTGGAGCCCGAACTCGCCTGGGGCAACCTGCAGGACGGCTATGTCTACGCGCGGCTGTCGCAGGGGCGTGGCCACGTGGATGTGCTGGCCGACTTCGATTTCATGGCCAATACCGAAATGCGGGCGCTCGCGCGCGGTGCGCTGGACGAGCCGCCGAAGGGCGGCCTGCGCGACGGTCCGCATCGCGCGCTGGCGCGGCAGGTGCTGGCGCCCAACTACGGTCGCGGCACCATGCACCTGGTCTATGCCGCCGAGATGCCGTCGCTGTGGCGCATCCTGTTCGTCCGCGGCTGGATGGTGTGGACGCCGCTGCTGCTCGCGCTCGCCGCCTGGTTGTGGATGCGCATGCAGCGGTTCGGTCCATCGGTGCCGTCACCGGCCGGCGAGCGCCGCTCGCTGCTGGAGCACGTGCGCGCGAGCGGCGAACATCTCTACCGCTACGGTCGCGGGGTGATGCTGTACGCGGCGGTCCGGCAGGCATTCCTCGCCCGGCTGCGCCGACGCGATCCTGTCGCCGCCGCGCTGTCCGGCGATCCCCAGGTGGCCGCCATCGCGGAGCGCACCGGCCTCCCGGCCGAGCGCATCCGCGTGGCCCTCAATGCGCCCGCCTCGCACGACAGGCAGGCATTCCGTGACCGCATCTCCCTGCTGATCCAACTGAGAAACCGCCTATGAACGACGAGACCGCCGCCGCGCCGCCCGCGCTTCCGCCGATGCCGGAAAATGCGCTGTCCCAGCGCGTCGATGCCGTACGCGAGGAAGTGTCCAAGGCGTTCATCGGCCAGCCGGATGTCCTCGACCAGATCCTGATCGCCCTGCTGGCGGGCGGCCACATCCTGATCGAAGGCGTGCCGGGGCTCGGGAAGACGCTGCTGGTGCGGGCGCTGGCGCAGGCACTGGAACTGACCTACGGACGCGTGCAGTTCACCCCCGACCTGATGCCCAGCGATGTCAGCGGCCACGCCGTCTATGACCCGAAGACGGAGAGCTTCAAGATCCGGCGCGGGCCGGTGTTCACCAACATCCTGCTCGCCGACGAGATCAACCGCGCCCCCGCCAAGACCCAGTCCGCATTGCTGGAGGTCATGCAGGAAGGCCAGGTGACCATCGAAGGCAAATCCTTCGAGCTGTCGCCGCCGTTCATCACGCTCGCCACCCAGAACCCGGTCGAACAGGAAGGCACCTATCCATTGCCGGAAGCGCAGCTCGACCGCTTCCTGCTGAAGGTACTGATCGACTATCCGGCGCTGGACGACGAGAAGCGCATGGTCGACGCCATCACCACCGGTCGGACTGCGTCCGACTTCGATCTTTCGCAGGTGGCGCGCGTGCTGGGCGCGGACGACATCATCGCCATGCAGCGCGAAACCGCCGCCGTGCGCGTGGATCCGGAAGTCATCGACTACGCCGTGCGTATCGTCACCGCCACCCGCAAGTGGCCCGGCATCGCACTGGGCGCGGGCCCGCGCGGCAGCATCGCGCTGGTGCGCGCCGCACGCGCGCAGGCCGTCCTGCAGGGACGCGATTTCGTCACCCCCGACGATGTGCGCGACATCGCCCGCCCGGCGCTGCGCCACCGCATCACCCTGGCGCCGGAACTGCAGATCGAAGGGCAGTCGCCTGACGATGCGTTGCGCGCGCTGCTGGCGAAAGTGGACGCGCCGCGGAAATGATCGTCCGCGTGGCCCCGACCTATCTCGCGATGAGCTCCCTCCTCCGCCTGCGGGGGAGGGTCGGGGTGGGGGAGAGCGATCAACCTGATCGTTTGCCGACGTATCCGGTCTCCGATTGCCCCCATCCCAGCCTTCCCCCGCAGGCGGGGGAAGGAGCGCCACAATGAGGCCTGCGCCGCTGCTGATCCTGCTGATCGCCTGCTGGGGCCTGGCTGGCCTGGCCGTGCCGTTCCTCGGCTGGCCGTTGTGGCAGTGGCAGGCGGTCGGTGCGGGGCTGCTGGTGCTTGCCGGGCTTGATGCATGGCGGCTGCGCGCGCGACCGCTGCCTGACGTGGTGCGCGAGCTGCCTGAGGCCCTGCCGCTGGGCATCGAGCGCGACGTCGCGCTGTGCTTCGAGTCGCGGGTACGGCAGCGGCTCGAAGTGTTCGACCTGCATCCCGGCGGCTGGCCGTCGTCCGGCATGCCGCGGCGGATCGCGCTCGCCCCGATGTCGGCGACCCGCATCACCTACCGGTTGCGGCCCAATGCGCGCGGCGATGCCGCATTCGAGGGCGTGCAGCTGCGCCTGCGTTCCGTGCTGGGACTGTGGCGACAGTCGCGGGTGGCAGGCGCGCCGCAACGCGTGCGCGTGTATCCCAACTTCGCACCGCTGACGCGTTTCGCGCTGTTCAGTGCCGAACAGGCATCGCGCCTGGTGGGCGCGCACCTCAAGCGGCGACGCGGCGAAGGCACCGACTTCAACCAGATGCGCGAGTACCGCGTGGGCGACAGCCTGCGCCAGGTCGACTGGAAGGCGACGGCGCGCTCGCGCAAGCTGATCTCCCGCGAGTACCAGGACGAGAAGAACCAGCAACTGGTCATGCTGATCGATACCGGTCGCCGGATGATGGCGCGCGAGGATGCGCTGGGGCATTTCGACCACGTCCTGAATGCCGCACTGGTGGTGTCGTACCTGGCGTTGCGCCAGGGCGATGGCGTGGGCCTGCTTGCGGCGGGTGGCGACAGCCGCTGGGTGGCGCCGCAGCGCGGGATGGCGGCCATCGACACGCTGCTGCGCGCCAGCTACGACCTGCAGCCGCGCGCGGTGGCCACGGACTACCTGGCGGCGGCCACCGAGCTGAGCCTGCGGCAGCGTCGGCGGTCGCTGGTGATGCTGGTCACCAACGTCCGTGACGAGGACATCGAGGACCTGCTGGCCGCCGTGCGCCTGTTGCAGCGCCGCCACCTGGTCTGCGTCGCCAGCCTGCGCGAGACCTCGCTGGATGAGGCGCTCGACGGTGACGTCCGCGACCTGCAGGGGGCCATCCATGCCGGCGCGGTGGCGCGCTACCTGGAGCAGCGCACGGCCGCGCACGATGCATTGCGCAGCCACCGGGTGATGGTGCTGGATGTTTCCAGCGACGAACTGCCCGGCGCGTTGGTGGAGCGCTACCTGGCGGTGAAGCGGGATGGCGTGCTCTAGTGCCGCGCATGCGCTCTGCCTCTGTCTGCTTGCTGCTCATGGCGGCCCTGTGGCCGCAGGGCGCGACGGCGCAGCAGTCCACGGAGGTGGAACGCATCCGCCTGCAGTCCGGCGAGGTGGTGCTCGACGTCACGCCCGCCCTGGGTGGGCGTGTGTTGCGGTTCGGGCTGGCCGATCGACCCAGCCTGATCAAGGTCGGCGATCCCGTCGCCTCGCAACCTGCGCCGGCCGTATCGCCCGATGCGGATGACATCGGCTATCTCGGCCACGACGTATGGCTGGGGCCGCAGAGCGGCTGGTGGTCCGACCAGCATGTGAATCCTGCGCGTCGTGCTTCGAAGGCGGTGTGGCCGCCGGACCCTTACCTGGCCTTCGCCGAGACCCGCGTGGTCGCGCGTTCGCCCGAACGGCTGGTGTTGGAGGGCATCGACAGCCCGGTCACCGGCGTGCGGCTGCTGAAAGCGTTCGCGTTCGATCCGGCGGATCCGTCCACCGTCATCGTGGTGGCGACCGCGCGCAACATCCGCGACCGCCCGGTCGCGCGCGACCTGTGGTTCAACACCCGTACCTCGGCGGCCACGCGCGTGTACGTACCCGTTGCCGACACGCGCGACGTGCGGGTGGAGGCCGCAGAGGGAGCCGCGCCTGCCTGGACGATCGAAGGGGGCGTGTTCTCGTTCCTGCCCATGCCGCAGGAGATGGAGATGCGCCGTGGCAAGGTGTTCCTTCAGCCATCCGCAGGCTGGATGGCCGGTTTCGCGCACCGGCAGGTGTTCGTGATCCGCTTCGATCACCTGCCACGTGCCGTGATCCATCCGGAACATGGGCAGGTCGAGCTCTATCTCGACCACGCCGGCGACATGCAGGCCGGCTTGCTTGAGATGGAGGTGCACGCCGCCTTTCGCACGCTTGCATCCGGTGAGGCGATGCAGGCGCGCGAGCGCTGGACGGTCTTGCCTTACGAAGGTCCCGAGACGCGGGACGCGCAGGTGGCGTTCCTGTGTTCACGGCTGCAGCTCTGCGCCGGACCTGCCGTGCGCTGACGCGGATCAGCGCGGTTCGTCGATGCCCTGGCCGGTCGCGGCCCACCAGATGCCGCCGTACAGGTGCGCGAGATAGAGCGGATCGTCGTAGAGCGCGGGGGTATGGCCGAGTGCGGTGACGAAGACGCGACCACCGTCGTAGGCGTGGTACCACGCGACAGGATGTTCTTTTCCCATGCCGTGCGCGGTCTGGCCCGGCCAGATGCGGGAAGGATCGTAGGTGGATTCATCCACGCTCAGCACCGTCCGCAGGCCGCGCGTGACCGGGGCATTGAACTCGTACCATTCGTCCGTCCAGATCCACTGCGCCGGCAGGCCGAAGGTGGCGGGAAACGCAGGGTCTTCCACGCGCATGGTGGCGGTCTGCACCATCGGATGGATGCGGAACGTGCGTCCGATCAGCCGTTCGAACCAGGGCCACTCGCCAGGCGGGTTGAAGATCAGCGCGCGGTGCACCGCCACCACGCCGCCGCCGGCGCGCACGTAGGACGTCAGCCTTTCGCGCTGTGGGCCCTTCAGTTCATCGCCCGGCGTGTTGAGCAGCACGATGGCGGCATAGGCCGAAAGATCGCCATCGAACGGCGTGCTGTTCCACGACCACGTGAGTTCGAACGCATGCCGCTGCGCCATGCGTTCGAACTGCGGCTTGGCGACCACGGCGTAGTCGTGGTGATAGCGGTTGGGAATCGCGACGACCAGCACCTTGAACTGACCCTGCGCGAAGGCGGGCGCGGCGAGTGCGGCGATACACAGCAGGGTGAGCAGCAGCAGGCGTTTCATTCCGCGATGCTAGCCCGGTCGGTGCCGGGCGGGTGCCTTTTCGCTATTCCGATTTCGGCGACGCCTATGCGGATATCGCCTATGCCGTCCGCGCTGCCTGCATGGCCTTGCAGGCGCCCCAGACCAGCAGCACCAGTCCGACGGCGGACACCACGCTCAGCAGCATGCCGAACGCGCCGAACAGGGACATCATCCCGCTCAGTGAGGCGTAGCCGTCAGCGGTGTTGTTGATCAGCCATGCCTGCCACACGCTCATCGCCACGCGCAGCAGCGTGGTGACCAGCATCAGTGCGACGCCGGCCAGCGCCAGCTTGCGGCCGGGCGCTGCCGGCACCCACATCGCCAGCATGGCGACACCCGCCACGCAGGCCAGCAGCTCGGGCAGCTGGTAGCCGAGCATCGTCAGCAGTTGGGTGAGGAATCCGTCCATGCACTAAGTTCCTTGAAAGTTGGGGGAGTTGTGTGAGTTTCTTCAGACGGTGCGCGTCCGGAGGCGCGCACGGTCGGAGTCGTTGAGAATCGCAGGGAGTTGTCGGGAATCGTTACCCGGATTCTCCTTGGTCTTTTCGCAGGCGGGGGATGGACGCTACGGCAAGCGCGAACGAGAGCGCTACCCAGAACGCAAGCAATGTGTCGCCAGCGATCACCGCGTTCTCAGCCATTGCGGCCTGGTCGAGCGTTGCGAGCGCCCCTCGAGCGTTGTTGCCTGTCGTCGTTATTGGAAAGGGGGCATGGGATGGTGTCAGGACATCGCGAAGCGTTGACTGGCCCCCTGCGAGCCACAACGCATTCGTGGCCAGCGCGATCAATAGAGAGAGGCTGGGAAGGTTGCGCAAGCGCACATGGAGCATGACGCAGCCGGCGAGGATCAGCACCAGGCTTCCCGTACCTGTGGCTTTACCAATCATCAGGAAGCTGGAGTCCGCGATAGTCAATCCGCCGTCACCAGCACCTTGTCCCTGTCGCGCAACGCGGTGTAAACCGCATCGGTTTCCGGGCGCATGCCGTGCCATTGCTCGAATGCCTCGGCCGCCTGTTCCACCAGCATGCCCAATCCATCCACGGCATCGTGGCAGCCGGCGGCGCGCGCCCATGCGAGGAAGGAAATCGCGGCTTCGCCGTAGTTGAGGTCCACCGCCAGCGTGCGCGGCGTGGCCAGGTGGAAGGGCAGGCTGAACTCGCCGTGGTCCTGCCGCGAGGCGGACGTGGCGTTGACGATCAGCGAGAAGTCGCCGAGGTCGCGCAGATCGTCCCAGTAGCGCGAATGCGCGCGCTCCGGCTCGCCCAGCGCGTCCGCCAGCGCATCCGCGCGGTCAGGCGTGCGGTTGACGATGATCAGCTCGCTGATGCCTGCATCGAGCAATGCCGGCGCTACGCCGCGTGCGGCGCCACCGGCACCCAGCAGCAGTGCACGGCGTGCGCGCAGGTCCAGGCCATGCCGACCGGTAAGGTCGCGCACCAGGCCGGCGCCGTCGGTGTTGTCGCCATGCCATTGGCCGTCGTTGCGGGTCAGCGTGTTCACCGCGCCGGCGCGTCGCGCGCGCTCGGTAGTCCGAGCGCAGATCGCGAAGGCGGCTTCTTTCAGTGGCAGCGTGACATTGGCGCCCGCACCCCCGTCGCCCACGAAGCGATCGAGCGTGGCGACGAAATCGTGCGCCGCCACGTCAATGGCGGTGTACTCCAGTGTGATGCCGACCTGACGCGCGAACGCCGCATGGATGCGGGGCGACAGCGAGTGGGCGACGGGATGGCCGAAGACGGCGTAGCGATGGCTGGACATGGCGCAGGACCCCGTCGGGAGGAAGGATGGGATGCCGCAGAGGCGCGCCGCGAATGCGGGAGGCCGCTGCCGCTTCGATCCGAGTCTACCGCGCACGGCGGTCCGCTTGACAGGCAGTGCTGCCCGGCCTCACTGTGCCGCCGCCGAAAAGGGGCGCCAGGGATCAAGGCGACAGGCAGGCCGGGCTGGGGAGTCCGGTCGCCATCCATCGAACCCTGCTGCTGCGAGGGCGCTCGCCGACTGCGAACCGGTCGGACGGGCGCCACGTGCGCGCGCCGGGCCGCTGTTTCCGCGACACATCATTCACCCCGCCGGTACCGCAAGGACGCGGGGATTCCACCACGACCGATAGGGAGAATTCCATGAAGCCGTTGTTCCGTTGCCTGCCGCTCGCGCTGGCGGCCTTCGCCCTGCATGCGCAAGCGCAATCCATCTCTCCCGCGTACGAAGCCTTCCGCAAGAAGGAGGCGTCGCAGCCCGCCGCCAACCCGCCCGTGACGCCGGCGACGCAGGTAGCCGCCCCCCAGCCCGCACCGCCGGCCCCTGCGCCGACGTACCCGGCGCCGGCTCATGTTTCTCCCGCGCCTGCCCAAGAAGAGGAGGACGGCGGTTTCTTCGTCGGCGTACAGGCGGGCCAGGGCTGGATCTACGAAGACGTCGAACAGGATGCCGTCGCCGTGAGCGCGGGCTACCGCTGGCAGGCGGGTCCGTGGGCGCAGGTGGGCGTTGAACTGTCGGGCGGCCGCCTGGACGAGACCACCGATGGCGACTGGCGGTTCGCGAAGGCGACCTACAAGGCCATCGGCGCGAATGCACGCATGAACTTCGGCGACAGCCCATGGTTCGCCACCGTGCGCGGCGGCTACTTCGATGCCGAGGTTGACGGCGCCGACGAGGAATTTTCCGCCGACGGCGGGTATGCGGGCGTGGCGATCGGCGTGGACATCAATCGCCATTTCAACATCAGCCTCGGCTATACCGCGTTCGTCTATGCCGACGACTACACCTACGACGACTGCGACGACGACCTCGACTGCGATTTCAACCGTGCCGACACCGTGATGCTGGGCGTCGAAGCGCGCTTCTGAGCGTTGAGCGAAAACGGGAGCCGGACGGCTCCCGTCTCTTCCTGCGCCGTCGATGCCGCGAAGTATCCGCTCAATCGCCTGCCGGCTGTGCCAGCCGTCGCACGTAGGCATGCTGGGTCTTGGCGAGCGTGAAGCCGGCTGCCGGATAGAATGCATGCGATTCCGGACGCAGGATGTTGGAGCGCACGAAGACGTCCGTGCCGCCCTGGTCCCGTATCCAGTCGCAGGCCGTATCCACCAGGCGCCGCGCCAGACCGAGGCGTCGCGCCCGCGGGTCGACGATCAATGCCGTGATCTCGGCGCGCCCGCCGAACTCGATCATCAGCCGCCACTCCGCGGCCACCATTCCCATCAGGCCGCTGTCGTCGTCCGCTGAGGCGGCAACCATCACGGCATGCGCGGGCGATGCCAGCAGGATGGCCAGCCGTCCGGCCATCGCGGCGCTGTCGACGGGATAGGCGAGCAGCGTGCACAGGCGCGCCAGTTCGCCTGCATCGTCTTGCCGCGCATCGCGGATGACGATGGACGTCACTCAGCTGCTCCGCAGCCAGCGTGCCGCATCCAGCGCGAAGTAGGTCAGCACGCCATCGGCGCCGGCACGCTTGAACGCGGTCAGCGCTTCCAGTGCGCAGGCCTTCTCGTCGAGCCAGCCGTTCGCGGCCGCAGCCTTGATCATCGCGTACTCGCCGCTGACCTGGTAGGCGAACGTCGGCACGCCGAACTCGTCCTTCACCCGGCGGATCACGTCCAGGTACGGCAGGCCCGGCTTCACCATCACCATGTCGGCGCCTTCGTCCAGGTCCAGCGCGATCTCGTGCAGCGCCTCGTTGGAATTGGCCGGGTCCATCTGGTAGGTGAACTTGTTGCCCTTGCCGAGGTTGCCGGCGCTGCCCACCGCGCTGCGGAACGGGCCGTAGAACGCGGACGCGTACTTGGCCGCGTACGACATGATGCGGGTGTTGATATGGCCGGCGTTCTCCAGCGCCTCGCGGATCGCGCCGATGCGGCCGTCCATCATGTCGCTGGGCGACAGGATGTCCACGCCGGCGGCGGCATGCGCCAGCGACTGCTTCACCAGTGCCTCGATCGTCTCATCGTTGAGGATGTAGCCGGTGTCGTCGATCAATCCGTCCTGGCCGTGCGTGGTGTACGGGTCCAGGGCCTGGTCGCTCATCACGCCCAGTTCGGGGAAACGGGATTTCAGTGCGCGGATCGCGCGCGGGATGATGCCGTCCTCGTCCCATGCGATGCGGCCATCGGCGGTCTTCGCCGACGGATCCGGCACGCCGAACAGGTCCAGCACCGGCACGCCCAGCTCCAGCGCTTCCTCGCCCACGCGCAGCAGCTCGTCGATCGAAAGCCGCTCCACGCCCGGCATCGACGCCACCGGCACCCGGCCCTTCTCCTCGTGCACGAACACGGGGTAGATCAGGTCGTTGGTGGTCAGCACGTTCTCGCGCATCAGGCGACGGGAGAACTCGTCGCGACGCATGCGGCGCGGGCGGGTATGGGGATAGGCCATCACGGGCTCCTGGCAGAGCGGCGAATGATACGCCCGCCGCCCGCCGCCCGCCGGCCAGCCTGCGACGGGCGGTCGCAGTACGGAACGCTGCATCCGGTGGCGTCAGATGATCCCGCCGCCCAGCGACAGACGGAAGATGCCGACGACGATGACGATGCCGTTCAGCACCAGCCCCGCCTTCGCGCGACCGCGGTGTTCCGTGCGGGTGAACAGGATGCCGATGGCGGCGATCACCGCGCCGACCGCCGCGAACGGGATCAGGAACCAGTTGCCCCAGCCCAGCAGCGGGATCAGGGCCAGCACCATCCACAGCATCGCCACGATGCCCCACAGCAGGCTGATCAGTCCCATGTCGCGGTTTCCATGCGGGCGTGCGGAAGGTCGCCCCGTGTTTCCACTATGCGGACGGTCGCCGGGCGCTTCAAGCACCTACGCCGTGCATGCCCTCGATCTCGACCAGCAGCTCGCGCCGGCAGACGTCGGCATGCAGCATCAGCCAGGGCACGCGCGTGCCCAGGCGGGCCTCGAGTTGCGCGGCCACGGTGTCGGCGTCGGCGGCATCACTCACGTAGACCTTCAGGCGCGAACTCGCATCCAGGTGCGCCGGCAACGTCGCCGCGTGCGTGCGCGCCGCGCCCAGCAGGCTGTCGAGGTTGGTGAGGGTCTCGTCCAGTTGCGCGCGCAGCGAGTCCGCGTGCTGCGACGCATGGCCGACGATACTGGCGGTGCCGGACAGCAACAGGGGCACCTGGTGCGACGGAGGCAGCAACGCGCGCGCGAAGCTCGGGGATTGCGGGCCGTATTCGCGCGGATAGCGGTAGGCACTGACCTGGCGCGGATTCTCGAGTGGCGTACCCGGTTCACGTGCGGCGAGCCAGTAGACCTGCAGCACGCGGCGGCCATCGCGGCTGCCTATCGCCGTGGCGGCGGGCAGCGCGCGCGTATCGATATCGCCCAGGCCCTGCACGCGGCCGATGCAGAATTGCCGGTAGCGTTCGCCGTCGCCTTCGCCCTGCGTGATGGCATCGAAGTAATTCCAGATGCGCAGCAGGTGCGGATATCCGCTGTCGCGCCAGAAGGCGGCCATCGCGGCATATGCATGCGCGCTTGCGTGCAGGATGCCGCCTTCGGGTTCTTCCCACTCCACCACGCCGAACATCAGCGCGCCGTCGTGGCTGTAGCGCACCGCGCCTTCGCGGCCGGTGGTCACGGGGCCCGCCGCACGCCAGACTTCGTACGGGGCCGCGGCTTCGCGCAACGGCGACAGCGGCACGCGCAGGTAGCGCGGGTCGTCGATGGTCGAGGTGGCGGGCGCCAGCGCGCCGAAACCGAACACGGCCAGCGTCTCCGGCAGGCCCAGCAACGCCCGTGGCGTGGGCGCGTGGATGTAGTCGACGGCCAGCCGCTGCGGCGCGGGAGGATGGTCGGGGGCGGAGCTCATCGTGCGGGAAACGGGGGGCATGTCGGGGCGAAATGATAACCCGCCCGTCCCGTCACGCCGGACGCCTGCCGGCTGTGCCAGTATTCAGCGGCATCGGCGGAAGATCGCCGCAGGTCACCGGGAGAAGCCGCCATGTCGTTCCGTATCGCTGCCATCGTGCTCGTCGCCGCGCTCAGTGCCGGCTGCGCCAGCAGCTCCAAGGTCATGCTGGGGCAGGCGCGCCCCGCCATCGATCCTGCGCAGGTCCAGGTCTACCGCACCGCGCCTGCGGGGTCGCTGGAAATCGCGCAGCTTGAATCCAAGAGTGCCGTCGGCTTCGGCACGCAGGGCCAGACCGACGCCGCCGTGGCACGCCTCAAGCGCGAAGCCGCCGCCCTCGGCGCGAACGGCGTGGTGCTGGTCGGCGTGGGATCCAGTGGTTCCCCGGTCGGCATGTCGGTGGGCGCCGGCAGTTACGGCCGCCACTCGGGCGGCGGTCTGAGCATGGGCATTCCCACCACCCAGAAGCAGGCGGCGGGCGTGGCGATCTACGTGCCGCCGGGCACGGCGGTGGACCCCACCCTGGTCGTGCCGGACCCGGCACCGAAGAACTGAGCCGGCCACCTGCCGGATGCGATCCGAAGGCGGCCCATGGCCGCCTTCGTCGTTCGTGGGGTCAGGGAGATGCCGGCCCGTCGTTGCCGGCTTCCAGCACGAACCGTTCGCCGCCGTCCACGTTGACGGCCAGCGTTTCGTAGTGCCATTCACCGGCGCGTTTCTCCGCCACCACGAACAGCGTGCCATCGGTCTTGCCGCCATCAAGCGGGATTGCCAGCTCTGCCTCGCCGCGCGCTCCACTGCTGTTGAGGCTGCCCTGCACGAACCAGCCCGGCTTGATCGGGGTACCCAGTGCGGCGACCACGGCCGCATCGGCCTGCGCCCGTGCCATCGCATGCCGGTAGGGTTCTGAGGATTTCATCGCGCCGAAGATCAGTGTCATCAGCCCGGCGATGAAGGCCAGGAACGAGGCCAGCAGCACCACCGCCAGCACGGGCACGCACCATTTCCAGTTGCGGCTCCACCAGCCCGCTTTCACGGCGGCGGGCATCGGCGGCGGGGAAGCGGACATCGGCGTCTCCTTCGTCTCAGGGCTTCAGGCAACGACCGAAGAAATCCTCGGTCAGGCGGTAGCGGTGCAGCAGGTCGCTGCCGCGCAGGCCGTGCTTGGCGCCGGGGTAGGTCATCAGCTCGAACGGCGTACCGCGCTTCTGCAGGTCACTCATCAGCTTCGTCGAGTTGGAAAACAGCACGTTGTCGTCGGCCATGCCGTGGATCAAGAGCAGCTTCGAGTGCAGGCCGTCCAGGTGGGTGAACACGCTGGCCTCGCGGTAGCCGGCTTCGTTCGCGTTCGGCAGGTCCATGTAGCGCTCGGTGTAGTGGGTGTCGTACAGCGCCCAGTCCGTCACCGGCGCACCGGACACACCGCAGGCATAAGCCTCGCTGTGTTTGGCCAGCAGCATCAGCGTCATGTAGCCGCCGTTGGACCAGCCGTGCACGCCGATGCGCGCGGGATCGACGAACGCCTGCGACTTCAGCCACGCCACGCCGCGCAGCTGGTCGTCCACTTCCACCGTGCCCTGCCTGCCGTACAGCGCGCCACCGAAGGCCGCGCCACGGCGTGGCGTGCCGCGGTTGTCCAGCGAGAACACCAGGTAGCCCTGCTGGGCCAGGTACTGGTTGAAGAAGGCATCGCTGCGGCCGGGCCAGGCGCGGGTGACGGTCTGCGCCGCCGGGCCGCCGTAGACGAAGACCACGACCGGGTACCTCTTCTTCGGGTCGAAACCGGCCGGCTTGATCAGGCTGTAGTGCAGCGGCGTGGTGCCGTCGGCGGCCGTCAGCGTGCCGAAGGTCGTCGGCTGGTGCGCGGCGAGGTACTTCGCGTAGGGGTGCGCCGCGTCGGTCGCATCGTTGGTGAGCAGGGTCGCCAGCTTCGTGCCGTCGGCCTTGAACAGCTCGATCTGCGGCAGCGTGGTGTCGCTGGACCAGCTGTCGACGAAGACACTGGCATTGCGGGCGAAGGCGGCGGCATGCATGCCGGGCGCCTGCGTCAAACGACGCGGCTCGCCGCCGGACAACGGCACGGCATACACGTGTGTCTCGGTGGCGCCATCACGCGTGCCGCTGGCGTAGGCCAGGCCGGCGGCTTCGTCGACGGCCAGCAGGCCGTCGACCACCCACTCGCCCTGCGTCAATGCGGTCAGCTCGGACCCGTCTTCCGATGCCATGTACAGGTGTTCAAACCCGCTGCGCTCCGACGACCACAGGAAGCGCCCGTTCTTCAGGAAGCGCAGGTCGCTGTGCAGTGGCACCCAGGTCTTCGAGGTTTCCGTCACCAGCGTGCGCTGCGTGCCGGTGGCCAGTGTGGTTTCGATCAGCTCGAGCTTCTTCTGGTCGCGCGACTGGCGCTGGAAGGTCAGGCGTTGCGGATCGCGCCAGTCGACGCGGGCCAGATAGATGTCCTGGTCCGCACCCAGGTCGATCCAGCGCGGCTTTGCGCCGGCCTTCGGTGCGATCACACCCAGTTGCACCAGCACGTTGTCATCGCCCGCCGCCGGATACCGCTGCTCGATCACCTTGGTGCGGTCGGGGTACACCTCGTAGCGCTTCTGTACCGGCACCGGCGTTTCGTCGATGCGCGCGAAGGCGATGGCGGAATCGTCCGGCGCCCACCAGTAGCCGGTATGGCGATCCATTTCTTCGTCGGCGACGAATTCGGCCACGCCGTTGCCGATCACGTCGCTGCCGTCGCGGGTCAGCTGTGTTTCCCTGCCGCTGGCCAGCTCGATGACCCACAGGTTGCGGTCGCGGATGAAGCTGACGAAGCCCCCCTTAGGCGATATCTTCGGATCGGTGGCAAAACCACCGCCATCCGTCAGCTTGCGCACCGCGTCCTTGCCGGACTTCGCCAGGTCGTAGAAATAAAGCTCGCCGCCCAGCGGGAACAGCAGTGCCTTGCCATCCGGCGACCATTGGTAATCGACGATGCCGGACAGTGCAGCGATGCGCTGGCGCTCGCGGCGCGCCTTTTCCTCATCACTCAGCACTTCCTCGCCGGGCAGCACCACCGACGAATCCACCAGCAGGCGCGTCTGTCCGCTGGCGATGTCGTATTCCCACAGGTCCAGCCGGTTGCGGTCGCTGTCCTTGCCGCGCAGGAAGGTCACCCGCGATCCGTCCGGCGCGACCTGCGGCTTGGTCAGCGTCGGGCCGGACAGGGGCGCGCTGCCGGTGATCGCTTCCAGGGTGAGTTTTTCGGCGTGGGTGGGGAGGACGGTGGCGAGTGTCATCAGGGCGAACAGGGCGAGGCGCATCGGATTTCTCGGGCGGCAGGGCCGGTCAGTCCCGGATTATTGCATTGGCCGCCGCGTGCGGGCCGGATGCGTCCTGATGCGGCGCAGCCGAGCAGGCTCGGCTCCGTCTACCGTGAGGACTGGCCGAACAGGTGCTTGCGCTCCTCGTCGCTGAGCGGCTGGCCCGCGTTCGGATTGACCTGCGACTGCAGCGCATACGCGCGTTGCACGGCCGGCCGCGCCGCGATCTCGGCGCGCCAGCGCTGCAGGGCGGGATAGGGCGACAGATCCAGTGGCGCCTTGTCGTAGGCGTTGATCCACGGATGCGTGGCCATGTCGGCGATGCTGTAGTCGTCGCCGGCGATGTAGGCATGTTTCGCAAGCTGCGTGTCCAGCACGCCGAGCAGGCGCTGCACCTCGCGCGTGTAGCGGTCGATGGCGTAGGGAATCTTCTCCGGCGCGTACACGGTGAAGTGGCCGTACTGCCCGGTCATCGGGCCCAGGCCGCCCATCTGCCACATCAGCCACTGGTTCACGGCCACTTTCTGGCGGGTGTCGGCGCCGAAGAAGCGGCCGGTCTTGTTGGCCAGGTACAGCAGGATGGCGCCGGATTCGAACACGCTGATCGGCGCGCCGCCGTCGGCCGGTGCGTGGTCGATGATCGCCGGCATCTTGTTGTTCGGCGAGAACGCCAGGTATTCCGGCTTGAACTGGTCGCCCTTGCCGATGTCGACCGGCACGATGCGGTAGTCGAGCTTCGCGCCTGCCTCGGTCAGTTCTTCCAGCATCAGCGTGATCTTGTGGCCGTTGGGCGTGGGCCAGTAGTACAGGTCGATCATGGCGGATTCCGCAGGAGGGGGAGGCCTTCGAGTCTAGCCGTCCGTGCGGGCTTGGCAGCGTCAAATCCGGCCGGTACCCTGCGCCATCCTTGGAAAAGACCGTTCCCATGACGCCCCCCGCCAGCCCTCGCCCCAACTTCTTGCCCAACCTGATCTTCGCGTCGCGCTGGCTGCAGCTACCGCTGTACCTGGGTCTGATCGTCGCCCAGTGCGTGTACGTGTTCCTGTTCGGCAAGGAGCTATGGCACCTGATTCATCGCG
This sequence comes from Pseudoxanthomonas sp. 97-1-1, assembly GCF_057773125.1. Taxonomy (NCBI): domain Bacteria; kingdom Pseudomonadati; phylum Pseudomonadota; class Gammaproteobacteria; order Lysobacterales; family Lysobacteraceae; genus Pseudoxanthomonas; species Pseudoxanthomonas sp. 97-1-1. Next base: position 181,589 of record NZ_JBYMTJ010000005.1, on the reverse strand, counting down.
CGCCGGGTCTCGGCGAGCAGGAGATCATGCTGATCGTGCTCGGCCTGATCGACGTGGTGATGATCTCCAACCTGCTGGTCATGGTGATCGTCGGTGGCTACGAAACCTTCGTATCGCGCCTGCGCCTGGAAGGCCATCCGGACCAGCCCGAGTGGCTGAGTCACGTCAACGCCAGCGTGCTGAAGGTGAAGCTGGCGATGGCGATCATCGGCATCTCCTCGATCCACCTGCTGAAGACGTTCATCGCAGCGGGCGCCTTGAAGGGTTTGCCTTTCTGCACGCCGGACCAGCTGGCCCAGATGAAGGCCGAGATGGCGATCACGAGCACGCAGTGCACCCAGCTGACCCCTGACGGCGTGCTTTGGCAGACCATCATCCACTGCGTCTTCATCCTGTCGGCCATTGGCATCGCCTGGACGGACAAGCTCATGAATGGTGGAGCCCCCGCCAAGCACGCCGCACACTGACCCCGTGGCGGCCGAACCTGAGATACGCGACGCAAACGATGGCGACTACGCCGCCATCGTTGCGCTGAACGAAGCCGAGGTCCGCCACACCAGCCCCATGGATGCGGACAGGTTGCGCCACTTGGCGTCCCTGTCCGCTTGTCACCGCGTGGCGACGCTCGACGGTCGCGTGGTCGCCTTCCTGCTGGCCATGCGCGCCGGGGCGGATTACCGCAACGACAACTTCGGGTGGTTCGCTGAACGCTATCCGGACTTCCTCTACGTCGACCGCATCGTCGTGGACGCGGCCGCGCAGGGGCACCGGCTGGGCTCGCGGCTGTACGCAGACCTGTTCGCCTTCGCCCGTGCGCATGGCATCCCGCGCATCACCTGCGAGTTCAATGTGGTGCCGCCGAACGAGCCGTCGCGCCTGTTCCACGTGCGCCACGGCTTTGTCGAGACCGGCCGCCAATGGCTGGACGACGGGCGCAAGCAGGTCTCGATGCAGGTCGCCGAACTGGCCTGAACGGACTGCGTCTCAGGGTTTGGGTCGCTGCAGGCCGTAAAATGCGCGGATGGATGTTTCCCACCTGCTCGACCACCTGAATCCCGCCCAGCGCGACGCCGTTTCCGCAGCACAGGGGCATTACCTCGTCCTGGCCGGCGCCGGCTCCGGCAAGACCCGCGTGCTGACCCACCGCATCGCCTGGCTCAACGAAGTCTTCGGCGTGCCCACGCACGGCATCCTGGCGGTGACCTTCACCAACAAGGCGGCCGGCGAAATGCGCGCCCGCGCCGACGTGCAGTTGCGCAACGGCAGCCGCGGCATGTGGATCGGCACCTTCCACGGCCTTGCCCATCGCCTGCTGCGCCTGCACTGGCAGGAAGCGAAGCTGCCCGAGACCTTCCAGGTACTGGACAGCGATGACCAGCAACGGCTGGTCAAGCGCGTGGTGCAGGCGATGGAGCTGGACGAAGGCAAGTTCCCGCCCAAGCAACTGGCGTGGTGGATCAACGAGCAGAAGGACGAGGGCCGCCGCCCCGAGCACATCCAGCCGGCGCCGAACGACGAATGGCTGGACATCCGTCGCCAGGTCTACGCCGGTTACCAGGAACGGTGCGACCGCGCCGGCCTGGTGGATTTCGCCGAACTGCTGCTGCGCGCGCACGAGCTGCTGCGCGACACGCCGGCCTTGCTGGCGCACTACCGCACGCGTTTCCGCGAGATCCTGGTGGACGAGTTCCAGGACACCAATGCCATCCAGTACGCCTTCGTGCGCGTGCTGGCGGGCGATACGGGCCATGTCTTCGTGGTGGGCGACGACGACCAGAGCATCTACGGCTGGCGCGGCGCCAAGGTCGAGAACATGCAGCAGTTCCTGCGCGACTATCCGTCCGCGCGGACCATCCGGCTGGAGCAGAACTACCGGTCCAGCGCGAACATCCTGGGCGCGGCCAACGCCGTGATCGCGCACAACCCCGGCCGGATCGGCAAGCAGCTTTGGACCGATACCGGCGACGGCGAACCGATCGACCTGTACGCCGCCTACAACGAGATGGACGAAGCGCGCTTCGTCGTCGAGCGCATTCGCCAATGGGTACGCGACGGCGGCAGCCTCGGCGATGCCGCCATCCTCTACCGCAGCAACGCGCAGTCGCGTGCGTTCGAAGAGGCCTTGCTGTCGGAGCAGGTGCCTTATCGCGTGTATGGCGGCATGCGCTTCTTCGAGCGCGCCGAAATCAAGGATGCCCTCGCGTACCTGCGCCTGATGGCCAACCGGGCGGACGACGCGGCGTTCGAGCGCGTGGTCAACACGCCCACGCGCGGTATCGGCGAGCGCACGCTGGACGAAGTCCGCCGGCTGGCGCGCGGCGCACGCGTATCGCTATGGGGCGCGGCGATGCTGGCGGCGCAGGGCAGCGACCTGGCCGGGCGCGCACGCAATGCGCTGGCCGCATTCGCCGCATTGGTCGACCAGTTGGCCGAGGAGACTGCGGAGATGACGCTGGCCGAGCGCGTCGACCACGTGCTTGCGCGCTCCGGTCTGCGCGAGCACTGGGCGCGCGAGAGCCGCGGCGGGCTGGATTCGGAATCGCGTACCGAGAACCTGGACGAACTGGTGTCGGTCGCGTCGCGCTTCGTGCGTCGCGAAGACATCGCCGATGACGAGAATGGCAGCGAGGGCATGAGCGAGCTGGTCGCCTTCCTGTCCTACGCCGCGCTGGAAGCGGGCGAAGGCCAGGTCGAGGCCGGTGAGGATGGCGTGCAGCTGATGACGTTGCACTCGGCCAAGGGCCTGGAATTCCCGCTGGTGTTCCTGGCCGGGCTGGAGGAGGGGCTGTTCCCCAGCAACCGCTCGCTGGACGAGAGCGGGCGACTGGAAGAAGAGCGCCGCCTCGCCTACGTGGGCATCACCCGGGCGCGGCAGAAACTGGTGCTGAGCTTTGCCGAGGCGCGACGCCTGCACGGGCAGGACATGTACGGGATCCCCTCACGCTTCCTGCGCGAGATCCCCGCCAACCTGCTGAACGAGGTGCGGCCCCGCGTGCAGGTCAGCCGACCGGCCTCCGGCTTCGCTACCCGGGCGACGCCGGGCCATGCCAGCCTGGAAATGCCCGGCCTCAAGCTGGGCCAGACCGTCACCCACGCCAAGTTCGGCCATGGCGTGGTCACCGATTACGAAGGCAGCGGCGCCCATGCGCGGGTGCAGGTGAACTTCGACAGCGAGGGCAGCAAGTGGCTGGTGCTGGCCTACGCGAACCTGCAGGCCGTCTAGGCCGCGATTGATCCAGATCACGGCGCACTAAGCCCGCCAGGCGTGTAATGGCTGCACCCCATCACCCTGAGGTGCGACATGTACCGGCATATCCTGATCGCGACCGACGGTTCCGCACTGGCAGGCAAGGGCGTGGAACATGGCCTCGCGCTGGCGACGCGACTGCAGGCCAGGGCCACCGTGCTGACGGTCAGCGAACCCATCAATACCGGCTTCGATGACGGCCTGGGCTGGAGCGCGGTAGGCACCTCGCTGCCGGAATTCCAGGCGGCCCGCGAAGAGGCCGCACGCCGGGTGCTGGACGGAGCCGTCGCACAGGCGACCCGGCATGGCATCGAGGTGCAGTGCCTGCACGTCGCTGACCGGTACGCCGCGGAAGCCATCGTCGAAACCACCGAACGCCAGGGCTGCGACCTGATCGTCATGGCCTCGCATGGCCGACGTGCGCTCGGGCGCCTGCTGCTGGGCAGCCAGACCAGCGAAGTACTGGCCCGCTGCGGCGTGCCGGTGCTGGTGATCCGCTAGCGCGGCATCTCACCAGCCATAGAGCTTCCAGTAGACGGGCGATACGTCGACGTTGTCCTTGCTCTTGTCCAGGCGCCCGTCGCCGTCGGAGTCATACAGGTAGTAGGGCGCGCCGCGCGATGGCGTGACCTTGACCATCCGCAGGTTGCCGGCCACGCGGTACTCCTCGATCACGTCGCCATTTTTCTCGGTGCGGACGGCGACCTGCGCGTTGGCGAGGTCGACGTTGGTGGGATCGCTGCCGGTCGATGCGCAGCCGGCCAGTGCCAGCAGGCAGGAGAGCAGCACGGCACGCTTCGTCATGCGGGTCATCGTGGCGACCTTTCGGGGGATGGATGACCCGATTATGCGCCCAACGCCGGGCGGCGCGCGTGACGCCGCATGCAAGGCACGCGGCGTAGAATGCCGGCATGACACGACTCGTACTCATCGACGGCTCCAGCTACCTGTTCCGTGCGTTCCATGCGCTGCCACCGCTGACCAATGCGCAGGGCGAGCCTACCGGCGCGCTCTTCGGCGTGGTCAACATGCTGCGCGCGACGCTGAAGGAAAAGCCCGACTTCGTGGCCTTCGTGCTCGATGCCAGCGGCCCGACCTTCCGCGAAGAACTGTATCCGGACTACAAGGCCAACCGCCCGCCGATGCCGGAAGAGCTGCGCGCGCAGGTGGAGCCGATGATCCGCATCGTGCAGGCGCTCGGCTTCCCGCTGCTGCGTGTCGAGGGCGTGGAAGCGGACGATGTGATCGGCACGCTTGCGTTGCAGGGCGCGGCGCAGGGCATGGACGTGACCATTTCAACCAGCGACAAGGATTTCGCGCAGCTGGTGCGTCCTGGCGTGGCACTGGTCAACACCATGAGCGGCAGCCGGCTGGATTCCACCGAGGCAGTGGTGGAGAAGTTCGGCGTGCGGCCGGAGCAGATCGTCGACTTCCTTGCCCTGATGGGCGACACCGTGGACAACGTGCCCGGCGTGGAGAAGTGCGGTCCGAAGACCGCCGCCAAATGGCTGGGCGAATACGGCACGCTGGCTGAGATCATCGACCGGGCCGGCGAGATCAAGGGCAAGATTGGCGACAACCTGCGCGCGGCCCTGCCACGCCTGCCGCTGAATCGCGAGCTGGTCACCATCAAGACCGACGTTGCACTGGATGGCGGGCCGGAGACGCTGCCGCTGCGCGAACGCCATGTGGATGAGTTGCGCGAGTTGTACGCGCGCTATGGTTTCAACCAGGCGCTGAAGGAGCTCGAGGGTGGCACTGTCGACGCGTCCGCGGTGGCAGAAAAGGAGCCGGGTCGTGCACGCGGCACCGGTCGCGTGGCGGCGGTAATCGCGGACGATGCAGTCATCGACGCGTCGCTCGGTGTCGCGGGCGAATACACGGCCGTGACGGAGCCGGCGCAGCTTGAAGCGCTGGTGGCGCGGCTGGAGCAGGCGGACGAATTCGCGTTCGATACCGAAACCGACAGCCTCGATCCCATGCGCGCGAACCTGGTCGGCCTGAGCTTCGCCACCGAACCCGGCAAGGCCGTGTACATACCGGTGGGCCACGACTATCCCGGCGCGCCGCTGCAACTCGGCCGCGAGGCGGTGCTTGCGGCGCTCGCACCCGTGTTCGCCGATGCAGGCCGGCGCAAGCTCGGCCAGCACGGCAAGTACGACCTGCACGTGTTGCGCCGCCACGGCGTGGACGTGCAGGGCTACGCCGACGATACGATGCTGGAGAGCTTCGTGCTGAATGCCGGCAGCAACCGGCACGACATGGACAGCCTGGCCAAGCGCCACCTTGGCTACGACACCATCAAGTACGAGGATGTCGCCGGCAAGGGCGCCAAGCAGATCCTGTTCTCGGAGGTGGCCATCGACGACGCCACCCGCTACGCCGCCGAGGACGCCGACATCACCCTGCGCCTGCACCGCGCGCTGGCGCCGAAGCTGGCAGCGGAAGCCGGACTGGAAAGCGTCTACCGCGACATCGAGATGCCGCTGGTCCCCGTGCTGGCGCGCATCGAGGCCAACGGCGTGATGATCGATGGCGATGAACTGCGCCGGCAGAGCGCCGACCTGTCCAAGCGCATGCTGGCCGCGCAGCAGAAGGCCACCGAACTCGCGGGCCGCACGTTCAACCTCGATTCGCCCAAGCAGCTGCAGGCGCTGCTGTTTGACGAGCTCAAGCTGCCGGTGCTGGTGAAGACGCCCACCGGCCAGCCCAGCACGAATGAGGAAGCACTCGAAGCCATCGCCGACCAGCACGAACTGCCTCGGGTGATCCTGGAATACCGTGGCCTGGCCAAACTGCGCAGCACCTACACCGACAAGCTGCCGGAGATGGTCAATCCCGACACCGGTCGCGTGCACACCAGCTACCACCAGGCCGGTGCGGCAACGGGACGGTTGTCGTCCACCGATCCAAACCTGCAGAACATCCCGATCCGCACCGAGGACGGGCGCCGCATCCGCAAGGCATTCGTCGCGCCGCCGGGCCGCAAGCTCGTGGCCTGCGATTACTCGCAGATCGAGCTGCGCATCATGGCCCACCTGTCGCAGGATCCCGGGCTGGTGCGCGCGTTCGAGTCCGGCGCCGACATCCACAAGGCGACGGCGGCGGAAGTGTTCGGGCGCAAGCTGGAAGACGTCACCGGCAACGAGCGCCGCGCCGCCAAGGCGATCAACTTCGGTTTGATGTACGGCATGAGCGCCTTCGGCCTGGCGCGCCAGCTGGGCATCGGCCGTGGCGAGGCGCAGGACTACATCGCGCTGTACTTCAGCCGTTACCCCGGCGTGCGCGACTACATGGAGCGCACGCGCCAGCAGGCGCGCGAACACGGCTATGTCGAAACCGTGTTCGGTCGCCGCCTGTACCTGGAGTACATCAACAAGGGGACGCAGGGCCAGCGCGCCGGCGCCGAGCGCGCGGCGATCAATGCGCCGATGCAGGGTACGGCGGCGGACATCATCAAGCGCGCGATGATCGGCGTGGATGCATGGCTTGCGGATCACCGCGACCAGGCGCTGATGATCCTGCAGGTGCACGACGAACTGGTGTTCGAAGCCGACGCCGGCTTCGTGCCGACTTTGCTGAAAGAGGCGACAGCGCGGATGGCTGCCGCAGCGCAACTGAGCGTTCCGCTGGTGGTCGACAGCGGCGTGGGCGACAACTGGGAAGAGGCCCACTGAGCGGGCCTCAGGACGGATTTCCTTCCGGAACATGGACTTGCGGAAGCTTCAGGAAAACCCTGTCAGGTATATTTGTATACTGACGAGTTCAATAAACTGAATTCCTCCTGAATCTTACGGTTTTTTAACCGGAATCTTCACGAACCATCCATGTCCGGAGTGGTCATATAGCCCGTGACAGATGCAACGTCTGTCACTGATCTCTCCCATCCCCTGGAGCGATCTCCCCCGGAGCGACGACCCCTCCCCAGGTCCCGCTCCCTGGCCCCGCCGATCTCCCCCTGGTCTGCGGGGCTTTTTATTGCCTGTCGTTTGCCCGCGTCGCGTGCGCTACCGTGCGCGCAGTCCTTCGCCACCGGGTGACGCATGAGCGCAACGTTCGCCGAGATGTTCCAGCTGGCCATGCCGTGGTGGGCATTCGTGCTGCGGGCGTGCGCGGTCTACTTCATCCTGCTGGTGATGCTCCGTGTGTCCGGAAAGCGGTCGATGGGCCAGTTCACGCCGTTCGACATCCTGCTGATCGTCCTGCTGGGCAATGCGGTGCAGAACGCGCTGCTCGGCGCGGATACGTCGGTAGGCGGGGGTCTGTTGCTCGCGGCCACGCTGATTGCGTTGAACTGGATCGTGGGCCTGGTATCGGCGCGTTCGCCGAAGGTGGAGCGCTGGGTGGAGGGCGCGCCGGTATTGCTGGCACGCGACGGGCAGGTCTACCGCGACGTGCTGCGCCGTGAGCTGATCAGCCGCGAGGATTTCGAGAAGGCGATGCGCGAAGCCGGCTGCCTGGACATGGCCGACATCCGGCTGGCGGTACTTGAGAACAACGGGCACATCACGGTCGTGGGCAGGCAAGCCTAGCTCCCTGCAGGAGCGACGTGAGTCGCGACCGTGGAAATGAAACGTCGTTGACGTTTGTCTTATCCGCACCGCGCGGGAAACAGGGAATTCTTGGCCCGCGTGGCCCCGGCCGAGCCCCACACATTGGATGGCGTGCGGTCGCGACTCACGTCGCTCCTACAGAAGAGCAGGCTCAGGCGAACTCGGCCAGCCAATCACGTGGTCGCAGGTAGTCCGCCAGCCGCTGCTCGTCGCTGCCGTCTTCCGGGGCGTAGCCGTATTCCCAGCGGACCAGGGGGGGCAGGCTCATCAGGATGGACTCGGCGCGCCCACCACTCTGTAGGCCGAACAGTGTGCCGCGGTCGTAGACCAGGTTGAACTCGACGTAGCGGCCGCGACGATACAGCTGGAACTGTCTTTCGCGTTCGCCGTAGGGCGCGTCCTTGCGGCGGCCGACAATCGGCAGGTAGGCGTCGAGGAAACCGTCGCCGACGGCGCACAGGTAACCGAAGTCGCGCTCGAAATCCCCGCTCAGATCGTCGAAGAACAGCCCGCCCACGCCACGCGTCTCGTTGCGGTGCTTGAGGAAGAAATATTCGTCGCACCAGCGCTTGTGTGCGTCGTAACGCGCCTGGCCGCCGAAGGGCTCGCACAGGTCGCGTGCGGTCCGGTGCCAGTGATGCACATCCTCGTCGACCGGATAGAACGGTGTCAGGTCGAAGCCGCCGCCGAACCACCATGCGACGGTTTCGCCATCGCGTTCGGCGCGGAAGTGGCGCACGTTCGCATGCGTGGTGGGCAGGTGGGGGTTGCGGGGGTGGAACACCAGCGACACCCCGACCGCGCGCCAGGAGGCGCCTGCGAGTTCAGGCCGGTGCGCGGAGGCCGAAGGCGGCAACCGGTCGCCGGATACATCGGAGAAACCGATGCCTGCCTGCTCGAATACCGCGCCGTCGCGCAGCACGCGGGTGCGTCCGCCGCCGCGGATCGGTGACGCATCGCCGGGTGGCCGTGCCCAGGCATCCTCCCGGAAGCGCGCGCTGCCGTCGGCGGCTTCGATGGCGGCACAGATGCGGTCCTGCAGGTCGGTCAGATAGTCGCGGACGGGCGTGATGTCGTTCATGCCGCGCATTCTACCGGGGCGTCCGGATCATCCCGAATTCCGCCCGCACGTCGCGCCTGCACAACTGCCAGACCACCAGGCCGTGCAGCACGGCGAACGCGAGGGCGGTCGCCCAGAGCATGGCCAGCGCCAGCAGTCGCAAGCCGGCCAGCTCGTTCCGCATCTCTTCGGTGCCGGGCTGGGATGGGAGCGACTGGATCCAGGAAAAAGCGGCGTCGATCACCGCGATGCCGGCGAAATTCGCCGCGGCGCCCAGCACCATGAAGAACACGAAACCCCACCAGCCCCAGGCGCGGCGACGGAGCAGGCCCACCGCAACCGCCAGGAAGGCGATGCAGACGCCCAGGAAGCCGACGGCGATCGCGGTCAGGTGCGTGAGCATCCACAGCGCGGGTGCGGGAGTCGACCGCGAAGCGAGGAAGCCCAGCACCGTCTCGGTATCCACCTGCCCGAGCAGCAGCCACGCCGCGATCACCTGCGCCGCCGCGTACAGCGTGGCGACGATGCCCATGGCGATCGACACCTTCGCCGTGACGGTGACGAAGCCGGCGCGGGCCATGGCGTTCGGTGAAAACGCCATCGCCTACTTGAGGGTCTGCTCGAACAGCTTCAACACACGCTTGTACTCATCCAGCCACGAGTCCGAGCGGGTGAAGCCATGGCGTTCGAGCGGATAGGCGGCGAGCTCCCAGTTGTCCTTGCGCAGTTCGATCAGCTTCTGCGTCAGCACGACGGAGTCCTTGAAGAACACGTTGTCGTCGATCATGCCGTGCGCGATCAGCAGGTGGTCCTGCAGTCCGGCGGCGTATTCGATCGGCGACGAGGTGCGGTAGGCCTCGGGATCCAGCTCGGGCGTGTTGAGGATGTTGCTGGTGTACTCGTGGTTGTACTGGGTCCAGTCCACCACCGGGCGCAGCGCGGCGCCGGCCTTGAACGTGCCGGGCTCGCGGAACAGCGCCATGAAGGTCATGAAGCCGCCGTAGCTGCCGCCGTAGATGCCGGCGCGGTCGCGGTCGCCCTGCTTCTGCTCGACCAGCCAGTCCAGTCCATCGAGATAGTCCTCAAGTTCCGGATGGCCCATGTTGCGGTAGATCGCGGTGCGCCAGTCGCGGCCGTAGCCCTCGCTGGCCCGGTAGTCCAGGTCGAGCACGATGTAGCCGCGCTCCACCAGCAGATGGTGGAACATCTGTTCACGGAAATAGTTGGGATAGCGCGCGGTGACGTTCTGCAGATACCCCGCGCCATGCACGAACATGACGATGGGGTAGCGCTTGCCGGGTTCCATCGTCTTCGGGCCGTAGTACTTGCCCCAGACCACGCCGGCGCCATGCTTCGACGGCACCTGCACGTACTGCGGCTCGATCCATTCGCGCGCCTTGAACGCCGCGCTGCGGGTGTCGGTGAGCGGCTTCGGCGTGCCGCCGTCCATGCCCACGACGGACAGTTGGGCCGGCGTGTAGCTGCGGGAGTGGCGGACCAGCAGCTGGCGTCCGTCGGGCGATGCACTGAAACTCTCCACGCCGTCCAGCGCGGTGACTTCGCGAAGGCCGTTGCTGGCAAGGTCGAGCTTGCAGACTTCGTAGTCACCCGGCCAGTCGCGGTTGCACAGGAAGAGGAATCCGTTGCCGTCGGGCGTGATCTCCGGTTCCGACACTTCCCATTTGCCGGAAGTGCGTGCGCGTGGCTTCGCGTTGCCGGTCGCCGTATACAGGTGGGCGTAGCCGGATTCTTCCGACAGCAGCCACAGCGTACGGTTGTCCGGCAGCCAGCCGAACTGGTTGAAACCCCAGTTGATCCATGCAGCGTCGGTCAGACGGTGGCGCGGCAGCAGGCGGGCGCCCGGCAGGTCGACTGTGGCGATCCAGCGATCCTTGTTGTCGATGGCATGTACCTGCACCGCGACCTGGGTGCCGTCATTCGTCCAGGCGATCGCGCTGCCGTTGCTGTCGTTCTCCACGCGCACGTCGCGGTTGCCCGTCAGGGGCTCCTTGCCGGCCTTCTTGCGCAGCGCGGCCAGGGGATCCTTGTCGATGCCCGGCAACGGATCGAAGGCGAGCGGCTTCACGCTGCCATCGGCCAGGTCCACGCGCCACAGAGCGTGCGGCAGCGGCGCATTGCGACCCACGCGCGTACGCACATCCTGGAACTCTTCATAGCCGGATTCGGTGACGTACTTCGGCATCTTGCCGCCCTGGCCGGCATCGGCCCCCTTCTTGCGGGTCACCACCAGCAACCAGCGGCCATCGGGAGAAAGCGAACTGCTTTCGATCTCCACCTCGGCGCCCAGGTAGACCGGGGCGGGCGCGCGGGTGGGGTCCGCCTTGCGCCAGGCCTCCGCCTGCTTCTGCGCGGTTTCGCGCTGGGCACGGTCGTCGGCCAGCGTGCGGATCGTGCGCAGTTGCTGCTCGCGCAGGGCGTCGGCCTTCGGTGCGGCCAGCGGATCGCGTTCCGCCTTCAGTTCGGCGACCGTCGTCGTGCCGGTGCCTGCGGCCCAGCGATACCACGTGCTGCCCACGCGCCAGATCACGGCGCCGTCATGGGTGAAGCGTGCCTGCTGCTCGGCTTCGTTGGTGCGCGTGACCTGCGTGAGCGTGCCGCTGCGCAGGTCGCGCACAAACAGGTCGCCGTTGCGCGACAGCAGCATGCGCTGGCGGGTCGCGTCGTAGACGGGATTGCCGGTGTCGAGTCCTGCGCGCTGGTCATCGGCGATGCGCCGCGCGGCGCTGCCGTCCAGTGCCTGCTCGAAGGTGTCGCGTACCACGCTGGCGTCGCGCTTGAGCTCGTACTGCACCTGCTTGCCGTCCCATGCCCACCACGCGCGCTCGACAGGGGGGCCGATCCAGTCCGGCTCGGCCATCGCCTGTTCGATCGTGAGCGGTGTGGAGGTCTGGGCGTGTGCCGCGGGGACGAGGGCGAACGGCAGCAGCAGGGCAAGCAGGGCGGGGCGCATCAGGCATCCGTTAGTGCGAGGTGAAGGGGCAAGATTACCAGCCCCTCCGCCGCACTCCTGCCGCCGATGGTCATGCATCGCGTGAACGCCGTGCGGGTTTCGCGCATGGGGCATTTCCCGCACAATCCCCGCTTGTCCACTCGCGGGGCGCGATACGCGCGAATGCAAGCCTACGTCTACAAGACCGAGCGCAAGGCCGACACCTTCGTCTACCTGGCGAAGCGCGACGACTTCACCCTCGTGCCCGAGCCGCTGCGTACCCAACTGGGGCCCCTTTCGTTCGTGCTGGAAGTGGCGTTGACCCCCGACCGCAAGCTGGCGCGCGAAGACGCCAAGGTGGTCCGCGAGAACCTGACCGCGCGCGGCTTCCACATCCAGTTCCCGCCCCAAGCCGATCCCACCGTTCGCCCCGATGCCTGATTTCCGGCTGCAGCCCCGTCCTGTCGCCCTGGTCGCCTTGCTGGCGGGACTGCTGCTGGCCGGCATTGGCGGAGGGGTGGGCGGGATTTTCGCTGCCGTGGCGGCATGGCTGGCGCAACCGGCCGTGGCGCTGGGTGTGTCGTGGCTGCGGGGCACCCGCGTGCTGGCGCCCTCGCGCGCCTGGCGCGAGGACGTGCCGGCCTTGGTGCTGGCGTGGGCGGTCGCGTTCGCGGGTACGGCCCTGCTGCTGGCGTGGCCGCTGGCCTCGTTGCGCGACAGCGGCAGCCTCCCGGCCGCGCTGGGTGTCAGCGCGGTGGTGGGCGCGGTGATCGTCGGGCTGTGGCGGACCTGGCCCCTCTGGCATGGCCTGGAGCGTGATGGTGGCGCCCTGTCCGCGCACTGGCGTGGCCTGGTCGAACGCGACTTCCATGCGTGGCGCGGCCTGGCGGTGGCGACGCTGTTGACGCTCGCCGTGGCCGGTGGCCTTTCCCTGGCATGGACGGACCTGGTGCCGGACGCTGCGCGTACCGGTGCCGCCGTGGCGTATGCGCTGCTGTTGCCGCTGGTGCACTGGGGCGTGCAACGGCTGGACGGGGCCGGTGTGTTGCCCGTCGTGGAAATGCCCGGGAGCGACGCCGTTGCCCTCCACGCAACGGACGTGGAGGAAGCGCCTGGACACGGCCTGGACCTGGAGCAGGCGTTGTTCGATGCCGCCCGCGCCGGACGCGTGGACCGTGCGCTGGAACTGATCGAGGCCGGCGCGGATCCGCATGCCGTGCCGGCGGAAGGCTCGCGCGACCAGCGCAGTCTCGGGGCTCTGGCGGCCGTGCTGCCCGACCTCCGTCTGCTGCGCACCCTGATCGCGCATGGCGTGGACCTCAACCATGCACATGCCGGCGTGACGCCGCTGCTGGCCGCGACGCGCGACAGCTGGCACGGCCGCCCGGACGCGGTCACCACGCTGCTGGCCAACGGCGCCGATCCGCGCATCGCCGACGCGGATGGCAACACGCCGCTGCATCACGCCGCCCGCAGTTCCGATCCCGGCGTGGTGGCATTGCTGCGCGACGCCGCTGCGGAACTGGATGCTTTGAACCATGACGGCCTCACTCCGCTGGGCGTTGCCTGTGTGGCCGGCAACTGGCGGCTGGCGAAGTTTCTGCTGGAGCGGGGGGCGCGTCCGGATCCGCAGGGCGGGCAACCCGTCCTGCTGGCGGCGGCCTCGACCGAAGAAGACGACCCTGCCGGCGTGCAACTGCTCCTCAAGCACAAGGCGAAGGTGGATGCGCGCGACGCCCAGCGCCGCAGCGCGCTGCATGAAGGCGCGTATGCAGGCCATGCGGAAATCGCGGCATCACTGCTGGCCGCCGGTGCCGATGTGCATGCGCGCGATGCACAGCAGCGCACGCCCTGGCTGGAAGCCGCGCGCGGAGGGCATCTGGGCGTGCTCGAAAAGCTCGCCGAGGCGGGAGCCGACCGGCAGGCGGTCGACGCGGATCGCAGGAATGCGCTGACGCTGGCATGCGCCGCTGAGCATGCTTCGCCGGCGCTGGTGCGCCGGCTGCGGGAATGGGGCGTCGATCCCGAAGCCACCGACGCCCAGGGCCGGCGCGCGGTCGATCTTGCTGCCGAGGCGGGGCGCTGGGCGCTGGTCTCGGCCCTGGACCCCGGTTATGCGCTGCCCACCGCCGTGGCGACGGCGGATGACGAAACGCCTCCCGACCGTGCACCGGTGGCACTGCTGCGCGAGGGCCTGGCGAGCGGCCAGGTGGAGGGCATGGAGGCGCTGGCGCGCCTGAGTTCGCGCGATGAGCTCGGTGCCCTGCTGCACGACCCGGAGATGCAGCGTCCTACGCGTCTGGCATGGTTGCTGCGGCAGGGTGCCGATGCCGACCATCGCAACGCGCAGGGCGACACCCTCGCATTCGCCCTGCTGTCCCAGGGGCCTGCGGGCATGCCCGCGTTGGCGACATTGATGGCGCGTGCGGTTTCGCCGGCCGGTGCCGGGGGCCTGGCGCGCTTCATGGCCGCCTGCGCGGCGGACGACCAGGCGGCGCGGACGCTGGAGTCCTGCGCACTGGACCTGCTCGAGCGTGGCGCGGATCCGTTCGCCGCCTCCCCGCAGGGCGATCCTGCGCTGTCGCTGGCGGTGCGCCTGGGTTGGCAGCGGGTGCTCGACCGGCTGCTGGATATCGGCGTGGACCGCGAAGCGCGCGACAGCCACGGCATGACCGCGTTGCACCTGGCGGCAGTACTCGGCCGCGAGACCGCTCTGAAACACCTCATCGCCAAGGGTGCGTCGCCCGAGTCACGCGCGGCCGATGGCCAGACTCCGCTGGGCGTCGCGCTGGCCTGTGGGCGCCGTGACCTGGCCGACTGGCTGGACTGGCGCATCTGGTCGCTGCCGCGTCGCGCGCTGCGTCCCGCCGACCTGCCGGCGGCGGCCATGGCGGGTGATCGCGATGCGGTACGACGGTTGCTGGATCTCGGCTTCGACGTGGACTCGCCCGACGCCCAGGGTTGCACGGCGTTGCTGCGTGCCGCGGGTGGCGGATTCACGCCCACGGTGGAACTGTTGCTCGCGCGCGGCGCCGATGCGCAGCGTGCCGCCAATACCGGCGCGACGCCGCTGTCGGCCGCGGTGAGCATGCGTCAGGCCGACATCGTCAGTGCATTGCTTGGCGCAGGCGCCGACATCGAATACCGGCTGCCCGGTGGGGTGACCGTGCTGATGCTGGCGGCGGCGCTGGGCCTGCCCGAAATCGTCGCCCGCCTGATCACCGCCGGCGCCAACGTGCATGCCGGCGATGCGCAGGGACTGACGCCGCTGCATTGCGCCGCCCTGTATGGATTCACCGCGCGCGAGAAGCCGCGCCTGGTAGCGTTGCTCGACACCCTGCTGCTGTCCGGCGCGGAATCCGAACAGGTCGCGGCGGGATCGGTGACGCCGCTCCTGTTGCTGCTCGGTTCCCGGGCGGAGCCCGGCACCGCCTGCGACGAGGAAGTCGTGCTGGCCGGCCTGGAACGCCTGCTGGATGAAGACGTTTCACTCGACGTGCAGGATCCGCGCGGCTTCGGGCCGCTGCACCTGGCGTCGCTGCATGGCCTGCTGCGCGTGGTCAGTCGCCTGCTCCGCGCCGGCGCCGATCCGGAGCTGCGCGATGCCTTGAACCGCACGCCGCGCGAGATCGCGGTGATGCGCGGCTTCATCGACGTGGCGGCGGAATTCGTTCCGGCCACGCCGGGCGCGGGCGCATCGATGGCCCGCTTCCTGCGCGATCGCGGTTAACGTGCCGGCGGCGGAACGTCTTCGCCTGTCGCGTCGGCTTCGAAGAGTTTCTCCAGGTCGCTGATCGCATCGCGTGCAGTCTGGATCACCGCACCGTCGTCGTCGTACACCAGGTACTGGGCGCGCATCAGGCTTTCGTCGTGCTGGCGGAAGCGGCGGGTGTGCTCGGCGGCGGTCTCGGGCGGTATGCCCAGTTCCACCAGTACCTGCTGCGCCATCTCCAGGCTCGATCCCAGCGTTTCGCGATAGGCCTCCGCGCTCAGGTCCATCAGGCGCCACGCGTGCTGCCGGTTGCGCGCCCGCGCCAGTACGCGCGCCTCGGGGAACATGCGCCGGATCAGCCGTGTCGCCTTGATGTTGGTGTCGGGGTCGTCCATCGCCACCACGAAGACCTTCACATGCTGCGCGCCGGCCGAGCGCAGCAGGTCGGGGCGCGTCGGGTCGCCGTAGTAGAGCCGGATGTTGCCGAACCGTCGCAGCGTGTCCACCGTCTCGGGACTGTTCTCGAGCGCGACGAACGGGATGCGCTGCGCCGTGAGCAGGCGCGCGACGATCTGACCGAACCGGCCCATGCCCGCGATCAGGACTTTCGGCTGCTCGTCCGGAATGTCGTCGAAGGCACGGGTCGCCGGTCCGGATCGCCGCACGTGCGCCGGCAGGCGATGCAGGCCCAGCAACAGCACCGGCGTCAGCGCCATCGAGATGCCCACGATGGCGGTCAGCTGGTTGCGCAGTTCGGCGTCCATCAGGCGCACGCGCGCGGCTTCGCTGAACACGACGAAGGCGAACTCGCCCCCCAGCCACAGGGTGCCGGCCAGCATCAGCGCGCCGCGCGGATCCAGCCGTCCCGGCCAGCGCCCGACGCAGAACAGCAGCGTGAACTTCACCGTCAGCAGGATCAGCACGCCGGCGGTGATCAGTTCCGGCTGCTTCACCACCGCGTCCAGGTCGATGTCCATGCCGACGGCGATGAAGAACAGGCCCAGCAGCAGCCCCTTGAACGGATCGATCTGCGATTCCAGTTCGTGGCGGAATTCCGAATCGGACAACAGCACGCCGGCAAGGAACGCGCCAAGGCCGGCGCTGAGGTCGGCCAGTTGCATGAACCATGCGATGCCCAGCACCACCAGCAGTGCGGTGGCGGTGAACACTTCGGGCATGCGGGTGCGCGCCACGATGCGGAACAGGTGCCGCAGCAGCAGCCGTCCACCGACGATCACGATGGCGACGGCGCCGACCGCATGCAGCACCATGGTCCAGGTCAGCGTTTCGTTCTTGGCGCCGCCCAGCAGCGGGATGGCGGCAAGCAGGGGAATGGCGACCAGATCCTGGAACAGCAGGATCGCGAAGCCGAGCCGGCCGTGTTCGGTGGTGAGTTCCTTGTGTTCGGACAACAGCTGCAGGCTGACGGCCGTGGACGACAGCGCGAGTCCCAGCCCTATCACCAGCGCGGTCTTCCAGTGATGTTCGAACAGCAGCGCGACCCCGCCCAGCACCAGCGCACTCAGCATCACCTGCAGGCCGCCCGCGCCGAACACCGGCTTGCGCATCACCCGCAGGCGCGACGGCGACAGTTCCAGGCCGATGACGAACAGCATCATCACCACGCCGATCTCGGCGGCATCCAGGATGCGGTCGGCATCCCGCACCAGCGCAAGCCCGTCCGGACCCAGCACCACGCCGGCCACCAGGTACGCCAGCACGGCCCCCAGGCCAAAGCGCTTGAACACCGGCACCGCGATCACCGCGGCCAGCAGGAATACCAGCGTCAACTCCAGACCACTACCGTGCATGCGTCACCTCGCGCGGATAGTATGCGGCGGACGGAGCTGGTCCGAACCCATTCTCGGAAACCGAAGCGGGTGGCGTGCGGCCAGGGCACGATGATCCATGGACAAAGGAGGAGGTAGTGAAGCAGGGCATCGGGTGGGGCATGGCCATGGTGGCAGGGATGCTGGCAGTGTGGAATCCGGTTTGCGCCAAGGAGAGGACCGACACTGTCGAGGGCAGTGATCTGCGCAATCAGGTGGTGGGCAGCATGCTCCTGACCGGCAAGCTGGTCGTAGGCGCCGACGGCGCGATCAACGCTTACGCCATTGACGGTGCCCACAAAGTGCCGCCGCAGGTATTACAACACGTGGCGCGGCATGTTCCGAGCTGGCGGGTGATGAAGACCGGAGGTATCCCAGTGGAGCAGCGCTTCAGTGTGCGGGTCATGGCCACGCCGCAGGGCGGCGACAACTACGCGTTGTCACTGGTAGGTGCTGCGATCGCCAGGCAGCCGAATCCAGACGAAGACATCGCTGTTGTTGGCCGCCGCGAACGCCCCGAATATCCTCGCGCGCACCGAAACATCGGCGTCAGCGGCACGGTGTACATGGCGCTAAAAGTCGGGCGCGACGGCAAGGTGCAAGACCTGATGGCTGAGCAGGTCAACCTGGATTTCGTCGGCTCGCCGGCCGAGGTCGCGCAAGTGCGGGCGGACTTCGCAGCACATACGGCGGCTGCGGTGCGGCGATGGAAGTTCCGCCTGCCGGCGTCGGGTCCTCTCGCCGCCGAGTCTCATGTAGTGGTGCGTGTCCCGGTGCGATACACAATGGAACAGGTGCCGGGCTACGGGGAATGGGAGTACTACGTGCCCGGACCGCAGCGTGCGGTGCCATGGTCGGATCAGGATGGCATGGCGATCGGCGCCGGCGAAGCTGGCGTGCCCAAGCTGGTCGGGGTAGGCCCTTACCTGGAGATGCCGCTCGAACCCCGTCGCGGGTTGCGTGCATCAGGCGCATACACCATTCCTTAGTCCATCCCGTCCAGGAGGAACCTTCAATCGACTCGCTTGCCCGTTGTCGCCATCGGTATCTCGTCGGATAGAAGCGTTCGCTCATTGCTTCACGGAACAACAGAGCTCGTCATCCGATCTGGCGAGGTTCATTCCACGACGAGTTTCGTCCTCCCGCCGCCATCAACCCGCCAGGACATGCAGCAGGTGCTTCCCGTACTTCCCGGTGGGCGTGGCGCTGACCATGACGACCGCATAGGCGAAGATCAGAGCGATCGCGGTGAAGGCGATCACCGCCGGCCACGCCAGGCGGCGGGGTAGCGCGATGCGCTTGTGCTTGTTGCGGATGAAGAATTCGGCGACCAGTAGATTGGGAACGAAGAACAGATAGAGGATCGCGTAGTCGAACAGGCCGCTGGTGGTGCCTGTACCGATGCCGGCGCCGCCGGTCAGGTCCTTCCACGCGCGGAACTCCAGGTCGAACACCCATGAGCCCAGCACCATCGCGAACAGGCGGATGGCCCAGGCGCGATGCAGCTCGAACCGTTTCGCCCGCGCATGCAGGTATGCCATCACCGCGCTCAGCATCAGCACCGCGCCCCAGATCGCGAACGCGATGGAGGCGGCCGGCGTGTAAGCACCGTGCGTCAGGATGAACGACATGCCGCCGACGCCCGCCAGGAGGCCCGCGCTCACGTAGATCCGCCCCATCCAGCGATGCACGGCGCGATGGCGGGTGCGGATACGCGCCGACAACAGGATCGGCCAGGCCAGCACCAGCACCGTGCCCGTGACGAAGTGGACACCGATGCCGATGTTGGCGATCCAGTCGGAGGCGGTCTGCATCGGCAGGCCGTCCATCAGAGCGCGCCACTGCTCGAAGTTCTTGAACGTCGCCCCGGTGGCCCGGAGCGTGATGTAGGCACCGAAGGCCAACAGGCCGATCAGGGTCACGAAACGGAAGACGCGAGCGATGCCGCGGAGCCCTCGTTCCGCGACGGAGGCCTGCGGCGCCCCGGTTCGGTCCATGCGCATCGTGCCTTGCTCACTCATGGCGTTTCCTTTCCGGGCTGTTCCGGGTCGCTCCCGGCGCCGACAGCGTCCGGTCGTGGCGAGGGGATGTCGTTAGGGGAGTCGCAGGGCGCGATGAGGAAAGCTCAGGAACGCCGGTGGCCGGCCCGAGCGCGTCGGCACCTATACTGGATCGGGCGGGGCAGGCTCCGCCGGGGGACCGCATGCCGCAACCTGATCCGAGCCGCCTGGTCTTCGACGACGTGGTCATCGACTTCGCCGGTCGGCGGCTGATGCGCGCGGGCGGCGAGCAGTCGCTGGAACCCAAGGCCTTCGCCGTGCTCGCGCTGCTGGCAGGTTCGCCCGGCCGGGTGTTCACCCGGGAGGAGCTGTTGGATGCGGTCTGGGGCCATCGCCACGTCACCCAGAGCGTGCTTAACCGGATCATGAGCCTGCTGCGTCAGGCGCTGGGCGAGGACGCCCAACACCCGCGCCTGCTGCATACCGTGTATGGGATCGGCTATCGCTTCGATGCGCCGCCGGTCGATAGCGTCGCAGCGCAAGAAGCACCGACGGCCGCACCCCGTTTGCGCTGGGTGTGGATCGTGGCCACGGCGGCCCTGGTGCTGCTGATCGTGGCGATGACCGCCTGGATGCCGCGCGGCGCCATTCGCAACACGTCCAGCGTGGCGGCCGGGGCGCAAGCACGGCCTTCGCTGGCCGTCCTGCCGTTCGCCGACCTGTCGCAGGCGCGCGATCAGGCCTACATGGCCGACGGCCTTGCCGAGGAAATCCGCAACCAGTTGGCGCAGTCTCCCGCGTTGCGCGTGGTGGGCCGTGCCTCCAGTGCGGCGGTCAACCGCAAGCGCGATGACCTGCGCGCCGTCGGCCATGCGCTTGGTGTGGCCTATCTGCTGGAGGGCAGCGTGCGCCGCGAGGGGAGCCACCTGCGTGTCACCGCGCAGTTGATCCGTGCCGATGATGGCTCCCACCTGTGGTCGAAGACCTACGCGCGCGAACTGCGCGACGTATTCGCGGTGCAGGACGAGGTTGCGCGCGATGTGGCGCGAGCGCTCAGCGTGAAGCTGGATGTGGCCAGGTTCAACCGCGAACAGGGCGGCACCACGCAGGTCGACGCTTACGAACGATTCCTGCGCTGGCGCAGCATCGTGATGCGCGAGCAGTTCGACTTCGAACACGACCGCCTGCGCCTGCAGCTCGCGCGCGAGATGGTGGCGCTGGATGCGCAATGCGTGCTGTGCTGGGATGCGCTCGCGGTCTCGCTGAATGCCATGGCAGAGGAACTCGACGACGTGCAGGCCGATCGGTTGCGTGCGGAGGCGTTGCAGATCCGGAACCATATCGCCCGCATCGCGCCTGAGAGCTGGGTGGCCAGGCGCGACCGGTCCAATGCGCTGTGGCGCGAAGGCAGGCGGGCCGAGGCCATCGCGCTGGCCAGGCAGATCACCGATGCCGGACCGTTGACCAAGGAGCGCACGTGGGACTACGCCTACATGCTCTATGCGATGGGCCATCTGGAGGACACCATCGCGCTGGTGGAACAGGTGCGTGCCACCGAACCCAGGGCGCTGTTCCTGTCGCGCGACCTGCAGTACGACTACACCGCCGCGCGTCGCTACGCGGACGCGGAGGCCGAATACCAGCGCGGTCTTCGGCTGGAGGGCAGCCAGCGCGAGCCGGACTACGTGGCTTTTTTCCGCCAGCTCGCGGGCCGGCGGGCCGGAGGGACGCCTGAGCTGCAAGCCCAGCATCGCCGTTTGCTGCGGTACGACGGTCTCGATACGCCATTCTTGCGCGATCTGGGCGAAGTGCTGGACGACCGGGAAGCGATGCTTGCGCTCGTACGCCGTGCGCTGGCGGACGATGCTTACGCCGGCGGAGTCGAGGTCGCGTACGCACGCACGAGCGTGGCAGACGCACTGGGGGATGCGGGCCTGGCGGTGAGGTCGTTGCGCAGGGAACTCGAAGCCCGGCCCGGATTCGAGGACGGCACCATGGCGCAACACGCCTACGTCGCCTTCTGGAACGTGCCGTACTCCGGTGCACGCGCGCACCCCGACTTCAAGGCGTTGCTCGTGAAAGCCGGCGTGGTCGACTACTGGCGGCAGACTGGCCGGTGGGGCGACGGTTGTGGTCCGGTGGGAGCCGACGATTTCCAGTGTCGATGAGCGCAACCCCCTTGCCTGGCCGCGCGTTGGCACTTGCACTTGCCTGCCGGAGGCGGTCGTCATCGCGCGTCCCGTCCCTCGTCTTGTGCACGGGGCCGGTTCCGGCCTTGGCCGTGCATGCGTTGTCTCGTGGCGATAGTATGCGGCGGAAGGGCCCGGACAGGGCCGCATTTCCACGGATGAGGGAGAGGATGATGAAGCAAGGAATCCTGTGGCGCGCCGCGATCCTGATTGCCGCCCTGGTGCTGGCACAGCCAGCCTTGGCCCAGGGGGCGGCGGCCGTGCGCAAGCAGGTGGAGGCCAGCCTGCGGGTGACCGGATCGATCACCATCGCCACCGATGGCAGCGTCGAGCGCGTGGAGCTGGATGCGCCGGAAGCGTTGCCCAAGGGCATCGCGGCGTTCGTCGGCGGCAATGTCGCGGCGTGGCGCTTCGAACCCGTGCTGGTGGATGGCAAGCCACGCCGCGCGTTGACGAAAATGAGTGCGCTGGTGGTGGGCAAGTCGATAGGCGATGACCAGATGCAGGTGTCCATCCGCGGCGCGGATTTCGGCGACTATGCAGCGACTCCCGAGGCCGAGCGCGTTGTTGCGCTCAAACTCAAGCCGCCGAGCTACCCGGCCGGTCCGGCCCGGAGTGGTGCACAGGGCACCGCCTACCTGCTGGTCAAGGTCGAGCGTGACGGCAGCGTCGGCGAAGTGGCTACCGAGCAGGTCAATCTGCGCATCGTCACCAACGAGGCGCAGATGAACCAGTACCGCGAACGTTTCGCCACCGCCGCGATGGCGGCGGCCCGGACATGGACGTTCACCCCGCCGACCGCAGGCGAGGAGGCAACGCAACCGTACTGGGTGGTGCGTGTGCCCGTGGACTTCACCTTCGGCGGCCAGCAGCGCCAGGGCAAGTGGGAGGTCTACGTACCCGGCCCGCGATCACGTCCGATCTGGGCGCCGGATGAAGATCAACCCGGATTCGCCCCTGGTGCGCTCGCCGAGGGTGGCGTCCACCTTGCCGGCAACAAGAGCGGCCCCCGGCTGCTGACCCCACTGGATGGCGCCTAGCATGGCGTGAATGCCGTCGCGGCCGATACGCGCGTGGAAGCCAACGAAAAAGCCCCGCATCGCGGGGCTTTTTCTTGTCTGCTGTCGGAGCGGCTCAGCGCTTCATCGAGCTGAAGAACTCGTCGTTCGACTTGGTGTTCTTCATCTTGTCCAGCAGGAACTCCATCGCCGCGATCTCGTCCATGGGGTGCAGCAGCTTGCGCAGGATCCAGATCTTCTGCAGCAGTTCCGGTTCGATCAGCAGGTCTTCGCGGCGCGTGCCGGAGCGGTTGATGTCGATGGCCGGGTAGACGCGCTTCTCGGTGATGCGGCGGTTCAGATGCACTTCGCTGTTGCCGGTGCCCTTGAACTCTTCGTAGATCACCTCGTCCATCTTGCTGCCGGTCTCGACCAGCGCCGTGGCGATGATGGTCAGCGAACCGCCTTCCTCGACGTTACGCGCGGCGCCGAAGAATCGCTTCGGGCGGTGCAGGGCGTTGGCGTCCACGCCGCCGGTCAGCACCTTGCCGGAGCTGGGCACGACGTTGTTGTAGGCGCGGGCCAGGCGGGTGATCGAGTCCAGCATGATCACCACGTCCTTCTTGTGCTCGACCAGGCGCTTGGCGCGTTCGATCACCATTTCGGCCACCTGCACGTGGCGGGCGGCCGGTTCGTCGAAGGTCGAAGACACCACTTCGCCGCGCACGGTGCGCTGCATTTCGGTGACTTCTTCCGGACGCTCGTCCACCAGCAGCACGATCAGGTGCACGTCCGGATGGTTGGTCGTGATGGCGGTGGCGATCTGCTGCATCATGATCGTCTTGCCCGCCTTGGGCGGCGACACGATCAGCGCGCGCTGGCCCTTGCCCTGCGGCGCCATCAGGTCGAGGATGCGACCGGCGATGTCTTCCGACGAGCCGTTGCCGCGCTCCAGGGTGAAGCGGCGGCGCGGGAACAGCGGCGTCAGGTTCTCGAACAGGACCTTGTTCTTCGACGCCTCCAGCGGCTCGCCATTGATCGTGTCGATGGTCGACAGCGCGAAGTAGCGCTCGCCATCCTTCGGCCAGCGGATGCGGCCGGCCAGGTGGTCGCCGGTGCGCAGGTTGAAGCGGCGGATCTGGCTGGGGCTGATGTACACGTCATCGGGGCCGGCCAGGTAGCTGGCCTCGGCCGCGCGCAGGAAGCCGAAGCCGTCCGGCAGGATTTCCAGCACGCCGTCGGCGGCCACGCCCTCGCCATGGCGGGTCAGCACCTTCAGCAGGGCGAAGATGACGTCCTGCTTGCGGGCGCGGGCCACGCCTTCCTGGATGTTCAGCTGCTCGGCGATGTCCAGCAGCTTCGGCGCCGGCATGCGCTTGAGATCGCCCAGCGAATACTGGGGGAACCCTTCCGGCACATTCGGCATGGCGCGCGGCACAAAGGCGTCCTGGCCATTGCCGTTGCCATCCTGCGGTAGGCCGTCGTTGCCCTGGCGCTCGCGGTTGCGCTCGCGGCGGTTGCGGAAACGGTCACGGCGATTGTTGTTGTTGAAGCGGTTGCCGTCGCGCTGGTCGCCGCCGTCCTGCTGCTGGCCGCCTGCCTGGTTCTGCGGCACCGGCGCGTCGCCGCCACCGTCATGGGCCGGACCGGGCCCCGCAGGGGTGGGGGCGCGCTCGCTGGTCACCGGCGGCAGCGGGAGCTGCGGCGCCGGGTCGATGCGCTCTGCCGGTGCGGCGGCGGTATCGGCGGACGTGGTCTTCGGGACACGGGCTTTGCGCACGCGCTTTTCGGCGGGAGCGCCGGTTTCGTTGCTGCTGTCGGACAAGGTGCGATTCCTCGCTAGGTGGCGAGCGCCGGCGTTGCGGCGGCGGGGTGAAGTGAAGAGTGGGTATTCAGATCAGATGGGTGCGGCGCATCCCCTGCGCCGGATTTCGGGTTCGACACTACCACCGGCCCGGGAGGGCGGCAAGCCGCGTGGGGGCGATGGGTTCAAGCGGATTCAGCCTGGGCCCCCGCCTGGACGGGGGCTCACGGGGCATCAGGCGGCCTGGGTGCCCAGGGCCTTGTCGATCATCTGGGTCAGCTGCCCCTTGCCGACGGCGCCGATCTGGGTGGCCTGGATCTGGCCATCCTTGAACAGCAGCAGCATCGGGATGGAGCGCACGTGGTACTTGATGGCGGTGGCGCGGTTCTCGTCCACGTTCACCTTGGCGACCTTCAGCTTGCCGCCGTAGGTCTCGGCCAGCTCGTCGAGCACGGGCGAGATCATCTTGCACGGGCCACACCATTCGGCCCAGAAGTCCACCAGTACGGGTTCGCCGGACTGCAGCACGGCAGCATCGAAATCGGCATCGCCGACGTGGGTCACTTTGTCGCTCACGGGGATCTCCTGCGGAGTCCGCGGCCGGGCGCGGACGGGTTTGGGCCAGGACGGCCACCACTATTGGGGTAAACTGGGGCGTTCCGCGACCTTTTCAAGGTTACCCAGGTGGTCGCGCAACCCGGCACAGGGGGCGCAGTGTGCGACGCCGGTACGGCCGATGCAAGCACACCCACCGCATTCATAAGAGACGCGCGCGGAACACAGCGACGCAAAGAAGAAGGCATGAGCGACAAACCGTTAACCGATATCACTTTCTCCTCGTTCGACCTGCATCCGGCGCTTCTGGCCGGGCTGGAAGCCGCAGGTTTCTCCCGCTGCACGCCCATCCAGGCGATGACCCTCCCGGTCGCCCTCGCGGGCCGCGATGTGGCCGGCCAGGCGCAGACCGGCACCGGCAAGACACTGGCGTTCCTGGTGGCGGTGATGAACCGCCTGCTGATCCGCCCGGCGCTGGCCGATCGCAAGCCCGAGGATCCGCGCGCGCTGATCCTCGCGCCGACCCGCGAGCTGGCCATCCAGATCCACAAGGATGCCGTGAAGTTCGGCGCCGACCTTGGGCTGCGCTTCGCGCTGGTCTACGGTGGCGTGGACTACGACAAGCAGCGCGAGATCCTGCAGCAGGGCGTGGACGTCATCATCGCCACCCCCGGTCGCCTGATCGACTACGTCAAGCAGCACAAGGTGGTCAGCCTGCACGCCTGCGAGATGTGCGTGCTGGACGAAGCCGACCGCATGTTCGACCTCGGTTTCATCAAGGACATCCGCTTCCTGCTGCGGCGCATGCCCGAGCGCACCACACGGCAGACACTGCTGTTCTCGGCCACGTTGTCGCATCGCGTGCTGGAGCTGGCCTACGAGCACATGAACGAGCCCGAGAAGCTCGTCGTCGAGACCGAGTTCATCACCGCGGCCAGGGTGCGCCAGAAGCTCTACTACCCGGCCGATGAAGAAAAGATCCCGCTGCTGATCGGCCTGCTGTCGCGCAGCGAAGGCGCGCGCACCATGGTGTTCGTCAACACCAAGGCGTTCGTCGAGCGCGTGGCGCGCGCGCTGGAACGGGCCGGCTACCGCGTCGGCGTGCTGTCCGGCGACGTGCCGCAGAAGAAGCGCGAATCGTTGCTGAGGCGATTCCAGGCCGGCCAGCTCGAATTGTTGGTGGCCACCGACGTGGCCGCGCGCGGCCTGCACATCGATGGCGTGTCGCACGTGTTCAACTACGACCTGCCGTTCGATGCCGAGGACTACGTGCATCGCATCGGCCGTACCGCGCGCCTGGGCGCCGAGGGCGATGCGATCAGCTTCGCCTGCGAGCGCTATGCGATGTCGTTGCCCGACATCGAGGCCTACATCGAACAGAAGATCCCGTCCGAGCCGGTCACCGCCGAGCTGCTGACCGCGCTGCCGCGTCCGGAGCGTCCGAAGCCGGCAGCGGGCGAGGGCGATGACGAAGAAGAAAGCGTCAGCCAGATCTTCCGCGAGGCCCGCGAACAGAAGGCGGCCGACGAAGAGCGTCGTGGCGGTGGCCGCAAACCCGGTGGATCCGGTGGCGCGGGTCGTCGCGAAGGTGCTCGCCGCGAAGGTCCGCGTTCGGCCGATGGCAAGCCGCGTCCGCCGCGCGCACCGCGTCCGCCACGCCCCGAAGGCGAGGCTGTCGTCGCCGTGGCGGCCGCAGCGGCACCGGCGGCGCATCCTGCCGAAGTGGCGCGTCCCGAGGTTGCCGCGTTGCCGGAAGGCGAGCGCAAGCCGCGCAAGCGCCGCCGCCGCCGTCACGGCCGTCCGCTCGAAGGGGCCGAAGGCGCCGTGGCGAACGTCGCGCCGTCCGCACCGAAGCCCGCGTCCGCACCGAAGCCGGCCGACGAGAACGCGGGTTTCCTGACGCGGCTCGGACGCAAGATCCGCTCGCTGGTGTCCGGCGGCTGAGTCGCATCGCTGCGCGTGAGGAGAAGAAGCCGGGCATGTCCCGGCTTCTTCTTTTATGCGGCAGCATCGCCAGTGTCTTGATCGGTCCGGCATAATCGACGGACATGAGCGTCCTTCGATTTGAAAACGTCAGCAAGCAATACCCCGGTGGCCATGCGGCACTGGAGGACGTCAGCTTCGAGGTGGCCGAGGGCGAGATGCTGTTCGTCACCGGCCATTCCGGCGCCGGCAAGAGCACCCTGCTGAAGCTGATCCACCTGAGCGAGCGGCCCAGCCGCGGTGCCGTGGTGTTCGGTGGCAGGAACCTGCTGAAGGTCCGTGGCGGGCGTATTCCGCTGCATCGCCGTGATGTGGGCGTGGTCTACCAGGACCACCGGTTGCTGACCGACCGCACGGTGATGGAGAACGTCTCGCTGCCGCTGATCCTGCGCGGCGACCGACGGGGCGACATCGGCAAGCGCGTGCGCGAAGTGCTGGCACGGCTGGGCCTGGGCCATCGCGAGAAGGCGCTCCCCACCCAGCTGTCCGCCGGCGAGCAGCAGCGCGTGGGCATCGCGCGCGCCATCGTCGCCGAGCCGCGCCTGCTGGTGGCCGACGAACCGACCGGCAACCTGGACCCCACGCTGGCGGCCGAAATCATGTCGCTGTTCGCATCCATGCCGGAACGTGGCACCAGTGTGCTGGTGGTCAGCCATGACCTGTCGCTGCTCAAGCGGATGAAGAAGCGCGTGCTGATCCTGGACCACGGCAAGCTGGTCGACGACATTTCGCCTGCGGACCTGGCCGAATGAGCGATCTCGAGAACACCCGCGTGCGGCGGCGCTCCGGCGCCGGCATCTGGCTGGACCAGCATCTCTACAGCTTCGTTTCGAGCCTCGGCCGTGCGGTGCGGCGCCCATGGGCCACGCTGCTGACCATCGGTGTGATGGCGGTGGCATTCGTGCTGCCGTTGGGTCTGTGGCTGGCCCTGCAGAACGTGGGCCACTTCGCGGGCGATGTGCAGCAGTCGCGCGAGATCGATCTCTTCCTCGCGCCGGAGACACCGGTTGCGCGTGCGGAGGCGTTGGCCGAGGAATTGCGGGCACGCACCGATGTCGCCAGCGTGGCGGTACGCACGCCCGAAGAGGGCCTGGCCGAGTTCCGCGAGCGCAGCGGGTTGAGCGCGTCGCTGGACCTGCTCGATGGCAATCCGCTGCCCAGCCTGTTGGTGGTCGTGCCCGAAGGCGACGAGGCGCGGCTTGTCGGTGCGCTCGAAGCCTTGCCGGAAACCGATCTGCTGCAGCACGACGCGGCATGGCGCGAACGCCTGGCCGGATGGATGGGCTTCGGCAAGCGACTGGTCTGGGTGCTCGCTGCGCTGTTCGGACTGGGTGCTTTGCTGGTGGTGGGCAACACGGTGCGCCTGGACATCCAGTCGCGGCGCGAGGAAATCGGCGTACTGCAGTTGCTGGGCGCCAGTGATGGCTTCATTCGACGTCCGTTCGTCTACCTGGGCGCCTGGTACGGCCTGGCCGCAGGCGCGCTGGCGCTGGGCCTGCTGACGTTGGCGGCATGGGCGCTGCAGGCGCCGCTGGCTGCGCTGGTGCGCAGCTACGGCAGCCCGTTCTCGCTGGTCGGGCTGGACCCGCTTGGCGCGACGGCCGTCGTGGCGGCGGCTACGGTCATCGGCTGGGTGGGGGCATGGCTGGTGACGGGCCACTTCTTGCGTCAGACTCGACCGATTGAAACCTGAGATTCCTCCCCTTCATGGCCCAAGAGCTCCGGCACCTGATCAGCGACGCGCCCCGCGTGATGGTGGTGGACGGGTCCAAGCTGGTCCGCAAGCTGATTGCCGACGTGCTGCAGCGCGAGTTGCCGGGGGTGCAGGTGATCGGCTGCTCGAGCGTCGCCGAAGCGCGCAATGCACTGGCGGGCGGTGAAGTGCACCTCGTCACCACGGCGCTGGCTCTGCCCGATGGCGACGGACTGGAGATCGCGCGCAGCGTGCGCGAGGCGGCGGGACAGGCGTACGTGCCGGTGATCGTGGTCTCCGGCGATGCCCAGCAACATCTTGAAGAGCGTCGCTTCACCGAGTTCGTCACCGATTACTTCGACAAGTCGCTCGGCCACGAAGCACTGGCGACCTTCATCCGGGGTTACGTGCAGCCCGAACCGATCGTGGGTGCCACGATCCTGTACATCGAAGACAGCCGCGTCGTCGCCGAGACCACGCGGCGCATGCTGGAGCGCCAGTCGCTCAACGTGGTGCACGTGCTGAAGGCCGAGGACGCGTTCGCCCTGCTCACGGCGGAATCATTGGGCCTGTCCACGCACAAGTTCGACCTGGTGCTCACCGACGTCATCCTGAAGGGCGAGCTGAGCGGTCGCGACATCGTGCAGCGCATCCGCGTGGACTTCGCCTACGGCAAGCGGCGGTTGCCGATCCTGGTGATGACCGGCGACAGCAACCGCGACAACCAGGCCGAACTGCTGCAGGCCGGCGCCAACGACCTGGTGCTGAAGCCCATCGCCGAACGCCTGCTGGTGACCAAGGTGCTGTTCCAGCTGCGCCTCGCGCGCATGGACGAATCCCGCAGCCTGGTCTGAGGCGCGCGCGACACCGCATGACCGACGACGACCGCATCAAGCTGGAGCCTTCGTGGAAGGCGCACATCGGCGACTGGCTGCAGCGGCCGGACATGCGCGAGCTGTCGGCCTTCCTGCGCCAGCGCAAGGCTGCGGGTGCGCGCATCTATCCGCCCGGGCCGCAGATCTTCGCCGCGTTCGACGCCACGCCGTTCGATGCAGTGAAGGTGGTGATCCTCGGCCAGGATCCGTACCACGGACCCGGCCAGGCGCATGGCTTGTGCTTCTCGGTGCTGCCGGGGGTACCGGTGCCGCCGTCGCTGGTGAACATCTACAAGGAAATCAATGCCGACCTCGGCATTCCGCCGCCGGATCACGGCTGCCTGCTGCCGTGGGCACGCCAGGGCGTGCTGCTGCTCAATGCCGTGCTGACGGTCGAGGACGGTCGTGCGGGTGCGCACCAGGGCAAGGGCTGGGAAGGGTTTACCGACCATGCCATCGAGACGCTGGCACGCGAGCGCGAAGGCCTGGTGTTCCTGCTGTGGGGCAGCTACGCACAGGCCAAGGGCAAGGTCATCGACACGCGTCGCCATCGCGTGCTGCGCGCGCCACACCCCTCGCCGTTGTCGGCGCATCGCGGGTTCCTGGGCTGCGGGCATTTTTCCGCGACCAACCAGTACCTGGCGCAGCGCGGACACGCGCCGATCGACTGGCGGTTGCCGCCGCGCGACCAGTTGGTGCCATGAAGCAAGCTGTGCGCTGGGATGTGGGAGCGACGTCAGTCGCGATGATTTACTCGTAACGCTTCATCGCGACTGACGTCGCTCCCACACCGCACAAGCCTGTTTCCAGGCGTCAGCGCGTACGGCGGCGCTTCTGCGGTGGTGAGACCGGAGGCGGCGGCGTGACCGGGATGTTCTTGATCTCGCCCTGCAACTCTTCCAGCATCGGCACCATCTTCTGCTGCACGGCGGTCATGATGTTCTGCATCAGCGCGGGGCTCTTCTCGAGCATGCGCTGGCCGGCGGCGCTTTCGTAGAACTTGGTGATCGCGCGCACGTCCTCGCGCGTGTAGGTCTTCTTGTAGACGTCCAGATATACAGGGCGCATCTCTTCCCACGACAGCGCCTTGCGCACGATCTCCCGGGTCTTGGCCTGGATCCGGGCGACCTCGGCCTTCTGCTCCTCGGTCATCTCCTTGCCGGCGAAGTGCTTGTCGAACTCCTGCTGCTGCACCGCTTCCATCTGCGGAATCATCCCGGCCAGCAGACTCTCGGCACGGGACGCCTTCAGCAGGCGGTCGATGTCGGTATCGGAAGGCTCGGCGGCGAAGGCTGGACCGGCCAGGGCCAGTGCGAGGACCAGCAGCGCGCGAAGGAACGGGTGCGCCGCGTTCAGCGAGGGTCGAATCATGCGGTAGGGACGGCGTGGAGCGGGGCCACAGGGTGCCTGCCCGGGAGTAAATCTGGTGTTAATCGTCGGCAAATCCACCCCTTCGCGCTGCGAACGGACACGCATCCTGACTACAATCCCCACATGGGGAGCAATGCACTCGAGATCACGCCCACACTGGCGATTCCGGACGACGAACTGGTCGAGCGCTTCGTGCGCGCCAGTGGCGCCGGCGGCCAGAACGTCAACAAGGTATCCACTGCCGTGGAACTGCGTTTCGACGTGGCCGGCTCGCCGTCGCTGCCCGACGCGTTGCGCGAGCGCCTGCTGGCCAAGCGCGACCGTCGCCTGACCGACGAGGGCGTGCTGGTGATCGATGCGCAGCGTTTCCGCACGCAGGACCGCAACCGCCAGGACGCACGCGAACGGCTGGTCGCCATCATTGCCGCCGCGCTGGTGGTGCCGAAGAAACGCGTGGCCACCCGGCCCTCGCGCGCCGCCAAGGCGCGTCGGCTGGATGCCAAGCGCGAGCGCAGCCAGATCAAGCGCGGCCGCTCGCAGAAGAACCAATGGGAGTAATTGTTTGAGCGACGACATCATTCCGCGCATCCCGCCCAACATGCCGCAGGTGCCGCCGAACCGGTTCACCCGCTGGCTGGGTCGCACGTTCCTGCGCACGTTCGGCTGGAAGATGACCGGCACGCTGCCGGACATCCCGAAGCTGGTGATGATCGTGGCGCCGCATTCGTCCAACTGGGACGGCATCTGGGGCATGGCCGCGAAGATCGCGATGGGCTTCCAGGTGCGCGTGCTGGGCAAGGCGCAGCTGTTCTGGTGGCCGCTGTCGCCGCTGCTCCGGAAGCTGGGCGTGGTGCCGGTGGACCGCAGCTCGCCGCAGGGCACGGTGGAGCAGGCCGTGCGCATGCTGCGGCAGTCCGAGAAGATGTGGTTCGCACTGACGCCGGAAGGGACGCGCAAGCGCGTGGACAAGTGGAAGGGGGGCTTCCTGAAGATCGCCCACCAGGCGCAGGTGCCGATCCTGATGGCGTACTTCCACTATCCGGAAAAGACCATCGGCATCGGCGACGTGTACTACCCCACCGGCAACATGGACATCGACATGGCCGCGATCCGCGACTGGTACCGGCCGTGGCAGGGGAAGAATCGCGGGACGGTGTGAGGCTGCAGGCCGGGCAAGCGGCCATCCGATCCACACGCGTTGATGCCAATGGATCCCCGCGTTCGACGGGATAACGAAGTGACCACACCCCGTCGTCCCAGCGAAGGCTGGGACCCATCTTGATCCTGCTCTTGCACGGGTTGGGCCCGGGTAGCGCGTGCAAGGGCAGTGAAGCCGCTGCGGGAACACCTCGAGTTGACCAGGTGGCAACGGCGCAATGGATCCCAGCGTTCGCTGGGATGACGGAACCCGTCACCACGGGCGCGCCGGGTCGCGATGGCGTTCCATCAGATAAACAAAGGCCCGCCTTTCGGCGGGCCTCGTTCCTGTCCGTGGCGCAATGCCTTACAGCGGCTCGCCGCCCAGCTTCCAGGTGATCTGCAGGTAGTAGCTGCGGCCCATGGAATCGAACCAGGACGTGTCGTAGTACGGATAGTTGGACCACGTCGCGTCGCGCGGCGGCATCTTGTCCAGCAGGTTGTTGACGGTCAGCGATACCCGCAGATGGTCGGTGACGTCGTAGCGGCCGCCGGCATTGAAGCGCCAGGTTGCGCCGGTCCACGCGTCGTTGCCGTAGTTGGCCACCTTGCCAAGGTAATTGCCGAACAGGCTGGCACCCCACGCATTGCGGTCCCAGCTCATGCCCAGGTTGCCCTTGTGGCGCGGCAGGGTGGTGGCGCTGAAGCTGACGTCGAGCATGTCCTCTTCCGGGTCGCCTGGGTACTGCTGGCGCGTGTGCTCGTCGGCCCAGGTGTAGCTGCCGGTGAAGCGGAAGTCGCCGGCACTGGCCGTCTGCAGCCGGTAGTTGGCGGTCAGGTCGATGCCCGAGGTTTCCTCGTTGGCGATGTTGATCGGACTGAAATGCACGCTGGTGATGTAGCCGTCGGCATCGCGGATCACGCGGGCCAGTGCGTCCACGCAGGTCGGCGAGTTGATATCGACGCTTTGCCCGCTGTCGGTGACACCGAGGCGGCAGTCGGCCTCGGTGCTGCGCAGCAGCTCGCGGTCCTGCGTCTGGACTTGGTTCATCACGCGGATGCGGTAGTAGTCCACCGCCAGGTCGAAGTTGGCGCTCGGCGACCAGACGAAACCGACCGAGGCCGAGCGGCTGGTTTCGACATCCAGGTCCATATTGCCGGTGTAGACGTCGAACGTGGAGCCATCCCAACTGCCGTCGTCGTAGCACTCGTCGTTGCTGTAGCCGGGTTCGTCGGATCGGCACATGTAATAGTCGGTCGCGTAGCGGGTGCGGTAGTAGTCGTCGCCGGCGAACAGGTAGTGCATGTCGGGCGCACGGAAGCCGGTGCCATAGGAGCCGCGCACCAGCAGGGTGTCGACCGGGCGCCATTCCAGGCCCGCGCTGTAGGTGAACTTGCCAGGGTTCTTGTTGCCGTAGCTGTAGCGGTCGTATCGTCCCGCCAGGCTGGCTTCCAGCGTGGACGCCACCGGCAGGCGCAGCTCGGCCGCAGCGCTCCAGCGGTTGCGGTCGCCGTTGCCGTCGCCGTAGCGCGGGCCGTAGTAGGCGTCTTCGGTCAACGCCAGCGGATCGGGGTTGATGCGGTAGGACTGGCGGCCGTACTCGATCGCCGCCGCGAAACCAGCATCGCCGGCCGGCATCGAGAACAGGCTGGAGTTGTCCGTGGTAAAGCTGACGTTGTCGTTCTTCGCCACGGGATGCCAGGTGGACATGGCGCCGATCGAATCGAACTCGGCCGTCGTCAGCGGCCGGAACAGGCGCGAAGGATCGGCGTTGTAGATGGCGTAGCCGTCGTCGTCGTAGCCCAGCAGCGGGCCGAGGAAAAGTTCGTTGGCCGCCGCCGCGCGGATGCGTGGCATCTCCACGTCGGCCTTGTACTCAGAGTGGTTGTAGGCCGCTTCCCAGTTCCATGCCTCACCGAAGCCGCCGGTGAAACCCGTGGTCACCGCCAGCGTCTTCTGCGTGGTGGTGTTCATGCGGTTGCGCAGGCCGCCGATCTCTTCCGGCGTGAACTGCCGGGACCAGATCTCGTACCGCTCCGTGGCGGCGTTGTAGAAGACCTTGTTGCGGTAGTTGTTGGTCGAAGCGGGATCGTGGAATTCCCAGCCCATGTGGTCGCTGGCCGCGAGGTTGCCGTTGGTGCCGGTCAGCAGCTTGACGGTCTGGTGGCCGGCCTGCACGTCGGCGAACCAGGACAGGTTGTCGTTGATCCGGTACTCGAACGCGCCGTAGGCGGTGATGCCGCGGCGCTCGTTCTGGATGGTGCGGTAGGCGATGGCGCGATCGCTGCCGCAGTACGTGCCGTAGTCGGGGTCCTCCGCCAGCACGGTGGTGCCTTCGTTCAGGCCGGCCATGCCGGCGCAGCCGTCGGAGGGCGCGACATTGAGGTCGTTGTCCCAGTCGTAGAGCTGGGCGGTCATGCGGGGGAGACGACGTTCCTCCGTCGGCGCATCGAAAGTGGAGTCCTGGTTGCGGCGCTCGAAGCCCCACAACGGTCGCTTGTCGAGCAGTTCCACGCCGACGATGCCGCTGAAATCGCCACGCTCGAAGCCGGTGGTCAGCGTCAGTTTGTGCGATTCGCCGCCGCCGCGCTCGGTATCGCCATAGCGGTAGTCGATGATGGTGCCGTCGGTGGACTTCTTGAGGATGAAGTTGATCACGCCCGCCATCGCGTCCGAGCCGTAGACGGCGGACGCGCTGCCGGTCAGCACTTCCATGCGCTCGATCATGCCCAGCGGGATGTTGCCGATGTCGGTGAAGTTGCTGCGCCCGTTCAGCGGCAGCGGGAAGTCGGCGACGCGCCGGCCGTTGATCAGCACCAGCGTGTGGTTGGGGCCGAGGCCGCGCAGATCCACCGCTTGGGCACCCGGCGTGGACTGGGCATTGGTGGTGTTCTGCTGGCCGTAGACGCTGCCGCTGTTCTGGCTCAGCGAGCGCAGGACATCGGCGACCGAGGTCAGGCCCGCAGCTTGGATCTGTTCGGCGGTCACCACGGTGATCGGTGCAGGGCCTTCGATCTCCGCCCGCTTTATGCGCGAGCCGGTGACCTGCAGGGTTTCCAGCTGGGTCACGGGCTCTTCGACCTGCGCGGCGCCTCCACCGGGAGGTGTTTCCTGCGGTGCGGGACGCGGGGGCGGTGCGCGGCGCGGAGTGGCGTCGGCCTGCACGATCAACACGGCGCCGGAAGCGTCGCGCTTGGCCTGGAAGCCACTGCCCTGCAGCAGGCGATCCAGCGCCTGGTCGGTCGACGTGGCGCCCTGCACCCCGGTGGTGCGCCGGCCCTTCAGCTGATCGGCGCGATAGACCAGCTGCGTGCCGGACTGCTTGGCCAGCGTGTTGAGCGCTGCCGTCAGTTCGCCCGCAGGCAGGTCGATGCGGCCCGGGGCCGCCTGGGCCTGCGCGGCGAGTGCCGCGCTACAGGCCATGCTCAACAGCAGGACTCGCACTGGGTACTGCATCGACGACTCTCCCCGTGGTGCTCGGAATGGCACCTCTCGCTATCAGGACGAACGAGCCGCGCAAATCCCCCCATGACCTTCGTCGTGGCGTGCGCGGCCCTAGCGTGTGTGCAGCACGATGCGGTCCGGATGCCGTTCGGCGCGCACCGGGAATCCCTGTTCCAGGAGATGCGCGAAGCCGTCGGCGTTGGACCAGCGGAAGTTGCCGCCCACGCGCAGCTCGGCGACGGTGGCGTCGGCCAGTTCCAGCTTGCGGGTGTTGAAGCGGTTGAACTCGGCGGCAGCCTCCGCCAGCGAAGTGTCGTCGAAGGTCAGGAAGCCCTCGCGCCATTCCAGGTAGCGCTCCGCATCGGCCACCGGCAGCGAGCGCACCAGCACGCCGTTGCGGCCGGCGGTCGCCACGCTGCCGGCCGGCAGCAGGGCCACCGGCTGCGCGCGGCCATCGCGGCCGGCCCGGCTTTCCAGCCGCACCTTGCCTTCCGTCACCACCACGCGCACGGCCTCGGTATCGCGTCGCACGGAGAAGCGCGTGCCCACCGCCGCCACGCGGCGGCCCTCCGTTTCCACCACGAACGGGCGCCGTGTATCACGGGCCACGTCGAAGAAGGCTTCGCCCTGCACCAGGGAGACGTGCCGTTCGCTGCGGCTGATACGCAGTTCCAGCCGGCTGTCGCTGCTCAGGGTGGCGGTGGAGCCGTCGGGCAGCGTCACGGTCTGTATCTGGCCGACGGTACTGGCGTAGGTGCCCTGCTCGCGACCGGTCATCTGCCAGCCACCCCAGGCGGCGGAGCCCAGCGCCAGGACGGCCAGCGTCGCCGCCATGCCGTGCCGCCATCCGCCGCGCCGCGCCCGGTCGTCCCGGTGGCGTGGCGCGAAGGCGACGTCCCGCAGGTCGGGAACCCGGTCGGGTGATCCTTCCTGCACGCGCGCACCGGACCCGATGCGCGGCGGTGGCGAGCCTGCGGGAAGACCCGCCGCCAGCGCCTGCAGGCGACCGGCTTCGCGCCACGCCGATTCCAGTCTCAGCCATGCCACTTTGTGCTGCGCCGATGCGGCCAGCCATGCGTCCAGCGCACGCTGGTCCTGCGCGCTCCAGTCATCGCCATCGCGACGGACCAGCCAGTCGGCTGCGGCCTCTTCAATCCGACTGCTGTCGGTCATGTCCGTCGTCCTCGTCCATGACGGGCCGGGCAGCCGTCCGCGCGACCGGCCCACGCACGGCATCGCCGCCGTACAGGTGGTCGGCGAGCAGGCGCATCCCTTTGGCCAGATGTTTTTCCACGGTCTTCTCGCTGATGCCCAATTGCCGGGCGACGTCCTTCTGCGGCAACTCCTCCACGCGCCGCAGCCACACCACCTCGCGGCAACGGTCGGGAAGCCGGTCCAGGGCCTCGACCATGCGCTTGAGCGCCTGTCGGGTCCCGGTCCACCGCTCGGGCGACACCTCGTCGATCAGGTAGACGTTCGAGGACTCGAAATCACCCACCGACTCGATCGACACCACCCGGCTGCGGCGCAGGCGGTCGGTCATCAGGTGGCGGGCGGTGGCGAACAGGAAGGCCTTCGGCGCGTCCGGCCGTGCGCGGGCCGCCGCTTCGTAGACGCGCGCGTAGGCCTCCTGCCGCAGGTCATGCCACTCGTCGCGATGTGGCCATGCGCGTTGCAGGAACAGCACCAGTGCCCGTTCGTGGACGAGCACCTCGCGAACGAACCAGTCGTCTAATTCGGTGGGCATGGCCGCACTCTAGCCGATCACGCACGCCGTACGCGCGGTCCATCCGGATGGGGGGAAGTGCGCGCCGGTTCGTCTCTCCTTGGCATCGGTGCGTGGCATCCTGCCGCCACCTTCGACGTGGGAGTAGCGGCATGGTGTCTGTCCTTGGTGCAGTGCGGCGTGGCGTGGTGTGCATGCTCGCGCTGGCATTGTCGTTGCCTGCGCTGGCGGGCAAGCCGGCGCATTACGTACTGGGCGACACCGGTGCGAAGACCCCGGGGAAGGTGCAGCCGGGCCTGTTGCTGATGGGCGGTGGCGACCGCAACTTCGATGCGATGCGCTGGTTCATGCAGAAGGCGGGCAACGGGCACATCGTGGTGCTGCGTGCATCGCAGGCCGGCGAGATCGGCGAGGAATTCTTCAACGAAGTGGGCGGCATCGCGTCGGTGGAAACGTTCGTCTTCAGCGATCGGGACGCGGCGACGGATCCCGCCATGCTGCGCAGCCTGAAGCGCGCCGACGGCATCTTCCTGGCGGGCGGCGACCAGTCGCGCTACGTGCGCTACTGGCGTGGCACCCCGGTGGGCGATGCGCTGGACGCGCACGTGCGCGCCGGCAAGCCGCTGGGCGGCACCAGCGCCGGACTCGCCATGCAGGGCGAATACCTCTATGGCGCGATGGACGGCGGCAGCCAGATCAGCCCGCGCGCGCTGGCCGACCCGCTCGGCCCGGACAACACTATCGAAACGGATTTCCTGCATCTGGCGTTGCTGAAGGGCGTCATCACCGACACGCACTTCAGTGAACGCAACCGCCTCGGCCGTCTGGTCGCGTTCGTCGCCAAGGCCGAAGCGATGGCGCAGCGTCCGCTCATCGGCCTGGGCGTGGATGAGGACGCTGCGGTCGCCGTGGAAGGCGATGGCCGTGCGCGCGTATACGCCACCGCGCCCGGTGCGGGTGCCACGGTGGTGAAGGGCGGCTTCGCGCAGAAGCAGGTCGAAGACGAGGCGATGAACCTCGATCGGGTCGACACCGTCGTCGCCGGTGTCGACTCCGTGCTGCACCTGCCGAGTGGGCGCGTCGAGAAGCCCGCCGCCGAACGCCAGTACGCCGTGCGCAACGGCGTGCTGGTGGCGCTGGAGTCGCCGGTACTGGTGATCCATGGCGGTGCCGGCGTCGAACGCGCGGGGATGACGCCGGCCGACGAGGATGCCGCACGCAAGGCACTGGAAGCGGCGCTGCGCGCGGGCCATGCACAACTCACCGCAGGCAAGCCGGCGCTGGACGCGGTGACCGCCGCGATCACCGTGCTGGAGGATGCACCGCAGTTCAACGCGGGCCGTGGTGCGGTATTCACCCACGATGGCAAGAACGAACTGGATTCCTCGATCATGGACGGTGCCACCGGCAAGGCGGGCGCGGTGGCCGGGGTGCACCGGGTCAAGAATCCGATCACGCTGGCACGCGCAGTGATGGACAAGTCGCGCCACGTGATGATGGTCGGCGGCGGCGCGGAAGCCTTCGCGAAGGAGCAGGGCATCCCGCTCGTCGACCCGTCGTACTTCCGCACCGAGAAGCGCTGGCAGCAGTTGCAGAAGGCGCTCAAGGAAGAAGCGCAGGCGCAGGCGGCCAACGCGCCGCTGGACCTGCCGGGCAAGGCTTACTTCGGCACGGTCGGCGCACTGGCGCTCGATGCGAAGGGGCAGCTGGCCGCAGGCACCTCGACCGGCGGCATGACCAACAAGCGCTACGGCCGCGTGGGCGATTCGCCCATCATCGGTGCGGGCACCTGGGCCGACGACCGTTGCGCGGTCTCCGGCACCGGCTGGGGCGAGTACTACATCCGCGCCGCCGCCGCCCACGAGATCTGCGCGCGCGTGCGCCTGGCCGGACAGGGCATCGCACGCGCGGCGGACGGCGTGATCAACCGCGACATCCCGAAGGCCGGCGGCGACGGCGGCGCCATCGCCCTCGGCGCGGACGGCAGCATGGCCTTCCCCTTCAATACCGAAGGCATGTACCGCGGCTGGATCGGTGCCGACGGCGTGCCGCATGTGGCGATCTACAAGGAAGACCCGCTGCCTGCGCGCTGAGGGCGGATGGCGGTATGCTCGGAGTGGTCGATCAGGGAGGGGAGCCATGCGCATGATGTTGGGAGCGGGACTTCTGGCCGTCGCCATGGGGGCCACGGCGGCGAGTAAAGAGGCAGAGCCTGTTCGGTTCCATGCCAATGCGCGCGTCGAGCTGGACGCACATGGCGTACCGCGGCAGGTGCAGGTGAACGAGAAGCTGCCGCCCGCCATACGCAGCGTGGTCGAGCAGCAGGTCATGCAGTGGCGGTTCGAGCCGGCGCAGGTCAACGGTGTGGCGATGGCGGGCGTCACGCATGTGTTCCTGGATGCTTGCCTGGCCCCGCTTCCGGGCGACGGCATGAGCGTGGCGATGAACTACCGGCACCATGGCCCCGGTTATGCCAGTGGCGCACCGTTGCTGTCGCCTCCCCGTTTTCCGCCCAGCGCCGCTCGCTACAACCAGGAGGGCAGCTTCAGGGTGGTGGCGCAGATCGGAGAGGATGGCCGGGCGAAGATCGCATCGGTGGAAACGGTGTCGGGTTCACTCAAGCCGTTCGAGCAGGCGTTGCGTGACTGGGTGACGTCGATGCGCTACTTGCCAGAGGAAGTGGACGGCAAGCCGATCGCCACTCGAGTGGTATATCCCGTCGCGTTCTCGCTCCCCAATGTATCCATCAAGCAGCTCAGAGAAGAGCAGCGCGACGCCGCCAGGCAATCCGCCGAGTGCCAGGCGGCCGTGGGTGAAAGCAAAGATCCTCAACGCCCCGTTGTGCTGGATTCGCCGTTCAAGTTGAAGGAAGCCGGCTGACGCCTCCACGCGGGATCTCGCCGCGCGGCGGTCGCGGCCGCGACCGCGACCGCCCTCTGCTCGTCGTTGGAGCGAAGGCCGCAATGTGACTCATGTCGCAAATGTGAATTCTGTAAGTTAAGATACAGATCACATTTGCGGTCGACCCCTCCTTGCCTGGACGGCGTCCTGGGTCGGCTTGCCACAGGGGGCAAGTAACAGGGTCCGTGTCGGATGGACCTGCGGAGCGCCTCTTTCACAGAAGCGTCAGGGGATCCTTTCGTCGATGTCGTACCACGCTATTGATGGCCTGTGCCCGATCGGCGCATTTTCTGCACGTCCGTCGTCTTCCACTGTCGCCCTGGTCACCCCGAAAGCCCGCCGCTGGCGGCGTCGCGCCGGGCAGGCTGGCCTGTTGCTCGCCGGCCTTGTGATGGCCGGTTCGGCGCTGGCGCTGATCACCGGCACCTGGACAACCAACGGGTCCGCCTCGGCCACCACCACGGTCAACGGCATCACCGTGGCGTGGACTGGCGCGGCCGACAGCGCGTACTCCAACGGCAGCTTCAACGCGACCAACGACAGTCGCTGGACCAACCCCTACGGTGGCACGGTCACCAACGGTGCCTCGCTGACGTTGCTGCACGAAGTCGGCAGCCGGAACTATACGGTCACCTTCAGCAAGCCGGTGGACAACCCGGTGCTGCACATCGATCGTCTGGGCGGCGCCATCGGCTCGGATCCCAACAGCTCGCGCTGGACCTTGAGCAACTCGGTGTCCCAGGGCGGGACCGTCTCGCTGACGCGGCTCAGCGGCAATCCGCAGTTCCTGGTGAACGGCAACACCATCGTGCGCGACACCAGTAACGGCTTCTCGGGCGAAGCCGATGCGGAATGCCGGACGGGCAACACGGCATCGGTCGCTCGTGGCACGGCCTGCGGCTCGGTCCGCTTCAACGGCACCGGCATCACCAGCCTGACCTTCAACGCGGGGTTGCAGGGGCCCACCGGAGGCGATCAGCTGGAACTGCGCTGGAGCTTCGAAGGTTCCAGCGTGATCGTGCGCAAGCAGTCCGCGGGCGGCACCGGCACCTTCGGCATCACCGCCAGCAACGCGGTGTCGCAAGCCTTCAACCTGACCACGACGGTGCAGAATTCGCCGGTGGCATCGGTGGCCTATCCCGTCACCAATCACGCGGCTGCGATCACGCTGACCGAATCCAGCGTTCCCGCCGGCTACGTACTCACCACCGGTGCGTGTACGGACCAGAGCGGCGCCGCTGTGGCCTCCACCGTCGATACGACCACCCGGCAGCTCACTGTTCCCGTCGCGAACTACCGCGCCAACCAGACCATCACCTGCACGCTGACCAACAGTGCCACGGCCACGCTGGCCGTGGCCAAGAAGTGGGTCAACGCGGCGATCAACGATACGGCCGTGCTGTCGGCGACCGGCGGTGCCAACAACGCCACGCTCTCATCCACCGCCGACAATGCATCGGAGACCGACACCGGAACCGCCGTGCAGGTGGTGCCGGGCAATGTCATCACCCTGGCGGAGACGCTGGGTGCGGGCAACGCACGCACCTACACTGCCAGCACCTGGAGTTGCAGCGGTGGCAACCTCAGCGGCAACACGCTGACGCTGACCAGCGCGCATGCGGGCCAGGCCATCGTCTGCACGGTCACCAACACCGGGCGCGTGGCCGATCTGTCGGTGGTGAAATCGACCGCGGCCGGCCCTTCCCTCAGTGGCGAGGTGCGCAACTTCACGCTGACGGTATCGAACGCAGGCCCCAACGCCGCGGACGGTGCGCTGGTGAGCGATGCGTCCGGCGGCGGTCTCGGCTGCGCGGTGGCCGGTACTTCCATCACCTGCAGTGCCAGCGGTGGCGCTGCGTGTCCGGGCGCAGCAGCGCTACCCGGCCTGGTAAGCGGTGGCGTGGTCGTGCCCACCCTCCCTTCCGGAGGACGGGTCACGTTCGTCGTGCCTTGCCAGGTGACGGCGACGGGCCGGTAGGTCCGCGCGACGCGCTTCCCAAGCGGGCGTCGAATCCCCATCATGCGGCGTCGTTTCTCGGGCGTCCTGATGCAATGAGTCGTACTGCCTGGCTGTGGGTGGTGGTCGTGCTTACCACCGCCGCCCTCGCCGCCACCTTCCTGTTCACGCCGCGTTTCCCGGTTCCGGTGCCTGACGCCGGCCCGCCGGCCACCCCGTTCGGCTGGCCGGGACAGCTGTCGCTGACGGCGGGCGATGGCGTGCGCGGCCTGCGGGAAGGCGTGGGGTTGCAGGCCCGCTTCGATGACCCCTGGGGCATCGTGGTGATGGAGGACGGCACCCGTTATGTCGCCGATGCGGGCGACAACAACCGCATCCGCCGCATTGCGGCCGACGGCACGGTCACCACGCTGGCAGGCGGGCGCGAGGGGTTCGCCGACGGCACCGGTCCGGCCGCCGCCTTCCACACACCGTCGGCGTTGGCGCGCGACGGTGACGGCAATCTCTATGTGGCGGATACCGGCAACCACGCCATCCGCAGGATCACGCCGCAGGGCGTGGTGACCACGGTCGCGGGCACGGGCGAGGCGGGATACCGCGATGGGCCTGCGAGGCAGGCGCAGTTCAATGGCCCCATCGGCGTGGCAGTGGACGGCAGCGGTCGCATCTATGTGGCCGACACCTACAACGACCGCATCCGGCTGATCTCGCGCGAAGGCGACGTCACCACGCTGGCGGGCGGAGAACATCCCGGATTCCTCGATGGTTCGGGAACGGAGGCGCGGTTCGACACGCCGACCGGCATCGCGGTCGATGCGACCGGCGTGGCCTGGGTCGCCGATCTCCGCAACAATGCCATCCGCCGGATCGCGCCGCAGGGTGGCGTCAGCACGTTGCCGATGCAGCAGGACCTGTCGGCGCTGGCCGGCCCGCGTCGGCCCTTGAGCCTGGCGTTGACGCGCGATGGCCAGTTGTACGTCGGCGAGATGTACAGCGGGCGCGTCATGCAGGTGATGCGCGACGGTCGCTGGCATGCGTTGGCGGGGCATGTGCCGGACCAGCGCCTGTCGCGCACCGCCGGCCTGGCTGTCGATGCTTCCGGCGATGTGCACTTCACCGATGCGGGAAGCCATCGCGTGCACCGCATCACGCCACTCGCACCGGGCGCCGTCCCGATGGCGGCGACGGTGGGGCCTTCGACGGACGATCCATTGCCGGATACCGCGGGCCGCTGGCCCTTGCAGCCGCAGGACGCCTGGCACGAGGTGGTGGGTACGCTGGGCGAAGTCCGGGGCGACTACGAAGGCGAGAGTCGCCACCATCTGCACGGCGGACTCGACATCCGCGGCGACGTGGGCGCCACCGTGCTGGCCATCGCCGACGGCAAGGTCAGCAGTCCGGCCGCGGCGTGGGGTTTCGATGGCCTGGGCGAAGGACTCGGCGTGGGCCCGCTGGACTACATCCACATGCGCGTCGGCCGCACACCGCGCGGCGACCTGCTGGATCCGGCCCGCTTCCAACTGCTGCGGGATCTCAGCGGCGATCCCAGTCGCATCCGGGTGCGCCGCGGCACGCGCTTCGAGGCGGGCGATGCGCTGGGAACGATCAACCGCATGGCGCACGTGCACCTGTCGATCGGGCCATCGGGCTACGAACGCAACGCCATCGCACTCGGTTTCACCGGTTTCACCGATGCCTATCCGCCGCGCATCGACGACGTCGCGTTGTTTGATACGCTCGACCAGCCCATCGACCAGCGCCAGGAAGATCACGTGCTGGTGCCGCGCGCATTGCAGGGCGTGCGTATCGTGGTGGACGCGTGGGACCAGGTGGACCGCAACCTCCCGCGGCGCCGCCTCGGCCTGTATGC
Organism: Pseudoxanthomonas sp. 97-1-1; assembly: GCF_057773125.1. NCBI lineage: Bacteria > Pseudomonadati > Pseudomonadota > Gammaproteobacteria > Lysobacterales > Lysobacteraceae > Pseudoxanthomonas > Pseudoxanthomonas sp. 97-1-1. The sequence goes on along the minus strand of NZ_JBYMTJ010000005.1, from coordinate 137,734 downwards.
GCTGGGCTACCAGGTGCTGCATGACGACGGCACGCCCGTCGCCGGCTTCGAGGCGCCGCGCATGACGCTGGACTTCCAGCGCCTGCCGTCCGATGACGCGGTGCAGGTCGCCTACGCACCAGGTAGCGGCATCACCGTGCATGGCAGCGCCGTGACACGGTTCAAGTACAGCGTGACCAACACCGTGCGCGATGGCGCCTGGGGCGAAGGCACGTGGCAGGCGGGCGAACTGCCGGCGGGCGACTACCTGCTGCGCATCACCGCGCGCGACTACAGCGGCAACGAGGCGCAGGGCCGCCGCGACCTGAAGCTGCGTCTCCAGTAGGACGCGCCCCGACCCGCCGCCGTCGGTCGCGCAGGATCGTGTCGATCCGCGCCACGCCCGTTCGTCGTCCCCCTGAAAGCGGCGGAAGGTCCCGACCGCGTGACAGGAGATCCTCAATGAAAGTCATGGTCATCGTGAAGGCCAGCCCCGCGTCCGAAGCCGGCGAAATGCCCGGCACCGAGCTGCTGGCCGAGATGGGCAGGTTCAACGAAGCGCTGGTGAAGGCCGGCATCATGCTGGCGGGTGAAGGGCTGCATCCGTCCTCGCGAGGCGCGCGGGTGCGCTTCGAGGGCAGGCAACGCAGCGTCATCGATGGGCCCTTCGGTGAAACGAAGGAGCTGGTCGCCGGCTTCTGGCTCTGGCAGGTGCGCAGCCTCGACGAGGCGATCGAGTGGATCAAGCGCGCACCGTTCGACGGCGGCACGGAGATCGAGGTGCGCCCGGTGTTCGAGGCCGATGATTTCGGCGACGCACTGACGCCGGAACTGCGCGAGCAGGAAGCGCGCCTGGCCGCGCAGATCCAGGCATCCACCCACCGTTGAGGCAACCGCCATGAGCACCCAGATCTTCGTCAATCTTCCCGTGCGCGACCTGGCCGCATCCAGGGCCTTCTTCAATGCGCTGGGTTATCCGACCAATCCGCAGTTCACCAACGAGGATGCTGCCTGCCTCGTCATCAGCGACACCATCCATGTGATGTTGCTAGTGGAGCCGTTCTTCCAGGGCTTCACGCGCAAGACGATCTGCGATGCGCGCACCCACACCGAAGTGATCCTGTGCCTGTCCGCCGACAGTCGTGCCGCCGTCGACGACATGGTGGGCAAGGCACTGGCCGCCGGCGGCAGCGAACCCATCGAGGCGAAGGACTACGGCTTCATGTACCAGCGCGGCTTCCAGGACATCGATGGCCACCTGTGGGAAGTCGTGCACATGGACGAAGGCAAGATGCCCGGAGATTGAAGTACATGAATGTAGCCGGTGACGTGTGCTGATTTGAATGCGAAAGCTTGCGCAGGCGACACATCTGAAGTACAGAAGAGCCGACGCATGACGCGAGAGGTGCACGAATGCAGGGCAGGAGGCCGACACTCCACGGACGTTCTTCGGGCCATGCGCGATCGCTGGCGCTGGTATCGGCGATGATCGTCTCAACCGCAGGATGCCAGGGCATGGCGATGACGCAGGAATCGGGTTTGGGGGAAACGAGGGCTGGCGACACGGCTGCGTCGGAGTGGCCCTTGAAGTTCTTCCAGCACAACTTCGGCGCGCACTGTTTCGACACCATCGGCTGCAAGATCGTATACAGCGGTTTCGTCCATGGCGTTGACCACGACGACGAGGTAAGCCCTCCCATTTCGTCCTATCGCGCAAGTCACGAGAAGCTTCTCAGTGCGGGGCACATCGCCAGGCGCAATTTTCCGGCGCCGGCGAAAGTGCAATGGCGCTCTAAGGATGGCGTGCCGCATGAAGCCGAAGTCGATATCGGTGAGATCTTCAAGGACCGCGTCGTGCTGCACAACGTGCCGCGCGACGAGATCTATGGAGATCTGGGCGATCCGGACATCATCCTTGAAGTGAACGATCGCACCATCAATGTCTACATGCGCGCCTTCGTGCCAACGAAGACATTGCAGGTGCCGGGCAACAAGTACAGCGGCTTCCGCGACGATCTGATCCTGGCCTGGACGAAAACCTACTGACACACCTCCAGGGAGTGGAGCATGGGCGGCGAACGGCATCCTGATGGTGTAAGCACGGTACCGGCGATGGCATCGGATCTGGCGACGTTCCCGGACGCCAGCAGGCAACTCGCGAGCTTCTCGGCGCCGTTGCTCCGCGACGGCGATGCGCCGGACCATCGGCTGTTCGTCGCTGCCTTCGACGGCACCGGCAACAGCATGTACAAGGATGCGCCGGAGAACCACACCAACGTGGCCCGCATCGCGAAACAGCTTGAGCAGGCAAAGGATCCGGCGATCGGCTTCGGATACGTCGAAGGCCCGGGTACGCAGGGCGGACTGGGCGGTGTCATCGACCAGGCAACCGGCGGCACTTACGAAGCCCGCATGGAGGAAATGTACTTCCAGTTCATCCAGCAGGCCTCGGCTTGGCTGCGGGACAATCCCGGTGCCGACATCCGCATCGCCGCCATCGGATTCAGCCGTGGTGCCGAGCAGGCGGCGGGCTTCACGCGCCTGGTGGAGGAGCGGGGCATCCAGGATCCGAGGGGCATGGACGTCGTGCGCGACCGTAACGGTCACATCGAAAGGCTCGAGCCCACGCGTCCCAATCTGCGCGAACCCGGCACCGTCATCCAGGCCGTCGGCCTGTTCGATCCGGTTGGCACGGGCGAGCCGCGCGACCACGACCGCCGCCTGCCGCCGTCCGTGGTGTCGGGCTTCCAGATCACGGCCGACGACGAGCGGCGCAATTTGTTCCAGTCCACGCGTGTGATGGATCCCGGGGTGACCGACGGTGGGCGCTTCCTCAACGTCACCGTGGCAGGTGCGCACAGCGACATCGGCGGCGGCTATTCCCAGGACGGCATCGGCATCCGCAGCGGCAACCTGATGATCGATTACCTCAACGCACTCAGCGACACGCCCTATCTGGAGAAGCGCGAAGAGCCGACCGATCCGGCGCGCAACGTCATCCATCGCTCCGAAGAGCACCAGTTCTTCTATCGCACCTCGATCTACGACAAGGCGGGCGCGCGCGGCATGCAGGAGGAACTCGCGCCTGGAGCCCTGTGCAGGATCGACTGCCTGGATGCGCAGCCACGCAACGAAGCGCTGGCGCGCGAACTGGCCTGGCGACCAGTCGAGATCGGCCCGGTGCCGCAGACCCGTTCGGACACCGCAGTGCCTGCCCGTGCAGGCGACATGGTCGGACCGTTGCTCGACGCGGCGAAGCGCGGGGATGGCGCGGCGATCGAACGCATCTCGCGCGACGGACTGCAAGGGGCGGCCGGGCAGGCCTGGCTGCAGGCCGGGCAGCAGCGGCTGGAGGCCGCCTCCCTCGTGCAGGCGCCCGCCATCGAGCGGGCGCAGGAGCCGGCGCTGGCGCGTTGAGGCCCGCTTCGCAATGCCGTGACCGCGTGCGCTTGTCCCTCACCGTGCCGCTGCGCTTTAATCCGCGCGGGGACACGTGATGCCACGGGAGGCGTCCATGGAGTGGGGAGTACGCAGTGCGGGCATCCTGCTGGGGTGTCTGCTGGCGCCCTTGGCGCATGCGCAGGTCGAGCTTGAGCCGTTCCTGAAAAAGGACGTACTGGAAACCCTGAAGATCTCGCCGACGGGCGAGTACTACGCGATGACGGTGCCGCTGGAGGACCAGACCATCCTGGCCGTCATCCGGCGCAGCGACAAGCAGGTCACCTCCAAGGTCAGTGCCGGCCGTGACAGTGTGATCAATGGCGTGTGGTGGGTCAGCGACGAGCGCGTCGTCGTCTCGGTGGCGAAGAAGTACGGCTCGCGCGACCAGCCGTATGCGACCGGCGAGCTGTACGCGACCAACGCCGATGGCAGCGCGCGGCGCCAGATCTTTGCCCGCTACGGGCTGGAGGGCACGGAGCTGCAGCCGCGGGCCGCCTATCTGATCGACACCTTGCCGGATCAGTCGCGCAAGGTGCTGGTGGGGATGTACGCGCTGGACACCTCGTCCCCGAGCACGCGGGTGGAAATGCTCGATGTCTTCAGTGGCGACCTCGACACGGTGGCGACCGCGCCCGTGCGGAACGCGCGCTTCGTCGTCGACCCTGCCCGCCGGGTGCGGTTCGCGATCGGGTCCGGCGACGACAACATCAGCAAGCTCTACCATCGGGCGGACGATGATTCGCCGTGGACGCTGGTGAACGATGAAGGCAAGAGCGGGCACGTGGAGTGGCCGCTCGGTCTCTCGACCGACGGGCGCACCGCTTACCTGCAGGTGCAACAGGCGCAGGGGCCCGATGCCATCGTGGCGCTGGACACCACCAACGGTGGACGCACCCAGGTGATGCGCGACGCGGTGGTCGATCCGCACGACATCATCTATGCGGACGATGGCCGCACGCCGGTCGGCAGTTTCTTCATGCACGAGAAGCTGCGCACCGCGTTCTTCGACGAGGCATCCACCACCGCGCGCCTGTACCGCAAGCTGGAGCGCTCGTTCCCCGGCGCGTCGATCGAGATCACGTCGGGCACGCGCGATGGCCGGCTGAAGATCGTCCATGCATGGAGCGATACCAGTCCGGGCGACTTCTTCCTTTTCGATACGACGAACAACTCGGCGAACCTGGTCTTCAGCCGGCGCAGTTGGCTGGACCCCGCGAACGTGGCGCCGAGTGAACTGGTGACACTCCGGGCGCGTGACGGACTCCCCCTGCATGGCTACCTCACCCGGCCGCGCGGGCAGCACGCCGCGCCGTTGCCGCTGGTGGTGATGCCGCATGGCGGTCCGTTCGGCGTCTTCGACGGCTGGGAGTTCAACGACGAGGCGGAGATGCTGGCGCGTGCGGGCTATGCGGTGCTGCGACTGAACTATCGCGGTTCCGGCAACTACGGCAGCGCGTTCCAGCAGGCCGGCGCGCGGCAGTGGGGGCGCGCCATGCAGGACGACGTCACCGATGCCACGCGGTGGGCGATCGAGCAGAAGATCGCCGACCCGCAGCGCATCTGCCTGTACGGCGCCAGCTATGGCGGTTACGCGGCCCTGATGGGTGTGGCGAAGGAACCGGACCTCTACCGCTGCGCCGCCGGCTACGTCGGCGTCTACGACCTGGAGCTGATGCACAAGCAGAAGTCGCGCAGCGCGCGCTGGATGGGCACCTACATGGACGACTGGGTGGGTGACGACCGTGCGCGTCTGGTGGACGTCTCACCCACCGCGCTGGCATCGCGCATCCGGGTGCCGGTCTTCCTGGCGGCGGGCGGCAAGGACGAAATCGCGCCGCAGGCCCACAGCGAGCGCATGGAGAAAGCGCTCAAGGCCGCAGGGGTGCCGGTGGAAACCCTGTACGTGCGTACCGAAGGCCACGGCTTCTACGCCGAAGCCAACCAGCGTACCTACTACACGAGGCTGCTGGACTTCCTTTCGCGCCACCTGGGCGGCGCGAAGGCGAAGTAGGCGCGGGTCAGGCGCCCACGCGCCGACGTACCGCGTCGAAGTCGCGCACCGGCCGCACCTCGATGCTGCCGGTGCCGATCCACGGGAATTCCTGCGCGATCTTCACCGCTTCATCGATGCTGTCGGCTTCGATGAGGTTGTAGCCACCCAGGATCTCCTTCGTCTCGGCGAAGGGGCCGTCGACGATGCTGGTCTTGCCATCGCGGACGCGCACCGTGCGCGCGGTGCTCCCGTGTTCCAGCTGTTGCGATTCCATCAGCGTGCCCTGCGCCTTCAACTCGTCGGCGTGGGTGATGCAGCCATGCATCATCTGGTCGAACGCGCCGGCGGGCAGCGCATCGAGCAACTGGTCATCCGTGTAGACCATCAACAGGAACTTCATGCGCCCTCCCGGCGTGCCATGCAGGCAGGGATTGTGCCACGGTGCGCCGACCGGCGACGTTCAAGCCGCGCGCGACGGCGCCGCCACGTTCATTCGCCGGCGGGCGAACGGAACCATGCCTCCACCGTGCCCTTGACCTTCATCGTCATCGGGTTGCCGCGGCGGTCCTTCGACTTGCCCACGGGGACGCGCACCCAGCCTTCGCTGATGCAGTACTCCTCCACGTTGTCGCGCTCCACGCCGTTGAAGCGGATGCCGACGCCGCGATCCATCGCCTCGGCGTTGTAGAACGGGCTGCGCGGGTCGGAGGCCAGGTGGTCGGGAGGCGTGTCGGACATGGGAATGCGTCGTGCGGATGGGAGGCGGAAGGATAACCGAAGCGCGGCGGCTACCAGGCCACGCGGTTGCGGCTGCAGCTGAGCGTGGCCTGCAGGGTCAGCCTTCCGGATCGCGGGTCGGCGCGCAGCTGCCCGGGATGGGGGACGGCCGGGGCATGGAACGCAGCGCCGTCATGGAAGACCAGCCGGTTCCATTTCGCCGGCACGGTGAGTACATGGGTGAACCACGCATTCGAACCGTCCGGATAGCCCGCCGGCAGGGCGTAACGCTGCGCGAATTCTTCCGGTGGCAATGCATCGGCATCGTGCTCCATCTGCTCCACTTGCTGCGGCGAGATGCGTGGCAGGAAGAACTGCAGGCCACCCAGCCCGGGGTCCTGGAAGAGGAACAGTTCGGCCATGGCGGCGCACTGGTCCGCTTCGAACGTACGCACGCGCCGGGGGATCCAGTGCGCCGGGGGAAGCGTGGCCGGCGGCGACTTCAGCAATGACAGCCGGCCCGCGCTGAACAGCACGCGGCGTGCGCCGAGCGCGCGGCGCGCGTGCTCGCGGAACACGTCGTGCAGCAGGTGGATGAATTCCTCCGGCATGCGCAGCTGCGCACCAGGAAACACGGATGCCGGTGCCGGCTGGAAATCCTCGCGGTAGGCCTCCGCGTAGGCGGGCAGGCGGTCCGGTGCGAGCAGTGCATCGTCGATGACCACGCAGGCATGGCCGTGGCCGATCGCCAACCGCTGCACCACGGGACGGGGGTTGAACATGGCGCGGCCTCCCCGGCAGGCCGGCGTGCGGGCCGGCTCCGCCACGATAGACCCTGGCCGTGCCGGTGACAAAAACGCCGGGGCGGCCCACCACGGCCGCGCCCGGCGGTGCCGCCGTCGAGGAATTACGGCATCAGCACCTTGTCGACCACGTGGATCACGCCGTTGGTGGCCTTCAGATCGGCGGTCGTGACCTTGGCCGTGTTGCCCTTCGCATCGGTGAGGGTGACGCCGCCATCGGCCAACTGCGCCTTCAGTTCGCCGCCCTGCACGGTCTTCAGCGTGGCGGTGCCGCCGCCCGCTTCGATCTGCTGCGTCAGCGCGGCGGCATCCATATTGCCGGCCACCACGTGGTAGGTCAGCACGGTGGTGAGGTCGCCCTTGCTTTCGGGCTTCAGCAGGGTGTCGACGGTGCCTGCGGGCAGCGCGTCGAAGGCGGCATTGACGGGGGCGAAGACCGTGAACGGACCCGCGCCCTTCAGCGTGTCGACCAGGCCCGCCGCCTGCACCGCGCTGACCAGCGTGCTGTGGTCGGGCGAACCGATGGCGAGATCCACCACATCGTTCTGTTCGGCAGCGGGCGCGGCCATATCGGCCGTCACGTCCGCAGCGGCTTCGGGTACCGGCATCGGCGCGGCACCTGCTTCGGCATCGGCGGTCTTCGGCGAACAGGCCGTGGCGGCGAGAGTGGCCGTCAGGACGACGGACAGGAAGGTGTACTTCATGATGTGCTCCAGGAGTGGGAAGAGGTGTCCTGCGTTGCGGACACGCAGTTCCTTACGACGCGCTCACCCGACTGGATGCATCACGCGGTCTTAATGTCCTGCACGGTGCGGCACCGCTTCCCCGGGCGCGGCCGGCGCGGCATGCTGTGCACCAACTTCCCTCATCCGACGCCGATGTCATCGCCCGACCACGAATTCGACCCCGACGACAACTTCCGCCATGCCTTCGATGACGAGGACGACATGGACCTGGACGACACCGAAGCACTGGTGTGGAACCTGCTGGTCCTGATCAACCCCGGCGACGAGGAAACCGCATTGCGGCAGTTCGCGGCCTACCGCGAAGCGGGTGGCGACGAAGGCGTCGAACCCGACCAGGTGTTGTGGACGCTGAAGGACGCCATCGACTGGACCTCCGGTTTCTACGTGGACTGGAAGGATGCGGAGTCCTTCATCGACTGCGTCAACCAGCTCGCCGCGCGTTACGCCATCGAGATCGACTGGGGCGGCGACACCAGCGACGAGGACTTCCTGGACGATACCGACGTGCCCGCGCTCATGGCCACCGCCCACGACCGCCTGCGCGAGCACGGCTACACCTTGTGGAACTGGAACACCGGCGGGGATGCGTACGCGGGCTGGATGGCACTGCGCCGCGACGACGAAGGCATGCAGCAACTGGCCGCGGTGATGGGGGTCGAGATCCGCCCGGGCAGCGACGCGTTCTGAGCCATCGTTGACCATGGCCACGACGGCGCGCGGGTTAGACTGCGGCCGTCGTCGCCGGCCATCGGGGCCGGCTCCACCTTGAAGCGAGCGCCATGTTGCCTGGAGCGATCATGCCCGTGATGCGCCTGTTGCTGGCTTGCCTGTGCTGCCTGCTGCCGGCGTTCGCGGCTGCGCAGGATGCGACCACCCTGCTGTCCCCCGCCAAGCCCAAGGCGCCGGAGGCCATCGCACTGGCCGACATTCCGGGGCGCGCCGATGCGGACGAACGTTACGCAGAAGAAGTGACGCTGCGCGCAGCCAACGTGGATCCGCTGGGCCGGCTGGTGCCGCGGCTGGCCGCGATCGAGCAGTCCGTGGACCAGAAGACCCGCCTGTTCCGTTATGGCGAGTTGCGCTCGCTGCCGGTGTTGCGACTGGAAAGCATGGAGCGGCACTGGAAGTTCGATGCGCGGCAATACGCGCGCTGGCGTGCCGACATGCAGGCGCTGGTGGGGCCTTATGCGCAGGACGCCTCGGAGCTTGCGCTGCGGCGCGCGGACTGGGACCTCACGCGCGAGGCGATGGTGCCCGGGAGCACGCCGGAGGCCCTGCGCATGCGCGTCGACGCCGTCGCCGATCGCCTGCAGCAGGCCGAGCAGTCGCTTTCTTCGCCGCTCGCCGAGCAGATCGGATTGGGTCGTCGCGCCAACCTGCTGGCTGCGCGCATCCAGTCCGGCCAGCGGTCGGTCGAAGAAGCCATCGCGTATGCGGACCGTCGGCTGTTGCGGCTCGATGCGCCGCCACTGTGGCGCGTGCAAGGCACCACGACGCTGCGCCAGGACGTGACGGACAAGCTCGGCCGCGACATCCAGTCGGAAAACAGCTTCGTCGCCCAGTACGCGGCGGCGGACGTGGGCAACCAGCGGCTGCTGCACATCCTGCAGGTGCTGCTGCTGGTCGTGCTGCTGTGGGTGGCGTGGCGCCATCGTCGCGAGGGCGTGGACCCGACGTCGGTCCTGGCGACCGATGCCGAGTCGCGCGTGATCCGCCGGCCGTTCTCCACCTGGCTGTTGCTCTCGATGATCGGCACGCTGCTGCTGGAGCCAAACGCGCCGCTGTTCCTGCACCAGATCGCCATGCTCGTCGCCCTGGTGCCGGTGCTGCGCCTGATGCCGCAGCAGGGACGGCGCCTGCTCGGCCCGTGGCCGTACCTGGCCACCGGGTTCTATCTGTTGCAGCGGCTGTCCGTACTGCTGATGGCCAGCGACTATCTCTACCGCATGTACTACCTGGGGCTGGCGACATTGGCGCTGCTGGCGACGGGGTGGCTGCTATGGCGTTCCCGCGGGCAGCAGTTCGCGGGGGGGGCGGGACGGGCGGGTCGGCTGGTGCATGCGCTGGCCTGGGGTGGCGTGGTGGTGCTGGTCGTCTCGATCGGGGCCAACGTGCTGGGCAATGTGTCGCTGGCGGAAATGCTGGCCTCGGGCATCATCGAGAGCGGCTACTTCGCCCTGGTGCTGTACGCGGCGGTCACGGTGTTCGAGACGTTGCTGCGCCGGCTAGGTACGCGCCGCGAGGTCAGGCGGCTGTGGCTGATGCGCCGGCATGGCGGCAACGTGCTGGAATCGCTGGCACGGTGGGCGCGCGTGGCGGCGGTGATCGGCTGGATCATCTACACGATGAACCGCTTCCGCATCTTCCGGCCGGTATACGACCTGACGAAGACGATCGTGACGCACCGGTTCGAGTACGGCGAGCTGTCGATCAGCCTCGGCCACATACTGGTGTTCTGCATCGGCGTGGTGCTGGCGGTCTGGACCGCGAGAACGCTGCGCGCCCTGCTGCGGGAAGAAGTGCTGCCGCGCATGTCGTTGCCACGCGGCGTGGACAACAGCGTGGCTTCGCTGAGCTACTACGCGCTGCTGCTGCTCGGCCTGCTGGCGGCGCTCTCGGCGGCCGGTTTCAAGATGGGCCAGCTGGCGTTCCTGTTCGGTGCGCTCGGCGTGGGCATCGGACTGGGCCTGCAGGACGTGGTGAAGAACTTCGTCTCCGGCCTGATCCTCATGTTCGAGCGCCCGGTACAGCCGGGCGACGTGGTGGACATCAGCGGCACGGCGGGCCGCGTGCGCAACATCGGCATGCGCGCGACCACGGTGCGCACCTTCGATGGCGCCGACGTGGTGGTTCCCAACGGCATGCTGTTGTCCGACAAGCTGACCAACTGGACATTGAACGATCCCACCCGGCGCATCGACATCGACCTGGGCGTCGCCTACGGAACGGATGTCACGCGGGTGGTGCAGCTGTTGCAGGAAACCACGCGCGCGACGCAGGGCATCGCGGACGATCCCGCACCCGCCGTGCTGTTCACCGGGTTCGGTACCAGTTCGCTGGACTTCGCGATCCGGGCATGGACACACGACTTCGACAACTGGTCGACCCTCCGCAGCGAGTTGATGACGCGCCTGCACGCCGCGCTGGAAGCGGCGGGTATCGAGATCCCCTTCCCGCAGCAGGACCTGCACCTGCGCACGGTGGCGGATGACGTGCTGCAGTCGCTGGGGCGTCCCGGCCGCGGCCCGGAACAGGGCGATCACGACGCGCGCTGAGTGTCGTCAGAGCGTTTGCAGGAACTCGGTGATCGCCTCGAGTTCGGTCTTGTGCAGGTCCAGGGGCTTGAGCAGGGGATCGGTCTGCGGGAACAACGGGTCGTCCTGCTGGTCAGGTTTGCGCGCGGGCCGTGGCATGCCGACGTTGTACATGTTCACCACGCCGCGCAACTCCATGAAGCCGCCGCTGTGCATGTAGGGGCCCGTCTTCCCCACGCCACGCAAAGTCGGTGTGCGGAACTTGCCGCTGTCGGCGGGATCACCGGTCACCCGGTAGCGCCCCAGATCCTCTTTCGGACGACCACGGAAGTGCAGTCCGAGATTATGGAAACGGTTGTCCGTCAGTGCAGGGCCACTGTGGCAGTTCATGCAGCGTGCCTGCGTGCGGAACAGATGCAGCCCCCACAGCTGCTGGTCCGTCAGTACATCACGCCGACCTTCCAGGAAGCGGTCGAAGCGGTTGAAGCGGGGCACCAGGCTGCGCTGGTAGCTGGCCAGCGCCTGCGCCACCCGGGGCATGGTGACCTTCCTTTCGCCGAACACGCGCGCGAACGCGGCGGGGTAGTCGGTTTCCCGGTTGAGACGCTTCTCCAGTTCGCGGGGAGCGAAGGCCATCTCCGCGGAATCCTGGATCGGATGCAGTGCCTGCGCCTCCAGCGTTGCGGCGCGACCATCCCAGAACAGCGGGGTGGAGAAGGCGGCCATCGACACGTTCATCGCGTTGCGTTTTCCCGCCTGCCGATCGTGCCCAAACGACACGCTGCGTCCATCGCCCCAGCCCAGTTGCCGGTCGTGGCAGCTCGCGCACGCGATCTGTCCGCTGCGCGAGAGTCGCGGGTCTTCGAACAGCCGCTTGCCCAGCGCGATCTTGTCCGGCGTCTGCGGGTTGTCCGCAGGCGCCGGCGGCACGTCAGGCAGCGGCGCGAGCTCCTGCCACGACGCGCCTGCGTCGACCGTGGGGGCAGGCCATTCGTTGATCGGCAGTGCGTAGATGCGGCGCAGGCAATCGGCGTCGATGCGGGGTGCGCTGATGGCGATGCGCTGGCGGCATTCGGCGAGGCTTTGTTGTGGTGGAGCCGCGGAGGGCTCGATACGGGTCTGCGCCATCCCTACGCACAGCCACATGACGGGCAAGGGCAGGAACAGAAGAAGAGCAATGCCAGGGCGTGTCGTCTGCACGGCTAGAACCTGTAGCCCAGCTCCAGCCAGAACGTGCGCCCTGGATCGTAGTCTTCCCCGTTAATCCGGTTTTCACGGTTGAACACGTTGTGCACCTCGACCCGCGCGTAGGCATCTTGTCCACCGGACAGGTCGAGGCTGTACTCCAGCATCGTGTCCAAGACGAAGCTCTTCGAATAGCTGACGTCCTCGTATACGTCGATCCAGCCGTCGCCATAGGCTTCTTCCGAGACCTTCGTCGGCTTCTGGTAGGCCGCGCGATAACGCAGGAAGTTGCTCCACAGCAAGCCCCATGCGGGTAGCCGGGTCTGGGTGGCGAGACGCACCGTCCACGGACGATTGTAGCTGTCTGCGGGAAGCTCGTAGCGACGCATGGTGTCGCCAGCGTACCGGACCAGGGCGTTGTACGCCTGGCTGTCGAAGGTCGTCGAATAGTCCTGGTACGCCCCGGTGTAGGACCTGCGGGTGTCGGTACGGTCCAAGGCGAACTGCGCCATCGTGGTACTCCCTGCCCACGACCAGGGCGAGCGCGTGCCGATGCTGAGCGTGTAAGTGTCGCTGCGCGCGCGACCGACGTTCTGGTACTCGTAGACGCGCGCGGCGTAATTTCCAGTGGTGTCGTCGCTGGGCAGGTAGACCCGCATGACTTCGTCTTCGTACTGTCGATTGACGTACTTGGCGTTGACATCGTAGTTGCCAAGTACCTGATTGAAGCCCAGAGAGAGTTCGTCGCTGTAGGGCGTGTCGATCTCCGCGTAGCGCGTCGCGTTCAGCGTCTGCACGGGCGTGCCCCAGATCAGGCGATTGGCGCCCGTGCCGGTCCGGGTCTGCACCAGCGTCAGGCCATCGCGTCCGTCGCGCAGCTTGTATGCGAACAGGTTGCGACCGTAGTAGCGGTTGGCGCCTGCGGTAAGCAGGGACTTCCGGTCGCCAAGGATGTCCCAAGACATCGCGAATCGCGGCGCGACGGTGGTGTCAGCGACCATGTTGCTGCCATCCACGCGTATGCCGGGGCGGAAGCTCCAGTTGCCCATGCGGATATCGTCGTGCAGGAAGGCTGCCCAATCGGTGGACTTGGCCTCGAAATAGCCTGCCAGATAGATGGTCTTGCGCGTCAGATACTGGCCGCGGCCACTGTAGAAGGGTACGGGTGACAGCGAGCAGGCAACGCTGTCGGTCGCACCGGTGGCATCTACGCAGGTGGTGGTGGCGGCTGGCGTAATGTAGGAGGTGAAGTCGCGAAGGCGCTGGTATGTTGCCTTGCGGTCGGAGGCCTCCACGCCGAACTGAAGGCGATGCTCCATCCTGCCGAAGGCAAAGGGATCACGGTCCACTTCAAGCTTGTAGCCCACGCTGCGATTGGTCTGCTCGACGTTGCCCCAGTTGCCTTCGGTACTCAGGCCCGTGGTGCTGGTGCCCCAGTTCTTGTCTTCGGACCAGCGCCAACTGAACCAGTAGTCGCCGTCGCTGACGCGCGAATCATCGAGGTCGCTGTAACTCAGGGTGTTCTTCAGCGTCCAGGCGCCGCGGTCGAGCGTTGCGCGCAGGCTGATCAGTGGGCCACCCTGTTCCAGGTCGAACCAGGAATCCTTCGCATTCTGGATGAAGTAGCGCTCGCGCGTGGGGGCATAGGTGAAGTTTCCTTCCAAGGCCAGTCCGCCGCCGTTGTGCCAATCGGCACGCAGGCTGATGCTGGTGTTCTCGCGTTCCTGATCCTTGATGGCGTCATCGTGCTCGGACGGCACGCCGCCGGTTTGGCCGCGCAAGGGAATCACCGATCGCGTGCGGCTGATGTTACCGATCAGGCCGATGCCGGATTGCGTCCTGCCCTCCAACATCAGGCCCAGCTGGTATTTGTCGTATTGGGGCTGGTTGGCTGCCGTGGCCGAGTCTTCGAAGGTCTGCTGGTAGTCGTCGCGGACGTACGCTTTGTTCCATGCAGAACGCGTCATGCGGTATGTCACTTTGCCGCCGAACTCATCATCCGCTTTGCGGCTCTCGGCCACGATCACCCCACCATTGAAGCCGCCGAAGCTCGCAGGTACGTTGCTGTCGTACACGGTAAGGCTTCCGATCAGGCTGGCGTCCACGGCCAGGCCCTGGGTATGGCTGGGTGGATCGGCAAAGTGGTTGGGATTGTTGCTGGCCGGGTCCAAGTCGTTGGTGAAGTTGGCGCCGTCCAGCTGGAACGCATTCTGGTAGTACAAACCGCCGTTGACGCTGATGTCGGCAGGTCGGATCTCGCCCATGTTGCGGGACGTCATCGCCGTATCGTCGAACTGCACATTCGGATTGATCCGCAGCAACGTGCCGATGTCGCCGTTGCCCTTGGCCTGCTCGTCGATGTAGCGCTCGTTGAGCACCATGCCTTCCTGGTACGGGAACAGGCGCTGGCCCACGACTTTCAGCGTGTCCAGGGTGGTGGGCTTGAGGTACTCCGGCGTGGTCGCCAGCGGTGCGGCGGCGGGAGCGGGAGTATCGGAAGGTGCGGTCTCGGCCGCGTGCGCGCCGGCGGACAACGCCGACAGGATCGCCAGGGTCAAAGGTTTCATCGAGTTCTCGGAGCGGGTGGGGGCCCGAAGGGCGCATTCCGCTGGCGGTGAGAACTTCGACGAAGCAACTCGGTGCTGGCTGATCGGCGCGGATTGTGCGCGCTCCGTTCAGCTGCGTCAACGCCACGATGCCGCACCGCGTGTCGAAATCCCGGCGCGCGGATCGTCGCGTCTGCAACTACCCGGGAGCCCGACGATGCCGCGTCCCTTCGATGTCCAGCGAATCGATCATCTTGTCCTGCGCGTGAGCGACCTCGCGCGCAGCATCGCGTTCTACCGCGACGTCCTGGGCTGCGGCGTGGAACGGCAACGTGGACATCTGGGGCTGGTGCACCTGCGCGCGGGTGCATCGATGATCGATCTGGTGAGCGTGGACGGGAAGCTGGGTGCGCGCGGCGGCGCGCCGGCTGGCGGCGAGGGGCGCAACGTCGATCATCTCTGCCTGCGCATTGAACCGTTCGACGAGGCCGCACTGGTCGAGCACCTCGCGCGCTTCGACATCACGCCCGCCGGGCCGGCGGACACCAACTTCGGCGCTGAAGGCGAGGGACCGTCGCTCTATTTCAACGATCCCGACGGCAACACGCTGGAACTGAAAGGCCCGGCAATCGTGCGGGAAGGAGACGCATGACCGCCGCAATCATGGTGGGCGGGCAGATGCGAGTGCCGCCCCTGCCGGGATCACGCATGCGCGTCAGGGGCGTGCGGACGCGACGGCTACCTGCGGTGCGGGTGGAGGCGTGATGCTGGCCGTGCGTTCCGGCATCGCGGTATCCGCGTCCGGCAGCGGCGCGCCGGGTGTCAGCATTCCGCCTTCGCCCTGCATTGCCTGCTCCGCCGCCTTCGTCATCACCACGATGCTGATGCGGCGGTTGATCGGGTTCTGCGGGTTCTGCTTGTCGAACAGCACGGACGACGACAGCCCGACCACGCGCGACACCTTGTCCTCGTGCATGCCGCCGGCCACCAGCGCGCGCCGCGCGGCATTGGCACGCTCGGCGCTGAGCTCCCAGTTGGTGTAACCGCGATTGGACGTGTACTGCGTGGTATCGGTGTGCCCGGTGATGCTGACGTGGTTCGGCACCTGGTTGATGAAGCCGGCCAGCTCGGCCAGGATCGTCTGCGTGTAGGACTTCAGCACCGTGCCGCCGAGGTCGAACATCGGCCGGTTCTGCTGGTCGACGATCTGGATGCGCAGGCCTTCGGGCGTCAGGTCCAGCAGCAACTGGTCCTTGAACGGTTCCAGTGCCTGGCTCTTGCCGATCGCTTCCTCCAGCGCCTGCATCAGGGTTTCCAGGCGCTGCTTTTCCTGCGCCTTCTGCTGCTCTTCGGCCGCCTGCTGCGCATCGCCGGGTGGCTTGGCGAACGGGTTGTCGTTCTCGCCCTTGGGCAGGTCCATCGTGCCGCCCAGCTTGATCATCGATGTGCTGGCGCCACCGGGACCGGCGGGGCCGGGCGCGGGCGAAAAGCTCTTGCCGCTCAGCGGGCTGGGGTTCCGGAAGTATTCCGAGATCGCCGCGCGCTCCTTGTTGGTGGTGGCGCCCATCAGCCACATCACCAGGAAGAACGCCATCATCGCAGTCACGAAGTCCGCGTAGGCGACCTTCCACGAGCCGCCGTGATGGCCGCCACCGGCGACCTTCTTGATGCGGCGGACGATGATGGTGGGGCGTTGCTCGCTCATCGCCGTGGCTTACTTGTTGGCCTTGAGATGCGCTTCGAATTCGACGAACGGCGGGCGCACGTCGGACGGCAGCGTCTTGCGGGCGAATTCCAGTGCCACGGCCGGGTTGTAGCCGCGCAGGCACGCCAGCAGCGCGGTCTTCACCGATTCGTACATGCGGCTGTCCTGCTCGACCTGGGCCTCGATGGCGGCGGCGAGCGGCGAGACGAAGCCGTAGGCGAGCAGGATGCCGAGGAAGGTGCCGACCAGTGCCGCCGCGACATGCGCGCCGACCGCGGCGATGTCGCCGCCGATCGAACCCATCGTCACGATGATGCCCAGCACCGCCGCCACGATGCCGAAACCGGGCAGGCCGTCGGACATCTTCTGCAGTGCGTGCGCCGGTGCCATCGCCTCGTGGTGGTGCTTTTCCAGCTCCAGCTCCAGCAGCGGTTCCAGCTCGTGCGGCTCGATGTTGCTGCCCACCATCAGGCGCAGGCATTCGGTCAGGAAGTCAAGCAGGTGGTGGTCGGCGAGGATCTTGGGGTACTTCTGGAACAGCGGGCTGTTGGTCGGGTTCTCGATGTGCTCTTCCAGCGACATGAAGCCGTCGCGGCGCGCCTTGTTGAGCATCTCGTGGATCAGCGTCAGCACGTCCAGGTAGTCGGCCGACTTGTACTTCGCGCCCTTGAACACCGACAGGGTGGCCGCGATCGTGCCCTTGACCACCTTGGTCGGATTGCTGGCCATGAAGGCGCCCAGGGCCGCGCCGCCGATGATGACCAGCTCGAACGGCTGCCACAGGGCGCCCAGCTTGCCGTGCGAGCCGAGGTAGCCGCCGATCACGCTCAGGGTGACGATGATGAAGCCGACGATGATGAGCATGGCGGGGCGCGCACACGGTGGGGTTGTCCAAGGATCGGCCTGGCCACCGGTTTCTTGAGCCGCGACCGCCTGTCGGCCGGCGCACGGGAATGACCTTCGGCAGGGTTGACTACAGTTGTCGTCACGGGCATGTTGACGACAACTGTAGTCACAAGGCGATCCCATGCCCGGCAAGGCCCGCAAGTCCATCGGCGACCAGGAGCTGGCGCTGCTGCAATACCTGTCCGACCACGGCGAGGCCAGCGTGGGCGAAGTGGCGGCCGCGTTCGGCGAGACCCGCGGCCTGGCCCGCTCCACGGTCCTCACGATGATGGAGCGCCTGCGTGCCAAGGCCTACCTGCGACGCCGCCAGGTGGAGGGCGTGTACCGGTACGCGCCGGTCGCGCAGTCCAATGAAGTGATGCGCCATGCGGTCGGCAGTTTCGTCGAGAAGACGCTGCAGGGCTCGCTGTCGCCGTTGGTGGCGTGGATGTCCCAGCGCACCGAGGTGAGCGACGACGAACTGGCGGAACTGGAGGCGATGGTCGCGAGCCTGCAGTCCCGGCGGAAGGAGGGCTGACATGGACCTTGTCGCATGGGCGGACAGCCTGCTTTCCCGCTTGCTCGACGTCGGCATGCAGTCGCTGCTGCTTGCCGCCCTGGTGTGGGCCTTGTGCCGCTACCTGCCGCGCCTGGATGCGCGCACACGGGCCTGGCTGTGGTGGCTGGTGGCCGCGCAGATGGTGGTGGGGCTGGTGTGGCATGCCCCCGTTGCGCTGCCCTTGCTGCCGGCGGAGCCCGTGGCAGCCCAGATGGCGATGGCGGCCGCGGGAGACGCCTCGCCTGCCTTCACGGCGGCGGGACCGGCGGTGACCGTCACGTCGCCGACGGCATCGACGCAGGAGACCTCCCTCGATGCCGGGGTACTGCTGCTGGTGGCATGGCTGGCCGGCGTAGCCGTGATGCTGGCCAACACGATGCGCCAGGCGTGGCAACTGCGGCGCCAGATCGCGCGCGCGCGGCCGTGCCGGGATCGCCACGTACGCGAGGAGTACCACGCGCTGGGCCGTCATCTCGGCATCCCGGTCTTGCCGATGTTGCAGGTCAGCGACGACATCGACTCGCCGCAGCTCGCGCGGCCGTGGCGGCCGGTGCTGATGTTGCCCGCTGCCGCCCTGCAACGCATGAATGCAGACGACCTGCGCATGTCGCTGCATCACGAACTGGCCCACCTGCAGCGACGCGACCTGTGGTGGGCGTGGATGCCGGCACTGGCGCAGCACCTGTTCTTCTTCCATCCCGTCGCACACCTCGCGGCACGCGAATACAGCCTGGCGCGTGAAGTCGCCTGCGATGCCGCCGTGCTCGCGGACGAGCGCCACGCTCCCCGCGATTACGGGCGCTTGCTGGTGAAGCTGGGTGTTTCCACCGCTCCCTCGCCGGCGTTGGCCGGCGCCTCCCCCACATTCCGCATCCTCAAGAGGAGACTGCTCATGCTGCAGCACACCGCTTCCCCCCTGCGCACCAGCGCCCTGACCGTCACCGTCGGCATCGTGCTGCTGGGCGTGGTGCCTTATCGCGTGATCGCCAGCAGCACCCCGGTCGCGCCGGTGGCAGCGACGCCCGTCGCCGCACCCGTGATCGCGGCGCAGGCCGATCCTGTCGCCGCGCCCAGGCCGGAGGCAGCCCCGCGTGCCGTCGTGGTCGCGGCAGCGCGCGACATGCCGGCACCACCGGCACCACCGGCACCCCCTGCGGCGCCCCGCGTGCGTGCACCGGCGGCGCCCACTCCCCCCGCGCCGCCCCCGATGCGTGGCACGTGGAGCATCGGCGGCGCACGCGATGGCGACGCCTACGTGCTCATCCAGGACAACGAAGTGACCATGGCCGGCCACAGCGACGACATCCGCATCGCCAGGACATTGCAGCAGGGCAAAGCGCCCGTGCTGTGGATGCGCGAGGACGGCAAGCAGTACATCGTGCGCGATGCCGCCACCGTGCAGCGGGTGAAGGCCGCGCATGCGCCGGTCGAGGCATTGGGCGCGCAGCAGGGCAAGCTCGGCGAACAGCAGGGTGCATTGGGCGAGCGGCAGGGAGAGCTGGGCGCAAAGCAGGGCGAACTGGGCCGGAAGATGGCCGCCATCGCCACCGAACGCGCGTCGGCCGCGCTGCAGGGCAGCCGCGCCAGCGATGCGGAGACCGACCGCCGCCTGGACGCGCTCGCCCAGCAGCAGGAAGCGCTGGCGCGCCAGCAGGAAGTCCTTTCGCGCCAGCAGGAGCCCCTCGCACGGCAGCAGGAAGCGCTGAGCCGCAGGCAGGTGGCCGCGACGGAACAGATGCAGCGCGAAGTGAAGCGCTTGCTGGACGACGCCATCCGCAGCGGGAAGGCGCAACAGCTCTGACGCGGATCGCGGCGCCGGGCTTCTGCCCGGCGCCTGCATGGGGTGGGCTTCAGCAGAGGTGCGGTCGGGGCTGAAGCCCCTTACAGGAAGCGTTCTCCGTCCGCCGCGCCGCTCCACTGCGAACGCGCGAGACGGATGATCGCGCGGACCTGTTCGCGGTCGCGGTGGCGGGAAATGGCAATAGCGCCGAGCCGCAATGCTTCTTCGCGCAGTTCTTCGGTCAGGTCGTAATGCGCCCCGCTGCGCTTGTCCTGGAAGGCGCGGCGCGGCATCCCCAAACGTTCCGCCATCGCATGCAGCTCTTCCAGCGTGTCGGCCATCATGTGTGCCCAGCGACAACCGCGCCACAGGGTGACGGCGTCATCCACGTAGACGCTCATCGCGGCGCGGTCGCCTTCGGCGGCCGCACCATGCGATCCATCAGATGCTCCAGCGTTGCGGGAAGATCGCCGCAACGGCCCATGTGCACCGATGAGGTCTGGATGATCGAACTCCGTTTCGCCGTGAGCCAGTGGAAGCGCGCGCGCGCCGGCAGCAGCCCGATCGGCGCGGCCGCTTCGCCGCCGCGGCAGATGGCGGGAATGGTGTCCAGGTGGCGGCGCAGCGATTCGATGTCCAGCGTGGGGTCGAGGGCCTGCAGGCGAGCTTCGTCCAGTTCGATGCGTGCTTCCAGGAACCCCGCGCGTTCGCACGACAGGATGATGCCGACGTTGATGAACTCTTCGCGTTCCACGCGCGGTACCACGCGGATCACCGCGTAGTCGTAGGTGTCATGCGCGCGCATGGATCGCCCCCTGCACGAACGCGTCCCGCTGTGCCAGACGTCGGATCAGGTAGTCGGTGTAGGCCGCGCGCTGTGCCGGCGGATCGCCGAAGCTGTCCGGTCCCTGCAGCCAGGCGTCGGGGACCTCCGCGACGATCCCCGCCATCACGGCATCCGGCAGGCGCTCCGCCATGGCCGCATCGATGTCCGCCAGGCGCGAGGCCCAGCGCAGCAGCACGTGGTCGCGGATCAGCGGGAAGGGCTTGCCGGCGCCCGACACGTCGCCGTCCCAGCCGTGGTGGAAGTACAGCGACGCCCCGTGGTCGATCAGGTACAGCCGCCGGTGCCACATCAGCAGGTTGGTGTTGCGTGCCGTACGGTCGACGTTGCTGATGAAGGCATCGAACCAGACGATCCGCGAGGCAAGGTCCGCATCCGGCTGTTCGGCCACGGGATCGAAGTTCACCGCGCCTGGCAGGTAGTCCATGGCCAGGTTGAGCCCGGCGCTGGCCTTGATCAGGTCCTGTATCTCAGGGTCGCCTTCGGTGCGCGCCAGGTCGGCATCCAGTTCCATCAGCGCCAGGTCCGGCATCGGCAACTGCAGCGCTTTCGCCAGGCCGCCGGCGATCAGTTCGGCGACCAGCGCCTTGGGTCCCTGGCCGGCACCGCGGAACTTGAGCACGTAGAGGCCGTCGTCGTCGGCCTCGACCACGGCCGGCATCGAACCGCCTTCGCGCAGCGGGGTGACATAGCGGGTGGCGGTACGGAGGGGCAGCGTCATCAGGCCGCTAGGATACCCGTGTGGGAGGGGCTTCAGCCCCTCCCATGCGTGCTCAGGTCGAACGCGCCACGCCCATGCGCCGCAACATCAGATAGACCGCCACGCTGGACGCCACGCCGAGCAGCAGCGCGAACGCAAGGCCATGCGTGCCGTGCGCGAACGGAAGGCCGGGCAGGTTCATGCCGAAGATGCCGGCCACCAGGCTGGGCGGCAGCAGCAACGCCGTGATCATCGAGAGCACGTACAGGTGGCGGTTGGTGCGTTCGGCCAGCTTCGCGGCTACTTCGTCCTGCAATAGGCGCGCGCGTTCCTGCAGCGTGCCCACATCGCCATCGAGGTCGTCGAAGCGCTGGTTGAGACGCGAGACGGCAGACAGAAGTTCGTGCTCGGCATCGGCGGGATGACGCTGCTCGAACTGCTTGAGCACGCGCCGCATGGCGGTGAGCGGGCGGTGCAGGCGGACTGTCTGGTGGCGCAGCTGCGCCAGGTCGCGGCGTTCTTCGCCGATGCTGTCGGCCAGCACGCGGTCCTCGATGCGGTCCAGTCGCACGGAGAGGCTGTCGCTGCTGCGCTCCACCGTGTCGGCGAAATGGTCGGCGATCACTTCGAGCAACCGTACCGTGGAGCCGGCGCGCAGACCGCCCGCCATGCCGCGGCGCGCTGCCTCGACCGAGCGCAGTGCCTGCCGCCGTGCGGTGACCAGCAGGCCGGGCGTCGCGGCGAAGTGCAGCCAACCGATGCCGTCATCGCCACGCAGCTGGCCTTCGGCCGCGAGGTCGACGCCACGCTGGTGCACCCAGTCGACGAATACGCCGTGCGCGGCATCGTCTTCCAGTTGCAGGTTGACGTGGGTATCGGGCGACAGCAACGCGGCGCGCGCGTCGTCGGGGATCGGCAGCATCGCGACCACCTGCGCGCTGCGTGCATCGCTGAGGTCCAGGTGCAACCAATGCCAGCCATCGGCAGGGGCATGCAGCGTGTCGAGCCCGCACTTGGCCGCGTCCAGTACCCGTGCCTGGCCGTCGGCATCGAAACGATAGAGCCAGAGCGCGCCGGGCAGTCCGGCAAACGGCGATGCGGGCGCTTCGGGAGCGGCGGACAGCGGCATGTGTTGCACCCGTGCGGCAGCCGGGAGACGGTTGGGTGACGGTCAGGCTACCGCCGTCATGTGCCGGTCTTGTGACAGGCGACGGGCGCCTATCCGGCGGGCTGCGCTTCCGCGCCGCCACGCTGGAGCAGGTCGGGCAACGCGTCGCCGTTGGGCGTGAATGCCAGCGACGCCGAATTCAGGCAGTGGCGCTCGCCGGTCGGCGGCGGGCCATCGGGAAACACGTGGCCCAGGTGGCTGTGGCAGCGTGCGCAGACGATCTCGGTGCGGACCATGCCGTAGCTGCTGTCGCGGATACGGCCGACATGCGCCTCGTCCACGGGCTGGAAGAAGCTCGGCCAGCCGGTGCCGGAATCGAACTTCGCGCTCGAGCGGAACAGCGGCAGCCCGCACAGCCGGCAGGTGTAGACGCCGTCCTGCTTGTTGTCGAGGAACACGCCGCAGAACGGCGCCTCGGTTCCATGGTTCAGCAGCACGCGGCGCTCTTCATCACTCAGGTCCGCTATCAGGCGCTCGCGTTGCGCGTCGGTGGGGGGCGTCAGGTCGAAGATCGTCATGATGGGAACTCCGCGGGAAGATGGCCCCGATATGGTGCCGCCATCGTCATGCTGCAACCCTGGGTTACCATCCGGATCGGTTTCAGGGAGGTAGGCACGGATGCGCTTGTCTTGTTCACTGCCCGGGTGGGCGCTGCTGCTCCTGGTGGCGGCGACGCCGGTCCTGGCGCAGCGAGTGCCGCCCGCCCCCGGCTGCCTCGATGCGCGCCAGATGGCCGAAGTGCGGCAGGCCTCGTCCCGCCAGCTTGCGGTGCAGGGCCAGGATGGCCAGCGCTTCCGCATCACGCTGGGCGAAGATTGCCCGGGTGCAGGCGAAGCGAGCGCCGTGCTGCTCGCCCGCGAGGGCTGGGTCTGCGGTGCGGGTGGCGAGCTCGTCCGCATCGGTGCGTCGGTCTGTGCCGTGGCCGGGGTGGAGCGGATCGATGCGCGTGCCTACGCCGCGATGGCGCGCGAGGCGTCCATCCGGAGCGCGGACGACGACGTGAAGACGCTGGAGACCGTGCAGGTGCGGGCACCGCAGCGCAAGGGTTTCGCGGGCTCGCCAAGTTTCTGCTTCAATCCGCGCTACCTGCGTGCATGGTCGGAGGACAGCAAGGGCATGCTGGTGGAACTCTCGCCGCGCCGCTCCGGCGGTCATCGCTACTACCGCGTGGAACTGGCGCAGACGTGTCCCGACCTGGATTCGGCACCGGCCATCGTCTTCCGGTCCGGCGTGGGCATCGGCCTGATCTGCGGCAATCCCGGTGATCGCGTGATCGCCCAGGACAGCGGGGGTGGCAGCGTCTTTGACGCCGGGGATCCGGGTTTCGTGTTCGCGGACGATCCGCGACGGTCAGGGCGCATGGGCATGCGCGTGCAATGTTCGGTAGCGGCGGTGTATCCGCACGAACCGGAGGCCTGAAACGCACGGGCCCCGCGTGGTTGGACGCAGGGCCCGGATGCGATGACGCGGGGTCAGGGTGTGGCAGTGACGGCCTGGCCGCTCCGGAACTCCTTGCGCAGCCAGTCGTCGATCAGCCGCTTCTCGTAGCGCAGGGTGTCGTTGTTGTTGAGGTTGGGACCCATCAGGAACCCGTGGTCGACCAGCTTGCGCTCGCCTTCGGCGATGACCTGGCCATCCGGCCCCTTCACGCTGAAGCTCAGCGCGATGCGCGGCGGGTAGATGTCCTTGACGATGCGGATGTCGTTCATGGCCGATCGCGCCGATGGCTCGTAACGGCCTGCACGGTCGATGTCGGTGATCACGATGTCCAGGGTCTGGCCGCGGGCGAGCTGCTGGCCGGCTTCGTCACGGAGATACTTCGCCAGGTCGGTGACCCAGGTGCCGCGCTCCGATTCCCAGCGGCTGCCGCTGTACTTGATCTCGCTGAACTGTGCGGGATCGGTCCAGCTCACGCTGACAGCGCCGCCTTCGGTTGGCAGGCTGCGCGGAATGCCGGGATCGGTGACGTTCTTCTGGCGTGCCATGCCGGGCACGGCGGTCGCCAGTGCGACGATGGCGATGAGCAACAGGGCGGGCGTCTTCATGGCCGTTCCTCGGTAGGTGTCACATTTGAGTGTGCGCCTGCTCCCGGGGGTGCGGCAACGTCGGAGCCGGGTCTGTCGCGGCGGCGTTCAGCCGCTGTTTCCACGCCCGTCAAAGGTTGCGCAGGCGCTCCACGTCGCGGACCGGCGGTGCGCCGAACATGCGGCTGTATTCGCGGCTGAACTGGGACGGGCTCTCGTAGCCCACGCGATGGCCGGCGCTGGCGGCATCCATCACTTCGCTCAGCATCAGGCGGCGGGCCTCCTGCAGGCGCAGCTGCTTCTGGTACTGCAGCGGGCTCATCGCGGTGACCGCCTTGAAGTGGTGGTGCAGGGCGGAGGCGCTCATGTGCACTTCGCGGGCGATGTGGTCGATGCGCAGCGGTTGCGCGTAGTGCTGCCGCAACCAGTGGATCGCCTTCGCCACGCGCTGGCCCTGGCTGTCGGCGATGCCGATATGGCGCAGCATGGCGCCCTGCGGACTGCACAGCACGCGGTAGAGGATCTCCCGCTGCACCAGCGGCGCCAGCAGCGCGATGTCCTGCGGTGTGTCGAGCAGCTTCACCAGGCGGATGGCCGCATCCAGCATCTCCACGCTGCTGGGCTGCAGGAACAGGCCTCGCGAAGGTGGAGGCAACGGTGTCTTCGCGGATTCCGCTTCGGTGACCATCTCGGCGATGGTGGCCGGCGAGAGTTTCAGCACCAGGCACAGGTAGGGTGCTTCGGACGATGCCCGGGTGACCTGGCCGGTCACGGGCAGATCCACCGAGGCCACCACGAAACGGCTGGCGTCGTACTCGTACACCTCGTCGGCAAGGATCGCCCGCTTGGCACCCTGCACGATCAGGCACAGTGCGGCTTCCTGCACGCCGCGCATCGGCAGCGGCATGGGCGCGCTCAGGCGGGAGAACTGCAGCGCGGGGATCGCCGTGGCGTGGAGTCCGTCGTTGCCGGTGGATCGTTCAATCAGGCCGGCCAGTTCGCGGACGCGGTCATCGAGTAGTGGGGCGGCTTCGGGCATGGGAAGGCCTGTGGAACGTGCGTGGGGAGTGGAAACGAGTCTACGCAACGGGCCGGGGGAGGGAATGGGGTGCGGGCGGCCTCCGCAGGATCAGGCAATGATCGCGGAGGAACCGGATATCGAAATCCCGGCCGGGAGGAACAGACTGCGCTCCGCTCCGGCGCAGCCCGCGCCGTGCTTCCCCCCAACGAGGTGCTCCATGTCCGGAATCGAAGGAAAAGTCATCGCCATCACGGGTGCCAGCAGCGGCATCGGCGAAGCCGCCGCGCGTGAACTCGCGCGCCGTGGCGCCCGCGTCGTCCTCGGCGCGCGCCGTACCGACCGGCTCGAACAGCTGGTCGCCGGCATCGAAGCCGAAGGCGGCACCGCCCGCCAGCGCGCGCTCGACGTCACCCGCCTGGACGACATGCAGGCGTTCGTCGATTTCGCCCGCGCGCAGTTCGGCCGTCTCGACGTCATCGTCAACAATGCCGGCGTCATGCCGCTGTCGCCGCTGGCCGCGCTGAAGATCGACGAATGGAACCAGATGATCGACGTCAACATCCGCGGCGTGCTGCACGGGATCGCCGCGGCGCTGCCGGTGATGCAGGCGCAGGGTGGCGGACAGGTCATCAACATCGCCTCCACCGCGGGTCACCGCGTATGGCCCAGCGCCTCGGTCTACTGCGCCACCAAGCACGCGGTGCTGGCCATCTCCGAAGGCCTGCGGCAGGAACACGAGAACCTGCGCGTCACGGTGGTGTCGCCGGGCGTGACCACCAGCGAACTGGCGGAGACCACCAGCGATGCCGGGATCAAGGCGTGGCTGGAGGACTTCCGCCAGGTCTCGATTCCCGCCGAGGCCATCGCGCGCGCCATCGCCTACGCGGTGGAGCAGCCCGACGACGTGGACGTCAGCGAGATCATCGTGCGCCCGGCGGCCAGCCCCAACTGAGTTTTCGTCGGCAGGCAACGGAGTTTTCCACCGCCAGGGGTTGCCGCTGTCGCGGCAGGGGAGTGCAATGGCGCACTCCCCCGCTTCTGGAGCATCCGCTCATGGAATACCGTTACCTCGGCGCGTCCGGCTTCCGCGTTCCCGTCCTCTCCTTCGGCACCGGCACCTTCGGTGGCCAGGGCGCGTTGTTCAGTGCCTGGGGCAGCACCGACGTGGCCGAGGCGCGCCGACTGGTCGATGTCTGCCTCGATGCGGGCTTGAACATGTTCGACAGCGCCGACGTCTATTCGAAGGGCGCTGCGGAGGAGATCCTCGGCGAAGCCATCAAGGGCAGGCCGCGTGATGCGCTGATCATCTCCACCAAGGCCACCTTCCGCTTCGGCGACGGCGAGAACCAGGTCGGTTCCTCGCGCCATCACCTGATCAACGCCGTCGATGCCGCGCTCAAGCGCCTGGGCACCGACTACATCGACCTGTTCCAGCTGCACGGCTTCGATGCGCGTCCGCCGGTGGAGGAAGTGCTGTCCACGCTCGATACGCTGGTGAAGGCGGGCAAGATCCGCTATCTGGGCGTGTCCAATTTCTCCGGCTGGCACCTGATGAAGTCGCTGGCCGCCGCCGACCGCCACGGTTGGTCGCGTTACGTCGCGCACCAGGCGTACTACTCGCTGGTCGGCCGCGACTACGAATGGGAGCTGATGCCGCTGGCCGCCGACCAGGGCGTCGGTGCGGTGGTGTGGAGTCCGCTGGGCTGGGGCCGTCTGACCGGCAAGATCCGGCGTGGCCAGCCGCTTCCCGAGAACAGCCGCCTGCAGTCGCAGACGGCGAACGACGCCGGCCCGCAGGTCGACCTCGAATACCTGTACGACGTGGTCGATGCGCTGGACGAAGTCGCGCAGGAAACCGGCAGGTCGATTCCGCAGGTCGCGCTGAACTGGCTGCTGCAACGCCCCACGGTCAGCACGGTGGTGATTGGCGCGCGCAACGAGGAACAGCTGAAGCAGAACCTGGGTGCGGTCGGCTGGAATCTCACCCCGGACCAGGTGGCGAAGCTGGATGCCGCCAGTCACCGACCCAAACCGTATCCGTACTGGCACCAGGCCGGCTTCGCGTACCGCAATCCCACGCCGGTCTGAAGCACCGGCCCCTCGCGGGCTGGGCCACCCGGTCCGCCGCGCGCCGAAACACCCTGTAGGAGCGACGTAAGTCGCGACCGTATCCTCGCGACCCGCCGTTGCTGGCGGGTCAAGCATGGTTGTCGCCTCGGCATCTGCGGTCGCGACTTACGTCGCTCCTACAGGGCTGGCTTGCTACAGTCGCGCGATCATCTTCCACTGGAGCCCCGATGCGCCGCCTTTCCCTGCTGGCCATTGCCGCCTTGCTTTCCACCGCTGTGCCCGCGCTCGCGGCCACCACCTATGTCAAGGCCGGCCGCCTGCTCGATGTCGAATCCGGTCGCCTGCTGGCCGACCAGGCCATCGTCATCGAGGACACGCGCATCACCGCCATCGGCTCTGTCGCGAGCACGCCGGTACCGGCCGGTGCGACGGTCCATGACCTGTCGACGAAGACCGTGCTGCCCGGTCTGATGGACGCGCACGTCCACCTGCATGGCGACGCCGACCTGCAGGGCTATCGCCGCCTGGCCATCTCGCTGCCCGCCGCTGCGATCAAGGGCGCGAAGAACGCGCGCACCACGCTGCTCGCCGGCTTCACCACCGTGCGCGTGCCCGGCTCGCCCGGCTACGCCGACGTGGCGCTGCGCGATGCGATCGCGGCGGGGGAAGTCGAAGGTCCGCGCATCCTCGCGGGCGGCGTGTCCATCGGCATCACCGGCGGACACTGCAGCGACAACAACCTGCTGCCGGCCGAGTACAAGGCCGTAGGCGAGGGCGTGGCCGACGGCCCGTGGGCCGCGCGGCAGAAGGTGCGGCAGAACGTCAAGTTCGGCGCCGACTTCATCAAGACCTGTTCCACCGGCGGGGTGCTGTCCAAGGGCACCGAGGTCGGTGCGCCGCAGTATTCGCTGGAGGAACTGAAAGCGCTCGTGGATGAAGCGCATGCGCTGGGCCGCAAGGTGGCTTCGCACGCGCATGGCGCCACCGGCATCCGCAATGCGCTGCTGGCCGGCGTGGATTCCATCGAGCACGCCAGCTTCATCGACGATGAGGGCATCGCGCTGGCGAAGAAGAACGGCACCGTACTGGTGATGGACATCTACAACACCGAGTACATCCTCGGTGAGGGCGAGAAGGCCGGGTTCCTGCCCGAATCGCTGGAGAAAGAACGCCGCGTGGGCGCCACCCAGCGCGAGAACTTCCGCAAAGCGCACCAGGCCGGCGTCGTCATGGGATTCGGTACGGATGGCGGCGTCTACCCGCATGGCCTCAATGCGCGCCAGTTCTCGCGCATGGTGCAGTTCGGCATGACGCCCCTGCAGGCGATCCGCTCGGCGACGGTGGTGAATGCGCGGCTGTTCGGCATCGAGAAGGATGCCGGCGTCCTCAAGCCGGGCTACTACGCCGACCTGATCGCGGTGGATGGCGACCCGCTGCAGGACGTGGCGGTGCTTGAAAACGTCGGTTTCGTGATGAAGCAGGGACGTGTCTACAAGAACACCGCGAGCGAGTGAGGCGTAGCGCATGTCCACGCCCGTGAAGATCGATTTCGTGTCCGATGTGGCCTGCCCCTGGTGCGCGGTTGGCCTGGCCGCGCTGGAGCGCGCCATGGCGAACATCGGCGGCGACCTGCAGGTGGAACTGCACTTCCAGCCGTTCGAGCTCAATCCCGACATGGCGCCGGAAGGCGAGTCCATCGCGGATCATCTTGGCCGCAAGTACGGTCTGACGCCCGAGCAGCTGGCGCAGAACGGCGAGGCGCTGCGCCAGCGCGGCGAGGCGCTGGGCTTCGTCTTCGACCTGCAGAAGCGCGACCGCATCTACAACACCTTCGACGCGCATCGCCTGCTGCACTGGGCGGACGAACTCGGCGCCCCGCAGCAGCGTGCCCTCAAGCATGCGTTGCTGAATGCGTACCATGGCGAAGGAAGAAACGTGTCCGACCGCGACACGCTGGCCGCCATCGCGGGATCCGCCGGACTGGATGGCGCGGCGGCGCGGCATATCCTCGACACGGATGCCTTCGCTGCACAGGTCCGCGAACGCGAACACTTCTACCAGCGGCAGGGCATCCGCGCGGTGCCGTCGGTGATCTTCAACGACCGCCACCTGGTGCAGGGCGGGCAACCGGTGGAGGTGTTCGAACAGGCGCTGCGCCAGCTGTCGGATATCGCGGCCTGATCGCTACCGCCCTGCAACGGCTGCCTATCCGACGCGGGTGTACTGCGTCTCGACCGCCCGCATTTCCTCGCCCTGCGGGGTGATGTTGAACATGGTGATAACCAGCGTGTCAGGGTCGGGTTGCTCCAGCGTCGTGCGCCAGCCCCAGCGCGGACCACCCTGTCCGTCGCCGTAGCTGCCCAGGACGTTGGGGCTCGGTGCGCTGCCGGTGCCGGTCGAGAACATGATGTTGGTGCCCGTCCCGAAACTCTCCACCCAGGCGGATTCCCAGTGACCATCGTCCAGGTGGTAGCCGTACAGCACGATGCCTTCGATGGGCTCATCGTTGAAGCGGCTCTCGTACTCGTGCATCAGGAAGCGTCCGCCCAGCACGCTGCGGATGCGTCCCCGCTGCGGGGCCTCGCAAGCCAGTTCGTCCGGCGTGAACCACAGGCGGAAGCGGCCTTCCCACTCACCGGCCATCTGCGCCAGTTGCCGGTGCCGGCCTTGCGCCAGCGACTCTTCGAACGCGTGCTTGCCCATGGCGCTCTCTCCAGGTGTGTGCCGCGGATCATGCCATCCGGTGACGGAGGGCGGACAGCGGCGCGCAGTCGCCCGCGCGCCCGGAGCGGTGTTTCAGCCGTGGCGTGCCAACAGCACGGACTCGTTGCTGGGCATCTCGACCACCACGGCGGTCGGGATGCCGTGATGCTGGTGCAGGGTGGCCGCGAGCAACTTGGCGTTCTCGCGCGCGTCGCCGAGGTTGTCGAACCAGTCACGGCCGAACTGGCCTTCGTACAGCTGCCAGCCGCTGGCATCGGCGGCGATGGTGAAAAGCAGGCGGGGCATTGCGTACTCCAGTCAGCATGCCGGGCAGGGAACCGGCATGGGGACTGTGCGCGAATGTGCCAGTTATCACATTCGGCGGACTGCCCGTATCGGCGTAGGAAAATTCCTACCGCCGTGTAGGTGCAACGCCTCAGCGCAGCAACGGCTCCAGCGCCGTCCAGACGTGGTCGCGCAGTTTCGGCTGGGCGCTGGCGACGGGGTGCAGGTTGTCGGCCTGGTAGGCATTGCGGTCCAGTGCGATGGGTTCCAGCAGGAACGGCAGCAGCGCAGTGCGGTACTGCTTGGCCAGCGCGCTGAAGTTCTGTTCGAAGCCGCGCGTGTAATCGGGGCCGTAATTCGGCGGCATCCGCATGCCGACCAGCAGCACCTTCGCCTTGCCTGCCTGCGCAGCCTTGATCATCTTTTCCAGATTGGCGCGCGTCTGCACCAGTGGCAGGCCCCGCAACCCGTCGTTCGCGCCCAGCGCGATGACCACGACGGCGGGCTTGTGGCGTTGCAGTTCCGCCGCGATGCGCGCCGCCCCGCCTGCAGTGGTCTCGCCACTGATGCTGGCGTTGACGACGCGCCAGCCCGGCTTCGTCCTGCCGATCCGGTCCGCGGTCAGCGACACCCATCCCTGCGGAGGCGCCAGGCCGTATGCCGCCGAGAGCGAGTCGCCCATCACCAGGACGGTGCGCGTGCCTTTCGCGGGCGCGGCCTGCGCACTCTGCGCTGCGGCGGGACGTGCAAATAGTGCGACGAGCAGAAGCAGCGCCAAGCCCATGGCCCATTGCATGCGTACGTCGCTGGCCCCATACCTGTTCAAATTAAGAAACATTTAATCCCTGCTCCCGATGATCCACGAAATGACCGACGAGACGATCATGGCCGACGCCAGCAGACTCCCCACTGAAGCCCCCCCCATTGCGCGCCATGCCGTGCTCGACGTGCAGGGCTTGGGCAAGCATGTGCCGCTGCCCGACGGTGCCCTGACGATACTCGACGACATCGGCTTCCGCATCGAGCATGGCGACACCGTCGCCATCGTGGGGGCATCCGGCTCCGGCAAGAGCACGCTGCTGTCGCTGCTGGCCGGCCTGGACGTGCCCAGTGCCGGCACGGTGACACTGGATGGCGAGCGCCTTTCGGACATGGACGAGGACGGTCGTGCGCGCGTGCGCGGGGAGAAGGTCGGCTTCGTCTTCCAGAGTTTCCAACTGCTGCCGTCGTTGACGGCGCTGGAAAACGTCATGCTGCCGCTGGAACTGCGCGGTGACGCCGATGCGGAAGGCCCTGCCCGGCAGATCCTGGAAAAAGTCGGCCTTGGCCAGCGCCTCGGCCATTATCCGCGCCAGTTGTCGGGTGGTGAGCAGCAGCGCGTCGCCCTGGCGCGCGCGTTCGTCACGCGGCCCTCGCTGCTGTTCGCGGATGAACCCACCGGCAATCTCGACACGCATACCGGGCAGGCCATCATCGAGCTGCTGTTCGCGCTGAACGCTGATGCAGGCACCACGCTGATCCTGGTCACCCACGACGATCATCTCGCCGAACGCTGCCAGCGCCGCCTGCGCCTGGATGCCGGTCGCCTGCAGGGTTCTGCGGCATGAAGACGCTCGCGCTGGCCTGGCGCCAGCTGCGGCGCGACC
Source organism: Pseudoxanthomonas sp. 97-1-1 (assembly GCF_057773125.1). Lineage (NCBI taxonomy): Bacteria > Pseudomonadati > Pseudomonadota > Gammaproteobacteria > Lysobacterales > Lysobacteraceae > Pseudoxanthomonas > Pseudoxanthomonas sp. 97-1-1. Next base: position 105,680 of record NZ_JBYMTJ010000005.1, on the reverse strand, counting down.
TGGTGGCGGGGGACATCCGCATCCTGTTCGCCGCGCTGGTGCTCGCCGTGGTGGCGGTGACCTCCGTCGGCTTCGTCACCGACCGCGCGGAGCGCGCGCTGGCGATCGAGGCGAACCGGCTGCTCGGTGGCGACGTGGTGGTGCGCGGCGATGCCCCGCCTTCGGACGCACTGCGTGCGCTCGCCCGGGCACCCGGCCTGCGGGTGACCGAGACGCATGAACTGCAGAGCATGGTACGCGCGGGCGAATCGCTCTCGCTGGGCGACCTGCGTGCGCTGGGCGAAGGCTTCCCGCTGCGCGGCAACTTCCGCCTGGTGGATCGCGCGGGTGGCGTCGAACGCGATGCTGCAGGCATTCCGGCACCCGGCACGGTGTGGATCAGCCAGGCCGGCGCGGAGACGCTGGGTGCGAAGCCCGGCGACGGGATCGGCATCGGCACGCGCACGCTGAAGCTGGCCGCGCTTGTCACCCAGGAGCCGGATGCCGCGCTGGACTATTTCAACGTCGCGCCGAAGGTCTTCCTCAATCTTGCCGATCTGCCGTCCACTGATCTGGTGCAGGAAGGCAGCCGGCTGCGTTACCGACTCGTCGTTGCCGGCGAGGCGGCGGCGGTGGAAAGCTTCACGGCGGCCGCAAAGCCGCAACTCGCGCGTGGGCAACGGATGGAAACCATCCAGGACGCACGGCCCGAGGTGCGTTCCGCACTTGATCGCGCGAGTCGTTTCCTCGGTCTCGCCGCGCTGGTCTCCGTGGTGCTGGCGGCGGTCGCCGTGGCGATGGCCGCGCGCCGGCACAGCGAACGGCACCTGTCCGGCACCGCGGTGATGCGCTGCCTGGGCGCCCAGCAGCGCACGCTGGTGGGTATCCACGTAGGCGAACTGGTGCTGTTGGGTCTGGCGGCGTGCACGGTGGGCGTGCTGGTCGCCTTCGGTCTGCAATGGGGCATCGGTAGCTGGTTGCAGCAGTCGCTGAAGATCGACATTCCGCCAGCAGGCCTGATGCCGGCGCTGCAAGGTTATGGCGTGGGCATGATCGTGCTGCTCGCGTTCGGTGCGCCGCCGGTGCTGGCGCTGCGTCGGGTGCCGGCATTGCGCGTGTTGAGGCGCGATCTCGACCGTACCGAACCGAGCGCATGGCTGGTCGCGCTGACCGGCTTCGTCGGTCTGGGCGCGCTGCTGTGGTGGAAGGCCGGCTCGCCCGCCTTGGGCACGGCGATGCTGGTCGGCATCGTCAGTACGCTCGCCGTGCTCTCGCTGCTGGCCTGGGCGATGATCCTGCTGGTGCGTCGCCTGCGTTCGCGGCTACGCGGCAGCCTGCGTTACGGCTTGGCCAATGTCAGCCGCCGGGCGGGAACGTCGATCGCGCAGGTGTCGGCGCTCGGCCTCGGCCTGATGGCACTGTTGTTGCTGACCTTCGTGCGCACCGACCTGCTGGATCGCTGGCAGCTCGCGCTGTCAGCCAATGCGCCCAACCGCTTCATCATCAACGTGCAGCCGGACCAGGTGGATCCGGTGAAGACCTTCATGCAGACGCGCGGGCTCTCGGCGGTGGACCTGTATCCGATGATCCGTGGCCGGCTGGTCGAACTCAACGGCAAGCCGAGCAGTGGCGCAGACTACGAAGAGGCTGACGAGCGCACGCAGCGCCGCGCCGAGCGCGAGTTCAACCTGTCGATGGCGACGACACTGCGTGACGACAACAAGGTGACGGCCGGCGAGTTCTGGACCGGACGCACACCGTCGTCACCGGAGTTGTCGGTGGAGGAGGAGTTCGCCGAGGCGTTGGGATGGAAGGTCGGTGACCGGGTGGCGTTCGATATCGCCGGCCAGCGCTTCGAGGGCCGCGTCACCAGCCTGCGCAGCGTGGACTGGGAAAGCTTCCGTCCGAACTTCTTCGTTGTCGCCTCGCCGGGTGCGCTCGATGGCTACTCCGCCAGCTACATCACCGCCGTCAGCGTGCCGTCGGGAGATGCTGCCTTCACGCGCGAGCTGGTCGACCAGTTCCCCAACCTGTCGGTGATCGACGTGGAGGCGGTGCTCAACCAGGTGCGCAGCACGGCCGAGCAGGTCTCGCAGGTGGTGCAGGTGGTGTTCTGGTTCTCGCTCGCGGCGGGCCTGCTGGTGTTGATGGCGGCGGTGAGCGCCAGCCAGGACGAGCGACTGCTCGAGGGCGGCGTGATGCGCGTGCTCGGCGGCAGCCGCCGCCAGCTGCGGTTGGCGCAGGCCTCGGAGTTCGCCGCCATCGGCCTGCTGGCGGGTCTGGTGGCGGCGATAGCGGCGTCCGTGTTGTCGGGCGTGGTGGCCACGCAGGTGTTCGACCTGCCCTGGAAGGCGAACTGGCAGCTGGCCGCCATCGGTGGCGGGCTGGGCATGCTCGCAGCCCTTGGTGCCGGCCTGTTCGCCACGCGCAAGGTGCTGGATGCGCCGCCGTCGGTGACGTTGCGCGAACTGCAGGGATAGCGCCTGTAGGAGGGGCTTCAGCCCCGACCTGACCATCAGGGATGGCGGTCGGGGCTGAAGCCCCTCCTACAAAAAAGAGCCATCCGTTGCTGGATGGCTCCGAGGCAGCATCAGGAGACTTTCACCCCTTGATGCAGACGACCTGGCGCAGAGTGTGCACCACCTCCACCAGGTCGGACTGCGCCGACATCACGGCGTCGATGTCCTTGTAGGCCGCCGGCGATTCGTCGATCACACCGGCGTCCTTGCGACATTCGACGTGCGCCGTTGCTTCGCGGTGCTGCGACAGCGTGATCTGCTGGCGCGCGGCGGTACGGCTCAGCACGCGGCCGGCCCCGTGGCTGCAGCTGTGGAAGCTGTCCGCGTTGCCCTTGCCACGCACGATGAAGCTCTTCGCGCCCATGCTGCCGGGGATGATCCCCAGCTCGCCGGCACGCGCGCTCACCGCGCCCTTGCGGGTCACCAGCAGATCAACGCCGCCGTGCATCTCCTTCTGCACGTAGTTGTGGTGGCAGTTGACCGCCATCTTCTCCAACTGGAACTTCGGCAGGCGGTGGCGCATCTCGGCCAGCACGCGCGACATCATCGCTTCACGGTTCTCGCGGGCGTAGTCCTGCGCCCACGACACCGCTTCCACGTAGTCGTCGAACAGGGGCTCGCCTTCCATGAAGAAGGCCAGGTCCTTGTCCGGCAGGTGGAAGCCGAGCACGCGGTGCGCCAACTGCTCGCGCGCGCGCTCGATGAAGTACGTGCCGATCAGGTTGCCGGTGCCGCGCGAACCGCTGTGCAGCATCACCCACACCGCGTCGGCCTCGTCCAGGCAGATCTCGATGAAGTGGTTGCCGCCGCCCAGCGTGCCGATCTGGCGGTCCAGCTTGTCGGTGCGGATCTTGCGGTGCTTCTGCTTGATCGCCTCCAGGCGCGGCTCCAGCCCCGACTGCGCGATGCGCGTGGCGATGCTGTCGGGCAGCTTCCAGTGCTCGCCACCACGGCCGTTGCCGACCGGCACGCTGCGTTCGATGCTCGAGCGCAACTGCGCCAGGTTGTCCGGCAGGTCCTTCGCGCGCAGCGTGGTGCGCACCGCGGCCATGCCGCAGCCGATGTCCACGCCGACGGCGGCCGGGATGATGGCGCCGCGGGTCGGGATGACCGAGCCCACGGTGGCGCCCTTGCCCAGGTGCACGTCGGGCATCACTGCGACCCACGGGCCGACGAAGGGGATGGCCGCGATGTTCCGCAGCTGCTCATGGGCACCCTGGTCCAAGGGCACGCCGCGCACCCAGCCCTTGATCGGCGTGGTGCTGCCCTCGGCGTGCAGCAGTTCGAATTGGGAATGCATGTTCATGTGTTCACTCCATTGAAAGGATAAAGCCCCTTCCCCCGCGTGCGAGGGAAGGTTGGGGTGGGGGCGAACTACGCCGCAGCGCCGTCCTCCGCCGAAAGCCGGACCACGTCCTCGCGCTCTCCTTGCGCCGACGCGTGCCGTGCTCCGGCGGCCCCCACCCCAGCCCTCCCCCGTGAACGGGGGAGGGGGCAGGTTTCCGCTACTTCAACGTCACCAATTGCTTCAGCACGCCATCCAGGCCGCCGAACACGGTGAGCTTGTCGATCTTCTCGGTGACCTTTTCCAGCGCCTCGAGCTCCTTCAGGCGCATCAGCACCGGCGACTCGTCGATCAGCTTCGCGGTGTTGAGCAGGGAACGCGTGGCGTTCGCCTCCTCGCGGCGGCGGATCACGTTGGCCTGCGCCGTCTTCTCCGCCTGCACCACCCCGTTGAGGATCTCCTTCATCTCGCCCGGCAGGATCACGTCCTTCACGCCGACGCCCAGCACCTCCACGCCGAGGCCGGTCAACTGGCCACGTACGTAAGCGAAGATGTCGGCGTCCAGCGAGGCCTTGTCGCCCAGCAGTTCGTCCAGTGTCCTGGCCGAGACCACCTTGCGCAGGCCGTACTGCAACTCACGGTAGACGAAGTCGCCCACCTTCGCGACCTTGGTGCGCGCCGCCACCACGTCGGTGACGCGGGTGCTGGCGGCGAGGTTCACGCGCAGGCTCACCTTGTCGCGGGTCAGCAGTTCCTGGCCCGAGACCTCGATCGTCTGCACGCGGAGATCCACGATGTCCACCACCACGTTCTTCTGGAAATTCCAGAAGGCGTAGCTGCCCGGGGCGAGCGTGCGATCGAGCTTGCCGTCGATGAAGACCAGGCCCGCGAATTCCGCCGGCACATCGGCCACCATCGCCAGCTTCGACAGCGCGCCCAGCTGGCGCAGGCGTCGCGCCACGGCGACGTCCACGTCCGGCGTGGCGAGCGACACCGCGCGCACCTCGACCTTCACCAGGCCGATCCAGTACAGGCGCCGCGTGCCGGGCGGCAGCACGTCTTCCAGCTTGCCGTTCTTCAGCACCAGGCCGACCTGGTCCACGCCGATGTCGGCGAGCACGAAGACCTCGCCCAGGCCTTCGCCCAGGCGCGCGATCAGCGCGTCGACATCATGACCGGCGTATTCCGGCGCAGCGATGTTGAAAGTGCGCACCTCGATGCGACCCATCGGGTCGAACCAGCGGTACACACCCGGCACGAGCAGCTGCTCGAACCGACGGTTGCGATACACCAGGCCGCGCTCGCCGTCACCGATCACGACCCTCTTGGTCCAGAACATGGCGTTGTTCTCCTTGTTGGCTCTGGTGGTTCGATCCAGTTGGCAAACATCGTCGCGGAGGATCGATTCCCGCGACGATGGTGTGCCGTCCGCGACATGCGGACAGCGGAAGAAGTTGGAAACGTCCCTGGACGGAGGCGGTGCGGACAGCCGGCGCTGTCGGCGGAGGCGTCGTCGCAAGCGGTGATCCGGAGATCGCAGCGATCGCGGCGTGCATCCGCGTCGAGGGCGCGGAGCCGGCACCATCCCCGCTGCGGCGCCCTGTCTTTCCGCAGTCCATCGCGGAGAGACGTTGCGCCACACGGGGCGTTTCCTGGTGGGACTTGCGTCCCGGTGTCATGACGTGAAAGGTCATGTGCCCTTGCAGGCGTTGGAGCGGGAATCGAACCCGCGACAGTCGGATTAACAGTCCGATGCTCTAACCATCTGAGCTATCCAGTGGTGGACGAACCGGATTTGAACCGGTGGCCAACGGCATATGCCGCTGCTCTCCCAAGCTGAGCTATCGTCCGCTCGAGGAACACCGCCTCCCACGCTTCGGCATACGCCACGGCAGCGCCGCGCGCACCGGACGGGATACAAACCCGTACCGCTGTAGTGTGTTCGATCGATGCTCCCCATTGCCGGCTGTCGCCAACCGGCAATTCGTGCGGGCGCCATGCGCCCTTGTGGTGTCCACTCCCTGCGCCGCTCGCGTCGAAGCATCACAACGCAGCGCACATGCGCCGGTTGCAGCCGCGCCCCTGCCTCGGGACGCGTGGATGCGTTACCCGGATGCTTCAGGGCGGAAAGGAATTTCCGTGGTGGAATGGATGGAACCTGGTCGATGCATGCGCATCCTCCGCGAACGCTGGAAACAAAACGCCCCCGGGGCTTGCGACCCGAGGGCGTTCGCGTTTCCTCGGGAGATCGGGGTGGCCGATCTCCCTGGGAGTCAGCCGGATGTCAGGTGGCCAGATGCCGCGCGGGTTCGTTGCCGGGCTTGGCATCGAACGCATACGCACGCACGCGCAGGCCGCAGCGCGATGGCTGCAGGTCAAGCGTGTTGGCGATGGAGTGCGCGGGCTTCATGGAAATCATTCTGGTGAAAAAACAGCCGCAGGGGCCGAAGGCCGCGCACGATACGCGGGTTGTTTTCGTTGTGCAACATTTTTTTAACTGCGGTATCGCCAGCCCGACAAGCGGCATTCCTTCCATGCTGCGCGCATACGCGGAACCGCCGCGTGCGCACGGGTAGAATTGCGCCCTGCTTCCCGTTGATGGTGTTCCCTTGGCCTCCCGATATTCCGATCCCGCGCTGGATGCGTTGATGCTGCCGTTCGCGCAAGGGCAGCTGGCCTGGCCGGCGGGTCCGGTGTTGTTCCTGCGCGCGCGCGATGGCGCTGCACTGCGCCAGTTCCCGCTTGCGCAACTGGTATGCGAACAGAGTTTCCGGCCCGATGCCGAACTGCTGGAGCGTGCGGGACTTCAGGTGGTGGCCGATGCCGCTGAGGGCGACACGCGCTATCCCCTGGTGCTGGTGCTTCCACCACGCCAACGCGAAGAAGCGCGTGCACTGCTGGCGCGGGCCGTCGAGCGCGTCGCACCGGGCGGCATCGTGGTCGCCGCGATGACCAACAACGAAGGCGCGAAATCGGGCGAAGCCGACCTGAAGCAACTCGCAGGCCTCGCGGGCACGCTGACAAAATTCCACTGCCGCACGTTCTGGACAAGGACCCTCGGAGACAGCACCGACGAGGCGTTGCTGCGTCAATGGTCGGCGCTCGATGCGCCTCGGCGGATCGAAGGCGGGCGCTACCTCAGCCGTCCCGGTGTATTCGCCTGGAACCGCATCGATCCGGCGTCTGCGTTGCTGGTCGAGTGCCTGCCGACCGATATCGCCGGCCACGGCGCCGACCTGGGCGCGGGATGGGGATTCCTTTCGCTGGCCTTGCTCGCCCGCAATCCCGGCATCACCGCACTCGATCTCTACGAGGCCGAAGCGCGCGCGTTGGCGTTGGCGAAGGCGAACCTCGCGGACACCGGGTCGACCGCAACGCTCGGTTTCCATTGGCACGACGTTACCGCAGGACTGCCGAGCCGCTACGACTTCATCGTCAGCAATCCGCCGTTCCACACGCAGAGCCGTGCGGATCGCCCCGATATCGGCCAGCGCTTCATCACCGCCGCCGCGGCCGCGCTCAAGCCGGGCGGCCGGTTGTGGCTGGTGGCCAATCGCCATCTGCCGTACGAGCAGACCTTGAACGACAGCTTCGGCGACGTGCGCGTGGCCGGCGAGCGTGACGGTTTCAAGGTGATTGCCGCCATCAAGGCGAGGCGGTGAACGCATGAAGATCGTCAAGCACATCGCCAACCTAGGGTATGGCAGCCGCAAGCAGGTCCAATGGATGTTCCGCGAGGGACGCATCACCGACGCCGCGGGCGAGGTGCTGTACGCCGATGATCCGGTCGACCACGACAACATCCGCGTAGATGGCGAGCCGCTCGATCCTGCGCCGGGGCTGGCGATCCTGTTGCACAAGCCCGTCGGCTACACCTGCTCGACCAAAGATACCGGCCGCATCGTCTACGACCTGTTCCCGTCGCGTTTCCGCGATCGCTCGCCGGTGCTGTCCACGGTGGGGCGACTCGACCGCGAGACCAGCGGCCTGCTGCTGCTCACCGACGACGGTGGACTGCTGCACCGGATCATCTCGCCGAAGGCCAACCTGCCCAAGGTCTACGACGTCACGCTGGCGCAGGATTTGCGCGGCGACGAAGGTGCGGTCTTTGCCAGTGGCACGTTGATGCTGGAATCGGAGCAGACGCCGCTGGCGCCGGCCGGCCTGCACGTGATCGACCCGCGCCATGCGCAGGTCACGCTCACCGAAGGTCGTTACCACCAGGTGCGTCGCATGTTCGCCGCCGTCGGCAACCATGTGGAGGCGCTGCATCGCAGTCGCACCGGGGGACTGACGCTGGGCGACCTGGAGCCTGGGCAGTGGCGCCTCCTGGGCGAGGATGACCTCCGCCAGCTGTTCGAGGGAAACGCGTGAGTCCTGCACGCCTGCCGTTCGTGCCCGAGGCGGTGATCTTCGACATGGACGGCCTGATGCTGGACAGCGAACGCGCGATCATCGGTTGCCTGGCGGAAGCCGCGCGCGAGCTTGGCCACGATATGCCCGAGGTGCTGTGGCTGTCGATGGTCGGCCACAGCGAGGCCGTCTGCCGCCACCTGCTGGACGAAGCCATCGGCGAAGCGCAGCGCGAGCGCGTGTTGCAGCGTTCGCACGTGCTTTACGAGGCGGTGGTCGCGGCGGGTGTACCACACCGTCCCGGCATCATCGAGATGCTGGATTTCCTCGATTCCCGCAGGATTCCACGCGCCGTCGCCACGTCGACGCGTCGTCCGCTGGCGCTGCGCAAGCTGGATGCCGCCGGCCTGCTGCCACGGTTCGACGCCATCTGCACCAGCAGCGATGTCGAGCATCCCAAGCCTGCGCCCGATGTCTATCTGCTCGCGGCACGCTCGCTCGGCGTCGATCCACGGCGGTGCCTGGTGCTGGAGGATTCGCCCACCGGCGTGCGCGCCGCACTTGCCGCCGGCATGCATCCGATCCAGATCCCGGACCTGCTGGAACCGGACGACGCCGTGCGTGCGCTTGGGCACACCATCCTGTCATCGCTGGACGATGCACGCATGTTGCTGGAGCAGCGTTTGCTTGGAGAGGTTTTGTAGGAGCGACGTGAGTCGCGACCGCACGGCAAATTCCCACTCGAATGCGCGAGGTCTCCTGATATGGCGGCCCTTGGTGTGATTCCATGCTCACCGGCATGGATAACGCCGACTGCCTGCGACGAACTGGAGGTCACGCCGATTTGCGTCACGGACGCATGTCAGCGGAAGGACAGGTCTACCTGGTCACCTTCGTCACGCATGACCGCCGACCGCTGTTCTCCGATACCGCCGTGGCCCATGATGCCGCGCGTGCGGCCACCGACAGGCGGCTTTGGTATCGCTCCCGGCTGTTGGCATGGGTACTCATGCCGGATCACTGGCATGGGCTGATCGAGTTGGGAGCTATGGAATCCCTGTCCGTCTGCGTGCAGCGCCTGAAGACCAATACGTCACGCGCGGCGGCCAGGCCTGAAGGTCCGCGACGCGTGTGGGCGCCTGGCTTCCATGATCGTGCGATCCGTTCGGATGACGGCCTGCGGGCCGCCGCGCGCTATCTTGTCGCCAATCCATTGCGCGCTGGATTGGTCGACAGGATCGGGAGTTATCCGTACTGGGATGCGGTGTGGCTCCAGGCCTAGAGAAGCGATGACGGAGCCATGGGGCGGACGGTCGGCGGTCGCGACTTGCGTCGCTCCTACAGAAGAGCCAGACCTCTCTCACTCCCCGAACAGCTTCGCCCACCCCGCATGCCCCAGCGAGTCCAGCGTCTTCACGTTGCGCTCGACGATGACGTCGGCATCGGGGAAGGCTTCCACCGCGCGGTCGATGCTGGCTTCGCGCAGCAGGTGCAGGGTGGGGTAGGGCGATCGGTTGGTGTAGTTGCTGATGTCGTCCGGGGCGGTGCCGGCGAACTGGTAGTCCGGGTGGAAGCTGGCCACCTGGATCACGCCCTGCAGGTCCAGTGCCTCGACCGCGGCGTCGGCGTTGTCGAGGAAATCGTTGTAGTCGAGGAAGTCGGTCAGCACGTCGGGATGGATGATCAGCGTGGTGTCGACCTGTTCGGGGTCCGCATCCCGCAGCAGCACCAGTTCTTCCGCCAGTTCTTCCAGCAGTGCCTCCGGGGTGCTCGCATCGCTGAGCACGAAGCGGACCTGCTGCTTCACGTACACCGCTTTCGCGAACGGGCACAGGTTCAGGCCGATCACCGCGCGCTCCACCCACTGGCGGGTGGTGGCGATGGGATCGGCCACGCCGCTGGCGATGTGCGGAACGTCAGTCACGGAAATTGTCGAACTGCAGCGGCAGTTCGAACTCGGTCTTCTTCAGCAGGGCGATGACATCCTGCAGGTCGTCGCGCTTCTTGCCGGTCACACGCAGCTTCTCGCCGTTGATCTGCGCTTCCACCTTGAGCTTGGCGTCCTTGATCGTGGAGACGATCTTCTTCGCCAGCTTCTGTTCGATGCCCTGTTTGACGGTGACCTTCTGGCGCGCGCCGGCCAGATTGGTGTCCACGTCGCCGAACTCGAGGCAGCGTACGTCGATCTGGCGGGCAATCAGGCGGGCACGCAGGATGTCGGTCATCTGCTTGAGCTGGAAGTCGCTCGGCGCGGACTGGGTGATGAGTTTGTCTTCCAGCTCGAACTTCGCTTCCACGCCCTTGAAGTCGAAGCGGGTGGAGAGCTCGCGGTTGGCCTGGTCCACGGCGTTGGTCAGTTCGTGGGCGTTGACTTCGGAGACGACGTCGAAAGAGGGCATGGGGGGTCTTCCTGTCTGATGCGCCGCCATTCTAGCGTGCCGCCCTCGCCGCCGAGCGCCGGCCGGTGATAATGGCGCATGTCCGCGCCCCGCCCCTCCCTCGCTTCCGCCGTCCTGCTGATGCTGGCGGCCGTCCTGATGTTCGCGTTGATGGATGCAGGGCTGAAGCTGCTCTCTGCGCACTATCCGCCCTTGCAGGTCGCTGCGTTGCGCGGCCTCTCCTCGCTGCCCCTGGTCGCGTTGTGGGTGCTGGCCACGGTGCCGCCGCGCTTGTTGCTGCGCGTGTACTGGCCGCTGCATCTGCTGCGCGGCGTGCTGGGCATCGCGATGATGGGCGGGTTCGTCTACGGCTTGCGGACGATGCCGCTGTCCACGGCGTACGCGATCACTTTCGTCGCGCCGCTGCTGGTCACGGCGATGGCGGGTCCGTTGCTGAAAGAGCGCGTGGGACCGGCACGCTGGGTGGCGATCTTCATCGGCCTGGTGGGAGTCCTGGTGATCCTGCGACCCACCGGCGAGGGCATGCTGACCCAGGGTGGGCTGGCAATCCTGCTGGCCGCGATCTGCTATGCGCTGGGTGCGGTCACCGTGCGCATGCTGGCGCAGCGCGACAGCACGCAGGCGATGGTGTTCTGGTTCGTCGTCCTGCTGTCGCTGGGCGCGTGGCTGCTTGCGCTTCCGGCGTGGAAGCCGCTGCAGCCCGCGCATGGCTGGATCATCGCGGGCGTCGGTGTCTCCGGTTCGCTGGCACAGGTGGCACTGACCGAGGCGTTCCGCCGGGGCGAGGCCTCGCTGATCGCGCCGCTGGAATACACCGCGCTGGTATGGGGCGTGCTGCTGGACGTGGCCTTGTGGTCGGTGCTGCCGGACGGGATCACCTGGATCGGCGCCGGCATCATCGTCGCCAGCGGGCTGTACCTGCTGCGGCGCGAAAAGGTCCATGTGGAAGCCGAACACCCCTGACGCACGTTGCGGCATGATGCGCGCATGCCCATCGTCCTTGTCCTGCTTTTCGTCTTCCTGCTGCTGGCGTTGTGGGCGGTGCTGTTGCCCGTCTCCTTGTGGCAGCGTTACCGCTACGGCCGAGCGCGCCGCATGGCACGCAGCTGGTTGCTGACGCTCAACGCATGGAGCCTGCTGGTGTCGGTGGCGATCTTCATCGCGGTCAGCGCGTTCGGCCTGTTCTGGTGGCCGGACAGCCTGGTCGGTGCCGGAGTGGGACTGGCTGCCGGAAGCTTGCTCGGCCTGGTGGGCGTATGGCTCACGCGCTGGGATGTCGCGCCGCAGGGCGTGTTCTATCAGCCCAATGCCTGGCTGGCGTTGCTGCTGGTCGCCATCGTGGCCGGGCGCATCGTGCTGGGATTCGTGCAGATGGCGCAGTACTGGCGGAGCGGCGGCGTGCCGGCGACCCATGCGCTGTTGAGCGGCCACGGCAGCCTGCTGGCAGTGGCCGGCCTGCTGCTGGGCTACTACCTGGTTTATGCCTGGGGCGTGAAGTGGCGCGTCACGCGCTTGCAACGCCTGCGCGGCCACGTCGCGCGGTGATCCGTCCCGCCCAATGAAAAGGCGGCGGGCCCGAAGGCCCGCCGCCGCATCGACGCGTTGGAGCAATGGATCAGAAGCGCGCGCCGATACCCACGCCCACGACCCAGGGGTCGATCGTCAGTTCTTCACCGGTGCCCTGGCCTGCGACACGCACGCCGGCATCGCCCTTCATGTAACGGGCATCCGCACGCGCGAACCAGCGCTCGTTGATGTTGAAGTCCATGCCGGCCGTTGCGATGGCGCCCTTGGCGGTTTCCAGGCCCACGTGCGCGCCATCGCCGCCGATGGTCTCGTCACTGAAGTTGGACTCGTAATAGCCCAGCCCCACGAACGGACGCATCACCTTGTCCGGCGTGCCGAAATGGTACTGGCCACTCAGCGCGATCGGCTGCTGGTCGACGGTGCCGATCTTGCCCGGGCCGTCGGCCTTGACCCGATGGTTGAACTTGTCGGCGGCGCCCCACAGCTCCACCGCGATGTTGTCGGTGGCATACCAGCTGGCGCTGATGACCGGCGCGACATCGCCATCGATCTTCAGCCCCGGCGCTGGATCGCGATCAGGCTTGAGGATGGCGGCACCGCCGACCACGGCGAAGCGCTTTCCGGTTGAGGACGAGGGGGCGTCCGTCGATGCGTCCTGTGCAAATGCGACGGGAGCGGCCATCAGGGTGGCAAGGGCAATAGTGAGGGTGCGAATGGACGTCATGCGGGTGTCTCCTGTTGTTTTCTTTTGTCCCCGCTGCGCGGCGGCGCATCGGTTGCGTCGTCGCGATCAGGGCGAGCGCACCGTAACCACCAGCGCATGAACGTCTGCCACGTCTCGACGTGAACGAATAGCGAACCGGGTGGAATCGAACGCGATTCTTCACCGTGCGTGCATGTCGCTGACCATGAGCTCGCGCATGCGCCCGGTCCAGCGGCGAGGGTCTTTCGTTGCCTGTCCCGGATCTGTCGCGCGCGATGTGGGCGGACTCCGAATGACGTGCGCGCCTGGCTGCGCTACTGTCGCAGGCACGAGGAGCGATGCCCATGGTCAGCAGCAAGGCGGAGACGGTCGAGGGCTATCTTGCGGAACTGCCCGAGGCACGGCGGCAGGTGGTGGCAAGGGTGCGCGAGCTGGTCAATCGCCACCTGCCCGAAGGCTACGCGGAGACGATGAGCTGGGGGATGATCAGCTGGGAGATCCCGCTCTCGCGCTATCCGACGACCTACAACAGGCAGCCGCTGCCGTACGTCGCGCTGGCGGCGCAGAAGCAGTACTACGCGCTCTACCTGACGGGCTGCCATGCGGACTCCAGCCAGGATGCGGTCCTGCGTGGCGCGTACGCCGCCGCTGGCCGGAAGCTGGACATGGGCAAGTCCTGCCTGCGCTTCAAGACATGGGATGAGCTGTTGCCTGATGCCATCGGCGCGGTGATCGCGTCCACGCCGGTGGACGCGCATATTGCACAATACGAAGCCAGCCGCGCCCGGAAGTGACCCGCATGCCCCCTGCCAAACGCAAGCCGCGCACCGGACGCGCCAGGACGGACCTGCCGGAACCCGGCGGCCACCTGACGATGGCGGACCTGGCGAAGGTGGCAGGTGTTTCCGCCATCACCGTCTCGCGCGCATTGCGCGACAGCCCGCTGGTCAACGCCGAGACCCGCGAACGCGTGCGCCAGGTCGCGCAGCAGTATGGCTATGCGTTCAACGTGAGCGCACGCAACCTCAAGCTCCGCCGCAGCATGACCGTGGCCGTGGTGGTGGAGATGAAGCCCACCGTCGAAAGGCAGATGTCGGGGCCCTATCCGCTCGACCTGCTGGGCGGCATCACCCAGGAACTCACATCGACCGGTTACAGCGTGCTGCTGACCTCGCTGCAAGGGGGCGCGTTGCCGAACGTGCAGGCCGCCGATGGCGTGATCCTGCTGGGCCAGGGCGCGCACGAGGATGCGATGCACACGGTGCAGCGCTGGGGCCGGCCCATGGTGGTCTGGGGGGCGGTCAGCCGGCATGAGTCGCAAGTCGTCGTCGGCAGCGACAACCGTCGCGGCGGAGCGCTGGCGGCGGAGCGCTTCATCGCACTCGGCCGCCGCCGACCTGCGTTCCTCGGCGATCCCGCGCACGGTGAGTTCGCCGAGCGCCTCGAAGGCTTCACCGCGGCGCTGGCACGGCATGGCATCACGCCACTGACGCCCACCGTCGCCAGTTTCACCGTGGGGGCAGGCGCGGACGCCGTGCACGCCTTGCTGCAGGAGCACCCCCAGGTCGATGCGTTGTTCGCCGCCAGCGACCTGCTCGCCATCGGTGCGATCCGCGCGCTGATCGAGCGCGGCCGCCGCGTGCCGGAGGACGTGTCGGTGATCGGTTACGACGACACGCCCTTGGGTGCCACCTACGTACCGCCATTGACGTCCGTGCATCAGAACTTCATCGATGCCGGCGTGCTGCTGGCGCGCAAGGTCCGCACCCTGATCGAGGGCGAAGCGACCACCTCCGAGACCCTGCCCACGCACCTGGTGGTACGCGCGACCTGAGCGCATGCCGCTGCTGCATCGCAGCGGCCACCCGGTGGACATTTTCGTCGGTCGCCTTGGGTGGTATCGCCTGCAAGTCATTGAAAAAGCATGTTGTTCTCCCGGGATTACCTTCCGGGGCGCGACGTTTCAAGTCACTGTAGTGCTGCTCTGACATCGATAACTTGACATCGATAACAACGGCTCCTAGCGTGCCTCCGCCCGTGGTGCCACTGCGGGATGCGCCAGGCCAGAGCGGGGATGTCGGTGGAACAGAGGCAAAGCAATGCAACAGGAATGGACGCGGGCGCCGACGAGATGCGGCCCGATCCGTGGCGACTGACCCAGCGGGGCTTCGATGCGGCGCGTGCCGCCCGTGACGAGACCTTGTTTGCGCTGGCCAACGGCACGCTCGGCGTGCGCGGCGCCCTCGAGGAAGGCGACAGCGTCAGCGACGGCAGTTTCCTGTCGAGCGTGTTCGAGCAGAACCCGATCCACTACCACGAACGTTTCCCGGGCTTCACGCGCAGTACCGACACGCGCGTGCCGGTGGCAGAAGGCAAGCACATCCGGCTGCAGCTGGGCGATGCGCCGCTGCGGGTTGAGGAAGCGGCGTGGCTGGACTTCGAACGCACCCTGGACCTGGCTGCGGGCACGCTGGACCGCCGCCTCAGGCTGAAGACGCCGCAGGGCCACACACTGGAGATCCGTGCGCAGCGCGTGGTACCGCTGGCCGAGCGCGCGCTGCTGGCGATCCGCTTCGAAGTCGCCTCGATCGACTATGCCGGTCCGTTGACCTTGCGTTCGTCGATCGAAACCGGGCGCCAGGCGATCGAACAGGGCGACGATCCCCGCATCGGCGTGGCCGGTGGCGAGGCGATGGACGTGTTCGACGAACATGCCGGTGCCGGCGGTGCATGGCTCACCCAGCGCACGCACCACAGCGGAATCACGCTGGTCTGTGCCCAGCATCACCGGTTGTCGCAAGGGGTCGCGTTCGCTTCAGCGGATGCCGGCGAAGGGCGCGTCGAGCAGTGCTTCGAGGCCGTACTCGCGCCGGGCGCGTCGGTGGTCGTCGAGAAGTTCGTCGCTTACGACGATGGCAACGGTACCGTGCGCGATGGCGTGCAGGCAGTGCTGGCGCGTGCGCAGGCCGCGGGCTTCGATGCGATCGCCCGCGCACAGGCGGAGACTCTGCAGGCGTTCTGGCAACGCGCCGGCATTTCGGTGGAGGGCGATCCGGCGGCCGAACTGGCGCTGCGCTTCAACCTGTTCCACCTGCTGCAATCGGCCGGTCGCGACGGCATCAACGGCACGGCGGCCAAGGGCATCACCGGCGAAGGCTATGAGGGCCACTGCTTCTGGGACACCGAGGCCTTCGTGCTGCCTGTGATGGCATTGACGGCGCCCGACGTGGCACGCGCCATGCTGATGTACCGCTTCCGCACACTGGATGGAGCACGCGACACCGCGCGTGCGATGAACCATCCGCGCGGCGCGCTGTACCCCTGGCGCACCATCGCTGGCCGCGAATGTTCCGCGCACTATCCCAGCGGTTCGGCGGCGTACCACATCAACGCCGCCATCGCGTACGGGATCGGGCTTTATCTCGACGCCAGCGATGATCTCGACTTCCTCAGCGAGGCTGGCGCCGAGATTCTTTTCGAGACCGCACGGATCTGGCCGCAGGCGGGCCACTTCAATCCGCGGCTCGACGGTGCGTTCTGCATCCACGAAGTGACGGGCCCGGACGAATACACCACGCTGGTCAACAACAACTGGTACACCAACCGCATGGCGCAGCGGCACCTGCTGCGTGCGGTCCAGGCCTGGGCGCGGCTGTCGGCCGCGCGGCCCGCTGCGCTGGCGGAACTCGCCTCACGCATCGGGCTGGACGCCGACGAAGTCGCGCTGTGGCAGCGTGCCGCCGAGGCGATGTACCTGCCGGTCGACGACGCATTGGGCATCCATCCGCAGGACGACGATTTCCTCGGCAAGCCGCGTTGGCCGTTTCCGAAGCGCGAAGGGCCGCACCGCCCGCTGCTGCTCGACTACCACCCGCTGACGCTGTACCGCCACCAGGTCTGCAAGCAGGCCGACGTGGTGATGGCGATGGTGCTGGCCGGTGACGGTATCGCGCTGGGTGCGAAGCGTCGCGACTTCGACTACTACGAAGCGGTCACTACCCATGACTCCACGCTGTCGGCGCCCGTGTACGGCATCCTCGCCAGCGAGGTCGGGCACGACGAAAAGGCATGGCGCTATTTCGACGCCAGTCTGCGCGTGGACCTGGATGACCTGCATGGCAACACCGACCACGGCGTGCACATGGCGGCGATGGCGGGCAGCTGGCTGGGGCTGGTGCAGGGCTTCGGCGGGCTGCGCATCGTGGGCGGTCGCCTGCAGTTCGCGCCGACGCTGCCCACCGCCTGGAAGGGCTACGGTTTCAACCTGCGTTGGCGCGGTTGCGCACTGCGGGTGGACGTGGATGCGCGGGGCGTGCGCTATCGGCTGGACGAGGGTGACCTGCTCGCCTTCGCCCATGCCGGGAGCGAAGTGGTGCTGAAGCCGGGGCGGGAAACCGTGTTGCCGCTTGCCGTGCCGTCGCCGCCGAAAGCCGTGTTCCCGCGTGCCTGCCGTGCCTTGGTCTTCGACCTGGACGGCGTACTGACCGACACCGCGCATACGCACTACCGGGCATGGAAACGGCTGGCCGACGAAATCGACGTCCCATTCGATCTGCTGGTGAACGAGCGGCTCAAGGGTGTGGACCGGATGGCTTCGCTGGAGATCATCCTGGAGCGCAAATCACGCGCCTACAGCGCAGACGAGAAGCGCGCGCTGGCCGATACCAAGAACGGTTACTACGTGCAGGAAATCGCCAGCGTGGGTCCGCAGGATCTGTTCGACGGTGTGCGCGAGGTGCTGGATGCCGCGCGTGCGGCGGGCCTGAAGCTCGGGCTGGCGTCCGCCAGCCGCAACGCGCCTGCGCTGCTGGACAAGCTGGGCATCGCCGACTGCTTCGACTACATCGCCGATGCCGGCCGCATCGCGCGCGCCAAACCGGACCCGGCCATCTTCCTGGACGTGGCCGCCGCACTCGGCGTGCCCGCGCACCTGTGCATCGGGGTGGAAGACGCCGCCGCCGGCATCGAGGCCATCCATGCCGCCGGCATGGCTGCCGTGGGCATCGGCGACGCCCGCGCGCTGCGCCACGCCGATGCCGTGATTCCCCGCATCGCCAAGTTCGACCTGAGGACGTTCGTTTCGCCTTGACCGCACACGGCCACAGAAGCCGCGGCGGCAGCCTGTCACTACAACAACAAACGCACTACGTGGAGGGAGAGACCATGCAACACACCAAGCACCCGATGCGCTACGCCCTGTCGGCCGCCATCGCGCTGGCGCTCGCGCCGGTACTGGCGGGCGCCCAGGAAGCCGCCCCGGCGCCCGCTAACGACGAGGCGACGACACTCGACGCCGTCATCGTCAGCGGTACGGCCAAGTTCAAGGGCCTGCGCAAACGCGACGCCAGCTTCTCGATCAGCACGGCCACGCCGGAGCAGATCCAGGAAACCGCGCCCACCAGCACTGCCGACCTGCTGAAGATCGTGCCGGGCGTCTGGGCCGAGGCCAGCGGTGGCGGCACCGGCGCCAACGTCTTCGTGCGCGGCATGCCGTCCGAGGGCGACGCACCGTTCTTCACCCTGCAGCTGGACGGCTCGCCGATCTTCCCGCCGCCGACGCTGTCGTTCCTCGAAAACACCACGCTGTTCCGCATCGACGACACCATCGCGCGCGTCGAAGGCCTGCGCGGCGGTCCCAGCCCG
This sequence comes from Pseudoxanthomonas sp. 97-1-1, assembly GCF_057773125.1. Taxonomy (NCBI): domain Bacteria; kingdom Pseudomonadati; phylum Pseudomonadota; class Gammaproteobacteria; order Lysobacterales; family Lysobacteraceae; genus Pseudoxanthomonas; species Pseudoxanthomonas sp. 97-1-1. The sequence goes on along the minus strand of NZ_JBYMTJ010000005.1, from coordinate 87,272 downwards.
ATCTACTCGAACGGGCAGCCCGGCGTGACGGTCAACTTCATCCAGAAGAAGGGCGAGGACACGCCGGAGGGCAGCGTGCGCCTGACGCTGGGTACCGACAGTCTGCGCCGGGTCGACTTCTACAGCGGTGGTCCGCTGAGCGCGGACAGCGGCTGGTACTACAGTGTGGGCGGCTTCTACCGCGAGACCGACGGCGTGCGCCAGACAGGCTTCCCCGTGGAAAAGGGTGGCCAGCTGAGCGCCACGCTGACCAAGCGCTGGGCCGAAGGCGAGTTCAACCTCTATGCGCGTCATACCGACGACCAGAACACCTTCTATACGGCGGTGCCGCTGGTTTCGCGCAACAACGGCAAGGACATTTCCAGCTTCCCGGGCCTGGACGCCACCACCGGCACGCTGGTCGGTGACGACTTCCGCCGGGTAACGCTGCCCACCGGCGTCGGCAACCAGACGATGACCCGCGACCTGGCCGATGGCCGGGGCGTGGACATCGACGTGTTCGGCGGCTCGTTGGACTGGTACGTCGGCAACTGGACCATCAGCGACAAGTTCAACTACCTCAAGGGCGACGCGCCGACCTACGCGCTGTTCACCGGCGCCAACCCGCAGACCCTGTCGTCCTACATCACCGACACCTACGGGGCGGGCGTCACCGGCACCGGCACCTTCGTCAATGGCGGCGGCACGGTGGATCCGAACCAGCAGGTGCTGACCGCAGGCTTCTGGGTGGTGGAGAAGGAGATCAGCTCGTTCACCAACGACCTGCGTTTCAGCGTCGATCTGACCGACAGCAATGCGCTGACGTTCGGCGTGTACTACGCGGACTATTCATCCAAGGACCGTTGGTGGCTGGGCAACAACATGCTGCTGACCGCGCAGGACAACGCGCGCCGCGTGAACCTGGCGCTGTCCAACGGGCAGGTGGCGACGCGTGACGGATTCGTGGGCACGGCGTTCTACAACATCCGCGGCGACTACGACGGCCAGAACGCGGCCTTCTTCATCGCCGACGAATGGACCGTCAACGACCGCATCCGCCTGGATGCCGGCGTGCGCTACGAGCGGCAGGAAGTGAACGGCACGGTGTGGGATCCGGTCACGGTCGACCTGGACGGCAATCCGAACACGCTGTACGACAACAACACTTCGGTCTCGACCACGCCACGCAGCATCGACCAGAACGACAGCGACGTGTCCTGGACGGCCGGCTTGAACTACACGCTTAACGATAGCGTCAGCCTGTTCGGTCGCGTCAACTCGGGCTTCACCTTCCCGCAGTTCGACAACCTGCGCGACGGCGCCAACAACAAGACCGAGATCGACCAGTACGAGTTGGGCCTGAAGGCCGGCGGCGAGACGTATGAGATGTACCTCACCGCGTTCTACAACGACTTCACCGGCCTGCGCTACCAGGCGTTCGACAACAACGGCAACAACGTCGTCATCATCGGCGACTCGAAGGCGCGCGGCCTGGAGTTCGAAGGTGCGTGGCGTCCGGTGGGCGGCTTCGAGCTGGCGTGGAATGCGACCTGGCTGCGTGCCAAGTACGGCGACTTCGCCACCTACGATGGCAACCAGGTGGTGCGCCAGCCGAAGTTCCGCGCGCGACTGACACCGAGCTACTACTGGTCCATGCCGTGGGGCGACCTGAAGGTGTTCACCACCTATACGCATGTCGGTGACCGCTACTCCGATCCCGCCAATGGCCAGGTGCTTCCCGAATACGACACCTGGGACATCGGGGCCAGCGCACACGTGGGCGAGAACTGGGAGTTCACCTTCTCGGGCCGCAACGTCACCGACGAGATCGCGCTGACCGAGGGCAATGCACGCGTGCTGGGCAATGCGACCAGTGGCGGCGTGTTCATGGGTCGCCCGCTGGAAGGCACGTCGTACCAGGCCTCCGTCGCCTATCGTTGGTGAGGCATCGGGGCCCGCCCTGATGCGGGCCGTCCTCCACCGCCGCGCCGTCTCTCCCCGGCGCGGCGGTGGATACTGTTTCCCGCCGGGTGCCGCGTGGCGTGACCACGCGACCTCCCTCCGCGCACTCCGGGCCAGGCGGTCAGGAGGCGCTTGCGCTTACCGGTACCGCCCATGACACGCACCCGCATGATCCTGGCAATGATCCTGACCTACATGATCTTCGCCATGCTGTTGAATTCCGTGGGCACCGTGATCCTGCAGTCCATACAGGGATTCGGCATCACCAAGGCCGATGCCAGCCTGCTGGAGGCGTTCAAGGACCTGCCCATCGCGATCACCTCGTTCCTGGTCGCGTCGTTCCTGCCGAGGGTGGGCTACCGCCGGGCGATGATGCTCGGCCTGCTGCTGGTCGCCGCCGCCTGCATCGCGATGCCGCTGCTGCAGGCGTTCTGGGCGACCAAGCTGCTCTTCACGGCGGTCGGTGTGTCGTTCGCGCTGGTGAAGGTGTCGGTCTACTCCAGCATCGGCCTGCTGACCGACGATGCGAAGGCGCATGCGGCGCTCACCAGCACCGTCGAAGGCTGGTTCATGGTCGGGATCCTCGGCAGTGCCTGGTTGTTCGCGGCCTTCATCAATGCGGATGCGCCGGGCGATCCGGTCTGGCTGGATGTCTATTGGGTGCTTGCGGCGATGTGCGCAGCGGTGGTCGCGCTGCTCGCGACCAGTACGCTGGACGAGCGCGCCGCGCGCGACGGCCATGCGGCGGGGGAATCCTTCATCGACATGTTCCGCCTGCTGGCAATGCCACTGGTGGTGGTGTTCCTGGTGTCGGCCTTCCTCTACGTGCTGATGGAGCAGGCCATCAATACCTGGCTGCCGACGTTCAATCGCGAGATCCTGCACCTGCCCACCACGCTCAGCGTGCAGGCGGCCAGTATCTTCGCCGGGTCGCTGGCGCTCGGTCGCCTGGGAGGCGGCGTGCTGCTGCGGCGCGTGCCGTGGTTCTGGCTACTGTCCGGCTGCGTGGCGGCGATGGCAGCGCTGGTGCTTCTGGCGTTGCCGCTGGCGGCGAATGTGCAGGCACGCGACGGCATGACCTGGTGGAACGCGCCCGCGGCTGCCTATGTGTTCCCGATGATCGGCCTGCTGATGGCGCCGATCTATCCGGCGATCAATTCGGTGGTGCTCAGTGCACTGCCCAAGTCGCGGCATGCAGCGATGACGGGGCTGATCGTGGTGTTCTCCGCCCTGGGCGGAACCACCGGCTCCTACGTCACCGGCCAGTTGTTCGCGCATTTCGACGGGTCGCGTGCGTTCTATCTGCTGCTGGCGCCGATGGCCATGTTGCTGGTGTCGATGGCGCTGCTGCAGCGCGCGGTGTCGGGGAAGCGAGGCATGCCGCAACCCGCGTGACGTCAGCACGTTGACGCCGCGTGGCGGGTGGCTTCGCGTATCGTGTCCGCCTTCCGTTACCGAGACGAGACGACGCATGAACGCGACCGGCGTGGCCCTGGCCCTCTTCATCGGCATGCTGCTGCCGCTGCAGGCGTTGATCAACGCGTCGCTCGGCAAACAGACCTTTGGCCCCGTGTTCGCCTCGCTGGCGTCCTTCATGGTCGGAACCGGGGTGCTGTTGGCGTGGTGGTGGCTCAGCCGGCCGGTATTCGTGCCTGCCGCGCTGGGCAAAGTGCCGTGGTGGGCATGGACGGGGGGCATGATCGGGGCGGTGTTCGTTGCCTCGGCCACCCTGCTGGTGCCTCGCCTGGGAGCGGCGTCGTTGATCTGCCTGGTGGTGGCGGGACAACTGGCGGGTTCGGTCGTGCTGGACCACTTCGGGGTACTGCATGCGCGGCAACCGGTGGATGCGCTGCGTGTCGTCGGCCTGCTGCTGGTGGTCGCCGGCGCGCTGCTGGTGGTGAAGCCCTGGCAGTCGGCGGGCGGCTGATCCGTGGCGGGCCTGCTGACCGGGCTGCCACCCAGCGTGGGTGCGGGCTGTCGCGTACTCGTGCTCGGATCGATGCCCGGCGACGCCTCGCTGCAGGCCGCGCGCTACTACGCCCATCCACGCAACCGGTTCTGGCCGGTGATGGCGTCGATCTGCGGATTCGATCCGGTCGCCCCGTACGAGCATCGCCTCCGGTACCTGCATGAGGCCGGCGTGGGATTGTGGGATGTCATCGGCCAGTGCGAGCGACGCGGCAGTCTGGATGCCGCCATCGTGCGCGGCAGCGAGGTCGCCAATCCACTGGAGGAGATGCTGGTGGCGCACCGCAGCATCGTGGCGATCGCGTTCAACGGGGGAAAGGCGGCGGAGGCCTTCCGTCGCCACGTGCAGCCGCAGCTGCCGGAGGCGTGCATGCCGGCCCTGTTCGCATTGCCATCCACCAGCCCCGCCAACGCAGCGATTCGCCACGACGCCTTGCAGCAAGCCTGGACCGCGATCTCGCCATTGCTGCACATGCCCGCCTGACAATGCGGCGGCGTATCGTGTGAGTCGAACGTCGAACCAAAGCGATACCACTCTGTCCGCAGGCTCGCGTGGCGCAGTCGTTTTCCTCCGCGCCGGCACGCAATGTCCCGCCGTGGACAGCAATTAGTCCGAAGGAATGGTTGGCGCATCGCGCCGCTGCGGACACAATAGGGGTTCCCCTCTTCAAGTCCGCACCGGAGTAACGCCATGTCCGACATCAAGGAAGCCAAGGTTCCCGACATCGGTGACTACGACGGTGTGCCGGTGATCGAGATCCTGGTCGCCGTGGGCGACACGGTGAAGAAGGACCAGGGCCTGGTCACGCTGGAATCGGACAAGGCGACGATGGAAGTACCGTCGGCCTTCTCCGGCGTGGTGAAGGAGATCAAGGTCAAGCTGGGCGACGAGATCGCCGAAGGCGCGGTGGTGGCGCTGATCGAAGTGAGCGAAGGCGCGGCCGAGGCGAAACCTGCCGCCGCACCCGCACCGACCGCCGCCGCTGAAACCGGCGCGAAGGTCGAGCCGGTCGCGGTATCGCCGACACCCGACAAGATCACCCAGCGCGAGATCGCGCAGGAACGCGCCGCGCCGGCCGTCGCCCCCGCTGCCTCGCGTGTGCTGGACGACAAGCCCGGCATCGACCCGGAAGCCTCGCCGCCGCGCACGCCGCCGGTCGAATTCAATGCCGATCGCGTGCTTCCCGAGAAGGTCGCCTACGCCAGCCCCGCGGTGCGCCTGTTCGCCCGTGAACTGGGCGTGGACCTCAACCAGGTCAAGGGCACCGAGCGCGGTGGCCGGATCAGCAAAGAAGACGTGCAGAAGTACGTCAAGGGCGCGCTGGCAGGAGGCGTTGCCGCGCCGGCCGCAACAGGCGCACCGGCCGCCGCCGGTGGCGGGCTCAATCTGCTGCCGTGGCCGAAGGTCGACTTCAGCAAGTTCGGCGAGACCGAGGTCGTCGCGCTGTCGCGCATCAAGAAGATCTCCGGCGCCAACCTGGCGCGCAACTGGGCGATGATCCCGCACGTCACCCAGCACGACCACGCCGACATCACCGACCTGGAAGCGCTGCGCGTGGCGCTGAACAAGGAAAACGAAAAGGCCGGCATCAAGCTGACCATGCTCGCCTTCCTGATGAAGGCCAGCGTGTCGGCGCTGAAGAAATTCCCCGACTTCAACGCTTCGCTCGATGCCAGCGGCGAGAACCTCACGCTGAAGAAGTATTTCCACGTCGGCTTCGCCGCCGACACGCCGAACGGTCTGGTCGTGCCGGTGATCCGCGACGTCGACAAGAAGGGTGTCAACGAGATCGCGCAGGAAAGCGGCGAGCTGGCCAAGAAGGCGCGCGAAGGCAAGCTGGGCCCGGCCGAGATGTCGGGCGGCTGCTTCTCGATCTCCTCGCTGGGCGGCATCGGTGGCGTGGCGTTCACGCCCATCGTCAATGCACCGGAGGTGGCGATCCTCGGCGTGTCGAAGTCCTCGATCCAGCCGGTGTGGGACGGCAAGCAGTTCCAGCCACGCCTGATGCTGCCGCTGTCGCTGAGCTACGACCACCGCGTGATCGACGGCGCCGCCGCGGCGCGCTTCACCGCGTATCTGGCGCAGCTGCTGGGCGACATGCGCCGCGTACTCCTGTGAGTCCGTAGGGTGGGCCCCGGCCCACCGATCCGACCAAGCCACGGTGGGCCCAGGCCCACCCTACGAAAGAGAGCGGTATGGCGAACACGATTGAAGTCAAAGTCCCCGACATCGGCGATTACAGCGATGTGCCGGTCATCGAGATCCTCGTCGCCGTCGGCGACACGGTGAAGAAGGACCAGGGCCTGGTGACGCTGGAATCCGACAAGGCGACGCTGGAAGTGCCGTCCTCGGCCGCCGGCGTGGTGAAGGAAATCAAGGTCAGGCTGGGCGATTCGCTGTCCGAAGGCAGCGTGGTGGCCGTACTGGAAGCCGAAGGCGCCGCGGCATCCGCGCCCGCGCCCGCAGCGCCCGCCAAGCCTGCGCCCGCACCGGCGGCGCCTGCCGCGTCGGCGCCCGCGCCTGGAGCACCGGCCGCGGCACCCGTGCCGTCCGGCGGTGGCGGATTGATCGAAGCCAAGGTGCCCGATATCGGTGACTACGATGGCGTGCCGGTGATCGAGATCCTGGTGGCCGTCGGCGACACGGTGAAGAAAGACCAGGGCCTGGTCACGCTGGAATCCGACAAGGCGACGATGGAAGTGCCGTCGCCTGCCGCCGGCGTGGTGAAGGAGATCAAGGTCAAGCTGGGCGATTCGCTGGCAGAGGGCAGTCTGGTCGCGATCCTGGAAGGCGAGGGCGCCGCTGCGGTGCCGGCCAGGCCTGCGCCGGTTGCGGCCTCGCCGGCGGCCCCTGCCGCACCGGCCACCTCGGCGCCGAAGCCCGCGCTGGGCACCGGCAAGCCCGCCGACATCGAATGCCGCATCGTCGTGATCGGTTCCGGTCCGGGCGGCTACACGGCGGCGTTCCGCGCCGCCGACCTCGGTCTGGACACGGTCCTCATCGAACGCTACGAAGCCCTCGGCGGCGTGTGCCTCAACGTGGGCTGCATCCCGTCGAAGGCGCTGCTGCACGCGGCGGCGCTCATTGACGAAGCCGCGCATTCCGACGATATCGGCATCAGCTTCGGCAAGCCGAAGATCGACCTCGACAAGCTGCGCGGCTTCAAGCAGGACAAGGTGGTCGGCCAGTTCACCAAGGGCCTGGCCGGCATGGCCAAGCAGCGCAAGGTACGCACGGTCACCGGCGTGGCGAAGTTCGTGTCGCCGAACGAGCTGGAGATCGTGGGCAGCGACGGCAAGACCCAGCTGCTGCGCTTCGAGCAGTGCATCATCGCCGCCGGTTCGCAGGCGGTGAAGCTGCCCAACTTCCCGTGGGACGACCCGCGCGTGATGGATTCCACCGATGCGCTGCAGCTGGCCGAGGTGCCGAAGAAGCTGCTCGTCGTCGGCGGCGGCATCATCGGCCTGGAAATGGCGACCGTGTATCGCGCGCTGGGCGCCGAAGTGACCGTGGTCGAGTTCATGGACCAGCTGATGCCGGGTGCCGACAAGGACCTGGTGAAGCCGCTGGCCGATCGTCTGAAGAAGCAGGGCGTGGCCGTGCAGCTGAAGACCAAGGCCGCCAAGGTCGAGGCGTCGAAGAAGGGCATCACCGTGCACTTCGAGAGCGCCACCGAAGGCCAGAAGCCGGAACTCGAGTCGGGCACGTGGGACCGCGTGCTGGTCGCGGTGGGCCGTTCGCCCAATGGCGGCAAGCTGGATGCCGACAAGGCCGGCGTCACCGTCACCGAGCGCGGCTTCATCCCGGTGGACGCGCAGATGCGCACCAACGTGCCGCACATCTTCGCCATTGGTGACCTGGTGGGCCAGCCGATGCTGGCACACAAGGCCACGCACGAAGGCAAGCTGGCTGCGGAAGTCGCTGCGGGCGAGAAGAAGGAGTGGGTGGCCCGCGTGATTCCGTCCGTGGCCTATACCGATCCGGAAATCGCGTGGGTCGGCGTGACCGAGACCGAAGCGAAGGCCAAGGGCCTGAAGATCGGCGTGGGCAAGTTCCCGTGGGTGGCGTCCGCGCGCGCGGTGGGCATCGGCCGCGGCGAAGGCTCGACCAAGCTCATCTTCGACGAACACACCCACCGCATCATCGGTGCCGGCATCGTCGGCGTGCACGCGGGCGACCTGATCAGCGAACTCGCGCTGGCGATCGAGATGGGCGCGGAAGCCGGCGACATCGGCGCGACCATCCACCCGCACCCCACGCTCAGCGAGTCGGTCGCGATGGCGGCGGAGGTCTACGAAGGCACCATCACCGACCTGTACATCCCGAAGAAGAAGTAAGCGACACCGGGTGCTTCAGGAACGGAAAGGCCGCGCGGATGCGCGGCCTTTCCGTTTCCGGCCACTGGCCTGTCAGGCGGGCAGAGGCATCGCCTTGGACGCCCGGCGGGCTTCGATCCGCTTCCACACCTTTTCATGGAAGTGGAAGACCACGGTATTGGTCGCCGGTTCGATCAACGCCAGCATGCCGCCCACCAGCAGGCTGCCGGTAAACAGGTAGCCCAGGGTGAAGGCCACCGAGAAATGCAGGATCGCGAAGCTCAGGGTCTTGTTCACGGCGGGCTCCAGATGAGAATTGATCTCATTATGGGGTCCAAGCTGCCAGTGTCCAATGGAATGATCCGCTGCTACCGATAAATATTGCCTATCGGTCGGGGTGGGGTATCTGGATGGCTGGCCAAGGCGGCCCGGGCGTGTTCGGCGCCGGGCGTGCCTTGTGCGACCGGGTCAGAACCGGACCGACACGCCCGCCATCGGGCCATGCACCTTGAACTCGCCGGTGGCCTTGCCCGCGACGTCCACCGTGCCGATACCCGACTCCGCCGGCGCCTCGAACGAACCGCGATAGTCGTCGCTGAGCTTCAGACGGAACCAGTCGTAGCCCACATGCACGCCGATCCGCTCGGTGATCCGGTACTCGACCAGCAGGCCGCCGCGTTCGAAGTGTCCCTGCTCATTGATGAAGTTGCCCCAGCGCGTATCCAGGTACTGTCCCTGCGCCTCGATGCGCAGGCGCGGCGTGGGCGACCACGCCACGCGGGTGTGCAGGTTCGGCGAGGTGCCATCGCGTTTCCAGTCCAGGTCTTCCAACTGCGGGTCGATTTCCCCGGTACCCGCGCTGCTGGCGGTACCGCGCGCCGCCAGCGTCGCATGGGTGATGCCGGCACCGAGGCCCCACTGGAAGCGTGGTGTATCGACCATCGCGAACTCGTAGTTGAGGCTGGCCAGTTCGAAACTGATGCGGCCCGACACATCGACGGCAGGCACCTCCACCGGCTCGCCCGGGATCTCGACCTCGTCGAAGATTGTGCCGGGATCGACCCAATCGCCATCGAAGCCCCACGATTGATCCCGTCGATAGTCGTAGTAATTAAGGCGGAGCGACTGGCGGGGCGTCATGTTGAAGGCGAGCTCGCCGCGCGGGCGCCAGCGGCCGTCGGCATTGATCTCCCCGGCCGCACCCAACTCCTCCGTTCGCTCGCCATTGGTGGCCACGGCGTCGCCGGTGAAGCGGATGTTCGCCTCGGGATTGAATGCGGAGAGTCTCAGTTCGAAGCGGGCGTCGTCGGAAACCTCCTGTGCGGACGCGGTGGAGGTGGCGATGGCCAGGGACAGGCAGCAGAAGACCGATGCGGCGGTGCGATGGGGGATGTGGCGGCTCATGGGGTCCATGCGGTTGGGTGTGGGGAGCCCAACGTTCGTCATGCCCGGGTCGACAGGGAGTGAATTGACTGAACGAGTGGCGCTCTCCGCAGCGTTTCCCGCCGGAAAAAAGGAAGCCCCGGGGGCAACCGGGGCTTCTGGAGAACCTGCGACGGAGCATCGGACGAGGAAGTTGAGCGGCAGGCCTCAGAGGGACTGACAGACGGTTTTCGTCAAAGTTCCGGGAAATCCTGCGGAAAATTCTGAACAGGGGAAACGGTTACAGCCTTGTCCCCGCTGGCTTTGGCGGAATCCGGCGCCGAACTCGCGGTTTCGACCTTTGGCGGTTGTCCCGGAAATTGTCCCGCTGCTATACTTTTGCGGCTCGGCGAGGCGCTTTACCGCCTTGTACCCCGCCAATTCCGTAGGGCTTTCGTGTGCTGAATTCCGTCGCTGCGGGCCGGCGGCTGGTGTTGCGCGCCGCCGTCTGGCAGACGGTCGCGGTACTGCTGGTCGCGCTGTTGTTCCTGCTCTGGGGCGTGCCCCAGGCGGTTGCGGCGGCCGTCGGAGGGTTGGCGATCGTGGCCGGCGCGCTGCTGGCGGCCTGGATGGCCTTCGGTGGTGGCGTGCTCGGCGCCGTCTCGGCGGTCCTGAGGCTGGCCGCGGGGATGGTGGTGAAGTGGGTCGTGGTGATCGGTGTGCTGGTCGTTGGCGCGGGGCTATACAAGCTGCCCCCGCTGCCTCTCCTGGCAGGCGTGATCACCGGACTGGTGGCACAGGTGCTGGTCGCGACCGGCAAGCAGCGATAACCCAACTAGAAAGGTTTCCGACTCATGGCGGGCGAAGCTCTGACTCCCACCAGCTACATCCAGCATCACCTGAAGAACCTCACGGCTCAGGTGGGCGGCGATGGTCCGTTCTGGACGATCAATGTCGACACCTTCGTGACCGCCGTGTTGATGGGTCTGCTGATCGTGTTCGCCTTCTGGATGGCCACGCGCAAGGCCACGGCCGGCGTGCCGGGCAAGTGGCAGGCGTTCGTCGAGATCATGCTCGAGTTCGTCGACAAGCAGGCCCGCGACACGTACCACGGGACCAGCAAGCTGGTGACGCCCATCGCGATCACCATCTTCTTCTGGATCCTGATGATGAACCTGCTGAAGATGATCCCGGCAGACTTCATCGCCAAGCCGCTCGAACTGATGGGCGTGCATTACTGGAAGCCTGTCCCGACCGCCGACGTCAATGCCACCCTGGGCATGTCGATCAGCGTGTTCTTCCTGATGCTGGTCTTCGCGTTCCGCTCCAAGGGCCTGGGCGGTTTCGCCAAGGAATTCCTGACGGCGCCGTTCGGCAAGTGGATGATGCCGTTCAACCTGATCCTCAACATCGTCGAATGGGTCAGCAAGCCCATTTCGCTGGCGATGCGACTGTTCGGCAACATGTTCGGCGGCGAGATCGTCTTCCTGCTGATCTGGGTGCTGGGCGGCGCCGGCATCCTCGGCATGCTCGGCGGTGCGACATTCGGCCTGGGCTGGATGCTGTTCCACCTGCTGGTCATCCCGCTGCAGGCCTTCATCTTCATGATGCTGTCGATCGTCTACCTGAGCCTGTCGGAAGACAGTCACTAACGTTTCCGCTTCACCGTTTCCTTCGTACCATCACCTTTCAAGCACTTAAGTTCCGGAGATCACCATGGAAAGCATCCTCACCAACCTCGCCCAGGTCCAGGCTTCGACCGCCCTCGCCATCGGCATCATGATCGGCCTGGCCGCGCTGGGCGCGGGTCTGGGTCTGGCCATCATGGCCGGCAAGTTCCTGGAATCGGCTGCCCGCCAGCCGGAACTGATCCCGGTCCTGCAGGTGCGCATGTTCATCACCGCCGGCCTGATCGACGCCGCGTTCATCATCTCGGTCGCCGTCGGCCTGCTGTTCGCCTTCGCCAGCCCGTTCATCACGATCTTCACCGAACAGCTGGCCAAGCTGGCGGGCTGATCCGTCGCGTGCACGCCTGACCACGGGCCTCGGTCTGCGGTCAGTCACCAGGCGTAGCTGGGCCGGCGCGATGTGCGCGGGCCCTTCATCACCGGCAGGTTTACGATGAATATCAATCTCACTCTGTTTGCCCAGGCGCTGGCCTTCGCCGGCCTGATCTGGATCATTGCGACCAAAATCTGGCCGCCGCTGCTGGCTGCCATCGAGGAACGCCAGCAGAAGATCGCCGAAGGCCTGGCCGCGGCCGACCGCAGCCAGAAGGATCTGGCGCAGGCCCAGGAAAAGGTCAACGAGGCGTTGAAGGAAGCCCGTGTCAAGGCCAACGAGATCATCGACCAGGCCCACGCGCGCGCCAACCAGATCGTCGATGCGGCCAAGAACGATGCGATCGCCGAAGCCAACCGCCAGAAGGCGCTGGCCGAAGCCGAGATCGACGCCGCCGCCACGCGTGCCCGCGAGGACCTGCGCAAGCAGGTGTCCGCGCTGGCCGTCAGCGGTGCCGAGAAGCTGTTGAAGCGCGAGATCGATGCCAACGCCCACAAGGCGCTGCTCGACGAACTCGCCGCCGAAATCTGATCCGGACGATCTGATCGATGAGCCAGGCCCTTACCGTCGCCCGCCCCTACGCCCGCGCCGCCTTTGCGACGGCGCGCGACGAAGGCAACTTCGCTGTCTGGTCGCAGGCGCTGGGTTTCGCCGCGCATGTCGCGGCGGACCCGCGCGTGGCCGCGCTGCTGCCCAATCCGCAGCTGCTGCCCGCCGACGCGGTGGCGCTGCTCGCGCCCGAGGGGGCCAGCGAGACGTTCGCCCGTTTCCTCGGCATCCTCGCCGATGCCCGCCGCCTCCCGCAGTTGCCGGAGATCGCCGGCCTGTTCGAGGACCTGCGTGCCGAAGCCGAACATATCGTCAAGGCGAAGGTCACCTCCGCCACGGCGATGCCGGCCGGTGAGCTGGACGTGATCAAGGCGGCATTGAAGAAGCGCTTCGGCCGCGAGGTCGAGGTGGAAACGGCCATCGACGCATCGCTGATCGGCGGCGCCGTGATCGATGCCGGCAGCGTGGTGATCGACGGCTCCCTGAAGGGCAAGCTGGCGCGCCTGCAGTCGGCGCTGACGCACTGAATTCCCATTGAACCGCCGCGCGCGAGCCGGCACACAGGACTTACCCATGGCAACCACGCTCAACCCCTCTGAAATCAGCGACCTGATCAAGACCCGTATCGAGAAGGTCAAGCTGGCCGCGGAGTCGCGCAATGAAGGCACGGTCACCTCCGTGTCCGACGGCATCGTGCGCATCTTCGGCCTGGCCGACGTGATGCAGGGCGAAATGATCGAGCTGCCGAACAACACCTATGCGCTGGCGCTGAACCTGGAGCGCGATTCGGTGGGCGCGGTGGTCCTGGGCGACTACGAGCACCTGCGCGAAGGCGACGTGGCCAAGACCACCGGCCGCATCCTGGAAGTGCCGGTCGGTCCGGAAATGCTCGGCCGCGTGGTGAACGCGCTGGGCGAGCCGATCGACGGCAAGGGCCCGCTGGGTACCTCGCTGACCGCGCCGGTGGAGCGCGTGGCCCCGGGCGTGATCTGGCGCAAGTCGGTCGACCAGCCGGTGCAGACCGGTTACAAGTCCGTCGACGCCATGATCCCGATCGGCCGCGGCCAGCGCGAGCTGATCATCGGTGACCGCCAGACCGGCAAGACCGCGATGGCCATCGACGCCGTGATCAACCAGAAGGGCACCGGCATCAAGTGCGTGTACGTCGCGATCGGCCAGAAGGCCTCGACCGTGGCCAACATCGTGCGCAAGCTGGAAGAGAACGGCGCGCTGGCCCACACCGTGGTCGTCGCCGCCACCGCCTCCGAGTCGGCCGCGATGCAGTACATCAGCGCCTACTCCGGCTGCACCATGGGCGAGTACTTCATGGACCGCGGCCAGGATGCCCTGATCGTGTACGACGACCTGTCCAAGCAGGCCGTGGCCTACCGCCAGATCTCGCTGCTGCTGAAGCGTCCGCCGGGCCGCGAAGCCTACCCGGGCGACGTGTTCTACCTGCACTCCCGCCTGCTGGAGCGCGCCGCGCGCGTGTCCGAGGAGTACGTGGAGAAGTTCACCGAAGGCAAGGTCACCGGCAAGACCGGTTCGCTGACCGCGCTGCCGATCATCGAAACGCAGGCCGGCGACGTGTCCGCGTTCGTGCCGACCAACGTGATCTCGATCACCGACGGCCAGATCTTCCTGGAAACCGACCTGTTCAACGCCGGCATCCGCCCGGCCGTGAACGCCGGTATCTCGGTGTCGCGCGTCGGTGGCGCGGCCCAGACCAAGATCATCAAGAAGCTGTCGGGCGGCATCCGCATCTCGCTCGCCCAGTACCGTGAGCTGGCGGCGTTCGCGCAGTTCGCCTCGGACCTGGACGAAGCCACCCGCAAGCAGCTGGAGCGCGGCCAGCGCGTCACCGAGCTGATGAAGCAGAAGCAGTACGCGCCGATGTCCATCGCCCTGCAGGCGCTGTCCATCTACGCCGTCAACGAGGGTTACCTGGACGACGTGCCGGTCGGCAAGATCCTGGCGTTCGAAGACGCGCTGCACGCGCACTTCACCAATACCCAGGGCGCGCTGGTCGACACGATCAACAGCACCGGCAACTGGAACGACGAGATCGAAGGCGCCTTCAAGAAGGGCATCGCCGAGTTCAAGCAGACCGGTACCTGGTAAGCGTAGGGTGGGCCCCGGCCCACCATTCGTGAAGGCGGCGGGCCGGGCCCGCCCTACGAAGACGAATCAAGCGAGCAGAGCATGGCAGGCGGACGCGAAATCAAAACCAAGATCAAGAGCGTGCAGAACACCCGCAAGGTGACGCGCGCGCTCGAGATGGTCTCGGCCTCCAAGATCCGCAAGGCGCAGGAGCGCATGAAGACCTCGCGCCCGTACGCACGCGCGATGAAGCAGGTGATCGGCCACCTGGCGCAGGCCAACACCGATTACCAGCATCCCTTCATGGTGGAGCGCAAGGACGTCAAGCGCGTCGGCTTCATCATCGTATCGTCCGACCGCGGCCTGGCCGGCGGCCTGAACAACAACCTGTTCCGCAAGATGCTCGGCGAGATCCGCCAGTGGAACGAGAAGGGCGTCGAGGTCGACGTGGTCACCATCGGCCAGAAGGCTTCGGTGTACTTCCGCCGGGTCAAGGTCGACATGCTGGCCAGCGTGTCGCACCTGGGCGATTCGCCCAAGCTCGACCAGCTGATCGGCGTGATCAAGGTGATGCTGGACGCGTACACCGAAGGCAAGCTGGATCGCGTGTTCGTCGTCTACAACGACTTCGTCAACACGATGACCCAGCGTGCCGCGTTCGATCAGCTGCTGCCGTTGCCGGCGGCGGAGACGCAGGTGGCGCACCACGACTGGGACTACATCTACGAACCCGATGCCGCGACCGTGCTCGACCACGTGATCACGCGCTACATCGAGTCGCTGGTGTACCAGGCGGTGCTGGAGAACATCGCGTCGGAACACGCGGCGCGCATGGTGGCCATGAAGGCCGCCAGCGACAACGCCAACAAGCTCATCGGTACCCTGCAGCTGGTCTACAACAAGGCCCGCCAGGCGGCGATCACCCAGGAAATTTCCGAAATCGTCGGCGGCGCGGCGGCAGTCTGACGCGCGTAGTCACAAGAATTCATCTAGAGGAATGCAGCAATGAGTCAGGGCAAGATCGTTCAGATCATCGGCGCGGTGGTTGACGTCGAATTCGCGCGCCACGAAGTGCCGAAGGTGTACGACGCGCTGAAGGTGGAAAACACCGCCATCACGCTCGAAGTGCAGCAGCAGCTCGGCGACGGCGTCGTCCGCACCATCGCCCTCGGCTCCACCGACGGCCTGAAGCGCAACCTGATCGCCGTGAACACCGACAAGGCCATCTCGGTGCCCGTCGGTGCCGGCACGCTGGGCCGCATCATGGACGTGCTGGGTAACCCGATCGACGAAGCCGGCCCGGTGCAGGCGACCGACCATTGGGAAATCCACCGCTCGGCCCCGTCGTACGAGGACCAGTCCTCGGCCAACGACCTGCTGGAAACCGGCATCAAGGTCATCGACCTGATGTGTCCGTTCGCCAAGGGCGGCAAGGTCGGCCTGTTCGGCGGCGCCGGCGTCGGCAAGACCGTCAACATGATGGAGCTGATCAACAACATCGCCAAGGCGCACAGCGGTCTGTCCGTGTTCGCCGGCGTGGGCGAGCGTACCCGCGAGGGCAACGACTTCTACCACGAGATGAAGGACTCCAACGTTCTCGACAAGGTCGCGATGGTGTACGGCCAGATGAACGAGCCGCCGGGCAACCGCCTGCGCGTCGCGCTGACCGGCCTGACCATGGCCGAGTACTTCCGCGACGAGAAGGACGCGTCCGGCAAGGGCAAGGACGTGCTGCTGTTCGTCGACAACATCTACCGCTACACGCTGGCCGGTACCGAAGTGTCGGCGCTGCTCGGCCGCATGCCGTCGGCCGTGGGCTACCAGCCGACGCTGGCCGAGGAAATGGGCGTGCTGCAGGAACGCATCACCTCGACCAAGACCGGTTCGATCACCTCGATCCAGGCCGTGTACGTGCCCGCGGACGACCTGACCGACCCGTCGCCGGCCACCACGTTCGCCCACTTGGACGCGACCGTCGTGCTGAGCCGCAACATCGCCTCGCTGGGTATCTACCCTGCCGTCGACCCGCTGGACTCGACCAGCCGCCAGCTGGATCCGAACGTCATCGGTCACGAGCACTACGACACCGCGCGCCGCGTGCAGTCGACGCTGCAGAAGTACAAGGAACTGAAGGACATCATCGCCATCCTCGGCATGGACGAGCTGTCCGAAGAAGACAAGCAGGCCGTGTCGCGCGCCCGCAAGATCGAGCGCTTCTTCAGCCAGCCGTTCCACGTGGCGGAAGTGTTCACCGGTTCGCCGGGCAAGTACGTCTCGCTGAAGGACACGATCCGCGGCTTCAAGGCGATCGTCGACGGCGAGTACGACCACCTGCCGGAGCAGGCGTTCTACATGGTCGGCGGCATCGAAGAAGCGGTCGAGAAGGCCAAGAAGCTCGCCGAGAAGGCGTAAGCACGTAGGGTGGGCCCCGGCCCACCTTCGCGGCAACCGGTGGCGGGCCTCGGTCCGCCCCAAACGGCAAAGAGAGTTCCATGAGCACCATCCGTTGCGACATCGTCAGTGCCGAGCAGGAAATCTTCCACGGTGAAGCCACCCTGGTCGTCGCCACCGGCGAACTGGGCGAGCTCGGCATCGCGCCGAAGCACGCGCCGCTGATCACCCGCCTGAAGCCGGGCAAGGTGGTGGTGACGCTGCCGAGCGGCGAGCATCTGGACTTCGCCATCTCCGGCGGCATCCTCGAGGTGCAGCCGCAGGTCGTCACCGTGCTGGCGGACACCGCCGTGCGTGCGACCGACATCGACGAGGCGCAGGTGCGCAAGGCGAAGGAAGAAGCCGAGCGCGTGCTGTCCCACAAGGACCCGAAGATGAGCGTGGAAGAAGCCCAGGCCCAGCTGGCCATGAGCATCGCCCAGCTCAGCGCGCTGGAGCGCCTGCGCAAGAACCTCAAGCACTGAGGTCCACCGCCTTCGCTTCATCGGAACGCCGGCCTCGCGCCGGCGTTTCCGTTTCCGGACCTAGCGGTAGACGACGTGCCGCCACAGGAAGAACGCGACCACCGCCAGCACGCCCTCCACCAGCGGCTTGGCCAGCCAGGCATGCGCCAGTCCCAGTGACGACGCCACCCAGGTGACCGCCAGCGTGCTGATTGCGGTCAATGGCACCCACACCAGCAGGAACTTGGTGAAGCGCCACCAGCCCAGCCGCGCCGCACCGGCCTGCGCAAACGTCAGCCGGCCGTTCAACCAGAAGCCCAGCAGCGCGCCGCATGCGCGTCCGGCCAGGTTGCCGGGTGCGGCGGGTACGCCAACGGCGGTGAGCACCACGAAGACCAGCCAGTCCAGCAGCAACTGCGCCACGCCGACGGCGATGAAGCTTCCGCCTTCGCGGAGCAGGTCCCTCTGTAGCAGGTGGCGCCGGAGTACGCGATGGATCATTCCGCCATCTTAAACCGCGGGAGGCGCTCGACTTGCCGTGTAAGATGCTTGCCGCCCACACGGACCCGGGAAACTTCGCTTGCGCATCGCCGTCCTGATCCCCTGCCACAACGAAGCACTGACAGTGCAAAAGGTCGTCGCCGACTTCCGCGACGCGCTGCCGGAAGCCGAGGTGTGGGTCTTCGACAACGCCAGCAGCGACGGCACAGCCGAGCTGGCCGCGCAGGCGGGCGCGCGCGTGCGCCGGGTGTTGGCCAAGGGCAAGGGCAACGTGGTGCGTGCCATGTTCCGCGATGTCGATGCCGAGATCTACGTGATGGCCGATGGCGACGACACCTATCCGGCAGCCTCCGCGCGCGCGCTGATCCAGGACGTGGCCGACGGACGCGCCGACATGGTGGTGGGCACGCGGCTGGAGTCGCATGAAACTGCATCGTTCCGCCGTTTCCATGGATTCGGCAACCGCCTGGTGCGCGGCTGCATCGGTGCGCTTTTCGGGCATCCCGTGCGCGACGTGCTGTCGGGTTACCGGGTCTTCTCGCGGCGCTTCGTCAAGTCGATGCCGGTGCTGTCGCGCGGCTTCGAGATCGAAACGGAGATGACCGTATTCGCGCTGTCCAATGGCTTCGTTCTGTCCGAGCGCACCATCGAGTACGGCACGCGACCCGACGGCAGCGAGTCCAAGCTCAACACCTACCGCGATGGCATGCGGGTGTTGAAGACCATCCTGTTCCTGTTCAAGGACATGCGGCCGCTGCTCTTTTTCGGCACGTTGTCGTTGCTCTGCGTGCTGGCGGGACTGGGTTTCGGCGCGTTCGTCATCCACGAATTCACCCAGACCGGCCTGGTGACGCATCCGTCCACCGCCGTGCTGGCGGTGGCCTTCACCCTGATGGGCGTAGTGGCGCTGGCCACGGGCCTGATCCTGGACACGGTCAATCGCCGCTCGAACGAGATCCTGCGCCTGATCACCGACCAGGTGCTGGCGCGGGGCAGATCGTCGGAGTAGCGGAGCGGCGTACTAGCGGGCAGAGTTCGAGCCGGCTCAGGTTGGTCGGCACGGTCTGGCACGCGCCGCCAAGCGCGAGCCCGTATGCCTGGTAGTACTCCGTGAGTGGGGCGGATTTCGGCACTTCACGCAGGAGGAGCAACGGCCCGGTGTGCTGCCGCACGCGTTGCTCGGCGCGGGCCTGCAGTCGCGTGCAGCGTTCCGGTGTCATGAAGTTGTTGTGGATCGAGATCGCCGGCACGCCGCGGGGCAGATACGCCACCGCGTAACCCAGCGGATGGTCCTGGGCCAGCACCACCAGGCCGTCGCGCGGCAACGCGGGCAGACGCACGTCCACCATCGGCGTGCTGAAGGACTCGCGGCCCCAGCCGGGCCGATTGGCGACACCGACCAGCAGCAACGCCGACAGCACCAGCACCGTGCGGGGAAAGCGTCGGGGCAGCCACTGGGACAGCATGCCGATGATCGCGATCGAGCAGACCAGTTCCAGTGCGAACAGATACCGATAGATGCCGTACAGCTTCACCCAGACCACGAAGCTGAGCAGAACGAACACCAGCAGCGCATGGACCATGGCCATGTCGCGTGCGTGCCGGGCGCGTGCGCGCCATGCCGTCACCCACCAGGCCGCAAGCGAGGAGAACCCGAGCAGCAGGCGCGGGTCGGCCAGCTTGCTCTCGGAGAAGCGGGTGCCTTCGACCAGCAGGTGGAAAGGCACCAGCAGCGCATTCAGGCCCTGTGGAATGAAGCGCATGTCCTTGTGGCTATGAGGCAGTGCATCCGGCGAGCTGAACCATTCATTGAAGTAGGGAAACAGCGGGTTGCCATGCGACTGCCACAAGTACAGCGCCCAGGGTCCCGCTGTCAGCAGGCCGCCCGCGATGCCGCCGGCCGCGAGCGCCAGCAGGCGTGCGGGCACCCCGCGCAACGGACCGGCGACCAGTGCAGCACCGATGAAGCCGATGCAGTACATCGCACCGGTAAGTTTCAGGCCGGCAGCCAGCCCCGCCGCCAGCCCAACGGGTATCCAAGTGGCCCACGCGCCGCGTCGGCCCTGCGAATCTACGGCCCACCACAAGCCCGCCATCATGCCAGCCGCCACGAAGGCATCGTTGAACGTGGTGCCGATGCTCGGCATCACGGCCGCCCCCCCTACGGCCGTCAAGCCGGCCACAGCCGTGCGCAGCGGACTGCGATGCTGAGGCCACAGCTGGTCGAGCAGCCGCAGGGCGAACAGCACGGCGATGAAAGCGTGCAAGCCCAGCCATAGCGAGACCAGCCAGCCCGGGAAACCTGCGCGCACCATCCACGCGAAGGGCACGTCGAGCGTCGGGTTGTGCCACGTCTGCAACTGCGCAGCCGCTATATCCTGGCTGAAGCGGCCGTCAAGCAACGCTGATGGCGTATAGAAGTGGTAATTGCGCAAGTCCCAGTTGCCGTCCTGTCCTTGGACCACCATCGCCAGCAGAATCAGCAACAGCGCGGTGAGGGAGGGCGCCTTCCAGGGATTCGCACTTGGCATGGCGGAGGGGGACTGGATCAAGAGAACATCCTTGTGCATGGGGTTGAATTGATACCATCGCAGCTCGGCGCGAGGCCGTGCATCATCGTAATGGGAAACCATATGAAGCAACTACACGTCGTCATCCTGGCCGCCGGTGAAGGCAAGCGCATGAAGTCCGCGCTGCCCAAGGTGCTGCAGCCGATCGCGGGGCGGCCGATGCTGGCGCACGTCATCGACGCGGCGCGCGCCCTGTCGCCCGCCGGGGTGCACGTGGTCCATGGCCACGGTGGCGATCAGGTGCAGGCGGCATTCGCCGACCAGGCTGACCTGCACTGGGCGCACCAGGCGCAGCAGCTGGGCACCGGGCATGCCGTGGTGCAGGCCATGCCGGAGATTCCCGACGGTGCGCGCGTCCTGGTGCTCTATGGCGACGTCCCGCTGACCCGCAGCGAGACCCTGCAGCGCCTGCTGGACGCGCCCGCCCGCCTGGCGGTACTGGTGGCGGAGCCCGCCGACCCGAGCGGGTATGGACGCATCGTGCGCGATGAAGCGGGGCGCGTGGCCGCCATCGTCGAACACAAGGACGCGGACGAAGACCAGCGCCGCATCCGCACCATCAACACCGGCATCATCGCCGCCGACGGCAGTGCCCTGAAGGGGTGGCTCACCCGACTGTCCAACGACAACGCGCAGGGCGAGTACTACCTGACCGACGTGTTCGCGATGGCGGCGGAAGAATTCACGCCTGCGGAGATGGTGCTGGTGGGTGAACCCATCGAAGCGGAAGGCGCCAACGATCCGTGGCAACTGTCGCAACTGGAGCGTGCCTACCAGCTGCGCGCCGCGCGCGCGCTGTGCACGCTGGGCGCGCGCCTGATCGATCCGGCACGTTTCGATCAGCGCGGTATCGTGCGTGTGGGGCGCGACGTGCAGATCGATGTGGACGTGGTGCTGGAAGGCGAGGTGGAACTGGGCGACGGCGTCATCGTGGGCCCGTTCACGCGGTTGAAGGACGTGACGCTGGCCGCCGGTACCCAGGTCCGCGCGCATTGCGACCTTGAAGGCGTGGTCAGCCAGGGTGCGGCGCTGATAGGTCCGTATGCGCGGCTGCGTCCCGGTACCGTGTTGGCCGATGGCGTGCACGTCGGCAATTTCGTCGAGACCAAGAACGCGCACATCGGTACGGGCAGCAAGGCCAACCACCTGACCTATCTGGGCGATGCCGTCATCGGCAGCGGCACCAACATCGGCGCCGGCACGATTACCTGCAACTACGACGGCGTGAACAAGTCGACGACGACGATCGGCGACCGCGTGTTCGTCGGTTCCAACACCTCGCTGGTCGCGCCGGTGACGCTGGCCGACGGTGCGACGATCGGTGCAGGCTCTGTCATCTCGAAGAACGCTCCCGCTGACCAGCTGACGGTTGCCCGCGCGCGGCAGGTCACGATCGAAGGCTGGCAGCGGCCGGTGAAGAAGCCGAAGTAGCGTAGGGCGGGCTCAAGCCCGCCATTCGCGGAAGTACATTGAACGGGATCGCGGCGGCCCACCCTCACCCCTTACCCACTCCCGGAGGGAGAGGGGGAGTCGGTGCCATGCGGGTTCGGCCTCGGATGCAGCGGGAGGGCTCCGAAGCCTTCTCCTCGGAAAGATCAATTTTCGGGCAACTGGATCGCCACGCAAAGGCCGCCGCCATCGCGGTTGTGCAGCGACAGGCGTCCGCCGTGCGCTTCGATGATCTCGCGCGTCAGCGCGAGGCCCAGCCCGGTGCCGTTGCGCTTGGTCGAGTAGAACGGCACCAGCGCGTTCTGCAGCACCGCGTCGTTCATGCCGGTGCCGCGATCCATCACCTCGATGCGCAACCAGTCGGGAAGGCGCGTAACGCGGACCGATACGCCCTCCGGGGTGGTGCCCGATTCGTGCGCGTTCTTCAGCAGGTTGAGCAGCGCCTGTTCGAGCTGCGCCACATCGATGCGGCCATCGATGTCGGCCTCCGGCATCGTGAGCTCGAAGGCGATCTGCCGCTGCAGCCCTTCGAAGAAGGCACGCCAGTGCACCGTCTGCAGTTGCGGCTGCGGCAACTTGGCGAAGCGTGCGTAGCCGCGGATGAAGCCTTCCAGGTGGCGTGCGCGCTCCTCGATGGTGCCGAACACTTCCTCCAGCCGGTCGTGGCGGCCACGCCGCACGAGCTCCGCGCCCGAGTGCGCCAGCGACGCCACGGGCGCGAGCGAGTTGTTGAGTTCATGGCTGATCACGCGGATGACCTTCTTCCACGTCATCACTTCCTGTCGCCGCAGCTCGCTGGTCAGCAGGCGCAGCAGCAGCAATTCGTGTGGTCGACCGTTCAGGCGGAAGTTCCTGCGCGCCAGGTGGTAGACCTGCTCTTCGCCGTCCTCTTCCTCACTGCCGATGGCGAACAGGCTGTCGCCGCCGCGGGCGAGGGCTTCGCGCATCTCGACGGGTGCGGATCCGATCAGTGCGTCGTAGTCCTGGCCTTCGAGTTTCCAGCCGCTGTGCAGCAGCTTCCGCGCGGCCACGTTGGCGAAGATGACCCGCCGGACGCCGTCGCCGCCGGGCGCGATCAACAGCATGGCCACCGGCGTGTTCTGCACCATGGTGTCGAGCAGCAGTTCGCGTTGGACCAGGCTCAGGCGCTGTTCGCGCAGCACCTCGCCCAGCGCGGCATGGGACTGCACCAGCTCGGCGAGTTCGTCGTTCCCGCGCCAGTGGATGCCGAAGTTGTACTCGCCATCGCGATAGCTGTTGACGCTGCCCGCCAGCGCGCGGAACAGCGAGTACGTGCTGCGCAGCCCGCGATGGATCGCCCACATCGCCAGCGGCAGCACCACGATGGCCGAGACCAGCACCGCGATGATGTCGTCGCCGAGCCAGTGCGACAGTGCGACCGGCAGCACCAGTGCCAGCGCCAGCAAGGGCAACAGCCAGGACAGCACGCGACCGGCGAGGGAGCGACGGATCATGGGGTCTTGATGCCGAAGCGTTCCATGCGCCGGTACAGGGCCTGCCGGCTCATGCCGAGATCGGCCGCGGCCTGGGCGATGATGCCGCCGGCGCGCGCAAGCGCGGTTTCGATGTCGGCCCGCTCCGGTTCCGCAACGACCGTGTTGCGCACCGGTGCGGGCCGGGGCAGGTTGAGGTCGGTTGCCTCGATGCGGTCCCCCATCGCCAGCAGCCCGGCACGCTGGATGACGTTGCGCAGTTCACGCACGTTGCCGGGCCATGCGTGCCGGAGCAGTGCAGCGCGCGCGCTTTCACCCAGCGGCTTGTCGGCGGGACGGAAGCGCTCGGCCAACGGCAGGATGTCGCCGGGACGTTCGGCCAGGGGCGGCAGCGCGAGTTCGATCGCGTTGAGCCGGTAGTACAGGTCTTCGCGAAAGGAACCCTCGCGGATCATCGTGGGCAGGTCGGCATTGGTGGCGCTGATGACGCGCACCACGACCTGGCGTTCGCGATTGGAGCCAAGGCGCTCGAAACGCCCGGTCTCGAGCACGCGCAGCAGCTTCATCTGGCCCGCCAGTGGCAGGTTGCCGATCTCATCGAGGAACAGCGTGCCGCCGTCGGCCGCCTCGAACTTGCCCTCGCGTGCCTTGTTGGCACCGGTGTAGGCGCCGGCATCGGCGCCGAACAATTCGGCTTCGATCAGCTCGGAAGGCAATGCGCCGCAATTGAGCGTCACGAAGGCGCCCGACTTCACGCTGGAGTTGGCCTGGATGATCTCCGCGATCTTCTCCTTGCCTGCACCGTTGGGACCGGTGATCAGCACCGGCAGGTCCGAACGCGCGACCTGGCAGGCGAGGGCGACGACGCGTTCGCTGGCCGGGTCCTCGAACACCAGGTTGCGCAGGTCGTACTTCGCCGAAAGCTGGTCGCGGCTGCGGCGCTCGCGGTTGCGGCGGCGATCGAGCTCATTGCGCGTCTCGGCAAGTTCCAGCAGCGTGTTGACGGTGGCCAGCAGCTTGCGGTCGTCCCAGGGTTTGGCCAGGTAGTCGGTCGCGCCGGCCTTGACCAGGTTCACCGCCGCTTCCAAATGCGTCCACGCTGTCAGCAGGATCACCGGCAGGTCGGGCCACTGCGCGCGGATCGCGGTGAACAGCTGCTCGCCTTCCACCCCGGACGTGGTGTCCTCGGTGAAGTTCATGTCCTGGATGACCAGGTCGACCGCCTGCTCGCGCAGCAGGGTCAGGCCCGCCTCGGGTGATTCGGCATGCAGCGTGTCGATGTCGTGCAGCGAGAACAGCACGTTCAAGGCCGTGCTGACGGCCAGGTTGTCGTCGATGACGAGGATCGTGGGCATGCGCTATAGCCTAACCGAAGGACTGCGGCTGACGAGGTGCGCCGGAATGCGGCGCACGAGACGGGCAGGCCACCCGGCAGCAAGTTGCACCGCAAGGGCAGTCCAGGCAATCGCCGCTGCATGCGTCCACGGTGACGCGGCCGTTGCGCGCCATCCGGGCACGAGCAGCGGGAACAACCATGCCATGCACGCCAGCGCAGCCAGGGAGGCACCCGCCGCCAGCAGGAGATACTCCAGCCTCAATCGCAGGGCGAGCTGGGCGCCGCTGGCCCCCATCGCCCGTCGAAGGCTGAACTCCTGCGCGTGCTCCTGGATCCAGCGATGGCCGCCCAGCACCAGCATGCCCAGTGTGAGCAGCCACCAGGTCGCGCAGGCGAGCGCCGACCGCCATGCGTCCGCTGCGGGCGCGCGCAAGGTCTGCTCGCGCAGCGTCGCCAGGCTGACGGGCATGGCGGACACGGCGGTCGGGTACGCCGCCAACAACGCGGTACGGATGCGCGCCGTCATCGCCGCGGGATCGGGCCGGTGGCGGACCACGAACTGGGCCGCCGCCGTGTCCTGCAAGCGCACCGGCAACACCATGGCCGCACCGTCGGTGCCATGCGCCGTGGCCGGCAACGGGATCCTGTCCACCACGCCGACGATGTGAAGCGGCACGCCGGGCATCACGTGCAACGTGCGGCCCAGTGGATCGGCATCGCCATACAGATGCTTCGCCAGCGCCACGGAGACGATGGCGGACGTCGGACCGGCGTGCAGCCGGCCCTGGTCGCCCGGATAGTCGTGGAACTCATCGGCGAGAAAGCGGCGTCCGCTTGCTGTGGAGAGGCCGAGGGTATCGAAGAAGCCTTCATGGACGAGATAGAGGGAGGTCAGGTGGCGGGGGCTCCGGTCCGATCCGGTCCAGGCATGCACGCTCCATGCATTGCGTCCGTACGGCGCCTGGTTGCTTGCCGCCACCGAGACGACCCCGGGAATGGCGCGCAGCGTCTGCAGCACATGCTCGACACCCGGATCGTCTGCGGCAGGCGACTTGATCCAGGGCACCAGCATCAACGTGTTCTCGTCGATGCCACTGGGTTCGAAGCGTCGGGCCTGGAGCGCGGCGAACGTCTGCCAGGCATGGACGCACAGCACGACGCCGATGGCGAGTTGCAACGCGAGCAGCCATGTGCCTGCGTGGTGACGTCCTAGCAGCAGGAATCCCGGATGTGGCATGAGCATTCCGGCGCCGCACACACCCGGAAGTGTGTGCGGCGACCCGTGCGCGTCAGGCAGTACGCGTCGCCACCGCCGGCGGCACCGACGCGGCCTTGCGCGCCGGCCCGTACACGGCGACCTGGCCCAGCAGCCACAGCAGCACGGCGCCGACCGGCAGATACAGCAGCGGCAGGCGTGGCAGTTCGTACTTGCCCATCAGCAGCTGGTTGATGCCGTACGCCAGGATCATGCCGATCACGATGCCGATGGTCGCCAGCAGGAAGTTCTCGGTCTGGAAGTAGCGCAGGATCTGTCCTTTCGTTGCGCCCAGCGCGCGGCGGATGCCGATCTGCTTGGTGCGTTGCTGCACCCAGAAGCTGGCCAGGCCGACGATGCCCAATGCAGTGACGATCAGCAGCGAGACGATCACGGTGATGAGCAGCCATGCCATCGCGCGATCGCCGCGGTAGTAGTCGCTCATGATGTCGGTGAACGTGCCCTCGCGCAGGACCAGCCGCCGCGCGCTGTTCTTCTCCAGCGTGGCGATCGCGGCCTTCTGCACTTCGGCACGACGCTCCGGCATGGTGCGGATCACGAAGGTCCCCATGGTCAGGTCCTTCGCCGGCAGGATCATCGCGAAGCCCGCTTCCGCGATGCCACCGTTGTCGTTCGTGCGGATCAGCCGATCGACCACGCCGACCACGCGGTGCGGCACGTTGTCGGTGTTCCAGGCGTAGATGTTCTTCCCGATCGCGCTTTCGCCGGGGAAGAGCTTGTTCGCCAGCTCGCGGCTCAGGATCACGGCGGGCATTGCGTACTTCGCATTCTGCTTGTTGATCTCGGTCCAGTTGACGTACTCGTCGGCATTGAAGTCGCGTCCCTCGGCCAGCTTCAGGCCGAGCGTTTCGACCACCGCATCACCGAGATAGACGTTCGCCTGTGCGCTGGGGCGTTCCTGTTCCGGTTCGAGCTGGATGGAGGTGTTCCACGATGAATTGTCGAACGGCACGTGGTTGATGCTGCCGGCCGCCTTGACGCCTGCGAGCGCGCGCAGGCTGGCGACGTCCTGCTTCACCAGCGCGTCGGCGTCGGGATTTTCGCCTAGGTTGCCCATGCTGATCCGCACGATCTCCTCGTTGGCCATGCCGGTGGGGCGGTCGATGCGCTCCAGTCGCTGGGTGATGAGGAACACGGCGTTGCAGATGATGGCGCACGACAGCGCCACTTCCAGCACGATCAGTGCGGCGGCCGTCTTGTGGCGGGACAGGGTGGAAAGGATGGGGCGGATGTCCATGACGTGCCTCTTGGATGGATGGGTCACTGGCTCTTGAGCTGGATGGCGGGCGTCACCTGCATGGCGCGCCACGCGGGCAACATGCCGGCGAGAAGGCTGGCGACGATCGCCAGCGCGAAGGTGGCCAGCAGCATCTTCAGGTCCATGTGCGCGAGGTCGGCGTAGCCGGCCGGCTGCTGGCGAACGGCCAGCAAGCCCAGCCAGGCGAGCACGAGGCCCAGCACGCCACCGACCAGCCCGACCGTACCCGCTTCCACCAGGCACTGCGCGAAGATGGCCTTGCGCGTTGCACCCAACGCGCGCCGCACGCCGATCTGCGAGGCGCGGCCCAGGAACTTCGCCAACAGCAGGCCGACGGTGTTGAGCAGGCAGACGGCCAGGAAGCCGAACGCCAGCCACACCTGCAGGCGAACGTCGGCGGGAACGGCGCCCTGCTTGTCCAGCCACTGCATCACGTTGTGCAGGTCCACGTTGGCGGCTCGTTCGAAACGGCCGGCAGCACGCTGCTGGTCGGAGTAGTTCTTCAGGTACTGCTTGTATGCCTCGACCTTCGCTGGCGTGCCCAGCTCGACCCAGTACTGCAGCCACGCGCACGGCGCATTCGGGCCTTGCGAGCCTTCCTCCTCGGCGCTGGAATCTCCCCAGCAGTTCATGTTGCCCTGCGTGCCCATCTTCAAGGCGCGCGAGGTCCAGAACGGCACGAACAGCTGCTCCACTTCGGTGAAGCGGTCCTGGGTCATGTCGTAGAACTTCGGCGCGGGACGCCATTCATCCAGCACGCCGATCACGCGGAACGTCGCGCCGGAGGCCTTGATCTCGCGGCCCACGCTGTTGGCGCCGCCGAACAGTTTCTCGTTCAGCGCCTTGGAGATGACGGCCACGCGCGCGCGCGATTCGTCATCGGCCGCCGACCAGCCATTGCCGTAGCGGAACGGCACCTCGAACATCGGGAAGAAATCGGCCGTGGTGTAGCGCGAGTCGATGCGGAATGGTTCGATCCTGCCGTCTTCCGTCTCGATCGAAGAAGCGCCGCCGGTCATGAAGGCCTGCCGATCACCCTTCTTGTCGCGCAGCAGGCGCTCGGCGTCGTAGCGGGTGAACTGGTCTTCCGGCTCGTTGCCGGGCGTGAAGCCGTTCGCCGAACGCGGATCGATGCGCGGGTAGAACAGCTTGTCGCTCTTCTGCGGGATCGGGTCGCCGGACAGTACATAGAACACCGTCAGCGTGGTCATGCTGGCGCCGATGCCGAGCGCGATGGCCAGCACCATCAGGGAGGTCAGCGCCTTGTTGCGCTTGAAACTGCGCAGCGCCAGTGAGAAGTAATAGCCGAACATGCTTGGCTCCGTAGGGTGGGCCTTGGCCCACCATGTGGTCGTCTGGATTCTGTCTGAGGTGGGCCGGGGCCCGCCCTACGCGGATGCGTTGGCTTCGGCGGCGTGCGCCGCACGGATCAATGCAGGCTCCACCGACAGGTCGGTGGCCATCCCGTCCACGATGTGCACGTTGCGCTGCGCGCGCGCGGCCAGTTCGGGGTCGTGGGTGACCATGATGATGGTCGTGCCCTGACGGTTGATCTCCTCCAGCAGCTCCATCACGCCGCGGGCCATCTGCGAGTCGAGGTTGCCGGTGGGTTCGTCCGCCAGCAGCAGGCGCGGGCTGCCAGCCAATGCGCGCGCGATCGCGGTGCGCTGCTGCTGACCGCCCGAGAGTTCGGCGGGGAAATGCTTCATGCGCGAGCCCAGGCCGACCCGGCCCAACGCATCTTCGATGCGCTGCTTGCGCTCGGCCGCCGGCATGCCGCGATAGCGCAGCGGGACATCGACGTTGTCGAACAGGTTGAGGTCGGGGATCAGGTTGAAGCCCTGGAAGATGAATCCGATCTTGTGGTTGCGCAGCCGCGAGCGCGCGTCATCGCCCAGGCCGCTGACATCCTGGCCATCCAGCAGGAACTGGCCGCCGGTGAAGGTTTCCAGCAGGCCGGCGATGTTGAGGAAAGTGGTCTTGCCCGAGCCCGATGGGCCGGTGACCGCGACGAACTCGCCCTCGCGGACATGCAGGTCGAGGGAACGCAGCGCATGCGTTTCCACCTGTTCGGTGCGGTAGACCTTGGCGACTTGGCGCATCTCAAGCATGGCGGGTTCCTTCTTCTTCGGGTTCGGGAGTGGAGTGGGAGACGTAGGGGAGGGTTGGGGCTGATGATCAGTTGACCGAGACACGCTCGGCGTCGCCGAACTGGTCGCTGCCGGAAACGACGACCTTGTCGCCGGGCTGCAGACCGCTGAGTACTTCCACGTTGCTCAGGCTGCTGACGCCCAGTTGCACCGGGCGACGCACCGCCGAACTTCCATCCATGACGTAGGCGTAGCGACCGCCGCCCTGTTCGAGGAACGGGCCACGCTCGACCATCAGCACGTTGCGGCGCGTGTCCATCAGGATGCGTGCGGACAGGCGCTGGTTCTGGCGCAGGCCGGGCGGCTGCTTGTCGGAGAAGCGCAGGCGGGTGACGACTTCGCCGTTCACCACTTCGGGCGACACCGCGGAAATTTCACCCGGATACGGTTGGCCGGCGCTGGTCAGCGTGGCGGGCATGCCGATGGCGAGGTCGCGCGCGAAGCTCTCCGGCACCTTGATCTCGACTTCGAACACCGACAGGTCCACCACGCTCAGCACGGGCGCGTTGATGGCGACGTTGGAGCGCTGCACTGCCTGGATCTGGCCGACCTGGCCGTCGAATGGCGCACGCAAGGTCAGTGCATCGACCTGGCGCTGCACTTCGGTGACCACGGCACGCTGGCGTTCGGCCAGCAGTTGCTTGTTGCGCGCATCCAGCCCGGCGCCCTGGCCCTGCAGCCCCGCATCCTTGCGTGCATGGGACAGTGCGATCTCGGCCTTGCGCAGGTTGTCCTCCGCTTCCAGCACGTCGACCTGCGGCACCGCACCGCCTTCGAAGCCGCGCTGATAGCGCTGCAGGGTGCGCTCGGCGGCCTGGCGCTCGATGCCAGCCTGGTCCAGTGCCTTCTGCGCATTGGCACGGGTGACGCTCGCATCCAGGGTCGCACGGCTGGCCTCGGCCTGCATGCCCGCCAGCGTGGTCTGTTCCTGCGCCAGTTTGCTGCGCAGCTCAGGGCTGTCGATCTCGGCCAGCGGCTGGCCCTTGACGACCTTGTCGCCGGCCACGACCTTCAGCGTGACCACGCCCCCGGCCACCGCGTACAGGGTGGGGCTGTTGGCGGCGATGACGCGACCGTCAGCGGCGATGTCGCGGACCAGATCGCCGCGGGTCACCTCGGCGATGCGCAGACGGGCGCCGTCGATCGAGGTCGTGCCCGCCAGCCAGCCGCGCGCCGCGAACACGATACCGGCCAGCAGCAGTGCGCCACCGGCGGCGGGCCATACCCAGCGGCGCCAGGCCGGGCGGGTCTGCGAGGAACTGAGCACTCGGTCTTGCGCGGAGGTGTCCCGAATCATCGGCTGCATGCGTTCTTTGGAATGACCTGCCGTACTCAGCAGGATGCGTGCCAAACGCAAGTAATTGATTTACTAGGGGCTTGTCCGGGGCGGAGGACTGTCCGGGTGTCCGCGGACACCCGCCGGACAGGGGTTGTCCAGTGCCGGACACGTAGAATGTCCGTTCGTTTGACTCAGATGGAAGACACAGGCCTATGTGCGGAATTGTGGGTGCGATCGCCGATCGCGACGTGGTGCCGGTATTGATCGAGGGACTGAAGCGGCTCGAATACCGCGGCTACGATTCCGCCGGCATCGCCGTGGTCGATCAGCAGGATGTGCGCCGCGTGCGCCGCACCGGTCGCGTGGCCGAGATGGAAGGCGCAGCCGCCGCCGAGGGCTTCAATGCGACGCTCGGCATCGGCCATACGCGCTGGGCCACGCACGGCGGCGTGACCGAGGCGAACGCGCACCCGCACATCAGCCACGGCGTGGCGCTGGTGCACAACGGCATCATCGAGAACCATGAGGAGCAGCGCGAGAAACTGCGCGCGCTCGGCTACGTGTTCGAGTCGCAGACCGACACCGAAGTCATCGCCCACCTGATGCACCACCACCTGAAGGGGGGCGACGACCTGCTCACCGCGCTGCAGCACACGGTGAAGGAGCTCACCGGCGCGTACGCACTGGCCGTGGTAAGTCGCAAGGAACCCGACCGCATGGTCTGCGCGCGCATGGGCTGCCCGTTGCTGATCGGCCTGGGCGAGGGGGAGAACTTCATCGCCTCCGACGTGTCGGCGATCATCCAGGCCACGCGGCGCGTGATTTTCCTGGAAGAAGGCGATACCGCCGAAGTGACGCGCGAAGGCGTCAAGGTGTTCGACGGCCAGAATGAACCCGTGCAGCGCGACGTGCATGTGTCGGACGTGTCGCTGGCGTCGCTGGAGCTGGGCCCGTACCGCCACTTCATGCAGAAGGAAATCCACGAGCAGCCGCGCGCGATCGCCGACACCATCGAGGCGGTGGTCGACGGCGGTTTCTCGCCCGCGCTGTTCGGCGCCAACGCCGAGGCCGCGCTCAAGGACATCGAGGGCGTGCAGATCCTCGCCTGTGGTACCAGCTACTACGCCGGCATGACCGCGCGCTACTGGCTGGAAGCCATCGCCGGCGTGCCGTGCAACGTCGAGATCGCCAGCGAGTACCGCTATCGCGCCGCATATGCGAACCCGAAGCACCTGATCGTCACGATTTCGCAGTCCGGCGAAACCCTGGACACGATGGAGGCGCTGAAGTACGCCAAGTCGCTGGGCCACGAGCACACGCTGTCGATCTGCAACGTTCCCGAAAGCGCCATCCCGCGTGCCAGCGAACTGGTGTGCTACACGCGCGCCGGTGCCGAGATCGGCGTGGCCTCGACGAAGGCCTTCACCACCCAGTTGGCTGCGCTCTTCCAGCTCACCGTGGTGCTGGGAAAACTGCGCGGCAAGGTCACGCCGGAACAGGAAGCCGACTACCTCGAACAACTGCGCCACCTCCCCGGCAGCGTGCAGCACGCGCTGAACCTGGAGCCGCAGATCGCCGCCTGGGCCGAGCGTTTCGCGCCGAAGTCCGACGCGCTGTTCCTCGGTCGCGGCCTGCACTATCCGATCGCGCTGGAAGGCGCGCTCAAGCTGAAGGAAATCTCCTACATCCACGCTGAGGCCTACCCGGCCGGCGAACTGAAGCACGGCCCGCTCGCGCTGGTGGATGCCGACATGCCGGTGGTGGTGATTGCGCCGAACGACATGCTGCTGGAGAAGGTGAAGTCCAACATGCAGGAAGTGCGCGCGCGCGGCGGCGAGCTGTTCGTGTTCACCGACCAGGACAGCCACTTCAGCGAGTCGGAAGGCGTGCACGTCATCCGCACCCCGCGCCACGTCGGTGTGCTCAGCCCCATCGTGCACACCATCCCCGTGCAGCTGCTGGCCTACCACACCGCACTGGCCCGCGGCACCGACGTGGACAAGCCGCGCAATCTGGCGAAGTCGGTGACGGTGGAGTGACCGCTGTCGCCTTCCTGTAACAGGCGGCGCGCAGAATGCGACCTGCAACGAGGTCCTCTCTCCTCCCGCGTTGCACCGGAGCCCGGCGAAAGCCGGGCTTTGTGCTGTCCGGGTCCCGTGCCGCGCGTGGCATGCTTGCATGCATGAAGGATTGTCCATGCCGTTCCGTCGTCTGCTTCCCGTCCTGTTGGCACTGATGCCGGCCGCGTCCGTGCAGTCCGGCGACATGCCGTCCGACGTGGTCGTTGTCGCACACCGCGGCGCCAGCGCGCATCTGCCTGAGCACACGCTGGAGGCGTATGCGCGTGCAATCGAGGACGGCGCGGACTACATCGAGCCCGACCTGGTGTCCACGCGCGATGGCGTGCTGGTCGCGCGGCACGAGAACGAGATCGGCGGGACCACCGATGTCGCGCAGCGGCCCGAGTTCGCCGTCCGCAAGCGACAACAGGTAATCGATGGCGAGACGTTCGATGGCTGGTTCACCGAAGACTTCACCCTCGCCGAACTGAAGACGTTGCGCGCGCGTGAGCGGTTGCCCGAGCTGCGCGGTACATCACACGATGGCCGATACGACATCGCGACGCTGGATGAGGTCATCGCGCTGGCGGCGGAACACGCCGCACGCAGTGGGCGCAGCATCGGCCTGATACCCGAGATCAAGCATCCCAGCCACTTCCAGCGCATCGGGCTGCCGATGGAAGCGCGGCTGCTGGAGACGCTGGCGGCGCACGCGTACACGCGCAAGGCCCCGGTGGTGATCCAATCGTTCGAGCAGGCGAACCTGCGTGCGTTGCACACGCGCCTTGGGCCGTCGCACGGGAACATCCGCCTGCTGCAGTTGCTGGGTCCGGCTGACTCGCAACCGGGCGATGCGCTGGCGGCGGGCAGGCCGACACGCTACGCGGACCTGATGACACCCGCCGGGTTGCAGGACATCGCCGGCTATGCCGACATCATCGGGCCGTGGACGCGCCTGCTGATGCCGGTTTCCGAGGACGGCGCGCTGGGAACGCCGACCGCGCTGATGGCGGATGCCAGCAACGAAGGCCTGCATGTGTGGCCATACACCTTCCGGCCGGAGAACCATTTCCTGCCGAAGGCACTGCGCGAAGGCGACGATCCGCGCATGCGCAGCGAGGCAGGATCCCTTGTCGAGATCCGCGCCTATCTCGCGCTGGGGATCGGCGGCTTCTTCACCGACGATCCGGCGCTGGGGCGGCGCGCGGTGGACGGGCGCTGAGCCGGGTCAGACCCGGCCGAACACCAGGCTGGCGTTCGTGCCGCCGAAACCGAAGCTGTTGGACATCACCGTGGTCAGGGTCGCGTCGCGGCTCGCCTGCACGATGGGGAAATCCTTGGCGCCTTCGTCCAGCGTCTCGATGTTGGCCGAGCCCGCGATGAAGCCATCGCGCATCATCAGCAGGCAGTAGATCGCTTCATGCACGCTGGCCGCGCCCAGCGAGTGGCCGGACAGCGCCTTGGTCGACGAGATCGGCGGCAGCGTATCGCCCAGCGCGGTGCGGATCGCCTCGAGTTCGATCACGTCGCCCAGCGGCGTGGAGGTGCCGTGCGTGTTGAGGTAGTCCAGCGGCGCGGTGACGCCTTCCAGCGCCATCTGCATGCAGCGCACCGCGCCTTCGCCGGACGGCGCGACCATGTCGGCGCCGTCGGAGGTCACGCCGTAACCCAGCAGTTCGGCGTGGATGCGTGCGCCGCGCTTCACCGCGTGGTCGTAATCCTCCAGCACCAGCATGCCGCCACCACCGGCGATGACGAAACCGTCGCGGTCCGCATCGTAGGGACGCGAGGCATGCGCGGGGTCATCGTTGCGCTTGCTCGACAGCGCGCCCATCGCATCGAACATCATCGTCAGCGCCCAGTGCAGCTCTTCGCCGCCGCCGGCGAACACGATGTCCTGGCGGCCGGCGCGGATCAGGTCCGCTGCCGCGCCG
This sequence comes from Pseudoxanthomonas sp. 97-1-1, assembly GCF_057773125.1. Taxonomy (NCBI): domain Bacteria; kingdom Pseudomonadati; phylum Pseudomonadota; class Gammaproteobacteria; order Lysobacterales; family Lysobacteraceae; genus Pseudoxanthomonas; species Pseudoxanthomonas sp. 97-1-1. Next base: position 52,813 of record NZ_JBYMTJ010000005.1, on the reverse strand, counting down.
ATGCAGTGTGCCGAGGTCGCACAGGCGGCGGAGATCGAATAGCTCACGCCCTTGATCTTGAACGCCGTGGCGAGGGTCGCCGACACGGTGGAGCACATCGTGCGCGGCACCATGTACGGGCCCACCTTGCGGATGCCGCGCGCGCGCAGCAGGTCGGCGGCCTCGATCTGCCATTCCGCCGAGCCGCCGCCGGAGCCGGCGATCAGGCCGGTGCGCGGCTGACTGACCAGCGCGTCGTCCAGGCCGGCATCGGCGATGGCATCACGCAGCGCGATATGCGCGAACGCCGCGGCATCGCCCATGAAGCGCTTCTGCTTGCGGTCGATCTGCGCGTCAAGGTCGATCTCGGGCGCACCGCCCACCTGGCTGCGGAAGCCGAGTTCGGCGTATTGCGGGATATGGCGGATGCCCGAACGGCCTGCGCGCAGCGCGGCCGACACGGTATCCGCGTCGTTGCCGAGGCAGGACGTGATGCCCAGGCCGGTGATGACGACACGGCGCATCAGAAGCTCTCCGTCGAGGTGAACAGGCCCACGCGGAGATCGCGCGCGGTGTATATCTCGCGGCCGTCGACCAGCATGCGGCCATCGGCCACCGCAAGCACCAGCTTGCGGTTGATCACGCGGCTGATGTCGATCTCGTAGCTGACGCGCTTGGCGGTCGGCAAAACCTGGCCGGTGAACTTCACTTCGCCCGATCCCAATGCACGACCGCGACCGGGCGCGCCGATCCAGGTCAGGAAGAAACCGGTGAGCTGCCACATCGCATCCAGCCCCAGGCAACCGGGCATTACCGGGTCGCCGAGGAAGTGGCACTTGAAGAACCACAGGTCGGGGTGGATATCCAGTTCCGCGCGGATGAGGCCCTTGCCGTGCGCACCACCGTCCTCGCGGATCTCGGTGATGCGGTCGAACATCAGCATCGGGTCATTGGGCAGGCGGCCGCTGTCGGGGCCGAACAGTTCGCCGCGCGCGCTGGCCAGCAGCTGTTCGCGCGAGAAGGAAGCAGGGGCGGTCATTGCATGGTCCGTTCTACGAAGGCGCAAATAATGCACACATGTGCATACGCTTGTCTTGATGCAAATCAACCGGGTTTTTTCCATACGCCGGCGTACCATCGGCGAGGCGTAATTGCGGCAAGGGTTTCGCACTCTCTGTCCGCATGTCCAAACGCAACCGTATCGTTCCCGCCTGCGTCCATGCGATCGCGTACGGCGGCCGATATCATCGCGTGATGCGCAAGATCATCCACATCGACATGGACGCCTTCTACGCGTCGGTCGAACAGCGCGACGATCCATCGCTGCGCGGACGGCCCGTGGTGGTCGCGTGGCGCGGCGAGCGCTCGGTGGTGTGCGCGGCATCGTACGAAGCCCGCGTCTTCGGCGTGCGCTCGGCGATGCCGGCGGTGCGCGCGGAGCGGCTGTGCCCGCAGGCGGTGTTCGTGCCGCCGGACTTCGCGCGCTACAAGGCGGTGTCGCGACAGGTGCGCGAGATCTTCCTGCGCCACACCGACCTGGTCGAACCGTTGTCGCTGGACGAAGCCTATCTCGACGTCACCATGCCAAAGTCCGACCTGCCGACCGCCACCGCGGTGGCCGAAACGATCCGTGCGCAGATCCGCGAGGAGACGCAGCTGACGGCATCGGCCGGCGTGGCGCCGAACAAGTTCCTCGCCAAGATCGCGTCCGACTGGCGCAAGCCCGATGGGCAGTTCGTGCTGCGGCCGCACCAGGTGGAGGCGTTCCTGACGCCTTTGCCGGTGGAGCGCATTCCGGGCGTGGGCAAGGTGATGCAGGGCAAGTTGAACGCGGCCGGCATCCATACCGTCGGCGATCTGCGCACCTTCGAGCAGCGCGATCTGGAACAGCGCTTCGGCAGCTTCGGCGGAAGTCTCTATCGGCGCGCACGCGGCATCGACGAGCGACCCGTGGAGCCTGACCAGCCGGTGCAGTCGATCTCGGCCGAAGACACGTTCGCCACCGACCTGTTGCTGCCCGAACTGGAACCGCACATCGTCCGTATCGCGGAAAAGGCCTGGGCCGCCAGCCGGAAGACGGAGCGCGTGGGCCGCACGGTGGTACTGAAGCTCAAGACCTCGCAGTTCCGCATCCTGACCCGAAGTTTCACGCCGGAGTCGCCTGCATCCTCCGCGCAGGAGTTCATCGATATCGCGCTGGCATTGCGCGAGCGCGTGGACCTGCCTGCTGCGACTCGGTACCGCTTGGTCGGCGTAGGCCTTTCCGGGTTCCGCGATCGCGAGGAGTTGGGAGTACAGGCGAGCCTGTTCGATGTGATGGACGTGTAGCGCAGGGTCATGCAGCGTGCCAGTCGAAGGCGGGGTCTTCGTTGCGCTCGAAGCATCGCAGGTGCGAGGCCATCGCGTTCTGCAGACGCGTGCGCGGTCCGGCGTCGGGCTGGTACAGCGTGGTCCGCAGTCTTGTGGCCGCGGGGACGAAGCGGCAAAGCCGGCAACGGAGCAGTCCATTGCCGGCCTTCCCTCGGGCGTACGACTCAGTCGCGCGCGCTGTAGCGCAGGCTCAGGCCGTACTCACGACCGGGCTGGTTGTACCAGGCGATCGTTTCGTACTGGCGGTCGAACACGTTGCTGGCGCGTGCCTGTAGCGACCACTCGTCCGTGATTGCGTACTCCAGGCGCAGGTCCAGCGTGCCGTAGCCGGCCAGTCGAACGCTGTTGGCAGCGTTGTCGTAGCGGTGGCTGGCGCCATTGGCGGTCAGGCCGACGCGGAAGCCGCCGAAGGCACGGTCCACATCCACGCGTGCCGTGTTGCGTGCGCGGCGCGCCAGCAGGTTGTCGTAGTTCAGGCCGGCGGTGTGGTTGCGCGGATCGACATGGCTCACCTGGGCGGCGATGTCGAAGCCGGCCAGCGTCATTGTGCCGGTCAGTTCGGCACCGCGGATGCGCGCTTCTTCGGTATTCGCCGGCAGCCAGTTGCTGTCAAGCGCAATGAGGTCGTCGATACGCGTCTCGTAGACGTTGAACGACCAGTTCCAGTTGTCGGCGTACTGCGCCAGGCCGATGTCCAGGGTCTTCGAACGTTCGGGCTCGAGGAACTCGTTGCCGGAGAACGGGTAGTACAGGTCGTTGAACGTGGGCGCCTTGAAACCGGTGCCGGCGGTGACGCTGAGCTTGAAGCCGCTGCCGAATCCGAGACCCCAGCCGAGGCTCCCGGTCACATGGTTGCCGAACTGGTCGTTGTCGTCGTTGCGCACGCTGGCTTGCACCTGCTGCGCGCCGAAGCGTCCCTGATACTCGACGAAGACGCCGGTGTTGTCGCGGCTTTCGATCGGCGTCAGGGCGCTGTCGGCAAAGGTCACCGTGCTGGTGACCTCGTCGCGCTGCCAGTCTGCGCCGGCGGTCAGCAGGTGCCGGTCAGCGAAGACGAAGTCGCCCTGCAGCGAGGCGGTGTCGCGCCGAGTGTCGAACGTGCTGACGAAGGTGCGTGTGCCGGCGGCGGCATCGGCGAAATGGTTGTCCGACTTGTCGGAGGCGCGGCCGACTTGCGCGGTGAGCGTGGTGGCGGCGGAAGGCTTCCACGTCAGCTTGCTGCCGAGCACTTGCTGCACGTTATCGGCCTCGTTGCCACCGAAGATGCTGCCATCGAACTCGTTGAAGGCATCGGCGTTCAATGCGTGGCCTTCCAGCGTCAGCGCATCGGTCAGCCTGTAGCCGCCGCGCACGTTGAGCGAGACGTTGCGGTAGCCGTCATCGTCTGGCTCGTCGGTGAAGCAGCCCTGGAAGACCGGAAAGCCGGCGCCACGACAGGCGTTGGTGCCGTCGGTTTCCTGGTACGCGGCATTGGCGCCGATCCAGCCACGTTCCCCGCCATAAGCGAAGCCGCCGCTGGCTTCGCGCAGATTGTTGCTGCCACCGCCGACACGCAGTTCGCGCGACAGGCCCTTGCCGCCGCGACGGGTGAAGATCTGGATCACGCCGCCGATCGCCTCCGAGCCGTACAGGCTGGAGCGTGGGCCACGCACGATCTCGATGCGCTCGATCTGATCCACCGGCAAGTCCTGGAACGACGCCAGTCCCGCGGTTGCCGAGCCGATGCGGATGCCGTCCACCAGTACCAGCACGTGGTCGGATTCGGTGCCGCGGATGTTGATCGTGCTCAGCTTGCCCAGGCCGCCCTGGTTGGTGAAGCCGATGCCGGCACGGCCCTTGAGCAGATCGATCAGCGAGCGCGACTGGCTGCGTTCGATGTCCGCGCGCGCGATGACCTGCACCGGCGCCAGGCTGTCGCGCACGGCCACATCGGTGCGGGTGCCGGTGACGACGACTTCGTCCAAGTCAGTGGCGTCCTGCGCCTGCGCCGCGAACGGCAGCGCCAATGCGACCGCGAGGGCCAGGTGGGAAAGGGGAAAACGGCTGTACATCGGATTCAACTCCATCGCGCGCCCCGCGCGCATTCTTCGGCGTGGAGTTGCGACGGGGAAGGGAGCGTTGCGGACAGCGCAGCAGACAGGCAGCGGCGCGGCACGCCGCGACGCCCTCCGCATCGCAACCAGTGGACTCCCAGGCCGGTCTCCGGGCTTGCGAACGAGTGCAGGGCACTCCACCTTGGCGCCTTCCCATGCAATGCACAGTGGCCGATGCCGCGGCTGTTGTTCGCCTACCGTTGCGGGGGCAGCGCCGGAATGCCGCGTATCGCGGGTCACCGGCTTCCCGTTTCAACCCGGGCGTGGAAGCCGCGGGTCACCTGAAAGCGCGCGCAGTATACGGGAAGCCCATGCGTTCCTGCCCGCACAGGTGCAGGAGGGGCTTCAGTCCCGATGCTCTTCTGGCAGCCCCCGACGCAGTGGCTGAAGAGCATCGGGGCTGAAGCCCTCCTGGAGGAATCAGTCGTCGCCGCCTGGCGAGTCGAACAGGTTGAGCGAAGGGCCCGTGTCTTCTTCGCGCTCGGTGTGCGTCGTGGTCACCGGGCCTGCTGCGGGTCGGCCGCGCGGCGGCGGCAGCAGGGCCGCCGCCGCGTCGTAGGCCACCAGCAATGCGCTGCGGCGATCCTCGGGCAGCTGCTGCCAGTGGCAGTCCAGCAGGGCGCCTTCCAGCGCATAGAGCAGGTTGAGGCTGGGCCGGAACCCCGCGCGCTTGACCCGTATGAAGGCTTCCACCGCGCCGACGCCCTCCAGGTCCTCCTGCGTGCGCAGGCCGACCTGGCGCAGCCAGGCGGCGGACTTGGGGCCGATGTTGCGCAGCTTGGTGCCTGTCATGTCAGCGAATCCACGAAGATGGCGGCGATGCGTTCCATGCCCGCCTGGTCGTCGGCATCGAAGCGCGCCAGGCGTGGGCTGTCCAGGTCGAGCACGCCGACCAGTTCGTCCCCTTTCACCAGCGGTACCACCAACTCCGAGCGTGAAGCGGAATCGCAGGCGATGTGGCCTGGGAAGGCCTCCACATCGTCCACGCGCTGGGTCTGGCGGGTGCGTGCGGCGGCTCCGCAGACCCCCTTGTCCAACGGGATCCGCACGCAGGCTGGTAAGCCTTGGAACGGGCCAACGACCAATTCCCGGCCATCGAAGAAGTAGAAGCCGGCCCAGTTGAAGTCCGGCAGGGCGTGGTAGAGCAGTGCGGCCAGGTTGGCGGCATTGGCGATCCGGTCCGGTTCGCCGGCCAGCAGGGCACGGGCCTGCGCGGCCAGCTGTGCGTATTGTTCCGGCTTGCTGCCGGTGAGCGTCTGGGAGGCGAATGACATGGCGTCGATTCTACTCCCGCGTCCTGCGGGACGGCCCGATATGATGCGTCCCATCCGCATGGGCTGACGGGGGCGACAGGTGGGCGCGAATGCACGCGATGAAGAAGAAGCGGGTTGGCGTGGCCATGGCGTGACGCGGCTGGAGGCATTCGTCGATGCGGCGTTCGCGTTCGCGGTCACTTTGCTGGTCATCTCGGTGGAGCGCATTCCTGACAGCATCGGCGGCGTACTGCAGGCGCTGAAGAACATACCGGCGTTCGCCGCCAGCTTCGCGATGGTGGCGATGTTCTGGTACGCGCATGTGCGCTGGAGCCGGCGCTATCGGCTGGGCACCGTCCCCGCCACGCTGCTCAGCCTGTTGCTGGTGTTCCTGGTGCTGGTCTACGTGTATCCGCTGCGGCTGCTGCTGGGTACGTTCTTCGGGTGGATCACGGGCGGGTGGCTGCCGATGCCGCTGTCCGACGCCAACGGTCCGCGTCCGCTGGCCTTCATGTTCCTTTTCTACGGGCTCGCGTTCGCGTCGATGTCCGCCTGCGTAGGCGGTCTGTATGCGCTCGCATGGCGCGCGCGTGGCCGGCTGCGGCTGGATGGCGATGCCGCCGCCAACGCAGCTGGGGAGGTCGCATCGCATGCCTATTTCGTTCTCGTCAGCCTGGTGTCGGTGCTGATCGCGCTGCTGCTGACCGAGCACTCGCGGTCGTGGCAGGTCGCATTGCCGGGCAGCGTGTATTTCCTGCTTTCGTTCACCGGCCTGGTGCATGTGCGTGGCCAGCGCTGGGGCGCGCGCCGCTGGCCGGAGCGCGCAGATGGATAGGCCGATGGACCGGCTGTTCGTCACCGGTACCGACACCGGCGTCGGCAAGACCGTTGCCAGTGCCGCCTTGTTGCATGCATTCCGCGCGCGCGGGTTGCGCGCGGTCGGCATGAAGCCGGTTGCCAGCGGCTGTACCCTCACGCCGGCCGGCTGGCGCAACGACGATGCACTGGCCCTGCAGGCGGCGAGCGATCCCGTGCCGCCGTACGAGGACCTCAATCCGTATGCGCTGCCCGCCCCGCTGGCGCCGGAGATCGCGGCCCGCGATGCAGGCGTGGACGTCCAACTGGGGGTGCTGGTTTCAGCGTTCGAGCGCCTGCATCCGCTGGCTGATCTGGTACTGGTGGAAGGCGTTGGCGGCTGGGCCGCGCCGCTGACGGCGACGCTCGATCAACGGCACCTCGTCGAGGAACTGCGCCTGCCGGTGGTGCTGGTGGTGGGGATGCGGCTCGGCTGCATCAACCATGCACGGCTCAGTGCGCGCGCCATCCAGGACGACGGGGCACGGTTGGTGGGCTGGATAGCGAACGAGGTCGATCCGGAGATGGAACGCCGGGACGAGAACTTCGCCCTGCTGTCCGCGCGCATGCCGGTGCCGTGCTGGGGGAGGTTGCCACATGCGCCGGACATCGACGCCAGGCAGCTCAGCCGGCATATCGCGATTTCCCTGTAGGAGGGCCTTCAGGCCCGACAGGCGTTGCCGGAAAAGCGTCGGGCCTGAAGGCCCTCCACGAGAAACCTGGGTGCGCGGGCAATAAAAAACCCGGCAGCGTGGGGGCTGCCGGGTCGGCTGCGCGGAGGGAGGGGGAGCCGCGCAATAAACGTTGGACGTGCAGGTCCTGGGGCGGGTCTTACTTGCCCTTGGCGGCCTTGGTCGCCTTGGCCACGGAGGCCTGGACGTTGTCGGTCGCGGTCTCGAACTGGGTCTTCACCAGCTGGCCGAAGGCCTCACCGGTCTTCAGGCCCAGGCCGAACACTTCCTGGCTGGCGGCGACGACGCGCTCGGCGTTGTCCTTGGCCACCTGCATGCCCTTCGGCCAGAGGGTCTTGTAGCCTTCGAGGTCGCGGGTTTCAGCCAGCTCGCCGAAGAAGGCGGTGGTGGCGTCGATGTTCTTTTCGAAGGTCTTCAGCTGCACGCCGAACACGGTCTCGGCGCTTTCCAGGGCCAGACGGTTGGCGCGCGAGGCAGCGGCGGCGAACTGGTGCGTGAACTGGCTGAAGCTTTCGTTGAATTGCGTGGTCATGGCGTGCTCCTGAAAGGGGATTCCCATCTGTTGCGACGCAGCATAGACATATCCATGTTGCAGTGCAATAAGTGGCGTATGGAAATCCGACGAACGGTCAGGAGCCGTTAAAAATCAAACGCTTGTATGTGGTGGCATGAAACCGGTTTCCTGCCTCAGGAGCCCGTATAGCGGCACCCGGACGTGCAGGTTTCATGCACCACGATGGCGCTCAGCAGCGGCAGCACCGGTTTGGTCTGGTCCCAGATCCACTTCGCGAGCTGCTCGCTGGTCGGGTTGTCCAGGCCGGGGATGTCGTTGAGATAGTGGTGGTCCAGCCGGTCGTAGATCGGCTGGAAGGCCGCCTTCACGTCGGCGAAGTCCATCACCCAGCCAGCGTGCGGATCGACCGGGCCGGAGAGATGCAGTTCGATGCGGAACGAATGTCCGTGCAGGCGCGCGCACTTGTGCCCGTCCGGCACGTGCGGCAGCCGGTGCGCGGCTTCCACGGTGAAGACCTTGAAGATATCCATGCGGCGATTCTAGAGGGCGTGGCAACCAGCGTGCAGCGCCGGTGAGGGCGCCGCACGATCGACTCAACGGGCAGGGCGTGCCTGGCTGGGGCGCGCACCGCCGGGGCGGCGGTCGCCTTCACGACGCGGGCCACTGCTGTGCTTCTTCGGGCCGGCGTGGGCGTGGCGCGGGGCCTCGCTGTGCGGGCGGCGCGCATGCTTCTGCGGGCCGTTGCGGCGCGGGGTGCGCTCGCCGGCGGGCTGTTCGGCCTTGCCCGGCGCACTGTTGCCCCAGCGGATCGGCGTCTGCGGCTCGAAGCCCGGCACGTCGCGCAGGTCCACGTCGCGGCCGAGCATGCGCACGATGGCGCGCAGGTACTTGGCTTCATCCTGCGCCACCAGCGAGATCGCCTCGCCCGTCGAGCCGTTGCGGCCGGTGCGGCCGATACGGTGCACGTAGTCCTCGGCCACCATCGGCAGGTCGAAGTTGATCACCTGCGGCAACTGGTCGATGTCGATGCCGCGCGCGGCGATGTCGGTGGCAACGAGCACGTTGATACGGCCGGCCTTGAAGTCGTTGAGCGCGCGCTGGCGTGCGCCCTGCGACTTGTTGCCGTGGATCGCCGCGGTCTTGATGCCGCTCTTGTCCAGGAACATCGCCAGCTTGTCGCTGCCATGCTTGGTGCGGGCGAACACCAGCGTCTGCAGGCGGCTGTCCTTGGCCAGCAGGTGCAGCAGCAGGTCGCGCTTGCGGCTGCCATCGACCGGGTGGACGCGGTGGGTGATGGTCTCGGCGACGGTGTTCTTGGGCGTGACCTGGATCTGCTTCGGATCACGCATGAACTCCATGGCCAGTTCGCGGATCGGCTCGGCGAAGGTGGCGGAGAACAGCATGGTCTGGCGGTTCTGCTTGGGCAGCTTGGCCAGGATGCGCTTGATCGAGGGCAGGAAGCCCATGTCGAGCATGCGGTCGGCCTCGTCCAGCACCAGCACCTCGATGCCGGACAGATCGATGCTGCGGCGCTCGATATGGTCGATCAACCGGCCCGGGCAGGCGATCACCATGTCCACGCCACGGCGCAGCGCGTCCAGCTGGTTGCCCATGCCCACGCCGCCATAGATGGTGGTGCTGGGAATGCGCAGGTACTTGCCGTAGCCACGCAGGCTGTCATGCACCTGCACGGCCAGTTCGCGGGTGGGGGTCAGCACCAGTGCGCGCGGCTTGCGCGGGCCACGGGTGGCGACTTCCTGCGGCGTGGTGGCCAGGTACTGGATCAGCGGCAGGCCGAACGCGGCGGTCTTGCCGGTGCCGGTCTGGGCGCCGGCCAGCAGGTCGTGCCCGGCCAGGGCCAGCGGGATGGCCTGTTCCTGGATGGCGGTGGGCTGGGTGTAGCCCTGTTCGTCCAGCGCACGCAGGAGGGCGGGCGCGAGGCCAAGGTTTTCAAACGTCATGGTGGAAGCTCCAAAGCCGGCCGGCCGGACACGCACGCAACGCCGGCACAGCGAAGTGCGGCAACGTGGGACGCGCGGAATGCGGTGAGGCCGTGACTCGAAGCGTTCCCTGAAACCGCGCTGCGAGAAGGGGTGCGGAGGCGCCAAAGCGGCGGATCCGGGCTTGCCCACGAAAGAAGTCGGGGCGGGGCGGGCGCGGGAGGTCGTGTGGACATCCCGGCGCCGGCGGACCATGGGGAAACGAACGGCCGCGGGCAAGCGGCGCGCACTGTAACCGAATCCGGGCCTGAATGGGGGAATGGGTGCTGAAACCCGGGTCTGCGACCAATTGTCGCAGCCCGGAAATCAGTGACTTGCGGGCGTATCATGGCCTGGGAAGACCACGTAGCCGACCGCCATGAGCCTTCGCATCCTCCGCCAGAACGACGCCCCGGTGACCCGTGCGCCAGCCGATGGCGTGGTCTGCCAGGCCAATTCGCGCGGTTGTGGCGGCTGCCTGGTCCGGCACCTGGCCATCTGCGCGGCCCTGCCGGTGGAGAAGGCCCATGCCATGGAGGCGCTGGCCGATGACGTCCGGCTGTCCGCGGGCGAGGCGCTGGTGCGCGAGGGCGAGCCGCGGCGGGGCGTGTTCACGGTGACCAAGGGCGCGTTGCGCCGCATCCGGCTATTGCCGGACGGGCGCCGGCTGGTGGCGGGGTTCCTGATGCCGGGCGACTTCATCGGCTTCAGCGGGACCTCGCACTACAAGCACACCATCGAGGCGATCACCGACAGCACGCTGTGCGAATTCTCGATGGCCGACATGCGCGGCCTGTGCCACGACCACCCCGAGCTGGAGCGCGAACTGCTGGAGCGCGCCTGCGTCGAACTCGATGCCACCCGTGGCAACCTGATGTCGCTGGCCCGCCTCAATCCGATGGAACGCCTGTCCGGCTTCCTGGTGGACATGGCGCAGCGTCGTCGGCGCCAGGGCCAGGACGACACCGAAGTAATCCTGCCGATGACGCGTACCGACATCGCCGACTACCTGGGCCTGACCGTCGAGACCGTCAGCCGCAGCTTCACCCGCCTGCGCCAGGAAGGCAGCATCGCCACCGACGACCCGCACCACGTGCGCCTGCTCAACCGCAAGCGCCTGGACGCCCTGGCCGAAGCGCGCGCCTGAGGCTTTTTTGCTCTCTGTAGGAGCGACGTAAGTCGCGACCGTATGCCCCGCGAACTATGGGAGCGCAGCAGGGCATGCAGGTGTTTCCGCAGCGCTGTTCCACCCGACGGTGCAACGGTCGATCATTCGTGCGGTCGCGACTCATGTCGCTCCTACAGGGGGATGGCCTCCTTCACCAGTCTGCCATCGCGCAGCCGATACCGCGTATCCACCACGCCATCCGGCAGCGTCGCATGGCTGAAGATCAGCACGCTGCGCCCCTTGCTGGCGGTCGCGATGTCGCGCATCAGGGCGTCGGCGGTGTCCTGGTCGAGGCCTTCGGTGGGCTCGTCGAGCAGCAGCAACGGTGCATCGCGCAGCAGCGCACGCGCCAGCGCCAGTCGACGTGCCTGGCCCGCCGACAGCGTCGCGCCGTTTTCGCCGACCCAGGTATCCAGGCCGTCGTCCGCATCGCGGAAGCGGGCGTCCAGCTTCACCTGCGCCAGCGCCTGCCACAGGCGCGCATCGTCGGCAGCGGGGTCGCCGAGGCGCAGGTTTTCGCGCACGCTGCCGGAAAAGACCGGCGCGTCCTGCGGCAGCCAGGCGATGCGGGTGTGCCAGAGCGCAGGATCCAGCGTGCGCAGGTCGTCGTCGGCGAAGCGTACTTCCCCTGCGTCCGGCGTACACAGTCCCAGCGCCAACGCCAACAAGGAGGATTTGCCTTCGCCGCTGTCGCCGGAGACCAGCACGCGCTCGCCCGCTTCGATGCGCAGGCTGGCGCCATCGAGCACGCGCCGCGCGCTGCCGGGCCAGGCGAACACCACCTCGCGGAACCACAGCGCACCGCGTGGCGCTGGCGGTTGCGCACCCGTGCGCCCGTGGCTTCGTGCTTCGTGCTTCGGCTCCACCACTTCTTCAAGCCGTCCGGCTGCGGTGACGGCGGCACGCCATGCCTGCCAGGCCGGGGCGATGGCGCTGCAGGCTTCCAGTACGGCGACCGTCATGAAGAACAGGCCGCCCGCGGCTGCAGCGCCGATGCGTTCGCCGTGCACCGCCGACAGCAGGACCCACAGCATCGCCGGCAGCGTGGCGGCCGTGACCAGGGCATGCGCCAAACTGGCGAGCGCAAGCCGGCGCTTGCGCAGGTCTTCCCACTGCGCCACCTCGCGGCTCCGCGCATCCAGCGCTGCCAGCCACGCCGATGTGGCATCCATCGCGACGAGGTCCTGCTGGCCTTCGATGCCCTCCTGCACCGACGCGCGCAGGCACATGCGGGCCTCGGCGCGTTCGCGTTCCAGCGCCGCCACGCTGCGCGCGGCCAGCCACGGCGCCAGCGCACCGACCAGCAGCAGCGCGACGAGCAGAAGGGCGCCGGCTGCCGGCAGCGCGAACGTCGCCACCAGCGTCGCCAGCGCGCACAGCGACAGCACGGCCAGCAGCGGGCCGAGCGCGCGGACCAGCACGCCGTCGACCGCTTCGATGTCCGCCATCAACCGCGCCATCAGTTCGCCGATGCGGAAGCGGCCCAGGCCCAGCGGCGCCAGCGGCAGTGCGCGGCGGAAGAACCACACCCGCAGGTCGCGCGCGAGCCGCAGCGTGGCATCGTGGCCGAGCAGCTTCTCCGCGTAGCGCGACAGGATGCGTACAAAGGTCAGCGCACGGATGCCGGCCGACGGGCCGAAGAAGTTGAAGCCGAGCGCCGTACTGCCCGCCAGCGCCGCGGCGGTGAGGAAATGTCCGGACAGGCCGAGCAGTGCCGTGCCTGCGAGCAGCGTCAGCAACAGCAGCGCTATCGCGAGTACGATCCATCTGCGGTGAAGAAGGACCACCTCGCGCAGGCGCACCGGCAGCGTGTCGTTGCGGTCGGTCATCGGGGCGCTACCGCGGTTGCATGCAGCTTCCCGCCATGCACGCGCCAGGTCTGCGCCATCGCCGCCTGCGCGGCGGCGCTGTGCGTGGCCATCATCAGCCCGCGTCCGTGTGCGAAGTGCAGGATCGCCCGCAGCACGGCGGCTTCCGTGTCCGGATCGAGGAAGGCCGTGGGCTCGTCGAGCAGCAGCAGGTCGGGGTCGCGCAGGAACACGCGCGCCAGCGCGATGCGTCGCGCTTCGCCGCCGGACAGGCCGAAGCCGCGTTCGCCGATCACCGTATCCAGTCCGTCAGGCAGGCGGTCCGCGAAACGCAGCACCTGTGCCGCTTCGGCCGCTCGCCGCAGTTCGTCATCGTCCGCATCCGGTTTCGCCAGACGCAGGTTGTCGAGCAGGCTGCCGGCGAACAGGAACGGACGCTGCGGCGCGTAGCCGATGCGCAGGCCGGGTGCGCGCCCCACCGTGCCGGTCGTGGCCGGAATCCAGCCGGCCAGGGCTTCCAGCAGCGTGCTCTTGCCGTCGCCGCTGGCGCCGACGAGGGCGATGTGCTGGTCGCGATGCAGTGCCATATCGACATCGCGCAACACGTCGCGTGCATTGCCTGCATGGCGCAGCGTGACGTCGCGCGCGCTGACGAGCGCGCCCGCAGGCGCTGTGGTCGGAAGGACGGGCGACGTGACGGCGTCCGCATCGTCTAGTACCGGCGCGATCTCGTCCATCGCCGCCAACGCCGCAGCGCGGTCGTGGTAGTGCGTGGCCAGCCGTCGCAGCGGCGCATAGAACTCCGGCGCCAGCAGCAGGCAGAACACGCCCGTGCCCAGCGTCAAGGGTTGCGCGCGCAGATCGATCATGCCGAGATAACTCAGGCCGAGGTACAGCGCGATCATCGCCACGCTCAGCGAGGCGAAGAACTCCAGTACCGCCGACGAAAGGAACGCGATGCGCAGCACGCGCAGGCTGCGCAGGCGCAGTTCCTCGGCGGAGGAACGGATGCCTTCCAGTTCAGCCTCGCCACGCCCATACAGGCGGATCAGACCCAGTCCGCGCAGACGGTCGGCGAAGTGTCCGCCCATGCGCGCGAGTGCCTGCAACTGCCGCTGGCTGGCGGCCTGCGCGCTCCAGCCGACCAGCATCATGAACACCGGCACCAACGGCATCGTCAGCAACAGGATCAGGCCGACCGTGCGATCCACGCAGAACGCCGCCAGCAGGATCGCCAGCGGTACGCCCACCACCTCCGCGCGTACTGGCACGAAGCCGCCGAAATAGCCTTCCAGCGCATCCACGTGCGCGCCCATGCGTTCGGCCAGCGCGCCGCTCTGCCGGGTGCGTACCCAGGCGGGACCGCGCGCCACCAGCGCGCGCGCGATGCTGCCGCGCAGGTCGACGCGGATGCGCTCGACCGCATGGTCGGCGCATCGCCGGCTCGCCCATCCCAGTCCGGCGCGCAGCAGCAACAGGATCAACAGGCCGCCAAGCAGTGGCAGCAGGACGAGGGGCGGCTCGTGGGCGACGAACGCGCGCTGCATGCACACGGCGATGAGCGCAGCCTGCGGCACGAGCAGCCAGCCAGCGAACAGGGCGAGCGCGCTGGCGGCCCGCAAGGGATCGCGCGCCACGCGCCCCAGCGTCTGCAGGCGCATCTTCGCGTTCGCGCCTTCTGAAGCCGGTGTCGCATCCGCCCTCATGGTGGCAATGGCTGGCAGCCCAGTGCCGTGAGCACGCCGTGCAGCGCCGGGTGCCGCATCAACCAGGGCGAGGCGATGGTCAGCAGGCCCGCCGCGAGCACGAAGGTCGCGGCCACGCGCCGCACGGCCGGTTGCTGCCAGCGCCGCCCCAGGCGTGCGCCCGACCAGGTCAGGGTGACCATCATCGGCAGTGTGCCGAGCCCGAACGCGGCCATGGTCAAGGCGGCATCGCGCGCATTGGCCTGCAGCCAGGCGACGGTGAGCAGGCTCAGGCTGAGTCCGCACGGCAACCAGCCCCACAGCGCACCGGCCACCAGGCGGCGCGGCAGCGTGTCCGCCGGCAGCACGCGTGCATGCAGGGGCCGCAATGCCTGCCAGACCTTCGCACCGGGACGGGCAAGGAAATCCAGGCGGCCCCGCTGGTCGAACAGGCGCAGCGCCAGCACCACCAGGGCCAGTCCCACGCCGACGCGCATCGCGAGCACGGCGGTGTCGTGCCGTGCCAGCGCCAGCAGGCCACCGCCGAAGGCGCCGACGATCGCGCCCGCCAGCGTGTAACCGGCGACGCGGCCGAGGTTGAGCTGCAGGGCACCGCTCCAGCCTGGTTGCCGCGAGGACATCGCGGAGAAGCCGGTGGCGATGCCGCCGCACATCACCGCGCAGTGCGTGCTGCCCACCAGGCCCGCCAGCAGGGCAGCGGACAGGACAGGGAGGTCAGGCGCCATCGTCGCCTTCGCGCGCGCGCGCGTCCTCGCGCTGTTTCGGCGGTGCATCGTCGAGGATGTCCAGCGCGGGTGTGTCGAGATCGTCGAACTGGCCCTTGCGCACGGCCCACGCGAAGGCGGCGATGGCCAGGCCCAGCAGGACCAGGCTGATCGGCAACAGCATCAGCAGGATGTTCATGCCGCCATCTCCGTGGACGTGCGCGCCAGCCGCAGCGCATTGAGGGTGACCACCAGCGAGGATACCGCCATGCCCAGCGCCGCGATCCATGGCGTGACCAGGCCGGCGGCGGCCAGTGGCACGGCGAGCAGGTTGTAGCCGGCAGACCAGGCCAGGTTCTGCTTCACCAGCCGCCGCGACAGCCGCGCCACGCGCACGGCGTCGGCGATGCGCAACAGCGAAGGGCCGGTGGCGACCAGGTCGGCCGCCCGCTGCGCCAGCGGCGCGCCTTCGCCCATCGCGATCGAGACATCCGCGCCGGCCAGCACCGGCGCGTCGTTCAATCCGTCGCCGACCATCGCCACGATGCGGCCTTCCGATTGCAGCTGCCGCACGCGTGCCAGCTTGTCCTCCGGCGACTGCCGGGCAAGCGTCGACGCGATGCCGAGGACGTGCGCCAGGCGCTGCACCGCGCCCTCGCTGTCGCCGCTGGCCAGATGGATGTCCAAGCCCTGCGCGCGCAACGCCCGGATGGCGATGGCGGCATCCTCGCGCGGTCGCTCGTTCAAGGTGAAGCGGGCGACGCCGTGCGTGCCATCGCCCAGCCACAGGCCGCCATCGTCTGCCCGGTGTGCGGCCCAGTCCGCGCGCCCGAAGCGCCAATGGCGACCGTCGACATCGCCTTCCACGCCCTGGCCGGGACGCGCGACCACGGCCTGCGCCCATGCGCGTGCATCGACATCCGCGAATGCGGTCGCGATCGGGTGGCCGCTGTCCTTCTCCAGCGCGGCCACGATGCGCGTGGCGGCGTCCGCGTCCAGGCCATCGAATACCTCCACGGCCACGCGTGCGGGACGGCCGTCGCTGAGCGTGCCAGTCTTGTCGAACACCACGTCGGTAGCGCGCGCCAGCGTGTCCAGCGCTTCGGGCCGCGTGGCCAGCACGCCGCAGCGCGCCAGCGCGCCATGCGCAGCGGCGAGCACGGCGGGCACCGACAGCGACAGCGCGCAGGGGCAGCTGATGACCAGCAGGGCGAGGGTCACCTCGAACGCCCGTTCGGGCTGGTACATCCGCCAGCCGATGTAGACGCACGCCGCCAGCACCAGCAGCGAGACCACGAAATGCCGGCCCACGCGATCCGCCAGTTGCGCCAGTGGCGGGCGATGGCCCTGCGCGCGGTCGACCAGTTCCGCCAGCTGCGACAGCCGCGTCGCCGTGCCGGTGGCGGTCACGCGCAGCCGTGCCGGACGCTCGCGGCAGGTGGTGCCGGCATACACGGTCTCGCCCGCATGCCGGCGCACCGGTCGCGATTCGCCGGTCAGCAGCGCTTCCTCGAAATCCGCAGCCGCGTCCAGCAGCACGCCATCGGCGGGCACGCCCTCGCCGGCGGGCACGCAGACCACGTCGGCCACGCGCAGCGCCGACGGCGGCACCGATTCGCGCGTGCCGTCATCGCGCTCGCGGATCGCGAACACCGGCTGCGCGCGCGCCAGCGCATCCACCTGTGCGGTGGCGACGTTGCGCGCGCGCTGTTCCAGCATGCGCGCGGCCAGCAACAGGAAGACGAACATCACCGCCGCGTCGTACCAGACATGCGTGCCGCCACGGATCGTCTCGACCAGGCTGGCGACGTAGGCGAGCAGGGTGGAGCTGGCGATCAGCGTGTCCATGCCCACGTGGCGCGCGCGCAGTTCGCGCGCCATGCCGGCGAGGAACGGCCAGCCGCTGTAGAACACCACCGGCGTGCTGACGAGGAACGTCAGCCAGCGGAACAGGTCGCGCGTCGGCAGCGGCATGGTGGCGTTGACGTCCAGGTACAAAGCCTCGGCCAGCATCATCGCCTGCAGCGAACCGAGGCCGGCCACGCCGAGCCGCAGCAGCCAGCGGCGGCGTTCGGACAGGCGGGCCTGTTCGCGTGCGTCGCCGGTGGCCAGATACGGTCGATAGCCCAGCATGGCCAGGCGGTGCAGCAGGGCGGACAGGTGCGTGCGTGCCGGGTCCCAGGCGATGCGGATGCGGCCGGTCACCGCATTGGCGGTGGTGTCGAGTACGCCGGCTTCGCGCGCCAGTGCGCGGTCGATCAGCCATGCGCACGCGGCGCAGCGCATGCCGTCGGTGAGCAGCACGATCTCGCGGCCACCGTCGATGGCGCGGCTGTGTTCAGCCTGCAACTCGGCACGGTCCCAGCTTGCAAGATCCAGCCGGTCGGCCTGCACGCGGTTGGCGCTCGCGCTGCGCAGGCGGTAGTAGCTGCCCAGGTCGGCATCCTCGATCCACGCGGCGGCCGCCGCGCAGCCTTCGCAGCAGAACGACCGCTCGCCCGCATCCACCCGGCGTGCGGCATCGCCGACCGGCTCGCCGCAGTGGTGGCAGGGCACCACGGGGATGTCCATGCAGGGGCGCTCAGCCGCTCCCGTGCGAGGGGGCCAGTCGCACGGCCTGGGTGTCTTTCTGCAGGCGTCCCCGGATACGCCATGCGCCGTCCTGCGGCGCGAGCTGGATGTTCCAGTCGTGGGTGGTTTCGATTTCCGCGGGCGCGGTCCAGCCGGCGGTGTCGCGTGCCAGGGTCAGGATGACGTCCTTCGCGGCTTCGGTCGGATGGGCGAGCGTCAGCACCAGCGGGGACGTGCCCGCGAAATCGCCGGTGACGGCGATCATCTCCACGTGATCCGTGCGGACCTGCACGATCGCACTGAGCTTGCGTTGCGCGGCATTGTCGTCGGGGCCCAGGTCGGTGGTCTGGATCTGCGACACCCGCTGCACCTTGTCGGTGACGGAATCCGCTCCTCCCGCACGCACGGCGACCACCACCAGCCAGAGGCCGGCGATGACCGATGCCAGCGGCAGGCCCCAGACCAGCCATACCATCGGCTCTTTCCAGAACGGGCGCGCGACGGCGGCGGAGGGATCGGGCTTCGTGGTCATTGCATGGGTCCGAAGTAGCTGCTTTCCACGGTCTTCCCGGTGCCGGTATCGACATCGCGGACAGTGAACGTCACGGCATGGCGGCCGCGCAGGGTGGCAGGGGCGGTGGCGGTGACGGGCAGCGACAGCACTTCCTCGGGCGCTGCCTGCACCGTCAGTTCGCCGTCGCGCAGGCGGATGCCAGGCTGGCCGGACGCCAGCGTCACGCGGTAGCGGTGCGATTGCTGGTCCTTGTTCACCAGTTTGAGCGTGTAGCTGTTTTCGACCTGGTCGCCGGTCACTTCGCGGTACAGCGCGTTGCGGTCGCGCAGCACTTCCGCGATCAGCACGTCGCGGTTGAACACGCCCCAGCCCCACGCCGCCACCAGCGCCAGCAGGATGGTGCCGTAGACGAAGATGCGCGGTCGCAGCACCTTCGACGGTTTGCCGTCGATGGCGTTCTGCGTGGTGTAGCGGATCAGGCCCTTCGGGTAGCCCATCTTGTCCATCACGTCGTCGCAGGCGTCGATGCACGCGCCGCAGGCGATGCACTCGTACTGCAGGCCGTTGCGGATATCGATGCCGGTGGGGCAGACCTGCACGCAGATCGTGCAGTCGATGCAGTCGCCCAGTTGGTCGGGGACGAATTTCGGCAGCGGTTCGATCACCGCGCCGGCACCGGCGAAGGTGATGGTGCCGTGCGCGCCGAGGCGCTGGTCGGCGGCGCTGGGATGCGCGTTGGCACGTACCACGTAGTCGTAGGCGGTGACCTGGTCGAGCAGGCCGCGCGCACGTTCCAGCACGCTGCCCAGGCCGCGCTTGCGCGGACCGCGCGGCTCGCCGCGCATCGGGTCGTAGGCGATGATCAGGGTGTTGCGGTCGAACATCGCGCTCTGGAAGCGCGCATACGGACACATGTACTTGCAGACCTGCTCGCGCAGGAAGCCGGCGAAGCCCCACGTGGCCAGCGCGTAGAAGAACACCCAGAACGTCTCCCAGCCGCCCCAGGCGAAGGGCCACAGGCGCGCGCCGAGATCGAGGATGGGCGTGAAGAAACCGACGAAGGTGAAGCCCGTCCACAGTGCGAACAGCGCCCACAGCACGTGCTTGCCGCCCTTGCGCATCACCTTGTTGGCGCTCCAGGGCGCGGCATCCAGCTTGATGCGCGCGCTGCGGTCGCCTTCGGTCCAGCGCTCCATCCACAGGAACACTTCCGTCCACACCGTCTGCGGACACGCATAGCCGCACCACAGGCGGCCTGCCAGCGCGGTGAAGAAGAACAGCGCCATCGCCGCGATGATCAGCAGCACCGCCAGCAGCAGGAAATCCTGCGGCCAGAACACCAGCCCGAACACGTAGAACTTGCGCGCGGGCAGGTCGAACAGCACGGCCTGGCGGTCGTCCCACTTCAACCACGGGAACACGTAGTACATGCCCAGCAGCCACCACACCGCCGCCACGCGCAGGCGGTTGAGCGTGCCCGCCACATCGCGCGGATACACCTTGCGTTCGCTCACGTAGAACGAGTTGCCCTGCGCATCCACCACGTCCAGCGGAATGCGCCGCTTGGCGGTGTCAGGGGCGGGAGAGGGAGGAGGTGCTGGCGTGGACATGGGCGACTCTGTCTTGGCTGGCGTCATGCTCGCGCCGCATCGGCACGCGAGGGAGCGACGGTTTGTCGCAGGCCGCGCTCAGTCCGGCGGCAGCGCGCGGTTGAAGCGGCTGGCCGGACGCAGCAGGATCCAGGTGAACAGGCTGCTGGCCGACGTCGCCAGCCAGAACATGAAGAAACCCAGCGTGTAGCCGAGTTCGCGGCTGATCGCCAGGTCGGGAAAGGTCATGTCGCGCAGCGTCAGCGGGTCGACGAAGGCGAAGAACACCATCGTCGCCACGCCGGCGGCGAAGAAGCTGGGCCACAGCACTGCCCCGATGCGCTGTGCGAGCGGTCGGGGCGGATGGTCGAGGCGGGGCTCGGTGAAATCCGTCATTTCGCGCCGGCGGTCGCCTGGCCCTGCTTGTGCGAGAGCGACCAGACATACGAGGCGACCAGGCGGGCACGTGTCTCGCCCAGCAGTTCGCGGTGGGCGGGCATCACGCCATGACGGCCCTTGTTGATGGTCGTGCGCATGCTCTCCTTGCTGTTGCCGTACAGCCAGTAATCGTCGGTGAGGTCGGGGGCGCCCAGTTCCTGGTTGCCCTTGCCGTCCACGCCGTGGCAGGCCACGCAGAGGCCATCGTACAGCGGCTTGCCCTGGGCAGCCATGAAGTTGTTCTTCATGCCGTCCTGCGGGTTGTTCAGCACGTTGACGTAGGCGATGACGTAGTCGACCGCGTTGTCGCCACCCATGTTGGTCAGCGCGGTGCCCCATTCCGGCATCACGCCTTCGCGGCCATCCAGCACCGTCTGCAGCACCAGGTCGGGCGTGCCGCCCCAATGCCAGATGTCGTCGCTGAGATTGGGATATCCGATCGCGCCCTGGCCGGTGGAACCATGGCAGGTGGCGCAGGTGTTGTTGAAGATGGACTGTCCCAGCGCCAGCGCCTTCGGATCCTTGGCCAGCTGGTCGATGGGCTGGTTGGCGAATGGTGCGAACGTCGCTTCCAGCTTCCTGTCCTGCACGGCCTTGACCTGGTCGTGCTCGCCTGTGGAGGACCACTTCGCATAGCCGGGAATCACGCCCAGGCCGCCGTACCATGCGATGTAGCCGATGCTGAAGAAAATGGTGATGTAGAACAGGTTGATCCACCACTTCGGCAGCGGCTTGTTGTACTCGGTCAGGTCGCCGTCCCACACGTGCGAGGTGTCTTCCGGTGCGGGGTCGCCGGGCCGGCGGCGGCCGGTCCACCACAGCAGCCACACGCAGCCCAGGATGTTCAGTACGACCAGCGCGACGATGAATCCGATCCAGCCTGCGCTCATGGGTTGTTCTCCCCTTCCTCACCCAGCGGCATGCGTGCCGCATCCTCGAAATCCGCCTTGCGGCGCGGGCTCCACGCCCACACCCAGCCGGCGATGAACAGCACGATCAGTGCCCCGGTCACGATCCCCGATACCATGGCTCAGCCTCCCCTCGGCGCGGCCTTGCCCAGCCCTTGCAGGTAGGCGACCACGGCGTCCAGTTCTGTCCTGCCTTCCACGTCGGTGGCGGCACTGTTGATTTCCTCGTCGGTGTACGGATCGCCGATGCGCTGCAGCGTCTTCATGCGCTGGGCGACTTCGGCGCCGTCCACCTTGGCGTTCTCCAGCCAGGGGAAGGACGGCATGTTCGATTCCGGCACCACGTCGCGCGGGTTGATCAGGTGCACGCGGTGCCAGTCGTCGGAGTAGCGTCCGCCCACCCGGGCCAGGTCCGGCCCGGTGCGCTTGCTGCCCCACTGGAACGGGCGGTCGTAGACCGATTCGCCGGCCAGCGAGTAGTGGCCATAGCGCTCGGATTCGAAGCGCAGCGTGCGCACCATCTGCGAGTGGCAGTTGTAGCAACCTTCGCGGATGTAGATATCGCGGCCGGCCAGTTGCAGCGCCGGGTAGGGCTTCACGCCTTCCAGCGGCTTGATCGCCTCGGCCTGGAACATCAGAGGGACGATCTCGGCCAGGCCGCCGAACGACACCGCCACCGCGATCAGCACCGCCATCAGGCCGACGTTCTTCTCGACTTTCTCGTGTGAATTTCCGTTGCTCATGTCGGTTCCTCAGGCGCGCGCTTGGCTGGCATCGGGCGGCAGGATCGGCTGCGGTGCGGTGGACCGGGCCGCCTGGAAGGTCTTCCAGGTGTTCCAGGCCATCAGCAGCATGCCGACGAATACCAGCAGGCCGCCGCCCAGGCGGACCAGGTAGTAGGGATACGTGGCGTTCAGCGCTTCGACGAAGCTGTAGGTCAGCGTGCCGTCGGCGTTGGTGGCGCGCCACATCAGGCCCTGCATCACCCCGGCGATCCACATCGAGGCGATGTAGAACACCACGCCCAGCGTGTGCAGCCAGAAGTGCGTGTCGATGGCCTTGATGGAGAACATCTGTTCGCGGCCCAGCAGCTTGGGCAGCATCGCGTACACCGAGCCGATGGTGATCATCGCCACCCAGCCCAGGGCACCGGCATGCACGTGCCCGATGGTCCAGTCGGTGTAGTGGCTCAGCGAATTGACCGTCTTGATCGACATCATCGGACCTTCGAAGGTCGACATCATGTAGAACGAGAGCGAGACGATCAGGAACTTCAGGATCGGGTCCGTGCGCAGCTTGTGCCACACGCCCGACAGCGTCATCACGCCGTTGATGGCGCCGCCCCAGCTGGGCGCCAGCAGGATCAGCGAGAACACCATGCCCAGGCTCTGCGCCCAGTCTGGCAGCGCGGTGTAGTGCAGGTGGTGCGGACCGGCCCACATGTAGATGGCGATCAGCGCCCAGAAGTGCACGATCGACAGGCGGTAGGAGTAGACCGGGCGGCCGGCCTGCTTCGGCACGAAGTAGTACATCATTCCCAGGAAGCCGGCGGTCAGGAAGAAGCCCACCGCGTTGTGGCCGTACCACCACTGCACCATCGCATCGACCGCGCCGCTGTACACCGGGTAGGAGTGCAGCAGGCCGCTGGGTAGCGCCAGGCTGTTGACGATGTGCAGCAGCGCCACCGCGATGATGTAGGCGCCGAAGAACCAGTTCGCCACGTAGATGTGCTTGACCGCGCGCTTGGCGATGGTGCCGAAGAACAGCACGGCGTAGGACACCCAGACCACCGCGATCAGCACGTCGATCGGCCAGATCAGCTCGGCGTACTCCTTGCCCTGGGTCAGGCCCAGCGGCAGCGAGACGGCGGCGGCCACGATGACCAGCTGCCAGCCCCAGAACACGAACGCGGCCAGCTTGTCGGAGAGCAGCCGCACGTGGCTGGTCCGCTGCACCACGTGCAGGCTGGTGGCGAACAGCGCGCAGCCACCGAACGCGAAGATCACCGCGTTGGTGTGCAGCGGGCGCAGGCGTCCGTAGCTCAGCCACGGCAGATCGAAATTCAGCGCCGGCCAGTACAGCTGGGCCGCGATCAGCACCCCCACCAGCATCCCCACGATGCCCCAGACCACGGTCATCACCGTGAACTGGCGCACCACCTTGTCGTTGTAAGTCCCCTGGACGCCTTGCATGCGGCCTCTCCTATTCTGGTACGGTGGATTCTCGAGCCCATTCAGCCGGGCCGCATTGATCAGGATCAACCCCTTCCCGACAGCCGGTCGGCTGCGGGGCGCGCAGGATGCCGCAGGGCCGCGCGAAGGGGGGTGCGACAGATGGTCGCCCCCGTTCGCGACAGGCGGGGTCTAGAATCCACCACGGACACCCGGGAGCCGCATCGCCATGCCGGACATGACCGTCGTCGAACTGTCCCGTCTGCAATTCGCGCTGACGGCGATGTACCACTTCCTGTTCGTGCCGCTGACGCTGGGGCTGTCCTTCATGATCGCGATCATGGAGAGCGTCTACGTGATGACCGGGCGCGACATCTGGCGCCGGATGACGATGTTCTGGGGCACGCTGTTCGGCATCAACTTCGCCATGGGCGTGGCCACCGGCATCGTGATGGAGTTCCAGTTCGGCATGAACTGGTCCTACTACAGCCACTACGTGGGCGACATCTTCGGCGCGCCGCTGGCCATCGAAGGGCTGATGGCGTTCTTCCTGGAAGCGACCTTCATCGGCCTGTTCTTCTTCGGCTGGGACAAACTGTCGCGCGTGAAGCACCTGATGGTGACCTGGCTGGTGGCACTGGGCACCAACTTCTCGGCGCTGTGGATCCTGATCGCCAACGGCTGGATGCAGTACCCGGTGGGCGCCGAATTCAATCCCGTCACCATGCGGATGGAAGTCACCGACTTCGCGGCGGTGCTGTTCAACCCGGTGGCGCAGGCGAAGTTCGTGCACACCGTCAGCGCGGGGTACGTGCTGGGCGCGGTGTTCGTGATGTCGATCAGCGCGTTCTACCTGTTGCGGGGACGCCATGCGGACCTGGCCAAGCGCTCGATGGCGGTGGCGGCCAGCTTCGGCCTGGCCGCGGCCCTGTCGGTGGTGGTGCTGGGCGACGAGAGCGGTTACGTGGCCGGCGAGAACCAGAAGATGAAGCTGGCGGCCATCGAGGCGATGTGGGAGACCGAGCCGGCGCCGGCGGGATTCACTGCTTTCGCGATTCCCGACCAGGAGGCGCGCGCCAACCGTTATGCCGTGCACATCCCGTGGGTGATGGGCCTGATCGGCACGCGCTCGTTCAATACCGAAATTCCGGGCATCGGGGAGCTGGTCGAACGCGCCGAGGGCCGCATCCGCAACGGACAACTGGCCTACGCGGCGCTGCAGCAGCTGCGCGCCAATCGCGAGGATATGCAGGCGAAGGCGGTGTTCGATCAGCACTGGCGCGACATGGGCTATGCGCTGCTGCTGAAGCGCTACCGCGAGGATATCGGCAGCGCCACCGACGCGGAAATCACGCGCGCCGCCGCCGACACCATCCCGCGCGTGGCGCCGCTGTTCTGGAGTTTCCGCCTGATGGCGGGCATCGGTTTCTACTTCATCGCGTTCTTCGCGCTGGCGTTCTGGCTGGCGACGGTGCAGAAGCTCGACAAGTACCCGTGGTTCCTGAAGCTGGCGCTCTACAGCCTGCCGCTGCCCTGGCTGGCGATCGAAGCCGGCTGGCTGATCGCCGAGTACGGACGGCAGCCGTGGGCCATCGATGGCGTGCTGCCGACGTTCATGGCCGCCTCGGGACTGCAATTGCACCAGGTCGTCATCTCGCTCACCGGTTTCGTGCTGGTCTACACCACGCTGGCGGTCATCGACGTGTACCTGTTGCGCAAGGTGATCCTGAAAGGCCCGGATGACGTGCCCGGCGGCGAACGGCGACCCGACCAGGCAGGCACGCCGCTGGCACCCGCGTCCACGACCGTGGCCTGACAGGAGGACGACATGGACACGATTCCCCTCGACTACGCGACCCTGCGCCTGATCTGGTGGTTGCTGCTGGGCATCCTGCTGATCGGCTTCGCCGTGATGGACGGCTTCGACCTGGGCATCGGCACGCTGTTGCCGGCGGTGGCGCGTACCGATGCCGAGCGCCGGCTGGTGCTGAACGTGGTGGGCCCGGTGTGGGAAGGCAACCAGGTGTGGCTGATCCTGGGCGGTGGCGCGATCTTCGCGGCATTCCCGGCGCTGTATGCAGTCAGCTTCTCGGGCTTCTACCTGGCGATGTTCCTGATCCTGTTCGCACTGATCCTGCGGCCGGTCGGCTTCAAGTTCCGCAGCAAGGTCGAAGACGCGCGCTGGCGGGCGGTGTGGGACTGGGCGCTGTTCGTCGGCGGCTTCGTGCCCGCGCTGGTGTTCGGCGTGGCGATGGGCAACGTGCTGCTGGGCGTGCCCTTCCATTTCGACGACACGCTGCGCATCCATTACAGCGGCGGCTTCTTCGCGCTGCTGTCGCCGTTCGCGGTGCTGTGCGGCCTGGTCAGCGTCGCCATGCTGGTGGCCCATGGCGCCAGCATGCTGGTGCTCAAGACCGACGGGCCGGTGGCGCTGCGTGCGCGGCGCCTCGGATCGCTGGCGGCGGTGGCGACGGCGGTGTTGTTCGTGCTGGCCGGCGTGTGGGTGGCGAAGGGCGTGGACGGTTACGCCGTGGTCGGGGCCGCCGTGACCGATGCCGCGTCCAATCCGCTGTTCAAGCAGGTGACCAGCGCGCGCGGCGGCTGGATGGCGAACTATCAGGCCATGCCGTGGACCTGGATCTTCCCCGTGCTGGGCGTCACGGGCGCGCTGGCCGCCGCGCTGCTGTTGCGCGCGGGCCGCGGCATGGCGGCGTTCCTCGCCTCGGCGCTCGCCATCGCCGGCATCATCCTGACCGAAGGCCTGGCGGTGTTCCCGTTCCTTCTGCCGTCCTCCACCCATCCCGCGTCGAGCCTGACAGTGTGGGATGCGTCTTCCAGCCACCTCACGCTGTTCGTGATGCTGGTGGCCACCTGCGTGTTCCTGCCCCTGGTCCTCCTGTACACCGCCTGGGTGTACCGCGTGCTGCGCGGCAAGGTGAGTCCTGAAAGCCTGGAACAGAACCACAACGCCTACTGAGGAACGACCATGTGGTACTTCTCCTGGATACTCGGCGTCAGCCTCGCGGCCAGCTTCGCCATCCTCAATGGCATGTGGTACGAGATGCGCGAGAACGATCGCGCCAACGCGGCCGGCGACGCGACGTGACGCGCCTCAGGCGAGCGCGCGGTAGCGGAAGTCGCTGAACTCGACTGCGCCCATGCCGGCGCTGTAGAGCGCCAGCCGGAGACTGAGGAACCCGCCGAACACGTTGTGGTGGAGGCCGGAGACTTCCATCCGCGTGTCCAGCCGCTTCCACGTGCGGCCATCGTCGTGCGAGTGGTGCCAGGTGACCACGTGGTGGTCGTGGGTCAGGCGGATGCGTACGCGCCGTGTCGGCATCGACTGTCGCGCCCAGGTCTGTTCCTCGGCGTACTGGAACACGCGCAGCCCGGCGGGCGTGAAGCCGAGCCCGACGAAGGCCTTCGGGTTGTAGAACAGCAGCAGGCCACCTTCGCCTTCGCCCACCAAGGTCAGCGTGACCTCGGCCTGGTAGGCGCGGTCGCCGACGATGCAGGCCAGCGGGCTGCCATCGGCAGGCGAAGTGCCGGCGCCGGCGAGGCGGAGCGCTTGCGTCCCGTAGCGGATGCGCTGCATCTCGTCAGGCCGCGGCGCGTGGAAGGCCCATTGCGTGCCGAGCCGGTCTGTCGAGAAATCATCGGACAGCGCGACACCGGCAATGCCGACTTTGCCACCCCGTGGAGCAAGCAACGGTTTCGATAGATCCCCGCCACGCGCATGGAACCAGCCGTCTTCCGTCCACTCGATCGGCTCCAGCAGCGTCTGCCGCCCGAGCGTGCGGTACCCATTCTCGTACCCGTGGTAGACCATCCAGCTGTCGCCGGCAGGGCCTTCGACCAGCGTCGCGTGTCCGCGCGACCACCAGGGTTCGGAAGCGTCCCGGGTCCGTACCAGCGGATTGTGCGGGCAGTGTTCCCATGGGCCGTGGATCGAACGCGAACGTGCGGCGATCACCATGTGGCCGGTCACCGGGCCGGCGGTGCCGCCGACGGCGGTGACCAGATAGAACCAGTCGCCGCGGCGCGTCAGCTTGGGGCCTTCCGGCGCGAAGTTCTCGGTGATCCAGTCGTCCGGGTAACGCCACGGGCTGTACGCATGCTCCAGCGCCCCGTCGGTCGCCAGGCCATCGTCGGTGAGCCGCACCTTGCGGATGCCGTTGACGAACAGATACCGCCGACCGTCCTCGCCGACTGCGTGGCCGGGATCGATGCAGCCATCGATGTGCAGGTCGACCGGTTCGCTCCAGGGGCCACGGATGTCGTCGGCCCAGATGACGTGAATCTTCCACGCCCCGCCTTTCGCCAGGGAAGGCAGGTAGATGAAATAGCGGTCGCCGTGCTTGCAGAGATCGACGGCCCAGACCGTGCCGACCGGCGTGCGCAATGCGGGTCCGAGCGGCACCCAGTTGACCAGGTCGGTCGAATGCCAGATCACCAGGCCGGGATAGGCATCGAACGACGAGAACGTCATGTAGTAATCGTCGCCGTCCCTGAGGATCGTGGGATCGGGGCGGTCGCCCGCGACGACGGGATTGAGGTAGGTGCCGTCGCCGAGATCGGCCTTGCGCTGGCCCTCGATGCCGGTGGCGTGCGGTGGCAGCGGTGCCGCGCATGTGTCCGCCGCACTGGCACGCGAGGACAGCGGCCAGGCGACCAGTCCCGCGAGCCCAGCCTTGAACAACCCGCGACGCGAGGTACCCGACATGCGAACTCCCGTGATGGCGTGGTCAGCGACGGACGGCGTAGGGTCCGAAGGTGTTGCCGATGAAGCCGCCTGCGGTCTCCACGCTCAGCAGGCTCGCATCCAGGCCGGAGGCGACGGACCTCCACTCGCCTGGAGCCAACGCGTAATCGGCATCCAGGCGTGGTCCGTCGAGGCGTAAGCGCAGCGTGATCGGCATGGCGTTCGCATCCAGCGGGATGCGCGCCAGCCGTTCGCCTTCCTTCGCGCCATCGCGGCTGCTGCGCCGGTACAGCGACACCGCCAGGCCGCGCGCGTCGCGTTCGACACCGAGCACGTAGTGACCGTATTCGTTCTGCAGCAGGGCGAGTCCCGCCAACTCGCCTGGCGACGGGTCGAACGAGGCGATCGTCGTTTCCAGCGTGGCATGGTGGTGCTGAAGGCGGTGCGCGACATAGGACGGTTGGCCGGGGGTGGCGCCGAATCCGCCGAGCGGCATCGTGCCGGGCGAGAGTGCCAGGCCCTGTGCACCGGTCGTGTACCACCTCGTCCTCGGCGGGTGCAGCGTCATCCACGACAGCGGCAGCGCCGGCGCGTCGAAGCGCTCCGTCCATGCGATCGGCCCACTGGTCGGCAGCGGCTGCGGATTGCGCGGCAGGTCCGGGCGCTTCACGACCATCGGCACGCGTTCGCCGCGCGGCAGGATCACCGGCCAGCCGTCCTTCCACGTGACCGGCAGCAGGAAGGTCTCGCGGCCCAGGTTGTACTGGTTGCCACGGTACGGACGCGTGGCAAGGAAGACCGCCCACCACGCGCCGTCCTTGAGCTGCACGAACTGCGCGTGGCCGGTGGATGTCACCGGATCGATGCGCGTCGGGTCGAGATCGCGCTGGGTCAGCGACGGATTGCCCGGGAACGCTTCGTACGGCCCCGTCAGCTTGCGGCTGCGCCAGACCATCTGCGCGTGCTGCTCGCCGGTGCCGCCCTCGGCGGCGGTCAGGTAGTACCAGCCGTCGTGCTTGAAGATGTGCGGCCCTTCGACGTGCTCGGGATTCGTCGACGGGTCCGCGCCGCCATCCACCAGCAGGACGCGCCCGCCTACGCGTTCGCGCTTGTCGAAGTCGAAGCGCTGCAGCCAGACCGCGCGGTGGCCGTCATAGCGCAGCGTTCCATCGGGCACGTCGTTGTGCACCACCCACGCGCTGCCATCGTCATCGAAGAACAGCGAAGGGTCGATGCCGCTGACGCCGAGCCAGATCGGGTCGGACCACGGGCCGGCTGGATTTTTTGCCGTCACCACGAAGTTGCCGCGGTCGCAGTAGAAGCAGGTGTTGGCCACGTAGAACGTGCCGTCGCGGTGGGCGAGGGTGGCCGCGAACAGGCCGCGCGTCAGTTCTTCCTTGTCGCCGTAGTGGATCTGGTCCGGGCGATGGATCGCGTTGCCGATCTGCGTCCACGACACCAGGTCGGTGCTGTGGAAGACCGGCAGGCCGGGGAAATAGCCGAAGGTCGAGGTGACGAGATAGAAGTCGTCGCCGACGCGGATGGCGGACGGGTCCGGATAGAAGCCGGCGACCACCGGGTTGCGGAACAGCGTGGCGTCGACAGGCGGGCCACCGTCGTCGCCGACATAGCGCACCTCGCTGAAGACGGCGTCACCCGCCCATGCGGATGCCATCGAAAGAATGCCCATCAACACCAGTGCGCAACGCGTCAGCATCGTCTGCCTCCTCATGTGGTGGCGGCACTCGTGCGCCGTGACCACAGCGCATGCAGGCCGCGTGCGGCCAGGTCTTCCGGGTGTCGCTGCACGCCGACGCCCAGCGCGGTCAGCGCGTGTGCGTACGAGCCCAGCAGCCGGTCGTTGCCGATCAGGTGCACCTGTGCGGGACGCGGCGCATGCGAGAACAGGCCCGACGCGCGCAGCTCATGGCCGATCAGCAGGCCGGACAGGTACGACGGCAGCGCCGGTTCGGCGAACTGCTGGAACAGGCCGGTGGTGCGTACGCCGAACAGATGGTGCAGCAGGCCGCCCGCATCCGCGCTGCGCTTGAGACCGGCGTCGAACGCATAGCCGTCGAAGCGCACGTCGCCGACGGGCATCAGTCGTCCCAGGATGCTGTGCTGGCGCAGGACCGCATAAAGCTCGCCGGTCATCGCGGTCGCGATCCGCTGCACCCTGCCGTCGCGCACCGTGACCCATTTGCTGTGCGTCCCGGGCAGGCAGACCAGGTGCGTGCCGCCGGGCAGCACGTCCAGCAATGCCGCCAGTTGCGTCTCTTCGCCGCGCATCACGTCGGGCACGGTGTCGGAATCGTTGTCGCGCAATCCCGGCACCAGCCACAGCGCCCGATCGTCGAAGCCCGGAGGCTGGAAGCGCTGCATGCCCAGCGCCAGCGCATGGTTGCCGGCGGGGCACGGCAGGTAGGGCATTTCGTGCCAGCCGCCGCGACCGCCGACCATCCCGCACAGCAGGACGTCGGTGTCGTCCCAGCCTGCGATCTCCTGCGCCAGCACGTCGCCGAAACGGCCATCGCAGGCCATCACGCCGTGGTCGCTGCGACGGCGCTCGCGGACCTGGCCGTCGTCGGCCATGCGGTACAGGCGCAGCGTGCTGGTGCCCCAGTCGACGGCGATCATGGCAGTCGCACCCGGTCTTCCGCACGCGCGAGCGGACGCGCGATGCGATGGGAGAACACGCCGCCCGACAGGGGATGCGCGGCCAGTGCGGCGGCATCCAGCCCGACGCGGGCGCTGGTGATGTAGAGCGTGTCGTCGTGCAGCACGCAGCACGAAGGCTGCGGCGCGGGGACCGCCACGATGCAGTCGGTGCGGCCGTCGGGCAGGTAGCGCACCACGCGACCGGCTCCCCACTGCGCGTTCCACAGCGCGCCTTCGGCATCCACGATGGCGCCATCCGGCTCCGCGCCGGGCGTGTCGAGTTCGACGAACACGGCGATGTCCGACACCGTTGCCGTCGCCGCGTCATAGCGGCACTGCAGGATGCGTGGCGCCACCGAGTCGCAGAAATACATGCGCGTGCCGCTTGCATCGAAGCAGATCGAATTCGGGATGGCGGCGCGCGGCAGCGCGAGCTCGCGCAGGCCGTGGGCGGCCGTGTACTGATGGAACCGGCCGGCGGGGCGCAGGTCGGCGTGTTCGCTCTTGGTGCCGAACACGAAGCCGCCATGCCGGTCGGCGCGGCCATCGTTGATGCGTGTCATCGGGTCGTCCGCTTCGACGTCCACGAGCTTCGCCAGCGGCAGGTCGCGCGCGACCAGGTGCGCTTCCACGTCGCTGGCATACAACCCGTTGGCCAGGCCCAGCAGCAGGCGTCCGTCTTCGCCCAGCGCCAGGCAGCCGAGCGGGGCCGGCAGCGACCAGGTGTGGGTGTGGCCGGTGGCGGGGTCGTGCCGCCACAGTTCGGCGGCGAGGATGTCGGTCCAGTACAGCACCCGGCGGCGTTCGCACCACAGGATGCCTTCGCCCAGTGCGCAGCGGCTGTCGACGGCCAGGGTCGCCAGCGCCGTCGTCACGGCATCACCACTCGGCCACGCTGCCATCGGCGTGCCGCCACAGCGGATTGCGCCAGCGCGGCGGCTGCCGGCTCGCTTCGACCAGGCGGGCTTCGTCGATCTCCACGCCCAGGCCCGGTTTTGGCAGTGCGGCGATGCTGCCGGTGCCATCGCACCGGAAGTCGTCCTTGTTGAGGACGTAGTCCAGCAGGTCGGCGCCTGCGTTGTAGTGGATGCCGATGCTCTGCTCCTGGAGCATCGCGTTGTGCGACACGAAGTCCACCTGCAGGCAGGCCGCCAGCGCCACCGGGCCCAGCGGACAATGCGGCGCCAGCGCCACGTCGTGCGCTTCGGCCATCGCCGCGATCTTCACGCACTCGGTGATGCCGCCGGCGTGCGACAGGTCGGGCTGCAGGATCGCCAGCCCTCCGGCGGCGAGCACCGGCTTGAACTCGGCGCGCGAGTACATGCGCTCGCCGGCCGCGAGCGGAATGGAGGTGGCATCGGACAGCGGCCGGTAGTATTCCCACTGTTCGGGCAGTACGGGCTCTTCGACGAACAACGGTTTGAACGGCGCCAGTTCGCGCAGCAGCACGCGCGCCATCGGCGCACTGACGCGGCCGTGGAAGTCGATGCCGAAGTCCACGCGGTCGCCCATCGCCTCGCGGATCGCCGCGACCTTGGCCACCGCGGCGTCGATCGCGCGCGGGCTGTCGATCAGTTTCAGTTCTTCGGTGCCGTTGAACTTGAACGTGTCGAACCCGAGCGACTGGTACCGCTGCATCTGCGCGACGATGTCGGAAGGACGGTCGCCACCGACCCAGCGGTAGGTCTTCATGCGGTCACGCACCAGGCCGCCGAGCAACTGGTACACGGGCACGCCAAGCGCCTTGCCCTTGATGTCCCACAGCGCCTGGTCGATGCCCGCGATGGCACTCATCAGGATCGCGCCGCCCCGGTAGAAGCCGCCGCGATACAGCACCTGCCAGAGGTCGTTGATGCGCGCCGGATCCTGGCCAACCAGATAGTCGGACAGTTCGTGCACCGCCGCTTCCACCGCGTGCGCGCGACCTTCGATGACCGGCTCGCCCCAGCCGGTGATGCCTTCGTCGGTTTCCACCTTGAGGAACAGCCAGCGCGGTGCGGCATGGTAGGTGCTGAGGCGGACGATCTTCATGCGGCGTGGTCCAGGTAGGCCTGCCGGAAACGCCGCGCGTGTTCGCGCGTGCGCTCGACCGGTTGGCCGGGCTTGTAAAGTTCGCCGCCGATGCCGGCGCCCTGACAGCCGGCTGAGAGGTAGCCGGAGAGGGTGTCGGGCGTGACGCCACCGACGGCGAATAGGGGGACGGGTGGCAGCACGCTGCGCAGGGCGCGCACCAGCGCCGGTCCGTGTACAGAAGCCGGGAAAAGCTTGAGCATCTGCGCGCCGGCATCGAGTGCGTCGAAGGCTTCGCTCGCGGTGGCGAAGCCGGCCGCCACCTGCAGGCCGTGCTCCACCGCGTGGCGGATGACCGCCGGACGCGTGTTCGGCGTCACCATCAAGCGGCCGCCGGCCGCCACCAGCGCATCGGCGGACGCCGGGGTCAGCACGGTGCCGGCGCCGATCATCGCGCGCTGGCCGAAGGCATCCACGGCGATGCGTACGCTGTGCTCCCAGTCCGGCGAGTTGGTCGGTATCTCGATCGCATCGTAGCCTTCCTCCACCAGCACGCCGACATGCGCAGGCACCTCGGCGGGCGTGATGCCGCGCAGGATCGCGATCAGCGGCAGGGCGAAAGGGAGGGGAGGGCTGTCCATGCGCTCAGTCGTGGTAGACCTGCGAACGGCCACCATCGATGGCGATGTCGGTGGCGTTGATGAAGCGGGCTTCATCGCTGGCGAGGAACAGCGCGGTATAGGCCACTTCCTCCGGCGTGCCGATGCGTTGCGGCGGCAGCAGCGCAGTCTGTTTCTCGCGCGTGCCGGGCTCGCGTTCGAACCAGGCTTCGATGCGCGGCACCAGGATCAGGCCGGGCGAAATCGAATTCACCCGGATGCCGCGTGCGGCGTACTCGATGCCGAGCGAACGGGTCAGGCCGATCAGGCCGTGCTTGGCCACCGGATACGGAAAGCAGCCGGCGATGATCTTGTGCCCGTGTACCGAGGCGATGTTGACGATGGAGCCGGCGCCCTGCGCCAGCATGGCCGGCAGCACCGCACGGCACAGGTGCCATGCGCCCTTGAGGTTCAGCGCGAAGCAGCGTTCCCAGTCTTCGTCCGACAGCGACAGCGGCTCGGAGAACACGTCGGCGCCGGCGTTGTTCACCAGCGCATCGATGCGGCCATGCCGCTCGCGCACGGATTGCACGACGGCATCGACGGCGGCGGCATCCGTGATGTCGGCGAGGTGGTGGGTGACGCCCGCGTCGGTGGAGGTCGCCGGTTGTCGATCGAGCCCGATGACGGTGGCGCCTTCGCGGGCGAACAGGCGCGCGGTCGCCGCGCCGATGCCGCTGGCGGCGCCGGTGACGATGGCGATCTTGCCGGACAGCCGGGTGCTCACGGGCGTGCACCTGCGGATGGCATGGACGCGACGATGGCGCCGGCACGCGAGGTGCCGTCGGACTGCGATGTCGCCATGGGGCCCTCCTCCCGGCGTTGATCGGATGCGGGATCACCGTGCGGCGGGCCTGTGCCGGCCGTCCGTGGGTGCCCCGTTGCGGGCGGCCCGATGTCCCGGCCAGTCCGCCCTTGAAGCGTGGCATAGCCTCGCGTGGGCATCTATGTACGACAAATGAAATTTTTGTCATAGGCTATTCCCAGCGCGAATAGGTCATTCGCCCGGAGGTTCCCATGGTCCAACCCACCACCGGCTGGTTCGGCGCCACCCGGCTCAAGACCCGCCATCTCACCCTGCTGCTGCACCTGTACGAGCAGCGGTCGGTGCTGCGTGCCGCCGAGGCCGCCAACATGACCCAGCCGGCCGCGTCCAAGCTGCTGGCGGAAATGGAAAGCCTGCTGGGCGTGCCGCTGTTCGAGCGGCACGCGCGTGGCGTGGAGCCCACCTGGTACGGCCAGGTGCTGATCCGCCGCGCGCGCTCCGCGCTGTCGGAGATCGGACGCGCCCATGACGAGATCGCCGCGCTGCGCAGCGGGCGGATGGGCCAGGCGTCCATCGGCACGGTGGTGAACCCGGGCACCACCCTGGTTCCCCAGGCGGTTGCCGCGGTGAAGCGCGACTTTCCCGACATCCTCATCAAGGTCGAGATGGACTACAGCCGGCCCCTGGTCGCCAAGCTGCTGGATGGGCAGCTGGACATCGTGGTCGGTCGCATCATGGGCCCGGAAGGCGCGGGCGAACTGGACTTCGAGCCGCTGGCGGACGAGCCGCATGCCGTCATCGTGCGCGCCGGCCATCCGCTTACCCGGCGCCCGCGCATCACCCACGCCGACCTGGCGGACTACGGCTGGATCATGCCGCCGGCCGCCAGCGTGCTGCGCTCGCGACTGGACGCGGTGTTCCTGGAACACGGCCAGCCGCCGCCACAGAACATCGTGGAAACCGCTTCGCTGCCGGTGATCATCCACCTGCTGCGCCACAGCGACATGCTCACCGCGTTGCCGGCCGAATCCGTGGGCCCGTATCTGCAGACCGGCCAGATGTGCGTGCTGCCGATCGAGCTGGGGGTGCGCATGGAGTTCTTCGGCATCGTGCGCCGCCGCGACCAGTTGCTGTCGCCAGGCGCCGAGCGCGTGCTGGAGGCGCTGCGGGCAACCGCCCGCCGGCTGTATGCCGAACCGGAGCCGCCGCGTCCTGCGGGTGCACCGCCGCCGGGCGAGGGTTCCCCGGGCTGAGCCGGGCCAGCTATTCGGGTTCGATATAGCTGGCGATCAATATTTCATTGGTACGGCATGTCAGCGCCGCCTATGCTCCCGCCGTAGTCACCCAGCGCGGTCCCATTGCCGCCGGTTGATTGTCCGGGCCCGCCCAGATGGCTTTCACCGCCCTGACATCCACCACGGATGGATCCGCACCACCGACGACCGCGGCCGGGGCCGCAGCCGCCACTTGCTTCATCCGGCCGAAAGACGCGCAGACGTCCGCGGATCGGGACCAAAACTCAATCGCTTGTCATGTGTCCTGGGAGGGAACATCCATGTCAACGCTCCAGCGCCGCCCTGCGGCGGCCGTCCGTGCCGTCCGCTCCGATGGCCGCAAGCTGCAACCCACCGTCCTCGCCCTGGGCATCGCCATGATGCTGGCCGCGCCTGCGTATGCGCAGGACACCGCGCCCGCCACGCAACAGGAAGAGGCCGCTACCGAGCTTGACGCGGTCGTCGTCACCGGCATCCGCGGTTCCGTCTACAAGGCGCAGGACATCAAGCGCGACGCCGACACCTTCGTCGATTCCGTCACCGCGCTCGACATCGGCGCGCTGCCCGACCGCAGCATCACCGAAACCCTGTCGCGCATCCCCGGCGTCACCATCGACCGTTTCCTGTCGGTCGGCGATCCCGAGCATTTCTCCGCCGAGGGCGGTGGCGTGCAGGTGCGCGGCCTGACCCAGGTGCGGTCCGAGTTGAACGGTCGCGACAGCTTCTCCGCTTCCGGCGGCCGCAGCCTGAGCTTCCAGGACGTGCCATCCGAACTGATGGCCGGCGTGGACGTGTACAAGAACCAGAAGGCCGACATGATCGAAGGCGGCCTGGGTGGCAGCGTCGACCTGCGCACCTTCATGCCGTTCGACTTCGAAGGCAGCAAGTTCGGCATGTCCTTCAGCGCCAACCGCGGCGACTTCGCCGAGAAGCTGCAGCCGTCGGGCTCCATCCTCTTCAGCAACCGCTGGGAAACCGATGCCGGCGACTTCGGCATCCTGGTCGACGTGGCGCATTCGGAACTGGCCACGCGCACCGACGGCATGTTCGTGCGGCCGTTCTTCAGCACCGCCAACTCCGACCTCAACAATGACGGAACCAACGAGCAACTGTGGCTGCCGCGCGGCGCCGACTGGCGCACACTGGAATACAAGCGCGAGCGCCAGGGCGCGTATGTCGCCCTGCAGTGGCGTCCCAGCGACACGCTGGAACTGTTCGCCACGGCCTTCCAGAGCAAGTACGACGAGCTCTGGTACGAAGACGCGATCTTCGTCTCGAACGACCCGCTGCAGGTGCGGGTGGATGCCAGCCAGCCGTACGAGATGGACGGCAACGTGTTCGTGTCCGGTCGCCTGCTGTCGAACGGCGACATCCCGATGGGCACGGACATCCGCGCGTCGCATCGCAAGTCCGAGACCACCGATTACTCGTTCGGCCTGAAGTGGGCTTTCAGCGACCGCACCGAACTGTCGACCGACCTGCAGTACATCACCGCCGACACGCGTTCGCTGGATTCCACCGTGTCGCTGGGCCTCAACGTGCCCTACATCGACATCGACCTGGGCCATGGCGTGCCGCGCATCGGTGTCGACCAGCAGTTCACGACGAACCCCGCGAACTACTACTGGGGGTTCACCATGGACCACCAGGACGACAACGAAGCCGAAGAGATCGCCTGGCGCGCGGACCTGAAGCACAGCTTCGACAGCAATTTCTTCGATTCCTTCAAGGTCGGCGTGCGCGTCACCGACCGCGATGCCCACAGCATCGATACCGGTTACGACTGGCAGCCCGTGTTCCAGCCGTGGATGCAGTGGTGGGCGCTGCCGGGCGGCGTGCCGTTGCCCGGCCTCGACCTCAACGGCACCGTCAATTCCAGCCTGACCAACCTGGTCACGTTCGACAATTTCTACCGGGGCGGCGCCACCACGCCGGGGGCGTTCTATTCGCCGGTGCTGGCCACCGCGCTCGGCTTCCCCAACAGCTACCTCGACATCCACGGCGCAGCGGTGCCGTACTACCTTCCCGGCGCGCCCTACGGCCAGATCACCCCGCGCAACCTCGCCGACCCGCAATGGGGCAACGTGCAGAAGGAGAAGACGTACGCCGCCTACGCCATGGTGAACTTCGCCATGGACGACGCGCGTATCGACGGCAACGTGGGCGTGCGCGTCGTCCGCACCGAGAACAGCGCGGACGGCTATCTCGTCTATCCGAACAACGCGTTCGCGCCGTATCTGGGTTCGGGCCAGTCCGAACCGATCTCGGCGGAGAACTCGTATACCGACGTGCTGCCGAGCGCGAACGTGAAGTGGGAGCCGGCCGAGAACTGGATCGTGCGCTTCGCCGCGTCCAAGGCCATCGCACGTCCTGCCTTCAGCGACATGCAGGCCTACCAGCAACTCAGCGTGGCGGTCAGGGACGGCGTGACCCCGCAACCGGGCACCACGCTGCAACCCGGCGACCTGGATCTCACCGGCAGTTCCACCGACAACCCGTACCTCACGCCGATGAAGGCGAACCAGTTCGACCTGTCGCTGGAGTGGTACTTCGCGCCGGACCGCGGCGGCATGGCCTGGGTGAACTTCTTCTACAAGGACATCAAGGACTACTTCCGCCAGCAGACCGAACTCGTTGCCTATCCCGGCGTCGACGGCAACCAGTACGACTACCTGGTCTCGCGGATGGTCAACGTCGGCACGGCGAAGATCCAGGGCGCGGAAATCGGCTGGAACCAGTTCTTCGACTTCCTGCCGGCGCCGTTCGATGGCCTGGGCATGTCGGCGAACTACACCTACATCGACAGCTCCACCAGCATTCCGGACGCCTCGAACGCGGTGCCCGTCGATACCGATGGCTCGCTGTTCGACGACCTGCCGGCCGATGGCCTGTCCAAGAACTCGTACAACGTGGCGGCCTTCTACGAGAAGGGTCCGTGGCAGTTCCGCCTGGCCTACAACTGGCGCAGCGAGTACCTGCTGTCGATCGGCCCGAACGGCTACAACGGCGGTGACGGCGGCATCGCATGGAAACTGCCGGTGTACAGCGACGCGTTCGGCCAGCTGGATGGTTCGATCTTCTACCGTTTCTCCGACAACGTGCAGATCGGCCTGGAGATGAACAACCTCAACAACGCCGAGCAGCGCACGATCATGGACCAGAACGGCGCCGGCAGGCGCGTCACGTCCTGGTACGTCAACGACCGCCGCTACGCCGCAACGATCCGCTTCACGTTCTGATGCGTGCTTTGCGGGAGGGGCAGCAGCAACCGCCCTTCCCGCATCGCTCGCGGCTACCTGGGTGTGCTTCACGCTGGCGCACCGGCTCTCCCTCTCCACAGGAGACTCCGTGCACACGCTTCGCCTGATTCTCGCGCTCTCCGTCCTGCTGCTGGCACCCGCCGCCGCGGCGAAGGACGAAACCGCCGACTACCGCTGGCGCAACGTCGCCATCGGCGGCGGGGGCTTCGTGACCGGGCTGGTGTTCCATCCGCGCGAGAAGGGCCTGCTGTACGCCCGCACCGATATCGGTGGCGCGTACCGGTGGGTGTCGCGCGAACAGCGCTGGCAACCGTTGATGGACTGGATGGGCCACGAGGACAGTGGCCGCTTCGGCGTGGAAAGCCTGGCGCTGGATCCGTCCGATCCGGATCGCGTGTACCTCGCCGTCGGCACCTACCTGCACGAACGTGGACAGGACGGCGCGATCCTGCGTTCGACGGATCGCGGCGCGACGTTCCAGCGCACGTCGCTGCCCTTCAAGCTCGGCGGCAACGAGCAGGGGCGCGGCAACGGTGAACGACTGGCGGTGGATCCCCACGACGGACGCGTGCTGTTGTTCGGCACGCGCGCCGACGGGCTGTGGCGCAGCGGCGATGCCGGCGCGACCTGGCGTGAAGTGCCGGCGTTCCCTGCCATTGCGAAGGCGCGCTCGGCCTGGGCGATGGGCTGGCGCGAGCTGCGTCCCGTCGGCATCGCGTTCGTGGTGTTCGATCCCGCCAGCGGCACGCCGGGCACGCCCTCGAAGACCCTGTATGCAGGCGTATCGACGAACGAGACCAGCCTGTATCGCTCGCTTGACGGTGGCGTGAGCTGGCACGCGGTGCCCGGCCAGCCGGTGGGGCTGCGTCCCAGCCACATGGTGCGCGACGGGCGCGGGCGCTGGCTGCTCAGCTACGGCGACGAGCCCGGCCCCAACAACATGGCCGATGGTGCGGTATGGCGCTTCGATCCCGCCGGAGACCGCTGGGAAAACATCACGCCGGCACCCCGTTCCTCCGACGCATCCGGCAAGGGGTTCGGTTGGGGTGCGGTCGCGGTGCAGGCCGACAACCCGGACGTGATCATCGCCACCACCTTCCGTCGCTACCAGCCGCACGATGACCTCTATCGCAGCGTCGATGGCGGCCGCACGTGGACGGCCACGCTGCCGCGCTCCCGCTTCGATCATTCGTCCGCGCCGTGGACTGCGGATGCGAAGCCGCACTGGATGGCCGACATCGAGATCGATCCGCACGATCCGGACCGCATCCTGTTCGTCACCGGCTACGGCGTGTGGGCGTCGACCAATGCGCGTGCATTCGACCAGGGCGCCGACATGCAGTGGCGCTTCGAGCAGGCGGGCTTCGAGGAAACCGTGCCGTTGGCGCTGGCCAGTCCGCCGCAGGGCGCACATCTGGTCAGTGGCCTGGGGGATGTCGACGGCTTCGTGCATGACACGCTCGATGTATCGCAACCGCGCTTTGCCGGGGTGCGTTTC
The DNA here is from genome assembly GCF_057773125.1 of Pseudoxanthomonas sp. 97-1-1. Classification (NCBI taxonomy): domain Bacteria; kingdom Pseudomonadati; phylum Pseudomonadota; class Gammaproteobacteria; order Lysobacterales; family Lysobacteraceae; genus Pseudoxanthomonas; species Pseudoxanthomonas sp. 97-1-1. The sequence continues at coordinate 12,674 of NZ_JBYMTJ010000005.1, read as the reverse complement.
TCCAATACCGAAAGCCTGGCCTTCGCCGGACAGGTGCCGCAGGTGATGGTACGCACGGGCTATTTCCACAACCGGCCGGAAGGCGCGGTGCGTGGCGCATGGTCGAATGATGGCGGCCGCACCTGGACCGCGTTCGCAAGCGAGCCGCCGGATGGCGATGGCGCGGGGCAGATCACCCTGGCCGCCGATGGCAAGCGCGCCATCTGGCATCCCCGCAACGGTGAACATCACTGGATCACCGCCGACATGGGCGGGCGCTGGCAGCAGGTGAAAGGCCTGCCGAAGACGGCGGTGGTGGAAGCCGACCGCGTCGATGAAGGCATCTATTACGGCTTCGATGCCATCAGCGGCACGCTGTATGTCAGCGGCAATGGCGGCGTCGCGTTCGAGGAAGTCCGCGCGCCGGTGGGCGAAATCGGCGACTGGTACCGGGCCGAGATCCGGCCGCATCCGCAGCGTGCCGGCGAAGCCTGGATCGCGTCGTCCTGGCGCGGCCTGCTGCATCTTTCCCCCGGCAGGCTGGCACGCGTGCCGGGCGTGGACAACGTGATGTCGGTGGGCCTGGGCAAGCCGGCGAAGGACGGCGATGCGCCGGTGCTGTTCGTGTTCGGCGAAGTGGGGGGCCAGCGCGGCCTGTATCGCTCCGGCGACAACGGCCGGCACTGGCAGCGGATCGATACCGACGCGCTGCGGTTTGGCGGCATCATCCGCCATGTGACAGGCGATCCCCGCCTGCATGGCCGCGTCTACTTCGGCACCGAAGGACGTGGCATCTGGTACGGAGATCCGCAGTGAATCGAATCGCCCTCGCTCTTCTCGTTTTTCTCGCAATGCCGGCCGCACACGCCGTCGAACTGCCGCGCATCTTTGCCGATGGCATGGTGGTGCAGCGCGACCAGCCGGTGCAGGTCTGGGGCCAGGCGGCCCCGGGCGCACACGTCGTGGTGGCGTTCGCCGGCCGTGACGGCGCGGCGCAGGCCGATGCCAGCGGCCACTGGTCGCTGGAACTGCCCGCGCTGCCCGCCGGTGGCCCGCACGTGATGCGTATCGACGATGGCACCGGCGCGCGTGTGCTGCAGGACGTACTGGTAGGCGACGTGTGGCTGGCCAGCGGGCAGTCGAACATGGAGTGGCCGATCGCGCAGTCGGCCGATCCGGAGGGGGAGATCGCACGCGCGACCGATCCGCAGATCCGCCATTTCAAGATCCCCAAGTCCTGGGCCGGCACGCCGCAGGCGCAGCTCGCAGGTGGCGAATGGGTCGCTTCGTCGCCGCAGGCCGCGGGCAAGTTCTCGGCGGTGGCGCATTTCTTCGCGCGCGAACTGCGCAAGGTCACCGGTGTGCCGATCGGCATCATCGACAGCACCTGGGGTGGCAGCCGCATCGAAGCCTGGATGGATGCGCCATCGCAGGGGCTGGACGAAAAGGCGCTGGCCCAGCAGGCCAGCACGCTGCGCGCACAGGATGAGCAGGCGCTGGCGCGGACGCGCCGCAATCTGGCGCGCTGGCCGGATCTTCCCGTCGATGATGCAGGTTGGCAGTCCGCCGCGACTGACGCGTCCGCGTGGACACCGATCAAGGTGCCCGCGCTGTGGGAAGCCACGGGCTGGAACGGCATGGACGGCGTGGCGTGGTACCGCACCACGTTCACGCTGACCGCCGAAGAGGCTGCTGCCGGCGTGATGCTGGGCGTGGGCCGCATCGACGATTCCGACACCACCTGGGTCAATGGCACCCAGGTCGGCCAGACGCACATGCAGTACAACCTGCCGCGCCGCTACACCGTGCCGGCATCGGCCCTGCATGCGGGCGTCAATCACGTGGCCGTGCGCGTATCCGACTTCGGCGGCGGGGGCGGCATCCACGGCGACGCGGCCGAGGTCTTCGTCCAGCCGCAGGGCGCCGCACCGCGCACGCTGGCGGACTGGTCGTTCCGGCCGTCCAGCGTCAGCGTCGCCCTGGTCGACGACAAGAACCAGCATCCCACCCTGCTGTACAACGCGATGATCCATCCGCTGCAGCCCTACGCACTGCGCGGCGTGATCTGGTACCAGGGCGAATCGAACGCGAACACCGTGGCGGACGCATTGCGCTACCGCCGCCAGTTCCCCGCGATGATCGAACAGTGGCGGGCGCAATGGCGCACGCAGTGGGATGCGCCCGGCCTGCCGTTCCTGTGGGTGCAGCTGGCCAACTTCTCCTCCGGCACCGACAAGGGCGACGAGAGTCCCTGGGCGGTGTTGCGCGAGTCGCAATCGATGACCTTGTGGATGCCGGGCACCGCGCAGACGGTGGCGATCGATATCGGCAATCCCGACGACATCCATCCGCTCAACAAGCAGGACGTCGGCAAGCGTCTGGCACTGGCCGCACGGCATGTGGCGTACGGCGAAGCCGTGGACTTCCATGGCCCGACGCCCCAGCACACCCGCTTCGAGGGCGGTGCCGCACATGTCGAGTTCGGCAGCGCGGGCGGCACGCTGGCGGTGCGCGGTGGCGGCACGCGCGTGCACGGCTTCGCGCTCGCCGGCACGGACCAGGTCTTCCATCCGGCGGAGGCGTCGCTGGTGGATGGGCAGGTGGTGGTGCGCAGTGCGGCGGTCCCGCGCCCGGTCGCCGTGCGCTACGGCTGGTCCGACAATCCCGCCGATGCCGACCTGATCAACACCGCGCAGCTGCCCGCTTCGCCTTTCCGCAGCGACACCTGGTGAACCTGGAGTCTTGTTGATGATGCCTCGCCTGCTTCGCCTGTCCACGCTCTGCGGTCTTCTGGTCGCAATCTGCGCACTCCCTGCATGCCGCGCTCCCGACGATGCGGCAACGCCGGGCGAAGCGGCATCGGGCGCAGGCAGCCGGAGCGGCGGCGAGGCCCCCATCCCGCAGATCGTCAGCAAGGACGGCCGCCATGCGCTGATGGTCGATGGCGCGCCGTTCCTGATCCTGGGCGCGCAGGTCAACAATTCCAGCAACTGGCCGCAGGCGCTGGACGACGTATGGCCGGCGATCGACGTGGTCAAGCCGAACACGGTGATGGTGCCGGTGGCATGGGAGCAGATCGAAGCGAAGGAGGGGACGTTCGACTTTTCCTTCGTCGATGTGCTGCTCAAGCAGGCGCGCGAGAAGAACGTGCGGCTGGTACTGTTGTGGTTCGCCACCTGGAAGAACAACGGCCCGAACTACGCGCCGGCCTGGGTGAAGCTGGACAACGCGCGCTTCCCGCGTGTGGTCACCGCCGACGGTCGCACGCTGAACTCGCTGTCGCCGCATGCGCAGGCCACGCTGGATGCCGACCGCAAGGCCTTCGTCGCGCTGATGACGCACCTGAAAGCGGCGGACCCGCAGCGCACCGTCATCCTGGTGCAGCCGCAGAACGAGCCGGGCACCTACGGCAGCGTGCGCGACTTCTCGCCGCTGGCGCAGAAGGTGTTCGAAGGACCGGTGCCGGCAGCGTTGCTGAAGAAGCTGGGCAAGTCGCCGGGCACGTGGCGCGACGTGTTCGGCGCCGACGCGGACGAGGTCTTCCATGCCTGGCATATCGCGCACTACATCGACCAGGTGGCGGAAGCGGGCAAGGCGGTCTACCCGCTGCCGATGTTCGTCAACGCCGCCCTGCGCGGGCCGTTCAATCCGGGCCAGCCGGGCCAGTACGCCAGCGGTGGCCCGACCGACAACGTGCTGGACGTGTACAAGGCCGCGGCGCCGCACATCGACCTGCTGGCGCCGGACATCTACATGCCCGAGTACACCCACTACACCACGGTGCTGGACCGTTACTCACGCCCGGACAACCCGCTGTTCGTCGCCGAGACCGGCAACCGCGAGGAATACGCGCGCTACTTCTTCTCGGCGCTGGGCGAGCAGGCCATCGGCTGGTCGCCGTTCGGCATCGACTACTCGCGCTATTCCAACTGGCCGCTCGGCGCCAAGCACATGGACGAGAAGACGCTGGCCACGTTCGCGATGAACTACGCGATGGTGAAGCCGGCGGCTCGCGTCATCGCGCAGGCGAGCTTCGAGGGCAAGGTGCGCGGCACCGCCGAGCAGCCGGGACAGGCAGTGCAGACGGTGAAGATCGATGACCGCTGGAACATGGTGGTGACGTATGGCGTGCCGCAGTTCTGGTTCCAGGGCGAGCCGCCCGGCAATCCGGAGCCCATCGGCCGCGCGCTGGTGGTGCAGCTGGGGCCGGACGAATTCCTGGTCACCGGCGCGCACGCGCGCATCAACATCCACGCCGCCGATCCGGCGCTGGCCGCGCGGCAGATCTACGACTACGTCGACGAGGGCACCTACGTCGATGGCAAGTGGGTGTTCCGCCGTCGCTGGAACGGCGACCAGACCGACTACGGCCTCAATTTCTCCAGCGTCCCGCAATTGCTGCGGGTGAAGCTGGCGACCTACTGAACGATCCACGGGCCGGTTCCGCCGGTCCATGAACCGGGACGCCTGCGGGCGCCCACGAGGAGCAAGCGATGGGTTACTTGAAGACGTTGACGGTGCCGCTGCTGGCCCTGGCTGCAGCGGGCGCCAACGCCGCGGGCAACGAGGCCGTCGAGAAGATCGACCACGGCGTGATCGTGCGCCCCGCCGACGCGTCCGCCGCCGACGTGAAGGTGGAAGCGGTCGCGCCGGGCATCCTGCGCGTGATGGCCGATCCCGACGGCGACTTCGCCCGCACGCCCAGCCTGATGCGGGCGAAGACCGGTGCGCCGCCGGCGGTGAAGGTGGGCGAAGCCGGCGGGCAGGTGACGGTCAGCACGCAGGGCATTTCGGCGAAGGTCGATGCCCGCACGGGGCAGGTCAGCTTCTTTGACGCCGCCGGCAAGCCGCTGCTCGCCGAGCGCGCGCGCACCTTTTCTCCGGCGACGTTCGAGGGCAAGGACTACTACAGCATCCGCCAGCGCTTCGAATCGACGGACGACGAAGCCTTCTACGGCACCGGCCTGCACCAGCAGGGCTGGATGAACCTCAAGGGGCGCGATGTCGAGCTGCTCCAGCACAACATCGACAAGGCGATTCCCTACCTGGTCTCCACGCGCCACTACGGCATCCTGTGGGACAGCAACGCGATCACCCGCTATGGCGATCCGCGTGGCCTGCAGCCGCTGGGCGCGTCGCTCGACCTGTTCGACGCCCAGGGCAAGCCGGGTGCGCTGACGGCGCGCTACACGGTCAACGGCAAGCAGGTGGTGGAGCGTCGCGAAAGCGAAGTGAACTACCAGTACATCAAGGATCTCGCCAACTTCCCGGCGGCCGGCAAGAACATGGCGCAGGGCGGACGCAGCGACGTGGTGTGGGAGGGCGAGATCGCGGCGCGCAGCGATGGCCGGCATACGTTCTCGGTCTACAACAGCGAGTACGCCAAGCTGTACATCGACGGCAAGCTGGTCATCGACCGCTGGCGCCAGAACTGGAATCCGTGGCACCACGAGTTTGCGCTGGAGATGAAGGCCGGCCAGCGCCACAAGGTGAAGCTGGTGTGGGACCGCATCGAGCCGGCCTACATCGCGCTGCTGCACCGCGATCCGCTGCCTGCGGAAGAAGCTAAGGACCTGTCGATCTGGTCCGAGGCCGCGCAGGCCATCGACTACTACGTGGTCGCGGGCGACGACGCCGACCAGGTCCTGGCCGGCTACCGCACGCTGACCGGCAAGGCCGTGCTGCTGCCAAAATGGTCGTACGGCTTCTGGCAGAGCCGCGAGCGCTACAAGACCCAGGCGGAGCTGACCGGCGCGCTGGACGAGTACCGCAAGCGTAAGCTGCCGATCGACGCCATCGTGCTCGACTGGTCGTATTGGCCGGAGGATGCCTGGGGTTCGCACGACTTCGATACCAGGAACTTCCCCGATCCCGATGGCATGGTCGAGCACGTGCACGACCAGCACGCGCAGATCATGATCTCGGTGTGGCCGAAGTTCTATCCGACCACCGCGAACTACAAGGAGCTCGACGCCGCCGGCCACATGTACCACCGCAACGTGGAAGTGGGCGAGCTGGACTGGATCGGCAAGGGCTACCTGAATTCGTTCTACGACCCGTACTCGAAGGAGGCGCAGGACATCTTCTGGCGCCAGGTCAACGGCAAGCTCAACGCCAAGGGATTCGATGCGTGGTGGCTGGACGCCAGCGAGCCCGACCTGCACAGCAACATCGATGTCGGCGAGCGCAAGGCGCGCACCACGCCGACCTCGCTGGCCCCGTCCGTGGAGTTCTTCAACTCCTATCCGCTGGTGCACTCCGAGGGCGTCTACCGTGGCTCGCGCGAGCAGGATCCGGACAAGCGCGTCTTCATCCTGTCGCGCGCGTTCTTCGCGGGCCAGCAGCGCGCCGGTGCGGCGTTCTGGAGTGGCGACATCGTGCCGCGCTGGGACGACCTGCGCGAGCAGATCTCGGGCCTCGTCAACGCCTCAATGGCCGGCGCACCGAACATCAGCTTCGACATCGGCGGCTTCTCGCCGGAGCGGCGCTACGAGACCAAGGACCCGGCGCACCTCGCCGAGTGGCGCGAGCTGAGCCTGCGCTGGTTCCAGCACGGCGCGTTCGTGCCGATCTTCCGCCTGCACGGCCAGTTCCCGTACCGCGAGATCTGGGAAATCGCACCGGAAGGCTCGCCGCACTACGACAGCTTCGTGCACTACCTGAAGCTGCGTTACACGTTGCTGCCTTACATCTACACGCTGGCCGGCGATACGTACCACCAGGACGGCACGCTGCTGCGCACGCTGGCGATGGACTTCCCGTCCGACCCGAAGGTGCGCGATATCGCCGACCAGTACATGTTCGGTCCGGCATTCCTGGTCGCCCCGGTCACCACGTTCAAGGCGACCACGCGCCCGGTCTACCTGCCGGCGGGCACGAGCTGGATCGACTTCCAGACCGGCAAGCGTTACGGCGGTGGCCAGACCATCGACGCCAGCGCGCCGCTGCAGCGCATGCCGCTGTTCGTGCGTGCGGGTTCGATCGTGCCACGCACGGTAGTGCAGCAGTACGTGGACGAGCAGCCCGATGCGCCGCTGACGATCGAGGTCTACACCGGCGCCGATGGCACGTTCTCGCTGTACGAGGACAACGGCCGCAGCTACGGCTACGAGCGCGGTGAATCCAGCCGCATTCCGCTGGCGTGGAACGAGAAGACGGGTGAACTGCGCATCGGTGCGCGCGAAGGCCGCTATCCCGGCATGGTCGCCAACCGCGAGGTGCGGGTGCGCTTCATCGACGGTCCGCGCGCCGATGCCGGCACGCTGGAACCGGCGGCCGACGTCACCGTGCGTTACGACGGCAAGGCGCAGGCCGTGCGGTTTCCCCGCACTGCACGATGACAGCAGGGTGGTCGGGCGGCACCATGGAAACCGGTAGACAACACCTGTCCGGGAGGGCTGGATGATGCAGTCCCCGCGCCCGGGCATGTCGCCGGTCGCCGTCGACACCGGGCCACATGATCCCGGTCGCCGCACCCTGTTCAAGGGCGTGGCGGGCGGTGCACTGGTGGCGGGACTGCCCTGGGATGCCGCTGCGGTGCCGGCGGGCGCGACGACGGCACAGGACCTGCGCCTGTGGTATCGCCAGCCGGCGCGCGTCTGGGTGGAAGCATTGCCGGTCGGCAACGGCCGACTGGGCGCGATGGTGTTCGGCGGCGTGGCGCATGAGCGCCTGCAGCTCAACGAGGACACGCTGTATTCGGGCGGGCCGTACTCGGCGGTCAATCCCAAGGCGCGCGAGGGCTTGCCGCGGGTGCGCGAGCTGGTCTTCGCCGGTCGCTACGCCGAAGCTGCGGCGCTGGCCGACGAGACACTGATCTCGCGCCCGGTGAAGCAGATGGCGTACCAGCCGTTGGGCAACCTGTGGCTGCAGTTCGACCGCCTGGATGGCGTGGCGGACTATCGCCGTGAACTCGATCTCGATGCGGCCGTCGCGCGCACGACCTTCCGCGTGGGTGCCGGCGTGCATCGGCGCGAGGTGTTCGTGTCAGCGGTCGACCAGTGCATCGTCGTGCGCTACGCGGTCGATGGCGGCGACGCGATGATCGGCCGCATTCGCACTGGCAACGAACATGCGACCACGACGCGCGTCGTCGATGGCGGCTGGCTGGTCAGCGGGCGCAACGTCGGCAAGCATGGCATCGAGGGGCGCTTGCGCTTCGCGTTTCGCGTGCATATCGCGCACCGCGAGGGCCAGGTGCGGGTGGAGCAGGACCAGATCGTGTTCGACGGCGTGCGCGAGCTGGAACTGCGCATCGTCGCGGCGACCGGCCATATGGCCTACGACGATGTCAGCGGCGATCCCGACGCGATCACCGCCGCGCAGCTGGGGCGGGTGAAGGACAAGGCGTTCGATGCGGTGCTGGCCGACCATCTGGCCGACCACCGCCGGCTCTTCCGTCGCGTACGGCTGGACCTGGGCCGCACCGCCGCGGCCGACCTGCCCACCGACGAGCGCATCGCCGCGTTTGCGCAGGGCGACGATCCCGCGCTGGTGTCGCTGTACCACGCGTACGGACGCTACCTGTTGATCTGCAGCTCGCGGCCGGGCAGCCAGCCCGCCAACCTGCAGGGAATCTGGAACGACCTGATGGATCCGCCGTGGGAGAGCAAGTACACGGTCAACATCAATACCGAGATGAACTACTGGCCCGCCGAAGCGAACGGGCTGGGCGAGTGCGTCGAGCCGCTGCAGCGCATGCTGGAGGAACTGGCGAAGACCGGTGCCGGCGTCGCGCGCGACATGTACGGCGCCGGTGGCTGGATGCTCCACAACAACACCGACCTGTGGCGCGCGGCCACGCCGCCGGATGGCGCGCGCTGGGCGCTGTGGCCGACAGGAGGCGCCTGGTTGCTGCAGGCGCTGTGGGACCGCTGGGACTACGGCCGCGATACGGATTACCTGAAGCAGGTCTGGCCCCTGTTCAAGGGCGCCGCGGAGTTCTTCGTCGAGACGCTGCAGGACGATCCGCAGACCGGGCACAAGGTCACCGTGCCGTCGCTGTCGCCGGAGAACGAACATCCTTTCGGCGCAGCGATCTGTGCGGGTCCGACGATGGATGCGCAGATCCTGCGCGATCTGTTCGGCCAGTGCATCGAGGCGGCGCGCGTGCTTGGCGTGGACGCCGATTTCGCCGCGCGCCTGGCCACGCTGAGCGCGCAGCTGCCGCCCAACCGGATCGGCAAGGCCGGGCAGTTGCAGGAATGGCAGCAGGACTGGGACATGCAGGCGCCCGAGATCCACCACCGGCACATCTCGCACCTGTACGGCCTGCACCCCAGCGCGCAGATCAACCTGCGCGACACGCCCGAGCTCGCGCGCGCCGCGCGCCGAACGCTGGAGATCCGCGGCGACGACGCCACCGGCTGGGGCATCGCGTGGCGGCTGAATTTCTGGGCGCGCCTGTGGGATGGCGAGCACAGCCTGAAGATCCTGCGCATGCTGCTGTCGCCGCAGCGCAGTTACCCGAATCTGTTCGACGCGCACCCACCGTTCCAGATCGACGGCAATTTCGGTGGCGCGGCCGGCATCGTCGAGATGCTGGTGCAGAGCTGGGGCGGGTCGATCTTCCTGCTGCCGGCTCTACCACCGTCGTGGCGCGACGGCGAACTTGAAGGCGTGCGCGTACGCAATGCCGCGCAGCTGGATCTCAGCTGGAAAGCAGGACGACTGGCGCACGTGACGCTGCACTCGGACAAGGGTGGCCGCTACGCGTTGGTCCATGCGGACCAGACACTTGACATCGAACTCGCCGCCGGGGCTTCAGCCGCTGTGCGACTGCGCAATGGCGCGCTGGTGCGCGCATGAAGAAGGAAATGGCATGAGCCTTGTCGCCGGAATCGACGCAGGCACGCAGAGCCTGAAGGTGGTGGTGTACGACGCTGCCACACGTGCGGTGGTGGCCGGTGCCAGCGCGCCGCTGGAGCTGATCAGCGGCGAGGACGGCAGCCGCGAGCAGCACCCGGCCGACTGGGTGGCCGCGATGCAGGCGTGCTTCACGCGCATCGATCCGGCACTGCGTGCGCGCATCGTGGCGCTGTCGGTGTCGGGCCAGCAGCACGGCTTCGTGCCGGTGGATGCGCAGGGTGAGGTACTCGCACCGGCCAAACTGTGGTGCGACACCAGCACCACGGCCGAGTGCACGCAGATCATGGACGCGGTGGGCGGTTCGACAGCGACGATTGCGCTGGCGGGCAACCCGATCCTGGCCGGTTACACCGCCTCCAAGTTGCCGTGGACAAAGACCCACCGCCCCGAGGCTTATGCACAGCTGACGAGCATCCTGCTGCCGCACGACTACCTCAACTTCGTGCTGACCCGCCAGCGCTTCTGCGAGTACGGCGATGCCTCCGGCACCGGCTGGCTCGACGTGCGCACGCGGACATGGTCGGCGGAGCTCCTGCGTGCCACCGATCCGGATCGCGACCTGGCCGCCTGCCTGCCGCCGATCGCTGCACCCGATGCCCTGTTCGACATCGATCCCACCGCAGCCGCGCGACTGGGCCTTCCGGCGACGGCGAAGGTCGCCGTCGGCGGCGGCGACAACATGATGGCGGCCATCGGCACCGGCTGCGTGGAAGAGGGCCGGCTGGCGATGAGCCTGGGCACCTCGGGCACGCTGTTCGCCTACTCCGATACCCCGGTAGTCGATCCGGCCGGCGCCTGGGCCGCGTTCTGTTCCTCCACCGGCGGCTGGCTGCCGCTGATCTGCACGATGAACTGCACCGTGGCCACCGAACAGGTGGCCAAGGCGTTCGGCTTCAGCACGCGCGAGGGCGATGCCCACCTGCACGCCACGCCGCCCGGCGCAGACGGCCTGGTGATGCTGCCCTTCCTCAACGGCGAGCGCACGCCCGACCTGCCGCTGGGCAAGGGCGTGCTGGCCGGGCTGGATACGACCAACATGACCCCGGCGCATGTCTACCGCGCCGCGATGGAAGGGGCGACCTACAGCCTGAAGTACGGCTTCGATGCCTTCGTGCGCGCCGGCATGCAGTTCGATCGCATCGTGCTGACCGGCGGGGGCAGCAACAGCGCCGCGTGGCGGCAGCTGGTGGCCGATGTGTTCGGCCTGCCGGTGGATGTGCCGGTGCAGGCCGAGGGCGCGGCCTTCGGTGCGGCGCTGCAGGCGCTGTGGGCATGGGGCCGTTCGCGTGGCGAGACATCGTCCATCGCCGACATCGCACGCGCCCACGTCGCCACCGAGCCGGCCTTGTCCGCCACGCCCGATCCCACCCGTACGCAGGCCTATGCCGCGGCCTACCGCCGCTTCCTCCAGCACCTCGATGCCCTCACGCCGCTGCAGCGCGGCTGACACCCCCACGTACATCACGCACAACCACAGGATCACGCACCATGAGCACGCAGCCCTTCATCGGCGCCCAGGAATACTTCCCCGGCATCGGCCGCATCCCGTTCGAGGGCCGCGGCTCGGACAACCCGCTGGCGTTCAAGGTCTACGACGCCAACAAGACCATCGGTGGCAAGACCATGCGCGAGCACCTGCGCTTCGCCGTCTGCTACTGGCACACCTTCTGCAATGCCGGCCATGACCCCTTCGGCCCGGGCACGCGCCACTTCCCGTGGGAAGCGGGTTCGCCGATGGCCACGGCCGAGGCCAAGGTCGATGCCGCGTTCGAGTTCTTCACCAAGCTCGGCGTGCCGTACTGGTGCTTCCACGACATCGACCTGGCCCCGGATGCCGAGGACATCGGCCAGTACCAGAAGAACCTCAAGCATATGACCGGCCTGGCCAAGGCCCGCCAGGACGCCACCGGTATCAAGCTGCTGTGGGGCACGGCCAACCTGTTCTCGCATCCGCGCTACATGAACGGCGCATCGACCAATCCGGACTTTGCCGTGGTCGCCCGCGCGGCGGTGCAGGTGAAGGCGGCGCTGGAGGCCACGGTGGAACTGGGGGGCGAGCACTACGTGTTCTGGGGCGGCCGCGAAGGCTACGCCTCGCTGGTCAACACCGACATGAAGCGCGAGGTCGAGCACTTCGCCCGCTTCCTGACCATGGCCCGCGACTACGGCCGCAGCATCGGCCTGAAGGGCAACTTCCTGATCGAGCCCAAGCCGATGGAGCCGATGAAGCACCAGTACGACTTCGACAGCGCCACGGTGGCCGGCTTCCTGAAGGAGCACGGGCTGGAGAAGGACTTCAAGCTCAACATCGAAGCTAACCACGCCACGCTGTCGGGCCACACGTTCGAGCACGACCTGCAGGTGGCCAGCGACCACGGCCTGCTGGGCAGCATCGATGCCAACCGCGGCAATGCGCAGAACGGCTGGGACACCGACCAGTTCCCCACCGATCTGTACGACACCGTCGGCGCCATGCTGGTGGTGCTGCGCCAGGGCGGGCTGGAGGGCGGGCTGAACTTCGATGCCAAGGTGCGCCGCGAGTCGACCGATCTGGAAGACCTGTTCATCGCCCACATCGGTGGCATGGACGCGTTCGCGCGTGGCCTTGAAGTCGCCCACGCGCTGCTGACCGACTCGCCGTGGGAGCAGTGGCGCAAGGAACGCTACGCCAGCTTCGACAGCGGCAAGGGCAAGGATTTCGAGAACGGCACGCTGGGCCTGGCCGATCTGGCCGCGCTGGCGACCGGGCAGGGCGAACCGAAGCAGATCAGCGGCAAGCAGGAGCGTTACGAGAACCTGCTCAACCAGTACCTGCTGCGCTGAGCGCG
>NZ_JBYMTJ010000004.1:7500-583787 GCF_057773125.1 Pseudoxanthomonas sp. 97-1-1 | reverse complement strand
AGGTGTTAGAGCGCTATGGGGTTCTGGGATCGCCCAATCATCTACATACAGGTCTATCCCGACCACCTGATGGCCCGCGTACTAGGCGGGGAAAGGTCCATCCGTCGAGACTGTCATGCTCTGGATAACCGCAGAGGGCCGGTCGAGGACTTCTCGCGCATTCGCCTCCTGCTGAAGGAGATGGTTCGCGAGCTGGCGCCTGGCTTCTCACTGCGTAGGCCGACCGCATTGATGCACTTTATCCCTGAGCATTACACTCCCAGCCAGGAAGAGCTGGAGCAGTTCAAGCGTACCGCGGAGCGTGCAGGAGTATCCTTCTGCTGGATGTCCAAGTGGGAAACACCACACACGGACAAAGAGCTGACAGATTTCTTCGGCGCGCTCTAACAATTCGTTCAAGCCGAACCCGCTTCGCGGGTCGGCTTAACTCAAGGTGTTATACGTGGGTGAGGCTTTGATCGTTGTCGGCTTCGGTTGCAAGTCGATCGTGCGGGGTCCGCGGCTTCCTTTGCTTCACTCGACTTCGGGTAAATCGCTCTCGCGCCGCGCGGCCTACGGATGATTGGCTGGCTCGCGGACCGGCGTCGCTATCGGCTTCGGTCTTTACCGGCCCCGCCCTATTACGGGCTGGCGGCGAGTGATTTCCTGCTCCCGGATGCTCCGGACCCGTTGCAGGGCGCGGGCTTCGGGCTTACCTTGGCGCATAACAATTCATTCAAGCCGAACCCGCTTCGCAGGTCGGCTTAATTCCGGTGTTAGCGCTCATGGTCTCTATCATCCGCACGTTGACCTTTTCTTCGCTAGCCCTGCTCTTGGCGGCTTTGCTCTTGCCATTCGAGCGCCCCATGACCGTGAGTATCCCGCTAGATCAACCACCCCCAATGTGGGTCCTCGGCGCCGCTTTGCTGCTTGGCGGCTTTGCGATTGGAGCAGTGGCTTCGGTAGGCCTCATTCGACTCAAACGGTGGGGCCGACTACTCGCTACAGCCGCATCTGCTCTTGTCCTCTTAGCTGTGTGGCTTCTAGCGCAATCGCCGCTCGCAAGCCATATAGGTAGCTTTAGTACTGCGCTCTTCGCTGTTGGGGCACTAGCCTGGCTGTGTGGCGTCGCTCTGTCCTACCATCCGCTTGTGGCGCCACGCTTCCAGGCATGAGCGCTAACAATTAATTCAAGCCGAACCCGCTTCGCGGGTCGGCTTAATTCAGGTGTTAGGCGCCAACCAAGCTAATCACTATGCAAAGTCTCGCTGATATCGCAACTGACCTTCTGTGTGCAGTTACTTTCCAGCCCTCGGGTGGCCACGACCCAGAGGAGACTGCCGCACTAGAGCAGGATGCATGGCAGACACTAATTCATGGCCTATCGCCTGAGGAGCTTGCGGCAGTTCAGACCAGTGTTCGCCGTGCCATCACCGATCTCGAGTCTCGTCCATCAGACACGCTACCGGAGCACCTCCAAGGAAAGCTTGCGATACTTAAACAGTTTCTAGACGGCGAGCTTCAGTGAAGGCCCTAGAGTGTAGCTCTGGCTTCGGCAACAATCTGGCGCCTAACAATTCATTCAAGCCGAACCCGCTTCGCGGGTCGGCTTAATTCCGGTGTTAGGCCCCGTATGAAAGATCTTCCCGATCTGGAGAACTCATTACGACAAGTGATCTCGGTCCAAGATGCATACCGAGTCATGGAGCACTTCGTCAGCGCATATCTCGCGCGCGGCGATACGTCGGTGTCGGACTTTCTGTTCTGCTACGCGGGCCTTACTGCTCCCGGCCAAACAACCGATCCGGCTGCCATCCACGACTTCCTTGAGTCGACCAGGGCTGTAGCAGCACAATCCCCACCGGGCCCCTACGGTACCGGGGCCTAACAAGTCATTCAAGCCGAACCCGCTTCGCGGGTCGGCTTAATTCTGGTGTTAGACCCCAGGAGATTTCTATGTCGAGCTTTGGGAGTTGCTGTAGCGACATGCAGGATGCGATGACATCACCACCCGAAAAGCTGCTTCGGGTTGAGGGCAATGGCATCCTGTACTTGTCTGTTGGATATGCCAATACAGACCAAGGTGTCGGCTGGTTCGATCAAGCTGTTCTGTTCTGCCCCTTCTGTGGTACGGCTCTCCAGTCCCACGCAGAGATACTGCGCCGTGCTGGGGCCTAACAGTTCATTCAAGCCGAACCCGCTTCGCGGGTCGGCTTAATTCTGGTGTTAGGTGCCATGGATAGCGTCACTACAGAATTGGCTAAGAGCTTTAGTGATCTCCCCACTGCTCCAGCAATGTCTCTCCGTGGCGGAAACGCTCTAGACAGCTACGACGCGGCGCCCGCATTTGACCCCGAGACAGACAGAGTCACGCCTGAATACCTTGAGGCGCACCATTGGGGTATCTCGCACTTAGACAATCAGTCCTGGCGCTTCTATCTGCCTCATTTGCTTGGTCACGCCTTACAAAACATGTCCAACCCCACATCGAGCGCTACGGACACCTTCCTGTTCTCGCTTCGGCCACCCGATCGTGATCCGCCTCGCTTCGGCTCGCTATCCGGCACCGAGGAGCAGGCGGTAGTGGCCGTGCTCGACAAGCTCGCCTTCTCGGAGGAATCGGTGTGGCGGGAGCCAGCTATGATCGCGCTTGAGGAGTATTGGGCACCGGGGGCCACTTACCGGTGAGCTGGCTGGCACCTAACAATTCATTCAAGCCGAACCCGCTTCGCGGGTCGGCTTAATTCAGGCGTTAGGCCGTAGGATGCAGACACTCAACCTTCCTCAAATCTACGACCGGGGCCTTGCTGACTTCTCGGCATTGATGCCTTTGGAGCGGGACGTATTTGTGGTCCACGACCTCAATCTCTATTACGAGATGGAGGGCGGCTTTGAGGATTACTTGCTGAGTGGCGGGCACACCGCGGAACTTGAATGGCTCACCGGCACACTTCAGCGCGCCCAAGACCAAGCGTCTGCGACCATCCTCATTCAACTCATGGCCCTAGCCGAGCACGACCGCGAGCAAATGGGCGCGCTCTGCGACCACTTCTACCACCTCATGGAGTCGCGCTGGGAGGCCGTCGAGCGCTATCTTCGCCAGCAAGGGGCGGCGGTAGCTTGGTGAGCTGGCTGCGGCCTAACAATTCATTCAAGCCGAACCCGCTTCGCGGGTCGGCTTAATTCAGGTGTTAGGGCCCATACCGAGCATGCCGCAACCGATCACTCTCGATCAGATTTTTGGCGCCTTTGTGCGCCAAGACTCTCTCGAGGAAGCGGCCTTTGACATGGCTGCTCTTGCAAGGCGACACCCGGAACTCCTTGAGGAGATAGGGGCCGCACTCAGACAGGCTATCCACTCCAACGCTGGCGACGAGCCATCGGTTGTTGACGCGGTTCATTGCAGTGGCTACTACGTAGCTGACGCAGCGGAGGCCAAGCAGTACTGTGTAGAGCTGCTGGAGCTATTCCTTGGCCATATTGCAAATGGGCCTTAACAAATCATTCAAGCCGAACCCGCTTCGCGGGTCGGCTTAACTCCGGTGTTAGACCGCATGACAGAGTTCACTGAAGATTGGCCTGATGATGCGGATGGCGGCGTATTCCGCAAGCTCGCTGCCAATGCCTTCGATTTCTCCAAGCAGTACTTCGTCGACTACAACGTGGATTTCGAGAGCTGGCCCCCTCAAGCAGCCGCCCTCGATCTTCTTCGGGCACTGTATGGCGAGCTTGGCCTGTACCCGCCTGACGAGCTCGGCGACGGTTATGTCCAATTCCAAGTTCTAGGCAAGGTCTCGTACGAGGGTGTGACATCAGTCCAGCGCCAGGCTAGCGCGGCAATGGAGCAGTTCGGCGGCGTTTGCGAGTCTTGGGGAGTCATGCACTAATGCGGTCTAACAATTCATTCAAGCCGAACCCGCTTCGCGGGTCGGCTTAATTCTGGTGTTAGGGCGCATAGATGCCGTCATGCATGCTCAGAGTTTCAGGATCAACAGCCAAGGTCCGCAAGTTCCTTGCTGCGTCATCGATTCAACCAGCCCGAGTCTTCTGGAAAGGCGAACCAAGCATCCTTAAGAGCCGCGGCCCCATTGAGACTTCTGGCTTTAACATTGAGCTGTCTTCCGCTGAAGGCTTATCCGCTCAGTCAACGCAAGCAGCTAAGTTCATCCGCAGGCACAAGAGCGACATTCTTCTCATTAAGAGCCTAGGGTTCTCTTCGGCCACAATCGACTTCGGCTTGTATGACCTGGCTACGGAGGATCGGCCGTGGCCGTCCTACCGGCTTTCAACCGCTATCATCCAGCTAGCTGCTGAGTTGGGTTGCAACATCGATCTCTCGTTCTATGGGGTGCCGGCGGATGCGCCCTAACAATTCATTCAAGCCGAACCCGCTTCGCAGGTCGGCTTAATTCAGGTGTTAGGCCCTTGACCAGCTCCTTCCACTGCTCAATATGCGGCGTCGTGATTGCCAGCGATCTGGCGCCGCTGCCCGTAGGCGTTTCCCTCAACCAGAAGGACGGAGAGGATTTATTCTCCCCTGGCTACTTTGTGGTCTCGGACGGGGAGTTTGAGCCCGAGTGCCCTGGTGACTTTCTGGTCAATCTCAGAGATCTTCAGCACACTCAGCACCACCAGGATGGCTCCAGGCTCAATGGCTGCTGCGGCCTCGATGGTTTAGACGGTTTCAACTTGCTGTGCTCCAACGGCCATGAGATCGGCACAGAGCGCAGTGACTGCTGGCTCCCTCATCATGCCGTCTTGGCTTGCGGCGAGATCAGGCGGGCCTAACAATTCATTCAAGCCGAACCCGCTTCGCGGGTCGGCTTAATTCTGGCGTTAGGCCGCACATGTCAGAGATTGATCGCACCAAGCAATGGATCATGCTTTTGGTCGGCGTGCTATTCGTTCTCTATGGAGGGTCTCGTGCACTCGCATGGCTGTCGTCTGGCTTTCCTTCATTCGAGATGAGGGGGGTCACTTACACTGGCTGGGTTGCTGGATTTTGCATAACCGCTTTCGGTCTAGCGGGAATTTTCATGATAGCTTCTGGCGCTCGAAATCTGCGGCCGTGGCGGTAGTGCGGCCTAACAATTCATTCAAGCCGACCCCGCTTCGCGGGTCGGCTTAATTCCGGTGTTAGGCCCCGAAAGAGACATCTAAGATGGTCGGAAAATTCTTGAAACGTGGCGCGATCGTTGACGTCATCAAAAGCCAGGAGCGCACCAATGCCATCCAAAAGCGGGACGGGCTTTCCAAACACCCGGTTCGCTTTACTACTTGCGGCTGCCCTGATCCAGATTGTGGGGGCTGGCATGCAATTGAAACTGATCGCACTCTCCCGACAGAGGCTGATTGCGATGAGGCAATTCGTTCACACAACAAGGCTCGCAGATCCCGTAAACGGATCGGGGCCTAACAATTCATTCAAGCCGAACCCGCTTCGCGGGTCGGCTTAATTCCGGTGTTAGGCACCATTCCATGCATCTAGGCGATCCAAAAGCTATCCGCATGATTCAACTCGCTGACGCGGCAATTGACGCTGCTCAGAAGGCGCAATCATCGGCAGCTACCGCCGGACAGACTTGGCTGGTCGAGGACTGCGATCTCACCATCGCCAACTTTCGCGCCATCCGTGAGCAGGCTGCTTCTGGCCGTCTCCCACCCAGTAAAGGTGCAGGTCTCGGCATCACTCGCGCACTAGGAGAGTTTGGCGTTTCAACGGAGCTCTACGCGGCTGGCCAAGCTCTAGAGAACTACTACCAAGACGAGTATGGTGCCTAACAATTCATTCAAGCCGAACCCGCTTCGCGGGTCGGCTTAATTCCGGTGTTAGACCTCATGGGAGTTCCATGGACGTTGATGGATTACAGTCTGAGCTTCAGGAGTTGGTCTCGGAATTTGGTAGGCGCCCCTATGCGTTCTTCACTATTCTGGGTAGCTCAGACGAGTCCGGCCTGGATTTGTACACGCAGAACGAGCGCTGGGCCTTCGTAAAGTCTGAGACGTGGCACAGCCTCAACCTATCTGCTTACGTGCTTTGGTCAGTTTCTGATAACGGCGATCTTCTTTGGTGGGACGGCAGTCAGACGATTGCAATGGACCATAGAGCCTCTATGTTTGTCTCAGAGCCAGTTGCTCCGCGGCAATTTATCCGGCTAGCTGGCATGGGAAAGATTGGCAAGGTGTTCCCTCCCTTGGAGCCTGCAGGTGAGGTCTAACAATTCATTCAAGCCGAACCCGCTTCGCGGGTCGGCTTAATTCTGGTGTTAGGCCTCAGCAATCATGAGTCGCAAGCAGATCGTCAAACTTGCAGCCGCCATATCCGACGCAGAGGTTGCGCTCGCATTGGCGTCGTATGGCGGGGAATGGGTTCTTGTCGGTGATCCGGCTGAACCGGTACACGTTGTCGATAACAATGTTTTTAGACGGTTTGAGGCACTGCTATGGCTAGATGACGATGAGGTTTGGTCTAGTGCAAAGGAGCGCTACCTCCTTTCTCAAGATCTCCTCCATTTCGCGACTGATGCAGATCTGAGAGAGTACGTAGACGGCCTCACCCGTAGTAAGTACGTCTCGCGGGCAGAGGCCTAACAATTCATTCAAGCCGAACCCGCTTCGCGGGTCGGCTTAATTCAGGTGTTAGGCCCCGTATGAAAGATCTTCCCGATCTGGAGAACTCATTACGACAAGTGATCTCGGTCCAAGATGCATACCGAGTCATGGAGCACTTCGTCAGCGCATATCTCGCGCGCGGCGATACGTCGGTGTCGGACTTTCTGTTCTGCTACGCGGGCCTTACTGCTCCCGGCCAAACAACCGATCCGGCTGCCATCCACGACTTCCTTGAGTCGACCAGGGCTGTAGCAGCACAATCCCCACCGGGCCCCTACGGTACCGGGGCCTAACAAGTCATTCAAGCCGAACCCGCTTCGCGGGTCGGCTTAATTCTGGTGTTAGGCGCTATCCATGCATCGACTTCTTGCGGCGATCAATGTCCTCTTGGCAGTGAGCCTTCTCGCTTGGCCTCTGGCTTTGTTTTTTGCCATTTTTCTCTTCGACGCCCCCGGCTCAGAGAGAGACCCGTTCCTTCTGGCATTCGTGGCTGCCATTCTTGCGTATCCTGCCCCGGTGGCTCTTGGCAACATCATGTTTTGGACCAAGAGAAATGTGGCTACTATTCGCTCACTTCGCAATTGGACTCTTGTATCCTCCACGGGCCCAGTTGCCACTGCCCTGCTCGGCGCTCTCAACTTCTCACGATGAGTGCTTCCGTAGCGCCTAACAATTCATTCAAGCCGAACCCGCTTCGCGGGTCGGCTTAATTCCGGTGTTAGGTGCGCAATGGCAACTCCCACCATCAAAGAGCAGAGCCCTGAGGTGTTGGCGTCATTGCCGCTCGAAGATCTGAACCGAGAGATCAATCGCTGCGTGTATGGCTACACCAACGGGGGCACTTCGCAGGGACGCAAGTCATTCTTCAAGCGCCTCGTCATGCTTGAGCAAATTCGGGAGAACACTCACGGCATTCCAGCTAAGCAACGTGCGTTCCGGGTGCGTTGACCAGATGCGCGGGCTCTGCGGTTGGTGCGCACCTAACAATTCGTTCAAGCCGATGCCGCTTCGCGGCACGGCTTAACTCAAGCGTTAGGCGTCACATGAAACTCTCGCGGGGCACTTGGACAATCACAGCATGGCTGCTTCTGGCTGGAGCCTGCATTATTGCGTTCTCTGCAAAAGATCTCGGCCTGCCCCCATCATTGTGGTGGTGGACCGTTCTCGCCTTC
The DNA here is from genome assembly GCF_057773125.1 of Pseudoxanthomonas sp. 97-1-1. Lineage (NCBI taxonomy): Bacteria > Pseudomonadati > Pseudomonadota > Gammaproteobacteria > Lysobacterales > Lysobacteraceae > Pseudoxanthomonas > Pseudoxanthomonas sp. 97-1-1. Next base: position 576,024 of record NZ_JBYMTJ010000004.1, on the reverse strand, counting down.
ATTACAACGATTTCTGGCCGAGAGTCCTATAGCCCTAGAGGCAGTTCCTCAAATGAGAGGAGCTTTTCAAAGGTGGCGTTCTGGCTGGGAGTTGTTGTTGTTCCGATAGGTGTCTTCGTAACAATGACGTGACGCCTAACAATTCATTCAAGCCGAACCCGCATCAGGTTAGCTAACTTCGGTTGGTTCTAGGTACTATCGGCTTCGGTGCCGGTCCAGTGCGGGTCGGCTTAATTCAGGCGTTAGGGCCTTCATGGCACTTTCCTTCTTAGCCAACCTGTTAGGCCACCGGCTTCGTGCCGGTAATCGGGTTCGGTTAGATGGCGGCTACGACATGGAGCCGAAATGGCTCAATGGCCGGATCGCCCACTTCGGGGAGTGCGTCGGTTTCATCCAAGGCGAGAACGGTCAATCTGCTGCGCTCATCCGGCTAGATGAGCCGGTCACCTCTAACGGAGTCACAGGATCGCACTTGGTTCTACGCCTCCGTTACGTTGGCGCTCGCTGGGCCAACCGAGAGACCGTGCACCTTGAGCTGTTCACCTCGCCTCCCGCGTCATTACAAGATCCCTCTACTCGCGGCGTGTGGATCGAGTCTCATGCCAGCTATCACGTAGAGGGCCCTAACAATTCATTCAAGCCGAACCCGCTTCGCGGGCCGGCTTAATTCTGGCGTTAGCCCTCAATGGATACTCGCGCTGCAATCCTTTCCAGGCTCGCCCGCTTTGAAGAGCCATCCGCCCCACTCATCGATGAGCTTCGATCCATGGGCTGGGATTGGTCTGATGAGCCGCTGCTCATACTTACGGCAGAGCACTTCGTTAGTGTTATGGACCGCTTCTTGTCTGACCGACTTACCGCCGACCAGCTTGAGGAATGGGCCGAGAATCTTGAACAGCGCGAAGATGTAGGATTCGCGTCAGAGAAGAAGGAACTCCTGGATGACCTGCTATTTTGCTTGGCTAATCCATCAATCAACTACGAGATCACTCAAGAGATCATCCACCAGCTTAGGCAGCGCTTGCTTGAGGGCTAACAATTCATTCAAGCCGAACCCGCTTCGCGGGTCGGCTTGATTCAGGCGTTAGCACTCACTGGAGGTTTCATGCGTTCTTTGGTCGTCATTGCCGCTGCGCTTCTTATCTGCGCCTGCTCAACCGTTCCGACCAACTCAAAAGGCTGGATCGAGCCTATCGACGCAATTCGCGCGGCAAACGATGACCCAAGAAACGGCGTGCGCGGTGAGTTCATCATCACCGTCAAAGCACTTGACTCCTATCCGGAGCGATCTTTCCTGAACTCTGAGAAAGACTATCGTGATCAACGGAACCTCACTATCCGCATGCCAACTTCAGTGGTTCCAAAGCTTGAGCAACGCCTTGGCGTCAAGTTCCAAGATCTCAAGAATCGCAGGCTTGTCGTTCTCGGTGTTGCAAAGCGTAACCGCATAGACTTCGTGACTGATGGCAAACCGACTGGAAAGTACTACTATCAAACTCATGTGCAAGTAGACAGCGCCACTCAGATCAAGTTTGCGGAGTGAGTGCTAACAATTCATTCAAGCCGACGCCGCTTCGCGTGTCGGCTTAATTCAGGTGTTAGGCCCCTTGGGGAGAAGACTGCTCAAACCTGAAATTGGCGATGTCTTTGCCATCCCGCTGCCCGACGGCGATCAAGCTCTCGGACAGGTTGTTGCTTGGGTCGAGGATCTCGGAGCTGTTGGATGCGCCTTGTTTGATCATACACATCGTCCGTCCCACCCGGTACCACCATTGGGCCAGCCTAGTTCCGTAGTGCTTTCGACCCCAGACCTGCTTCAACGACGCTATTGGCCGATTCTAGGCAATCGCCCTGTGATGGTTTCAGCCGATCATCTAACGTGGGAGGGCTTCCGTGATGTCCATTGGGTCGGCGTCTCGATTCAGGGCTCCGGTATCATCCGCCAGTTCATGGAGGCCTATCATGGGTTCAGCCCCTGGGACGCGATGGCAGACCCTGATTACTTCACCGAGCTCCTCATTAAACGAAAAATGCCACCAGGTGCTTATGTGGCCGGAGCCTAACAATTCATTCAAGCCGAACCCGCTTCGCGGATTGGCTTGATTCAGGCGTTAAGTGCCATGGGAAAGGTTGCCCGCAACTGGATCGAACACACCCAGGACTGGCGCGATGAGCCGATGGCCTACTGGGTTCACTTAGAGCTGGGCGGTGCCGCATGGCGTGCGTCTGAGTCATACAGCCCGCCGGCCCCTAGAGCCGAGGATCGCAACGGCTACACCGTGCTTTGCGTGGAGTCACAGGGTTTTGTTTTCCGCTTCTCCTCCGCTGCACAGCTTGCCGAGTGTGTCGATGTCCTTGGGCGCAAGCCCCTTCCGACATCGCGCCGCCTGTCCGCTATTCGCGGTGGCGGGCACGGCCCCAGCAGTCACTGGCTCAGCCGGTTGCCTGGCCATATCAAGTCCCCCAAGATTCGACAACGTGCCGTGGAGGATCTCCGCTCAGTGATCTCGGCCATGGCACCTAACAATTCATTCAAGCCGGACCCGCTTCGCGGGCCGGCTTAATTCTGGTGTTAGGCCGCTCTTGCCAAGACGCGCCGCCACTCCTAACATTTCCTCCGCCATCGCGGTTCTCGCGGTCGGCCGTAAGCGTTCACGTCAACCAACGCGCCCATCATCTCCGGCATTGCCGGGGCTGTTTACCCGTTCACGGGTAAAAGGCGCCTTTGCTTGACCGGATCCAGGAGATCACTCATGAACGCTTCAAACAAATCCACCGTCCTCTTTGGCATTCCCAAACTCCCCGCGCGCTACGGCTCGCTGGTCATGCCTCTGCTGCTGTCTATCCTAATGACCTGCATCGTGTCCTTGGTCAGCACGTTCAAAAGCATTGGCATGTCGCCTCAATTCGCGTCCAAATGGCTTGCGGCCTGGGGTGTCTCGTGGCTGATCGCCTTTCCGGTATTGCTGTTGGTACTGCCTATAGTTCGCAAGGTAACCGCAGCACTCGTGCGAGCGGCCTAACAATTCATTCAAGCCGACGCCGCTTCGCGGCGCGGTTTGATTCAGGTGTCGGGCGCCGTAAAAACCTGTCCCTTCACTCAAGTTGGAAGCGTAGCCTTCGGCATTGGTCCTGGCGCCTCAGCTGCGCTCATCGGTAAGCCGCGCTCCCAGCACGCCAACCGCGCCGGCCAGATGGAGTTTTACTATGGTTCGGCCCTTGCTCCACAGCAGGTCTCATTGCACGCAGCAGTGAATCCAGCGTCGAACAGGAAGTCGATACCCACCATCACTGCAGTAGCCGGAAGCCCGGCTATCTCCAGATCAAACGATCCGCGCGAAGCGCATCCACTCGCCCGTGCGCCGGGCGCCGAGTTCGAACGAGTGGGTGGGCGTCCAACCGAGCCGGGTCCTGGCCAGATCATTCGATACCCATGACCGGTACGCTTCGCGCACGACGCGACCCTCGCTGGGCATCCGCAGTGCCGGTACATCGTCGGCCGGTGTTGCGGTGCTGCGGCGCTGCAGCCGGGACTTGATCATCATCTTCTGCTCGGCGGTGATCCGGCGGGCGACCATTTCCTTGGTGCCGCGGATCAGCTTGCCGACGGGCGGGATGGTGCCGAGCTGGGCGTGGAAGGCCGGCGAGGCGGCGAGGCGGATCGCGGCGGTGACGCTGTCGCGCGCACGCGGACGCTTCGCCTGCCAGTAGCGGGCGATCTCATCGAGCGAGTAGTCATGGAGGGTCTTCTCTCCCTCGACCATGCCGGCGAACGTGGTGATGAAGTCCCCCCAGGTCATGCGGGCATCACCGTTGATCAGGAACGCCGCGCCGACCGCGTCGTCGCGCTCGAGCGCCGCCATGATCGCCTCGCAGACATCGTCGACGTACACCGCGTTGCAGATGCCCCGGCCGCCATCGATCAGGCTGATCCGGCCCGCGCGCGCATCCTGGACGATCGGCGTGACGAAGAAGCTGTAGGGCCCGTAGACGATGGTGGGACGGAGCACGACGGTCTCCAGCGCGCCCCGCTTACCGGCTGCCACCACCACGGCCTCGGACGCCGCTTTGGCATCGGAGTAGGCCTCGTTCCATCGCTGGATGGGCGCGGTGGCCTCGGTGAGCACGTCCAGCTTCGGCGACGGGCCATGCACGGCCATCGAGCTGATGTGGACGAAACGACGGACACCGGCACGCGTGCAGGCCTCGATCAGCTGCGTGGCCTGCGTCCTGGCGCTCTCGTCGTCGCCGTGGGCAAGGTTGACGACGGCGTCGCATCCTTCCACCGCCCGCGCAAGGCTGGCGGCGTCGAGCATGTCGCCCGCGACCAGCTCGGTATCCAGCCGGGCGATCCGCACGGCGCGCGAGAAGTCGCGGACCAGCGCACGGTACGGGAGCCGGTACTCGAGCGACAGGAGTTCGCACAGGCGCGAACCGATGAACCCGGTGGCGCCGGTGACGAGGATCTTGGTGGGCATCATGCCGAGGACTCCATGCGTGCCAGCCAGGGTTGCGCCATGGATGTGCGCCTCGCATACGCCGTCTCGATGACGGCGAGCGCGTGCAGCGCCGACTCCCCGGTCACGAACGGTGCGCGCCGCTCGCGGACCGCACCGACGAAGTCATCGAGCTGCGCGCGGTAGTGGCTGCGCCCGTCCCATCGCTTGGCGCACAGGATCTGCATCTCCATCGGACCACGCCGCGTGGTCCGGTGGAGGGTCAGGGTGCGGGGATCCGAGGTCGAAGCCTCGAGCGTGCCGCGCTCGCCCACTACCCGGATGCTGCGGCGCAGGCGGTGCGACCAGCTGAATTCCAGCCGCGCGGGCACCGGTCGTCCGCCGATCTGCAGGACGCCGGTCAGCTTCGCGTTGCTTTCGAAGCCACCGAATGCATCGTCCTCGTAAGCGATCCCGGTAAGGTCGCCGAAGAGCCAGAGCACCCGGTCGAGCAGGTGCACGCCGGTATCGAACAGTACGCCCCCGCCGGTCGCGTTGCGATCGAAGTAGCTGTTGCTCGCCATCGGCCAATCGAGCGGCGCGCCATCTTCGACGATCACCTCGCGGACTTCACCGATCTCCCCTTCCTCCACCAGGTCCGCGAGCCACCGGTTGTGCGGGAAGAACCGCATCATGAGGGCGACGGCGAGCACCCGCTCGGTCCTGCGCGCCGCCTCCACCATTTTCCGGCCGTCGGCGACCGTGATCGCCAGCGGCTTCTCGCACAGGACGTCGATCCCCATTTCCATCAGCTGGATCGCGACGGGTGCGTGGAAGCGCGGCGGGACGGCCACGATGGCGGCGTCGACCTTGCCGGCAAGCCCGGCGAGCTCGGTGGTGATCTCCGCCTCAACACCGCTGGCGCGCGCCGCATGCGTGGCGTTGCCGCGGTCGCGGTCGCAAAGCACGGTCACCTCGACCCGACGGTCCCCGATGATCACGGGCAGATGCGCCTCGCGCGTGATCGCCCCGCACCCGACAATGCCAAGCCGTACGGGCTGGTTGGAATCAAAGCTCGTCAAGGTCCCTCTCCGTGTCAGCACACTAGCGATACGTGAATTGGGCCATCGACCGGCCTTGCGGCGAACTGCGGTTCTCACCCGGCCAGGCACGCATGCCAGACGTCCGGCATCTACGATAGGCTTGATCCACCGCACCAAGGGGCCAGGCACGATGACGCCAGACAACCCGTATCAGGCGCCTGCATCGTCCGCCGCCCCCGGATCCACACGCGTACCGCGCCGATGGATCGCCATCGTGCTTTCCCTCGCGGCTTTCCAGACGCTGGTGGTGGCGCTCTATACCCCCACGACCCTCAGCCAACTCCGTGACGGCGGAATCAGCGTGCTGACCGCCATGGCATGGGCGTCAGCCAGCGGGCTGCTGGCGACCGGAAGTCTCGTCCTCATGGTTAGTCCACGCCTAGCGACCTGCCTGTTGTTCCTGGCGGCGGTGCTGAGCGCCTTGACGTATGCGCAATGGCGTCCTCCGTTCGTCTTCACCGGACTATTGGTGGCCGTCTGCGCCGCACTTGTCGGCTCCGTTTCCGCGCGATCCGCGAGGATCTGACCGCGCATCCGATCGGAGGGCGCCTACGCATGCTTTCGCTAGCGCTTCACGGTATCGTCGGCACGCCCTCGCAAACCGGTGCACTCCATGCTGATTTCCCGCAGGCAGGCCCTGACCACCGGCATGACCGCCATCGCACTGGTCATTGCGCTGCAGGCGTTCAACAGCGTTGGCTGTTACAGGCACACGTTGCCGACGTTCCTACAGGTGGTGGGCATGTTCGTGCTGGTGCCGTTGCTGCCCGCGCTGGTCTCGCTGCTGACGGCCAATCCGCTGCGGGCGGTGGGGGCGTGCCTGTTGTTCGCACCGTGGCTGGTGTTGGCGTACTACACCGATTGCGTACGGCCGTACCAGGGTGGCGGTGCGTCGATGATCTACGTGGCGGTACTGATGTGGGGCACGCCATGCGCGATCATCGGCGCGCTGCTTACGGGACCGGCGATGCGCCTGCTCGGCGTGTCGGTGGCGCCCCGTCGATAACCCGCGCGCACGCGTCGGCGCCCTACTCCGCTTCTTCCGGCGGCAACACGATGCCGTCCGGGTCCACCGCCAGGCGACCGGCCGCGAGCACGGCCTGGGTGCGGTTGGTGACGTGCAGCTTGCGCAGGATGGCGGTGACGTGCGCCTTGATGGTGGCTTCGGACACGCCCAGGTCGTAGGCGATCTGCTTGTTGAGGCGGCCGGCGCCGAGCATCTGCAGCACCTTGAACTGTTGCGGGGTGAGGTCGCGCAGGCGCTGCGCGGTTTCCTGTTCGTCCCGACTGGTGGCCGGTGCGTTGTGCGCCTCATCCGGCACCCAGCGCTCACCGTCGAGCACGGCACCGATGGCTTGGCCGATGGTGTCCGAATCGGCGGACTTCGGAATGAAGCCGAGCGCGCCGTGGTCCAGCGCGCGCCGCATCACCGCCGGCTCCTCGCGTGCCGACACGATGACCACGGGCAGCTGCGGATGCAGCGCGCGCAAATGCACCAGCGCATTGAAGCCGTGCGCGCCGGGCATGTTGAGGTCCATCAGCAGCAGGTCGGCATCCGGGTGCGCATCGACGAGCACGTAGAGCGCATCGACGCTGTCGGCTTCATGCAGCTTCACGCCCGGCATCACGCGCTGCACGGCGCCACGCAGCGCTTCGCGGAACAGCGGGTGGTCGTCGGCGATCAGCAGGGTGGGCATGGCGGTGCGGTCCATCGTGGGGGAAGGGTAATCCGTGGGGTGCGTGCTGCACAGCGGCGGGCGTCACATGCCCGCAGCTGCTGGCCCGCCGCCTCCCCGCGACGGGCCGGTCGTGCCTACTTGACCTTGCGTTCGGCCACCAGCGATTCCACCACCGACGGGTCGGCCAGCGTCGAGGTGTCGCCCAGCTGCTCCGGCGCGTTCTCGGCGATCTTGCGCAGGATGCGGCGCATGATCTTGCCCGAGCGCGTCTTCGGCAGGCCCGGCGCCCACTGCAGATGGTCCGGCGTGGCGATGGGGCCGATCTCCTTGCGCACCCAGGCCACCAGTTCCTTCAGCAGTTCGTCGCTCTGCGCTTCGCCGGCTTTGAGGGTGACGTAGGCGTAGATGCCCTGGCCCTTGATGTCGTGCGGAAAACCGACCACCGCCGCTTCGGCCACCTTCGGGTGCGCGACCAGCGCGCTTTCCACTTCGGCGGTGCCGATGCGGTGGCCGGACACGTTGATGACGTCATCGACGCGACCGGTGATCCAATAGTAGCCATCGGCATCGCGGCGGCAGCCGTCGCCGGTGAAGTAGGTGCCTGGATAGGTGCGGAAATACGTGTCGATGAAGCGCTGGTGGTCGCCGTACACGGTGCGCATCTGGCCCGGCCAGGAATCCAGCAGCACCAGGTTGCCTTCGGTGGCGCCTTCCAGCTGCTCGCCATTCGCATCCACCAGCGCCGGCCGCACGCCGAAGAACGGCAGCGTGGCCGAGCCGGGCTTGAGGTCGATGGCGCCGGCCAGCGGCGTGATGAGGATGCCGCCGGTCTCGGTCTGCCACCACGTGTCGACGATGGGGCAACGCGAATCGCCGACGGTCTCGTAGTACCAGCGCCAGGCTTCCGGATTGATCGGCTCGCCCACGCTGCCCAGCAGGCGCAGCGAGGCACGCGAGGTCTTCTTCACCGGTGCCTCTCCCTCGCGCATCAGCGCGCGGATGGCAGTGGGGGCGGTGTAGAAGATCGTGACCTTGTGCTTGTCGATGACGTCCCAGAAACGCGACACGTTGGGGTAGTTGGGCACGCCTTCGAACATCACTGCGGTGGCGCCATTGGCCAGCGGGCCGTAGACGATGTAGCTGTGGCCGGTGACCCAGCCCACGTCGGCGGTGCACCAGTAGATGTCGTCCTCGCGCAGGTCGAACACGGCTTCGTGCGTGTACGCCGCGTACAGCAGGTAGCCGCCGGTGGTGTGCAGCACGCCCTTCGGCTTGCCGGTGGAGCCGGAGGTGTAGAGGATGAAGAGCGGATCCTCGGCGTTCATGCGCTCCGGCTCGCACTCGGCCGGCTGCGCATCGACGACGGCATCGAACCAGCGGTCGCGCGGCATCTGCATGTCCACCGCGCCGCCGGTGTGGCGCACGACCAGGACGGTCTCGACGGAGTTGGTGCCGGGCAGCTTAAGCGCGGCATCCACGTTCGCCTTCAGCGGTACTTTCTTGCCGCCACGCAGGCCTTCGTCGGCGGTGATGATCAGCTTGCTGCCGCAGTCGGCCACGCGGTCGGCGATGGAATTGGGCGCGAAGCCGCCGAACACCACCGAGTGGATGGCGCCGATGCGCGCGCAGGCCAGCATGGCCACGGCGGCGTCCGGGATCATCGGCAGGTAGATGGTGATGCGGTCGCCCTTCTGCACGCCCAGCGCACGCAGGGCGTTGGCCAGCTTGCAGGTGCGCTCGTACAGCTCGCGATAGGTGACGCCGTAGGACGGCGTGTCGGGACCGTCGGGCTCGAACAGCAGCGCGACCTTGTCGCCGCGCTCGGCCAGCTGGCGGTCCAGGCAGTTGACGCTGGCGTTGAGTTCGCCGTCGGCGAACCAGCGGATGTGGAAATCGTCCAGGGCGTAGCTGACGTCCTTGATCCGGGTCGGCTTGGTGAACCAGTCGAGGCGTTCGGCCGCCTTGCCCCAGAAGGCCTCGGGATCGTCGATGGATGCCTGGTAGTCGCGCTGGTACTGCTCGCGCGTGATGCGCGCGCTGGCGGCGAATTCCGGCTTGACCGGATAGAGATCAGTCATGAGGTCCTCCCGGGACATTCCTGTGAAGCGTCGATTCTGAAGCATGGACGAAGACCGGGCGAGGCGACGGAGGTACGTCGTGCGGTGCATCCGGCACGCCGAGTTTGACGCATACGGTCGTGCGGCATCGCAGCATCCGGCTTAGACAATGGTCGTAAAGCGGCCATGCGCTCCCTGCGACCGATCGCCGCACCCCTTCTGTGGCAAGGGTTTGCCTTCCCGACAGTGCGATTAAGACTAATGGCGAATAGGCGCTGCCGGCGCGCAGGCGCAAGTCTCCGTCAGCCGCGCAACGCGGCCATCAACCTTTCGGGAGGGGTTATGACCCAACGTTCCGCACTCATGGCGCGACGGCCACTGGCCGCTGCGCTTTTCGTCGCCCTCATTGCGCCGGGGATGGCGTTCGCACAGACCGCCAAGGAAAAAGCGCTGGAGGCCCGCGTGGCCGACCTTGAGCGGCAGGTCCAGCTGTTGCTGTCCGCGCAGCAGCAGCAACAGACCCAGATCACCACCACGCAGGAACAGGTGACGCAGGTGCAGGCCAAGCAGGCCACGGCACCGGCCGCCGTGCCCGCCGGCAAGCAGCCGATCCAGAACACCACCATCCTGACCGCGGCCAACCCGGGGAGCACGTTCTCCTATGGCGGCTTCATCAAGATGGACGCGATGGCCACCGACACCAGCGACGGCCGCATCGCCGATGGTTCGTCGGGCCGCCTGTTCTACGTGCCCAGCACCATCCCGGTCGGTGGCCCGACCGCCGACGGCGGCGATGCCTATGCCGACTTCCACGCGCAGTTCTCGCGCTTCTGGCTGAGCGCGGACCATGTAACCGAGGGCGGCGACAAGCTCAAGGGCTTCGTCGAGATGGACTTCTTCGGCGGCGGCAGCAACGCGCTGGCCGGCAACGAGACCGCCACCAACACCTACGCCGTCACCCTGCGCCATGCGTATGTCAGCTGGAACAACTGGCTGGCCGGCCAGACCTGGTCCAACTTCATGGACGCGGCGGCGCTGCCGGATGCGGTGGACTTCGTGGGCCCGACCGACGGCACGATCTTCGTGCGCCAGGCCCAGCTGCGCTACACCAAGGGTCCGTGGTCGTTCTCGATCGAGAACCCGCAGACCACCGTCACCCCGTACCTCACCGGCGCCCGCTTCAACAGCGGAGACAACGCCGCGCCGGACGTCACCGCGCGCTGGCTGACCAAGGGCGACTGGGGCCACTTCACCGTCGCCGGCATGGTGCGCCAGTTCAAGGTCGCGGACGAAACCGACACCGGCGGTTCGGTAAGCGTGTCGGGCAAGTTCAACCTGGGCAAGAGCGACGACATCCGCTATGCGGTGAATGCCGGCCAGGGCATCGGCCGCTACCTGGCGTTCGGCGTGGGCAGCGACGTGGTCACCGAGGCCGATGGCGACATCAGCGCGCTGGATGGCTACGGCGGCTTCGTGGCATGGCGCCACGTGTTCAGCCCGAAGATCCGCACCAACCTGATGTACTCCGCCTCGCACTTCGACAACGACGCCGCGCTCACCGGGTTCGGCGTCACCGAGCGCACGCAATCCATGCACGCCAACCTGATCTACTCGCCGTTCCCGAAACTGGATATCGGCGCGGAGCTCATCTACGGGCAGCGTTCGCTCGAGGATGACCGCGAGGGCGACCTGAAGCGTCTGCACACCACCGTCAAATACACTTTCTGAGGGGAAACCACATGAGTTCCACGACTGTGCAGCATTCGGCGTCGGGCGAGCTGACGAAGGGCCACAAGAAGGTCATCTTCGCCTCCAGCCTCGGCACCGTGTTCGAGTGGTACGACTTCTATCTCTACGGCTCGCTGGCGGTCATCATCGCCAAGCAGTTCTTCAGTGGCGTCAACGAAACCACCGGCATGATCTTCGCGCTGCTGGCGTTCGCGGCAGGCTTCTTCGTGCGTCCGTTCGGCGCTGCCTTCTTCGGCAGCCTCGGCGACCGCATCGGCCGCAAGTACACCTTCCTGGTCACCATCCTGATCATGGGCATCTCGACCTTCCTGGTCGGCGTGCTGCCCAACTACGCGACGATCGGTTTCGCCGCGCCGGTGATCCTGATCATCCTGCGCCTGGCGCAGGGCCTGGCGATGGGTGGCGAGTACGGTGGCGCAGCCACCTACGTGGCCGAGCATGCACCGGCCGGCAAGCGTGGCTTGTACACCGCGTTCATCCAGACCACCGCCACGCTGGGCCTGTTCCTGTCGCTGGCCGTGATCCTGGCCTGCCGCCTGACCTTGGGCACCGAGGCATTCGAGGACTGGGGCTGGCGCATTCCGTTCCTGGGCTCGATCGTGCTGCTGGGTGTGTCCGTGTGGATCCGCCTGCAGCTGGCCGAGTCGCCCCTGTTCCAGCAGATGAAGGCCGAAGGCAAGGGCTCGAAGAAGCCGTTCCGCGACAGCCTGCAGGGCGGCAACCTGAAGCTGATGCTGCTGGTGCTGTTCGGCGCCACCGCCGGCCAGGCCGTGGTGTGGTACGGCGGCCAGTTCTACGCGCTGTTCTTCCTGCAGAGCATGATCAAGGTGGACCCGACGGTGTCGTACCTGCTGATCGCCGGTGCGCTGCTGCTGGCCACGCCGTTCTTCCTGTTCTTCGGCTGGCTGTCGGACAGGATCGGTCGCAAGAAGATCATCATGGCGGGCTGCCTGCTGGCCGCGCTGACCTACTTCCCGATCTTCAAGGGCATCACCCACTACGCCAACCCGGCCATCGAGGAAGCCCGCACGTCGTCGCCGGCCGTTGTCGTCGCCGACCCGGCCACCTGCAGCTTCCAGTTCGATCCGGTCGGCATCCGCAAGTTCACCAGCTCGTGCGACGTGGCCACGGCTGCGCTGACCAAGGCCGGCGTGCCGCATGAAATCCAGCCGGGTCCGGCGGGCGAAGTGGCCAAGGTCCAGGTCGGTGGCGCCGCTGTGGCGTCGTTCGAGGCGGCGGGCCTGTCGAAGGATGACCTGAAGACGAAGTCGGGCGAGTTCGGCGCCGCGCTGAAGGGTGCGCTGACCAGCGCCGGCTATCCGGAGAAGGCGGACACTGCGCGCATCAACATCCCGATGACGCTGTTCCTGCTGTGGGTGCTGGTGATCTACGTGACCATGGTCTACGGCCCGATCGCCGCGTACCTGGTGGAGCTGTTCCCCACGCGCATCCGCTACACCTCCATGTCGCTGCCGTACCACATCGGCAATGGCTGGTTCGGTGGCTTCCTGCCGGCGATCTCGTTCGCCTTGGTCGCGGGTACGGGCAACCTGTACTACGGCCTGTGGTATCCGATCGGCATCGCGGTGATGACGCTGATCATCGGCACGCTGTTCCTGCGTGAGACCAACCACGTCGACATCACGAAGTGAACGCTCCTCCCCCGCCGGCCCCTCCAGGGCCGGCAACCCGGACGCCGGCCTTCGTGGCCGGCGTTTTCTTTTTGGGTGCTTTCGCGGATGTAAGCTGACCCTCCCGCCACGAGGGCAGGCGCCATGCCACTGATCACCCTGACCATCCGCAAGCCCAAGGACGACGCATTCAAGTCATCCGTGCTGGACGCCGTGCATGCCGCGCTGGTGGCCTCGGGCGTGCCCACTACTGATCGTTTCCAGCGCGTGCTGGAACTGTCGGCGGAGGATTTCCGCTACGACCCGACCTATCCGGATGTCTCCGGTGCACGCGACGAGGACTTCGTGCTGATCGAAATCCTGTGGTCGGCGGGACGCAGCGTGAAAGTGAAGAAAGCGCTGCTCGCGGATCTGATGCAGCGCCTGGCCGCTGCCGGCAGGAATCCGGAGAACGTGATGGTCTGCTTCAAGGAAACCACATGGGAGAACTGGGCGTTCGCAGGCGGACGCCTGATCCATACGTGAGGCGGATCAGCGCGGCGGCGCAGCGAGTTCCTTCTCGCTCAGGAAGCCGTTGCCGTCCGCATCCTGCCGCCTGAAGCGGTCGGCAAGCTGCGCCAGGTGCGCCGCGCGGGTGATCGGCTTGCCGCGCCCGCCCGGCAGTTCCTCCACGGACAGCACACCGTCGCGGTTGCGGTCCATGCCGTCGAAGGCGTAGCTCATCCAGGCCTGGTATTCGGCCAGGCTGACGCGCCCGTCGAGGTCGGTGTCCATGCGTGCGAGGTAATCGCCGGTGGCGGTGACCTGGGCCAGCACGGGCAGGGGCACGACGGTGAGCAGGAGTGCGGAAAGGAACAGGCGCATGGCGGCATTGTAGGGCGACCGGCCGTGTGGGCGCGCACGCGGTCAGCCCCGCCATCGGGCGGCCCTCGTCGGTCGCGGATATTGGGGTACGCTGCACCGGCATTCGACCCCCGCCCCATGATGAACCTGCCAGCGTCCACCTCTGCGGCCACGTTCGCCGCGCCCCTGTTCGAACTCGATCGCGCCACGGTGGTACGCGGCGCCACGCGCGTCCTGCACGACCTGTCGCTGAGCATCCCGCTGGGCCAGCACACGGCCCTCCTCGGTCCGAACGGCTGTGGCAAATCGACGTTCATCAAGCTGATCAATCGCGAGTTGTATCCCCTGGCACGCGAGGGCGACGCGCCGGTGAAGGTGTTCGGCCTGCGCCGCTGGAACGTGAACGAACTGCGCAACCGCCTGGGCCTGGTCACCAGCGACCTGACCCGCGACCTGCAGCAGATGCCGTACCTGCGCGTGGAGGACGCCGTGGTGACGGGTTTCTTCTCCAGCTTCGCAGTCCCCCCGCACCGGCAGGTGGATCCCGGCATGCGCGCCCGTGCACGGCACGCACTGGAGCAGGTGCGCGCGATCCCGCTGGCCGACCGCCAGGTGGCGGAACTGTCGACGGGCGAGATGCGTCGCGTGCTGATCGCGCGGGCGCTGGTGCACGAGCCGGACGCGCTGCTGCTGGACGAACCCACCGCCGGCCTCGACCTGGTCGCACGGCAGCACTTCCTGGACCTGATGCGCGGCCTGGCACAGCGCGGCATCACCCTGGTGCTGGTGACCCACCACATCGAGGAGATCATTCCGGAGATCGACCGCGTGCTGCTGCTTCGCAACGGCACCGTCCACGCGGACGGCGACCGCGCCACGACGCTGACGGACGCGCAACTGAGCCAGACCTTCGGCGGACCGATCCAGGTGCGTCACGAAGGCGGCTTCTACAGCGCGATGCCCGCCCATGCCTGAGCTGCCCGAGGTCGAAACCACCCGCCGTGGCCTGGCGCCCCACGTGGAGGGCCGCCGCATCCAGGCGGTGACGTTGCGCAGGCCCGACCTGCGCTGGCCGATTCCCCCGGAAGTGGCGCGCGAACTGCCCGGCCAGCGCATCGATGCCGTGCGGCGCCGTGCGAAGTACCTGCTGATGGACACCGCCGCAGGCAGCGCGGTGCTGCACCTGGGCATGTCCGGCAGCCTGCGCGTGCTGCCGGCCACCACCCCGGTCGGCGCGCACGACCACGTGGACATCGCGCTGGACGGCGAACGTGGCAGGTCCGGCCGCGTGCTGCGCTTCACCGACCCCCGCCGCTTCGGCTGCCTGCTGTGGCAGCCCGTCGGCCAGGTGCATCCGCTGCTGCAGGGGCTGGGGCCGGAGCCGTTGTCGGACGCATTCGACGGCGACTACCTGTTCGCGCTCAGCCGCGGCCGACGGGCGCCCGTCAAGACCTTCCTGATGGACCAGGCCGTGGTGGTGGGCGTGGGCAACATCTACGCGGCGGAAAGCCTGTTCCGCGCCGGCATCTCACCGCTGCGCGCGGCCGGCAAGGTGTCGCGGGAGCGCTACGTGGCGCTGGCGGCGGCCGTGAAGGACATCCTCGCCTATGCCATCACCCGCGGCGGGACCACGCTGCGGGATTTCCTCGATCCGGACGGTGCACCGGGGTATTTCGAGCAGGAACTGTCGGCGTACGGCCGGGGCGGCGAAGCCTGCCCGCGCTGCGGCCGGGCGATGAAGCAGGCCACCATCGGCCAGCGGACCACGGTCTGGTGCGGGTACTGCCAGCGCTGACGACCCGGGCGGGCCCCTGCCACGATCACGTCCTGTGAGAGAAATGACGTTATATTCGCGCCCTTGGCTCGTGGGGAAGACGGATGGCCGACGCACCTGACATCACCTTGTGGCTGGACTCGGCCCGGAGCGGCGATCGCGCCGCGCTGGACCGCGTGCTGGCCACGCTGTACCAGGAACTGCACACCATGGCGCGCCGCCAGCTGTCTGGCCAGCACGGCTACACGCTGGATGCGACCGCGCTGGTGCACGAGTCCTACCTGAAGCTGCTTGGCTCGACCGGCACGGCCAAATTCGAGGACCGCGCGCACTTCTTCGCCTACGCCGCCTCGTCGATGCGCAGCGTGGTGGTGGACTACGCCCGCAGCCGGCTGGCGCGCAAGCGCGGCGGCGACCTCAAGCGCGTGGCGGACATTCCCGAGGAAGTGGAAGGCAACCTGCGCCTGGACGAAGACATGCTGGCGCTGAACGACGCGCTGGAGAAGTTGGCTTCCGCCGACGAGCGCCTGGCGCAGGTGGTGGAGATGCGCTATTTCGCCGGCCTGTCCGAGCTGGAGATCGCCGAGCTGCTGCAGCGCTCCGAACGCAGCATCCGGCGCGACTGGCAGAAGGCGCGCATGTTCCTGCTGTCGGTCATGCAGGACAGCTGAGACCCGTACTGCGCGCCCCCTGCGATGGACGCCGAACGCTGGCAACGCCTGTCCCCGCTGCTGGACGTCCTGCTGGAGCTTGACCCGGACGCGCGCGCGCAACAGCTGGAAATCCTGCGCGCCGACGATCCCGACGCCGCCTGCGAACTGGAAAAGCTGCTCGCCCTGGAAGAAGAAGGCGACGACTTCATCGACCAGCCCCTGGTCGACAAGCCGGGCCAGCTGAAGCCCGGCATGCGCGTGGGGCCCTACCAGCTGGAATCGATGCTGGGCGAAGGCGGCATGGGCATGGTGTGGCTGGCCTCGCGCGCGGACGGCCTGTACCAGCGCCGCGTCGCGCTGAAGCTGCTGCGCCCCGGCCTGGCCGATCCCAACCTGCGCCTGCGCTTCACCCGCGAACGCGAAATCCTCGCGCGCCTGGAGCATCCCAACATCGCGCGCCTGCTGGACGCCGGCATCGGCGGCGAAGGCCAGCCGTATCTGGCTCTGGAATACGTGGAAGGCGTGTCGATCACCGACTACTGCCTCGCCAACAACATCGGCCTGGACGCCCGGCTGACCCTGTTCCTGCAGATCTGCGCGGCCGTCAGCCACGCGCACGCGAACCTGATCGTCCACCGCGACCTCAAGCCCTCCAACATCCTCGTCACCCCCAATGGCGAGGTGCGCCTGCTGGACTTCGGCATCGCCAAGCTGCTCGACGATCCGGAGCCCGCCCCCGTGCATCCGCGCACCGAGGTGCGCGCCTTCACCCTGCACTACGCGGCGCCGGAGCAGGTGCGCGGCGAGCTCGTCACCACCATGACCGACGTGTACTCGCTGGGCGTGGTGCTGTACGAACTGATCGCGGACACCAAGCCCTACCGCCTGCGCCGGCAGACCGACGCCGAATGGGAGCAGGCGATCCTCGCCGTCGAACCATTGAAACCCTCGGTGGCGACGCTGCGTACCACCGATGGCAGCCGCAGCCGGTGTCCGGATGCCCGCCGCAATGCCCGCAGGCTGGCCGGCGACCTGGACAACATCGCGCTGAAGGCCTTGCAGAAGGCACCGGAGCAGCGCTATCCGTCCGTCGAAGCGATGTCGCAGGACCTGCGGCGGCACATCGAGGGGCGCCCCGTGCTGGCGCGTCCCCAGAGCATGGGCTATCGGCTGCACAAGTACCTCATCCGGCAGCGCTGGACACTCGCCTTCGGCGGGCTGGCGGCCGCGGTGCTGCTGACCGCGCTGGCGGTGAGCATCTGGCAGGGCCGCCAGGCGATGCGCGAGGCGGCGCGTGCGCAGGCCATGCAGAACTTCGTGATCGGACTGTTCGACAACGCCAGCGCGTCGCAGCAGGGCAACACCTTCGATGCGCGCGAACTGCTGGCGGCCGGCGAACGGCGCGGCGCTCGCGAACTCGCCAACCAGCCGCGCGCCCAGGCCGAGCTGCTGGGCGTGATCGCCCGCCTGCGGCTGGGCCTGGGCGACTACCACGAATCGCTGGCGCTGCTGGAAAAGCAGGCGCGGGTACTCGCGACGACCAACGATGCGCCCGACAGCCTGCGCCTGCAGGCCGCGACCCAGCACGGGCGCGTGCTGCGCCTGCTCGGGCGTTCGCGCCAGTGCGTGCAGGTGATGGCACCGATGGAGGCGCGGCTGGCCTCGCTCGATTCCCGATTGCCGCTTCCGGTAGCCGAGTTCAGGTCGCAGAACGGACGCTGCCGTGCCGATGCAGGCGAGAAGCAGGTGGCGCGCCAGATGTTCGACGGCTCGCTGGAGATCCGCCGCAGCCTGAAGGACGAAGCGGGCGTTGCGGAAAACATGCGCGACCTGGCCCAGCTGGATGTCGAACTGGGCAACGCCGATGCCGGCGCGCGCGGCTACCGTGCCGCACTGGCACACCTGCAGGCACACGGCCATGCACGTCATACGCTGGCCATCGAGATCCAGCGCAGCCTGGCGTTGCTGTACCGCAACCGCGGCGATACGGATGCGGCGCTGGCCTCGTTCCAGCACGCACGTGAGCTGTCCGAGGACATCCACGGCGCGCGCCATCCGCTCACCCAGGCCCTGCGCCGCCATATCGCAGCCGTGCAGGTCGACCTGGGCCGGTTGCGCGAAGCCGACGAGGAACTCCGCCGCCTGCACGCGATGACGCTGGAGTCGCTGGGCCCGCAGCATCGCGACACGGCATCGAGCTGGAACTCGATGGGCATCATCGCCTGGGAGCGCGGCGACAACGACACGGCGGTACGCAATGTCGCCCGGGCCGTCGCCATCTGGCGCAGCAACGAGAGCCTGCAGATCCTGCCCGGTGGGCTGTTCAACTACGGCATGGTGCTGCACAGCGCCGGCCGCCACGACGAGGCGCTCGCGGCACTGGAAGAATCGCGGCAGATGCGGGTGACGACCATCGGCGCCAGCCATGCGCTGATCGGCGAGACGGACCGCATGATCGGCGAAGTGCTGGCGGCCAAGGGCGACCTGCGGGGCGCCAGCGAACGCTTCGACCGCGCCGTGCGCCTGACCCGCGTGGGCTTCGGTCCGGAGCATCCGCGCACCTGGTTCGCCGAATTGTCCATGGCCCGCCACCAGACGCGGCTGGGGCGGCCACAGGACGCCATCGCCTCGCTGGAAGGACTGACGCGCCACGAGGGCGGCGGCAGCGAAGCGCCCAAGCTGCGCTGGCTCGCACGGGCCTATCTGGCCGAAGCGCGTTGCGGCATGGGCGAGAAGGAGCGCGCGCGTCGTGAGCTGGATGCCCTCGCGGGAGAACTGCGCAGCGCGCTGCCCGACGGCGGCATCATTCCGCGCGAAGTCGCCGACCTGCGCGCCGCCTGCCGTTGAGGCCGTTCACTCCAGCGGCAACCCGGGCTGCTGAGGATCGATGCGCCCCTCGCCGCGCGCGATCTTCTTGAACTCCGCGCGGCTGACCGACACATAGCGTTCGTTGCCGCCGATCTCCACCTGCGGCCCATCCTGCACGGCGAGCCCCTGCTCGTTGACCCGCACGGTCATGATCGCCTTCTTGCCGGTGTGGCAGATGGTCTTGATCTCGCTCATCTCGTCCGCCCAGGCCAGCAGGTACTGGCTGCCTTCGAACAACTCGCCGCGGAAATCGGTGCGCAGTCCGTAACACAGCACGGGGATGCGCAGCGCGTCCACCACTTCGCTGAGTTGCCAGACCTGCGCGCGACTGAGGAACTGCGCTTCGTCCACCAGCACGCAGTCGAGCTTGCCGTGCGCGGCGATGTCATCGCGAATCAGGCGCTCGAGGTCATCCTCGCGCTCGAACGCCACCGCATCGGCACGCAGGCCGATGCGCGACGCCACCACGCCGGCTCCCGCACGGTCATCCAGCCGCGGAGTCAGAATCGCCACGCGCATGCCGCGCTCGCGATAGTTGTGCGCCGACTGCAGCAGCGTGGTGGTCTTCCCGGCGTTCATCGCCGAATAGTAGAAATAGAGCTTGGCCATGCCGCCATTGTAAAACGGGCGGGCTTCCCGCTTATCCGCCTTCGGGCGCCTTCACCGGCTCCACCTCGCCCACGTCGACCTTGCCCCTCATGGGCGCCTTCCAGATCGCGTCCTGCAGCCGCCAGTAGTGCTCGGGCTGCCAGTACTTGCGGTCGTAATACTGGTCGCCCCGCACCGTCATGCCGGTGCCGGCCAGCGGCCCGGTGTGGGGAATGATGGTGAGGTTGCCCACGTAGCCGACGCGGCTGCCGGTCATGCTGCGCATGGCCCGCCGCAGGATCTTCTCCAGCCGCGGCTTGGCCGCCTCGTCGCCGTATTCGGCCAGGATCGCCTGCCCGCGCTCGATGGCCTCCTTGCGCTGCACGTCGTCCAGTCGCGCCCAGTAGACCTCGCGCTGGGCGAGGAAGTCCGGATAGAGCCGCTCGGCCGCGATGTCCATCCATGCGTAGGCGATGGCGCGATCCTGCGCGACGCCGGTGCCCTGCCAGTACATGTCCGCGATGATCGCCTGCGAGGGCTTGTCGGCATGGAAAGCCGCGCGCTTGAACCGTTCCAGCGCGCCGGCATAGTCCTGCCGTTCGTAAGCGCGCGCGCCCTCAGACCGCCAGCGCAGGTCCGGGTGCGCGGCCAGGAAGCCTTCGGTCAACACCGCCTGATCGAGCTTCGGCTCCTGGGCCGTCGCCGGCCGCATCGGCAACAGGGCCACCATGACCAGCACACAGCAACGGAGGGCATTCATGGCGATACGCCTGCATCCGGAAGCCTGGAGTGTCGACATGCTAGGAGAAGCAGGGCGCCGTTGTCTGTAAACTGATGGCCTACGCAGAAGTACTCCCATGCACGGTCTCAACCCCCCCCAATGCGCCGCCGTCCTTCACAGCAAGGGCCCCCTGCTCGTGCTCGCGGGCGCCGGCAGCGGCAAGACGCGCGTCATCGTGGAGAAGATCGCGCACCTGATCGCCGGCAACCATTTCCCGGCGCGCCGGATCGCGGCGATCACCTTCACCAACAAGTCCGCCAAGGAAATGCGCGAGCGCGTGTCCAAGCGGATCAAGGGCGACGCGGCCGAAGGGCTGACCATCTGCACGTTCCATGCGCTGGGGCTGAAGTTCCTGCAGATCGAACACGCGGCGGTGGGCTTGAAGCGCGGCTTCTCCATCTTCGACGCAGACGACGCCAACGCACAGGTCAAGGACCTGATGTACGGCGCCAAGCCCGACGACGTGGAAGCGGCGAAGAACCTGATCTCCCGCGCGAAGAACGCCGGCCTGTCGCCCGAAGAGGCCCTTGCCGAAGCGCGCACCAACCGCGAGAAGGAAGCCGCACTGCTGTACCAGCGCTACCAGGACCGGCTGACCACGTTCAATGCGGTGGACTTCGACGACCTGATCCGGCTGCCGGTGCAGGTGCTCGAGAACAACCCCGACATCGTCGCCGCGTGGCGGGAGCGCATCGGCTACCTGCTGGTGGACGAATGCCAGGACACCAACGACGCGCAGTACCGCCTGCTCAAGGCCATCGCCGGCGAGCGCGGCGACTTCACCTGCGTGGGCGACGACGACCAGAGCATCTATGCATGGCGCGGCGCGAACCCCGACAACCTGCTGCAGATGGCGAAGGACTACCCGGCACTGCAGATCGTCAAGCTGGAGCAGAACTACCGCTGCAGCAACCGCGTACTGCGCGCGGCGAATGCGCTGATCGCCAACAACCCGCACGAGCACCCCAAGAAGCTGTGGAGCGACCAGGCGGATGGCGAGCGCATCCGCGTGTGGGAATGCCGCGACAACGAGCACGAGGCGGAGAAGGTGGCCGCCGAGATCTCGTTCGTGCATGCGTCCAAGAGCGCGGCGTGGAGCGACTTCTGCATCCTGTTCCGCGGCAACCACCAGTCGCGCGCGCTGGAGAAGGCGTTGCAGCTGCTGCGCATCCCCTATCACCTGACCGGCGGCACCGCGTTCCTGGAGCGGCAGGAAGTGAAGGACGCGATGTCGTGGCTGCGCCTGCTGGTCAATCCGGACGACGACGCGGCCTTCCTGCGCGCAGTGCAATCACCGAAGCGCGAAGTCGGTGCGACCTCGCTGGCGAAGCTGGCCGAGATGGCGCAGCACGCGCACCTGCCGTTGTCGCGCGCAGCCGAGTCGATGGGCGCGCTGAAGGCGCTGCCACCGCGCGCAGCCAACGGCCTCAGTGCCTTCGTCGACATCATCCGCGACCTGCGCCGGCATGCCGAGGAACTGCCACCGGCCGACCTGGTGCGCCGGTTGAGCGAACGCTCCGGCCTGCTCGCCGACCTGCGCGCGCAGTGCAAGGACGAAGCCTCGTTCCAGCGTCGCCGCGCCAACCTGGACGAACTGGCGGACTGGTTCGAAGGGGGCCCGCGTGGCAGTTCGGCCGGCGACCTCGCCGCCCAGCTCGCGCTGCTGTCGCGCAACGACAAGGACGACGGCGGCAACCAGGTGCGCCTGATGAGCCTGCATGCGGCGAAGGGACTGGAGTTCCGCTACGTCTTCATCGTCGGTTGCGAGGACGGCACGCTGCCGCATGAGACCAGCGTGGAGGAAGGCAACCTGCAGGAGGAGCGGCGCCTGATGTACGTGGGCATCACCCGCGCGAAGGAACAGCTGTGGCTGAGCCACAATCGCGAGACGCGCCGCTTCGGCGAACGTCTGCGCCTGCAGCCCAGCCGCTTCATCGACGAACTGCCGGCCGACGAACTCCAGCGCGATGGCGCCGATCCCGCCGCCGACGCGGAACGCAAGAAAGAACGGGCCAGCGCCGGCCTGGCGGCGATCCAGGCGATGTTCGACTGACCCACGCCCCCCGCGCTTGCGCTACGCTGCGCGGCATCGCAGGCAGGCGGAGCGCGACATGACACGCGACAGCAGGATATGGCGGTGGGTCGGATTCCTGATCGCCTTCGTCGGCGTGGGCTTCCCCTACTGGCAACTCGCGCCGGAACTCGCCGGCTTGCCGCGCGCCCTCTACGGTCCAGGACTGGTGGCGGTCGGCGCGGTGGCCATGCTGCTGCGCGCATTCGGCACCGGACGTTTCCTGCCGCTGTGGCTGCTGATCGCGATGGCAGTGCCGGCCGCGGTCCTCGTGCGGCTCGGACTGGATGCCCGCCATGGCGTGGAAGGCCCCGGCCTGGCCGTCGCCGATGTGGCCGTGGGTCTCGGGCTGGGATTGGCAACGGCCCTGGTCGGCATGCTCATCGGCAGCCTCTTCCTGCTGCGCAGCAGCCGGCGCCCCGGGTGATGTCTTCCCCTCGACTTACTGACAGGGCTTGCCGATGACACCGCACCTGTCCGAGATCCGTCAGATCGCGATCACCGTCAGCGATGTGGAGGCCGCGCTGGGCTTCTATCGCGATGCACTGGGGCTGGCGTTCCTGTTCCAGCCCGCAGCACAGCTGGCATTCCTCGATGCCGGCGGCGTACGGCTGATGCTGACCACGCCGCAGGGCGCCGGTGCGGTGGGCGCGAACTCGATCCTCTACTTCACGGTGCAGGACATCGTCTCCACCCAGGCGGCGCTGGTCGCGCGCGGCGCGACGGAGGAGCGGCCACCGCAACTCGCCGCACGCATGCCGGACCACGAACTCTGGACCGGCTTCCTGCGCGATCCGGACGACAACCTGGTGGGGTTGATGGAAGAGAAACGCTGACCCGCGCCTGGCGCGCTCAACGCACCAGCGCGGGCGGTTCGCGGGCGGGTTCTGCGGGTGGCGGCTGTGGGGGCGCCACGTGCAGCGGCTGCTCCTCCCTCGCCGCCAGTTCCCTCGCGACATCCGCCTGGAACTGACGGGCCCACGGGCCACGAAGGTATTCGCTGACGACCGCCGACATCGGGTCACCGCCGTTTGCTGCTCCTGCCCGGGACGCCCGCTGCACGATCTCATTCAGCCCGGGCCAGGCGGACCGATCCCCTGCGTGGTCAACATCAGCGTCCCCAGCCTGCCCGGGCGCCCGCAACGATGGCCCGGTACGGCGCTCGACCCGCGCATCGAGCGCCTCGTCGATCGGCTCCTTGCGATTGCAATCGTCGACCACGCCGCGCCGGCATATATGCCCGGGCGCGAGATCGTCCAGGTGATCACGCGCGCCGTCCCGGTCGTAACCGCGCGTGCCGTACAGGCCCCCCATGTGCTGGTCGGAGCGGTGGATGACGAACTGTGCTGCGTCCTCGGGAACGGGTCGTTTCTCCAGATAGGGCCGGTCACTCAGCCGGTTGAGGAACTCCACGCCGAGATTGAAGCTCAGCGTGCCGAGGCCGTTGCGCTGATACGTGTCGCCGATGTCGCTATGGCTGCCCGCCACCCATGCGTTGTAGTTGCGATGGTCTTCACTGAAACCCGACGGCACATGCTCGCTGGATGGGAAAAGGTCGCGGCGCTCATGTTGTGCCGTGATCTGCAGTGTGGACAGGGTCGAAGGTGGCAGCCGCCGATCATGCTCCTCCACGCCCGTACCGACGGGGTCCAGCAGCAGGGCTACCTGCAACGTCCTGCCGGGTTCGACCAGCAGCGGACGGTCGGCGTACCGGATGCGTGTGACGAGCTCCTCATCGTCGCGCTCGACCTGCGCACCCAGCGGGTCACGGATCCCCCGCTCGTGCACCATGCTGCAGGGCGGCAATTTCCTCCGCCCCGCGACTGAACCCGACACCTGCGATCCGGATCTGCGCTTGGGGATCTTCTTCGATCCATTTCTTGGCCTGCAGGCAGAGCTGCAGATAGGCTGTCTCGACCCGCTCGTCGAAGCTATGGCCGAAGCGGCCGTCCGACCACTTCTCCGGCAGTTTCAGGAGCCCATTTTGGGTGTAGGTGCCTTCGACGTAGCCTGTCGCAATGTTGCGGACCCCCTCGTCCTCAAGCGCCCTGAGCTGAAGATGGATCTTCGCTACGGCGCTCCAGCTCTCCTGCTTGTCGTCGAACAGACTGTTCCCGGTTCCATCCATCGCCGCAACATAGAGTCGCTCATGTGGTCGGTCGCTGTGCAGCAGCACTGGAATGCGCATGTGCCCAACATCATTCTCCGCTGCATCATAGCTGTCGCGGCCGACTTCACCTGCCAGTTCCACGTCCACGCCACCATCGCGGCGGCCTGACTGACTTGAACCCATGACGAGCACTCCTTGCTCAGTAGGTGCGACTGAATACCTTGATCAGATCATCGCGGAAATCACTATGAGGGCGATCCAGGAACCGGGGCTTCTTCAACGCAATCATGTCCCGCATGTACACATTGATGGTGCGGTCGTTGACTTCGAGAATGATCCCGGGCGTTCCGCTTGATGCCGGATCCAGCGCATCCTCCCGTGCAACATGGTGGCGGATAAGCTCATCCTTGAAGATCTCGCCGATATCGATCTCCGCCTCAAGCGGGGTCCCGTCCCTCGATCGCCACGTAACTTTGGCGGGCGGCGGAAAGTTGCCGATGGGTCCCATGCTTGCTGTCATGTTGTCGGGATACCGCGACCCCAGCGCTTCGGATGAAGACTGCAACTTCGCCTCGGGATCATCGGCGCGCACCCTGCCGCCATACACCACGCGACAGCCATACGTGCTGTACGTCGACACACTGAACCTGTGTGCCCTGAACTTCAGCGGCCACTCCGCCCCCACATTGCTGTACCCGCCTTCCGGCGATTCCGTGGGAGCACTGGAAGGTGGTGGTGTGGACATGGTGGCGTGGCATCCTGTCGTGGCAACGGAGATCAGCGCGCTGGTAGCGAAGCTCCGGAGAAGGCGTCGTTCCATGATGGCATTCCTAGCCTGTCGGCGATGCCGACGTTAGCGTGGGTTGGCGGTGCCTGCAATCATCGCTGGAAGATATTCACATGAACCTGCTCTCTCATTTCCCGCGCGCCAGATGTGCGATCAATGCGAAAGCAGGAATGTGAGAAGTACGGGAGAAACATGCACATGGCGAGCGATGCACGACTGACACTGCTGGCGTCGTACAACCAATGGATGAACCGGCGCCTGTACGATGCGGTGGCGACATTGCCGCATGACACGCTGGCTGCGGATCGTGGCGCCTTCTTCGGCTCCATCCTCGGTACGCTCAACCATCTGGTCGTCACCGACACGATCTGGCTCAAGCGGTTCGCTGCTGCGCCCGGCGCTGCCGCAGTGCTTGCGGCGCTGGACGACACGCCGATGCCGACGGCGCTGGATGCCATGCCGTACCAGACGCTTTCCGTGCTGCGCGAGCGGCGCGATTGGCTGGACGCCATGATCCTGCGATGGGTGGGCACCCTCACGCCGACGCAGTTGTCAGCCCGCCTGACCTATGTCAACACGAAGGGAACGGCCTTCACGCGCAGCGCCGAAGGCCTGCTCACGCACCTGTTCAACCACCAGACCCATCACCGTGGGCAGGTCACCACGCTGCTGTCGCAGGCAGGCGTGGATGTGGGCGTGACCGATCTGCTGGCGCTGGTACCGGAAGAAGGCTGACGCTCAGCTTTCGCGCGTCGCAAGCAGGCCGGCCAATTGTTCGCGCAAGGCGGCGACCTCGCCCTCCAGGGCCGCGACGCGTGCTTCGAGTTCTGCATTCGCGGGTTCGCCAGCGAGCGAAGCCGACGGCAGCCGTGCCGCGATCGCCGCCACGTCCACCGGTCCACTGAGCAGATGCATGTAACGATCTTCCCGCTGGCCGGGCCCGCGCGGGATCTGCACGACCAGCGCAGGCTCGCGCTGGATCAGGCGTTCGAGGTGATGGCGCACGTCATCGGCATCGGCGAACTTGCACAGCCGCTCACTGCGCGCGAGCAGTTCGTGCACGGTCTGCGCGCCGCGCAGCATCAGCAAGCCCAGCAGCACCGCCTGCTGTTGCGGAATGCCGAAGAAGGCCGCCGTTCGATGCTCGTAGCGCTCGGCGCGCGAGGAGAACACCTGCTTCGCCAACCCCTTCTGCTCCAGCTGACGCAACGCGTGGTTCACCGCGCCATGGTCCAGCGCCATGACCGGATCGCGCGCGGTCTTCTGGTTGGCCGCGACCTGCGCGGCGTTGACCGTCAGCGGATAGGTCTCCGGCGTGGTGGCTTCCTTCTCGATCAGGCAGCCCAGCAAACGGGCCTCGGCGGCATTCAGTACGGGCGCGGTGTCTTCCATGGGGAAACAGTTGTCGGATGCGAGGGCGTGCAGGATAACCCGTGTCCCGGACGGCGCCGGACACCGACTGCAACACAGGTCCGCTAGAATCCACGCACCTAGAAGACCGGATTGCCCATGCGCGTTTCCCTGCTCGCCGCCGGCCTGGCGGCTTCGTTGCTGACCCTGTCCGCGTGCAAGCGCACCGAACCCGCAGCTGCGCCCGCCGAAGCCACGGCACCCCCCACGGCCACGACACCGGCGAAGCCCACCGGCGCGCACGACAACCTCAACGCGGTGGCGTGGGTGCAGACCTCGGTGGAATACCGCGCCATCACCACCCAGACCTTCCGCGCCGCTGCCGATCACCTGGATGCCGCACTGAAGGAAAAGAACTGGGATGCGCTGGTGCCCGACGAGCGCGGCAACGCCGCCACCGGACTGAAGCCGGCCGTGGTGATGGATGTGGACGAGACGGTATTGGACAACTCGCCCTACCAGGCCCGCCTGATCCGGGACGGCAAGGAATACGACGAGATCAGCTGGGACCAGTGGGTGGCCGAGAAGAAGGCCAAGCCGCTGCCGGGCGTGGTGGATTTCGCCAAGGCCGCTGCCGAGAAGGGCGTGACCATCCTGTATATCTCGAACCGCGCCGTGCACCTGAAGGAGGCCACGCTGGCCAACCTGCGCGAAGCGGGCCTGCCCGTGGCCGACGACAGCGTGTTCCTCGGCCTGGGCACGGTGCTGCAAGGCTGCGAGCAGAACGGCAGCGAGAAGAACTGTCGGCGCCGCCTGGCCGGGCAGCAGTACCGCGTGCTTATGCAGTTCGGCGACCAGATCGGTGACTTCGTGCAGGTGGAAGCCAACACCCGCGACGGCCGCCAGGCCTTGTTCGACGAATACGACGACTGGTTCGGCGAGCGCTGGTGGATGCTGCCCAACCCGACCTACGGCTCGTGGGAGCCGGCGCTGTTCAACAACGCCTGGGACCAGCCACCCGCCGCACGCACGCAGGCCAAGCGCGACGCGCTGGATTACGCGCCGTGAGTCCGCGTGGCCCGGTCGCGCTGACCGCGCGCGAGCGACTGATCTTCGCGCTGGACGCACCCTCCGGCGCCGACGCGCTGGCCTGGGTGGACCGCTTGGGCGATGCGGTGCAGTTCTACAAGATCGGCATGGAGCTGCTGGCGAGCGGCGACTACTTCACCGTGCTGGACGAGCTCGCTCGCCGCGACAAGCGCGTGTTCGTCGACCTGAAGTTCTTCGACATCCCCGCCACCGTGGCCGGCGTGATCCGTGGCCTGTCGCGCTGGCCGGTGACCTACGCGACCATCCATGGCTGGCACGCCGGGATGATGGAAGCCGCCGCCGAGGCCCGGGGCGGCGACCTGCGGCTGCTCGCGGTGACCGTGCTGACCTCGATGGACGGCGGCGACCTGCGCGCCATGGGCATCGCCAGCGATGATCCGGCCAGGATCGTCGTCCAGCGCGCGCTTGCGGCGCAGGGTGCCGGCATCGATGGCGTGATCTGCTCCGGCCAGGAGGCCGGCATGATCCGCGCCGCCACCGGTCCCGATTTCTCCATCGTGTGTCCCGGTATCCGGCCGGGGGGGCCGGCAGGCGACGACCAGAAGCGCACCGTCGGCGTGGCCGAAGCGTTCGCGCTGGGCGCGGACGCGATCGTGGTGGGCCGGCCGATCAGCAAGGCGAGCGATCCGCGCTCGGCAGCCGAGGCCATTCAGGTCGAGATCGTCCAGGCACTCCAATAAAATCAATAAGATAAATCAAGTTATTTCAGGTATTGCCTTAGCATTCGGGCGCAGGTAGGCTGTGCGCATCCGGCCTTCGGCCGGAGATGTGCCACAACACTTCGTCCTCCGGCTTCGGTCGGACTTCAGGAGGTCCGCGGCGTCGCAAGACACCCGGCCTCCTTTTTTATTGCCCGCAAGGCAAGTTGCGACGGCCATGCTTGCCGCTCTCCCCCGACTGACGTGAAGATGCGGGAAGACTGGGGAGTCACCGCATCATGTCCACGCCGTCCGCGTCCCTGCTACGCGCGCTGGCCGCCTTCGGGCTGTCGCTTGTCCTGCTGGCCGCCTGCAAACGCGAACCCGAAGAGCTGGCCGGCGCCGCCAGCGAACCCGCCGCCGCCGTGCGCCAGTTGGCAACCCACCTGCAGCGCAACGACCTGGTGGCCTTCGCGCGCGACGCCGTTCCCGCTGACGTGCATGCACGGTTGGACGCTGCCTGGCGACAGGGCCACAGTCGCTGGCCGCTGACCGAGCTGCCACTGGACGACAAGCTGGTGCCGATGCTGGCCGCGCTGGCCGCAAAGGATTCGGAAAAGACGCTGCAACGCAGCTTCGACCGACAGTTCGGGCGGCAGGACCGGGACCTGAAGGAGGCCGCGCGCACGCTGGGCCTGTTCGGCGTGCAGTACGTGAAGAACGAAGGCGACTACACGCAGGAAGAACGCGACCACTACGCGCAGGTCATCGCCGCGCTGGGCGAGTGGGCGCAACAGGCGCCCTTGGGCGACCCGGCGCTGGCACGGACCACGCTGGCCCGGCTCGCACCCGCCGCCCGCACCAGCGGCCTGACCAGCGAAGACGCCCTGAGCCAGGCCGGCATGCAGGCCAGCCTGCAGCGGCTGACGCCCTTCTTCATCGAGACCAAGGCCAGCTTCGCCCGCTACGGGCTGCCCCTGGATGCGACCTTCGCCGACCTGCGCACCGGCCTGGTCGAACAGAAGGGCGACACCGCCACGGTGCGGATCCACTATCCGTTGGCCGAACGCGAGATCGACACCGTGGTCAGCCTGACCCGGCGCGGCGGGCAGTGGTACCTGACCGACTACCTCCGCCATGCCGAGGGCGTGCTGAAGGCAGTGCCTGCGCCTCCGGTCGCGCCACCTGCAATCGATACCCCTCCGGGCCCGCCGCCGGGCAGTGGCGGCCCGACGCCCTAGGCAGTGGCATCCGCGCACCCGGGAACCCTGTTGCCGTCGCAGGGCCCACCTGGCCGGTCCCGATGGACAGAGGGCGCCTGCCTGAACCTGTAACCGCTTCCCAGCCGGTCACGGGCGTGCGCCATAATGCGCCGGATGCCTGAACAGAATCCCCTGCCGTTCCCGGACGCCCCGAAACCGACGCCGCCGGAGAAGACCCCGGGTGCGACGGACCCCGCCGCGCCCGGAAACACCCCGGACACCCAGGTGGTCGCCGATGCGCCCGTCACGGCGGGTGTCCCGATGACGCCGCCCGCCCATCGCCAGGCCAAGCGGCCGTTGTGGGCGCGCCTGCTCGGCCGAGTGGCCGATCCGTGGCTGGCACTGAACATCGAACCCGAATCGCCGGGTGGCCTGCTGGACGGACGCCCGGTCTGCTACGTGCTGGAAGACTACGGCCTGTCCAATGCGCTGATCCTGGACCGCGCCTGCCGCGATGCCGGCCTGCCCTCGCCCTTGGTACCGCTGCCGGTCGGCGGCAACCCGCTCGGCCGCAAGCGCGCCTACGTGGCGCTGTCGCGCCGCAACGCCAGCACACTGATCCCCGACCAGGTCAGCGCCAAGACCCATTCCGGTTCGCTGGCCAAGCTGTTGCAGGCGCATCGGGCCAACCCCGGGCTGGACGTGCAACTGGTGCCGGTGTCGATCTTCGTCGGCCGCGCGCCGGACAAGCAGAGCGGCTGGTTCTCGGTGCTGTTCTCCGAGAACTGGGCCATCGTCGGCCGCTTCCGCCGCCTGCTGGCGATCCTGCTCAACGGCCGCGGCACCATCGTGCGGTTCGCGCCGCCCGTCTCGCTGCGCGGCACGGTCGATGAAGGCCTGGAACCGGAACGCACCGTGCGCAAGCTGTCGCGCGTGCTGCGTACGCACTTCCACCGCATCCGCGAAGCCATCATCGGCCCCGACCTGTCCACGCGCCGCCTGCTGGTGGACCAGGTGCTGGCCGCCGAACCGGTGAAGGAAGCCATCGTCGAGCAGGCACGCCGCGACAAGTCCAAGCCCGAGGACGCGTGGAAGAAGGCGCACGCGTATGCCTGGGAAATCGCCGCCGATTACTCCAACCCGGTGGTCCGCTCGGCCAGCTTCCTCCTGAGTCACGTCTGGAACCAGATCTACGACGGCGTGCTGGTCCACCACCTGGACAAGTTCAAGGAAGCCGCGCCCGGCCACGAAGTCGTCTACGTGCCCTGCCACCGCAGCCACATGGACTACCTGCTGCTGTCGTACCTGCTGTACGAACGCGGCATCGTGCCGCCGCACATCGCGGCGGGCATCAACCTCAACCTGCCGGTGGTGGGCACGCTGCTGCGCAAGGGCGGCGCGTTCTTCATGCGCCGCAGCTTCCGCGGCAACCCGCTGTACTCGGCGGTGTTCACCGAATACGTGGCGCAGCTGGTGTCCGGCGGCTACTCACTGGAATACTTCATCGAAGGCGGACGCTCGCGCACCGGCCGGCTGCTGCCGCCGAAGGGCGGCATGATCTCGATGACGCTGCGCGCGTTCCTGCGCCAGCCGCGCAAGCCGGTGCTGTTCCAGCCGGTCTACATCGGTTACGAAAAGCTGCTCGAAGGCACCAGCTACCTGGACGAACTGAGTGGCAGGCCGAAGGAAAAGGAATCCATCTGGGCCGTGCTGTGGGGCATCCCAAAGGTGTTGCGGCAGAACTACGGCCAGGTGGTGGTGAACTTCGGCGAACCCATTCCGTTGAACGACGCCCTGGCCAAGTACGCGCCCGAGTGGGACGGCACGCCGGTGGGCGAAGAGGAAAAGCCCGCGTGGCTGTCCGAGATCGTGGATGCGCTGGCCCAGCAGATCCAGGTCAACATCAACCGCGCCGCCGACGTGAACCCGATCAACCTGCTGGCGCTGGCGCTGCTGTCCACGCCCAAGCACGCGATGGGCGAAGCCGACCTGATCGCTCAGATCGAACTGTCCAAGACGCTGCTGGCGGAACTGCCGTATTCCGACCGCGTGACCGTCACCCCGCACTCGCCCGACCGCATCATCTCCCATGCCGAGGAGATCAACATGCTGCAGCGGATCAAGCATCCGCTGGGCGATGTGCTGAGCGTGGACGACGATACTGCCGTCTTGCTGAGCTACTACCGCAACAACGTGCTGCACCTGTTCACGGCCTCGTCGTGGATCGCCTGCTGCTTCCAGAACAACCGCCGCATGAGCCGTGCCGGCGTGCTGCGCCTGGGCCGCACGCTGTATCCGTTCCTGCAGGAAGAGCTGTTCCTGCCATGGAGCGAGGACGAGTTCGCCGAACGCATGGAACGCACCATCGAGGTGTTCATCCGCGAGGGCCTGCTGCAGCAGGTCAACGACGACGATGGTGGCATCCTGGCGCGCAGCGCCGGCCAGACCGACGAAGTGTTCCGCCTGCGCGCGATCGGCCACTCGCTGCAGCAGGCGTTCGAGCGCTACTACATCGCCATCTCGGTACTGGTGAAGAACGGCCCGGGCACGCTGGGCGCCGCCGAGCTGGAGAGCCTGTGCCAGCAGGCCGCACAGCGCCTGAGCCTGCTGTACGCGCCCGCCGCGCCGGAATTCTTCGACAAGACCCTGTTCCGCGGCTTCATCCAGAAACTGCGCGAACTGAAACTGGTGTGGCCCGACGAGAACAGCAAGCTGCTGTTCGACGAACGCCTGGACGCCTGGGCACGCGACGCCAAGGCCATCCTCGGCCGCGAACTGCGCCACACCATCGAGAAGGTCAGTCCGGAAGCCGCCAAACCGGCCGAGCCGACACCGACGCCGCCGGACTGAGGTCCTGCTACCGGAAGCTGATGGTCATGCCCGCCGCATCATGCGGGAGCTGACCAGCCGGTTTCGTTTCCGCATGGCGGCGCCGCTCAGGACACCGCATTGAACGAGCGCGTCAGCCATGCCTTCGCCGGCAATGCGCGCGAGGGATCGCGTATCAGGCGGTGCAGCGGCGAGCCGCATTCGGACAGATAGGGCTCGTCCTCGATCACCAGCACCATCCGCAGCAGGTCCACGCCGCCCGGCAGGATGGCCGGGGGCAGGTACTCGCGGAAGCCATAGTGCTCGAACACATCGTGCAGGAACGGCTCGCATGCCAGCAGACAGAACTGGATGCGGTTTTCCTGCGCCCAGCGGTACGCCTCTTCCATCAACCGGTCCACCACCGGCTTGCTGCGCTGGTCGGCCTGCACGGCGAAACGCGTACCCACCGCGACCTGCGCCAGGGGCCAGGAGCGCGCGAAGGCGTCGATCTGGAACAGGCTGCCGTACTCCACCTGCACGGCCAGCGGCGCGAAGTCGTGCAGGCGCAGGGTGGCGATCGCCTGCGTACCTTTTTCCACCGCCAGCGTGGTGCCGCACGCGTCCAGACCGTCGGTGACACGCTTGCTCCGGTCGCCGAACTGGCCCCGCTCGTGGAAATACACCTCGCGCCGCAGGCGCGGCACGTCGCCCAGGGAATCGCCCGGCGCGAAGCGATGCGTGCGCAGGCCCAGCCCGGCCATCGCCTCGTCCGCCGACGCTGCCACCAGTCGTGCCTCGCGGGCCGACGATGGCGTGCGGTGATTGAACGGTTTGTCCTGCTCCATGCCACTCCCTCGCCCCGGCGCCGGAGGCGCACGCAGCCAGTCATTGGGAACCGCGGCGCCGGCAGGACGGCAAACGGTCAGTCGTAGGGAAAACCCCCACGCCGGGAAATCAAGCAAGCATCGGGCCAACTGTGCCGATCGCCCCGGAAGGGAACCACGGGGGCCACGGACGGGTATTTCAGGCTTCTGGCGACCCCGACGTGCGGGACGCACGCGTCCGCGCCGGCAGGGGGTGACGCACAGCGTCAGATCCGGGCTGTCGCGCGGCGCGCGGGCTCAGGCCGGCTCGTCGGGAATCAACGCGCTCTCCAGCCGCGCGATGCAGTCCTTCAGCCACAGCTTGCGCTTCTTCAGGCGCTTGATCGCCACCTCGTCGGCGTCGGCATCATCCACCAGGCGCGCAATCGCCTCGTCCAGCTCGCGGTGCTCGAGCTTGAGTTCGGTGACCTTCTGGGTGATGTCGGCGGGGTTGCTGATCTCCACGCGGCGAGCGTACACCGGCGGCGGCAAGGGCGTCACCGCACCCCGGTACAATGACGTCCATGAGTACCGTCCTGCCCTTGCCCGACCCCGTCCTGCGCCGCCCTGCCGCCGATCCGCGCCGCGCCGCGCACGAACAGGGCAAGCTGGCCAAGCGGTTGCGCCGCCAGGTGGGCCAGGCGATCGCCGACTTCGGCATGATCGAGGAGGGCGACAAGGTCATGGTGTGCCTGTCCGGAGGCAAGGACAGCTACACGATGCTGGACATCCTGCTGCAACTGCAGAAGAAGGCGCCGGTCAGCTTCGAACTGGTCGCGGTCAACCTGGACCAGAAGCAGCCGGACTTTCCCGAGCACGTGCTGCCGGAATACCTAGAACGTGCGGGCGTGCCGTACCACATCATCGAGCAGGACACGTATTCGGTGGTCAGCCGGGTGATCCCGGAAGGCAAGACCATGTGTTCGCTGTGCTCGCGCCTGCGCCGTGGCGCGCTGTACAGCTACGCCGAGGAGAACGGCTTCACCAAGATCGCGTTGGGCCATCACCGCGACGACCTGGTGGCCACGTTCTTCCTGAACATGTTCTTCCACGCCAAGCTCTCCGGCATGCCGCCCAAGCTGCTGTCCGACAACGGCAGGCACGTGGTGATCCGCCCGCTGGCCTATGTGCGCGAAGACGACATCGCCCAGTACGCCGAGGCGAAGGCATTCCCCATCATCCCCTGCAACCTGTGCGGCAGCCAGGAGAACCTGCAGCGCAAGCAGGTCAAGAGGATGATGGATGCGTGGGAGCGCGAGACGCCCGGCCGCATCGAGACCATCGCGCGCGCGCTGGGCGATATCCGCCCGTCGCAGCTCAGCGATCCGAACCTGTTCGATTTCCTCTCCCTGGGCCACCGCGACGGCGCCGCCTTGCCCGATGCGCAGGCATGGCTGGCGGGCGAACCGCACCCCACCTCGGCGGACGAGGACACCTGACCTCGCCACACGCCCGCCGTCATCCTGGCAAAAGCTGGATCCTTGCAGTTGCGCTCCAGCGGGCTGACGGACAGCAGAAGCAGAATGGATCCCGGTCTTGGCCGGGACGGCGGGCAAAGCAACAACGCGCATCCCCCTCATTTACCGGACCCTGATTCCCTGATGTTCTTTCGCAACCTGACCCTGTTCCGCTTCCCGACTTCGCTGGATTTCTCCCAACTCGACGAACTGCTTCCCGAAGCCGTACTCAAGCCGGTCGGCCCACTCGAACTGTCCTCGCGCGGTTTCATCTCGCCGTTCGGCCGCAATGACGACACGTTGTCCCACCGCATCAACGACGCGATCTGGCTGAGCGTGGGTGGCGAGGACAAGATCCTGCCCGGCGCCGTGGTCAACGACCTGCTGCAGAAGAAGCTGCAGGAAATCGAGGCGAAGGAAGGCCGCAAGCCCGGTGGCAAGACCCGCAAGCGACTGAAGGACGACCTGCTGCATGAACTGCTGCCGCGCGCCTTCGTCAAACCCTCGCGCACCGACGCGCTGATCGACCTGGAGCACGGCTTCATCGCCGTCGATGCGTCGTCGCGCAAGACCGGCGAGAACGTGGTGTCGGAAGTCCGACGCGCGCTGGGCAGCTTCCCCGCGCTGCCGCTGAATGCCGAAGTGGCGCCGCGCAGCGTGCTGACCGGCTGGATCGCCGGCGAACCGCTGCCGGAAGGTCTGTCGCTGGGCGAGGAGTGCGAGCTGAAGGACGCGATGGAAGGCGGCGCGGTGGTGAAGTGCCAGAACCAGGACCTACAAAGCGACGAGATCGCCAAGCACCTGGACGCCGGCAAACAGGTCACCAAGCTGGCGCTGGTGCTGGACGACCACGTGTCGTTCGTCCTCGGCGAGGACCTGATCGTGCGCAAGCTGAAGTTCCTCGACGGCGCGGTCGACCAGCTCGAGAACACCGAGCACGACGACCTGCGCGCCGAACTGGATGCCCGCTTCGCACTGATGTCCGGCGAAGTGAAGCGCCTGTTCCTGGTGCTGGAGCACGCGCTCAAGCTCAGCAAGGCGGATTGAGCCATCCAGGGAAGCGGGATCGGGTGCGGCTGAATCGCATCCGCCACCTCCAGCCCGCGCATGCCCACTACAATCGTGGGCATGCCTTCGCTGCACTCTCTCCTGATCGCCCGCGCGCCACGCAGCGTCGAACGGGACACCATCACCCTGGAACTCGATGACGGACGCATACTGGACGTGCAACGCGTCCGTGATCCGCGCGCGAAGCGCCTCAAGCTCAGCGTCGACGAGCGCGGTGCGCGCCTGACGCTCCCCCTGCGCGCCAGCCTGGTGGCGGGAGACCGCTTCCTGCAGCAACACCGCGACTGGCTCGCAGCGCAGCTCACCCGGCATGCGCCGGACGACGGGGACGACACACTGGTGCCCGGCCAGACCGATCGCCTGCCGCTGCGGGGCGAGTATCTGCCGCTCCAGTGGCATGAGGGCCGTTACGCGCGCATCGAGCGGGTCGGTGATGCGCTGCACATGCACACGACGTCGCGGACCAGTGCTACCAGCCTGCAGCGCACCCTGCGTGCCTTCTATGAAGCGCAGGCGCGGGCCGACATCGGCCGCTGGCTGCCCGGTTATCTGGCGGGATTGCCACGCGCACCCCGGCAGATCCGGCTTAAGACCATGTCGTCCCAGTGGGGCTCACTGGCTCCCGACGGGACGCTGGCACTGGATCTGGCCCTCGTGCTGGGGCGGCCTTCGGCGTTCGAATACGTGCTCGTCCACGAGCTGTGCCACCTGCTGCAGGCCAACCATTCGCCGGCCTTCTGGCAGGAAGTGGAAGCGCGCTTCCCCGCCTGGCGCGACGAGCGCGCCTATTTCCATGCCGAGGGCCGCCGCCTGAAAGCACGACTGCACAGGCTGCTGGCCACCCCCTGACACCGGCCTGCGAACCCGCAGACGTCCGGCGCCGATGTCCGGAATGAGACATGCATCACGAATCAAGAAGACATGCCGGAGATGGCAGGTCCCGCACGGAGAGCGGACCTGCACTCCGGCACCTCGTCTTCTCCGGTACCCGCTCAATGACCCGTCCCGCCCCCTCGCGCGCGATTCCCGCGACCCCGGCCGCAACCGCACCAGTCCGTCAGGCCGACACCGTGGCCTCGCTGAAAGCCTTTTCGCTGTACGCCATGCCAGGTTCGGAAACCGCCACCAGCCTTGCCGCGCGGCGCGCGCTGATGAGCCGGAAGGGTGTATCCGTGGAGGAGATCAGCGTGCGGGCGCGGGAGCGTCGGCACGCGGCCAGCCAGATCCAGCGATTCGACCGCCGCGCCAGGCTGCTGGCATTGCTGGTGCCCGCCGCTGCGGCACTGGCCTGGGTTGGCAGCATCCAGAACTCCCTCCCCACCTTGTTGGCCGGCTACGTCGTGTTGGCGCTGGCGGCGGTGGCGCTGCTCGCGCGGCTCACGCGCACGCCGGACGCCGCACGCCTCCCACTCGAGCAGTACTATCTGCCGGACGAGCAGCTGGCCAGCGCGGAAGACATCACCCTCCTGCGGCGACTGGCCCAGCAGGATCCCGAGCTCGACGCGGTCACCACGGCGTGGTGGCGCAGTACCGCGCCGATCCGCAAGGGCGACATCCGGCTGGCGCTGGATTTCCAGCGCGCCAAGCGCGGCTGATCACTGCCGCAGGAACGCCAGCATCCGTGCGGCGACCGCCGCCGGATCCTCCATGTGCAGGTGATGGGTGCCCGCCAGTACATGCAGGCGCCCATCGGGCAGCAGCGCGGCGCGCTGTGTCCGCAACGGTTCCGGGAAATAGGCTTGCGGCGGGTCCGCATAGATCACCGTGGTGGGGCACGCGATACCGGCCACGAGACGCGCCAGCTGCGCCTCGGAAAGGCGCTGCGGCGTAGGCAGCGTCAGGCGCGGATCGCTGCTCCAGACGAAGCCGCCCTCCACGGGCCGGACGCCGCGCTCGACCAGCAACCTGGCGGCAGGCTCGCTCAACTGGTTTGCCTGCATGCGCGCGCGGACCGGCGCGGCCAGGTCGGCGAACACGCGCAGTTGCTTGCCCGGCAGCGCGCGCGCCGCGGCAATGGCTTCGCGCCATCGGTCGGCCGTGCGCTCGACGGTTTCGGCCAGCCCGCCCAGGGCCTCGATGGCTACCAGCCGGCGAACACGATCCGGAACCGACGCGGCCACCAGGCTCGCGATGCCGGCACCCATCGAGTGACCTAGCAGCGAGAACGTGTCCCATCCCAGCGCATCCGCGATGTCGAGCACGGCATTGACCGCCACGCCGCTGGTGTACTCCGCTCCCGGCGCCAGATGCGCACTGCGGCCGTGGCCCGGCAGGTCGGGCGCGGCCAGTTGCACCCCGGGCAGGTGGGCGGCCAACGGAATGAAGCTCGCCGCGTTGTCCAGCCAGCCATGCAGGGCGAGCACGCGCGGGCCATCACCGTCGCCACGAAGTCCCGTGATCCGGCCCAGCGGAATGTCGACCTCGAACTCGCGCAACATCATGCGGGGGTGCCGACAGCGCGCTGCGCGAGTGCCGCCAACGCATCGGCATGGGCAGGATCGTCATTCAGGCAGGGCAGGTAGCGCAGCTCGCCACCGGCATGCGCGAACTCCTCGGCAAAGCCGATCCCCACCTCCTCCAGCGTTTCCAGGCAGTCGACCGCGAAGCCGGGGCACACCACGTCCACCTTGCGCACGCCGCGCGCAGCGAGTTCGCGCAAGGTCACGTCGGTGGCAGGTTCCAGCCAGCGTTCCTTGCCGAAGCGCGACTGGTAGGTCAGGGTCCATTCGTCGTCGCGCAATCCCAGCGCCTGCACGATGGCGTGCGTGCTCGCCTGGCAGCGTTGCGGATACGGATCGCCATTGCGGGCAAGCCGCAGTGGCAGTCCGTGATACGAGAACAGCAGGTGCTCGCCGGCACCGTTCGCCCGCCGCCACTGCCGGATCGATGCCGTCACGGCCGCCAGCCAGCCGGGGTCGACCGAGTAGTCCTCGATGAAGTGCACCTCCAGCCCTGCGGCTTCCCGGGTGACCACGTCGCGCACGGATTCGGTGGTGGTGGTGGAGTACTGCGGATACAGCGGCAGCACCACCACGCGCTGCACTCCGGCGGCACGCATCGCCTCCAGGCGCGCACGCACGGAGGGCTGCCCGTAACGCATCGCATCGACCACGTGCCAGTCAGGCAGCCGCGCCTGCACCGCTCCGGCCAGCCGACGGGTATAGACGGCGAGCGGCGAACCCTCCGGCATCCAGATGCTCGCGTACTTCGCCGCCGCCTTGGGACCGCGCAGGGGCAGGATCAGGAAATGCAGCAGCGGGCACCACAGCCAGCGGGTCAGCTGGACCACGCGATGGTCGTGCAGGAACTCGGACAGGTACCGGCGCACGGCGGGCGCCGTCGGCGCTTCCGGGGTACCGAGATTGACGGCGAGCAAGGCGGTGGGAGAGGTATCGGGCATCCCGTTATTGTGGCAGAGCCGTGCACGCACACCGATCCGGAAATCCCAGTGCGACGATCAACCTCGCGAACCGCGGCGAGCACCGTCCAGCGTCAGTGGCGATTCATCCATTCACGCCTATTTTCAAGCGATTGCAGTAACTTGCTGCCAATCCGCTTCTGGAGCCCCCCAATGAACCGCACGTCCCGCCGTCTGCTGCCGCCCACCGCCCTCGCGCTCGCCGCCGCCCTGTTCGCCGGGCAGGCCATCGCAGGTCCGAAGGAGGACGAGCGCGCGAACAACGCGGTGCGCGTGCTCAACGAAATCCAGCGCATTCCGGAGAACGGCATCCCCGACAAGCTGCTGGACGAAGGCAAGGCCATCATCGTCATCCCGGACACGCTGAAGGCGGGACTGGTGATCGGCGGCCGTCGTGGCCACGGTCTGATGTCGGTGAAAAGCGCCGATGGCAGCTGGTCGCAGCCGGTGTTCGTCAAGCTCACCGGCGGCAGCATCGGCTTCCAGGCCGGCGTGCAGTCTTCGGACGTGGTGCTGGTGTTCCGCAATGACCGCTCGCTGGACTCCATCGTCAATGGCAAGTTCACCCTGGGTGCGGATGCCGGCGTGGCGGCGGGTCCGGTGGGCCGCAACGCCAGTGCCGCCACCGATGGTCAGCTGAAGGCCGAAATCTGGTCGTGGTCGCGCGCGCGCGGCCTGTTCGCCGGCGTCGCACTGGATGGCGCCGTGCTGCAGATCGATGACGAGGCCAACACGTCGGTCTACGGCAGCGCCGCGACGCCACGCGCGATCTTCGAGAGCCGCGCCGGCCAGCCTTCCAGTGCCGTGGTCGGCTTCCGCGACCAGCTGGAAGAAGTCACCGAACTCGCGCGGGGCAACCGCGGCACCACGGGGACGACCACGCAGGTGGCGGCCTCCACGCCCGCGCCCGTCACCGCACCGGTCGTGGTGGAAGCCCCCGCGCAGGCGCAGGGCTTCGAGCCGGTGCAGGACGGCGAAGTCCGCACCGAACCGCTGGACGGCAACCCGTAACGGAAGTAATGGGCGGTGGATCGCCATCCCGGCGGTCCGCCTGCGCTATCCTGAGCGCCCCGACTTTTCCTGCGAGTACACACCATGGGCGGTTTGAGCATCTGGCATTGGATCATCGTGCTGGTGGTCGTGTTGCTCGTCTTCGGGACCAAGCGCCTGCGCAACGCCGGCCAGGACCTGGGCGAGGCGGTCAAGGGCTTCAAGAAGGGCATGAAGGACGACGACAAGCCGGCCGGCCAGTTGAACGACCAGTCGCGCACCGATGAATCCAGCGCCGCCAAAGAGCGCGACCGCGACGCCAACTGATCGCGCGGCATCGCGGCTGCGGCCATGTTCGACATCGGTTTCAGTGAACTGCTGGTCATCGCGATCGTCGCGTTGATCGTGCTGGGCCCCGAGCGCCTGCCCAAGGCAGCGCGTTTCGCCGGCCTGTGGGTGCGGCGCGCGCGCGCGCAGTGGTATTCGGTGAAGGACGAGCTGGAACGCGAACTCGCCGCCGACGAACTGAAGCGCAACCTGCAGGACGCCAAGGACGCGATGCGCGAGACCGAACAACGCATCCGCGACAGCGCCCGCGAAACCGAACAGCAGTTCGAGGAAGTGCGCCAGGCCGCGCGCGACGACGCGAAAGCGTTGCATGACGACGTTGCATCGGCGATCACGCCACCCGCGCTGGCAAGGCCGCCGGCGGCGACCGGAGAGGTGCCTGACGCTGCCGACACGCCCGCCGGTACGGATGCCACCGACACGCCCGAGACGGGCACCACGCCCGACCTGTTCCCGCCGAGGGAGACGCGATGAACCGCGAATCCTCGAACCAGGAAGCCGAAAGCAGCCTGATGGAACACCTGCTGGAGCTTCGCACGCGGCTGGTGCGCGGATTGGCGGGCACGGGGGTCATCCTGCTGGCGCTGCTGCCCTTCGTGCGCCAGCTCTACGACCGCCTGGCGCAGCCGTTGATTTCGCAGCTGCCGGCCGGACAGGCCGCGCAGATGATCGCCAGCGACCCGACCTCGGGCTTCTTCGCGCCGATCAAGCTGGCTTTCTTCACCGCCCTGTTCCTGTCCTCGCCGTGGCTGCTCTACCAGGCGTGGAGCTTCGTCGCGCCCGGGCTGTACAAGCATGAGAAGCGGCTGGCGGTGCCGTTGCTGGTGTCGGCCATCGTGCTGTTCTATGCAGGCTGCGCGTTCGCGTATTTCCTGGTGCTGCCCAGCGTGTTCCACGCACTGACGGTGTTCACGCCGGACATCGTGACGCTGGCGCCGGACCCGGCGAAGTACCTGGACTTCGTGATGGTGATCTTCCTGGCCTTCGGCGTGAGCTTCGAGCTGCCGGTGGCGCTGGTGATCATGGTGTTGCTGGGCTGGGTGACACCGCAACAACTGCGCGAGGGCCGCGGCTACGCGATCGTCGGCGTGTTCGTCGTCGCCGCGCTGATCACCCCGCCGGACGTGGTGTCGCAGCTGATGCTCGCCATTCCCATGTGCCTGCTGTACGAACTGGGCATCATCGCGGCGGGTTGGCTGAAACCGAAAGAACAATCCGCATCGTAGGGCGGGCCCTGGCCCGCCGCATGGCGATGTCGAGGCTCAGACTTCGATCCTGGTCGGCGCCACCGATGCACCCGGAGCGACCGCGCCCTCGCCCAGCATCTGCCGCCATGCTGCGTACGCCGCACCGGCCAGCACCGGCATCACCACCGCCATCAGGGTGAACTGCCACAGCCCCATCGCGATGGTCGCGCCCACTGCCAGCGCCAGGATCGAGGCCACGAGCAAGGAGCCGATGCCGACCGCGAAGATGGCGATCCCCGCCAGCAGGTAGAACACCAGCATCGCGGCCCAGTTGTGCAGGCAGGCGCGCAGGCTGTTGCGCATGGCCTCCATGACATGGGTGCCCGAAAAGAGGATCTGCGGCGAGGCGATGAAGGTCATCCACTTCACGGCCACGAAGACGATCGCCACCAACAGCAGCCACAACAGCAGGCGACCGGC
Organism: Pseudoxanthomonas sp. 97-1-1; assembly: GCF_057773125.1. Taxonomy (NCBI): domain Bacteria; kingdom Pseudomonadati; phylum Pseudomonadota; class Gammaproteobacteria; order Lysobacterales; family Lysobacteraceae; genus Pseudoxanthomonas; species Pseudoxanthomonas sp. 97-1-1. Next base: position 533,972 of record NZ_JBYMTJ010000004.1, on the reverse strand, counting down.
AGGCAGGCCTTCCACCAGGGAAGGATCGGGTTGGCCCCCGGCTTCGGCGATGGTCTGCATCTTCTGGTAGACATCGGCCAGATGCTGCAGTTGTTCGGTGCCCACCAGTACGAACAGCAGCGCGCCCATCACCAGGGCCGCGAGCAATTGCGGCAGCAGGGTGGCCAACAAGGCCGGCGCATGGCCGTCGCGCACGGGCTGCAGCAGGTTGGAGGGCCGTGCGGCGCGACCCTGGTCAACCTCGCGCACCGCCCACAGCATGCCGGCGAAGAACAACGGACCCGCCAGTACGAGCAGGAACTGCATGGCCAGCGTCATGGCCGGCAGCGACACCGCCACCAGCATCACGCCCATCGACAGCAGGCCCCACAGCACGGCCAGCGTGGCCAGCGGCACCGGCGCGCGCTTCAGCAGCGCGAAGCCCGCCAGCAGCCATTCCGCGCCGGCACTGGCCGGCACCTTGTTGATCGTCGACATCGGGGTTCTCTGGAGAGGGTGCAGCGGTGGACTCAGCGCGCGTGCAGGCCACGCGCATGGCGGACGAACCGCCGCAATAGTTTGCGGGCTTGCGGCGCCGCCGTCACGCTGCGGGCGATGCTGCCGGGGCAACGGCCTTCGCTGCGCAGGTGGTCGGCGCGGGCATGCACGTAGCCGCGCATGTGGTGGGTGGCGAATTCGGGATGGAACTGCACGCCCCAGGCGTGGTCGCGCCAGCGGAACGCATGGCAATCGTCCTGCTCGGAACGCGCCAGCACGGTGGCGCCTTCCGGCGGCCGCGCCACGGTCTGCACATGGGTGGCGTGGGCGGTGAACTTCAGCGGCAGCGCGCCGAACAGCGGGTCGTCCTGCGCCTGCGGATGCAGGTCGATGTGGACGGTGCCGGATTCGCGCCCGGCCGGGTTGTAGGCCACCTCGCCGCCCAGCGCGTGCGCCAGCAGCTGATGGCCGTAGCAGATGCCCAGCAGCGGCAGGCCTTCATGGGCCGCGTCGCGCAGCCAGTCCGCACTGCGTTCGCTCCAGTCGGCCCGGTCGGTGACCATCGCGGCCGAGCCGCTGACGATGACGCCGGCAAAACCTTCGCGACGCGGCAATGCGTCGCCCCGCTCCACGTTCGCCACCACGGTTTCGTCCGCCTCCAGCCCGGCCGCCACGCGGATCCAGTGCGGGAAGCCGCCATACCGTCGCATCGAGCGCACCGGCTGGCCGGTTTCAACGATGAGGAAAGGGGCTTTCACGGCGGCATCCACGACGGCAAACATCAGCGGGAAAAGGGCTTGCCCGTATACTAGCCCGCTTTTCCGCAGTGCACGATAAGTCGATGACCGGACAGACAATTTCACCGGCAACTTTCCAGGGCCTGACATTCCAGAACCTGATCCAGACGCTGAACCAGTACTGGGCCGACCAGGGCTGCGTGCTGATCCAGCCGCTGGACCTGGAAGTGGGCGCCGGCACCTTCCACCCGGCCACGTTCCTGCGTGCGCTGGGGCCGGAGCCGTGGAATGCCGCCTACGTGCAGCCCAGCCGCCGCCCCACCGATGGCCGCTACGGCGAGAACCCCAACCGCCTGCAGCGTTACTACCAGTACCAGGTGGTGATGAAGCCCAACCCCGACAACATCCAGGAGCTGTACCTGGGTTCATTGAAGGCGCTGGGCATCGATCCGCGCGTGCACGACCTGCGCTTCGTGGAGGACAACTGGGAATCGCCGACGCTCGGCGCCTGGGGCCTGGGCTGGGAGGTGTGGCTCAACGGCATGGAAGTCACCCAGTTCACTTACTTCCAGCAGGCCGGCGGCCTGGAATGCCGCCCGGTGCTGGGCGAGATCACGTACGGGTTGGAACGCCTGTGCATGTACCTGCAGAACTGCGACAACGTGTATGACCTGGTGTGGACGGTCGGTCCGCAGGGCGTGGTGAAGTACGGCGATGTGTACCACCAGAACGAAGTCGAGCAGAGCACGTACAACTTCGAGCACGCCGATGTGGCTGAGCTCTTCCACCGTTTCGACGCGTGCGAAAAGGAAGCGCTGAAACTGGTCGACGTGGGCCTGCCGTTGCCCGCCTACGAGCAGGTCTGCAAGGCCAGCCACAGCTTCAACCTGCTGGATGCGCGCCGCGCCATTTCCGTGACCGAACGCCAGCGCTACATCCTGCGCGTGCGCAAGCTGGCGCAGGCGGTGGCCGAGGCGTACTACGCGCAGCGCGAGAAGCTGGGGTTTCCTGGTTTGAAGAAAGAATCCGCTTGAAGCCCCTCTCCCGTCGGGAGAGGGGTTGGGGAGAGGGTCCGGCGACACCCGGATGGTTGACTGCCACGGACTCCGCCGTACCCTCATCCGCCCTTCGGGCACCTTCTCCCACTGGGAGAAGGGAACAACTCAAGGTTGCATGCACATGAGCGAACAAAAATCCCTGCTGGTCGAACTCGGCACCGAAGAGCTGCCGGTCAAGGCGTTGCCCGGGCTGGCGCAGGCGTTCTTCGACGGCGTGATCGCCGCGCTTGAAAAGCGCGGCATCGGCTTCGAGCGCGGCGATGCCAAGCCGCTTTACACGCCACGCCGCCTGGCGGTGCTGTTGCCCGCCGTGGACGTGGAACAGCCAGAACAGAAGTCCGAAGTGCTGGGCCCCTATCTCAACATCGCGCTGGACGCGAACGGCGCGCCGACCAAGGCGCTGGAAGGCTTCGCCGCCAAGGCCGGCATCGACTGGACACAGCTGGAGCGCACTACCGACGGCAAGGGTGAGCGCTTCGTCCACCGCGCGGTGAAGCCGGGCGCGAGGACTGCGGACCTCCTGGCAGAGATCGTGCGCGAGGCGCTGGCCGCCATGCCGATCCCCAAGCCGATGCGCTGGGGCGACCACGACTACGCATTCGCACGGCCGGTGCACTGGCTGGTGCTGCTGCTGGGCAAGGACGTGGTGGAGGCCGATGTGCTGGGCGTGACGTCCGACCGCATGAGCCGTGGGCACCGTTTCGAACACGACAAGCCGGTGTGGATCGGCAACCCGGACGATTACGTGGACGCCCTGCGCGGCGCCCGCGTGCTGGTCGATCCGGAGGAACGCCGCACGCGCATCGTCGCCGACGTGCAGAAGGCCGCCGCACAGGCCGGCGGCAGCGCGCGCATCACCGACGACAATCTGGAACAGGTGATCTGCCTGACCGAATGGCCGACGGCGGTGCTGTGCAGTTTCGAATCCGCGTTCCTGGCCGTGCCGCAGGAAGCGCTGATCGAGACGATGGAGATCAACCAGAAGTTCTTCCCGGTGTTGAGCGACGGCGGTAAGCTGACCGAGCACTTCATCGGCATCGCCAACATCGAATCGCAGAACGTCGACGAAGTGCGCAAGGGCTACGAGCGCGTGATCCGTCCGCGCTTCAGCGATGCGAAGTTCTTCTTCGACGAGGACCTGAAGCAGGGACTCGTATCGATGGGCGACGGCCTGAAGACCGTCACCTACCAGGCCAAGCTGGGCAGTGTCGCCGACAAGGTCGCGCGCGTGGCGGCGTTGGCCGAAACCATCGCCGCGCAGGTCGGCGCCGATCCGGCACAGGCGCGTCGCGCCGCGGAACTGGCGAAGAACGACCTGCAGTCGCGCATGGTCAACGAGTTTCCCGAGCTGCAGGGCATCGCGGGTCGCCACTACGCTCTCGCCGCGGGCGAGCCGAAGGAGATCGCGCTGGCCATCGACGAGGCCTACCAGCCGCGCTTCGCCGGTGACGACATCGCGCTGTCGCCGCTGGGCAAGGTGCTGGCGATTGCGGAGCGGCTGGATACGCTGGCCGGTGGATTCGCCGCTGGGTTGAAGCCGACCGGCAACAAGGATCCGTTCGCGTTGCGGCGGAATGCGCTGGGATTGGCAAGGACGGTGATTGAGAGTGGGTTCAATGTTTCGATCAAGGAATTGATCGCGAAGGCCGTGGACGCCATCGGCCCGCTGCCGACCGGCAAGGACGGCGCAACTGCCACGGCGGACGCGGACGAACTCTACGACTTCATCCTCGATCGCCTGCGCGGCTACTACGCCGACAAGGGCGTTCCGACCGCGCACTTCACTGCGGTGGCGGAACTGAAGCCGGCGTCGCTGTACGACTTCGACACGCGCCTCGACGCCATCGGCACGTTCGCCACGCTGCCGGAAGCCGAAGCTCTCGCCGCCGCCAACAAGCGCATCGGCAACATCCTGAAGAAGGCCGACATCGCCATCCCGCATGCGATCGACCGCGCACTGCTCACCGATCCGGCGGAAAGTGCGCTAGCCGAAGCGGTGGAAGCCGTACTCGGCGAGACCGACGAGGCCCTGCACCACCACGACTACGTCACCGTGCTGAACCACCTCGCCCGCCTGCGCCCGCAGGTGGATGCGTTCTTCGACAGCGTGATGGTCAATGCCGACGACCCGGCCGTACGCGCGAACCGGCTGGCCCTGCTGAAGCGCCTGGCCGACCGCTTCCGTGCAGTTGCGGCGATCGAGCATCTGTCGAACTGAGCCGCGTTTCCTTCTCCCGCAGATGCGGGGAGAAGATACCCGGAGGGCCGGCCCCGTACTTGAGACGGGGGCGGATGAGGGACCGAGCGCTGTACCCCATCAGGCGCAGCACCATCCCCCCTCCATTCACCCCTCACCCGCCTTCGGCACCCTCTCCCCGCACACGGGGAGAGGGAATCAAACTTCACGGATCCTGGATGCGCCCGGACTGCAGCGCCGCCTCTCGCGCATGCCATATCGTCCCCTTCTCCCCGCGTGCGGGGAGAAGGTGCCCAAAGAGCCTGCTCCGTACTGGATACGGGGGCGGATGAGGGGCGCTCTTCGCGCCGACCCTTGCAGCGCAGCCACTGTCGGCTGATCGAACACCGGATGTCTGCGGAAAACTTCCTTTTCCCACAGTGCCTGAATCAAGGCAGTTGCTCGCCCCGCATGCGGGGCGAGGGATCATTCCACATACGCCAACAGTGTGACTTCTCGTGAACCACGACTCGCGCAACGGCCGCACCCCTTCACCCCGCTTAACCCTCACCGGTTATCCTGCCCGCATGCGTCGACTCCCTTGCTTCGCCACCGCCGTGGTCCTGCTTGCCGCAACCGGTCCGGCCTGGGCCGCGGCCATCGTCGACAAGGTGCAGATCGAAGGGCTCGACAACGAGCTGATGATCGAGAACGTCAACACCGCGCTGTCGCTCAACGATTCGCTCGGCAAGCGGCTGGGCGAGTCGCGTCTGGAATACCTGCTGGGTGAAGCCGTCGCTGAAACGCGCGAAGCGCTGGAGCCGTTCGGCTACTACTCGCCCACCATCACCGTGGATGCGCCGCGCACCGAAGGCGCCAACGACGAGCGGCTCACCATCACCCTGCGGATCGCCCTTGGCGAGCCCGTCCGCGTGCGTGGACGCGACCTGTCCATCGAAGGCGAAGGCGACGACGACCGCTACCTGAAGGAAGACCTGGACGCGTTCGCGCCGAAGGTCGGCGAGGTCTTCGACCACACCACCTACGAAGCCAGCAAGCTGGTCATCGTGCGGCGACTGGCGGATCGCGGTTACTTCGATGCCGACTTCACCCACCGCCGGGTGGAAGTCACGCGGGCCGAACACGCCGCCGACATCGCGCTGGGCTGGGTCAGCGGCATCCGTTATGACATGGGGCCGACCACGTTCCACCAGGACAAGTTCGATCCGGGCCTGCTGGACAAGCTGGTGTACTGGGAAGAAGGCAGCTACTTCCACCAGGGCAAGCTGGATCGTCTGCGCGAATCGCTGGTCGGCCTGGACTATTTCGCGAACATCGACATCCAGGCCAACCCCGACAAGGCCGTGGACGGACGCGTGCCGGTCGACGTGAACCTGGAGTTGGCCAAGCGCGACATCTACACCGCCGGCGTGAGCTACGGCACGGAGAGCGGGCCCGGTATCCGGCTGGGGCTGGATCGCCGCTACGTGAATTCGCGCGGGCACAAGCTGTCCACGCACCTGGACTACGCGCAGAAGCGCAAGACGCTGCTGACCCAGTACCGCATCCCCGCGTTCAAATGGCTGGACGGCTGGTACACCGTCGGCGTGCAGGCCAGCGACGAACAGACCGACTACATCGACCTGCGCCATGTCGAATTCACCGGCAGCCGCAGCGGACAGGTCAGCGAAGACTGGACTGCGGTGGCGTCGATCCACGCGTTGCGCGAACGCTGGCGTTATGTCGAAGACGATCCGGTCACCGGCCTGCCCGACACCACCGTGCAGTACGCGACCTTCACCTACCCCTCGCTGCGCGCGGACTACACCAACTCGCCGGTCGGCTCGAACCGTCCCGACCAGCTGGCCGGGTCCATCCTGCTGCGCGGCGGCGTGGATGGCGCGGGCTCGGATGCGAACTTCCTGCAGTTCCACATGCGTGCGCGCTGGTCGCAGCGGTACAAGACCAACAGCGCGCTGATCGTGCGCGGCGAGTATGGCCATACGTTCACCAGTTCGCTGGTGGCGATGCCGCCGTCGCTGCGTTTCTTCGCCGGTGGCGACCGCAGCGTCCGCGGCTATGCGTGGCGCGAAGTCGGCCCGCGCCGTGGCGACTACGCACTGGGCGCGAAGAACGTGGTCACCGGCAGCGTGGAGTACGAGTTCTATCCGAAGGGCGGCCCCTACGGTGGCGCGGTGTTCGTGGATACCGGCAGCGCCTTCGACGGCACCCGCCCGGACCTGAGCACCGGCATCGGCGTGGGCCTGCGCTGGCGCTCGCCGGTGGGGCCGGTGCGCCTGGACGTGGCGCACGGGCTGAATGATCCGGATTCCAGCTTCCAGATCTACCTCAATATCGGGACCGATCTGTGAAGAAGCGCGTACCCGACAACCTGACGCCGGAAGAGCGCGACGCCCGCATCGCCGAACTGCGCGCGCGCCGCAGGGCACGCATGCGCACGCTGGCGATCCGCAGCGCCATCGGCACCGGCGTACTGACGCTGCTGCTGTGCATCGGCCTGTACTGGTTGCTGCAAACGGTCGCGGGCCGCGACATGCTGCTCGCGCAGATCAAGGCACGGCTGCCGGCCGACGCCTCGCTGGAATACCGGGAAGTGGACGGCCCGATCGCGGGCCCGCTGACGCTGCGTGGCGTCGACTTCCGCTGGGACAGGATCCGCTTCACCGCCGACGAGGTCTACCTGGAGCCGGACCTGCGCCCGCTGCTCGGCAAGCGCCTGCGACTGGATGTGCTGAAGCTGCGCGGTGCGATGCTCGATGTGCCGGAAAGCGACGAACCGTTCGAGCTGCCGCACTGGCCCGACATGCTGCCGCAGATCGAGATGCCGCTGGCGATCCAGGCCGACCGGCTGGAGGTGGACCGCTTCCTGATCCGCCAGAGCGGGCAGCCCCTGATCGACATCGCGCATGCGGGCGGCGGCATCGATATCGGCGACGGCTACGTGCATGCGGAGAAGCTGGCCATCGCGAGCGATCGCGGCACCTTCGGCGTGCACGGCCGTTACGAACCCCGCGACGGTTACGACACCGACCTGACGGCCACCGGCGTGTTCGCGGCCGCTGCCGGGCGCACCCCCGCCCGCATCGGACTGGTCGCGCGCGGGAATCGCGCCCGCATGAACGTGGGCATTTCCGGTGCCGCGCCCGCGCCGTTGCGCGCCACGCTCACGCTGCGCGGCGAAACCCGGCCGACATGGACCCTCGCCGCGAAGACGGAAGCACTGGACCTGTCGTTGCTCGGCGTGATGGAGGACAGCACGCCCGTCTCTTTCGACCTGGCGGCCAAGGGCGCGGGCGGTGCCGCGGACCTGCAGGGCACCGTGCAGCAGGGCGACATCGCCGTGGTGATCGAACCTTCGCACGCGCGCATCGACGGCGAAGTCCTGACCGTGGAGCCGCTGGCGATCCGTGCGTTCGACGGCTATGCCGCGCTGCGGGGTCGCGCGGACTTCACCGTGCCGGAGAACCCCGCCTTCCGTTTCGCGGTGAACGCACGCGGCCTGCGCTGGGGCACGGAAGCGGACAGCATGATCGGTGCCGAGGGCGATTTCGGCGTGGCCGGCAAACTGGAAGCATGGGCCGCCATCGGCAAGGCCACGCTGACCCGCGGCGACGACAGCGCGGTGGTGGAGTTCGATGGCCGTGGCAATGCCGAGCGCGTGCAGTTGCAGAAACTGCAGGCACGCATGCCCACCGGCACGCTGGACGCCACCGGCATGGTGGGCTGGTCCCCCGTGCTGGACTGGGACGTGAAGGCGACGCTGGCCGGTTTCGATCCGGGCTACTTCGCTGCAGGCTGGAAGGGCAACCTCTCGGGCGCACTGGCGTCGAAGGGACGCCAGCGCGAGGACGGCCAGTTCCAGGGCACGCTCGACGTGCCGAAACTCACGGGCCGCCTGCGTGACCGCGCGCTGGAAGCACGCGGCACGTTCGCGCTCGACGGCAACGCCGGTGAAGGCGAGCTGGACCTGTCGCTGGGTGGTAGCCGCGTCGCCGCGCAGGGCAAGGTCGGCGACACCCTGGATATCGATGCGACGTTCCGCCCGCTCAACCTGGCCGACCTGCTGCCCGATGCCAGCGGCACCCTGGCCGGCACGCTGAAACTGACCGGCGCGCGCACGGCACCCACCCTCAATGCCGACCTCGGCGGCGACAGCCTGCGCTGGAACGACTGGAGCGCGGGCAGTCTGAGCCTGCGCGGCAACCTGCCCTGGCGCAGCGGCAATGGCGAACTCACCCTGCAGGGCAGCGCCGTCGACGTGGGCACCGTCCTGGACAGCGTGCAGATCAGCGCGCGCGGCGCGGTGGAAGACCTGCGGGTCGACGGCGATGCACGCAATGCGATGGGGGCGGTGGCGTTGTCGGGCAGCGCACGGAAGCGTGGCGCCAACTGGCAGGGCACGCTGGATACGCTGCGCATCGCGCCGTCCAAGGGCAACCCGTGGACGCTGCGGCAACCCGCACGCTACGCGCAGAACGGCAGCGCGTGGACGTTGTCCGAGAGCTGCCTGGGCTCCGACATCGGCGGCGCCCTCTGCGCCACCGCCAACTGGCCACGGCAAGGACTGGTGGTGCGTGGCGAAGCGCTGTCGCTGGCCCTGGTGCAGCCCTGGTTGCCGCCCAGCAGCGGGCGACCGCTGACGCTGCGCGGCGAGTTCACCCTCGACGCGACGCTGCGGCCCGCCGGCAATGCATGGCAGGGCGAAGTGCACCTGGCCTCGCTGGATGGCGGCCTGAAGATGGGCACGAGCGCCCGCGGCGAGATCATCCGCTACGACAACTTCACCTTCGATGCCGACTTCAACCCGCAGCGCATCCAGGGCCGGCTCGGTACCGGCTTCAAGGGCGACGGTTATGTCGATGCCACCTTCGCCACCGGCTGGGATGCGTTCGCGCCGCTCAAGGGCGACCTGTACTTCCACAACTCGCGCCTGTTCTGGATGGAACTGTTCTCGCCGGACCTGGTGCGCCCGCGCGGCAAGCTGGCCGGCCACATCGGCGTTGCCGGCACGCGGGGCCATCCGCTGCTGAGCGGCGAAGCCACGCTCACCGAATTCACCGGCGAGTTGCCCGCGCTCGGCGTGTCGCTGGCGGACGGCGGCGCGGAACTGGTCGCGCTGTCGGATGGCAGCGCGCGCATCGACGGCAGCATGAAGACGGTCTCGTCGACCGGCGGCACCGGGACCGGCGGCGTGCTCAACGTGTCCGGCACGCTTGGCTGGAACAACGACACCACGCCGCTGCAGTTCCAGGTGCGCGGCGACAACGTGCTCGTGGCGGACACCACCGACCTGCGCGCGGTCGCGTCCCCGGACATCCAGGTGGGCTTCGCCGACAACACCATCCGCGTGCGTGGCCAAGTGGGCATTCCTTCGGCCACCATCGACGTGGAGAAACTGGATGACGGCGTGTCCGCGTCGGAAGACGTGGTGGTGCTGGATCCCGCCGATCCCGAACGCGCGCCCAGTTCGCGACTGGACCTGGACCTCGCCCTCAAGGTCGGCGACGAGGTCAACCTGAAAGGCTATGGCCTGGAAGGCACGCTGGCCGGCACCCTGCACGTGCGTTCGCAGCCCGGCCGCGAGATGCTGGGCACGGGTCGCCTGGACGTGGACGGGCGTTACGAGGCCTACGGGCAGAAACTGCGCATCACCCGTGGCGAACTGACCTGGAGCAACAACGCGATCTCCGATCCGCGCATCAACATCCGCGCCGAACGCGAAGTGGTCAGCGCCAGCGTCACTGCCGGCATCGACGTCACCGGCCGCGCCAGCCAGCCGCGCGCCCGCGTCTGGTCCAATCCGTCGATGTCCGAATCCGAAGCGCTGGCGTACCTGGTGCTCGGCCGTTCGCTCAACACCGCCAGCAGCGACGAGAGCCGCCAGATCAACGCCGCTTCGTCCGCGCTCGGCGCGGGTGCGGGCCTGTTGGCATCGCAGCTCGGCGCGAAGATCGGCCTGGATGATGCCGGCGTGCTGGAATCACGCACGCTCGGCGGCTCGGTGTTCGGCGTGGGCAAATACCTGTCGCCCAAGCTCTACGTCAGCTATGGCGTCTCCATGGTCGGATCGGGCTCCGCGGTCACGCTGAAATACCTGCTGCGCAAGGGCTTCGACGTGGAGATCGAGTCCAGCACCACCGAGACGCGCGGCTCGATCAACTGGCGCAAGGAAAAGTAGGCGTGATGCCGTCCCTGACGGCCCGCCGCCTGCAGCGGCACGGCATCGCGGCACCGATGGCGACGGATCCGGCCGATGCCGTCCGCCGCATGGGGGCAATGCAGGCGCAGGACTATGCGGCATCGCTGTGGGCCATCGGCCTGCGCACCCGCGGCGCGACGCGCGCAACGGTGGAAGACGCCATCGCGTGCGGCGAGATCGTCCGCACCTGGCCGATGCGCGGCACCCTGCACTGGCTCGCGCGCGAGGACGTCCGCTGGATGGTGGCATTGCTGGCACCCCGCGTGCAGGCCGCGAATGCGGCACGGATCGCGCGCGATCTCGGATTGGATGCCTCCACGCTCACGCACGGTCGACGCGTGCTGGAACAGGCATTGAAGGAAGGCGTGCCCGTTACCCGCTCCGACCTCTATGCCTGCATGGAGGCAGCCGGCATTCCCAGCGGCGGCCAGCGGGGCCTGCATCTTCTGAACTGGCTGGCGCATGAGGGCGTCATCTGCCAGGGGCCGCGCCATGGCAAGCAGCCGACGTTCGTCCTGCTCGATGCATGGGTGCCACCGAGCGCACCGCTGACTCGCGACGAAGCACTCCGGCAGCTGGCACTGCGCTATCTGCAAGGGCACGGGCCGGCGACAGCGGCCGACCTGGCATGGTGGTCGGGACTGACGCGCAAGGAGGCCATGCAGGCCCTTGCATCCGCCGCATCCGCGCTGGTGCAGGAAACGCATGACGGGACGACGTGGTGGTCGCATGCCGATGCGGCTGCGCCTGCGCGCTCGAATGCGGTGCATCTGTTGCCGGCATTCGATGAATATCTCATCGGCTACCGCGACCGAACGCCCGTGCTGGATGCCGCACACACACGGCGCGTGATCGGCGTGAACGGCCTGGTCAGCGCAACGGCGATCATCGGTGGCCGGGTGGCCGCGGCATGGAAACGCGATGCGGCCGGCGACGACATCACGCTCGCTCCCCTGCGTACCCTGAGCGAGGCGGAACACACCGGCATCCGTCGCGCGGCGCAGCGACAGCACCACTTCCTCGACGCCGCGCGCTGATCATTCGATGGCTCCCGGCATTGCCGCATCCCGGCTCTGCCGATATCGTCGCAGTCCTCTCCGCCGGAGCCTGATGATGCGCCGCCGACTCTCGACCTCCGCCCTCGCCCTGGGCGCCGCCCTGTCCCTGCCCGCCCATGCCGACGAAGGCATGTGGATGCCCTCGCAGCTGCCGCAACTGGCCAAGCCGCTGCGCGAGGCCGGCTTCAAGGGCAGACCGCAGGCGCTGGCCGACGTCACCGCAGCCCCGCTGAGCGCGGTGGTGCGCGCAGGCGGCGGCACGGGCGCATTCGTCTCACCGGACGGATTGATCCTGACCAACCATCACGTCGCGTACGGCGTGATCCAGTACAACAGCAGGCCCGAGCGCAACCTGATCGACGATGGCTTCACCGCCGCCGATCGTGCCGGCGAACTGCCGGCGAATCCGGACTTCCGCGTCCTGGTGACGGTGGGTTACGACAAGGTCACGGACGCCGTACTGAAGGATGCGGCCGGCAAGACCGGGCGGGCGTACTTCGATGCCATCGATCGCGCCAGCAAGGCCATCGTCGCCGAGTGCGAGAAGGAAGGCGGCGTGCGTTGCAGCGTGGCGAACATGTACTACGGTACCGACTTCTACCGCATCCGGCAGCTGGAACTGCGCGACATCCGCCTGGTCTACGCGCCGCCGCGCGCGATCGGCAACTATGGCGACGAGATCGACAACTTCATGTGGCCGCGCCACACCGGCGACTTCACCCTGCTGCGCGCCTACGTGGGCAAGGACGGCAAGCCGGCCGCCTACAGCGCCGACAACGTGCCCTATCGCGCGCCAGCGCACCTGCCGTTGGCGAAAGACGGCCCGAAGGCGGGCGACTACGCCATGCTGGCCGGCTATCCGGGCACCACCTACCGCCACCGCACTGCCGCCGAGTTCGACGAACAGGTCAACTGGATGCTGCCTGCGCGCGTGGCCGTGTTCGACCAGCTGATCGATGTCGTGGAAACGGCCGGTGTCCGGGATGCCGACGCGAAGACGCGGTACGCCGCACAGCTGCAGTCGCTGAAGAACAACCGCAAGCGTGCCGCCGGCGAGCTGGAAGGTCTCCGCCGCAGCGATGCGGTCCGCGTCCGTGCCGACGACGAGCGCGACATGCTCGCCACCGAGGCGGCCGCGAAGGAACGGACGGACATCGATGCATTGAATGCGTCGATCGCCGACGGTTCGGCCGTGCGCGAACGCGAGCTGGTGCTGGCCCTGTTCGGTTCCCAGTCCCAGCTGATGCGCGCGGCGATCACGCTGGAACGGTTGCGGGTGGAATCCGCCAAGCCGGATGCCGAACGCGAGAGCGGCTACCAGGTGCGCGACCACGCCCTGATCGAAGGCCTCCTGAAACAGGTGCAGCGCCGCTATGCGCCGGACGTGGAGAAAGCCCTGCTCACGGTGCTGCTGACGCGCTACCAGCAACTGCCGGATGCGCAGCGGCTGCCGGGCTTCGATGCTGCCTTCGGCCGCACGCCGGCCGCATTGAAGCACGCGCTCGACACGCTGTATGCCGGCACGAAACTGGGCGACGAAGCCGAACGCCTGTCGCGTTTCGCTGCTGCACGGGAAGGCAAGCCGATGGCCGCCGATCCGCTGATCGGCCTCGCCGCGAAGCTGGTGCCCGTGCAACTGGCGCTGGAGCAGGAGCGCAAGACCCGGGAGGGCGAGCAGCTGCGCCTGCGTCCCGCCTACATGCGCGCGCTGTTCGCCTGGCGGCAGCAGCAAGGGCGGGCGTTGTATCCGGACGCCAACGGCACGCTGCGCGTCAGCTTCGGCAGGGTGGATGGTTTCTCCCCGCGCGACGGCGTGCGGTACACGCCGGTGACGACGGTGGCCGGCATCGTCGAGAAGAACACCGGTGACGTGCCGTTCGACGCGCCGAAGCCGTTGCTCGATGCCATCGCGAAGGGCGACTTCGCCGGCACGGAAGATCCCGCACTGAAGACGCAGACGGTCAACTTCCTGACCAACCTGGACACCACCGGCGGCAATTCCGGTTCACCGGTGCTCAACGCGCGTGGCGAACTGATCGGTCTCAATTTCGACAGCAACTGGGAATCCGTGAGTGCCAGCTGGATGTTCGACCCGCGCTACAAACGCGCCGTCCATGTCGACATGCGCTACCTGCGCTGGTTGATGGGCAAGGTCTATCCGGCGCCGCACCTGCTGGAGGAGATGGGCGCACAGTGACCCCGGACGACGACCCGCGACCGGTGGAACCGGAACCGCCGTTGCCCAGCGACTGCTGCAACAGCGGCTGCCCCATCTGCGTGCACGACCTGTATGCGGAGCAGTTGCAGCACTACCGCGAACAGCTGGCGGCGTGGAATGTCCGGCATCCCGCAACGCCGGACCTTGATGGCCATGACCCAGAGCTCCGCGGGTCATAGAGCCGGACTTTCGACATGAACAACGCTCGGGGCCCGTTCTTGCGGTTTTTTCTGCGGAAGCACAGGTCCGGGAGCAGCTCGGATGACTCGCTGGAGCTTGCATGGCGCTGCGCCATGCAGAGCCAGTGCTTGCGTCATTCGGGATAGAGGCTCTGCACGAGGCCGAGACGAGCGCGCGCTCGTGCGAGGCTGCTCGTCCGCGCACCGGCACGCCTCACGGCATGGGTGTCAGCCTGCCCGTGGTCTCGAGTTCCGTGATGGCCTTCCGGAGTCCCGCCACATAGCGATGGTCGTCGGCAAAGTGGGACGCGAAACGCATGTGGGCGCTTCGTAGCTGCGTGAGCGCCTGCTCTGTCCTCCCCTTCCTGGACGCAATATCCGCCCGCCTCAGCACGGCGGTGTTGAGGCGGCTGTACGCATTGGGCTCGGGAAGGCGCGTGAGGGCATCCGCTTGCTGCTCCGCATACACCGCGTCCGCCTCGTCCAGACGACCGCGCTTGTAGTACAGATGCGCGAGCGACATCTGGTTCAAGCCGTAGTAGAACGTGTTCGCGAGCCCATGCTCCAGGATGAAATCCCGGTTGTCGGCGAGGAGCGTTTCGGCGCGCTGGAAATCTTCTTCCGTTCCCCGCATCACATGGAGCCTGGCCAGCGTACGCCTGCTCAGGAAAGGAGGCGGCAGGCCCTCGTTGCGGCATGCCGCGATCACCTCTTCAAGAAGCACCATGGCCTCACCGATGGTTTTCCCCTGCAGCCCCTCCGGAAGGGTCTCCAGGTTGTTGACCAACCGCTGAGCGAGATTGATCTGCATGTTCGCCACCTTCTCGTGGCACAAGGGATAGTGCTGCCGCAGGAGAGAGAGGGACTTCCGGGTCAGCGCCAGCAACTCATGGCGCGGACTTCCTTCGATCCGCATCAGCCAGGTGCGGTAGGTCAGCAGCAGCCCGTACTCCGGATGCTGCTCGCCATAGCCGGCCAGGATCAGCGCTTCGGCCCTCTGGATGGCCTCACCACACCCGGCGAGGTCGCCGTCGATGCATCGCACGTTGCCCAGGACCATCCAGGCCGTCCCCATCCCGGGATGGGCGTCGCCCAGTGCATCGCGCGTATTCTTCCACTGCAACTCCGCATACGGTTTTGCCTCGTCCGTGCGTCCGAGGTCCGCAAGACCATCGAAGAGAAGCCTCTGGGCTTCCGCGGCAAGCAGGGGATAGGCGGGTTCGGCCAGCGCGTTCGCTTCGCGCAAATGCTTCAGCGCGGAATCGAATCGGTACTGCTGGAGATACCAGTACCCCTGGATGGTCAGAAGTTCGATGTAAGGCTCCGGCGCCGTGGACTGCTGCGCCCGGGCAAGCACGAGCGCCTGCTCCAGCGTCGCCTGAGCCTCGGTGTGCCGGACCAGATTCCATTGCGCGCGCGCAAGCTCGGTCAGCAGTTGCAGGCGCGCCGGCACCAAGCGCTCGTCCGGTTCTCCAGGCAGTGCCGACAGCCCTGCCCGCGCGGTGGCGAGTGCGCGGTCCGGCCGGCCTTCGAAGTTGGAGAGGGCTGCACGTGTCGCCTGCACTTCGATTCCTGTCACGGCCTCGCTGTCGGCTAGCCTCGATGCTTCATCGGCAAGTCGCCGCGCCTGCGGATGGTTGCCGATGGACGCGTGGCTGCGCGCCAGCACCAGAAGTCCACGGGCCAGCACGGCCGGGCGGTCTTCCAGAGAAAGCGAGCGTATCTTCCGTTCCGCCTTCAGCAGCAGCGCTTTCGAAGAATGGGGACTTCGTCCCAGGCCCGACAGCGTGGCGACACCCAGCGTCTCGCCGAAGACGGACGCAAGGGCGTCGCGAGCGCGAACCTCTTCTTCGGCCTGTCGCTGCTGCCAATGCAGCGCCAGAAGCCCTGACGCGGCTATCACCAAGGCCAATACGGCCGACGCCGACGACACGCGATGCCGGGTGACGAACTTCGTCAGACGATAGAGCGCCCCCCCATTGCGCGCCTCGACAGGGTGCTGACGCAGCCAGCGGTCCAGGTCGCGCTCCAGTTCCCCCATCGTGGCGTAGCGCCCGGCAGGATCCGAAGACGTGCAGCGCGCCGCGATGGCTCCCAAGTCGCCCTTCAGCGCGCGCGCCAGCGCCCGCGAGTCCGGCAGGCCCCTCGCCTTCGCCTCCTTCGGCGATGCCTGACATGCGAGCGCGCTCAACGTATCGGCCGCGACGTCGGGTGCGATGCCGATGCCCGCCCCCAGGAGCGTGGCGCCGGCCGGGAGCCGTCCGCAGAGTATGCGGAACATCACCATGCCCATCGAGTAGATATCCAGCGCCGCAGTCGGGATGGCGGCGGTCAAGGCCTCCGGCGCCATGTAGCCCGGCGATGCCGCGATGCGGGGCACGTTCCGTTCGTTGTCGAGGATGGACGATAGTCCGAAGTCGACGACCTGCACGCTCCCGTCCGCCGTGACCAGCAGGTTCGAGGGCTTGATGTCCTGGTGAAGCACGCTGCGACCATGTGCATACGCCAGCGCTTGGCACGTCGCCTTCAGCAGGCGCACGCGGTCGGCGATGCCCGAACGATGGCGCTCGCACCAGGCATCGATGGGCTCGCCCTCCACCATCCGCATGGCGAACCAGGGGCTTCCGTCCGGCTCGATGCCGCCGTCCAGCAGCGGCACGATGCCGGCATGGTTGAGTTTCGCCAGTGCATTGCGCTCGGCAATGAAGGCGGCGACCAGTGCAGGGGAGGTCAGTTCATCGCGGATGCACTTCAGCGCCACCTGTTGCTGGTACTGGCCATCATCGCGCTGCGCCTCATACACCGTCCCCATGCCACCCGCCCCGATGACCCGGGTGATGCGCCAGGCGCCGATACGAGTACCCAGTCTTGCGTCCGGCCCCGAGTGACCTTTGCGCCTGGTCCGTTCGAGCAGATCGCCGGGAAGCTGGTCCAGCGGGTGCGCCGCACCATCCGCCTTGAGCATGGCGACAAGCACGCGATGTACTGCCGGCTCGCTTCGCTCCAGCGCTTGCAGCTCCCGCTCGCGCTGACTGGCTGGAAGCGAAAGATATTCACCCAGGAGAGAGAGAGCTCGGGCCCTAGCAGGATTCATGGACACATTCGGACTGGATGTGATCAGGCGGGCTGGAACACGCCAGACAGGTGCGTTCCGGTGAATCAGGCGACTCACATCGTTCACCGGCATCTGACGCCCTCGGTGGAAGCCGGTAGACGTGATGCACCCGACCGGGATCTACCGCTCTCGCCAAAAGGACATCCCCGCCTTCAACCGGGACGAGAAGTCACAATCATCATAGTCCGGTCGCAGTGACGGTGCACCGGAGCTCAACCGTGACCTGCCCACCGACCGGCAGGGAGGGTATCGTCACCCCGCTCCCCAACAGCGAACTCACCGGCACGGTCGGCGAGGGACAGCTGGCGCCGCCTGTCGCGGTGCAGATCGCGGCTGTGCTGGGTGTGGTGCAGTCCTGCCCGGCACCGGCCGCATCGGTCAGCACCGCGCCGTCAGCGGCCAGTGGCCCGTTGTTGGTCACGACGATCTGGTACGTCACCACCTCCCCGGTGACCACCGGATCCGGCGAAGCGGTCTTGACCACCTGGATGTCCGCCTGGCGCAGGGTGTTGGTGAAAGTGCACTCGATGCTGGCACCGACCGCCGTCGCCGCCGTGTCCAGCACCACCGTGCGGGCAGCCAGATCCGGCGTGGCCGTTCCACCCGTACCCAGCCCCGTGCACGCGATGCCGGTGACCTGGTACGTCGCGGGCGACGTGCTTTCGATGATCGTGGTGACGGTTGCGGCGGCGGCCAGTGTCTGCGTGGCACCCGCCACAGCCGTACCGGCGGTGGTGGTGGTCAGGGTCTGCGTCTGCACGCCGTTGTCGCCGCTGAAACCGAAGCTGTCCACGCCGCCCACGCTGGTCTTCCGGATCGTGAGCCGCGGTACGGACTGGTCTACGTCGGTGGCGGAATTGTTGGCCGCATTCGCGTCATTGATCGTGACCGGTGGCGTGATGGTCACCGTGTTGACCAGATCGCCAGTGAAGCCGGTCGGCACCGTCATGGTCACCAGATAAGTTGCAACCGCGCCGGCAGGCAGATCGAGTCCCGTGTCGTTCAGGGCCCCGGTTCCGCTGGCGGCGCCGCATGCCGCGCCGCCCGATGTGGATGCACAGGTCCAGCTCATGGTCGCGGCATTGATTCCCGCCGGCACCGGATCGCTCACCGTGATGTTCTGTGCCCCGAACGGACCGTTGTTGGTTACCACGACGCTGTACGTGCGCGCCTGTCCCGGCACATAACCGTCGCCGGCCAGATCGCTGGGCCCCGATGCGGTCGTATTGGTCTTGGTCACCGACAGGTCCGCGCTGAACTGGATCGGTGCTGTCGGGCAACTGGCGCCATCATTCACGTTCGAACCGGGTGAGCCGGAAATCAATGTTCGGGCGCCGGTAACAAGATCGAAACTATAGAAGCCGCCGCCGTTCGCACTGCCAAACAGGCCGGTGGGCGAGCCGAACATCGCGCCATAGTCAACGGCCGCAGTGGGTGACCCGATGTTGGTCACTACGCCTGTCGCAGGATTGATTGAGCGCAGTTGACCATTACCCTGCACGGTGTAGATCAATCCGCCGATCCACGCCATGTCCGAAGCCTGCACGCTCGACGACAGCGTGATCAGCGTCGATGTGTTGGTTTGCACATCGATCGCCCGCAGGTTGGTCGAACCCCCGCCTGCCAGCGCATACATGACGCCCGTGTCCGAGAACGTGCCCATGATCCAGTTGTCGGTCGCCATCCCGCCGCCCACCGGACCAAGGTCGACAGAGCTGCCGTCTGCACCAACCCGGATCAAGCGATTGCCGGTGCCGCCACCCGCATTGATGCCGTAGATGAAGTTGTCCACGGGATTGAAGCCAATGGCGTTATAGACGTTGGAACCCTGCCCGATCGGCGGATACGTGAAGGGATTGGTAGCGGTGACGATGTCGTAGAGCGTGGTGTTGGTGTTTATGTTCGGGCTCTGCGACAGGTACATGCCGGACGAACAGGATGCGAACGCCGGCTGGCTCTGCACGGCATTGGTGATGGTGCAGGCGCTATTGCTCCCCGCATCGACTGCCGCCGCATTGAGGGTGAACGAACTTGCACCTTGCGTGACCGTGCCCCCGGTACCCATGCCGGTGCAGGTCACGTTGCTCAGCTGGAAGCCGGACGGCAACGCTTCGTTGATCGTGGTGGCGACCAGGGGATTGGTGAGCGTCTGCGTCGTACCGGTAACGCCCACGCCGGTCGCCGTCGTGGTCAGCGTCTGGCTGGTCCAGCCGTTGTTGCCGGTGAAGGTGAAGGCGCGCGTACCGCCCTCGCTGATCTTGGTCAGCGTGAGGGTGACCGGCCGCCGCGTGTTGACGACCGTGCAGGTGATGTCATCGCCCGAGGCAGGTGTCAGGCTGAAGCTGGTGCCCGTGCCGCTCGGCAGGACCGTCCCCGTGCCACTGGATGCGTTGGCGCAGCTGTAGGTCGAGGTGTAGTCGCTCAGGTCCGTCGTGCCGGACGCCGCTTCGGACAGCGTATGCAGCACGCCGGGATTGAACGGCGCCAATGTGGCAAGCCCGGTAGTGACCGTGGTGCCGGCACCGGTGGTCGTGGTGCTCGCCAGCGGCGACCCGCCACTCGCGATGGACAGCGCGAACTGGTCGGTGCCGCTCTCGCGCCCGGTCACGATCTGCTTCTGCAACCGCAGCGTGGCCTTGCACTGGTTGATCTGGATATTCCGGAAGCGGATATCGTCGTCGGCCGAGGCTCCGCTGTAGTTGGACCGGTAAACGTACTGCACGCTGGTGACCTGCGTGACCGTCGTTGGCAAGCGGACAGTGAAGAGGCGGTACGTGCGTCCGGTGGACGTCGCGTCGCCGACGAACGCCTGCTGCGTGGCGGTTTCCGCACTGCCGCCGACGGAGATCAGCGAACCGTTGTCGGGCCAGAACTCGCCCGCCGTGCTGTTCATGCCCGCGACCGCTTCGGAGGTGAACAAGGTGGCGTAGGTCACGCCGTTGACCCGGATCTCCATAGTGGCCCGACCGGAGTTCTGGCCAGCAGGGTTGTTCCATTGCAGTTCGCCGGCGATCACGATGGCGCCGTTGGTCTGGATGCCGTAGCGCGTGCTGGTCTGGTTACCGTTGAGCGTGGGGGTGTGGGTGATCCCGGCGGCATCGTCGTTCAGCCAGCCGCTGTCGGCCGGCGAGGTGATGATGGGCTGTGTGTTGGCCAGCGTGCACTGGTTGGCGGCCTGTGCCCAGAGTTCACGGGGCGCCAGCAACAGCAGAATGGCCATGGCCATCCAGTACAGCATGCGGCCGGTGGCCTGCAGTGGCCTGTGCCGAGGGAGGCAGCTTTCCTGCTGCTGCGTAATATCGACTACGCGCGCGCCGCGAACGGGATCGCGCCAGTCCGCAGTCCCGATCACTCCATCCATCACCGCCCCCTTTGGCGAATCCTGTATCGCCACGGCACCTTGCGGCGCCGTGCGACAAACTGCCACACCGGACAACAAGCCGCAACGCCGCTTGTCACATTGATGGTGAGTAGATCGTACTTGGCTTGTCCCTCAGGACATCACATTGCGGCGCCGTGCCCGCTCAAGGACATCACGGCGCTTTCCATACCCTTCTTGCGCCGGAAACCAGCGAAGCCATTGCGGCCTCAAAGGCCGCTGGCGGTCACCCTGCACTGCAAGCCGAACGTGACCGCCCCCCCGACCGGCAAGGTCGGGATGGTGACGCCCGCGCCGAGCAGGCTGCTCACCGGCACCGTCGGCGACGGGCAGCTCGCGCCGCCTGCGGCCAGGCAGGTCGCGGTCGTGCTGGGTGTGGTGCAGTCCTGCCCTGCCCCTACCACGTCGGTCAGCAGGACATCGGTGACCGCCTGCGGACCGTTGTTGCTGACCACGATCTGGTAGCTCACCACACCCCCGGTGACGACCGGATCCGGCGAGGCCGTCTTCACCACCTGGATATCCGTCTGCTGCAGGGTATTGGTGAACGTGCACACGATGTCGCTGCCCGGTGCCGTGGCGGCGGCATCCAGCGCGACCGTGCGCGCGGCCAGGTCCGGCGTCGCGGTGCCGGTCGCACCCAAGCCGGTGCAGGTGATGTCGGTGACGCGGTACGTCGCCGGGGAAGCGCTTTCGGTGATGGTGGTGGCGGTGGCGGTTGCCGTCAGCGCCTGCTTGGCGCCGGCTACGGGTGTCCCGTCCGTGATCGTGGTCAACGTCTGTGTCGCAACGCCATTGCTGCCGCTGAAGCCGAAGCTGTCCACGCCGCCGATACTGATCTTGCGCAAGGTCAGCTGTGCCACCG
The DNA here is from genome assembly GCF_057773125.1 of Pseudoxanthomonas sp. 97-1-1. NCBI lineage: Bacteria > Pseudomonadati > Pseudomonadota > Gammaproteobacteria > Lysobacterales > Lysobacteraceae > Pseudoxanthomonas > Pseudoxanthomonas sp. 97-1-1. The sequence continues at coordinate 512,490 of NZ_JBYMTJ010000004.1, read as the reverse complement.
AACCATCGCTATCCGTGGCGGTGTTGTTCGCCGGCGTCGCATCCACGTAACCATCCGGCACCCGGATCGTCGCAGTGTTGGTGATGGGGGAGACGCCTGCGGCCACCGTCGCGGTGACCGTGAACGTCATGGTGCTGCTCGGCGGCAGGGTCGGAATGACGATGCCGCCCGCACCCTCTAGGGCCGCCACGGTCACGCCACCCGCGACCGGACACACGGCCCCGGCCGTCGTTGCCGTACAGGCCACCGCGGTCTTGGTCAGGCCGGTGGTGGCAGGGTCGATGAGGGTCGCCAGGTCGACGTAGTTCATCGACGGGTTGCTGACAACGAGGGTGTACGTGGTCGTGCTTCCGGGCGTCACCGTATCGTTCGCCTGATCGACGTTGCCGTTGATGCCCGGGGTATTGGTCTTGGTGATGGACAGGTCCAGCAGCGCACGCGTCAGCGTGAACTTGGCCGCCATGCCGCCGGAGGTTCTTTGGCCGGCCGTCAGCGCACCGTTCTGCGACTGCAGGGTGATGTTGGCGGCTGGTATGCCACTGGCGTACTGGAACGACGTACTGAAGCCGTCCGATTCCGTGGTGGCCAGGAAGTGCGCCCCGGCCACGCCTGCAGTGCCGGGATCGGTGTTGACCACCGCAGGATTCGACACTTCGGTGAAGCCGGGCACCGTGGCGAAGTCCAGCGGACCGCTGCGGGCGTAACCGTTGTAGCCCACCAGCAGCACGCCATCGCCGGCATTCACAGGCGCCTGGCCAACGTCGTAGCCGTCCAGGCACGCCGACCAGTTGCCCGGCGCGCTCACGCCCGCCAGGTAGACCAGCCCGGTGCCGCAGTCGGTGGTGGAAACGAAGCGGGACCGCACGATGCCCGTACCGGGATCGCCGGTCGCCAACTGACTGACATGGTTGAACTGCAGTGCCGACAGCAGCGCCTCGTCGCCGGCGCGATTCGGCGCATCGACGTTCGGGAGGGTGATCGTGAGGGTGCCGCTGGCGGCACCGCCCAGCAGGGTGCGCAGCTGCGACTCATAGATCGCGGCGAAGTAGAGTTCCTGCGAATAGGTCGCCCGGTCGGCGGCGCCATTGCCTATGCTGTAAAAACTGTTGACGAGCCGCAGGTCGCCGGCCGGAGGCGCCAGCGGGTTTGTCACCGTCGTCGAGCCGCCCGGGCCGGTCACGGTGAACTGGATCTGTACGTTCGCGCCGTTCGTGACCACGAAGGCGGGGGACGCGAAGTTGCTGTTGGCGGAAGTCTCGTCGACGCACGTACCCGAGGTTTCCAGGGTATCCGTCGTGCAGTGGTCGCGCTCGAACGCGGCGGTGATGAAGACGACGCGGTTCTGGCCCGCCGTCACGTTGAAGCTGAGGGAAGGGGTCCCCGGGACGCCTGCGCCGATCGCGGTCGATGCGCCGCCATGGTCGAAGGTCACGGTCTGTGCATGCGTCGTGGCACTCCAGCCCGAGGCCAGCCCGAACGCGAGCGCCCATCCTGCGAATCGTCTGCTTTTCATGCGGCTTCTATCTTTCCTTCCAATGGATACCGATCCGTCCGGTCGCTGCGCCGCGCCATGCGACGCGACGCCCGCCGCGGCCACCGTTCGCGTGACCGTGCCGGGCGCCTCGGCAATGGCGATGCGGACGGGTTGTATCAGCCGTTGGTCCCGCCGTTGCCATCGATGCAGGTGCCGGTACCGATCAGCCCGTTGTTCCAGTCATCGAGCACGCGCGATACGGCGATCATTTCCTGCCGCGGTTCGCTGCTCTTCGGCATCGCGGCAATCTGGGCCGGCGTGTACAGGGCCATCAACTGGCTGGCACGGGACAGCGCATCCGAGACCAGGGTGGGCGTCTGGGCGCCCAGCGTGTAGTTGGCCTGCGCGGCGACGAGCTGGTGGCCGAGGATCCAGTACGCGTTGCCGCGCGAGGGTTCCTGCAGTACTTGCTGATAGGTGAGGCCCGACAGGTAGAAGGGCTGGTAGCGAAGGGTCAGCCAGACGTCCGTGCTCAGGTCGCCAGCGTTCTGTGCCCGGTTCTGCCAGTAGCCCTGGGTGAACTGGCAACCGCTTTCGGCGCGGGCATCCGCGGTGGCCGTCAGGCCGGCGACCGCCATCAGCAGGCCCGCCGTTGCGTTACGAAACAACATCATGCGTGTGATCCTTGATTCGGGTGATGGTGAAACACGGGCGTTCCGCCCGTACCGTTGACCTCGGCTCACATCACGCGCGTGCCTTTGCGTGATCCGAGTGAGGTCAGTACCCGATCAATTCGTGACGGCCGTCAAAAAAAGGACAGCGGTTGCACATGAAAGCGAGTCGGCCACCTTGTGGTGGCCGACTCGCTTCTGTTTCGCAACAAGGAGGATGTGCGCGGGATGAATTGCGTCAGGGCGTACCGGTGGCCGAGACGGTGCACTGCAGTCCAATGGTGACCTGACCCCCCACGGGCAGGGTCGGAATCGTGATGCCGCTGCCCAGCAGACTGCTGACGGGCACGGTGGGGGACGGACACGTCGCGCCGCCCGTAGCCGCACAGGTCGCGGTGGTACTGGGCGTGGCGCAGTTCTGGCCCGCGCCGGCCACATCGGTCAGCACCGTCCCATCGGCGGCCAGCGGACCGATGTTGGTGACCACGATCTGGTAGGTCACCACGTCGCTACTGACCACGGGGTTCGGCGAAGCGGTCTTCACCACCTGGATGTCGGTCTGTCGCAGCGCGTTGGTGAAGTCGCATTCGAACAGCGCGCCCGTCACCACCGACGCGCCGGGGATCGTGTAGGTGGTGTCGGTCAGCGAACCGACGGTATTGCCGTCCACCCGACAGGTGGCGCCGGTGAGACCCCAGCCGGTGGGCAGGTTGGCCTCGTTGATCGTCAGCGACTGCCCCAATGCCGCCGTCTCGACGGTGAAGGGCTGCACGCCGGGCGTGCTGTCATCGCCGTCGACCTGCACGGGCGTGCCGGCAGCCGTCGTGGTCGCCGTGCCCGATGTGTCCACCGTGTTGTTGATCGCGAACGCGAAGGGTCCGCTGAAACCGCCCGTCGTCGTCTTGCGCAGGAGGATGGCCGGCGCACCTTGCGGCGGCGCGACCGGACAGCGGGCACCGTCCAGGCTGGCGGCCGTCAACGAGGTGGACAGCAGGTCGTAGGCCAGCGTACCGCTGCCATCGACGTTGAACACGCGGTAGACCAGCCCGGTGCCGCCAGAGCTGTTGCTCTTGTAGGCGTACAGCGTGCCTTGGTTGTCGAAGAACACGCCGCCGAACCCGCCGGGCGCGGCATTCGGCAGGCTGATGCCGATCGGCGTCACGGCGCCGGTCGCGGGATTGATCCGCACGACCTCGCCTGAGGAGCTCCGCACCGTGTAGAGGTTCCCATCGGTCGGGTGGTAAGCGATGTCGGTGCCGATGTCCGAAGAAGCCAGCGTCACCGGCGGACCCGCCAAGGTGTTGGTGGCCACATTGATGAACCACAATTGATTGTCGATCACGCCTGTGTAGATGCCTGCGGGCGAGACGTCGGCGGAATAGAACTGGGGGGCTGCCGGCAAGCCGGCCGGTGCAGTCGCATACGGCACGTCCGCCACGCCGCCAACGCCGATGCGCACCAGGCGCCGGACCGTCGCGCCATTGCCCCAGCCCCAGATGTAGCCGTCCTGTTGCCGGAAGCCGATGCCATTGACCATGTCAGCCAACGCCGGGCTGGTGCCCTGGTCGGTCATGGCGCCATCCGCCAGACCCAGCGTGTACAGCCGGACCGTCGTCGCCGTGGCACCGCGGGTGATGAAGGCATCCGCCGGGCAGGTACCGAAGCTCGGTTGGGGATTGTTGGCCTGGTCTACGTCCGTGGCGGTGTTGTTTGCAGGGTTGGTGTCGTTGATGGTGCTGGGCGGAGTGATCGTGACCGTATTGGTCAGATCGCCGGTGAAGCCTGCCGGCACCGTCATGGTCACCAGATAGGTGGCCACCGCACTGGGCGGCAGATCCAGACCGGTATCGTTCAGCGCGCCGGTGCCGCTGGCGGCGCCGCAGACGGCGCCGCCTGAGGTCGAGGCACACGTCCAACTTACCGTCGACGCATTGATGCCCGCCGGCACCGGGTCGCTGACCGTGATGTTCTGTGCGCCGAAAGGACCAGCATTGGTCACGACCACTTGATACGTGCGCACCTCACCAGGAACATACGTGTCACCTGCCTCGTCGTTCGGCCCACTCGTTGGCGTGTTGGTCTTGGTTGCTGAAAGATCCGCATTGAACTGGATGTTCGCCGTGGGACAGTTGGCGCCGTCGCCATTGTTGGTAGCAGGCGAGATGCCGCTGAGCCGCGTCACCGCACCCGTAGCCGGATCCAGCGCGTAGATCGCGACACCTTCCGAACCCAGCAGCATGTTGTTGTACCCCCACATGGCCAGCGCGTGGCTCAGTGGAAAGGTCGACGCGCCGATGGTCGTCACGGCGCCGCTGACGGGATTGATACTGACCAGCCGGCTCGGGCTGGAAGTGCTGTCAACGCCATACAGCAGCCCGTCGTGCCAGGCAAAGTCGTAACTCCGTACCGGCTGGCTCAATGTGATCGCAGTAGCGGTGTACGGCAGGGTGGCCAAATTCACGCGGTAGAGCGTCGTGTTCGAAAGACCCGATTTCAGGTAGTAGTCGCCGGTCGGCGAAATGACGCCGTTGTTCCAGAGGGTTTCTCCTGGCAGACCCGCGATGGCGCCCAGGTTCTGGCCAGTGCCGTTGGAACCTACGCGAATGAGCTCAACGATGCTTCCGCTCGCCGGCGACCGGATGCCGTACATGTAATTGTCCAGTGCGTTGTAGCCCACGCCATTGCGACCCGTCGTGGTGGTGGAGGACCCCAGCGAGGTCAGCGTGAACGGCGCCGTGGCGTAGTTCACGTCGAACAGCGTAGACGTGTTCGTGGAAGTCTGGTCCATGAACATCCGCGCATCGCATGTACCGAAATCCGGCTGGATCCTGGTATTGGTGAACGTGCACGTGAGCTGCGCACCCGCCACGATCTGGCTGCCGGGAATCGTCAGCTGTCCGGTCGTGGTATTCGCCGTTACCGGTACCGTGGTACCGCCGGCATTGGTGCAGCCGATGGATGACAGCGTGTAGCCGCTCGGGATTACCTCACGGATGCCGGTATCCGTATTGAACTGCGACAGGAATACGCCCGTGGCGGCTCGCGGATTGGCGGTCGTCGTATCGAGCGTCAAGGTCGAAGGCAGGCCATTGGTGCCGCCCGTGAAACTGAAGCTGCCGGTGTCCCCGACGCTCTGCTTGCGCACGATCACGCAGGCCGGCACCGTGGCGTTGAATGCGGTATTGGCCGCGCTCAGGATGGTCGCATCGTTGTAGGCCGTGCTGTACGACGCAATGCGCGGCGTGCCCGTATCGAATGCCTGGGTGGAGAGGGCCGTCGGATGGGCGGAATCGTAGTCGGTGGCCGCGCCGCCCCTGCTGGCGAATGCGGCCACCTCGCCCCGGTTCACGGCATTGGCCGCGGCCGCATCGATGCCCACGCCGACAATCACGGCGTTGCGCACGTTCTTGAGACGATTGCTGTAGTGATAGAAACCCAGGGCGGTTTCGCTGGAGGGCATTTCCCGGATCGAGGTGCCATTGAAGCGCCCGAAGTTCGGGTCCGCATCGGTCATGTGGATCAGCATGAGCTGCTGGGTAGGCGCCGAGGGCCCCAGCGTCGGCTGGTTGTAGCTGTCGTTGCCGCCCGTGGTGCCGCCGCTGTACAGCACGCCCTCCAGGATCTTCAGGCCATGCTGGGCGTAGTCGTCGTTGATGTCGACGCTGAAGTTGGCACCACCGCAGTTGTTGCGATTGACGGAACCGGCGAAGTTGGTGCCGAACGAACGGCAGACCCGGTTGGAGGCGCTGTTGTTGCCGGCGTAGGCGAAATCGGCGGGATTGCTGGACCACCCGCCCGGAATGGCCGAACCGGTCGCAAGGTCGATGCGGCACCCATCGCGGGTCGTGCGCCTGCCCGCCTCGCAGCCCCAGTTGACCACGGCCAGGCGGTAGCCCGGCCGGCTCAGCACACTGGCGGCGATGCTGGCGATGGCCTGCTGCGCCTCATCGAACTCGGCATTGGTGATGGAGCTGGAGTTGTCCACGAACAACAGCACATCCTTGCCGGGGGGCGTCGGACACGACTGCGCCTGACCTGCCACCGGCACACCCACCGCAGCGCTCACCACCGCCGACAGCGCTAGCCGCCTGAAAACATTCATTCCTCTATCCCCGACTGGATTCTTTCGACACGCGTGCGACCCACTACAGGATCCGCACCGGCAATGAAGGTCCACCTCGACCCACACAGGCACATTTCGCGATAAGGCCCCTTGAAGGGACATCACGTGCCCGCACCGGCTCTCGCCATGTCCTGATCCAGCCCCGTACTCCGAATAACAAGTGCTCCCCCCGGGAAAGCATCTCTGGCATGACTGGAGAACACGCAATCCGCAGGAACCCGCAACGTGATCTACCTTCCGCCACGCTGGACCACCGTCTTCGTCGACGTACTGATCCAGGAACACGCCTCGTTCTTCGTCCTGGAGAATCCGCTGGACCGGCTGGAAGCCTTCGCCGCGAGAGCCAATTGCCTGCTGGATTTCACCGCGCCCGAGGAGCAACTCGCGGTATTCGAGCGGCTTGAAGCGGTGGTGCATGCCACTGAGGGCTTCAGCAAGACCCTGCCGCCCGGGCATCCATAGCCAGGCGGGCAACACCGCTGGCCGAGCGTGACGGCCAGCCTCGCGCGCAGCGTGCCTATGTAACGGCACGATCCATCCGGAGTCGGGCGAACGGGCAATGGATCCTCTGGCGCCGACCCGAGGGTGATCCCACCCCGGGAACGAGACGCCCCACCCGCTATGCCTCTCCCGGCGGGATCCTGCTTGATGACCTGGCGGGCGGGTGCTGTATGCCGGGGATGACGCCTTCGCTGTCGTAGCGGCGCCTCAGTGCCTGCAGGCGGCTCCACGCTTCGGCCGAGAAGCACCTGGATACCGATCCGGCCCGCTCTTCCAGGTCCATTTCATTGATGTAGTGTCCGGCCGAAGACGGGGACAGTTCGTCATAGAGCGCCTTCAACCAGTCGCGATTCGACGCGTCCGCGTCCGCATCGTTCCACTGCGCGTAGGTCGAGATGAAGAACTTCCCCCCGACCGAGAAGGCAGCATCCGGGTAGTGATGCGCCGGACGGTGGATCAGCAACGAGAACGTGGCGCGCGACGGCCGCTCACCGAAGCGGGCGAGCAGCACGCGCGATGCCGTCTCCGCGTCATCGGTCATGACATTGTCTGCACGATAGCGTTTGGACACCATGGCTTCGTCCGTCTTGTCGTAGATGGACTGGAATCCGCGAAGCTCCTGCTCGTCGAACTCGTTGCCCGTCCACGCGGCGACTGCCGAGAGAAGGTCGGCATGCAGCAGCCTGGTTTCATCATGGTCACCGCAGAACGACGTCGCGCTGAGCGATGCGGCCAGGTCCGCATCACCGGAAAGCGCCACCATCACCTGCATGCGCTTGTCCGCAGCGCGTCCCGACAATGCAAGCAGCACGGAGGCCAGGTGCTTCGGATCGAATCGATAGTTGCGCGCCAGTATCTTCTTCGGCGCAGGCCAGCACTTGATATAGAACCTGACCACCACGACGAAGAGACAGGGACCCGCCCCCCGTGCGGCCCACAGCAGTTCGGCATTCTGATGCGCGTTGGCATGCAGAATCTGGCCGTCGGCGGTGACCACGTCGACCGCCTGGACATTGAACGTGCTCATGCCTCCCCAGGCATCGCAGTTCACCCCGAGCCCGCCCCCGAGTAGAAAGCCACTCAATCCCACACCGCCGCCATGGCCGGTCGGAAAGGCAAGTTCATGGGCGGCCAATGAGCGGCTCAACTGCGCACTGGTAACACCAGGGCCCAGGACGGCAGTACCTTGCTCGGCGTGGATCTCGAGGTCGTTGAGCAACGACAGATCGAGCAGAATGCCTCCGCATTGAAAGAAGCTTCCGGAGTAGCTGTGTCCCGAGCCTTTCACCCCGACCGCCAGGCTATGGGATCGCGCGAAAGCTATCGTCCTTGCGACATCGGAGATCGAAGCGGCGCGGACGATGTACTCGGGATATCGTTCGAATCCCCGTCCATTCCACGCTGCGCCGTAATGCCAGCCCGCATACTCCGCATGATGCCGGGACCGGACTTTTCCATCCAGGCACCGGGAGAATGCACGGAAGTCGTCTGGCCTGATCCTAGAGTGAAGCAGTTCCATGGCTCGCTCCTGGTGAGCATCCTTCGTTGGGGAGACTCGGTGTCGCGCACACGACCTCGCTGGTCGCCGAGTACAGGGGGAGCGGCTTGAGTCCGAGCCGGACCTTGATGCGCTCGTTCAAGCGACCCGCTTCTATGGTCTCGATGCCGTGCGCAAGCGCCCATCTGTATGCGCAGGCGAAACTGACGGTGTAGGGACTGTAGGCCGCGAGGTCATAGCGCATGCCCGCAGACCAGATGCAGAAGACGCCCCTGTCAAGAAAGCAGACCAGGCCGCCAACGACAGCACCCTCCTCTTCAACGAGGACGATGCGCGCCAGATCTCCACAGATCCTGACGAAGCGCGCCAGTGCGTCGGCCGGAAAATACTTCGGCGTACCGTTCCTCGCCGTTGTCTGCTGGCACAGCGACGTCAGTGCTTCGAGGCGGTGATCGAAGGGAGGGCCGATGACGGCCACGGTCCCATCGCTTGCATCGAACTTTCTGAGCTGGCGCGTCATCTCATGGCGCCCCTCTTTGGGAAGCGTCTGAACCAGTTCATCGAAACTGCCGAGTCGGGTCAGGTCCAGGTAGTACCTGTCGACGAGGTGACGGATCATCAACTGCTCGCCGGCAGCCGTCCTCAGTGCATCCGCCTCTGCCACATTCAGCAGGCCGACGTAGTGCACGCCGATATCGGATGCCAGCCGCTTCAGCGCCGCCACCACGACCCGGGGAGCGGATGTGCCCGGGACGCAGACCACCTTGCTGTCGAAGCAGTGCATGACATGGCTGAAGAGTGCCTGCTGGCCGCGATCACCGGCGATGCCGGCCGTGCGTGCAAGCAGACCGAAAGGATCGACGGAATCGACTGCCTGCACATAGGCCGGAAGGAACGCGACGAGCCTCCCCTCGTCCCTTGCCAGGAAATAGTAGGTGGCATTGACGGGCAGCAACGGTGAGCGCTCGGCGGCGTACAGGAATCGCCGGTCGTAGAAGAACGATGCTCCGCTCGCTCGAAAGAAGGCTTGATACTCCTCCTCTTCGACGGCATCGATCGACTGCCTGAGTTCGACTTCAATGGACATCGGAGCTCCCCCGATGAAGACATCGACCCCGTTCGTCCGGCAGCGGGCCACAGCCCGCAGGGCCAACGCGATACCGGGTCAACAGATGGCGCGGACGATCAGGCGATCAGCAGGCGCCGGCCCCTACGACTTGCGGCACTGGAGTATCGATGCATGCGGCTTTTCGACATACGCCTGGAGCGCTTGTGGCACGTCGGCCGCGCCATATCGCTCATCGAGCGCCGGATTCGCCCATCGAATGGCGGTCGCGCCCGCCTTGCCGAGGGCGGCACTGATGGCATCCTCGGACCAGTACCAGGCATACACGCTCGCGTCGTATTGGCGGTAACGCAGATCCAGACGCAAGCGCCCACCCTCCTCGTACGGGTGCTGCGGATCATCCGGCGTCAGGGTGAACCCGCATGCCGCGTAGTAGCCGGGATCGGGTTCGAAGCGCGCGTGGATCGGCAGGGCGATCAGCCTCCCGCCAGGACGAAGCGGCGCCATCATCTCGGCGCACATCTGATCCAGTTCTGCGCGTGTTGTCGCGTAGGGGAGCACATAAACCGCCAGCACCACATCGAATGCACCCTCGCATTCCGGCCCGAGTCTCGAGCGGAACTCGATGGGCACGCCGTCGCGCTCCGCCACGCGGCGGGCATCGTCGAGCATGCCGTCCGCCAGGTCGTATCCCACGACACGGCGTGCGCCTTCGGCCTTCATGGTGCGTGCGTAGAATCCGCTGCCGCATCCGTAGTCGACCACATCCAGTCCCGCGAGCGACCCCAGCGCATGTTTGACGCTGGGTGTCTCGATGTGTTCGCGGAATGGCCAGGTGGCCAGATCTTCGTAGAGAGCGCCAAGCTGATCGAACTGGTTCGCCGATTCCTTGCTCACGTGCCACTCCTTTGCGCTTAGGTTGTGTACCCCGATGCAGCGGTGCGAATGCTGGGCAACGCGGCGTTTTTAAACCGTGATGTCCGTTGTGAATCATCGAAAATTCATCTTCGATCGCGAAGCGGCATGCAGCAAGTAACTCTGGTTACTCGACTGCTCACCTCGAATGCGCCGCTTCACGTGTTTACGATGGTCATCGATGAACCCTCCCTGGAATTTCACAGGCCACAACGTGCAGGGATTCCATCCGGGCGGGATGTGCGGCTTGGAGATGGTCACCGGAGCCAGGGCGATTCAATCCGATTGCGGCGCCTGGATGAAGTATTCGAGATATCGAAGCGCTTTACGGAAGACGCGACTCCCCAACGAGGCATGGGCGCTCACTGTAGCGACGCAAGTCGCGACCGCAGATTCTCGGCGACAGTGCGCCATCGGTCGAGAATGACCCTGTTCTGGAAATCGGAACGCGTGCGATCGCGACTTGCGTCGCTCCTGCAACGGAACGCAACGGGTTACGCCACCCGCGTGCGCCGCGCGCGCTCCAGGTGCACCAGCAGCAATGAAATGGCGGCGGGTGTCATGCCGGGAATGCGCTGGGCCTGGCCAATGGTTTCGGGCTGCACGCGCTCCAGCTTCTGCTGCACTTCGGCAGACAGGCCACGCACGCTGGCGAAGTCGAAGCCGGTTGGGATCGGCGTGGATTCGTTGCGCTGCTGGCGTTCGATCTCGTCGCGCTGGCGGTCCAGGTAGCCGGCGTACTTCACACCGATCTCCACCTGCTCGGCCACCCGCGCATCCTCCACGCCGGGGCCGATCGACGGCACGGCCACCAGCTTGGCGTAGTCCAGTTCCGGACGCTTGATCAGGTCGAGCACGTTGGTCTCGCGGCTGACCTGCACGCCGAGCGTGTCGGCCACTTCGCGGCCCAGGGCATTCGCGGGCGTGGCCCACAGCGCCCGCAGGCGGCCGGTTTCGCGCGCGATGGCTTCGCGCTTGGCCTCGAAGCGCTGCCAACGCGCATCGTCGACCAGACCCAGCGTGCGACCCGTCTCCGTCAGGCGCAGGTCGGCATTGTCCTCGCGCAGCTGCAGCCGATACTCGGCACGGCTGGTGAACATGCGATACGGCTCCTTGGTGCCGTGTGTGATCAGGTCGTCGACGAGCACGCCGAGATAGGCTTCATCGCGTCGCGGCGACCAGGCCTCCTTCTGCTGCACGAAGCGCGCGGCATTGAGGCCGGCGAGCAGTCCCTGCGCAGCAGCTTCCTCGTACCCGGTGGTGCCGTTGATCTGCCCGGCGAAGAACAGGCCGGCCACCGCTTTGGTTTCCAGCGAGGCCATGAGGCCGCGCGGATCGAAGAAGTCGTATTCGATGGCATACCCCGGCCGCGTGATGTGCGCGCGCTCCATGCCGCGGATGCTGCGCACCAGCGCCAGCTGCACATCGAACGGCAGCGAGGTGGAAATGCCGTTGGGGTAGATCTCGGTGACGTCCAGGCCTTCGGGCTCGACGAAGATCTGGTGGCTGGCCTTCTCGGCGAAGCGCACCACCTTGTCCTCGATGGACGGGCAGTAGCGCGGGCCGATGCCTTCGATCTGGCCGGAATACATCGGCGAACGATGCAAGGCGCCGCGAATGATCTCGTGCGTCTGTTCGCTGGTGTGGGTGATCCAGCACGACACCTGGCGCGGATGGTCGGCCACGTCGCCCATGAACGACATCACCGGCAGCGGATCGTCGCCGGGCTGTTCTTCCATCACCGAATAGTCCAGCGAACGGCCATCGATGCGCGGCGGCGTGCCGGTCTTCAGGCGATCCACGAGGAAGGCGCCTTCGCGCAGTCGTTGCGCCAGCGCGGTGGCAGGCGGATCGCCCGCGCGACCACCGGCGTACTGGGTTTCGCCCACGTGGATCTTGCCGGCGAGGAAGGTGCCCGCAGTCAGGACGACCGCAGGCGCATGGAAGGTCAGGCCGGTCTGGGTGATCGCGCCACGCACCGTGTCGTTCTCGATGACCAGATCATCGACGGCTGCCTGGAACAGGGTCAGGTTGGGCTGCGCTTCCACGGCGCGCCGGATCGCGCTGCGGTACAGGGCGCGATCGGCCTGGCAGCGCGTGGCGCGCACGGCAGGCCCTTTCGACGCGTTGAGGGTGCGCCACTGGATGCCGGCCCGGTCGGCCGCCCATGCCATCACGCCCCCGAGCGCGTCGATTTCCTTGACCAGGTGCCCCTTGCCGATGCCGCCGATGGCTGGATTGCAGCTCATCGCACCCACGGTTTCCACGTTGTGGGTCAGCAGCAGCGTGCGTGCGCCGGCTCGCGCGGAGGCCAATGCGGCTTCGGTGCCGGCATGGCCGCCGCCGATGATGATGACGTCGTAGTGGTGGAAGCTGGCATTCATCGTGGGAGTCCGGTACCTGCGCGGATGTCGACAGGCAATGGGATTGGGTCGGGCGGATCCGGCATGCCGGGAGGGCAAAGTTGGCACGCTTCCTGCTGTATTCCCGTGCACCCGTCGTGGCAAGCGACCAGGGGCGCCGGGCTGGTAATTGGAACAGGGGCCAGCCATGCGCACGCCGGGGATGCCGAGGGGCCGGTAGTCGGGGGACTACCGGCCCCTTTTTTATGCGCGCAGGATAGCAGAGACAAGAAAAAGCCCGGCATTGCCGGGCTTTTTGCAGAGGCGCCGACGCCCGGCAGGGCCGGAACAGGGGGGATCCAGATTTCCCCACCGGACGTCGACATTGAACCTTTATTGCCGCTTACGTCAGAAAGCGACGCAACCGGTCAACTGATTGTTCGGAGCCTGCGACGACGGCGAGGGGAAAGCAACGGAAGAACCCCGTCAGGGGGCTGTTTCAGCGCTCCAGCTGACGGGTGGCATTCTCCGAGCGTCCGGATGACGGTCGCGGCGGCGGCGCGGGACGCTCCACTCTGGCCGGTGCCGGGCGCTCCATGCGCTGTTGCGGCCGCTCGACCGCACGCGGCGCGGAGGGCGAAGAAGTCACGCGGGGAGGACGATAGCCACCCTCACTCATGCGTGGCTGGTTGGGCGATGGCATCACGCGGGGCGGGCGATAACCCCCTTCACCCACGCGCGGCTGGCTGGGGGAAGGGATGACCTGGCCAGGACGATTCGGGACCATCGGCTGGGAACCGCCTTCACGCCAGCGACCGGTGGGGTCCCGCCACGGCGGCGGCCGGTTGCCACTTCCTCCATTGCCGGGCGGCTTGGGGGTGTTGTCGCCGGGACGCGGCGGCCGGGGATGGTGGTGCGGCGGGTAATAGGGGTAGTGGGAGCCGTAGTAGCCGTAGTACGGATAGCCGTAATAGCTGCTGTAGCGATAGGGTCCGCCATACCCATACCCACCATACGACCCGACGCCACCGTAGTAGCCGCCGTAGGGATCGTAGTACTGGGTGCTGGGCCGACCGTGGTAATAGCCACCCGGTGCGGTATCACCCACGTAGTCATAGGTCGCACAGCCGCCCAGGGCCAAGCTGGCGAACGCGATGGCGAAAAGAGATGTGCGCTTCATGGCGGAACCCCCGTTACTCTGCCTTTGCAGCATCTGCCCGGCGCATTGAATCAGTGCTTAACCCCTCCGGCTCCGTCCGGGCGCGGAAAGCCCGTCAACACAGGTCTGATGGACGGACGATGCGTTAACCTTTCTGCATGCCGATGCCCTTGCCCACCTTCGACGACGTCCTCGCCGCTGCCGCCCGTATCGCCCCCCACGCACACACCACTCCCGTCCTGCACTCCAGCGCACTGGATGCCTTGGCGGGCTGCGTGCTCCATTTCAAGGCTGAACCGCTGCAACGGACGGGGGCGTTCAAGTTCCGCGGCGCCTGCAACGCGGTCTGGGCGCTCGACGACGCGACGGCAGCGCGTGGCGTGGTGACGCATTCCTCGGGCAACCACGGCGCCGCGCTCGCGCTGGCGGCACGGACGCGCGGCATCGTGTGCCACGTCGTCGTGCCCGAGGGCGCAAATGCCGCGAAACTGGCCAACATCACCCGCTATGGCGCCCACCTGCACACCTGCGCGCCGACGATAGCCGCCCGCGAAGCGGCGGCTGCACGGGTGCAGGCCGAAACCGGCGCCAGCCTGATCCATCCCTACACCCATCCGCACGTGATCGCCGGCCAGGGCACGGCAGCGCTGGAATTGCTGAACGCTCACGGCCCGCTGGATGCCCTGGTCGCACCGGTCGGCGGCGGTGGACTCCTCTCGGGTACCGCGATAAGCGCTGCCGCGACGACCATGGACTGCCGCATCTTCGGTGCGGAACCGGAAGGGGCTGCCGATACCGCCGATTCGCTGGCGGCCGGTGAGCGACGGGTCGACTTTGTTCCCGACACCGTGTGCGACGGCCTTCGCGGTGCGCTCGGCGAACCCAACTTCACCCTGCTGCGCATGCATGCCGTGGAGGCGTTGACCGTGCCCGATGCCGAAACGCTCTCCGCGATGCGGCTGCTGTGGCAATGCCTGAAGCTGGTGGTCGAGCCTTCGTCCGCCATCGCATTGGCGGCGATCCTGCGGCACCGGGAGCGCTTTGCCGGGCAGCGGGTCGGCGTGCTCCTGTCCGGCGGCAACGTCGACCTGGATGCGCTTCCCTGGGAGGCAGCGGCATGAGCACGCGGCGGCGCAAATCAAAGCGTGGCCTTGCGGCCTGGATGTGGCGCCTGCTGTTGCTTGCCCTGGTGTGGCTGGTGTGTGTGGCGGCCTACATCGTGTGGGTGGGGCAGCGGGACGATGCGGCGCGCGCCGATGCGATCATCGTGTTGGGTGCCGCCGCTTACGACGCCAAGCCATCGCCCGTGTTCGAGGAGCGCATCCGCCATGGCATCGATCTGTACAAGCGTGGCATGGCGCCGACACTGATCTTCACCGGCGGCTACGGCGGCTCGGGCGCGCGCTTCTCGGAATCGCAGGTCGCGCGCCGCTACGCGTTGCGCCAGGGCGTGCCGGAGAAAGCGATCCTGATCGAGTCGCTGTCACGCAATACGCACGAGAATCTGCGCCAGGCTTCCCTGCTGATGCAGCAACACAACCTGCACAGCGTCATCATCGTGAGCGATCCGCTGCACATGGCGCGCGCCCTGCGGATCAGTCGCGGCCTGGGCATCCGTGCCGTCGGTTCGCCCACGCCGACCAGCCGCTTCCGCACGTTCGCCACGCGTTGGCGCTTCCTGTTGCAGGAAGTCTATTTCTTCCATCGCGACCGCCTGCCACGCTGAAGGCCTGGCGTATCATCGGCGCGTCGCCCTCCCCCCGGGAATCCACCATGAAGATCGACGGCACGCGCCGGCAGGATCGCGCCACCGAACTCGTCCTCAGCTACTACGCCGCGTTCAATCGCGGCGACTGGGCGAGCATGCTGGCATTGCTGACAGACGACGTGGTGCACGACCTCAACCAGGGCGCGCGCGAGATCGGGCGCGACGCCTTCGCCGCCTTCCTCGGCCGCATGAATGCCAGTTACCGCGAACAGCTGCGCGACATCGTGGTACTGGTCACGCAGGACGGCCAGCATGCCGCCGCCGAATACGTGGTGCATGGCGAATACCACCACACCGACGAGGGCCTGCCAGCCGCGAGTGGCCAGACGTACATGCTGCCGGGCGGTGCGTTCTTCGATATCCGCGACGACCGCATCGCGCGCGTCACCAACTACTACAACCTGCAGGACTGGATCGCACAGGTCGGCGGTTGATTCCCTAGGGTGCGCCCGGTGGCGCCGGATGCGCGCGATCGGGGCGGAAGCCGCTCCTACAGCTTGCGCCTGATCGGGATCTTCGCCAGCGGTACCGCCGCGATGTCTTCTCCCTGCCCGCGGATCGGGGCACCCGGCGGCGGCGCCCAGGCGTGTGCGTAGATGACATCCCAGGTGCTGGGCAGCTTGCCGTCTGCCCGCCGCAGCGGTTCGTACGCGCTGGCAGCGGCAGTGAACCGCGCACGCCCGGTCAGCGTATGCCGGCGATGCTGCAGGGCGTTGGTCGCGCCCATCGCGCGCAGCTCGCGCATCAGGGCCGGCAGGTCGTCGTAGGTCAGGGTGAAGCGGTCGCGATCGAGCACCGGATCGCGGAAACCGGCCATCATCAGCGCATCGCCGAACTGGGCGATCTGCGGGAATGGACTGACATGCGGCACGGCATCGGCATGCGCGAAGGCATCGCGCAGCTCCTGGAGCGTCTCCGGCCCGAAGGTCGAGCACACCAGCAACCCGCCGGGTTTCAGCACGCGGCGGAACCCGTTGAATGCGGCAGGCAGGTCGTCCACCCATTGCAGACTGAGATTGCAGAACAGCACGTCCACCGTCCCTTCGGCCAATGGCAATGCGCGCAGGTCGGCACACACGCGCTGGAACGGCTTCCACCAGCCGGATTGCTTCTTGGCTTCGCGCAACATCGGCAACGCCAGGTCCAGCGCGACCACCTGCGCCTTCGGCCAGCGCTTGCGCATCGCCGCCGCCGCGTGTGCGGGGCCGCACCCCACGTCCAGCACCACGCTGGGCGCTGCGGCGTCCTGCCCTCTTCGCAGGGTGAAATAGTCCAGCGACTCCATCAGCCGCTTTTCCACTTCGTGCTGCAGAGCCGCCGCCGCGTCGTAACCGGCAGCGGAGCGCGAGAAGGCGCGCCGGATATGGCGCTGATCGAAGGTGGTCATGCCGCCACCTCATGCGTGAGGGACTGCATGAAGCGGTCGACTTCTTCCGCCACCCGGTCGGCATGCCCCAGGAACGGCGCGTGCCCGCCCCCGGCGATCTCGACGAAGTGCGCCTGCGGCGCGAGCGCTGCCGCCGCATGCATCGCCTTCGACGGCACCAGCAGGTCGCGGCGACCGGCCAGCCACAGGCTGGGCACGGACAGCGCGGGCAGCGTCGCGCGCATGTCGGATTGCTCCAGCAATTGCAGGCCCGCCTGCAGCGCTTCGGGTGCGGGTTCGCCGCGCGCATAGAGATCGTGTTTCAACGTGCGCAACTCGCTGCGCGCATGTTCGGAGCCCATGGTGTCCAGCGCGAGAAAGCGCTCCAGCGTGCCCGCGTAGTCGTTGCGCAGGTCGGTGCCGAATTGCGCGAATACGCTGGCATCGACCGCGTGCGTCCATGCGTCGCTGCGAACGAAGCGCGGAGTGGAGGCGACCATCGCCAGTCCGCGCACGTGCGGCGACCGCGCGGCGGCCTGCAATGCGAACAATCCGCCCAGTGACCATGCCAGCCACACTGCGGGCGGCGTGCTGGCGAGGATGGCATCGGCGGTGGCGTCCAGCGTCAGCGCGACGTCGCTGCCACGACTGTGGCCATGGCCGGGCAGGTCGACGAGATGGAGGGTGTAGCGGTCGGACAGCCGCTGCACCAGCGGTGCGAACACCCCGCCATGCAGCGCCCAACCGTGCAGCAGCACCAGGGACGGGCCGTTGCCGAGGGATTCGATATGCATGTGCGTATTGTCGCCGATCCCGCCCGGAGCGGGATCACGCAGACGGGATGGCGCGTCGCGTCAGGCGACGGCGCCGTGCACGCGCTGTACCGCATCCCACGAGCGCGCCAGCGTCGTCACCAGTCCATCCACGTCCTGCGGCGAGTGCAGGGCGGACAGGGTGATGCGCAGGCGCGCCTTGCCGTCCGGCACGGTGGGTGGGCGGATGGCGGGCACGAGGTAACCGGCACTGTCCAGCGCGGCGGACAGGGCCAGCGCATTGGCGTCGCTGCCGCACAGCACCGGCTGGATCGGCGATTCGGAAGCCATCAACTGCAGGCCCGCGCGCTGGGCCCCGCTGCGGAAGCGATCCACCAGCGACTGCAGCTTCTCGCGGCGCCAGTGGTCGCGGCGGGCGTGCTTCACGGCGACGCGGCTGGCCGCCGCCAGCGCCGGCGGCAGCGCGGTGGTGTAGATGTAGGGGCGTGCGGTTTCGGCGAGATGCTGGATCAGGATCTCTTCGCCCACGACGACGGCGCCATAACCGCCAAGCGCCTTGCCGAGCGTGACCAGCTGCAGGGGCACGTCGGCCACGCCCATCCGGGCTTCCGCCACGCTGCCGCGGCCGTCCGGCCCGCGCACGCCGACGCCATGCGCGTCGTCGACGAACAGCAATGCCTGCTGCATGCGCGCCACCAGGCTCAACGCACGCAACGGCGCAGTGTCGCCGTCCATGCTGAAGACACCGTCCGTCACCAGCATCGCCGCGCCGTCCGCCTGCAGCTTGAGCTGGCGCAATGCGCCTTCCGGGTCGAGGTGCGGGTAACGCCGCAGCCTGGCACCCGCCAGCCGCGTCGCATCGAGCAGGCTGGCGTGGTTGAGCCGGTCCTGCACACAGACGTCCCCGTCTTCCAGCAGGGCCTGCTGCACGGCGAGGTTGGCAAGGAAGCCACTGCCGAACAACAGCGCACGCGGATAACCCAGCCATTCCGCGATGTCGCGCTCGAGTCCTTCGTGGGCGGCGTGGTGGCCGCTGACCAGATGCGATGCGCCCGCGCCCGCGCCTTCGCGCGCAGCGGCGTCCTGCAGCGCATTGGTCACTTCGAACTGCTGTGCCAGGCCCAGGTAGTCGTTGCTGCTGAATTCGGTCAGCCACCGGCCATCGACCTCCACGCGCACGCCGTCGCGCCGGCTGACGATGCGGCGTGTGCGCTGGCGGGCCAGCGCCACGCGTTGCTGGCGCTGGGCAAGGATGCGGTCGTGCAGGTCAGGGCGGGTCATGGTGTCGGCACCGGATACGGAGGATCGCGTCGGCGGATGCGGCCGGGACGCAGCGACGCCGACGCGCCGGTCCGCGATGCCCGCGCCGGCGTGATGGCCTTCGTCCTGCCCCTGTCGTTCCCCCGACTACGCCGCCTGGCCGCAGTGCGGCGCAGGGTGGGTGATGTCGGCATGCACCGTACCGCTGCCCGGGGCATCGGTTCTGTGATGCTCGTGCACGTTTTCCACCTGCACCCTCATCGGCCGCAGCCCCAGGCGTGCGAACAGCGCCTGGTCGCGCTCGGTGTCGGGGTTGCCGGTGGTCAGCAGCTTCTCGCCGTAGAAGATCGAATTGGCGCCGGCCAGGAAGCACAGCGCCTGCAGCTCGTCGCTCATGGCCTCGCGTCCCGCCGACAGCCGCACCATGGAGGCCGGCATCGCGATGCGGGCGACCGCGATGGTGCGGACGAATTCGAACGGATCCAGTTCGGTCGTCCCGTGCAGAGGGGTGCCCGCCACCTGCACCAACCGGTTGATCGGCACCGAGTCCGGATGCGCGGGCAGGTTGGCCAGCGCCTGCAGCAGGCCGGCGCGCTGGTCACGCGACTCGCCCATGCCGACGATGCCGCCGCAGCAGGTCTTCATGCCGGCATCGCGCACATGCGACAGCGTGTCCAGGCGGTCCTGGTACTCGCGCGTGTGGATGATGTCGCCGTAGAACTCCGGCGCAGTGTCCAGGTTGTGGTTGTAGTAGTCCAACCCGGCGTCCTTCAGCGCATGTGCCTGCTCACCGCTGAGCATGCCCAGCGTGGCGCAGGTTTCCAGGCCCAGGGCCTTCACTCCACGGATCATCTCGGCGACCTTCGGGATGTCGCGGTCCTTCGGCGAACGCCAGGCCGCGCCCATGCAGAAGCGCGACGCACCGGCCGCCTTGGCCTGCGCGGCTTTCGCCAGCACCCGTTCGGCATCCATCAGTTTCTGCGCGTTCACGCCGGTGTCGTAGCGCTGGGCCTGCGGGCAGTACGCGCAGTCCTCCGGGCATCCGCCGGTCTTCACCGACAACAGGGTCGAGACCTGTACTTCGGCGGGATCGAAATGACGGCGGTGCACGGCCGATGCCCGGTGCAGCAACTCCGGGAACGGCAGGTCGAACAAGGCCAACAGCTCCTCGCGCTGCCAGTCGTGGCGCAGCACCGGCGCATCGCTCGAAATGTGAGAGGACATGGTGGCCTTGGGGAATTAGAGTCGGGGAAGTCTGGAAACCGGGCTGCGCCCTGTCAACCGCATGGATGCTCTGAAAGTTGACGGCTTTTATCGATGGGCCAGCACGTTGCTGCTCGCCCCACGCTGCCTGGTCTGCCGCGAACGTGGCGCCAACGGCGTCGATCTGTGCGCGTCATGCACCGAACAGCTTCCATGGAACAGGTCTTCATGCGTCCGCTGCGGATTGCCGATGCCGGTCCCCGGCGAATGCGGAGACTGCCTGCGGCAGCCTCCCGTGCTGACGCACACCCGGGCGGTGTTCGTATACGGCTTTCCGCTGGACCGGTTGGTCCCGCGCTTCAAGTTCCACCGCGACCTGGCCGCCGGGCAACTGATGGCGGAGCTGATGGTCGGTGTCCTCGCTTCCGCGCCGAGGCCGGAGGCGATCGTGCCTGTGCCGCTGCATGCACTGCGCCTGCGAGAAAGGGGCTACGACCAGGCGCTGGAACTCGCCCGCCCGCTGGCCACCGCACTCGGCCTTGCCCTTCGTGCGGACCTGGTGCAACGCACTCGGTCGACACATGCGCAGTCGGAACTGGACGCCGAACAGCGGCGGCGCAACCTCGCCCGTGCATTCACCGCACGAGACACTGCATCACTGCCCGGTCATGTGGCGCTGGTCGACGACGTGATGACCACCGGCGCGACCTTGCACGCCGCCGCGCACGCGCTGCTCAGGGCAGGCGTGCGACGCGTGGATGCGTGGGTCTGCGCGCGCGTGCCGTGACCGGCACGCCGCAGGTCAGGGCGCGCCGGTGGCCGTGACCCGGCATTGCAGGGTCAGCACGATCTGGCCCGACACCGGAAAACTGGCAATCGGTATGCCGGCACCCTGCAGGTCGGCCACCGGCACGGTGGCACCCGGGCAGAGTGCGCCATTGGAAGCGGCGCAGCTGGCCGTGGGGCCCGGGTCGGCGCAGGCCAGGCCGCTGCCGGGCGTATCGAAGATCCGCATGCCATCCGCCGCACTGGGACCGTTGTTGATGGCAGTCAGGGTGAAGGTCGCGACATCCCCCGAGGTGACGGCGCCGGGCGTGGCCACCTTGCTGATCGACACGTCCGCACGTGGAATCCGCACGTTGCGGAAGCGGCAGGCCAGCTGGTCGCCCGCCACCGGCGTGATCGCAAACGAGGCAGCACTGCCACTGGGCGCCTGGCCACCGCTGCGCGCGTTGGTGCAGGCATAGGTCGTGGTGTAGTCGGCCAGGTTCGCACCCCCTGCACCGGTCTCGGCGAAGGTGTAGCTGCTGCCCGCCGTGGCGGGGCTGACGATCGCCGTCTGCGCGGGCGTGCTGGTGGCGCCGGTCGTGGTCACCGCCGCGTCTGCCCCTGCACCGGTTCCGGCAATGGTGAGCGCGAACTGGTCCGTGGCCTGCAGGCGACCGTCGGGCAGTTCCTTGCTCAGGCGCAGGATGGGCCGCGCCGTGTTGGTGATCGTGCAGACGATCTGGTTGTTGGCGGCGGGCGTGACGTTCCATGTCGGGGCCGCGCCCGCGGGCGTGAACGCCACGCCGTTGCGGGTGCAGCTGATCGACGCGGTATAGGCACCCGCCAGTGTGGACGCGCTCCCGCTCACCATCACGTCACGCAGGTAATACGTCGTGCCCGTGGTGACGGGCAGCGCACCGGTGCTCGCCTGCTGACCGACGCCGCTGCCGGAGGTGGTGGCCTCGCGCACGGTGCCCGCCGCCGACGTCGTGCCGATCTGGACCGTGAACTGGTCGCTCGCGTCGGCGCGCGGGGCGCCCAGCGCCTTGTTCAAGGTGATGGTGGTGCCGTTGCCGGTGATGGAACCGTTGCAGCCGGTCGCGCTGGCCGCCGCGCCCGGATCGCGGAACGCAGTCGCCGGAATGATCGCGGTACCGCCGCCCGGCAGCGTCCAGCGCAGGCGAGCGAAGTTGATGCCGCCATGGTTGAGCCAGTAGACGCGCACCAGCGCGCAGCTGTTCGCATTCGTCGCGGTGAAGCTGCCCAGCGTGGCGTACGTGGTCTCGCCCGTCGTCCAGTCGTTGACCACCCCCACGGGGACGTCATACGAGGCCGAACGGTAGTTGGTGTTGGCGTAATCGCTGGAGAGCCCGATTTCGACGTTGTCGTCGTGGGCAACGCTGAGGTTGTAGGTGCCCGCCTGCGGGAACTGGATCAGCGCGTATGACACTCGACCCATGGCCTGGAGGCCGCAGGACGTGGCGCTGGCCACTGCACTGTCGAGGTTGCAGAGGTTGTAATCCGCCTGCCGGTAGTTGATGTCGGTCGCGGTGCCGGTACGCACGGCATTGGCGGCGTTCGCGGCGATCGCACGCAATGCATTGAGCCGGTCCGCGCCGGTACCGGTGTTGTTCGCGAACGTGGGGCGACCCGCCGGGCCAGTGTAGACAGCCCCGACACGCGAATTGCCACGGTAGTCCTCCCAGCGCACCGTCTGGGCGGCCGCATTGCCCAGGCAAAGGACCAGCAACATACCCGCCAGCCAACGCCCGCTCTTCATCGAAGGGAATCCTGCGATTCCCGCCCCCCTGTCATGTTTCGCCATGGTCGCGCGTTACGTGATGTCACCCTTTGGAAATGAGAAAACTATCACGCTTTTCGCGGCGGATCATGAAGACCACCAGCCCCCCGGAACCGACAGATCCAGCGCCAGACCGGCAAATATCGCCGCGCCTATCCAGTTGTTGTGCAGGAACGCCCGGAAGCATGCTTCCCGTCCCCGGTGGCGGGCCATGACGAACTCCCACGCGACCAGGAACGTGGCCACTCCCAGGGCCGCCCAGTAACAAGGCCCCAGGGCCGCCTGTCTTCCCACCAGGTACAAGGCCAACAGCACCAGCGCATACAGGACGCCCTGGATGACCAGATCAAGATCACCGAAAAGGATCGCGGTGGACTTGGACCCCGCCCGGATATCGTCCTCGCGGTCCACCATCGCGTACCAGGTGTCGTAGGCGGTGGCCCACAGGATGTTGGCGCCATACAGCACCCACGCCACCGGCGGCACCTCGCCCTGCACGGCGGCAAACGCCATCGGGATGCCCCAGCCGAAGGCGAGCCCCAGGTAGACCTGCGGCAGGTAGGTGTAACGCTTCAGGTACGGGTAGCTCGCCGCCAGGAAAACGCCGACGACGCTCAGCCAGGCTGTGAGCCTGTTCAACGTCAGCACAAGCCCGAAGGCCACCAGCATCAGCACGGCGAACACCAGCAACGCCTCACGCCCACTGACGGCCCCGGTCGCGAGAGGGCGATCGCGGGTGCGTTCCACCTGCGGATCCAGCCAGCGATCGGCGTAGTCGTTGATCACGCAACCCGCCGAGCGCGTCAGCCACACCCCGGCCGTGAACACGAACAGCGTCCACAGCGGCGGCACCCCATCGGAGGCCAGCCACAGCGCCCACCACGTGGGCCACAGCAACAGCAACACGCCGATCGGACGATCGCCGCGCACCAGTTTCCAGTACTGCCCCAGGCGCTCGCGCCAGCGCGGTACTGCAGCCGCTTCAAAACGCTCGTATGTCATGTCGGAAAGGGTAGCAGGCCCGCCGCCAGCCCCCGATTCCCCCGCCTGCACGTCGAAGTGGGCCAACCTGCCGGTTTGCGGCTAGAATGCCCGTCCCGTGCGCCTGTAGCTCAGCCGGATAGAGTAGTGGCTTCCGAAGCCATTGGTCGGGGGTTCGAATCCCTCCAGGCGCGCCATTTCTCCGCGGCATCGACGCGCGGGGCCACGAAAGCGCTACCCTCACCGCGATGGGTCCCGGTCCGCTCGCGCATCCACTGCATCCTGCCTTCGTGGCACCTGACGCCGTGTCCTTCCCCGATGTCACCGATGTCCGACCTAGCGGCCCGCGCGCTTGAACTGTTCGACGCGTATGTCGATCTGACACCGTCGCAGCGTTGCGCTGCCTTGGCACGGCTCAGGAAAAGCGACCCCGCACTGCACGATGCCCTGCACAGGCTGCTGGTCGCCGACGCCGCAGAGCACGCGCTGCAGAGCACCGCGTTCGACGCCCTCATCGGTCTTCCGGAGCACGACGATGCCGACCTTTCCTCGTCGCGCATCGGCAACCGCCTGGGACCGTGGCGCATCGACGGCGTGCTGGGGACCGGTGGCATGGGCACGGTCTACGAAGCCAGTCGCGTCGACGGGCAGTACAACAAGCGGGTCGCACTCAAATGCATCCGTGCCGAGATGTCCTCACCGGCATTGATCGATGCCTTCATGCGCGAACGCAACCACCTCGCGCAACTCGATCATCCCCACATCGCCGCCCTGCTCGACGGCGGCGTCGAGGAAGATGGTCGGCCCTGGTTCGCGATGCGACTGGTCGATGGCATCTCGATCGATCTCTGGGCCGACCAGCAACGTCTGACACTGCACGAGCGCGTGGCGCTGCTCCTGCAGGCGTGCCAGGGACTGCAGTACGCGCACGCGCACGGCGTGCTGCACCAGGACATCAAACCCGGCAACATGCTGGTATCGACGGACGGACGCGTCCATCTGCTCGATTTCGGTCTCTCCACCGTCATAGACGGAAGGGGTGGCGCCTCACCCCCACGGATCGCGGTCTCCCATGGCTACACCTCGCCCGAAGTGCTCGCGGGCGGGATACCATCCGCGGCCAGCGACATCTACTCGATCGGCGTGGTGCTGTATCAGCTGCTGGTCGCGGATTGGCCGTGCCCACTGCCGCCACTGCATGCCGGCCTCGTCGCGCAGCCAGCAACACCGGTGCGCGCGCCCTCCGGGTTGGCGGTCGCGGCATCCGCCGACGTCGCCTGGAAGCGCAAGTGCGGCAACAGCCGGCAGCTGTGCAGGCGCCTGCAGGGCGACCTGGATGCAATTGCATTGAAGTGCGTCGCTGTCTCGCCGGACGAACGCTATGCCGGCATCGGCGCCTTGGCCGACGACCTCGATCGCTGGCTCAGCCGGCGGCCGGTGGCGGCGCGCAAAGGTGGCCGTCGCTACGTCCTGCAGCGTTTCCTGCAACGCAATGCGCTCGCCAGCGTGCTGGCCGTCAGCGTGATCGTGGTTGCGGCGACCGGCGCCAGCGTGCTGGCATGGTTCCATCTTCGCGACCGGCAGGAGATGCGTGACATGCAGGCGGTGTCCGCCCTGTTCGAACAGACACTGGGCGCGGCAACTCTCTCGGGACTCGCCGAAGCTCGCCCTTCCTCCCGGCAGCTGCTCGAGAAATCCGAAGCGCACCTGCGCGAACTCCAGCTGCAGTCCAGCCCCGCCATCAAGGCACGAGCCCTCGCGTCGCTGGCCCGCAGCTACGCCTTGCTCGGCGACTATGAGCATGCGCTTGCGCTGGCCGGTGAAGCCAATCTCCTGTTGGCGGATGATCGCGTGCACCAGTCCGATACGCAGGCGATGCTCGCTACCCTGCTCAACCTCCAGTCCCGCCATGCCGAAGCGCGCGAGGTGGCCGCAGGGGGCTTGGAGCAGGCGACTTCGACACGCCCGACCGCCGACATGACCACGCTCGGCCTGCTGACGGAGCTGGCACGCGCGAACTGGGGCCTGTCGGAATATGACGCTGCATTCGATGCCCTGAACTTCGCGCAGGAAACTGCCGCCGGCATGCCCTCACGCGTTGCGCTCGACACCCGCGTCGAACTGCTCATCCTGCGCGGCCAATGGCACCTGCAGCCGTTGAACCTGCCCGAGGCCGCCCGCGACCTTCAACGCGCCATCGACCAGGCAGGCACGAGATCCCCCGCGCTGGCAGACAATGCCCGCGAAGCGCGCTTGTCCCTGCTGCTGTCGCAGGCGCGTCATGCAGAAGCCGGCGCGCTGGCGGAATCACTGCTGGCCTCGCGCCGCCAGCGACTGGGGTCGACGCATCCGGACACTGTGCGCAGCGAACGACTGCAGTTGGAAGTGAAGTACCAACAGTCCGGCGGGGAGGCCATCCAACCCGCCGCAGTAGAGAAGGTGCGCGAAGCGATCATCGCAGCTTACGGAACGCGACACCCCGAGTACGCACGCCTGCTGATGCTGGAGGCCCGTCTGCGGCTGCACGAAGATCCAGCCAGTGCACTCGCACTCGCCAGCCAGGCCTCCCAACTGCTGGAGCAGATGCTCGGCCCGCGCCACCAGGCTACGCTCGCAGCCAAGGAAGAACAGGGCCGCGCGCTCATCGCGGCTGCGGGCCGTCAGTCAGACGCCGATGCCAGTGCCTCGTTGGCGCAGGCCATTGGCCTGCTGCAGGAGGTTGTCCACGCCACCCGTCAGCACCACCAGCCCTCCCCCGCCGCCAAGTTCTGGCTGGCGCAGGCGCTGATCCAGCGGGCCGGCCACAGCAGGCCTGCAAACCTGGATGACAGGCAGCAGGCGGAAACCCTGCTGCAGGATGCGTTGGTGGAAGCGAGCCGCCACCTGGGTACCAGTCACGCGCTGACGAAGCATATCCGCCAGTCGCTGGTGCGGAACTACCAGCCGGATACATCCGATAGCGCACCGACAGCCCTTGGCCCCTAGGCCTCGGGCTCACCAACGCGTGGGCATGCGCGCGCCGGACGACGCTGCCGGGCGATCCTTCGCCCGTGATGAGGTCAGTAGGTTCCGACCAGGTTGAGGAACCAACCCTTGTGGTCGTAATCGAAGTCGGTCAGGTCGTCGCTGAAGTCGGTGAAGTTGTAGCCCACGCCGACGCGGAAATTCTTGTTGAGGTCGCGGTCGACGCCCACCAGGAAGCCCTGTTTCGTGCCGCCGTTGTCGACGTCCAGCCAGCGATACTCGGCCAGCGCGTGCCACTGCGTGCGCAGGTCGTAACGCACCTGCGCCGCTGCGAACGTGGTCGCCGAATCCAGCCACGCACCCGTGCCGCGCCCCATCCGCACCTCGCCCTCTCGACGGGCCAGCTTGCCGGCGAACTCCCAGTGCTGATCCGGCTTGTAAACGCCCTCGAACGACAGGATCTGCGACTTCTGGTCGTACTCCGCCCCACCCAGCTGGCCCAGCGTGGCCAGGTCGTACAGATACGTGTAGCGGCCGAACAGGCCCCAGCGCTGGCTGTTCCACGGGCGGTAGGCGAAGCCCACGTTGCCTTCGATGAACTTCGCGCCTGCCAACGGATTGAGCTGGTCGTCGGTATCGGCGTAGTTCAAGCGTGCGGCGATGCGCCAGCTCTCGTTGATCTTGTGGGTCAGGCGATTCGTGCTGACCCACTGCTCGCGCTGCTCCGCACCGGAATCCTCGCGCCACTCCAGCTTGCTCTGCCAGTCCGTATCCGGTGAGGTGCGCCCGCCGGACACACTGATCGCGCGACGATCGACATTGCCGCCGCTCGAATTCGTCAGCTCGCCATCGGACAGCGTGAAGCCCATGTTCCAGCCTTGGGCCGGATAGAAATCCATGCCGAAGGTGTGTGCCAGGCCCGACTCGTTGCGCTCCTTCAGGAACTGGCTTTCGTTGTACAGGTTGACCTGGTTGGACAAGCGCCAACGCTGGCCCAGCGTCCAGCCATTCTGCGCATTGCGGGTGAACAGCGAATCGTAGGCCGTGGTGTCGGTGGAGTACGTGTACGCGCCGTACACGGAATGCTCGGCCGTCAGGCGATGCTCCGCCGACACGGTGGCGCCTTCGCCACGGTCGCCGGTGGTCACTTCCGCGCCGACCGAGGATTGGTTGCCGTACAGGTACTTGCCGCCCAACGTCAGCGCGTTGTTGTCGGCGTACTGGCCCCCATCGTCATCCAGCGTGAACTGACCGACACCGTACAGTTCCAGCGTGCTTCCGAAGCGATGCTGGTACTTCAGTGCGCCCAGCGTGCCCGCGACGTCGGTCGACGTGCTTTCCTGATCCACACGACGCAGTTCGGCGCTGAACGTGCTGGCATCATTGATGCGCCATTCCAGCGTAGCCTGCGCCTGCGTCAGTGATTCCGCACCACTCTCGGCCCGCGTGTAGCGCGTGTACAGGCCCAGATTGGGGGTGAACTGGCCCAGCAGCTCGGCACCATACTCGGTCACCGGACGGCCGGTGTCGTAGCGCGAGATCGAGTAGCCGGCACTGGCATTGCGCCACCAGGCCCCCACGCTCCAGTCCTGTTCCGTCCAGCCCAGTTCCTTGAAATTGGCGCGGGCTTCGAGCGACTTGGCCTCGCCCTCGCGGAACATGGCCGTGTTGTTCTGCTGGATGAAGCTCAGGCCACCGTTGTCGGAGAAGAACACCGGCGCACCGAATGATTCGGTCTGCGCGTACTCGGCCTTGACATAGGTGCCCTTGCCCGCCTGCAGCGTCAGGTCCCCGGCGGCCAGCGTGTAGTCCTGCCCCGCCCGGTTCTCCTGCACGTAGGTGGCACCCACGCCCACATGGTTGCCGAACCAGTGCTTGCCGCGGAAGCCGGCGGTGACGTCGTCGGCATCGAAGCCGGACGGCACCCATTCGTAGTCCACGATCAGGCGCTGCTCGAAGCCGTCCAGCGGCGTGTCGCGCGTCAGCGTGGGAATGTTCTCGCGGGTGATCTGCGTCAATGGGCGCGTCAGCAGGATGCGGCCCTGCAGTTCGTCGATCTCGTAATCCGCACCACGCTGCAGGACCACACGGTTTTCCGTGCGGCCCGTGGTCAGGTCGCGGATCTCCAGCGTCACGATGTCCGAGCCCGGCAGCAGGTCGGTGTGGCGCAGGTAGTAGAGGCTGCCGCCCGTGCCGATGAATTCGTTGTGGCCGGGTGCCGTTTCAGCCTGCGAGCCGAACATGCGCAGTTCGGTTCCCGGGTCGCCCCAGCGGTTGGTCGCGATGGAACGCCAGTTCAACGCCGCGCCGTACAGCGAGCGCTGGTACTGTGCGTACTCGGTGCCGGTGATGCCGGTGCTGTAGTTGCCCCACAGCGCCTGGTTCTTGTCCCAGTCCACGCGCAGGTAGAAGCGCCCCATCGTATCCACGTCACGATAGGTCGTGGAATCGTCGCCATACACCGGGTAATAGAGGTCCGGATCCAGCCGGCGGAACACGTCCTGCGGATCGGCCTGGGTGAATCCGTTGAACAGTCGATCCAGGTCGCGCTGGGTGGTGTCCGCCTGCGCGGTCACCAGGTACTTGCCGGCATACTTGGCCTTGCCGTAGAACGCCAGGCGACCGTCGCTGATGACATCATCCTCGTAGCGGCTGTCATTGGCGAACGGCTCAACCGAACCGCTGACCTTGTTCTGCGCGATGGTGACGTCGGCCAGGCCGACGCCGAAGAAGTAGCGTCCGGTGACGTCCACGTCCAGGGTGTGGGAGCCCGTGGCCGAATCCTTGCCTCCGGCGCTCTCGCCACTCAACCCGATATCGAAACGGTGCCGCCCGACGGGCACGAGATACTCGGCGACGAACTTGCGTTCCTGGTCGACCGGATAGCTTTCGCCATTGATCGTCAGCGATGCCGACTGTGGAATGTTGCGACCCTGGATACGGATGCGCGAGCCATACATCGCGATGTTCTGCTGGCGCAGACCATTCTCGGAAAACACGTCGCCCAGCAGGCTCTGCGCTTGCGCTTGCTCGCCACTCAACGCACTGCCCAGCGAGCGTTCCACGCTGTCGCGCAGCAGGTTGGTACCGCGCTCGGCTTCTTCCGGCGACACCAGCTGCAAGGTCCGCGGATGGGTTTCGTCGAAGCTGTCGTTGTCCCCGTAGGCGCGCAGCACGTACACCAGCTCGTCACCCTTGCGGAAGGGGTACTTCGACGGCAGCACGCCCGCCCATTCCACACTGCTGACCGCTGCAACCTCCATCGGAATGGTGGCGATCGGCTCGATCAGGTCGCCGTCGCTGCTGCGGTACAGCGAGATCTCCAGACGCTTGATGAAGGCCGGGTAGTTGCCGCGCGCATAGAACTGCACCGGCTTGGTGATGCGTTCGCCATCGAAGGCCACCACCGACGGCGCGGACACCGACAGCTCGGGCTGGCCCAGCGTGGGATCTTCCGTCGCCCAGATGACGCCTCCGCCCGGCAGGTCGATGGAGAACTTGCCCACGGCGGTCGCCTTGCCTGGCTGCTCCATCGCCACGGTGACGCGGCGGTCCGGCTGGAGGGCTTCCGACGATGAGCGCTCGCTCGTTTCCCGCGTGACCGGCTTGTCGTAGCTGCGCGTCCTCAGGCGGAACAGCAGTCCCTCCTCTCCCGTGCACGTCTCGGCGTTGCAGTCCACCGGCGTGGCCATGCCGTCGGCACGATCCTTCGCCGCCTGCGTACCTGCATCCGTCTGGGCGCCCGCCAGCGGGGCCGTGCCCGCCAGCAGACTGATCAGCGTGACATCCAGCAGCTTCATCTTCATACGCTTCTTCATGACACGCCCCCTCACTTCCGTACGCCGACAGGGGCTGTCGGATCGTTACTGGCTTCCACGCGGACCTTCGTACGTATCTCCGGACTCAGGCGTTTGGCGAGCGCTTCATAGACCGCCTTGGCACGGCGCATGCCGAGCGCGACGTTGTAGGCGTGCGACGCACGCACGTCGGTGTGGCCGACGATCGCGATGCTGCCGCCCCCCATCCTGTCCAGCGCGGCCGCCACCTTGTCCAGCAACGGCTCGAACTCCGGACGGATGTTCGATTTGTCCGTGTCGAACAGCACCGTTCCAAGCAGGGCACCCCCTTCATCGACACCGACGATCAGCGAGCCCGGATCGTCCACGTTGCCACGCGCACTGACCACCAGTCCCTTGGCCGAAACAGCGTCGAGCTTCTCCAGCAGCGCCGCCTTGACCGCGTTTGCACGATCGAAGGCCAGCGCCTCGCCATCGGCATTCGCATTGATGACCACTTCACCACCCTGGTACTCGCGCACCTTGGCTGCCATGGCCTCGATCACCGGCAGGTACTGCGGACGAATCTCGGCGCTGCCCGGGGCGAAGAACACCTCGCCCATCTCCAGTTCGACCTGTTCGCTGCCGCCTTCGATGACCTGTTCCGGCACCTTCACGCCGAAGTCGAAGCGCACCGGCACGCCCGGGGTGATCCGGCGCAGCAGCGGGTTGTCGGTGGTGAACGCGGCGCCGGCCGGCAGGGTGGACGGGTCGACCTTCAGGATGAAGTTGCGGCCCCGCTCCCACGCGCCGCCGGACACACCGGCCAGGTGGTAGCGACCGTACTGGTCGGTCTCGATCAGCAGGCCTTCCACCGACGCGATGCGCACACCGGGGATGCCGCGCTCATCGATACCGGCGTTGCGGATGATGTAGTCGACCACATAGCCCTTGTCGCCCTGGGCCACGCGCCGCTCCACCGTCGGCGCCGCGGCCGTCAGACCCTTGGCGGCATCGCCGGTGGTCTGCACCGTGGTGTTGCCCGCCGCGTCCATGCGAACGGTGACGCCCTCGGCGCTCGTCAGAATGAAGTCGTCCGTGAAGGCGGCTTCGCTCAGGTGCTGACGGATGACCACCGCGTGCTGCTCGACAGGATCGGCCACGGACTGGCGACCGCTGATGGCGCCCACGGCGATCCCGTGCAGCAGCGGCGAACTGGCGTCCGCTTCAGGCTGCGGTCCTGCGCCGCGGTCCACGGTCGTGGAGTTCGCGATGTAGGCACCCGGGGCAAAGCCGCCCTGCACCTTCACGCCACTCAGTGCCGCGCTGTCCTGCCAGCCATCACCGTCGCGGTCGTTGAAGACCGTGCCCAGCAGCAGGCTGTCGTCCAGCATCGGATCAGCCGTGAGCACCACGTCCGCAGTGGCGACATTGGACACCGGATCGTCGGTCGCCGAGCGCACCTGGGCCTGGTTGACGTGGGTGCCCGGGCGGACGCCCGCACCGACGCGCATCACATAGACCAGGGTGGCGGTCTCGCCGGCGGCCACGTCCACACCGCCGAAGCGGAGCGGGCTGCTGCCGGAAATCGTCGCCATGGCATCGGCATCGTTGGCCAACAGCGAGCCCTCGACGTAGCTGAAGCCCGCCGCCGGCGTATCGACAACAGTGCCGTTGACCAGATCGGTGCTGCCCACGTTCTCCACGGTCAGCGTGTAGCGGACCAGGTCACCGATGCGAACCTCGCGCGAGCCGGCCGTCTTGCTCAGGCGGATCTCCGGCGCATCCAGTTCATGCTCCGTACTGCAGGTGGTGCAGACGGGCGGCTCACCACCGCCGCCCGACGCGACCACCTGGTTGCCGACGATGGCGCCCGCGTTCGCATTGACGACGGCGTCATAGCTCAGCGCATGCACACCGGCGGCCGTACCGGCAGGCAAGCGGCAGGTCAGCGTGGTGCCATCGAACATGCAGCCCGCAGGCAATGCGCCCAGCGTCAGTCCGCGGTCCGGTGTATCCACCAGCACCAGTTCTTCGGTCAGCGCGGACGCGCTGATCGCGACCGACAGGGTGTAACGCACCGTCTGCCCGATCTGCACCTGAGCACCCGTCCCCGGATCGGAGGACTTCGTCACGGTCACGTGCGGCTCGGCCACCGGGGTGACGGTATCGCAACGATCAGCACAGGTCGGCGTGTCGTCACCGGTGCCTACCACCGCATTGTTCACCGTACCCGAGGCCGCGGCATTCACCGTCGCCGTGTAGGTCACCGTGTAGGTGCCCGGCAGCGTGCCCACCGGCAGCGTGCACACCAGCGGGTTGGTGCTGTTGCAGGTGTACGCACCGGCATCGGTCATCGCCACGAAGTCCAGGCCCGTGCCCAGCGTGTCGGTCAGCACCAGCTCCGCCGTGGTAGCGGCATTGTTCACCGTCGCCGTCAGCATGTAGGTGATCGTGTCGCCTACGCTGACTTCCGTCTGGTCCGCAGGCAATGCCGCGCCCTTCGCGTACGTCACCAGCGGCGGCAGCGGCTCCGTGACCGGCGTTTCGGTGCTGCAGCTGCCTGCGCAGGTCGGCGCGTCGTCGCCGGTGCCCACCACAGCGTTGTTCACCGTGCCCGAAGCCTGGTCGTTGACCGTGGCCGTGTAGGTCACCGTGTAGGTGCCCGGCGCCGTGCCCTCAGGCAAGGTACAGACCAGCGGGTTGGTATTGCCGCAGGTGAAGGTGCCCGCCGTCACGGTGCCCAGATCCAGACCAGGACCCAGGGTGTCGGTCAGCGTCAGCATGGCCGTCGTGCGGGAATTGGTGATCGACAGGCTCAGCGTGTACGCCAGGGTATCCCCTGCCGAGACTTCGGTTTGCCCTGCAGGCAGGACAACCGACTTGCTGTAGCTCACCGCAGGCGCCGTCACCGGCGTGCTCGTGTCGCAGTTCGTCGTGCAGGTCGCGTTGGTGCCGACCACGGCGTTGTCCACCGTGCCCACGGCCTGGTCATTCACCGTCGCCGTGTAGGTCACCGTGTAGGTGCCCGGCAGCGTGCCCACCGGCAGCGTGCACACCAGCGGGTTGGTGCTGTTGCAGGTGTACGCACCGGCATTGGTCACCGCACCGAACGTCAGGCCCGTGCCCAGCGTGTCGGTCAGCGTCGTCACCGACGTGGTCTGCGAGTTCGCCACCACCGTCGTCAGCGTGTAGGTGATCGTGTCACCCACCGCCACCGGGCCGGCCGTGCTGGCCGACTTGCTGTAGCTCACCGCAGGCGCCGTCACCGGCACCTCCACGAACCCGTTGCCACACGGGCTCGGACCTGAGGGTCCACCCGGCCCGGGGGGGCCAGCTTGTATCAGACAGCTGGCCGAGTTGCTGACCGTTCCCGTCGCTTCCGAATTTACGATCGCCGTGTAGCTCACCGTGTAGGTGCCCGGCACCGTGCCCGCAGGCAGCGTGAACGTCAGCTCCGGCGCACCCGCCGTGTTCGCCGTGTACGCGCCGACATTGGTCACCGACCCGAAGGTCAAGCCTGTGCCCAAGTTATCCCTAAGCACCAAGGCGCTGTATAGCTGCGAGTTACTTATCGTCGCCGTCAGCGTGTAGGTGATCGTGTCACCCACCGCCACCGGGCCGCTCGTGTTCGCCGTCTTGGTGAAGATGACCGCAGGCGACACATAGGTATTGGTGATCGAGCAGGTGGCACTCTCACCGTTCGCCAGGGTCAGCTGATCGCCCGACAGCGCGCCGCCAGTGCAACTCCAGGCGCTGGCCGTATAGGTGACATTGCTCACTCCACCGGTTTCGGACAACGTGTAGACGCCCGCGCCCACCGAAGCAGCACTTACGCCTCCCGCCCCGCTGACCGGCGTGGGGCCTGCAGCGGAGAGCGTCCAGTCGGTCGCGACCGCAGAACCACCGCTCACCGTCTTGACCAGCGTCAACGTCGCCGCCTGGTCATCGTTGACGATGCTGCACGTCGCGGAATCCCCATTGGCCAAGGTCAGCTGATTGCCCGACAAGGCGCCAGCGGTACAGCTCCACGCGCCTGCCGTGTAGCCCGCGACCACCGGTTCGGACAGTGTGTAAACGCCGGCATTCACCGGGGCGTTGGTCACCGCAGCCGTGCCGCTGATGCCCGTAATCGTGGTGGGCCCGGTTGCTGTCAGCGGGAAGTCGCTGACCGTCGCCGTGCCGCCATTGTCGTTGACCACCGTCTTGACCAGCGTCAGTGTTGCCGCCTGGTCGTCGTTGGTGATCGTGCAGGTCGCGATATCCCCGCCAGCCAGGGCGATCGAATCGGAAACGATGGCCGCCCCACCGTTGATGACGCAGCTGTAGGTCCCGGGGGTGTAGCCAGCGGGGCCACCCGCTTCGCTCAATGCATAGGTACCGACCGGCACCGCGACATTGGTGACCGCAGCGCTGCCGCTGGTTCCGCTCACTGTCTGGGCGGACCCCGTTGCCGTCAGGGTCCAGGCAGTGGCTACGGCGGCACCGCCATCGTTGTTGAGGACGTTCTTGACCAGCGTGAGGCGGGGCAGCGCCAGTACGTTGACCGTCGCCGTTGACGTGTTGTTGCCCGGTGTGGGATCCGTCACGCCAGAAGGAGGAGCGACCGTCGCCGTGTTGGCGACCTGCGTTTGGGCGAGCACCGGTGCCGTAAGCGCGCCACACATGGCCAGCACCCCCAGAACGAGGAGGGAGCGGCTCTTCTGGGCCATATGGCGGAATTGAGTCGAGACGTACACGGGTGGTCCCTTACGCTGGATCGGGAGAAAAGCCAGCCAGGGACTGCCTCCCCCAAGGCTGTCTTGAAAGTCGCAACTCCCCTCGACCTGGGCCAGGACAGCCCTGTCGGAGCGGGATTACGTCACAAATCGCATTGCATCCCCGAAAGAGGACATTTGTCACAACCAAATGAGACATACATT
Organism: Pseudoxanthomonas sp. 97-1-1; assembly: GCF_057773125.1. Classification (NCBI taxonomy): domain Bacteria; kingdom Pseudomonadati; phylum Pseudomonadota; class Gammaproteobacteria; order Lysobacterales; family Lysobacteraceae; genus Pseudoxanthomonas; species Pseudoxanthomonas sp. 97-1-1. The sequence continues at coordinate 477,159 of NZ_JBYMTJ010000004.1, read as the reverse complement.
ACACATTCACCATTTCTTAACGTCAACAAGTTGGCGTCAACAGGTAAACGTGTGAACTTCATCACATAACGAGATGCGCCAAGCGCCCGAAAACCGACATGACCGACCAATGGCCCCCGCCGACAGACAGGCGGCGGCCGGGAAAGGACCATGCAGCGCGTGCCCGCAGACACTGACGGCCTGCAGGCAAAGGGATGCGGGGACGCGATGGGAAAAAGCGGACCTTGCAGTCCGGCCGGTCAAACGGGCCGGGGCGGGTCAGTCGCTCTGGAGTTCGGCGACGAAGTCGTAAGCGTCGCCACGGTAGAAGGACCGGGTGGATTCGACGACCCGACCATCCTCAAGGAAGGCGCGGCGCTCGACCAGCAAGCCCGGCGCCCCGACCGGCAGTTCGAGGTGCCGGGCCGCCTCTTCGTCCAGGGCGACGGCGCGCAGGCGCTGGAGGGCACGCCGCGGCCGATGGCCATAGGCATCCAGTGCCTCATACAAGGATGTGGTCACGCTGTCCGGGTCCGGCAGCAGGAGGTACGGCACCAGGGTCCGTTCGATGGCGATCGGCGCCCCGTCCACGTGGCGCAGGCGGTACATGCGTACCACGCCGCTGCCCGGTGACAGGTTCAGGGCCATGGATTCTTCCGGGGTCACCTCGCCCACCGAGCGCTCGAGGAACTTCACTTGCGGGTTGAGCCCGCGCTCGCGCAGGTCGTCGGTGAAGCTGGTCAGGCGGGAGAACTGGCGCAGGATGCGCTCGGCCACGAAAGTGCCCGCTCCCTGCCGCTGCACCAGCAGACCACTTTCGATCAGACCCGCCAGCGCCTTGCGGATGGTCACCCGCGACAGGTCCAGCAGTTGGGCCAGGTCCCGTTCGCTCGGCAGGGCCTGCCCGGGCCGCAACACGCCGGCATCCATCAGGTTCTGCAGCGCGCGACGCAAGCGCAGATAGGCCACCGCACGCGTGGACTCGCCGGTCTGCAATCGCTGGTATTCCTCGAGCAGGTTCTTTTGCATACGAATCAAGATACCAGTGGAGTACCAATGCTGCAACAATTGCGTTACAGGGCCGGACCTGTTGGCGCGCCGTGGTACCCCGGTGGTATTGTTGCCACTCATTCCCGCTTCACCGAGACGCCCGTGACCGCGAAGACCCTGCCCGTCGATACCTTCGATCTCGTCATCTTCGGCGGCACCGGCGACCTGGCGCTGCGCAAGCTGCTGCCGGGCCTGCTGCGGCGCTATGCCGACGGCCAGATCCCGGAAGACAGCCGCATCATCGGCGTGGCCCGCGACAAGCAGGGCGATGCCGAGTATCGGGCGAAGGTCGGTGACGCACTGGCCCGCGCCTGCGGCAACGACGAATCGCTGAGGTCCAAGCTGCCGGCGTTCCTCGAGAAGCTGGGCTATCTGGCCCTGGATGCCACCAAGGACGAGGGCTGGGATGACTTCGCCGCCCGCCTGCAGACCACCGGCGACCGCATCCGCGTGTTCTACCTGTCCACCAGCCCCACGCTGTTCGTGAACATCTGCGACCGCCTGCGCACGCACGGCCTGAACACCGGCAACGCCCGGGTGGTGATCGAGAAGCCGATCGGCCATGACTCGGCCAGTGCCGCAGTCATCAACGACGCCGTCGGCAGCGCGTTCGCGGAAAGCCAGATCTTCCGCATCGACCATTATCTGGGCAAGGAAACCGTCCAGAACCTGCTGGCGCTGCGCTTCGCCAACATCCTGTTCGAACCGCTGTGGAATGCCAGCCGCATCGACCACGTGCAGATCACCGTGGCCGAGACCGTCGGGCTGGAGAAGCGTGCCGGCTACTACGACACCTCCGGCGCGCTGCGCGACATGGTGCAGAACCACCTGCTGCAGCTGCTGTGCATGGTGGCCATGGAACCGCCCGCCGCGCTGCAGGCCGACGCCGTGCGCGACGAGAAACTGAAGGTCCTGCGCTCGCTGCGCCCGATCACCGCCGAAGACGCCGGCCAGCTGACCGTGCGTGGCCAGTACCGCGCCGGCGCCAGCAATGGCGCGGCCGTGCCCGGCTACCTGGACGAACTGGGCCGCGACGATTCGCGCACCGAGACCTTCGTGGCCATCAAGGCCGAAGTGGACAACTGGCGCTGGGCCGGCGTGCCGTTCTACCTGCGCACCGGCAAGCGGTTGTCCGAGCGCGTGTCCGAGATCGTCATCGCCTTCAAGCACGTGCCGCATTCCATCTTCGACGACAGCGCCGGCCCGGTGATGGGCAACAAGCTGGTGCTGCGCCTGCAGCCGGATGAAGGCGTCAAGCTGTGGCTGATGATCAAGGACCCGGGCCCCGGTGGCCTGCGGCTGCAGCACGTGCCGCTGGACATGAGCTTCGCCGAAGCCTTCGGCGTGCATCAGCCGGAAGCCTACGAGCGCCTGCTGATGGACGTGGTGCGCGGCAACCAGACGCTCTTCATGCGCCGCGACGAAGTGGAAGCCGCCTGGAAGTGGGTCGACCCGATCCTGGCCGCCTGGGAAAACCTGCGCGAAGCCCCCAAGCCCTACACCGCCGGCTCGTGGGGCCCCAGCGCCGCCGTGGCCCTGGTCGAACGCGACGGCCGCACCTGGCACGAAGACACCGTCTGACGCCCCGGCCCCGCCTGCGCGGGGCCTCCCCCCGGCCACCTGCCGGCCTGCCTTCCCCCGGGAAGCCCCCACTCCCGAGTCGCGCCATGCCCCCCACCGATCTCTCGCTGCAGGTCCAGCTGCACCCCTTCCCCGACGGCGAAGCAGTCGCCGATGCCCTCGCGCTGTCCGTTGCCGACGACCTGCGCGCCGCGTTGGCGCAGCGGGGCACCGCCAGCGTCGCCCTGTCCGGCGGCACCACCCCGCGCCGCTTCCTGCAGGCGCTGTCCCGACAACCGCTGGACTGGGCGAACGTCACCGTCACCCTCGTGGACGAACGCTGGGTGCCCGACGACAACGACCGCTCCAATGCCCGACTGGTGAAGGAACACCTGCTGCAGAACGCAGCTGCCGGTGCCCGCTTCCTTCCGCTGCACCGGCCCACCGCCACGCCCGAGGAAGCGCTCCCGGCCATTGCCGCCACGCTGCCGATACCGCTGGACGTGGCCGTGCTCGGCATGGGCGGCGATGGGCACACGGCATCGTTCTTCCCAGGTGGCGACCTGCTCGCCCAGGCCACTGACCCCGCCACCACGACCACCGTACTGCCGATGCGCGCGCCCGGTGCCGGGGAGCCCCGCATCACCCTGACGCTTCCCGTGCTGCGCGATGCCGGCCATCTGTATCTGCACATCGAAGGCGGCGAGAAGCGCCAGGTGCTCCAGCAGGCCCTGTCAGGCCAGGGCGCGGGCGCCGGCTACCCGATCCGCACGCTGATGCAGGCCCTGCGCGCGCCACTGCAGGTCTATCTGGCGCAGTGATCGGCACGTGCCGGTGTTGAGGCAAAGCGGGCCGCACTGCTTATAATGCCCCCCTGCCCGCGGCGCTCCGGCGCCCGGTCCCGCCTGGATCGCGCACCGCGCACTCCGTCGGCCCCCGTTTTCGTAGCCATGCGCGGCCTTGAGGCCGTGCTGCCAAAGGTGGAAAGTGCGTAACTACGACCTCGAATTCCTCAAGCATTTCTCGATGGTGATCGGCTTCCTGGTGCTGGTCACCGGCGGTCTGATCGTCGGCGCGTACTTCCTGCACGACACGCTGCCGCCGGAAGTGAACCCCAAAGCCGTGCAGATCACCGAGGCGCGCATCGCCCCGGCCGGTGCCGTCTATGCCGGTGAAACCGGTGCGGCCGCCCAGGCTGCCGCTGCGGCCGCCGCCCAGGCCGCCGCCGCTTCGCAGGTCGCCTATGGCGGCACGCTCGATGGCGGCGAGATCTACAAGAACCTCTGCGGCGCCTGCCACACCAACGGCGTGGGCAAGGCTCCCATGCTGACCGCCGCCGGCATGGGCGCGCGCGCCGCCAAGGGCGTGGATACGCTGTACAAGCACGCCATCGAGGGCTTCACCGGTCCGGACGGCGGCATCATGCCTCCCAAGGGCGGCAACCCGGCCCTGACCGACGAGCAGGTGCACGCCACGGTCGACTGGATGCTGGCCAACAGCAAGTAAGGCCCCGCGCCTTCCACGAAACGCCGCCTCCGGGCGGCGTTTTTGTTTGGGACGACAAGAACCGTGGGGGACATTCCTTCTCCCCGTTTGCGGGGAGAAGGTGCCGAAAGCGGATGAGGGGCGAGCGAGGTCCATTTCCTGCTGTCCGGCGCCGCCCCGACCGCTCGACGCACGGGGGTAACGCACGCTCCACGGCACCAGCGCCCCTCGCCCACCCCGGATCAGGTCCGGGGCAGGCTTTCCGCGCCCTCTCTTCCCACGAGCGGAGGAGAGGGAAAACCTGCCCGTCACCCATTCCGTTTACCCTTGCCGCCTCGCTTCAATGGTCGCCCCACGATGACGCCCCCCCGCTCGCTGCTCACCCTCGCCCTGCTCGCCACCCTCGCCCTGCCGGCCTGCGCGGCCACACCGAAGGAGCGCGTCATGCCCATCGGCCAGGTGCAGGGTGAAAGCGCGCGCAGCGGGCTCGATGGCCAGACCGTCACTATCGAAGGCGTCGTCAGCGGCGCGTTCCTCGAGGGCCTCGGCGGCTTCTTCCTGCAGGACACCGGTGACGGCAATCCGAAGACCTCCGATGCGCTGTTCGTCGCGCTTGATGAAGGCGTGCCACCGCCGTCGCTCAGTGCTGGCGACCGTGTCCGCGTGAGCGGCATCGTCGGCGAACGCAAGGCCGGCGGCGACGCCACGCAGACCGCGCTGCATGCACCGGTCATCCAGCCGCGCGGCAAGGGCAGCGTCGCACCGACCGTGCTCAGTGCGCAGCCCGCCGACTGGGAAGCGCTGGAGGGCATGCTCGTGCGCATCGACGCGCCACTCACGCTCAGTGGCACGCATACGCTCGAACGTTTCGGCGAACTGATCACCGGTTTCGATGGCCGCCTGTGGCAACCCAGCGAGCGCGCCGCGCCCGGCAGCCCGGAAGCCAAGCGCCTCGCCGCCGATAATGCACGCCGCACCCTGGTATTGGACGACGGCAGCGCCGCGCGCGACCCCGTCGCCGTCTGGTACGTCAAGGATGGCCAGCCGCTGCGCACCGGCACCGTGCTGACCGGCGTGCAGGGCATCGTCGAACAGCGCCTGGGCAGCTGGCGCCTGCAACTCACCACCACGCCGACGATCGCCGCGCCGCAACGCCCGGCTGCGCCGCAGGTGGCAGGCAACGTGCGCGTGGCCGCGTTCAACCTGGAAAACCTCTTCAACGGCGACGGCAACGGCGGCGGCTTCCCCACCGAGCGCGGCGCGAAGACATCGGAGCAGCTGAAGGCGCAGATGTCGAAGCTGGTCGCCACCATCCGCGGCCTCGACCCCGACATCGCCGCGTTGATGGAACTGGAGAACGACGGCTACGGCGCCGACTCCAGCCTCGCGCAGCTGGTCGCCGCACTGAACACCGACGGTGGTACGTGGCGCTTCGTCGATGCGAAGCAGGGTCCGGGTCCGGACACCATCCGCGTCGGCATCATCTACCGCAGCGACAAGGTGAAGCCCACCGGCAAACCCGCCACGCTGCTGGAAGGTCCTTTCGGCGAACGCAGCCGCAGCCCGCTGGCGCAGGCCTTCGTGCGCGGCACCGGCAAGCCCTTCGTCGTGGTCGCCAACCACCTGAAGTCCAAGGGCTGCTCGGAAGCCATCGGCCCGGACACCGACCAGAAGGACGGTGCCGGCTGCTGGAATGCGCTGCGCCTGGATTCGGCGCAACGCCTCGACGCGTGGCTGAAGACCGACCCCACCCGCACACGCAGCGACCGCATCGTCATGCTCGGCGACTTCAACGCCTACGCGATGGAAGCACCGGTGCGCTGGCTGCGTGATGACGCCGGCTGGGTGGATGCGTTCAAGCAGGCGGGCGTCGAACAGCCCTACAGCTACGTCTACAACGGCCTGACCGGCCGCCTCGACCACGCACTGCTCAGTCCGTCATTGGCCAAGCAGCTGCGTGGCGCGGCCGAATGGCATATCAATGCCGACGAACAGGACGCACAGGGCTACGCCGACGGCGATCTGTCCACGCCCTACCGCAGTTCCGACCACGATCCGCTGCTGCTGGGATTCGATCTCTAGGCATTGCAGCATCCGGCAGTCTTGCCTGTAGGAGCAAAGGTGGGCCAAGGCCCACCCTACGCACGCACTAACGCTGCACCTTCTCTACCAGCGCCTGCAGCTTCTGTACGGTGGCCCAGTTGCGCGTGGTCGCCGCCTTCCCCGCCTTGCCCAGCAACGCCTCCGCCGCCTTGCTTTCCAGGATGCCGCTGGCGCAATGCAGGTAGGCGGCCTGCGAACCGATGTGGAACTGTTCCGGCGCCCTGACGTGCGGCGCGATCGCCGACATCGCCGACATCGCCGCGAGGACATTGGCGTCCGCCACGAAAGCCACCAGCAGGCGAGAGGGATCGTCCGCCGTGTTCGCGAACGGATTCTCCCTGGCGATCAACGCCAGCACCCTGGCCGAGATCACAATGACCGGCACCTCGATACCGAGTCTCGTCGCGATAGCGGCCGAGATGTCGGCAGCCAACTTCTTAGGTGTGCCCGTGCTTGCCTTGAAGACCACGTTGCCGCTGTTGAGCAGGGTGGCGACGTCCGTGTAGCCAAGATCTCCCAGCAGCGCGCGCAGGTCCGCCATTGCGATGCGCTTGGCCTTGCCGACGTTGATGCCGCGGAGTAGAGCGACGTAGGTAGACATGTCGATGCCGGGGTTAGGGAAGTGTGGAAACGCCGAAGCGGTCAGATACCGTCGCGACGATCATCGGCGACGCCGCCGAGACACCACGACACAAGACCGACAATTCCCACGCCGATCGCCCAACCCACATGCAGATCGACATGCCGGTGCAGCTGCGACAGGATCAACGAGGTGACGAAGGCGAGTCCGCCGATGATGCTCAAGGGACCGATCGCGGTATTGCCCGCCCGGTAGAACCGCCCGTCGTCGCGGTTGATCCAGGCGCGAAGTCTCGACAGTCTGCCCATACCGCTCACTCCTCTGCAGGCTCGACCGGGGCGAACCGCCGCACGGTGCGCTCCTCCACCACCAACTCCTCGCAGAACATCGCGTACGGCCGCACCCACAACCCGCCTTCGCCATACAGCGCGCGATACACCACCACCGGCTCCAGCGTCTCGCTGTGTCGTGCCACCGCGACGACTTCGTAGTCGTTGCCCTTGTAGTGGCGATAGAGGCCTGGGGTGAGTTCGGGGAGTGCCGGGAGTGTGGCCATGATGATCTCGTCGATCCGTAGGGTGGGCCTTGGCCCACCGATGCGGACATTGTCCACGAACTGATCCGTAGGATGGGTGGAGGGAACCACAGGCGACAACCACCTGCGTGCTGCGCACCGGATCCTGTCATGTCGCCTACCGCTTCATTGGCCGGCGTCGCTCGTCAAATATCTCCTGGATCACCCGAACGTCGTCCAGCGACTTCTGCAGAAGGCCCAGATCCAGGTCGCACGTTATCCATTCGTACGGCTCCCGACCGCTCAGCGTCAGCAGGAAGGCTTGGCCCACCACCACGTCTTCCCTTCTTGGCGTCAGGGTGCGCGAGCTGAAGGTGCTTCCCTTGTAGTGGATGCCTTTCCAGCTCTCGTCGACGCGCCAGCGTATCGTCTGCCGCCAGGCGCCCCCGTCCTGCTTGACCGATTTGGCCATCACCGTAGCCACGACGACGACGGTCGAGCCATCAAACCGCATGGCCGCGGGTGGATCGAAGCACACGCTGGTGGCACTGCCTGGCAACGCATACAGCAGTCCTGCCAGCGTCACCGCGATCGCGATCATCTTCATGCTTACCACTCCTTGGGTGATTGACACATCAATCGCGCTGGTCGGAGTGGGCCTGCGAACCCCCAACATGCTGACCCATCACCGCTGCGATGTTGGGGTTCACTCCTTTCACCCCAACCTATGAAGTACGCGCCAATCCCTCAATACCCCGCCGCCTGCCCATCCTTGCGGCTTTCGCTGGCGCCGTAGTACACACCGGTCTCCGGGTCGCGCTTGATCGCCTGGTAGCCGCCATACGGGCCGAGGGCCCATTCGACGTGGTGGCCCTTGTCCATCAGCGCGCGGATGGTTTCGTAGGGATAGCCGGATTCCAGCTGCACCACGCCACCGTCGCTCATCGCGGTGGCGCTGCCGACCGGTTCGGTGGAACCGTCGTGCTGCACGCGCGGGGCGTCGCCGGCTTCCTGCAGGGTCATGCCGAAGTCGACCAGGTTCATCACCACCTGCACATGGCCCTGCGGCTGCATCGCGCCGCCCATCACGCCGAAACTGACCCACGGCTGCCCGTCCTTGGTAATGAAGGCGGGGATGATGGTGTGGAAAGGGCGCTTGCCCGGCGCGTAGCAGTTGGGATGCGGCGCGGCGCCCTCGCAGCCCTGCAGCACGAACATCTCGCCACGGTCCTGCAGGATGAAACCCAGGCCGGTCGGCGTCATGCCGCTGCCCATGCCGCGGTAATTGGACTGGATCAGCGAGACCATCATCCCGTCCTTGTCGGCGACGGTCATGTAGATGGTGTCGCCTTCGTCGAGTTCCTTCGGCGTGCCGGGGTGCACTTCGCGCAGCGCCTTGTCGGGCGAGATCAGTGTCGCGCGCTCGCGTGCATACGGCTTGGAAATCAGGCGCGCGACCGGTGCGGGCTGGAAGGCAGGATCGGCATACCAGCGCGCGCGGTCGGCGAAGGCGAGCTTCTTGGCTTCCACCAGCAGGTGTACGTGCTCGGGGCTGCCGAAGGGAATCCTGCTGAAGTCGTAGCCTTCCAGCACGTTGAGCATCTGCAGGGCGGCGATGCCCTGTCCGTTCGGCGGCAGTTCCCAGACGTCGTAGCCGCGGTAGTTGGTGCTGACGGGTTCGACCCACTCGCCCGTGTGCGTCGCCATGTCCTCGTACGACAGGAAACCGCCGTTGGCCTTGAAGTACGCATCGATGGCGCGGGCGATGTCGCCCTTGTAGAACGCATCGCGGCCACCGTCGGCGATCTTCTGCAGCGTGTCGGCCAGGTAGGGGTTCTTCCACATCTCGCCGGTGCGCGGTGCTCGCCCGCCGATGGTGAGCTGCTCGGTGAACCCGGGGAACTTCGACAGCCTCGGCACCGAGCGCTCCCAGTAGTAGGCGATCGTCTGGTGCACCGGGTGGCCTTCGCGCGCATAGCGGATGGTGGGCGCGAGCAGCTCCTTCACCGGCAGCTTGCCGAAGCGCCCGTGCAGCGCGAACCAGGCATCCACGGCGCCCGGCACGCTGACCGGCAACGGTCCATGCGGCGGGATGTCGGTGATGCCCTGTTGCTTGAAGTAGTCCAGCGTCAGCGACTTCGGCGAACGTCCCGAGCCGTTGTAACCGTGCAGCTTCTTCGTCTTCGGATCCCAGACGATGGCGAACAGGTCGCCGCCGATGCCATTGCCGGTGGGCTCCATCAGGCCGAGCGCAGCGTTGGCGGCGATGGCGGCGTCCATCGCCGTGCCGCCCCGCTTCATCACGTCCAGTGCGATCTGCGTGGCCAGCGGATGCGAGGTGGCGGCCATCGCATGCGGCGCGATGACGTCCGAACGCGTGGCGAACGCGCGACCGGCAATGCGGTCGGCGGAGGAAGCGGGCAGCGCGGCGGCAGCGGCAAACGCCGTCGCCAGGCAGGACATCAGGAGAGTACGCATCATCGTCGGGCGATGGCGCGCACCGCGCGCGCCTTCAGCCGCCGATATTACGCATTACGGCCAGGTGGGCGGATTGACCTGCCACGCCCCCAGCACTTCGGCCAGCGTGTCGCGGTCTTCCTGCCGCCAGTCGGGCAGCTGCGCGGCGAAGTTGCGCGCATCGGTCCACTGCGTGGGCTCGGTCCGCACGGCAGCCCCGAACCACTGCACGGCTTCGTCCTTGCGGCCCAGTTTCCACAGGGCCAGCGCGAAGGTGGGCGGCACCCACGAGGCCCCGCCTACGGCGCCCACCAGCGGGCTCCACTGGTCCAATGCCTCCTGGTATTGGCCCTGCCGATAGAGGTCCCAGCCATAGTTCCAGCGGATGGACCGCCACGTATGACTGCCGGACTGTGCGCCAGCCAGGGCCTGCTGGTAGAGCTGCGCACCCAGATCGGCGCGCCCGCCCGCGCTGGCGACATGCGCCAGCTGCGCGGTAGCTTCCAGCGTCTTGCGACCGCGTTCGCGCGCCTTCATCAGCTGGTCGATCAACGCGTCGCCTTCCACGCCGGTGATCGCCACCACGGGCGCCGCCGCGCGGTCTTCGTCGAAATAGAATTCCTTCGGCTTGGGCACATTCTGCGCTTGTGCCGAAAAAACGCTCAATGCCAGCACGGTGGCCAGCAGCAAATACTTACCGGATTTCACGACATCCCCCAGACAACAGTGTTCCCCCGGCCGTCATCCTAACCGCTGCAACGCACAACGGCGGAGTGACGCGCGTCACAGAAAAAGCCGCTGTTACAATGCGCGCCTTCATGCCCGAGGGGTTTTCGGGCCACGCCAGCCGCTTTGGGCCCGCCATGACCAGCACCGCCGAACTCACCTCGCCCTCGTCCGCCAACACGCCGCAGATCGGGGTGATCGACAGCGATTACACGCTGGAACACAAGTACACCCGCACCGACGGGCGCATCTACCTGAGTGGCGTGCAGGCGCTGGTGCGCCTGCCGCTGATGCAGCGGCTGCGCGATCAGGCGGCGGGGCTGAACACCGCCGGCTTCATCAGTGGCTACCGCGGCTCGCCGCTGGGCGGCTTCGACCTGGAGCTGTGGCGCGCGCGCAAGCACCTGGAGGCGGCGGCGGTGAAGTTCATCCCGGGCCTCAACGAAGACCTGGGCGCGACCATGGTGTGGGGCACGCAGCAGACCAACCTGTTCCCGGGGGCCAAGGTCGATGGCGTGTATTCGATGTGGTACGGCAAGGGCCCCGGCGTGGATCGCTGCGGCGACGTGTTCAAGCACGGCAATGCCGCGGGTACGTCGAAGTTCGGTGGCGTGCTGGCGCTGGCGGCCGACGACCACAACTGCCGCAGCTCCACGCTGCCGCACGGCTCGGAAGACGAATTCGTCAGTGCGATGATGCCGGTGCTGAACCCGGCCGGCGTGCAGGACATCCTCGACCTGGGCCTGGTGGGCTGGGCGATGAGCCGCTACACCGGCCGCTGGATCGGCTTCAAGACGATCGCCGAGACGGTGGAATCGTCGGCCTCGGTGCAGGTGGATCCGTTCGCGCGGCAGATCGTGATGCCGGAGGACTTCGCCATGCCGGCTGGGGGCCTCAACATCCGCTGGCCGAATCCGCCGCTCGATCAGGAAATGCGCCTGCACAAGTACGCAGTCGCCGCGGCGCAGGCATTCGCGCGGGCCAACCAGGTGGACCGGATCGTGCTGGACTCGCCGCGCGCGCGGCTGGGCATTGTCACCACCGGCAAGAGCTACCTGGATGTGCTGCAGGCGCTGGAGTACCTGGGCCTGGACGAGCAGGCCTGCGCCGACATCGGCATCCGGGTCTACAAGGTCGGCATGACCTGGCCGCTGGAGCCGGTGGGCATCACCGAGTTCGCCAAGGGACTGGAAGACATCGTGGTGGTGGAGGAGAAGCGTGCCTTCATCGAGCGGCAGATGAAGGAGTACTTCTACAACTGGCCGACGAATGCGGGCACGCGCCCGTCCATCGTCGGCAAATACGACGAGGCCGGCGAGTGGATCCTGCCGTCCACCGGCGAATTGACCCCGGCCACCATCGCCGGCGTCATCGGCCGCCGCATCCTGCGCTTCCCGCTTCCATCAAGCACTTTCACGGAATCCATCGAACAGCGCCTGCGCTGGATGGAGGAGAAGGAAGCCGAGATGGCGCTGCCGCGCGCCAACTTCCCGCGTGTGCCGCACTACTGCTCCGGCTGCCCGCACAACACCTCGACGGTGGTGCCGGAAGGTTCACGCGCGCTCGGCGGCATCGGTTGCCACTACATGGTCACGTGGATGGACCGCAACACCGACACCTTCACCCACATGGGCGGCGAAGGCGTGACGTGGTCCGGGCAGGCGCCGTTCACCGAGACGGAGCACGTGTTCCAGAACCTGGGCGACGGCACGTTCTTCCACTCCGGCTCGCTGGCGGTACGGCAGTCGGTGGCCACCGGGGTGAACATCACCTACAAGATCCTCTACAACGACGCGGTGGCGATGACCGGCGGCCAGCCGGTGGACGGCACGCTGTCGGTGCCGCAGATCGCGCACATGATGCGCGCCGAGGGCGTGGACACGATCGTCGTGGTCAGCGACGAGATCGGCAAGTGGAGCAAGCGCGAGCTGTTCCCCTCGGGCGTGGAATTCTTCGACCGCAAGGAACTGGACGACGTGCAGCGCCGCCTGCGCGAGGTGAAGGGCGTCTCCATCCTGATCTACGATCAGGTCTGCGCCACCGAGAAGCGCCGCCGCCGCAAGCGCGGCAAGCTGCCGGATCCTGCCAAGCGCACGATGGTCAACACGCTGGTCTGCGAAGGCTGCGGCGACTGCGGCGTGAAGAGCTTCTGCGTATCGGTGCTGCCGAAGGAAACGGAGTTCGGCCGCAAGCGCGAGATCGACCAGTCGAACTGCAACAAGGATTTCCGCTGCGTCGACGGCTTCTGCCCCAGCTTCGTCACCGTGCACGGCGGCACGCCCCGCAAGGGCAAGAAGGCCAATGCGGCGGATCTTCTCGCCGCACTACCGGCACCGGCGTTCAATTCCGACCTCGACCAGCCCTGGAACATCCTCATCACCGGCGTCGGCGGCACCGGCGTGGTGACCATCGGCGCCCTGCTCGGCATGGCCGGCCACCTGGAAGGCAAGGGCGCCAGCGTGCTCGACCAGACCGGCCTGGCGCAGAAAGGCGGCGCGGTGACCACGCACATCCGCATCGCGCGCACGCCGGAGGACATCCACGCCGTGCGCATCGCCGCCGGCGAAGCCGACCTGGTGCTGGGCTGCGACATGGTGGTGGTCAACGACTACTGGGTGCTGTCGAAGGTCCGTGGCGAGCGCTCGCAGGTAGTGCTGAACACCTACGAAGCCATGCCCGGCACGTTCACCACGCACCCGGACATGGAGTTCCCCGCCACCGACATCATCGCCGGCGTGAAGGTAGCGCTGGGTGGCCGCGAGCCGATGCTGGTCGATGCCACGCAGGTGGCGACCGCGCTGATGGGCGATGCGATCGCCAGCAACCTCTTCATGCTGGGCTATGCGTGGCAGCAGGGCCTGGTGCCGATCTCGTTCGACGCCATCATGCGCGCCGTCGAGCTCAACGGCGCCGCCATCGAGATGAACAAGACGGCCTTCGCGTGGGGCCGACTGGCCGTGGTCAACCCGCAGGCGGTGCAGGAAGCCGCCGGCCTGATCCACAACACGCAGACCGAGAGCGAGCGCACGCCGGGTACGCTGCAGATCCTGCCGCCGGGCGAATGGGAAAGCACCGAGTGGGGCGCAAATGCCGCCCCGCGCAATCCAGGCAACGAAAGCGAATTGCGCGGTTTGCCGGACAGCGGCGCTGGCGGTGGCGACAACGTCGCCTTCCTGCCACTGGACGACCTGCGCCTGTCGCGCTCGCTGGATGAACTGGTCGCACGGCGCTCGGCCTTCCTCATCGAGTACCAGGACGCCGCGTACGCGCGCCGCTACACCGACCTGGTGGCCAAGGTGCGCTCGGCCGAGAACATCAAGGCGCCGGGTTCGACGGCATTGACCGAGGCCGTGGCCCGCTACTTCTTCAAGCTGATGGCGTACAAGGACGAGTACGAAGTGGCGCGCCTGTACACCAGCGGCGATTTCCAGCGCCGCCTGCAGCAGCAGTTCGACGGCGACTACGAGGTGCACTTCCACCTCGCGCCGCCGCTGTTCGCCAAGAAGGATGCGCACGGTCGCCTGATGAAGAAGGAATACGGCCCGTGGATGTTCAAGGCGTTCGGCCTGCTGGCGAAGCTGCGCTTCCTGCGCGGCGGCACGTTCGACGTGTTCGGCTATACCGACGAGCGCAAGGGCGAGCGCCAGCTGATCGCCGACTACGAGAAGACGATCAGCGACCTGCTGGCGGCATTGGACGCCGACCGCCTGGAACTGGCGGTCGAGATCGCCAGCATCCCCGAGCACATCCGCGGCTACGGCCACGTCAAGGAAAAGCACCTGCATGCCGCCAAGGCGCGCGAGGCCGAGCTGCTCGGCATCTGGCGCAACCCGAAGGCGCTGCATATCGTGCAGGCGGCCTGACGATGAAAACCCCGCTCCGGCGGGGTTTTCTCTACTGGTCGGTCACGCGCTCCGTCGCCACACCAGGCAGCGGTTGTTCGCCGGCATGGCGTTGTCCTCCACCTGCAGCAGTCCGATGCGGCGCGCCAGCGCATCGACCGCCTCGAAGTCGCGGATGCCGGAGGCGGGATTGCGGTCCTTCAGCCACTGCTCGAACGCGCGGTTGCTGTCGCTGGTGAAATCGCCGCCGTAGTTGAACGGGCCGTAGACCACCAACAGCCCACCGTCCTCCAGCGCGGCGGCGATGCCGGCGAAGAACGCCTGCACCTGTGCCCAGCCCATGATGTGCAGGCTGTTGGCGGTGAAGACGGCATCGAACGTCGCGTCGGGCCAAGGGCCGTCGACATCCAGCTCAATCGCAGGCGGCGTGTTGGGCAGGCCAGCATCGTCGCGCCACAGCGCGATGCCCGGCAGGTTGTCGGCGCGATCGCTGGCCTGCCACGACAGCCACGGCATCGCCGCGGCGAAGTGGACCGCATGCTGGCCGGTGCCGCTGCCGATTTCCAGCACACGGCGGGTGCCTGCAAAGTGACGCAGGAGTACCTCGAGGATCGGCCCCTGGTTGCGTTCGCAGGAAGGTGCGAAGGGCTTTTCCGCCATCATCCGCCCGCTGCGCGCACGTAGAAGCGCTTCGCGCCGCCTTCGCCCGCGCGCTCCTCGACCGTGAAATGGCGCGGATGCGCTTTCATCAGGTCGCTGAGCTTCTTGTGGCCGTAAAGGCGGGTGTCGAAATCCGGGCGCACCTTGCTGAGGTAGCTGCCGACACTGCCGAGGAAGGCCCAGCCCTGGTCGTCGCTGGCCTCTTCGATGGCCTGGCGGATCAGCCGCAGCGGCAACGACTCATGCCGGCCCTGCTCCACTGCGGGTGCGGTGGTCGGCTCGGCCTGGGCGACAGGCTTCTTCGCGGCCGGACTGGCGGCCTTCTTCGCGGGCTTGGCCGGTGGCGGCGGTGGTGCGGACACTTCACTGCGCAGCACCTCGACATAGATGAACTTGTCACAGGCCTGCACGAACGCGTCCGGCGTCTTGCGTTCGCCGAAGCCGTACACGGTCAGGCCTTCTTCGCGCAGCCGTTGCGCCAGGCGGGTGAAGTCGCTGTCGCTGGACACCAGGCACACGCCATCGAAGCGCCGCGTGTACATCAGGTCCATCGCGTCGATGATCAGCGAACTGTCGGTGGCGTTCTTGCCGCTGGTGTAGGCGAACTGCTGCACCGGGTTGATCGAATGCTTCAGCAGCGCCTGCTTCCACTGGGTCATGCGCGTGCTGGTGAAGTCGCCGTAGATGCGCTTCACGCTGGCCACACCGTACTTGGCCACTTCCGCGAGCAACCCTTCGATGACCGAAGGCTGGGCATTGTCGGCATCGATCAGCACCGCCAGCCGCGGCTGCTCTTCGTCGTTCTCTGACCGGGCGACCGGGCGGGATTTCATGCGGGGCGATTCCTGTGCGGGATGAGGCGCATTGTGCACCACGTGTGCACGGCATGACCGGCGTCACTTGACGCTGCGCTGCATGCCGACGACAGTCCGGGGGCTTTCGCTTCCGGACCCCGACATGCAACGACGCGACTTCCTCGCCCTGGGCGGACTGACCTTCGCCGGACTGGCCCTGCCCGGCACGCGCGTGATCGCTGCGGAGGCGTTGCTGGAACCCGGTGACGCGGCGAAGAAAAAGCGCCTGGCCGATATCGCGCTGGCGGCCGCCACGGCAGCAGGCGCGAGCTATTGCGATGTCCGTATCGGCCGCTACCTGCGACAGTCGCTGATCACCCGCGAGGACAAGGTGCAGAATGTGGTGAACACCGAATCCTCCGGCATCGGCGTGCGCGTGATTGCGCAGGGCGCCTGGGGTTTCGCCGCGACCCACGACCAGACACCCGACGGCGTCGCGACGGCGGCACGGCAGGCGGTGGGCATCGCGCGTGCGAACGCCCGCATCCAGGGCAAGCCGGTGCAGCTGGCGCCCTTGAAGGGCGTGGGCGAGGTAGCGTGGCGCACCCCGATCGTGAAGAACGCGATGGCGGTGCCGGTGAAGGAGAAGGTGGACCTCTTGCTCGGTGCCAACGCCACCGCACTCGCCGCCGGGGCCAGCTTCGCGGCGTCGCGCATGTTCGTGATCAACGAACAGAAGTACTTCGCCAGCACCGATGGCTCCTGGATCGACCAGGACGTGCACCGCATCTGGGTACCGTTCACGGTGACGGTGGTGGACAAGGCGACCGGCCGGTTCAAGACGCGCGACGGGCTGTCTGCGCCGATGGGCATGGGCTACGAATACCTGGACGCCAATCCCGCCGACAAGATCGCGTTGCCCGGCGGCGTGGTGGCCTACGGCGCGTCGTACGACCTGCGCGAGGACATCGTGGCGGCGGCGAAGCAGGCGCGTGCCAAGCTGACTGCGCCGTCGGTGAAGCCGGGCAAGTACGACCTCGTGCTGGACCCGTCCAACCTGTTCCTGACCATCCACGAGAACGTCGGCCACCCGCTCGAGCTGGACCGCGTGCTCGGCTATGAGGCCAACTACGCCGGTACCAGCTTCGCCACGCTGGACAAGCGCGAACAGAAGTTCCAGTGGGGCAGCCCGATCGTCAACTTCACCGCCGACAAGACCGAGCCGCGCAGCCTCGGCGCGGTCGGCTACGACGACGAAGGCGTGAAGACCCGCCGCTGGGACCTGGTCAAGGACGGCGTGCTGGTGAACTACCAGGCGACCCGCGACGAAGTGCACATCCTCGGCGAGGACGCCTCGCACGGCTGCAGCTACGCCGATTCGTGGAGCAGCGTGCAATTCCAGCGCATGGCCAACGTCTCGCTGGCACCAGGCAAGGTGCCGCTGACCGTCGCCGACATGGTCAAGGATGTGGAGAACGGTCTCTATATCCACGGTCGTGGCTCCTACTCCATCGACCAACAGCGTTACAACGCGCAGTTCGGCGGACAGCTGTACTTCGAGATAAAGAACGGCGAGGTGACGCGGCAGATCGAGGACGCCGCCTACCAGATCCGCACGCCGGAGTTCTGGAATGCCTGCACGGCGATCTGCGATGCACGCGACTTCCGCCTCGGCGGTTCGTTCTTCGACGGCAAGGGCCAGCCCAGCCAGGTGTCGGCGGTGTCGCATGGATCGGCGACCACGCGCTTCAACGGCGTCAACATCATCAATACGGCGCGGTCACTCGGGTAGTGGGCTACCGTCATCCCAGCGCACGCTGGGATCCATTGGCTTTTGAGGCTCTGCCGGGCACGACGTGAAGATCAAGGTGGATCCCAGCGTGCGCTGGGATGACGGCAGATGCCCCCACCCTGGGGCGCGCTGCTTCGCATCTTCCTGCGCCGTCGAGTCCGACGAAGGTCGCATCTATGCCGAAAGTCATTTGACGCTGTCGGCACGCAAGGCAAGAATCGGGGACGACCTGCGCGGGGATGGCGCGGGCCACAACGCGTCCGTCGCAGTCCCCGCCTGCCCATGCAGGCCCAACCGGTGGAGAACAGCCTTGCAACGTCGTGACTTTCTGGCCCTGACCGGCCTCAGCGTAGGCGGCCTGATGGTGCCGTCCTTCTTCGGCAAGGCGATCGCCGCCGAGCAACTGCAGTCCACCCTGGACGTCGCCTTCAAGAAGCGCCTTGCCGATGCCGCACTGGCGGCGGCCAAGCAGGCCGGCGCGACCTACTGCGACGTCCGCATCGGCCGCTACCTGCGCCAGTTCGTGATCACCCGCGAGGACAAGGTGCAGAACGTGGTGAACACCGAGTCCACCGGTGCCGGCATCCGCGTGATCGCCAACGGCGCCTGGGGCTTCGCCGCCACCAACACGCTCACCGCCGAAGGCGTGGCCAGCGCCGCGCGCCAGGCGGCCGCCATCGCCAAGGCCAACAGCAAGACCCAGACCGCGCCGGTGCAACTGGCGAAGGCGCCGGGCTTCGGTGAAGTAGCGTGGAAGACGCCGATCAAGAAGAACGCGATGGAGGTGCCGATCAAGGACAAGGTCGACCTGCTGCTGGGCGTGAACGCCGCTGCGATCAACGCAGGCGCGGACTTCGTCAACTCGATGATGTTCCTGGTCAACGAGCAGAAGTATTTCGCCAGCACCGACGGCTCGTACATCGACCAGGACGTGCACCGCATCTGGGTACCGATGACCGTGACCGCCATCGACAAGGCCAGCGGCAAGTTCCGTACCCGCGACGGCCTGTCCTCGCCCATGGGCCTGGGCTACGAGTACCTGGACGGCGACGCGTCGCAGAAGTTCACCACGCCCAACGGGGTGGTCAACTACGGCCTCTCCTACGACATGAAGGAAGACGCCATCGCCTCGGCCAAGCAAGCGCGCGCCAAGCTGACCGCGCCCTCGGTGAAGCCGGGCAAGTACGACCTGGTGCTGGACCCGTCGCACACCTGGCTGACCATCCACGAATCGGTCGGCCATCCGCTGGAACTGGATCGCGTGCTGGGCTACGAGGCCAACTACGCCGGCACCAGCTTCGCCACCCTGGACAAGCGCGAGCAGCGCTTCCAGTACGGCAGCGAGCTGGTCAACCTGTTCGCCGACAAGACCCAGCCCGGCAGCCTGGGCGCGGTCGGCTACGACGACGAAGGCGTCAAGACCAAGCGCTGGGACCTGGTCAGCGCCGGCAAGCTGGTGGACTACCAGACCATCCGCGACCAGGCGCACATCCTGGGCAAGACCGAATCCGACGGCTGCTGCTACGCCGACTCGTGGAGCAGCGTGCAGTTCCAGCGCATGGCCAACGTGTCGCTGGCGGCAGGCAAGCAGAAGCTCTCGGTCGCCGACATGGTCAAGGATGTCGAGAACGGCATCTACATCATCGGCGACGGTTCGTTCTCCATCGACCAGCAGCGCTACAACGCGCAGTTCGGCGGCCAGCTGTTCTACGAGATCAAGAACGGCAAGATCACCCAGCAGATCGAGGACGTGGCCTACCAAATCCGCACGCCGGAGTTCTGGAATGCCTGCGCCGCCGTCTGCGACGAAAGCGACTACCGCCTGGGCGGTTCGTTCTTCGACGGCAAGGGCCAGCCCGGCCAGGTGTCCGCCGTCTCGCACGGTTCGTCCACCGCGCGCTTCAACGGCATCAACGTCATCAACACCGCCCGCTCGCTCGGCTGACCGGCGCTTTAAGGAGATCACCAGAACATGAGCATCCTCACCGAAGCGCAGGCCAAGGCCATCCTGGACAAGGTCATCGCGCTGTCCAAGGCCGATGAGTGCACCGCGTCCCTCACCGGCTCGATCGAAGGCAACATCCGCTTCGCCCTCAACAATGTGTCCACCAGCGGCATCGTCAGCAATACCGACCTGGCCGTGCAGGTGGCGTTCGGCAAGCGCACCGGCGTGGCGACGATCAACGAGTTCGACGACGCCTCGCTGGAGCGCGTGGTCCGTCGGGCGGAAGATCTCGCCCGCCTGGCGCCGGAGAACCCGGAATTCATGCCGGCCGTCGAGAAGCAGACCTACAAGCCCAGCCCCACGTTCAGCGAATCCACCGCCGCCATCACGCCGGAGTTCCGCGCGCAGGTGGCCGCCGACTCGATCGGTCCGTGCAAGGCGGAGAAGCTGATCGCTGCGGGCTTCCTGGAAGACGGCCAGAGCTTCGTCGCCTTCGCCAACAGCAAGGGCAACTTCGGCTACCAGAAGGCCACCGCGTTCAACTACACCTGCACGGTACGCACCGAAGACGGCCGGGGTTCCGGCTGGGTGGGCCGCAACCTGAAGGATGCGAACACCTTCAAGGCCGACAGCGACATCCGCACTGCGATGCGCAAGGCCAGTGAATCGGCCGAAGCGAAGGCGCTGGAACCGGGCAAGTACACGGTCATCCTGGAGCCCGCGGCGGCGGCCGGCCTGATCTCCTTCATGATGAACTTCTTCGATGCGCGCCAGGCCGACGAAGGCCGCAGCTTCCTGTCCAAGAAGGGCGGCGGCAACAAGCTGGGCGAGCAGGTCTACGATCCCCGCGTGAACATCAGCGCAGACCCGTGGCACCCCGGCGCGGAAGTGATGCCGTGGGACAGCGAAGGCCTGCCGCGCGAGAAGATGGCCATCGTCGAAAATGGCAAGGTGGTCAACCTGGAGTACTCGCGCTTCTGGGCCCAGAAGCAGGGCAAGCGTGCGATCGGTTCGCCGGGCAACCTGCTGGTGGCTGGCGGCACCAAGTCCACCGCCGAGCTGGTCGCCGGTACGCAGAAGGGCATCCTGGTCACGCGCACGTGGTACATCCGCATGGTCGACCCGCAGACCGTGCTGCTGACCGGCCTGACCCGCGACGGCACGTTCTACATCGAGAACGGGCAGATCAAGCACCCGGTGAAGAACTTCCGCTTCAACGAATCGCCAGTGATCATGCTCAACAACATCGAAGAGCTCGGCAAGCCGGTGCGCGTGGCTGGCGACGAGTCCAGCTTCGTGATGATGATCCCGCCGATGAAGCTGCGCGACTTCACGTTCACGTCGCTGTCGGACGCGGTGTAAACGCGAGCGCGATCTGCTCCCTCCCCCGCCCGCGGGGGAGGGCTGGGGTGGGGGCCCGACGAAATCGCACGCGTTCCGCGCTACGGAGCGCACCAAAGCCCTCTCCTTCGTGCTCCGCATCCTTCGATGAAACCCCTCGTGCTCTTGCCCTCGCCGCTATCCCAACCTTCCCCCGCACGCGGGGGAAAGGGTGGTTTCCCGTGACGATGACACGCGCCGGGTTCCTGCGACTCATGGCCGGCGGCCTGGCGGGCGCCCTGCTGGCCGGGCCGATGCGCAGCGCGCGCGCTGCCGGCAACTACGACTTCTGGTTCACCCGCCTGAAGTACGACTCCGGCGACTGGGACGTGGACGCGCGCATGCCGTCCAACCTCATCACCTCGCTGATCGACTACACCACCCTGCGCGTGGACCCGAAGGAACACGTGCTGGCCCTGTCCGACCCACGCATGCTGGCCGCGCCGTTCTGCTACCTGGCCGGTCACAAGCTGGTGGAGTTCAACCCGGCCGAGCGGCGCAACTTCGAGCGTTACGTGCGCAACGGCGGCTTCGTGTTCGTGGATGACTGCAACCACGATATCGACGGCCTGTTCGCCAAGTCGTTCGAAGCGCAGATGGCATCGATCTTCGGCGCGAAGGCGATGAAGAAACTGCCGAACACGCATGCGATCTATCGCAGCTTCTTCAAGTTCGACGGGCCGCCGGCCACCGGCTTCGAGCTCAATGGCTGGGGCGACGACCTGGTGCACGAGTACCTGCAGGGCATCGAGATCAACGGCCGCCTCGGCGTGCTCTACAGCAACAAGGACTACGGCTGCGAGTGGGACTACGACTGGCGCAACAAGCGCTTCCTGGCCGAGGACAACACCAAGTTCGGCGTCAATCTCGTGATCTATGCGTTGACGACATGATCGCCAAACCACCTCTGTAGGAGGGGCTTCCAGCCCCGACCGTGAACCCGCAGAAGAGCATCGGGGCTGAAGCCCCTCCTACATCCCTCCTTCCGACGAACACGCCAATGCCCCCCATCACCGAATCCGACCTCCAGCAACAGCTCGCCAAACTGGGCGAACTTCGTGCCGCCATCGGCCAGGCCATCGTCGGCCAGCAGGACGTGGTGGAGCAGTTGCTGATCGGCCTGCTGGCCGGTGGCCACTGCCTGCTGGAAGGCGTGCCGGGACTGGGCAAGACGCTGCTGGTGCGTTCGCTGGGCCAGGCGCTGCACCTGCAGTTCCGCCGCGTGCAGTTCACGCCCGACCTGATGCCCAGCGACATCCTCGGCACGGAGCTGCTGGAAGAGGACCACGGCACCGGCCACCGCCATTTCCGTTTCCAGCCCGGCCCCATCTTCACCAACCTGCTGCTGGCCGACGAGTTGAACCGCACGCCGCCGAAGACGCAGGCCGCACTGCTGGAGGCGATGCAGGAACGTACCGTCAGCTATGCCGGCACCACGCACGCGCTGCCTTCGCCGTTCTTCGTGCTGGCCACGCAGAATCCGCTGGAACAGGCCGGCACGTATCCGCTGCCGGAAGCGCAGCTGGACCGTTTCCTGCTGCACATCCGGGTCGAGTATCCGACCGAACAGGAAGAGCACGACATCCTGGCGCAGACGACCGGTCGCGCCGGTGGCGACGTGCCACGGGTGATGGACGGCACCGAGGTGCTGGCCCTGCAGCAGCACGTGCGCGACGTGCATGTCAGCGAGGATCTGCTGCGCTGGATCACCAGGCTCGTGCGCGCCAGCCGCCCCGGCGACGGCGTGCCCGACGAGGTACGCAAGTACGTGCGCTGGGGCGCCGGTCCGCGCGCCGGCCAATCGCTGGTGCTGGCGGCCAAGGCCCGCGCGCTGCTGCACGGCCGCCTGGCGGCGACGCGCGAGGATATCGCCGCCTTGGCCAAGCCGGTGATGCGCCACCGCCTGTTGCTGTCGTTCGCCGCCGAAGCCGAACAGGTGGGCGCCGACGACGTGATCGCCGCGCTGCTGCGCGGCGTGCCGCTTGCTGCCTGATCCCGACGGCATCGTGGCGTACGACCTGATCCCCGCCGACGTCCGCAGCCGGTTGAAGGACCTGCGGCTGACCGCACGTCGCGCCATCGGCACGCAAGGCATCGGGCTGCACCACAGCCGCAGCCGCGGCGCGGGCCTGGAGTTCGCCCAATACCGCGCATACGAACCCGGCGACGAGCTGCGCCAGATCGACTGGAAACTGTATGCGCGCTCGGACCGCTTCTTCGTGCGCGAGGCGGAGCGGGAGAGTCCGCTGACGGTATGGATCATGCTCGACGCCACCGCCTCGATGGCACAGGGCGACGGCACGCGCGGTACACGCTTCGATACCGCGCGTGCACTGGTCGCCTGCATCGCCGAACTGGCGCTGCGCCAGGGCGACCGCTTCGGTCTCCTGGTGCTGCATGGCGGCGGCGTGCGCCTGGTGGCGCCGGGCAACGGGGCGCGCCAGCGCGACCAGCTGCTCCTCGCGCTGCATGGATTGCATGCCAGCGGCATGTTTCCCGCCGTCGACACGTTGGCGCCGGTGTTCGAGCGCATCGGCGCGGGCGACCTGGTGCTGGCACTCAGCGACTGGTTCGACGATGCGATGCTGGCGCTGGCCGAACGCCTGGCGTCCGCAAGGCGCGAGGTGCTGGCGATCCAGCTGCTGACGACCGAGGAACGCGACTTCCCGTTCAATGGCGGCCATCGCTTCCGCGATCCGGAATCCGGCGAGGAGCTGCTGGGCGATGCGGTGGCTCTGCGCGGCGACTACCTGCAACGCTTCGCCGACGCGCAACGCGCACTGGATGCGCGGCTGGACGCCAGCGGTATCCGCCATGCCCGTTACGTGATGGACCAGCCGCTGGACCTGCCGCTGCGACGGCTGTTCGGCGCACGCGATGCCGCGGAGTACGCATGAGCCTGGCGTTCCTGCTGCCGGCCGGCTTTGCCGCACTCGCCGCGTTGGCGCTTCCCCTGCTGCTGCACCTGGCGCGCAGGCACGAGCAGAAGCCGACCGACTTCGCCGCACTGCGCTGGTTGCGGCAGAAACCGAAGCCGCGCCACCGCATCCGCTTCGACGAATGGCCGTTGCTGGTGCTGCGCCTGCTGCTGCTTGCGCTGCTCGCACTCTGGCTGGCGCGACCCGTGCTGTCGGGCCTGGACGATACGCGCCCGTGGATCGTCGTCGTGCCGGGCGTGGAGGCCGCCGTGGCGCAAGCGCAGGCGAAGGAACCCCGCACGCGGCTGCACTGGCTGGCGCCGGGCTTCCCGGCGCTGGAAGAACCGGCGCCGTCCGGCACGCCCGCCGTCGGCAGCCTGCTGCGGCAGCTGGACGCGGAACTGCCGCCCGGCGTCGCGTTGACGGTCCTCGTTCCAGCGACGCTGCAGGGGGCGGATGCCGAGCGACCCGCGTTGTCGCGCACGGTGACCTGGAAGATTGTCGAGGGCGCGATGCAGGCGACACCCGCCGCCGCCGCGGCACCGCTTGCGCTGGTCGTTCGCCACGAAGCCGACGACGACCGCGGGCTGCGCTACCTGCGTGCCGCCGCGCGCGCATGGCAACCGACCAACGCAACGGGAACAGCGGCCATGCAGATCGGCACGACCGGCGCGCCGTTGCCCGCGCCGTCGCATCCGCTGGTCTGGCTGGCGCCCGGGCCGGTGCCGGCGCCGGTCGTGCAATGGATCTCGGCCGGCGGCACTGCGTTGCTGGCCCGGGAGAGCACGCTGGATGGCGTCGCGATGACGTCGGTGGCCTGGCGCGATGCCGATGGCGCACCGCTGGTCGAAGCGGCGGTGCACGGCCAGGGTCGCGTGCTGCGCTTCACCCGGCCACTGCGACCCGACGCGATGCCGGCTCTCGTCGAAGGGGATTTCCCGCGCCGCTTGCGCGCGTTGTTCGATGCGCCCGTCGTGCCGCCGACGCGCGTGCCCGCCGGTGACTACGCGCCCGACGGCGGCGGTGCGGCCTACCCCGTCGCGCCGCGCGACCTGCAGCCCTGGCTGGCGCTGCTGGTCGCGCTGCTCGTGCTGGTGGAGCGCTGGATGGCGACGCGACGCACGCGGAGCGCGGCGCCATGACGCTGTCGGCCTTCGACCGCCTCGCCCAGGTCCGCCGCCACGTGAGCGCGGGCCAGCTGCTGCTGGGCGCGGCCATGCCCGTTGCGCTGGGCGGCGTGCTGTGGCGCGTCGCATCGCCCGCGCTGGCGATCGCGGTCACCGTGGCGGGAATCGCAGTGCTGGCGCTGCTCGCATGGCGCCGGACGCGCGCCTTCGACAACGCCTGGCTGGTGCGCCAGCTGGATGCGCGGCGCAGGGACCTCGACGACAGCAGCGACCTGCTGCTTGCACCGCAGGCACCGCTGACGCCGTTGCAGCAGTTGCAGCAGGCCCGCGTGCGCGAACGCTTGCGCATGCAGCCGGCGCCGGACCTGCGCGCACCGTGGCCATGGGCCCGCATCGTCGCGATGTGGTGCGTCGCGGCGATCGTGATCGTCGCGGCGGCGCTCTGGCCCGCGCGCACGCCGGGCGCCGGCGCGCTCGCACCCGCGGACGATGTCGCGCCGGTGATCCCCGGTGTTCCGCGCCTGGTCGCGCAGCGGTTGCACGTGGCGCCGCCGCCGTACACCGGCCAATCGCCCCGCGACGAGGCCACGCTGGACGCGAAGGCGCCCGCAGGCTCGCGGCTCACGTGGACGCTGCGCTTCGACCCGCAACCGACGCAGGCGCATCTTGTCTTCCACGATGGCCAGCGCATCGCGCTGGACCGCGACGGCGACACCTGGCGCGCGACGCACGTGCTGGCCAAGTCCACGCTGTACCGCGTGGTCGCCGCCGGCACCGAGGCGCAGCCGCCATCGAAGCTGCGCCGGCTGGATGCCATCCCCGATCGCGCGCCGGAGGTGCGGGTGCTGGCCCCGGATCGCGGCCTGAGTCTTGTCAGCGTGGGACAGACACGCTGGGCGCTGGCTTTCGAGGCGCGCGACGACTACGGCATCGCGCCTGCCGCCACGCTCAAGCTGACGCTGGCCCAGGGCAGCGGCGAGAACATCGCCTTCAAGGAGCAGGTGATGACGGTGCGCGGCACGGGCCCGGCGAACGCACGGCGCTTTGGCGCCTCTCTGGACCTGAAAGCACTCGGCATGGCGGTGGGTGACGACCTGATCGCGCAACTGACCGTGCACGACAACCGCACGCCGTCGCCGCAGGCCGCGCAGAGCCCCGGTCTGATCCTGCGCTGGCCGGCCGACCTGGGTGCCGAAAGCACGGGCCTGGAGGGCATGGTGAAGAAGGTGATGCCCGCCTACTTCCGCAGCCAGCGCCAGATCATCATCGACGCCGAGGCGCTGCAGAAGCAGAAGCGCACGATGCCGTCGGAGAAATTCGTCACCCGCTCAGACGCGATCGGCGTGGACCAGCGCATCCTGCGCCTGCGCTATGGCCAGTTCCTCGGCGAAGAGGCCGAGGGCGAGCCGCAACCGCCACCCACGAATGACGGCGAAACCCACACGGACGACGACGGGCACGATCACGCCAGCGAAGCGGGCGGGACGGACGACGGACACGGCCATGAGCAGGCCACCAGCGCGACCGGGGCTTCGTTCGGCCGCGAAGCCGACGTGCTGGAAGCCTATGGCCACACGCACGACCACGCCGAAGCGGCGACTCTGCTGGATCCGGAAACCCGCGCGACGCTGAAGAAGGCGCTGGACCAGATGTGGCAGTCGGAACTGCACCTGCGCCAGGGTCAGCCCGACAGGGCGTTGCCCTTTGCCTACAAGGCACTCGAGTACATCAAGCAGGTGCAGCAGGCCACGCGCATCTACCTGGCGCGCGTGGGGCCGGAACTGCCGCCGATCGACGAGACGCGCCGCATGGGCGGTGATCGCACGGGCCTCGCGCCGCGCCCGCTGGGAAGCCTCGAACGCGCGCCCGAGGGCGCGGAGTCGGCGCCGGCACGCGCATGGCGGTCGCTCGCCCACGATGGCGTTCCCGCCGATGCGGCCGACCTGGATGCACTGCAGGTCTGGTTGCGTGCGAACGAGGCACGCATGCCCGACGCGCTCGATCTGTTCGCCGCCATCGACGAGGTGCGGGGCGAACCGGGCTGTGCCGCGTGCCGGGCCCGGCTGCGTGCGCTGCTGTGGTCGGCGTCGGCGCAACCGCCCGCGCAGGTGCGGCGGCGTGATGCGCTGGATGACGTGGGCCGCCGCTATCTCGACGCCCTGCAACCGGAGCCGGTGCGATGAGCCTGGACACCTCGCTGCCGCTGCTGCTGGCCACGCTGCTGGCGCTCGCTGTCGTGATCGCGTGGGCGCGCCTGACGCACTGGCGGCGCGCTGCCGCCGACCGGCATGGCACGTCGCTGCGCTTTGCGATGCTGTGCGCGTTGCAACCGGTCTTCGCGGTGCTGCTCTTCTTCACGCTCCTGCCACCCCGCCAGACCGCAACCCCCGGCATGCTGGTGGTGATGACGGCGCAGGCCGACCGCGTCGCCCTGCCCGCCCCCTGGCAGGGCCAGCCGCGCATCGCGCTCCCGGAAGCGCCGGCGATGGCCGATGCGGAGCGTGCGCCAGACCTTGGCACGGCCCTTCGCCGGCATCCGGATGCGCAGACGCTGCACATCGTCGGTGCCGGACTGGAAGCGCGTGATCGCGATGCGGTCGGTGACCGGACGATCACCTTTTCGCCCGCACCGTTGCCACGCGGCATCGTGGCGCTGTCGCCCGTCGCCATCGCCACGCCAGGCGCGCCCTTCGCCGTCAGCGGGCGGGTGAACGGCGCGTCACCGGCGACCGTGGTGCTGCGCGACCCCGCAGGCCAGCGTATCGACGCGACCGCCGTCGATGCGCGCGGCAACTTCCATCTGACGGGACTGGCGCGGCTGCCCGGCCCCGCGTTGTTCCGGGTGGAGATGCTGGATGCGCGCCACGCGGTGATCGATGCCGTGGGCTTGCCGGTGTGGACGCAGGCGGCGGCGCCCCCTCGCGTGTGGGCACTCGCCGGGGCGCCCAATGCCGAATGGAAGTACCTGCGTCGCTGGGCCACCGATGCGGGGATCGACCTGCACCTGCAGGTCAGCCTGGGCGGCGGCCTTCAACTCGGTGATGCGCCATTGCCGATGACGGCCGATACGCTGCGCCGCTTCGACCTGGTCGTGCTGGATGCGCGCAGCACAGCGGCACTGGGCGACGGCCAGCGCGCGGCGTTGGCCGCTGCGGTGCGCGATGGCCTGGGCGTGTTGCTGCGCATCGACGGAACGGTGCCACCGGCGACGCAACGGACGCTGGGCGTGTCCCTGACGGGCGACGATGAAGCCGAGTTCCACCTGCCGCGGGCCGCGCCGGATGACGACGCCTGGCGCGCACGACGCGGCGTGGGCACCGCGGACACGCCTGTCGACAGCGAGGCGATCACCGGTGGCCTGCCCGTGCTGACACGACGCGATGTGCGCGTGGTGTCGACGGACGCGATTCCGTTGGTGCGCGATGCCAACGACGCGGCAATCGCATGGTGGCGCAGCGAAGGACGGGGGCGCATCGGGGTGTGGACGCCGGTCGACACCTACGCACTGGTGCTGGCGGGACATCCCGACCTGCACGCCTCCCTGTGGTCGCGGGCATTCGGCACGCTCGCCCGCGCCGGCACGCGCACAGCACCTCAGATCCCTGCACAGATCCGCGCCCCGCAGCGCGCCGCGTTCTGCCACCTCGCCGATGGTGCGCGCATCACCGCCCCCGACGGCACCGTCACCCGACTGCAGCGCGACCCGGCCACCGGCGATGCACGATGCGCCGGCTTCTGGCCACGCCTTGCCGGATGGCACCAGTTGAACGTGGGCGAAGACAGCACGCCTTTCCACGTCCGCGCCGCGGACGACGCGCCGCACCTGCACGCCATGGACCTGCGCACGCGTACCGAACACCTCGCTGCGGCGCCACGCGCGCACCACCCGACGCGTACACCTGCGGCGCAGGGTCCGCGCGGTCCGGCCTGGCCGTGGTTCCTGGGTTGGCTGGCGACAGCGGGCCTGCTGTGGTGGCTGGAACGGCGTCGCCCGGCGGCCGGTTAACGAGTATCGAATGTCTGGTGCGTAATCCTTCCTTCAGTCCCATTGTCCGGAGTTCCGCATGATCCGAGCCGCCATCCCCGCCCTGCTGCTGACCCTCTCGCTGGCGGCCTGTTCCGCACCCGATACCGATGAACAGACGGCGGCCGCGGAACAGTCGCAGGCCGCGGCCAGCGAAGCCGCCACGCCTCCCGCCGCCACGGCTGCACCGGCCGAACTCGCCGGCAGCTGCGACGACACCCAGGCGCAATGGATCATCGGCAAGACGCCGGCCGAAAAGGACATCGAACAGGCGCGCACCGACAGCAAGTCCAGCGCCGTGCGCAGCCTGAAACCGGGTGACGCCGCGACGATGGACTTCAATCCCGACCGCCTCAACATCATCCTCGACGACAAGGGCGTCGCGACCTCGGTCAACTGCGGCTGACCCACGCCCGGCCATCCTGCAGTGCCCCCGGACCGCCTGCTTCGCGCAGGCGGTTTTTTCTTGTCCGCGAGGCGCGGCGCGACGCCCGGAAAAGTTGCCTTTGCAACCAACGAGTGGCGTGCAATAGGTGTTGTTGCGGCATCGCAACAACTGTGTTTTAGTCGGGTTTCCGGTGACATTTCGAAGTGCCGCTGCGCGGGCAGGGCACGGTGTCGCCGTCACTCCGGTTTGAGGCAACACATGGCCCCTCGCAATCGCCAAGGCGGCTTTGACCCCGGTCTGTACGACCCCAACGACGAGCGCGATGCCTGCGGCTTCGGCATGATCGCGCAACTCGACGACCAGCCCTCGCGGGCCCTGGTCGATACCGCCATCGCCGCGCTGTCGCGCATGACCCATCGTGGCGGCGTCGCCGCCGACGGGCTGACCGGCGACGGCTGCGGCCTGCTGATCCGCAAACCGGACGCGTTCCTCCGTGCGCTCGCCGCCGAAGCCAGCATCGCCCTGGGCGCGCGCTTCGCTGCGGGCCTCGTGTTCCTGCCCCACGACGAGGCGCAGGCCGCACAGTGCCGCGCCACCCTGGAAGCCGAGCTGTTCCGTACCGGCGTCGCCGTGAAAGGCTGGCGTGTGCCGCCGACCAACGATGCCGTCTGCGGACAACTGGCCAAGGACACCCTGCCCCGCATCGAACAGCTGTATGTCGAAGCGGGCGCCGACCAGAACGACGACGCCTTCTCGCTGGCCCTGTTCCTCGCCCGTCGCCGCAGCGAACAGCAGCTGCGCAAGAGCGTGCCGGATTTCTACGTGGTGACGCTGTCGCCGCACGCCATCGGCTACAAGGGCATGGTGCTGCCGGACAAGCTGGCGGTGTTCTATCCGGACCTGCAGCGTACCGAACTGGCCAGCAGCGCGGTGGTCTTCCACCAGCGCTTCTCCACCAACACGCTGCCGCGCTGGCCGCTGGCGCATCCGTTCCGCCTGCTGGCGCACAACGGCGAGATCAACACCATCGAGGGCAACCGCCGCTGGGCACAGGCGCGCAGCAAGGTGTGGAAGACGCCGCGCTTCGACATCGGCGAGTTCGACCCCGTCATCTCGATGCACGGCTCGGATTCGCAGAGCCTGGACAACATGCTGGAACTGCTGGTCGCCGGTGGCATGGAGTTGATCCAGGCGCTGCGCATCCTGGTGCCGCCGGCCACCCAGTCGCTGGAATTCAAGGACGCCGACCTCGCTGCGTTCTACGAGTTCTACGGCCTCAATACCGAGCCGTGGGACGGCCCGGCCGGCATCGTCTCGATGGACGCGCGCTACGCGGCCTGCACGCTCGACCGCAACGGCCTGCGCCCCGCGCGCTGGATGCTGACCAGCGACCGCCACTTCATCGTCGCGAGCGAAGCGGGCGTGTGGGAAGTGCCCGCCGAACGCGTGACCCGCAAGGGCAAGCTCGGCCCGGGCGAGATGATGGCCATCGACCTCAAGCGCGGCGACCTGCTGGACAGCGAAGCAGTGGACCGCATCAATCGCGGCCGCGCCCCGTACAAGCAGTGGCTGCACCAGGGCGTCACCTACCTGCAGACCGAACTGATCGATCCGTCGCTGACCGACGCACCGTTCGACGAAAAGACGCTGCGCGGCTACCACAAGCTGTTCCAGCTCACCGACGAAGAAGTGGAACAGGTACTGCGCCCGCTCGCGGAGACCGAGCAGGAAGCCACCGGCTCGATGGGCGACGACACCCCGATGGCGGTGCTGAGCCGGCAGACGCGGCCGCTGTACGACTATTTCCGCCAGGCGTTCGCGCAGGTGACCAACCCGCCGATCGATCCGCTGCGCGAAGACTGCGTGATGTCGCTGACCACCCAGCTCGGCAAGGAGACCAATATCTTCCATGCCGGCCCGGAGACGGTGCACCACATCATCCTCAATTCGCCGGTGCTGTCGCAGCGCAAGCTGCGCCAGATCGTGAAGATGGCGCCGTACGACCAGAAGCATCGCTACATCGACCTGTCGTACGACCCGGCGGAAGGCGTCAAGGCCGCCATCGAACGTATCAGCACGGAAGTGGCGCAGGCCGCGCGCGAAGGCATGGTGATGGTGGTGCTGAGCGACCGCCGTCCGCAGCAGGGCCGGCCGATGGTGCACGCGCTGCTGGCCACGGGCGCGGTGCACCACCACCTGTGCCGCGAAGGCCTGCGCTGCGACGTCAACCTGATCGTCGAGACCGGCACCGCGCGCGATCCGCACCACATCGCCTGCCTGATCGGCGTCGGCGCCACCGCCGTGTATCCCTACCTCGCCTACCAGACCCTGTTCGACCTGGGCCGGCGCGGCATCCTGCAGATCAAGAAAGGCGGCGAGCAGGCGCAGATCGGCCGCAGCTACCGCAAGGGCATCTACAAGGGCCTGTCGAAGATCATCTCGAAGATGGGCATCTGCACCATCAGCAGCTATCGCGGCGCGCAGCTGTTCGAGATCGTCGGGCTGGATGCCGACGTCGTGGACCTGTGCTTCGCCGAAACGCCCGCGCGCATCGGCGGCGTCGGCTTCGAGCGGCTCGACATCGAGGCCCGCCAACTGGAAGCACGCGCCTGGAACGACCGCGAATCGCCGGAAATCGGGGGCCTGCTGAAGTACGTGCACGGTGGCGAGTACCACATGTACAACCCCGACGTGGTGATGACGCTGCAGCGCGCGGCGCGCACCGGCGACACCCGCGACTGGCAGGCCTACGCCGACGTGGTGAACTCGCGCCCGCCGTCCGCGCTGCGCGACCTGCTGCAGTTGAAGAAGGCCGACACGCCGACGCCCCTCGACGAGGTCGCCGATGCCACCGACCTGCTGCGCCGTTTCGACACCGCGGCAATCTCGCTGGGCGCGCTGTCGCCGGAGGCGCACGAGGCGCTCGCCATCGCGATGAACCGCCTGGGCGGACGCAGCAACTCCGGTGAAGGCGGCGAAGACCCGGTGCGCTACGGCACCGAGAAGCGCAGCAAGATCAAGCAGGTCGCTTCCGGCCGCTTCGGCGTGACGCCGGAGTACCTGGTCAACGCCGAAGTCCTGCAGATCAAGGTGGCGCAGGGCGCCAAACCCGGCGAAGGCGGCCAGCTGCCCGGCCACAAGGTCAACGAACTGATCGCGCGGTTGCGCTACGCGAAGCCGGGCATCGGCCTGATCTCGCCGCCCCCGCACCACGACATCTATTCCATCGAAGATCTCGCCCAGCTGATCTTCGACCTCAAGCAGGTCAACCCGACCGCGCTGGTGTCGGTGAAGCTGGTGTCGCACGCAGGCGTGGGTACGATTGCCGCCGGCGTGGTGAAGGCCGGCGCGGACCTCATCACGATTTCCGGCCATGACGGCGGTACGGGCGCCAGCCCGGTCAGTTCCATCCGCTACGCCGGCGTGCCGTGGGAGCTCGGCGTGGCCGAGGCGCACCACGCGCTGGTGGTCAACCAGCTGCGCGACCGCACCGTGCTGCAGACCGATGGTGGCCTGAAGACCGGTCTGGACGTGGTCAAGGCCGCGCTGCTGGGTGCCGACAGCTTCGGCTTCGGCACCGGCCCGATGATCGTGCTGGGCTGCAAGTACCTGCGCATCTGCCACCTCAACAACTGCGCCACCGGCGTGGCCACGCAGGACGAGCGCCTGCGCTCGCAGTACTTCACCGGCCAGCCCGAGCGCGTGGAGAACTTCTTCCGCCTGCTGTCCGAAGAAGTGCGGCAGTGGCTGTCGTACCTGGGCGCGCGCTCGCTGGACGAAATCGTCGGCCGCACCGACCTGCTGCAGCAGATCGACGTGTCGCCCCGCCAGGGTGTCAACATCGACCTGTCGCGCCTGCTCAAGCATGCGCAGTTCGACAGCAACAGCTGTGCGGCGCAGCGCCTGTACGAATCGCCCGACAGCCTGGCCACGCAGCTGGATGGCCTGCTGGCCGAACCGATCCGGAAGAAGACCGGCGGGGACCACCGCTTCCTGATCCACAACACCGACCGCAGCATCGGCACCCGGTTGTCCGGCACCATCGCCCGCGTGCACGGCAATCACGGCATGGCCGATGCGCCGTTGAACCTGCGCTTCCGCGGCACCGCGGGGCAGAGTTTCGGCGCCTTCAACGCCGGTGGCCTGCTGATGGAACTGGAAGGCGAAGCCAACGACTACGTGGGCAAGGGCATGGCCGGCGGGCGGCTGGTCGTGCGTCCGCCGCGTGGCGCGCGCTTCGAGGCACGCAACACGCCGATCATCGGCAACACCTGCCTGTATGGCGCCACGGGCGGCGAACTGTTCGCGGCCGGACGCGCGGGCGAGCGCTTCGGCGTACGCAACTCCGGCGCGCTGGCGGTGATCGAAGGCGCCGGCGACCACTGCTGCGAGTACATGACCGACGGCATCGTGCTGGTGCTGGGCAAGGTGGGCCTGAACTTCGGCGCGGGCTTCACCGGGGGCCTGGCCTACGTGCTGGACCTGGACCGCGATTTCGTCGACCGCTACAACCACGAGCTGATCGACATCCACCGCATCAGTCCGGAAGGCTTCGAAAGCCATCGCCAGCACCTGCACACGCTGATCAGCCGCCACCGCGAACTGACCGGCAGCATCTGGGCGCAGCAGATCCTCGACGAGTTCCGCGACTACGTGGGCAAGTTCTGGCTGGTGAAGCCGAAGGCGGCGAGCATCGACTCGTTGAACGAGACCTTGCGGAGGGCTGCGTGATGCGCCCCGGACCGTCATTCCGGCGAACGCCGGAATCCATTTTGATCTTGCCTCCGAAGATGGCCGCGCGAGGCAAGCTGGATCCCAGCGTTCGCTGGGATGACGGCAGAAACCTATTGATGAAGAGCCGCACCCCATGAGCAAGAAGCAGGTATTCCAGTTCCTCGACCTGCCGCGCACGATGCCGCAGCGGATTCCGCTGGAACTGCGCACGGGCGGCGACTGGGGCGAGCTGTACGGCAAGTTCGGCAAGGAGGAAGCCCAGTACCAGGCGGGCCGTTGCCTGGACTGCGGCAATCCGTATTGCAGCTGGAAGTGCCCGGTGCACAACGCCATCCCGCAATGGCTGCAGCTGCTGCAGGAGAACCGCATCGAGGAAGCGGCCGAGCTGTGCCATTCCACCAATCCCCTGCCTGAAGTCTGTGGCCGCGTGTGTCCACAGGACCGTCTTTGCGAAGGCAGCTGCACGCTGGAGGAATTCGGCGCGGTCACCATCGGTGCGGCGGAGAAGTACATCGTCGATACCGCACTGGCGAATGGCTGGCGCCCGGACCTGAGCGACGTGAAGCCGACCGGCAGGCGCGTGGCCGTGATCGGCGCCGGGCCTGCGGGGCTGGGGTGCGCCGACCGTCTCGCACGCGCCGGCATCCAGGCCGTGGTGTACGACCGCTACGAACAGATCGGCGGTCTGCTGCAGTTCGGCATCCCCAGCTTCAAACTGGACAAGAGCGTCATCGCGCAGCGCCGCGAGGTGCTGGAGGGCATGGGCGTCGAATTCCGGCTGGGCGTTGACGTGGGCCGCGACGTGACGCTGGCGCAATTGCTGGACGAGTACGACGCCGTCTTCCTCGGCACCGGCGCCTATCGCTACACCGATGGCGGGTTGCCGGGACAGGACCTGGAAGGCGTGCTGCCTGCCCTGCCCTTCCTGGTGCAGAACGGCCGCATCGTCGGTGGCAGCGATCCGTGGGGCCGCCCGATCGCGGGCTGGGAAGACAAGCTGGCGTTGCCCGACCTGCACGGCAAGCGCGTGGTAGTGCTGGGTGGCGGCGACACCGGCATGGACTGCGTGCGCAGTGCCATCCGCCTGGGCGCAGCCAAGGTCACCTGCGCCTATCGCCGCGATGAAGCGAACATGCCCGGCTCCGCACGCGAAGTGGCGAATGCGCGCGAGGAAGGCGTGCGCTTCCTGTTCAACCGCCAGCCGCTGGGCGTCGTGGCCGGCGACGACGGCACGGTGGCCGGCGTGCAGGTCGTCGAGACGAAACTCGGCGAGCCGGACGAACGCGGGCGCCAGAGCGCCGTGCCGATCGAAGGCAGCGAATCGGTGCTGGAGGCCGACGTGGTGATCATCGCGTTCGGCTTCTCGCCCAGCGTGCCCGCATGGCTGGCCGAACAGGGTGTGGAAGGCACGCCGAACGGGCGCATCGTGGTCGGCGGCGACGAGCGCCTTCCCTTCCAGACGACGAATCCGAAGCTGTTCGCTGGCGGTGATGCGGTGCGCGGCGCGGACCTGGTGGTCACGGCCGTGGCCGAGGGCCGCGATGCCGCGGCAAGCATCGCGACGTTGTTGCTGGCATAGCGCGCGGGTGGCGCGGGCCCACCTCGCCACTTGGTAAACCTTGCCGTGCAGGGTGATTGCGATGGCGGGCTAGAGCCCGCCCTACGCTAGACTCGCGGCTCACCTCCCACACGATCCGACCATGCGCCTGGGCCTGGCTGCCAACCGCCTGCATCACCACACCGAAGATGCCGCGCTGTTCCGCTGGCTGCGCGCCAGCGAAGCCGGCATCCGCGAACTGCGGCTGGCCCTGCATGCGGTGGGTCGCACGCATGATGCGATCGCCGCCGCCGGCATGCTGCGGGGCTACGACGGCCTCAAGCGCTATCCGTACGGCCGCGATGGCGGATTGATGAAGCTGGTGGCGGAAGTCGTCGGATTGGAAGGTGCGGAACGCAGTCTGGATGGTGCGATCTATTTCATCGATCCGGTCGATCCGTCCTCGATCTTCCCCGAGGCCACCGCGCTGAAGCGGCAGTGCGTCATCCACGGCAAACCGTTCCTCTCCACCGTGGCCTCGGCACGCGACTGGGTCGAGATGGAACGCATCCACGCCGGTTTCGCACCGGACCGCGGGGCGGACCGTTTCCATGCACTGGAAACGCAAACGCTGGCCCTGATCGCGCACGACGCGATGAAACCGCAGATGGTCGCGTTCGCCGACGACCATTTCGACGTGCTGTCGCGTTTCGCCCACCGCATGGCCACCGGCACCACCGGCCAGCAGCTCAACGAGCTGGCATGGAGCCACGGCTGGCCGACGGACACGCCGTGGGTGGAACGCTTCCAGAGCGGCCCGCTCGGCGGCGACGCGCAGATCGCCGACCGCGTGCTGGAACACCGCTGCCAGCGCGTGATCTTCTTCGAGAACCCGCACGTTGCACGCCAGCACGAGGCCGACATCCAGCTGCTGGAGCGCGCCGTCACCACCGTCACCGACGAGGCGGTCTGCACCACGTCGCTGGCCGTGGCGCGACGATGGTGTGAGGCAGTGAACAAGCGCCTGGCTCTTGCAGGAACGACGTAAGTCGCGACCGCATGCCGTGACGTCGCACGGCTCCCGCTATCGAGCGCACCGGCAGAATGGTGGTAGTTTCATTTTCATGGTCGCGACCCACGTCGCTCCTACAGGGATAGCAATCGCGTATGACGGCCTCTCCACGCTACCTGCTCAAAGACCTCTCCCTCTCCGCCATCGCCGCCGGTTTCGTCACCGTGCTGGTCGGCTTCGCCAGCTCTGCCGTCATCGTGTTCCAGGCGGCCCAATCGCTGGGCGCGTCGCCGGCGCAGATCAGCTCCTGGATGTGGGCGCTCGGCCTGGGCATGGGCCTGACCTGCATCGGCCTGTCGTTGCGCTACCGCATGCCGGTGGTGACCGCATGGTCCACGCCGGGGGCCGCCATGCTGATCAGCAGCGCCGCGGGGCTGCCGCTGTCCGATGCCGTGGGCGCCTTCATGCTGTCGGCGTTGTTGATCTGCCTGGCGGGCTTCTCCGGCTTCTTCGAACGGATGATCAGCCGCATCCCGGTGTCGCTCGCATCCGGCATGCTGGCCGGCGTGCTGCTGCGCTTCGGCCTGGAGGCGTTCGGCGCGATGAAGACGCAGCTGGGCATGGTGCTGACGATGTTCGTCGTCTACCTGCTCGCGCGTCGCCTGCTGCCGCGCTATGCGGTGATCCTGACCCTGCTGGTCGGCATTGCCTTCGCCGCCGGGCTCGGATTGCTGCGCGTGAACGGGCTTGCGCTGGAACTGGCGAAGCCGATCTTCCTCGCACCCACCTTCTCCCTGGCTGCGGTTGTCGGCATCGCGCTCCCGTTGTTCATCGTGACGATGGCCTCCCAGAACGTGCCGGGCGTGGCGGTGATCCGCGCGTCGGGGTATCCGATCCCGATCTCGCCCGTCGTCGGCTGGACCGGCGTCGCCAACCTGCTGCTGGCACCGTTCGGCGCGTTCGCGTTGAACCTGGCGGCGATCACCGCCGCGATCTGCATGGGCCGCGAAGCGCATGAGGATGCGTCACGGCGCTACGTGGCCGCCATCGCCGCGGGCGTGTTCTACGTCATCGTCGGCCTGTTCGGTGCCACGGTGGCGGCGCTGTTCGCCGCGTTCCCGAAGGAACTGATCCTGGCCATCGCCGGCATCGCGCTGCTGGGCACCATCGGCAACAGTCTTGCGGCCGCGCTGCGCGAGGAGTCCGATCGCGAACCCGCACTGGTCACCTTCCTGGTGACCGCCTCCGGACTGTCGCTGGCCGGCATCGGATCCGCCTTCTGGGGGCTGGTCGCAGGCGTGGTCACGTTGCTCGTGTGGCGGCGCGCATAGCGGCCACTCTGCGTTCGCACGCCACTCATGCAGGTGAAAGCGGCGTGGAGTGTTCAGTTTGAAGCCATGGAATTCACCTCTGGGTGATGCGGGCGTGGGCAGCATCGCCGCTACACCCTTGCAGGAGAATCCCATGCAGACCACCCGCCACCGCCTGTTGACCCTGGCCACACTCGCCGCCCTTTCCGGTGCTGCCTTTGCGCAAGCGCCGGCCCCCACCGCCGGCAAGGATGCGTTGAAGGAGCCGCAGGTGCGCGCGCTGCTGACCGAGAA
Organism: Pseudoxanthomonas sp. 97-1-1; assembly: GCF_057773125.1. NCBI lineage: Bacteria > Pseudomonadati > Pseudomonadota > Gammaproteobacteria > Lysobacterales > Lysobacteraceae > Pseudoxanthomonas > Pseudoxanthomonas sp. 97-1-1. The sequence goes on along the minus strand of NZ_JBYMTJ010000004.1, from coordinate 438,948 downwards.
GGGTTACACCAACATCGACGATCTCGATTTCGAAGACGGCCAGTGGGAGACCGACGCCACCAGCGCCAACGGTGACCGCGTGGATGTACGCGTGAACCCCGCCAGTGGCGACGTGGTCGCCGAGAAACTGGTATCCAACCTCAGCGAGAACGACGTGAAGGCGAAGCTGACAGCCGCCGGCTACTCCAAGATCCACGATGTGGATTTCGATGACGGCGTGTGGAAGGCCGAGGCCGAACGCGCCGACGGCAACGATGTGGAGATCCATCTGGCCGCCAACACCGGCGAGATCATCCACGTCGAAAACGACTGACCCCCCGGTCTGCGTCGTCCCCTACAGGAAAGCCGCCCCCGGGCGGCTTTCCTTTTTCGTCACGGGGCGGCTGCGCGCGTTCGCGAGGGCCGCGCGAAGCGCCAGCCCACCAGCCAGCCGATGGCCAGCAGCAGCGCCGCCAGCAGCCACGGGGCGCCGGGCAGGTGCGCGGGCGCCTGCTTGCCGATGAACAACGCGAACGTGCCGGCGAACATCATCGGGCCGACGATGCCGGCCAGGCTCACCAGGCTCATCAACGCTCCCTGGATGCGACCCTGCACGTCGGCACCCACCTGTTGCGTAATCAGCGCCTGCGTGGCCGGACCCGCGAGGCCCCACAGCGCACTGATCGGCAATCCGACCAGGAACATCCAGCCGACGTCCGCGACCCCGTAGATGAAGAAGCCGACCACGCCACAGGCCAGGCCGAACAACAGCGTGCGGCGCTCACCGAACTTCGGCACCACGCGCCCCACCAGGCCGGCCTGCACGATCACGCTGAACACGCCCACCGCGGCCAGCACCCAACTGACCTGGCGCTCGCTCCAGCGGTATTGGTATTCCGCGAACAGCACGAACACGCTCGGATAGACGTAGTGCGCCAGGTTGGCGATCAGCACCACGGCAGCCAATCCGAACACCTGCGGGTAGCGCTTCAGCAGCACCATCGATCCCACCGGGTTGGCGTGCGCCCAGTCGAATGTCGCGGTGCGCTTCTCCTTCGGCAAGGATTCCGGCAGCACGAAGAAGCCGTACAGGAAATTCAGCAGCGCCAGTCCTGCCGCGAACCAGAACGGCAGGCGCAGGTCGATGGCACCCAGCTCGCCACCGATGATCGGGCCGATGATGAAACCGACACCGAACGCGGCGCCGATCATGCCGAAGGCCTTCGCGCGCCCTTCCGGCGGCGTGATGTCGGCGATGTAGGCATTGGCCGTGGTGAAACTGGCCGAGAACACGCCTGAGAAGACGCGCGCCACCAGCAACCACGGCAACGACTGCGCGAGCGCCATCAGGATGAAATCGATGCCCAGTCCCAGGCACGAAAGCAGGATCACCGGTCGACGGCCGAAGCGGTCGGAGAGCGTTCCCTGGATCGGCGTGCAGACGAACTGGATGGCCGCGAACAGCATGCCGAACACGCCCACCCACCACGCCGCCTGTGCGAAGTCGCCGCCGGTGAACTGCCGGACCAGTCCGGGCAGCACGGGAATGATCACGCCGAACGACAGCACGTCGATCAGCACGGTGATGAAGATGAAGATCAGCGCGGCGCGGCGGCCGGGTTGTGCGTGCGATTCGGCGTTCACGGGACCGAGACGGGCGGAAGGGTGCGCAAGTGTAGGCCATGCCACGCTCCATGGCCGCACCTGCAGGAGCGACGTGAGTCGCGACCGCGAGCCTTGCGCGAACGAAGATCGACGGGCCGCAGGAATCGTGCCTGCCGTCAGAAGAAGTTGCCGCAGACGGTCCGCGGTCGCGACTCACGTCGCTCCTACAACGAGCCTGCCGAGATAACGTGGCTCAGCCGGTGGCGCTGCCCGGGCTCCAGTTCGATGGCGTCCTCGCCGGCATTCGCGGGTTCCAGGCAGACAAAGTTCCGCCAACCATCGTCGGGCAGATCGGCGATGTCGCGTGCGCCGGCTTCACCCGGATTCCACACCACCAGCGACCGGCTGCCGAACGTGTCCAGGCGGATGCGCCTGCTTGCCACCGGGTCGAGGAGATCGAAGCGGTGGCCGGTGCCGGCGTAGATGCGGTCGCTGCGGCCGGGATCGCGCAGGTCGTGCAGCGACCAGGCACCGGATTGCACGTGCGTGTCGCCGTCGTACTTGTCCGCGTAGCGCAGGCCATCGAGACCGGTGACCTGGACCCGGGTGGCGTCCGCCACGCGGAAATAGGTGTGCAGCGCCTGCGTCAATCGATACGGTGCGTCGCCACGATGCAGGGTATCGATGCTCTGCCGCAGCTCACGGCCGACATGCACCGACATCTGGAGTTCCAGCGGCACGCCATCGCGCACCGGCAAGGCGAGCTTGAGTACCACACTGCCATCGCCTTCGCGCCGCACGTCGGTCAGCGGCCACCGCGAGATGCGTGCATGGCCGTGCTGGGGTGCGTCATCCGGCTGCCCCTGCCGTCCGAAGTACGGCCAGCACACCGGCACCCCGCCGCGGATCGCTTTCGGCGGCATCGCGGTGATCGGCGACACCCACAGCAGGTCGTCGAATCCGTCCGGCTCGAACGACACGACCTGTCCACCGTACAGGCTCAGGCGCGCGATGGAGAATGGCGTGTCCACCCGCAACACATCCAGGCCCTGCCAGACCTCGCGGGTAACGCCTTCGGGCAGTGCACTCACGGGATGACGGACTCCGGCAGCGTTACGGGCGGCCCTTCCGCCCGCAGGGCGGCGAGTATCTTCGCGCCGGCGCGACCGTCTGCAGGCTGCAGACCGAGACGTTGCTGCTCCAGGACGATGGCGCGTCGGGTCTGCGTACCGATCATGCCATCGGCCGTTCCGATCGCGTGGCCACGCGCCAGCAACAAGGTCTGCAGTGCGCGTCGCTCCGGACGTCCGAGGCCGGGATCATCCGTCGGCCACGCGGCGACCAGCCCCGCGCCGCCACGCAGGCGGTCGGCCAGCAGCACGATGGCCAGCGCGTAGCTCTCCGCGGCGTTGTAGGAATAGATCGCATCGTAGTTCTTGAACACGAGGAAGGCGGGGCCGCCGATGCCGGTCGGCACCAGCACGGCCGCGGCGCGATCATCCGCCGGCAACGGCTGGCCATCGATGCGGGCGATGCCTTGCGTCACCCACTCGGTCAGTGGCCTGCGGTTCGTGCGTCCGGCCTGGGCAAGGTCGAAGCCGGCGGGCAGCTTCACTTCGTAACCCCAGGGTTCGCCCGTGCGCCAGCCGGACTTCACCAGGTAGTTCGCTGTCGAGGCCAAGGCGTCGGGGATGCTGTCGATGAGATTGCGGCGGCCGTCGGCATCGAAATCCACGGCAATGCGTTCGTAGGTGCTGGGCATGAACTGCGTATGCCCGAACGCGCCCGCCCACGAGCCGGTCAATCCATCGGCGCGCACGTCGCCAGCCTGCAACAGCTTCAACGTGGTCAGGAATTCGCCGCGGAAGAATGCCTGGCGCCGCCCGAAGCACGACAGCGTGGACAGCGATACCAGCAGCGGCCGCTTGCCGAACACGCGGCCGTAGTCGCTCTCCACGCCCCACACGGCGACGACGGTGGCGGCATCGACCCCGTAGGCAGTCGCCACGCGCTCCAGCAGTTCGCGGTGCGTCGCCAGCATCGTTGTTCCATCCGCCACGCGCTGCTCATCGACCAATGCCGCCAGGTAGTCCCACAGCGGTGTGGTGAACTCCGGCTGCGCATCCAGCAGATCCAGCACGCTCATGTCGGCAGCCAGCTGTTGCGCATGGGTGTCGAAGGTGGTCGTGGTGATGCCCTGCTTCTCGGCAACGCCGCGCAGGCTGGCCATGCAGGCGGTGAATGCCGGGTCGGCGGCGACCGGCGGGGTGACCGGTGGTGTCTGCGCTGCCACGGGGGCTGCGACCATCAACGCCAGCCAGAGAACGGATGCATGCGAGGTCATGACGGCCTCCCTGGCCTTCGGGGGAGCGATCACTTTGCCTTGCGAAGACATCGAAGCCAAGCCGGTCATTCATGACGCACGTGACCTGCGTTGCCGCCGGCATGCGGCAATCGAAGCGTCAGCGAACGACCACCTGGTATTCGACCACTTCCACCGGCGGCACTGTTTCCCACGACCGCCGATAGACCATCCTCACCGTGGCCTCGCCCGGCTTCTCCGCGCGGAACCACCAGCGCGCGATGGATGGCGCATCCGGCATCGGCGGTTGGGTATCCATCGGCGGTGGCGTGGCCGGCCCCGTGGTCTTCGCCAGCACAGGGGAACCATCGGAAGCGAATTCCCACTGGTAACCCGTACTGGCATTGGCCGTCAGGGCGATCTCCAGCACCTGGCCCACGCGCATCGTCACCGGCGCGTCGCCTTGCGGGCGGACCAGGCCGTCGTCGGGCAGCGCATCCGTAGGCGGGTCGCTGCCGATGGCCGTCCCGCTGGCGCAGGCGGACAACAACGTGCACAGGCATAGCGTCGGCAACCGCTTCATCGTCGCGTCCTCCCTGGAGACGCCGCCCTTATACACCCGGTCTTTAGGCGCCGTCCGTAGAATGGCCGCATGAGCACCCCCCAGGATTCCTCGCTGGGTCGCGAGGTCGCGTATCCCGCGCATTACGACCCCACCCTGCTGTTCCCGATCCCGCGCCAGGCCGCGCGCGACGAGATCGGCATCGCCGCCGATGCGCTCCCCTTCGTCGGCCATGACCGCTGGCATGCGTACGAACTGAGTTGGCTGGACGCCCGGGGCAAGCCCCGTGTCGCGACGGCCACCCTGACCGTCCCGTGCACCTCGCCATGCCTGATCGAGTCGAAGTCGCTCAAGCTGTACCTCAACTCCCTCAACAGCACGCGCTTCAACAGCGATGCCGCCGTGCTGGAACGCATCGCCACGGACCTGTCGGCGCGGGCCGGCGCGGATGTGGGCGTGGTGCTCGGCCTTCCACCGATGGCGGAAGCACCCGAGGGTGAATCGATCGATGAGCTGGACGTGGAGATCGACCACTACGGCCCACCGCGTGCCGAGTTCCTGGCCGCCGATCCGGAAGAACAGGTCGAGGAAGTGCTGTCGTCCGGATTGCTGAAGTCGAACTGTCCGGTCACCGGGCAGCCGGATTGGGCGACCTTGGTCATCCGCTATCGCGGCCCACGCATCGACCGTGTCGAGCTGCTGCGCTACCTGGTCAGCTTCCGCGACCACGCCGAATTCCACGAGCAGTGCGTCGAACGCATCTTCCACGACGTGCAGGCGCACTGCCGTCCTTCGTCGCTGTCCGTCGAAGCGCGATACACGCGGCGCGGCGGTTTGGACATAAATCCATGGCGGGCGACGCCCGACGTGGCTGCACCGCTCATGAAGCGCGACGTACGACAGTAAAGTTACTCACGTAACAATAGAGCTGTTTTCACACTCGCGCTATGGATTCTTAACAGGGCGCGTGCAAGTCTTGCTCATCCCACAGCCCGCCAGGAAGGGTGGTTGCAATGAGCACAGAAAAGAAAGCTGACTTCTCCGGCGTCACCACGAGAGTGGAATCGACGGAGCAGCTGGTGGAAAAGGCGGATTTCTCCGGCGTCACGTCCCGTGTGGAAAGCACCGAAGAACTCATCGGCGAGCAGACCTACACCATCGAGAAGGGCGACACGCTCTCCAAGATCGCCAAGGAACATCTTGGCAGCGCCAACGCGTGGAAACAGATCTTCGAAGCGAACCGCGACACCATCGATGATCCGGACCGCATTTTCCCCGGGCAGGTCATCAAGCTGCCGCCCAAGCCCGCAGAAGCCTGATCGCCTCTCCACTTCATCCACAAGGATCGAGAACCCATGAAGCAGAACCGCATCTCCTACGCCCTGGCCGCCGCACTGATCGGCACCGTTGCCTTGGTCGGCTGCAAGAAGAAGGAAGAACCCGTCGTCGCCCCGCCGGCCGTGGTCGAACCGGCGCCCGCCCCATCTGAACCTGCGCCTGCGCCCGTTCCGGTCAGCGCGACCAGCGTCACTGTGGGCAATACTCAGGCCGCTGATAAATCCGTCGCCGCCGTTGGCACTTTCGGCGTGAAGGACGAGATCATTGTGTCAGTGAAGACCGATGCCTCGACACCCGCAGACGCCACCGTTGAGGCCAAGCTGACTTTCCAGGATGGCCAGGAGGCAGGCAAGCAGGCCCAAGCCATCAAGGCCGAAGATGCTGGGACAACCAACATCTTTTTCAAGAACGCCAACGCTTGGCCCGCCGGCAAGTACAAGGTCGACGTGACCTTGAATGGCCAGCCGGTCGGCATGACCCAGGAAATCGAAGTCAAGTAATCCGCAAGGCAAGTCTCTCTCCCACATGTGTGGGGCAAGCTCGGGCGTGGAGCGATCCACGCCCGCTTTTTTTGCGAGAAAAGTTAATTGCGCTCGCGCTGATGCTGCGTCATGTTCGACACGTCCCGATGTGGGACTTCAATCAAGGAATGGAGCATCATGAAAGAACTCGACGCTGGCGAAGCAGCATTGGTTTGTGGCGGTACGGCAGACTTCTCAAATGTTGAAAGTGGCTTTACTACCTCGGGCAATGTGCAGGTCGTAGAAGAGAAGTCGTTTCTCGAGAAGGTTTCGATGTTGGCGCCCGGCATGTTTCGCTAAGTAGATGCCGTTTTGAGGCGGATATGGATCGCTCTGTATCCGCTTCTATTCGCCACAAGCCCAGCCCGAGGGTTCCGACCGTAACCGCTCCCCTGGGGGCCCTGTCCCGGGACATGCCCGGGCATCCATACCCCCTCGTTTTGCCCTGCGTGCGGCGACACGCGACAATGGCGTGCTGATTTCCCCATCGCCCCTTGTCGAGAGTCCTGATCCCCATGTCGGATACGCCCCGCATCATCTACACCCTCACCGACGAAGCCCCGTTCCTCGCCACCCAGTCGCTGCTGCCGATCGTCGAGGCATTCACCAAACCCGCGGGCATCGCCGTGGAAACCCGTGACATCTCGCTGGCCGGCCGCTTGCTGTCGCAGTTCCCCGAGTACCTGGGCGACGCGCAGAAGATCAGCGACGACCTGGCCGAGCTGGGCCAGCTGGCCACGCAGCCGGAAGCCAACATCATCAAGCTGCCCAACATCAGCGCCTCGGTGCCGCAGCTGAAGGCCGCGATCAAGGAACTGCAGGCACAGGGCTACCCGCTGCCGGACTACCCGGACGAGCCGAAGGACGACAAGGAAAAGGACGCCAAGGCACGCTACGACAAGGTCAAGGGCAGTGCCGTCAACCCGGTGCTGCGCGAAGGCAATTCCGACCGCCGTGCGCCGCTGTCGGTGAAGAATTTCGCCCGCAAGCATCCGCACCGCATGGGCGCGTGGAGCAAGGATTCGGCATCGCACGTCGCGCACATGGCATCCGGTGACTTCTTCGGCAGCGAACAGTCCGCCACGCTGGCTGCGGATGGCGCGCTGAAGATTGAACTGGTCGCCAACGACGGCACGGTCACCGTGCTGAAGGACAAGGTGAAGGTGAAGGCTGGCGAGATCGTCGATGCCGCCTCGATGAGCCGCAAGGCGCTGGCCGCGTTCATCGCCGCCGAGATCGCGGATGCCAAGGCGAAGGGCGTGCTGTTCTCGCTGCACCTGAAGGCCACGATGATGAAGGTCTCCGACCCCATCATGTTCGGCGTGGCCGTCAACGAGTTCTACCAGGCCGCGCTGGCCAAGCATGCCACCGTGCTGGAGCAGATCGGTTTCGATGCCAACAACGGCATCGGCGACCTGTACGGCCGCCTGGGTGCACTGCCGGCGGAGCAGCAGGAGGCCATCAAGGCCGACCTGCAGGCCGTCTATGCCGACAGCGCCGCCGTGGCGATGGTCAACTCCGACAAGGGCATCACCAACCTGCACGTGCCGAGCGACGTGATCGTCGATGCCTCGATGCCGGCGATGATCCGCGACTCCGGCAAGATGTGGAATGCAGAGGGCAAGCTGCAGGACACCAAGGCCGTCATCCCCGACCGCTGCTACGCCGGCATCTACCAGGCCGTGATCGACGACTGCCGTGCCAACGGCGCGTTCGACCCGGCCACGATGGGCAGCGTGCCCAACGTCGGCCTGATGGCGCAGAAGGCCGAGGAATACGGCAGCCACGACAAGACCTTCCAGATCCCGACCGACGGCACCGTGCGCGTCACCGACGACGCCGGCAAGGTCGTGTTCGAGCAGAAAGTGGAAGCCGGCGACATCTGGCGCATGTGCCAGACCAAGGACGCGCCGATCCAGGACTGGGTGAAGCTGGCCGTGGGCCGCGCGCGCCTGAGCAAGACGCCGGCGATCTTCTGGCTGGACAAGGCCCGCGCGCACGACGCGCAGGTGATCGCCAAGGTGGAGCAGTACCTGAAGGACTACACCATCGACACGCTGGACATCCGCATCCTGCCGCCGGTTGAGGCCATGAAGGTGTCGCTGGAGCGTACCCGCAAGGGCGAGGACACCATCTCGGTGACCGGCAACGTGCTGCGCGACTACCTGACCGACCTGTTCCCGATCATGGAACTGGGCACCAGCGCGAAGATGCTGTCGATCGTGCCGCTGATGGCCGGTGGCGGCCTGTTCGAGACCGGTGCCGGCGGCTCGGCGCCGAAGCACGTGCAGCAGTTCCTGGAAGAGGACTACCTGCGCTGGGATTCGCTGGGCGAATTCCTCGCGCTGGCGGCCTCGCTGGAACACCTGGGCCAGCGCTACCTCAACACGCCGGCCAAGGTGCTGGCCAACGCGCTGGACGTGGCGAACGGCCGCATCCTCGACGAGAACCGCTCGCCCGCGCGCAAGGTCGGCGAACTCGACAACCGTGGCAGCCACTTCTACCTGGCGCTGTACTGGGCGCAGGCCTTGGCCGCCCAGGACGAGAATGCGGAGCTGAAGGCGAAGTTCGCCCCTCTGGCAACGCTGCTGGCCGACAACGAAGCGACCATCCTTGCCGAACTGAACGGTGCGCAGGGCAAGGCACTGGATATCGGTGGCTACTACCACCCGGACCTGGCGAAGACCGCGGCCGCGATGCGCCCCAGCAAGACCCTCAACGACGCACTGGCGACGCTGTCGGCCTGAGTCCACGGCGTCACCGCTGCCTCCAACGCCCGGCTTTGCCGGGCGTTGTGTTTCCAGTCTGCGATCTCCACTGTAGGAGGGCGTCAGCCCCGACAGGAACAACGTTGGATCGGCCGTCGGAGCTGGTTTTCAACAGCCGAAGGGCTGGTCAGCCCTTCCTACAGACCGGTTGCGACACGATGGAAGACACCCGTGACATCCTGCTGTTCTCGTACGGCACGCTGCAGCTGGAGAGCGTGCAGCGGTCGTCGTTCGGCCGCCGGCTCGAGGGCGAACCCGATGCGATGACCGGCTACACGCAGACGCTCGTGGAGATCACCGACCCCGACGTGCTGGCGGCCAGCGGCGAACGCTTCCATCCCATCGTCAGCCCCAGCGACGATCCGTCCGACGCAGTCGCCGGCACCGTCTTCCGCATCAGTGCCGAAGAACTCGCGGCCGCCGACCGCTACGAGGTCGCCGATTACCGGCGCGTGCGAGTGCGCCTGGCGTCCGGCCGCGACGCCTGGGCGTACGTGAAGGCGTGAGTCAAAGCGCATCCCGCAGCCCGTTGTAGGAGCGACGTAAGTCGCGACCGCACGGCTTGGCCGCCGGACAGTTTGCGAGAACGGAAGGATTCCGGTCGCGACTTACGTCGCTCCTACAGGGCGATCTTTCCTTGACGCTGGTCAGCGGAACAACGACAGCGAGGTCATTGCGCGCAGCCGACGCGCGCTGAGTCGTTCCAGCGCACGCCGGTGCCGGACCGTGCCCGCCGCATCATGCACGTGGTGGTGGCGGTCTTCCTGCGCTTGCAGAGGCGCGATGGAATGGACGACATGACCCTGCAGGAACAGCATGCCCTGACTCATGCCTCCCAGCTGCTGCCACCATTGCTGCCTGATTTCGGATTGCATGGCTTTGCTCCGTTGCGCCGGCGTCCGGCTTGAAGGACTACCAAGGTAGAGGCATCATCGGTCCTGAAAAAGCGAAAGCTCCGCAACCCAGACTTGAGGTGGATTCAAGATGAGTCGGCTACCGCTGGACCAGGTGGATGCGTTCGTCACCGCTGCCCGCCTGCGCAACCTGACGCGTGCGGCGGAAGCCATGCACCTCACCGTCAGTGCATTGAGCCATCGCATGCGGCTGCTGGAACAGCGACTGGGCCACAAGCTGCTCGCGCGCGGCCCGCGCGGCGTGGAGCTCACCCCGGACGGGCAGCGGCTGTTCGACGCCATCTCCGGTCCGCTCGACACCATCGAGCACGCACTGCGTCGCGCGACGTTGCGCAACGACCACATGGTCACGCTCAGCCTGATTCCGTCGATGGCCACGGCGTGGCTGGTGCCACGCCTGCCGGAGTTCCTGGCGGAGCATCCCGAGTTGGGCCTCAACCTGCAGTCGAGCACGCACGTGGTCGATTTCGAGCGCGAACCGGTGGACCTTGCATTGCGCCTGGGTGGTGGCCGATGGCCGAACGTGCACGCGGAGTTCCTGTTCCACGAATGGATCACGCCGGTGGCCAGCCCGGCGCTGGTGAAACGGCACGGCAAGCCGGCGCCGGACCAGATGGCAAAGCTGCCGCTGCTCGGTGATCCGGCCAATCGCTGGAAGGACTGGTTCGAGCACTTCGGCGGGCAGCCGCCCGCGCGCTACGTGGCGCAGTTCGACGATACCGAAACCCTGCACCAGGCCGCCGCGCAGGGCGTCGGCGTCGCGCTCGCGCGCTGGACGCTGGCCGAGCCTCTGGTGAAGGCAGGCCGGCTGGTGACGCTGACGAAGAAGCGCCTGCAGGCCGATTTCGCCCACTACCTGGTCTATCCCGAGCGCAGCCTGGCGCATCCCGGCTTCCGCACGGTGCGCGGATGGTTGCTGGAACAGGCCGGCGTCGCGGTGGAGCGATGACTCCAGTGCGCGGCGGCTAACATCGCGTCATGGTCCATGCCGACGCCATCGCCCGCCTGATCCACGATGCATTCGCGGACTACCACGCACGCTTCGCGGAGATTACGCGGCGGGCGAAGGTCCGTTTCGAGACGGCGGACTGGTCGGGTGCGCGCACCGATGCGGTGGAACGCATCGAACTGTACGACCAGTGCATCGCCGAATGTGCGCTGCGGCTGCAGTCCTTGCTGCTGGGCCAGGCACACGACCGCGCATCGTGGATCGCGGCGCGCACGGCGTTCGAGCAGCTCATCACCGGACAGATCGACCGGGAGCTCTACAAGACGTTCTACAACACGCTGAGCCGGCGCTTCTTCCGCACCCGCGGCGTGGATCCCGCACTCGAGTTCGTGGCGCTGGACGTGGAGCCGACCGACGCGATCACCCATCCCGTCGCGCGCCACAGTTATGCCGTATCCGAGCAGCGTCCCACGGACACGTTCGCGCGCGTGCTGGCGGACTACGGGTTCGAGGTGCCTTACGCGCATCGCACCCGCTGTGCCGCCGCCATTGCCGTGCGCCTGCAGGACGATCTTGCGCACTGGGGCGCGAATCCGGTGCGCGGCATCGAGCTGCTCGACACCGTGTTCTACCGCGAACGGCGCGCCTACCTGGTCGGCCGCGTCTTCGGCGAACACCGGTTCTCGCCCTGCGTCATCGCCCTGATCAACGACGGCGGACAGCTGAAGGCCGAAGCGGTGCTGACCCATCGCAGCGATGTGGCACACCTGTTCGGCACCTCGCGCAGCTACTTCCATGCCGACCTGACCACCGTGGGCGATGCGGTGGTGTTCCTGCGTTCGCTGTTGCCGGGCAAGCCGATCGACGAGATCTACACCGTGCTGGGTCGCGCCAAGCAGGGCAAGACCGAGCGCTACCGCACCTTCTTCCATCACTTCGCCGCGCATCCCGACGAGCGACTGGTGCATGCCGAGGGCACGCCGGGGATGGTGATGGCGGTGTTCACGCTGCCGAGCTATCCGCTGGTGTTCAAGGTGATCCGCGACCGCTTCGCCTATCCCAAGGCGATGAGCCGGCAGGACGTGGAGGACAAGTACGACCTGGTCTTCCACCTGGACCGCGTCGGCCGTCTGCTGGATACCCAGGCATTCCGGTTCCTGCGCTTTCCGCGCGCGCGCTTTTCACCGGAGCTGCTGCGCGAGCTGCGCGAAAGCTGCGGCCAGAGCCTCAGCGAGGATGGCGAGGACCTGGTGATCCACCTCTGCTACGTGCAGCGGCGGCTGCGCCCGCTGAACCTGTACCTGCGCGAACAGAAGGCCGATGCGGCGCGCACCGCCGCACTCGACTATGGCCAGGCGATCAAGGACATGGCCCGCAACAACATTTTCCCCGGCGACATGCTGCTGAAGAACTTCGGCGTGTCGCGCCATGGCCGCGTGGTGTTCTACGACTACGACGAACTGCGCCTGGTCACGGACTGCCGGTTCCGCGACTGGCCGCAGCCGACCACGTACGAGGAACAGATGGCGGATGCTCCGTGGTTCCACGTGGACGCGGGCGACGTGTTCCCCGAGCGGTTTCCGCAGTTCCTCGGCCTGCCCGATGCGCTGGCGAAGGCGCTGAAGGCGGCGCATGCCGATCTGTTCCGCCCGGCATGGTGGCGCGACCTCCAGTCGCATCTCGGTGCCGGTGATTACCCGGATACTGCGCCGTATCCGGATGCGTTGAGGCTCGCGTGATGGCACGCGTGCCCCCGCAACGGGCATCGCGCTACCCTAGTCGCCACGTGGAGAACGGCTTCCCGCCATGAGTACCTACCGCCTCGATTCGATCTTCAGGCCACGCGCCGTGGCGGTGGTCGGCAGCCAGTCGCGACCACGTTCGGTCGGTCGTGCGGTGATCGAGAACCTGCGAGCCGGTGGCTTCGAGGGCCAGATCGGGCTGGTGAACAAACACCCGACGCCGATGGACGGCATTGCGACCGTGCGGCATCTGCGCGACCTGCCGTGGACACCGGACCTGGTGGTGATCGCCACGCCTGCCGCGACCGTGCCGCAGCTCGCGGCCGAGGCGGCCGAGAGGGGTGCCGGCGCGGTGGTGGTGCTGACTGCGGCGATGGGCAGCGGCCCGGGTTCGCCCGCCGCGCAACTCGAAGCCCTCACGCGCGAGAAGGGCCTGCGCGTACTGGGTCCGAATTGCCTTGGCGTGATCGCCCCGCATGCGCGCCTCAACGCCAGCCTGGCCAGCCGCTTCCCGAAGGCGGGTGACCTGGCGCTGATTTCGCAGTCGGGTGCCATCTCCGGCGGCCTGGTGGAGTGGAGCATGAGCCAGCCGGTCGGCTTTTCCGCCGTGGTGTCGTTGGGCGATGCGCTGGACGTGGACTTCGCCGACCTGCTGGATTACTTCGCCACCGACCACCGCACGCGCGCCATCCTGCTGTACGTGGAAGCCATCCGCGACGCACGCAAGTTCATGTCGGCCGCACGCGCCGCCGCACGCACCAAGCCGGTGGTGGTGGTGAAATCCGGCCACAGCGGACGCGCGCAGGTCACGCCGGCCGGCAGCACGCACACGCAGAACCTGGCACGCCCCAACGCGGTCTATGGCGCCGCATTCCGTCGTGCCGGACTGCTGCGCGTGCGCTCCCTGCACGAACTGTTCGCCGCCGCGCGCACGCTGGGCCAGGTGCGCCCGTTCCAGGGCCGGCGGCTCGCCATCCTGACCAACGGGGGTGGCGTCGGTGCACTGTCCGTCGATCACCTGTACGAACAGGGCGGCACGCTGGCCACGCTGTCCGATGCCACGCGCGATGCACTGGATCGCATCCTGCCGGTGGGCTGGTCGCGCACCAATCCGGTCGACCTGCTGACCGACATCGATGCAGACCGTTACGCCGCCACCATCGAAGCCCTGCTCGCCGATCCGGCCAACGACGCATTGCTGGCGGTCAACGTGCCGACGGTGCTGTCCTCGTCCTCGGAGGCGGCCGACGCGGTCACCCGCGTGCTTTCGCAGCGCCCGGCGCAGGGGCCGCGCAAGCCGGTCTTCACTGTGTGGCTGGGCAACGATCCGCAGGCCGAAGCCGTGCTCGACGCCGCGCAGGTGCCGCGCTATCCGAACGAATCCGACGCCGTCGCCGGCTTCATGCACCTGGTCCGCCACCGCGAGGTGCAGGCCGCGCTGATGGAGACGCCGCCCAGCCTGCCGGAAGATTTCAGTCCGGACGTCGCCACCGCGCGGGCCCTGGTCGATGCTGCACTCGATGCCGGACAGACCTGGCTGGATCCGCTGGCGACGACGCGGCTGCTCGCCGCCTATGGCATCCCGATGGCCCCCGTGTGGCGGGCCGCCGATGCCGAGGACGCCGCGCGCATCGCCGCGCCGTTGCTGGCCGAGGGCACCACGGTCGCGGTGAAGATCCTTTCTCCCGACATTCCACACAAGTCCGATGTCGATGGCGTCCGCCTCAACCTGCCCCATGCCAACGCGGTGCGCGAAGCGGCCGCCAACATCCTGCAGCGCGCGCGCGAACGGCGGCCGGACGCCCGCATCGAAGGCGTGCTGGTGCAGCCGACGGTCCTGCGGCCCAAGGCGCGCGAGCTGATTGCCGGCATCGCCGACGATCCGGTGTTCGGGCCGGTGATCGCCTTCGGTCGCGGCGGCACCGCGGTCGAAGTGATCAACGACCAGGCCGTCGCCCTGCCGCCGCTGGACCTGCGCCTGGCCCACGAACTGATCGCGCGCACCCGCGTGTCGCGCGTGCTGAAGGCCTACCGCGACGTGCCGGCGGCCGACGAACGCGCGGTCGCGCTGGTGCTGGTCAAGCTGGCGCAACTCGCCGCCGACATCCCGGAGATCCAGCAACTGGACATCAACCCCCTGCTGGCCGACCGCGATGGCGTGGTGGCGGTGGACGCGCGCATCGCGGTCGCGCGCGGTCGGGTGCTGCACAAGGGCCGTGGTCATCCGCGCTTCGCGATCTTCCCGTATCCCACGGAGTGGGAACGCACGATCCTGCTCGCGGATGGCCAGCCGGCGCTGGTGCGTCCCGTGCGGCCCGAAGACGATGCGATGTTCCGCGCATTCTTCACCCACGTCACCGACGAGGACCTGCGCCTGCGCTTCTTCCAGTCGGTGCGCCACTTCAGCCATGAGTTCATCGCGCGGCTCACCCAGCTGGACTACGCGCGCTCGATCGCGCTGGTCGCGGTGCATCCGGACACGCACGAGATGCTCGGCGCGGTGCGCCTGCACGCCGACGCGAACTACGAGAAGGGCGAATACGGCATCCTCGTACGCTCCGACCTCAAGGGCCACGGCATCGGCTGGAAGCTGATGCAGATCATGATCGAGTACGCGCAGTGGCAGGGCCTGAAACTCATCGAAGGCCAGGTGCTGCGCGAGAACCGCACCATGCTGGCGATGTGCGAGAGCCTCGGCTTCCAGGTGAAGCTGGATCCCGACGATCCGACGCTGATGAATGTCAGCCTGCCGGTGCCTGCATCTACGTGAAGCGCCGCACCGCGATCATTGCAGCCTCCTTTATGCTGGCAACGTCGGCCGCCGGCATGCTGGCATGGACGTCCACGCAACCTGCGCGCCCACCCACGTCTGCGCCCCGCGCATTGATCCCCGCGGGCGCCCAGCTGCTGCAGACCGCCCACTATCGTGTGCACAGCACCGCGACGCCTACACAGACCCAAGAAGTCGCCTCCGCCGCGGAGAGTTTGCACGCCGCCTACATGTCGCTGTTCGCGGACCAGGTGGCGCCGTCGACCACGCCCTTGACCCTGGTGCTCTATCGCGACGCGGACGAGTTCGCGCGCAACAACCGCAGTCGCCCATGGGCAGAAGCTTATTACCTGCGTCCCGCCTGCTACGCGTACTACGCCGTTGGGAGCGCGAACCCACATCACTGGATGCTGCACGAGGCCGTGCACCAACTGAACACTGAAGTCGCAGGCTGGCGCTTGCCCGCGTGGGCCAATGAAGGGGTCGCAGGCTATCTGGGTGCGAGCTGGCTTGAGAACGGCGTACTGACGCCGGGGAGGAGCGACCCGGACACCTACCCGATCTGGTGGTTGTCGCGCATGAAGCTCACCGGGAGCCTGGAGGCCGACGTCGGAGCCGTCCGCTTCATCCCGCTACGCGACCTGCTTGAAAGCAGCGGCCCCGACATCAACCAGCACGTCAATCTGTACTACCTGCACTACTGGGGCCTGACGCACTTCCTGTTCCACTACGAGAACGGCCGGTACGCCGCAGCCTACAAGCAGCTGCTCGCACGGGGTGCGTCGACGTCCGACTTCGAGCGCTTGATCGGCCCGATCGAGGCCATCGAGAAAGCATGGTACGCGTACCTGCTGGACACTATTACGACGATGCAGGCGTACGAAGCGGAGAACGGCATCGAGCGCTGAGTGGGTGATCCTTAAAGCTTTACCACCACCTTGCCGAAGTTCTCGCCGCGCAACAGGCCTATCAGTGCGCGCGGAGCGTTTTCCAGCCCTTCCACGATGTCCTCGCGGTAGCGGATCTTCCCGTCGACGAGCCATGCGCCCATCTCGCGCAGGAACTGTGGATACAGTGCGATGAAATCGTGCTGGATGAAACCGCGCACGGTCAGGTGGCGGGTCAGGATCTGGCTCATCAGCAGCGCCATGCGATCGGGGCCGCCCGGCAACGTCTTGTCGTTGTAGTGCGCCACCAGCCCGCAGACCGGGATGCGGGCGAAGTCGTTGAGCAGCGGCAACACGGCGTCGAACACCGCACCACCGACATTCTCGAAATAAACGTCGATGCCGTCCGGACATGCCGCGCGTAGTCGCGCCGCGAAATCCGGCGCGCGATGGTCCAGCGCGACATCGAAACCGAGTTCGTCGCGCAGGTAGGCGCACTTGCGTTCGCCGCCGGCGATGCCGACGGTACGGGCGCCCTGCAGCTTCGCGATCTGACCCACGGTCGCACCGACCGGTCCGCTGGCCGCGGCGACCACCACGGTTTCGCCTGGCTTCGGCTGGCCGATCTCGTGCAGGCCGACATAGGCGGTGAACCCCGGCATGCCATACACGCCCAGCGCGGTGGTCAGCGGTGCGACGCGCGCATCCAGCTTGCGCTTGAGCGTCCTGCCATCGGCCACGGCATGCGTCTGCCAACCGCCGTGCGCCAGCACCATGTCGCCGGGCTGCAGGTCGGGGTGGCGCGAGACGATCACTTCCGACACCGTGCCGCCATCCATGACCTCGCCGATCTCGATCGGTTTCGCATACGACCGGCCTGCGTTCATGCGCCCGCGCATGTACGGGTCAAGCGACAGATAGCGGTTGCGCAGCAGCACTTCGCCTTCCGCGGGGGCAGGCATCGCCGCTTGTTCCAGGCGGAAGTCTTCGAGGGTCGGTTCACCTTGTGGGCGTGCGGCCAGCACGACGCGGGTGGTATGGATCGCATTCTCTGTTTCCACATCCTGTCTCCATGGCCGCCGACGCCCGCCAGTCTACTCGCCGCTGCACGTCCGGATGCGATGAAGCGTGCACGGCCTGCGGTGGCCGCCATGCCGGCTGAACATGCCGCGTGCTAGTCTCCGCGCACCTTTCTGGAGGGCTCACGCATGACGACTCGCATTCCGCTGTCCCTGGCGCTCGTGGCGGCGCTGGCTGCCTCGCAACCCTTGTTCGCTGCATCGCCGGCCAAGCCTGCCGATGCGACGCAGTCGCTGTCCGCTGCCGATACGGTTGCGCTGGACGCCGCGCTGAAAGGCGAATGGCGCGACCCGAAGAATGCAGCGCGCGACGTCCATCGCCACCCGAAGGAAACCCTGTCGTTCTTCGGCGTGACGCCGACGCAGACCGTGGTCGAGATCACGCCCGGCGGCGGCTGGTACGCGGAAATCCTCGGCCCCTACCTGAAGGCGGGAGGCCAGTATGTCGCCGCCGTGGTCGATCCTGCCTCGGTCGCCGAGAAGAGCCGCAACTACTACCAGCGCAGCGTGGACGGCCTGCAGAAGAAGTTCACCGACGGGCCCGCGCAGTTCGACAAGGCCACGATGGTGAAATACAACCCCGCCGCGCCGGTATTCGGCACCGCAGGCTCCGCCGATGTCGTGCTGACCTTCCGCAACGTGCACAACTGGCGCAGCGCGCA
The DNA here is from genome assembly GCF_057773125.1 of Pseudoxanthomonas sp. 97-1-1. Taxonomy (NCBI): domain Bacteria; kingdom Pseudomonadati; phylum Pseudomonadota; class Gammaproteobacteria; order Lysobacterales; family Lysobacteraceae; genus Pseudoxanthomonas; species Pseudoxanthomonas sp. 97-1-1. The sequence continues at coordinate 420,870 of NZ_JBYMTJ010000004.1, read as the reverse complement.
GCAGGCGGAGGGCATGTTCAAGGGCTTCTTCGACGTGCTCAAGCCCGGCGGCGTGCTGGGCGTGGTGGAACACCGCGCGAACCAGGACGTGGCGGCGGACGACGACTCCGGCTATGTCAGCGAGGCTCAGGTCATCGCGCTGGCGGCGGCGGCGGGCTTCCGCCTGGATGCGAAGAGCGAAGTGAACGCGAACCCGAAGGACACCAAGGACCATCCGAATGGCGTGTGGACCCTGCCGCCGTCCAACAACCATCCGGAAGCGGACCGCGCGAAGTACCAGGCGATCGGCGAGAGCGACCGCATGACGCTGCGGTTCGTGAAACCGCAATCCTGATCTCGCCGCTGGCGGCGCCACGTCCCGCATGGGCGTGACGCCGCAGTTCCCTGGTCTTCCATGCTGATTGCGTTCAACAAACCATTCAACGTGCTCTGCCAGTTCACCGATCGCAGCGATCCGCCGCGGCGGACGCTGGCGGAATTCGGCCTGCCGCCCGACGTGTATGCCGCAGGGCGACTGGACTACGACAGTGAAGGCCTGCTGCTGCTCACCGACGACGGCACGCTGGCGAACCGGCTGACCGATCCGCGCCACAAGCAGCCGAAGACGTATTGGGTCCAGGTGGAAGGGGTGCCCACTGATGGGCAACTCGAGGCGCTACGCCACGGCGTGGTGTTGAACGATGGCCCCACGCGGCCCGCGCGGATCGAGCGCCTCGAACCCGCGCCAGCCTTGTGGCCACGGGATCCGCCCGTGCGCTACCGCAAATCGGTACCGGACACATGGCTGGCAGTGACCATCACCGAAGGTCGCAATCGCCAGGTTCGCCGCATGACGGCGGCGGCGGGCGTGCCGACGTTGCGGTTGGTCCGCGTGGCGATGGGAGACGTGCGGCTGGACCGATTGGCGCCCGGCCAGTGGCGCGAGGTGTAGGACGTGGAAGAACCGCATCGCCCCGTGGGAGCGATGCGGGACCGGACACAGGAACGCGCTGGGTCAGTCAGCTCTCCGCCGAATGCGACGCCGTGCTCCGGGGTTTGCGCGGCGTGCCGGTCTTGCGCGCCGTGGAGGTCTTGCCAGCCCCGTTGACCTTGCGCGCTTCGACGCGGCGCGACTTGCCCTCGATCGGCGCATTGGCCTGGTCGCGCTTGCGCTTGCGGTAGGCGACCAGCGCCAGCAGGCCCACGCCAATGCCGGTGGCCACCGCGACGGCAGGATTGCGCCGCACGAAATTCACCGCGAGCTTGCCGCCGGTCCTGGCGACGCCCAGCGCGGCTCCCGTCCGCAGCAGCCTGTCTGCACTGGGCACGGCGTGCCTGAGGCTGGTGCCCGCCTGGCTTGCCAGTTCGAGTGCGCGGTCGGTGATGGTGGTCAATTTGCTCATGATGCCTTCCCTGAAGGTGGGTAACGGGATCAGTGTCCATGGAGGGATGTTCAAGGCGCGTTAGCACTACGCCGCCGGGCTGGCCCCCGGCTGAACGGATCAGGTGCCGCGAGGCTTGGCGCGATGGGTCGCCTGCGCACTCCACGGATCATCCGGCCATGGATGTTTCGGATACCGCCCTTTCATTTCCTTCTTCACCTCGGCGTAAGTGGAGTTCCAGAAGTTGCGCAGGTCCGAGGTGACCTGCAGCGGTTTGCCGCCTGGCGACAACAGGTGCAGCAGCACCGGCACGCGACCATCCGCCACGCGCGGGGTGTCGGCGAGGCCGAACAGTTCCTGCAGCTTCACCGCCAGTACCGGCGGGTGACCGTGCGCGTACTCGATACGGCGCTCCATGCCCGACGGCACGATGATGCGTACGGGCGCCAGTTGATCGATGCGCTGCCGCAGCGACCAGTCCATGCCTGACTTCAGCGCATTTGCCAGCGCGTCCTCTTCCAGCGCGTCGAGCCGCGTCTTGCCGGCGAATGCGGGCTTGAGCCAGTCGTCGAGCGTGGCCATCAGCGCGTCGTCGCCGACATCGGGAAGACCCAGCTCCGGCATCCACTCGCGCAGACAGCGCACACGCTCGCGCCATTGCCGCAGCGACTCGGGCCAGGGCAGCGCGTCCAATCCCAGTTCGCGCACGGCGTCCGTCAATGCCGCCGCCGCGAGCGCGGGATCGACGCGTCCAGCCGGGCGTGCATCAAAGACGATCTGGTCGAAGCGCGATTCGCGTTGCGCCACCAGCGCGCGACGCGACGCATCCCAGCGCACGGTGTCCTCGGTGACGAAGCGGTCGGCGAACTCGGTGCGCAGGCGTTTCTCGTCCACGGGCGCGCCGCGCTGGATCAAGGCGTCGCGTGCTTCGTAACGCAGTTCGCTGGCGACGATCCAGGGTTCGCCGAACAGCGCGCTGTCGTCGAACAGGCGCGCCGTGCGCCCGTTCGCCAGTTGGTAGCGACGCGGATCCTGCGGATGCTGGGTACCGATGCGGTCGGGAAAGGCATGCATGAGCACATCGCCGAGACGGTGCGCTTCGAGGGACGAGGGCGGCGGTGCGTCTTCGCGGATGCGGCGGCGCCACTGCTTCGCGGCGGCATCGATGGCAGCCAGTCCGGTGCGATGCGCTTCGTGCGGTGCACGCCCCATGCGGAACGCCGCCAGCGCCCGCCAGCGTGCGGCCAGGGCATCGCCCCCCATGCGCAAGGGATCGCGCGCCTCGACGAGCGCGGCCAGATCGGCGGCCAGCGCGCGATCCTCGGCTCCCGTCGCCGACAGCAGCATCGCGGCCAAGCGCGGATGGGTGCCCAGTGCCAGCATGCGCTTGCCCAGCGGGGTGATGGCCTGCGACGCGCTCAGCGCGCCAAGACGAGCCAACAGATCCCGCGCGGCGTTCAGCGCGCCCGGCGGCGGTGCATCGACGAAGCGCAGGTCGTCACTGCCCCAGGCGGCCAGTTCCAATGCCAACGAGCCCAGTTCGACCAACGCGATCTCCGGACGGCGCTGCGGATCGAGCCGCTGCGACGGCGGCCACAGCCGGTAGGCCCAGCCTTCGGCCACGCGGCCGGCACGACCGGCACGCTGATCCGCGGACGCCTGCGAAATGTTGGTCACTTCCAGGCGCGAGAAACCGCTGTTCGGATCATAGGACGGCTCGCGCGCCAGTCCGCTGTCGACCACAACGCGCACGCCCGGCAGCGTCACCGATGATTCGGCCACATTGGTGGCCAGCACCACGCGACGGCGGCCCTGCGGATCGGGTTGCAGGGCTTCGGATTGTTTCTCCACCGGCAGTTCGCCATGCAGGGCGAGGACGACGACGTCCTGCGGCAGGACGCCCGCCAGCATCGTCGCCACGCGCGCGATCTCGCGCTGGCCCGGCAGGAATACCAGCACGTCGCCGGGATGCGCCTGCACGGCCTGTTCAATCGCCCGGCGCGCCTGTACCTCGATCGTCTCGTCCCGGCGGGCAGCGAAGTGGGCGACCTGGACGGGATGACCGCGACCCTCGCTGCTCAGACGCGGTGCGTCGAGGAACCGCGCGAGCTTCTCGCCATCGAGCGTGGCGGACATGACCACGATGCGCAGGTCCTCGCGCAGCTGCGCCTGCACGTCCAGTGCCAGCGCCAGGCCCAGGTCGCCGGCGAGGTGGCGTTCGTGGAACTCGTCGAAGAGGATCGCGCCGACTTCCTCCAGCATCGGGTCATCCTGGATCATCCGGGTCAGGATGCCCTCGGTGACGACTTCAACGCGGGTCTTCGGTCCGACCTTGTTCTCGAACCGGATGCGGTAACCGACCGTGTCGCCGACGGCCTCACCCCGCTGCTTCGCCATGAAGCCGGCTGCCGCGCGCGCGGCCACGCGGCGCGGCTCCAGCATCAGGATCTTCTTCCCTTGCAGCCAGGGTTGGTCCAGCAACGCCAGTGGCACCTGCGTGGTCTTGCCGGCGCCGGGTGGCGCCTCCAGCACAAGGCGCGGGTGGTCGGACAGGCTGCGGACGATGTCCGGCAGCAGCGGCGTGATCGGGAGCGTGGGCGACGGCATGCGGCGCAAAGGATAAACGCATGCGGTCCCACTGTAGGAGCGACGTGAGTCGCGACCGCACGGTTCTACACACTCACAACGGGGTCAGCCACGACGCTACCAAACGACCCTGTTCTTGTGAGCTCGGCCGTCCGGACCCTCTTTTCTTCCGGTCGCGACTCACATCGCTTCTACAACAGCCTGATCCAACGACTAAAATGGCCGTCATGGATCTCATCGACATCGGCGCCAACCTGACCCACGACAGCTTCGACCACGACCGCAACGCGGTGCTGCAGCGCGCGCGCGAAGCCGGGGTGGTCCAGCAGGTCGTCACGGGCGCGAGCCGCGAGCATTCGCCGATGGCATTGCGGCTGGCACAGGCGCATCCCGGGGAACTGTTCGCCACCGCCGGCGTGCATCCGCACCACGCCACCGAGTACACCGACGAATGCGATGCCGAGATGCGCGCGCTGCTGGCGCACGCCGAGGTCGTCGCCGTGGGCGAATGCGGGCTGGACTATTTCCGCGATTTCTCGCCGCGCCCGGCCCAGCGCAAGGCATTCGAGCGCCAGTTGCAGATCGCCGTGGACACCGGCAAGCCGCTGTTCCTGCACCAGCGCGACGCGCACGACGACTTCGTGGCGATGATGAAGAACTTCGACGGCAGGCTCGGCCCGGCCGTGGTGCACTGCTTCACCGGCACGAAGAAGGAACTGTTCGACTGCCTGGACCAGGACTGGCATATCGGCATCACCGGCTGGCTGTGCGACGAACGCCGCGGCCTGCACCTGCGCGAACTGGTGAAGAACATCCCGGCGAACCGGCTGATGATCGAGACCGACGCACCCTACCTGCTGCCGCGCACGGTAAAGCCGCAACCCTCGCACCGCCGCAACGAGCCGATGTACCTGGCCCATATCGTCGCCGAGCTGGCACGCGACCGCGGCGAGGACATCGAGGTCACGGCTGTGGCGACGACGGCGACCGCGCGCGCGTTCTTCCGGCTGCCCCCGGCGGGCCGGGACGCCACCTGACGGGGCGCCCCGGACGGGTATCCCCGCGTCAGCGCCGGCGTGGCCGCAGGTAGTGGCGGGTCACGTAGTTGCCGATCTTGTTGCCCTGCTTCAGGCCGTCCATGCATGCCGTGCGGAAGTGGATGCCGGCATACACGCGCGACATCGCCGCCTCGTGTTCGGCCTGCGACAGCGTGTCGAAATGGCGTTCGATGCCGGCGGCCGTATATGTGTACGGCAAGGCATCCGTGCCCAGCAGGCGTCGCAGCACCTCCATCGCGCTCGCGGTGAGCGCCGACAGGCCGCTGGCATAGTCCGGATAGGGCGGCGATGCGAGGTACGACATCCACTGCGTGTTGCCGGCCGCATGGATCGCGGTGATCGGGCGCCAGAAGTTGTAGTGGTACTTGCCGTTGAACACACCGAAGGATGCATCGGCCTGGGCCATGTTCATCAACGCGAACAGGCGCGCGTGCTGCCACAGGTCCAGGCCGCGGCCGGCGACGACCTGCTGGGCGATGGCATTGGCGTTGGCGCCGCCACCGGCCCAGTAGCGCGCAGCGCGGCTTTCGTATGAATCCACGTTCTGCGGCGCGCCGCGCACCGCGGCACTGCCGACCGCCATCACCTCCTGGTACTCGCGCCGGTAGGTGCCGCTGCGCAGGTTCAGCAGGGGTGACGGGCCCGCGCGGAACTGGGTGACGTGGTTCAGCGCGAACGGTTTCACCTTGCCCCAGTTGCCGAACTGCGGCGGCGCGAAATTGGGCGCCGTGGGCTGGTACATGCCTGGCAGCAGCGGTGCCGAGTACGGCGCATGCGGCGTTGCCGCGCCATCGTTCGCGCGTAGCGCGAGGATCGCGGCGGCGGCGGCCGAACCGACGGCGATGCCGTCGCTCACGCAATCGGGAAATGCGGACGGGCACGTGAGTCCGGCCAGATAGGTGTCGTATGTCGTCTCCAGTGCGGTCGCCTGCGAAGGCACCGTGATCGACAGCGTCATGTAGGCGGCGGTGGCCACCGCCGCCTCCGGCGAGGCTCCGCGCGCGGCGGGATGTGCGCCCGCATAGGGTTCATAACGCAACTCGATCGAGTTCAGCGCGTCATGGATCGCCAGGTGGGTGATCGCATTGACGCGCGTCTGGATCGGCGGCGCGCCTGCCGCCGTCGCGGTCTGCCAGGCGGTGGTGTTCCAGTCGATGACGGCGTCGGCCTGGGCCAGGCCGGGCGCGAGGGCCGCGATGAGCAGGACGAAGCGGCGCCGACGGACGGTGAAGCGGCGGGCCGCGGTGGAGATCAGGTTCATGATGGACTTCCTTCGTGTTGGTGGAGGGCCGCCCTGCAGGGCGGCAATCAGTCCATGCCGGAGGATGCCTGTCCGGCACGGGCATGCAGGCCGGCGCATCATTCGCTGCGCCGATTGTCGGCCATGCGGCGCGTCTCCGACGGGCGGGACGGGGCACGTTCGAAGACCACGCGCTGCGGGCGCGCACCCTGGCGGCGGCAGGCACGGCGTGCCTCGCCCATCAGCACGGCGCGGCTGGCGTAGACCTGGCTGGCGTTGTGCTGGCCCAGCAGGGCCCCGACCTCATGCTGCGGCGGCAGGCGCGGGCGGGCGCAGTCGATCACGATGCGCGGCGCGATTGTCTCGTCGGCGCCGGCAGGCCCGGCAATGGACGGCGTGGCGACGGACAGGACGACCAGCGCGACGATGGGGGCGTACGGGTTCATGGCGTTCTCCTCGGCCCGGAAGTCGGGCGTCGGCCACCAGCGTCCGCCCCTCGGGACCACCGGTCTTGAGGAAACGCTGAGGCAGGCGCGGAGATACCCCGCGAAACCTTGGGGAATGCTTAGGCCGACCGGCCACGCGCGCTGCGTTGAAGGAAGACCGACTCCGGGGATGCTGCTCCGCCATGTCCTCGCCCGACCACGCACTGCACTTCGGCGACACCACGATCGACTTGGCCGGCCGACGCCTGTGGCGTGCGGGCGAAGAGCAGCCGCTGGAGCCGAAGGCATTCGGCGTGCTGGCGCTGCTGGTCGGCGATCCCGGTCGCGTCTTCACCCGCGATGAGATCCTCGACGCTGTCTGGGGCCACCGGCACGTCACCCCCGGCGTGCTGAACCGGATCGTGACCCTGCTGCGCCACGCACTGGGCGAAGACGCCCACCATCCCCGGCTGCTGCACACCCTGCATGGCGTGGGCTACCGCTTCGACATGCCGGTCATCGCCGGGCCACCGACAACCGAGCCTGCCGGAGCCGCAGCCGAGGTGCATGCGGACGCGAACGCGGATGCGCGCCGCCGCACCGCGCCTGCCGTGTTCTGGTACGCCGCGCTTCTCGTCGCGGCGGGTGCGATCGGCGCGGCCTGGTGGTGGTCTACCCGCTCGACGGCGAACGCCGTGCACCTTGACCCGGCTCCACCGAAGGCAGCCGCTGCCGCCGCGCCACCCACGCTGGTGGTCATGCCGTTGAAGCCGATCGGCGAAGGCGACAGCGTGCGGATCATCGCCGACGGCCTGGGTGAGGAACTGATCTGCAGCCTGGCGCAAGTGCAAGGGCTGCGCGTGATCGCGCGCGACTCCACCCAACTGGCCACCGACGCTTCGGCCGACCCGGCGACGCTGGTGCAACGACTCGGCATCACACATGCACTGGAAGGCAATCTGCAGCAGGCCGGCCAATCCCTGCGCGTGCGGTTGCGCCTGGTCGACGCGCGCGGCGGCGGCGCGTTGTGGACGAAGGATTTCGATCGCGACGCCTCGGAAGTGCTGCTGCTGCAACGCGAGATTGCCGAGACGGTTGCAGGTTCGCTCGCCCTCCGCCTGGGGCTGACCACCCCGCCGTCGCGCAGCGGCGATGCCGAATTCCTGCGTCGCTACCACATGGCGCGCGCGCTGGTCAGCCTGCGCGACCTGCCGCCCGAGACATCGACCGAGCGTGCGGAGCGGGAATTCCGCGTGCTGCTTCGCGAGCGCCCGGACGATGCCCGCGCCCATGCCGGGCTCGCCCTGGCACTCGAGATTCGTGCCCAACGGCGACCGACGCTGGCCGCCACCCTGCGCGAGGAAGCCATCCGCGAGGCGACACTGGCCCAACGCCTGGACGCGACCCTCGCCGAGCCGTACTTCGTACTCGCCGCCAATGCCTGCATCGCCGACGACTGGGAACGCTGCCTGTCCCTCCAGAAGCGGGCATTGCGGGTGAACCCCAGCAACGCGGAGATGGCCTACGGCATGACGCTCTCGCTGGCCAGGTTAGGGTACCTCGATCGCGCGGAAGCCGGGGCGCGCGACCTGCAGGCGCGCGATCCCCTGGGCCGCAACGGCGGCTTCATGCTGGCACGCGTGCTGGATACACAGGGACGGCACGACGAAGCGCACCGCCTGCTGGAGCCCCTTCCCGCCTACGCGGCCTATGCGCGCTGGTTCAATGCCGTCTGGCGCAAGGACTACGCAGGCGCTTTGCGGATCGCGAAGGTGGACATCGACGGACCAAACCACCCCGATGCGTATGCGAAGCAACTCGCGCCCGGATACATCGCCACGTCGGAGGCCTTGATCGATCCTTCCCGATGGCCGCGCGCGATCGCCGCGTTCGATGCGTACGAAAAAACCACCGGCATGGGCAACTTCTCGCGCGTACTGGCACCCGACGCGCCCGCAAACGCTGCTTCTCTGATCGACGACCTCAACCAGGTACGCCAACGGGGCTATTCCACCTGGGACCTGCTGCTGTGGACGAAGGACCTGGCCTACCTGCGGCGCGATCCCGCGTTCCAGCGGTTCCTGCGCGACAACGGCATCCTCGCCTACTGGCGGGCGCACGGATTCCCGGCACAGTGCCGTGCGCAGGGCGACGGCGCGGTGTGCGAATGAGGCGTCAGTCGACCTTGCGGTCTTCCGACTTGGCCTGCTCCATGGCCTCGGGTTCCAGTTCCTCGGCGCTGCGGTTGAGGCGGACGAACACGCCCCACGCCACCAGCAGCAACGCCGCCGAGCCGCCTATCGCGATGACGTACGGAAGCTGGCGCGCGTCCTCGTGCATCAGCTCGAACGTGGCCACCAGTGTTTCGATCGACAGCGCGATGACGATGACCACGAGGAAGCGCGACAGGTAACGGCGCACGCGCGTGGGTCCGCTGACCTTGACGTCACGCTGCACCTCTTCCTCGAACACCGTCTGCGCCAGTTCCAGCGCGACCAGCCCGATGGTCAGCATGCCGATGCTCTCCAGGATGCGGTCGAAGCGGTCGCGCAGGCCGGCGTCTCCGCCCGCCATGACCACGCCATGCCACAGCTCGCTGGCCGCCAGCACGACCAGCGCGGCGGCGGCGAAGAAGAACAGGGCGATGATGGCCAGGTGGCCGGCAAGGAAGAGTTTCTGCAGGTGCTTCATGGTGGCGCCACCGGGAAGGTGGCGCAGGATGGAGGCAGGCGCCGTCAGCGCGGCGTGAAGCCTGCGGCTCAGGCCGCCCGCTGTGCCTCGTAGGCCTGCAGGTGCGCCCAGGCGGCCTGCAGGTGGGGCGTGGCGATGCCGTGCGCAGCCGCGCGATGGACCATGTCGCCGACGATGTGGGCGGCTTCGACACGCTGGCCCGCCTCCAGGTCGCGCAGCATCGACGCCTTCATCGGTGAGCCCGGCATCGTCAACGTGTCGCGCGCGCCGGCATACGCCGGCTCGGGGATCGGATGGGCGCTGGCGGCTGCGACCGCGACGCATTCGGCATGCAGGGCGGCCATGAACTCCTTGCCGCCCTCGCCCGCCACGATCGTGCCGATCGGCGCACGCATCAGGCAGGTTCCCGCCGCGAGCGCGGCAAGGAAGCTGTACTTCACCCATTGCGCCTGTGCGATGTCCGGCGTGTGCTGATGGTCGATGCTGGCCTGCGCGCAGGCGGCGGCCAGCGCCTGCAGGCGCGCATCGGGCGACTGGCCTTCGCGTTCGCCGAACGTCATCGATGCCGGCTTGCCGAGATGCAGGATCTCGCCTTCGCCACCCAGCGTGGCGCTGATGAAGCAGAGGCCGCCGAGGACGTTCGGGAAACCGAAGCGTGCATCCAGGGCTTCGTAATGGCGCAGGCCGTTGAGCAGCGGCAGCACGCGGGCACCTGCCTCGACCGCCGGCACAATGGCGTCCATTGCGCTGTCCAGGTCGTAGGCCTTGCAGCTCAGCAGCACCAGGTCGAACGGTGTGGCATGGGGCAGTTCGTCCGCCGTCAGCACCTGCACGGGCAGATCGGCATCGCCCAGCGGGCTGCGGATGCGCAGGCCGCGATCCCGCAACAGGACCGCGCGCGCGGGACGGACGAGGAAACCGACATCGACGCCCGCCTGTGCCAGCCGACCACCGAAGTAACCGCCTGTACCGCCGGCGCCGAGCACGAGCACGCGCATCAGCTGCGCAGCCCCACGCCCTTCTTCAGCAGCCACAGGCCCAGCGATGCCAGCGCGACGACGAACCCGATCATCAGCGCATACGCCACCCACAGCGGCACGTCGCTGGTGCCCAGCAGGCCGTAGCGGAAGGCGTTGACCATGTAGAAGATCGGATTGGCATGCGTGAGCGCCTCGGCCCACGGCGGCAGCAGGGTCACCGAATAGAACACGCCACCCAGGTAGGTGAGCGGGGTGAGGATGAAGGTCGGCACGATGGCGATGTCATCGAACTTCTTCGCATACGCCGCATTGACGAAGCCGGCCAGCGAAAAGATCGTCGCGCCCAGCAGCACGGTGGTGATGGTCACCAGCGGGTGCGGCACCCGGACCTTGGTGAAGAACATCGCGATGACCAGCACGATGGCGCCCACCATCAGGCCGCGCAGCACCGCGCCGGCCACGTAGCCGAGCAGGATCACCCAGTTCGGCATCGGGCTGACCAGCAGTTCTTCCACGTGGCGGCCGAACTTGGCGCCGAAGAAGCTAGAGCTGATGTTGCCGTAGCTGTTCTGGATGATGCTCATCATCACCAGGCCCGGCACGATGAACTCCATGTAGGTGTAGCCGCCCATGTCGCCGATCTTCGAGCCGATCAGGCCGCCGAAGATCAGGAAGTACAGCGTCATCGTGATGGCCGGCGGCACCAGGGTCTGGCCCCAGATGCGCAGGATGCGGTTGACTTCGCGGCGCACGATGGTGCCCAGCGCGACGAAGTTCTTCTGCAGCGGCGTCGTCATGGCCGTCTCTTGCGGATCGACGGCGCTCATGCGGCCTGCTCCCGCTTGGCGGCGGCTTCGTCGCCGGTCAGGCGCACGAACAGCTCCTCCAGCCGGTTGCTCTTGGTGCGCATGGAGCGCACGCGGATGCCGGCGTCGCCCAGGGCGGTGAAGACGCGGTTGAGGTCCATCGCACGCGGCATGTCCAGGTCCAGGGTGTGGCTGTCGGTGGCGGACAGCGTGGTGCCTTCGATCACCGGCAGCTGCGCCGGCAGCTCGCCGTCGATGTCGAACAGGAAGCCCTCCACGTCCAGCTTGGCCAGCAATGCGCGCATCGGCCCCTGTTCGACGATGACGCCACGGTCGATGATGGCCAGGTTGCGGCAGAGGCTCTCGGCCTCTTCCAGGTAATGCGTGGTCAGGATGATCGTGGTGCCTGCCTCGTTGATGTCCTTCAGCGTCTTCCACATGCCGCGGCGGATCTCGATGTCGACGCCGGCGGTCGGTTCGTCCAGGATCAGCAGGCGGGGGCGCGTCATCATGGCGCGGGCGATCATCAGCCGGCGCTTCATGCCGCCCGACAGGGTGCGGCTCATGACGTGGGCCTTTTCCCACAGCTGGGCGCGCTTGAGTTCCTCTTCGGCCCGCACCAGCGCTTCGGCGCGCGGGATGCCGTAGAAGCCCGCGTAGTTCACGCAGATGTCGAGCGGCTTCTCGAACATGTTGAAGTTGATCTCCTGCGGCACCAGGCCCAGCAGGCGCATCGCGCCGTCGCGGTCACGGTCCAGGTCCACGCCGAACACGTCGACCTGCCCGCTGCTCTTGTTGACCAGCGAACTGACGATGCCGATGAGGGTGGACTTGCCTGCACCGTTGGGGCCGAGCAGCGCGAAGAAGTCGCCGGGCTCGACCTGCAGCGACACGCCCTTGAGGGCCTGTACGCCGGTGTCGTAGACCTTGCGCAGGTCGGTGATGGCCAGCGCGGGAGCCGCCGCCGGAGCCGTTGTTGCGGACGCCATGGGATACCTTGTGGCGCCGCGAAGGCGCCCGGGGGATGCGAGCGCTTATTATAGGCGTCCCGCCGGGGCCGCCCCGGGCCACACAGTGTTCCAGCCGCCTTGGCGATCGTGCATTTCCCGTTGAAGCTCGTCGGACGCCGCATGCTGGCACCCAGCGTCGGGCATTACAGCTTCGTCCGCGATGACGGGCAGCCGCTGGACTTCATCCCCGGCCAGTTCATCCAGGTGCACTTCGCCTATGCCGACGGCACGGCGACCAAGCGCAGCTATTCGCTGGCCACCATCCACGACCATGCGATGGGTCCGGGCGAAGCGGTCGAGATCGCGGTCAGCTACGTGCCGGGCGGGGCGGCGACCGCGTTGTTCGAAGGCCTGCCGGAAGGCGGCCACGTGGAGGCCAGCGGCCCTTTCGGCCGTTTCTGCCTGATGCCCGGCGACCGCAACGCGCGCTATCTCCTGATTGCCACTGGCACCGGCGTCACGCCGTACCGTTCCATGCTGCCGCAACTGGAAGCACTGATCGCCGAACGCGGCGTGGAGGTCGTGCTGCTGCAGGGCGCCCGCACGCCCACCGAACTGCTGTACGGCGACGAGTTCCGTGCGTTCGCCGATGCGCATCCCGGCTTCCGCTTCGTGCCCTGCCTCTCGCGTGAACTGCCGTCCCATCCGCACCCTGACGTGCGCCAGGGTTATGTGCAGCAGCACCTGGCGGAGTTCGCACCGGATCCGGCGCGCGACATCGCCTACCTGTGCGGCAACCCGGACATGGTGGACGCCTGCTTCGAGGCGCTGAAAGGCTGCGGCCTGCCGATTCCCCAGATACGCCGCGAGAAGTACGTCAGCAGCAAGTAGTCCCTGCCGGGCAGCGACCTTCCGCTATCGCGCCCGCACTTGCCCGGTCACATCCGCCGCGCTGCACCGTCATGGCATGCTGGAACCCGCCTACAACGGAACAGATGCATGGACTCCACTCTTCGTAGATCCCTCGCGCCGGCCCTGGGCGTCCTGCTGCTGGCAGGCTGCCAGGGCACCGCTACCAGCCCCGACCAGCAAGCCGTGCGCCACTACGGCGATATCGCCTTCAAGCCGTGCACGCTGACGGCGCCCTACCTGACCACCACGGTGGAGGCGCAGTGCGCGACCTTCAACGTGGCCGAAGACCCGGCCAAGCCCACGGGCCGCAAAGTGGCACTCAACATCGCATGGCTGCCGGCGACCAATGAGGGGGCGGCCACCGACGATCCGGTGTTCTTCCTCGCCGGTGGCCCCGGACAGGCCGCAGTGCAGGTCTGGCCCGCCATCGACGCCGCCTTCCGCGAGGTACGCAAGTCGCGCCATATCGTGCTGGTCGACCAGCGCGGCACCGGCAAGTCGAACCCGCTGTCGTGCAAGGACGACAAGGGCCGCAATGCCTACAGCGATGCGGAGGACCTCAGCGAGACCGCCGCGGTCGCGTTCGCACGCGACTGCGCCGCGTCGCTGCAGGCCGACCCGCGCTTCTACACCACCACCGATGCCGTGCGCGACCTGGACAGCGTGCGCAAGGCGCTGGGCGCGACGAAGATCAACCTGGTCGGCGGCTCCTATGGCACACGCGTGGCGCAGCAGTACGCCATGCGCCATCCGGACAGCACGCGCAGCGTGGTGATCGACGGTGTGGTGCCGAACGAGCTGGTACTGGGCAGCGAGCACGCGCGCAACCTGGACGCGGCGCTGGCGCTGCAGTTCCAGCGCTGCCAGGCCACGCAGACCTGCAGGGACCGTTTCGGCGATGACCTGCGCGGACAGCTGCGCACGCTGATGACGCGGCTGGCGGCCGCGCCGGTGAGCACCGAGTATCGCGACCCCTCGACCGGCGAACTGGTCACTGGCGAAGTCACTGCAGGCACCGTCGCCGGCATCACGCGCATGTACTCCTACTTCCCGCAGGGCACCGCACTGCTGCCACTGGTGTTGAACGAAGCACAACAGGGCCGGTACGGCTCGTTGATGTCGCTGTCCAAGCTGCTGGAAACGCAGGTCGGCGACCAGTTCATGCACGGCATGCAGCTGTCGGTGATCTGCGCCGAGGACGCCGACCTGCTGAAGGCCGACCCCGGCGACGCCGACACGGTGCTTGGCAGCCTGCTCGGCGACACCCTGAAGACGCAGTGCGGTGCGTGGCCAACGGGCAAGCGGCCGGCCGACTTCCACACCGCGTGGACGTCCGACATCCCGACACTGCTGACCTCCGGCGAGCTGGATCCGGTCACGCCGCCGCGCTACGGCGACCAGGTGCTGCGCACGCTGTCGAATGGACGCCACCTGGTATTGAAGGGTCAGGGCCACGGCACGTTCGCCGTCGGCTGCATGCCCAAGCTCCTCGGCCGCTTCCTGGAGACCGCGAGCGCCAAGGACCTGGACGCGAAGTGCCTCGACAGCCTCGACTACGTACCGCCTTTCACCAGCTTCAACGGCTGGGAGCCGTGAGCCGCGCCCTGCGCGCCCGCCCTTCTTCAATGGACATGACCGAATGATCATCGCCAACGACCTGCACAAGTCCTTCAAGACCAAGACCGGCACGGTCACCGCCGTGGACGGCGTCAGCTTCACCGCCCACGACGGCCAGATCACCGGCCTGCTCGGCCCCAACGGCGCCGGCAAGACCACCACCATGCGCATGCTCTACACATTGATGACGCCTGATCGCGGGCAGGTCACCGTGGACGGCATCGACACCGCGCGCGATCCTGTCGCGGTGCGGCGCGCGCTCGGCGTTCTGCCGGATGCGCGCGGCGTGTACAAGCGCCTGACCGCGCGCGAGAACATCGCCTATTTCGGCGAACTGCACGGGCTGTCGTCGAAGCAGATCGCCGAGCGCACGAAGGCACTGTCCGACGCGCTGGACATGGGCGACATCCTCGACCGCCAGACCGAAGGCTTCAGCCAGGGCCAGCGGACGAAGACCGCCATCGCACGCGCACTCGTGCACGATCCGCGCAACGTCATCCTCGACGAGCCCACCAATGGCCTGGACGTGATGACCACGCGCGCGATGCGGGGCTTCCTGCGCCAACTGCGCGAAGAGGGCCGTTGCGTGATCTTCTCCAGCCACATCATGCAGGAGGTCGCGGCGCTGTGTGACCGCATCGTCATCATCGCCAAGGGCACCGTGGTCGCCGCCGGCACCGCCGACGAGCTGCGTGCACAGGCAGGCGAGGACAACCTGGAGGATGCGTTCGTCAAAGTGATCGGTTCGGAAGAGGGCCTGCTGGCATGAACATGTTCCGTACCCGTCTTTTGTCTACGGTGTTCACCGTGATGCGCAAGGAATTGCGCGACCTTTCCCGTGACCGCCGCACGCTGGCGCTGGCACTGTTCCTGGGGCCGCTGCTCTATCCGGCACTGATGCTGGGCATGGGTTACCTGACCGAAAACCGCATCCGCACCCAGGTCGACAAGACGCTGGAGATTCCGATGGTGGGCGCCGAACATGCACCGAACCTGGTGAAGTTCCTTGCCACCAACGGCATCACGGCGGCGAAGGCGCCGGCCAACCTCGATGCCGCGATCCGCACGCAGGAGATCGATGTCGCGTTGCGCATCAGCCCCGGCTATGCGGAGGACTGGCGCAACGGTCGTCCCGCGCTGGTGGAGATCATCCGCGACAGCACGCGTCGTGACGCGGACATTCCCACCCAGCGCGTCAATGCCGCGCTCTCGGCCTACAGCCAGCAGGTCGGCGCACTGCGTCTGCTGGCACGTGGTGTCGATGCGTCCGTCGCGCGGCCGGTGAACGTCGGCATGCAGGACCTGGCCACGCCCGAGGCCAAGCAGGGCATGCTGCTGTCGGTGCTCTTGCCCTACCTGCTGATCCTGACGTCCTTCATCGGTGGCGCCTACCTGATCCTCGACGCAACAGCCGGCGAGCGCGAGCGGCAGTCGCTGGAGCCGTTGTTGGCCACGCCGGCACCGCGCAGTGCGGTGGTGAGCGGCAAGATCGCGGCGGCGTGCGTGATCGGCCTGACCACCCTGCTGCTGACGTTGCTGGCGTTCAAGTTCAGCGCGCAGTTCGCCGGCACGCTGGGCCGCCAGTTGAATGTGTCGTTCCTGTCGATGGGCAAGATGCTGCTGATCCTGCTGCCGATGCTGTTCATCGGCACTTCGCTGCTCACCTACCTCGCGGCATCGGCCAAGAGCATGAAGGAGGCACAGAGCCACATGACCTGGCTGATGCTGCTGCCGATGATCCCGACGTTCGCGCTGATGGCGAACCCGCTGAAGAGCCAGCCGTGGCAGTTCGCCGTGCCGTTCCTGGCACAGAACCAGTTGCTGCTGAAGGTCATCCGCAACGAGTACATCGGTCCGCAGACGTGGGCCATCTACATCGCTGCGGCGTTCGGCGTGGCCGCACTGCTGTGGTTCGCCGCCGTGCGCAGGTACCACCAGGAGAAGCTCGCCGTCGCCGGATAGTGCCTGCCGTCTCGATCCTTCGAAAGAGAACGGCCACCTTCGGGTGGCCGTTTTCCATGCGCGCTTCGGGCTGCTTCAGAAGCGGTATTCGTGACCCAGCGTCAGCGTCTGTGTCTTCACATCGGCATTGAACAGGTCGGCCTTGTTGTTGTCGTAGTTCAGGCTGAGACCGTTGTGGTGATCGAAGTCGTAGCCCACGCCAATGCCCACGTAGGGTTAGGTCGACCGTTCGCGCAGGCGAAGGCCATCCACGCTGAGCTTGGTATTGACGCCCTATGCACCCGCACGTCCGGCGATGAAGAAGCCGGTGTCGTCGGCACCGAAGTTCTTCTTGCCCACCACGCCCATGCCCACTGCATCCATGTCGAACGACACGCCTTCCAGCGAGCGATCGCCCAGGATGGAATAGAAACCTTCCACGGCGAAGCTGGGGTGGAAGTAGTGGCCCGCGCGCACGCCATAGGCCGTATCGGTGTCGTCGGCACTGAGGCCATCGGCGCTCAGCTTGAGGTCGCTGTGGCCGATCTCGAAGCGGCCGTACCACTGGCCGGCTTCGGTGGCCATGGTCGGCGCGGACAGGGTTGCGAGGAACAGTGCGCAGGGAAAAAGAACCTGCTTCATGGAATCCTTCCTTGAGTGTGATGTGTTGCCCGCCATGCGGGCGGCGCACATCAAGCACCGGGAAGACGATTGTCTACTGCATGCGATCACATCACATTCAATCGCTGCGTCGCGCACGCGGCCTGCTTCGCATCGCTATTCGTCTCACAAAAAAAGAGCCGGCGCATGGCCGGCTCTTCTCTCTTCTCGCCGAAGCGTGGATCAGCCGGGGCTGAAACCAATCGTGCGGCGCGTGGTGACCGGCGCATCCAGCGGTTCGAAGCGCCAGCGTCGCACTGCGTTGAGCGCTTCGCGGTCGAAGACGCGTGCCGGGGTGGCACGCACCACGCGTGCGTTGGTCACCGATCCGTCGGTGCCCACGGTGATTTCCACCAGCACTTCACCGCTGGTGCCCGAGCGCAGGGCTTCAGGCGGATAGCGCGGTGCCGGCGTGCTGACTGCACGCAGCGATTGTGCCGGCGCAGCGGCGGGAACGGCGGCACGGGTCGCGGCTGCCTGGCGTTCCGCGGCTTCACGCTGGGCGGCTGCCTGGCGTTCGGCTTCCTGGCGAGCGGCCTCGGCGCGGGCCGCTTCCTGCTGCTGGGCCAGTTGCTGTGCCGCCGCGGCCTCGCTGGCGCGTTGTTGTTCGGCCTGCTGGGCCAGGCGCTGCTGTTCCTTCTGGCGCGCCTCATCGTCAGCCTTGGTCTTGGCGTCGTCGGTGACCGCGCGCTCGGCCACCGCCTGTTGCGCGGCGGCGATGCTCTGCTGCAGGCGCGGCAGCGCCGGCGCCTTGGGGTCGGCCTTTTCGATGATGGCGGACAGGCGCTGGGCCTCCGTGAACTCTTCGCGCGCGATGCTCTGCTCGGCGGCGATCAGCGTGTACGGCATCAGGTCGGTCAGCGCGCTGCTGACACCGGGATCGTTCGGCAGTTTGTCGCGCAGGGCGAGGTAGTACTCCATCGCATTGTCGCCACCCGGCGCGTAGATCCGGTTCTCGCGCAGCGCCTTGGTGGCGGCGTCACGCAGGGCATCGGCGTCCATGGCCTGGACCTCGGCGGACACAGCCGGCGGCGGCGGTGCGGCGGGCGTGGCAGCCGCACCGGCGGCGGGTGCGGCGGGTTCTTCCTTCTTCGAGCACGCCGCCACCGCGACGATCAGCAGCAACGGCGCGATGTAACGCAGGCGCCCGGTCGTTTTGATCAAGGACATCAGTTTCTACTCCCCCAAGTGCGTTTCTAATGATGGCGACACAGCCCCGACCCGCATAGGACGCGGGATCGGACGTTGGTTGTCAACGTGGGCCCGTCGCCGCACGCCGACACTTGGTCAGGCGGGAAACGGCGCGATGCCTTCCGGGTACCCCTACCCGGTGGTCAGGGTACGTCGCCTCATCATCATCGACACTTGACGTACGTCACAGTTTTGGCCAGACCTGGACGGAGGCGCGTCACTTGCCGATGCAGAACGTGGAGAAGATGTGGCCCAGCATGTCGTCCGCGCTGAGGCGGCCGGTGATTTCGCCCAGCGCGTCATGGGCGAGCCGCAGTTCCTCGGCCGCCAGTTCCAGGTGTTCGTACCGCAGTTGCTCCGCTGCGGACGCCGCATGGAGGGAGGCGCGATGCAGTGCTTCCACATGACGGGCACGCGCCGAGAACTCGCCTTCGCCTCCCGCGGCAGCCGGCTCTCCGGCCAGCGCGCGCAGGCGCTCGTGAAGATGCGCCAGGCCGGCGCCCGTCGCGGCGGAGACATGCACGCTGGCGTCGTCATCCGCGGGCACCTCGACCAGCAGGTCGGCCTTGTTGTGGATCCAGAGCACCGTGGGCACACCGGCGATGCTGTCGGCGATCGCAGCGCGGCCGGCGTCGGGATCGCGCGCATCGACCACCGCCAGCGCGACATCGGCGCGCGTGAGCTCCGCGCGCGCGCGCCGCATGCCCTCGCGTTCGATCGCGTCGCCGCCATCCCGGAGGCCTGCGGTATCCACCAGATGCAGTTCCAGGCCATCCAGCCGGATGGTTTCGCGCAAGGTATCGCGCGTGGTGCCCGCCACGTCGGTGACGATGGCCCGCTCGCTGCCCGCCAGTGCATTGAGCAGCGAGCTCTTGCCGGCATTCGGCGGACCGACGATGACGGCGTGCATGCCGTCGCGCAGCTTGCGCCCGCGCTCCGCATCGGCGATCAGACCGGCAAGCGAATCGCGGGTATCCGCCAGACGTGCGCGCACTTGCTCGCCTCCGAGCGTGTCGATCGATTCGTCGGCGAAGTCGATCGCGGCTTCCACATGCACGCGCAAGGCCAGCAGCGACTGACCGATGCCGTCGACGCGCGTGGAGAACACGCCGTCGAGCGAGCGCCGGGCCGCGCGCGCCGCGCGGGTATCCGCGGCGGCAATCAGGTCGGCGATGGCTTCGGCCTGGGCGAGATCGAGTTTGTGGTTGAGGAACGCGCGTTCGGAGAACTCGCCCGGCCGTGCCATGCGCGCGCCCAGTGCGCATGCGCGCGCCACCAGTTGCTGCAGCACGACGGGACTGCCGTGCGCCTGCAGTTCGACCACGTCCTCCCCGGTGAAACTGGCGGGAGCAGGAAACGAAAGCGCGATGCCGTCGTCGATGACGCGGCGTTCTTCATCGAGGAAACGCACGTAGTGTGCATGTCGCGGAGTCAGCGTACACGCGCAGATATTCTTCGCGATGGCCTGCGCGACAGGCCCAGACAAACGCACGATGCCGACACCGCCCGCGCCCGGCGCGCTGGCAATGGCGACGATGGTGTCCTGTGCATTGTTCATGTGCAAATGTCGGCAGGTGGGCTTTCAGCGTAGCGGAAACACGAAGCCCGCCGGAGGGCGGGCTTCGTGGCGCAGCGGTGGGCGACAATTACTTCGCCGTCGCGGCCTTCGGTGGCGTGGCCGACTCGCCGTGGCGCTTGGTCATCCACCACTGCTGGAGCAGGCCCAGCGCGCCGTTGGTGACCCAGTACAGCACCAGGCCGGACGGGAAGAAGGCCATCATCACGCCGAACACCAGCGGCATGAACTGCATCATCTTCTGCTGCATCGGATCCATGCCCGGCGCCGGCGTCAGCTTCTGCGTCAGCCACATCACCAGCATGTTGAGCACGGGCAGGATGAAGTACGGGTCGCGCGCGGTCAGGTCCTGGATCCACGCGAACCACGGCGCCTGGCGCAGCTCGACGGTTTCCACCAGCACCCAGTACAGCGCCAGGAACACCGGCATCTGCACGAGGATCGGCAGGCAGCCGCCCATCGGGTTGATCTTCTCCTTCTTGTACAGCTCCATCATGGCGACCTGGAACTTCTGTTTGTCGTCGCCGTAGCGCTCCTTCAACTGCTGGATGCGCGGCTGGAACTTGCGCATCTTGGCGAAGCTCTTGTACTGCGCCGCCGACAGCGGATACAGCGCCAGCTTCACCAGGATCACCAGGCCGATGATCGACCAGCCCCAGTTGCCGATGAAGCCATGCAGGAAGTTCAGCACCCAGAACAGGCCCTGGCCCAGCAGCGCGAGGATCGCGAACTGGCTGTAGTCGACCACGCGGTCGATGCCGGGCGCGTTGATCGCATGGATCTTGTCGACCAGCTTGGGACCTATCCACAAGCGGGCAGTCGTGGTGGCCTGCTGGCCCGGGCCGACATTCACACCCGGCCCCATCTCGCGGATCAACGCGCGCGCGCCGCCATTCGGGTTGTCGAGCGAGATAGTGGTGGTGTCGTCGGTGTGCGGAATCCATGCCGTGAAGAAGTGGTGCTGCAGGATCGCGATCCAGCCACCCTTCACCTGCGCATCGACGCGACCGTCTTCCAGATAATCCTCGTTGAACTTGCGGCGCTGGTAGCCGCCATCCCACCATGTGGCGCCGCTGAAGCTGAAGGACTCCGGATTGGTCATCCCGCTCTTGACCTCCGGCGGTGTGCGCAGCAGCTGACGGTAGACCGTGCCCTGCCAGGTGCCGGCGCCCGCGTTGACGACCTCATCGCGTACTTCCACCTCATAGCTGGCGCGCTTGAAGGTGTAGGTGCGGCGGATGCTCACGCCGTCCGGGCCCTGCCACAGGAACGGCACGCGGACGCTGTCGGCGCCCTGGGCGAGCGCGACATCGCCGGCACCGTTCTCGGGCACGAACGCATGATGGTCGGGCGCCTTCGACTGCCCACTGACCCAACCGCTTTCGGCCACGTAGAAATGCTGGGGGTCTTCGCTCATGAGGCGGACCGGACCACTGCCCGGCGCCTTGCTCTGCGGGTAATGCAGCAGGTCTGCCTGCAGCACGCTGCCACCGTCCACGACCAGGCGCAGCACGTCCGTGGACACCGTCACCCGTGCAGCCGTCGATGTCTTCGCCGCTGTCGCGGGCGTGGCGGGCACCATCGGCGCCGTCGGCACGGTCCCGCTGGCACCGGGTGCGGTGCCGGTACTGGGGGTCGCGGTCGGTACGGTGCTGCCGGCGGGCGCTGCCGTCGCGAGGGTGGCCGCAGCGGGCGCCACGGGGGCCGCCTTCTGCTGGCCCCACTGCATCCACAACAAGGTCGCCACCATCAGCCAGGCGAAGATCAGGAATACACGGGTCTGGTTCATCAGGCAGGCAGTCTCAACCGGCGTCGGAAACCGGTTTGGTCGAAGAAGAAGGAGTGGGTGGCGGCGAAGGGGAATTCAAGCCCGGCGGCATTGTGCCGCCCGGTGCCGGTGGCGGCAATGCGCCGGCACGCACGAGGACGCGTTCGAAGGTCGCCCGCAGCTGGCCTGCATCCGCCTTGGCAGCCGGCGCGCGCGCGACCACCACGTAGTCGCCGCCGGGAAGGCCCGCGCGCAGACGACGGAAGTGTTCGCGCAACTGGCGCTTGATCCGGTTCCGCATGACGGCGCGCGTATCGACCTTGCGCGATACCGCCAACCCCAGGCGTGCAGGCCCCTCGCCCGGCAGCCAGTGCAGGCTCAGCATCGGATCGGAGGTGCGGCGCGCCTGATCGAACACGCGCGCATAGTCTGCTCGCGCGCGGACGCGCGCGACGCGCGGGAAAGTGGTGCTCATCTCAGCAAGAAGCCCGCTCGTGACCGGGCGGGCTCCTGGTGATGCAGTGAACGCATGGATGCATGGCCGCGATGTGCGGCCAAGCCATCAGGCGGTCAGGCGCTTGCGGCCCTTGGCACGACGACGGGCCAGGATCTTGCGGCCGTCGGCGGTCTTCATGCGGGCACGAAAACCATGGTCGCGCTTGCGCTTCAGGTTGCTGGGTTGGTAAGTGCGCTTGGTGGCCATGGGGCCCTCGGGCGTGTTCGGGTGGAAAGAACCGGAAATTCTATAGGAACCACCGGTTTACGGTCAACTCCCCCGGTGCTTTCGACACGATGGTCCTTCACAACGGGCTGAACACGGTGCCGTTCACACGCTTCATCCACATCTTATGCACAGGATCGTTGGCGGGTCCCGACGCCGGTGGTAGTCTGGCTGACCCCATTGACTCCGCCCCGTGCTGCCTCCGGCAACGCGGGATGGCCTGTTCTACCCCACACGCGAGTTGTTCCACCTGATGGATGCCTGGCCCCGTTGCCTCGAACGCCTGGAAGCCGAACTGCCGGCCGAGGATGTACACACTTGGCTGAAGCCCCTGCAGGCCGAGCAGCGCAGCAATGCCATGGTGCTGTACGCACCCAACGCCTTCATCGTGGAGCAGGTTCGCGAGCGTTACCTGGGCCGCATCCGTGAGCTGCTGGATTACTTTGTCGGCCACGGTGACGTTTCGCTGGAAATCGGTTCGCGCAGCAAACCGGTCGACATCAACGCGCCGGTCGCGACGGGCCACAGCACTGGGGTCGCAGCGCCTGCCGAGCCCTTCGCCGGCAACATGGACCTGCACTACACCTTCGACAATTTCGTCGAAGGCCGCAGCAACCAGCTCGGTCGCGCCGCCGCATGGCAGGCCGCACAGAAGCCGGGCGATCGTTCGCATAATCCATTGTTGCTGTATGGCGGCACCGGCCTTGGCAAGACGCACCTGATGTTCGCGGCCGGCAATGAAATGCGCCGGCAGAACCCGAATGCGCGCGTGCTGTACCTGCGCAGCGAACAGTTCTTCAGCGCCATGACCAAGGCACTGATCGAAAAGTCGATGGACCAGTTCAAGCGTCGCTTCCAGCAAGTGGATGCGTTGCTGATCGACGACATCCAGTTTTTCGCCGGCAAGGACCGCACGCAGGAAGAGTTCTTCCACACCTTCAATGCGCTGTTCGACGGCCGCCAGCAGATCATCCTGACCTGCGACCGCTATCCGCGCGAAGTGGAAGGCCTGGAACCCCGGCTTAAATCACGCCTGGCCTGGGGCCTGAGCGTGGCGATCGACCCGCCGGACTTCGAGACGCGCGCGGCCATCGTGCTGGCCAAGGCGCACGAGCGCGGTGCGCAGATCCCCGACGACGTGGCGTTCCTGCTGGCCAAGAAGATGCGCAGCAACGTGCGCGATCTGGAAGGCGCACTCAACACGCTCGCGGCGCGCGCCAACTTCACCGGGCGCGCCATCACCACGGAGTTCGCCCAGGAAACCCTGCGCGACCTGCTGCGCGCGCAGCAGCAGGCCATCAGCATCCCCAATATCCAGAAGACCGTGGCAGACTACTACGGTCTGCAAGTCAAGGACCTGCTGTCCAAGCGGCGCACGCGTTCACTGGCGCGTCCGCGGCAGGTGGCGATGGCCCTGGCCAAGGAACTGACCGAACACAGCCTGCCGGAAATCGGCGACGCGTTCGCCGGTCGCGATCACACGACCGTGCTGCACGCCTGCCGACAGATCCGCACCCTGATGGAAGCGGATGGCAAGCTGCGCGAGGACTGGGACAAGCTGATCCGGAAACTCAGCGAGTAATCGAGGATCGCCCTGCGGCGCATCCGCGTTGACGCAGGGCATCCGACCAGTGCTTCACGTTGTCCCGTGTGTCCGCCGCAGGTGCCGGCTCTGGGTATGGCATGCCGTTTCCTGTCGTCGATGTCGCTGCTCCAGGCCGCCGCCGCAACCTGTGGCGTTACTGTAGGTGGGGCGACGAAACGGGGCAACGCATAACATCGTGGACAAGCAGGCCTGCCTTCTGTGGATAAGATGTGCGTGGAATCAGGCCGGAAAGTTGTCCACAGGTTTCTGCATAGGCACACCCGCCCCTGTCCACCGGGTTGGAAGAAGAAGAAATTGATTCAATTCAAATGGTTATGTGGGTTTTCCCGGATTTCGGGCCCTACCATCACCACCAGCTTTTAAGCTTTTAGTCTTTAAAAATCCAAAGCGAAGGGGCCCCAACACTCATGCGTTTCAGTCTGCAGCGCGAAGCTTTCCTCAAGCCCTTGGCCCAGGTGGTCAATGTGGTCGAACGCCGGCAGACGTTGCCGGTATTGGCAAATTTCCTGGTGCAGGTGCAGAACGGGCAGCTCTCGCTGACCGGTACCGACCTGGAAGTGGAGATGATTTCCCGTATCGGTGTCGATGAGGCGCAGGACGGTGAAACCACGATCCCGGCGCGCAAGCTGTTCGACATCATTCGGGCGCTGCCCGACGGCAGCAAGGTGACGGTGAGCCAGACGGGCGACAAGGTCACGGTGCAGGCCGGCCGCAGCCGTTTCACGCTGGCGACCCTGCCTGCGAACGATTTCCCGTCAGTGGACGAAGTCGAAGCGACCGAACGTATCGAGGTGCCGGAAGCCACCTTGAAGGAGCTGATCGAACGCACTTCGTTCGCGATGGCCCAGCAGGATGTGCGCTACTACCTCAACGGGCTGCTGTTTGACCTGAGCGAGCGGACGCTGCGCTGCGTGGCGACCGACGGCCATCGCCTCGCCCTGTGCGAGGCGGAACTGGAAGGTGCTCCCGTGGGCAAGCGTCAGATCATCGTGCCCCGCAAGGGCGTGACCGAACTGCAGCGACTGCTGGAAGGTGGCGACCGGTCGCTGGAGCTGGAGGTCGGCCGCAGCCACATCCGGGTCAAGCGGGACGATGTGACGTTCACTTCGAAGTTGATCGATGGCCGCTTCCCTGACTATGCCGCCGTGATTCCGATTGGCGCGGACCGTGAAGTCCTGCTGGATCGGGAAGTCCTGCGCGCCGCCCTGCAGCGCGCCGCCATCCTGTCCAACGAGAAGTACCGGGGCGTCCGTGTCGAGGTTTCTCCCGGCCAGTTGAAGATCAGCGCTCATAATCCCGAGCAGGAAGAGGCCCAGGAAGAAATCGAAGCCGACACCAAGGTGGACGGTCTGGCGATCGGGTTCAACGTCAACTACCTGCTGGACGCGTTGTCGGCCCTGCGCGACGAGCACATCGTCCTGCAGCTGCGCGATGCCAATTCCTCGGCACTCGTGCGTGAGGCGAGTAGCGAGAAGTCGCGCCATGTCGTGATGCCATTGCGTCTCTGACCCGCCTTGTTCCACGTGAAACACGCCAGTCGCCCGGCCCCGCGCCGGGCGATGTCGTTTCCAGGTACCGATTTCGAGCGATCCGGCTTCCGGGCAACACCGCACGCTAGAATCTCGCGATGCCGCTGTCGCTCGCCTGCCCCTTGCTCCGCCCTCGCCTTTCCCGTGCCCAGTTGCCTTGGGGCACGCAGGGGAACTCCCCGTGCAGGTAACCCGCCTGGAGGTAAGCGGGTTGCGTCGATTCCAGCAGGTTTCAGTGGCCCCGGGACCCGGGCTCAATCTGATCACAGGCGATAACGGCGCGGGCAAGACCAGCCTGCTCGAAGCGCTCCACCTGATGGCATACGGACGCAGCTTCCGTGGTCGCGTGCGTGACGGCCTGGTCCGAACCGGTGCCGACGCCGTCGAGGTGTTCGTGGAGTGGCGCGAAACGGGCCAGGAGCGTCTTCGTCGCGCGGGCCTTCGCCATACCGGCCAGACATGGACCGGTCGGCTGGATGGCGAGAATGTGGCTCAACTCGGAGATCTTTGCGCCGCGCTCGCAGTTGTCAGCTTCGAGCCGGGTAGCCACGCCCTGGTCACCGGTGGCGGTGAACCGCGTCGTCGTTTCATCGACTGGGGCTTGTTCCACGTGGAACAGGGAGGTGAGGGGAGCTTCCTGCCGTTGTGGCGTCGGTATGCCCGGGCGCTCAAGCAACGGAATGCCCTGCTGAAGTCAGGCGCAGGGGGTGCCCAACTCGATGCCTGGGATCACGAGATGGCCGAAGCGGGTGAACCATTGACGGGTCATCGCCTGCGTTATCTCGAAGCTTTGCAGGGCCATCTGTCGGCGGTTGCCACGGAACTGGCGCCGTCGCTCGGTTCCGCAGACCTGCAGTTCCAGCCCGGGTGGCGGCGCCACGAACTGGCATTGGCGGACGCGTTGCTGCTCGCCCGGGAGCGGGACCGTTCGGCGGGTTACACCACCGTCGGCCCCCACCGGGCTGACTGGCGCATCGACTACTCCAGCCTGCCCCACCGCGAAACGCTTTCCCGCGGCCAGGCAAAACTGACCGCGTTGTGCTGCCTGCTGGCTCAGGCGGAGGATTTCGCTGCGCGAAGAGGCGAGTGGCCGGTCATCGCCCTGGATGACCTGGCATCGGAGCTGGATCGGCATCACCAGCGCCGCATCCTGGAGCGGCTGCTGGCTTGCGGTGCCCAAGTCTTGATTACCGGCACCGAAAGCCCTTCCGGACTCACTGGCATGCAGGCTACGCCCACTGTGTTCCACGTGGAACAGGGCGCCATAGGGCTGCAGCAGGTTGGCGGCAAAGAGGGCTAAGTGCCCACCAGTGCTATAATTCCGCATTGAATCCCTTGGCCCGCGCGTGGCGCCCACCGACCCGGTGACGCGGCGCCTGCCATGCAGCCGACCCGAAGCGAATGACCGACGAAACGACCTCTTCTGCACCGAACGGCAACAGCACCTACGACTCCAGCAAGATCACCGTCCTCCGGGGCCTGGAAGCGGTCCGCAAGCGGCCCGGCATGTACATCGGCGACGTGCACGACGGCACCGGCCTGCATCACATGGTGTTCGAGGTCGTCGACAACTCGATCGACGAAGCGCTGGCCGGTCACGCCGACAATGTGGTGGTGAAGATCCATGAAGACGGCTCGGTCTCGGTCTCGGACAACGGTCGCGGCATCCCGGTCGATATCCACAAGGAAGAAGGCGTCTCGGCGGCGGAAGTCATCCTCACCGTGCTCCACGCGGGCGGCAAGTTCGACGACAACAGCTACAAGGTTTCCGGCGGCCTGCACGGCGTGGGCGTATCCGTCGTCAATGCCCTGTCCTCGCACCTCTGGCTGGACATCTGGCGCGATGGCCACCACTACCAGCAGGAATACGCGCTGGGCGAGCCCACCTACCCGCTCAAGCAGCTGGAAGCTTCGGAGCGCCGCGGCACCACGCTGCGCTTCCTGCCGGCGGCCGAGATCTTCAGCGATGTCGAGTTCCATTACGACATCCTGGCGCGCCGCCTGCGCGAACTGTCGTTCCTCAACTCCGGCGTCAAGATCACCCTGATCGACGAGCGTGGCGAAGGCCGCCAGGATGTCTTCGAGTACGAAGGCGGCATCCGCAGCTTCGTGGAGCACCTGGCGCAGCTGAAGACACCGCTGCACCCGAATGTCATCTCGGTCACCGGCGAAGCCAGCGGGATCGTGGTGGATGTCGCCCTGCAGTGGACCGACGCCTACCAGGAAACGATGTTCTGCTTCACCAACAACATCCCGCAGAAGGATGGCGGTACCCACCTGATCGGCTTCCGTGCCGCGCTGACGCGCACGCTGACCAACTACATCGAACAGAACGGCATCGCCAAGCAGGCCAAGGTCAATCTGTCCGGCGACGACATGCGCGAAGGCATGATCGCGGTGCTGTCGGTGAAGGTGCCGGACCCCAGCTTCTCTTCTCAAACCAAGGAGAAACTGGTCAGTTCCGAGGTCAGGCCGGCCGTTGAGAGCACGTTCGGCGCACGTTTGGAGGAGTTCCTGCAGGAACACCCCCACGAAGCCCGCGCCATCGCCAGCAAGATCGTCGACGCCGCGCGTGCCCGCGAAGCCGCACGCAAGGCCCGCGACCTGACCCGCCGCAAGGGGGCGCTGGACATCGCCGGCCTGCCCGGCAAGCTGGCCGACTGCCAGGAGAAGGATCCGGCACTGTCCGAACTGTTCATCGTCGAGGGTGACTCGGCCGGCGGTTCCGCCAAGCAGGGCCGCAACCGCAAGAACCAGGCGGTGCTGCCATTGAGGGGAAAAATCCTCAACGTGGAACGCGCGCGCTTCGATCGCATGCTCGCCTCCGCCGAAGTCGGCACGCTGATCACCGCGCTCGGCACCGGCATCGGCAAGGACGAGTACAACCCGGACAAGCTGCGTTACCACCGCATCATCATCATGACCGACGCCGACGTCGACGGTTCGCACATCCGCACGCTGCTGCTGACGTTCTTCTACCGGCAGATGCCGGAGTTGATCGAACGAGGCCACATCTACATCGGCCTGCCGCCGCTCTACAAGCTCAAGCAGGGCAAGCAGGAGTTGTACCTGAAGGACGATGCGGCGCTCAACGTGTACCTGGCCAACAATGCGGTCGAAGGCGCGTCGCTGATTCCCGCCGATGGCGAGCCCCCGATCTCCGGCGAAGCCCTGGAGAAGCTGCTGCTTGCCTTCACCACCGCGCGCGATGCCATCTCACGCAATGCGCACCGTTACGATTCGGTGCTGCTGGAGTCGTTGATCGATTTCACCCCGCTCGATGCGGAGCACCTGCAGAAGAACATCGACGAGCGGCATGAACTGGCCGCGCTGGAAGCCAAGCTCAACCGGAGCAGCCTGGGCAGTGCGCGCTATGCGCTGACACTGCAGCCCGCCACGGAACAACGCCCCGCTGCGCTGCTCGCGACGCGTCGGCACATGGGCGAGGAGCTGGTGCAGGTGCTGTCGCTGTCGGCCTTCGAGACCGGCGAACTGCGTCCGTTGCGCGAAGCGGCGGCGCTGTTGCATGGACTGGTGCGCGAAGGCGCACAGGTCATCCGCGGCAACAAGGCGCAGCCGGTGGTTACCTTCGCCGACGCACAGGCATGGTTGCTGGAAGAGGCCAAGAAGGGCCGCAGCATCCAGCGCTTCAAGGGCCTGGGTGAAATGAATCCCGAGCAGCTGTGGGATACCACGGTGAATCCGGATACGCGCCGACTGTTGCAGGTGCGCATCGAGGACGCCGTCGCCGCCGACCAGATCTTCAGCACGTTGATGGGAGACGTGGTGGAGCCGCGTCGCGAGTTCATCGAAGACAACGCGCTGAAGGTTTCCAACCTCGACGTGTGATGTTTCGGCGGATGAACCCGGTCCCCTCCTCCCTGGTCGACGCGGGAGTCCCCGGCGGACGTCCATTGCGCGGCGTGCTGCCGGCGTTCGCACTGGATGTCGTGCTGGCGGTGGTGCTTTCGTTCTCAGCCATGCTCCTGGGTTTGCTGGGATGGGCCGGCTGGCGCGGTGTGCAGTTGGCGCGCACGCATGGCGGCATGATCGACGCGCAGGCCCTGCAGGCGAATGTGGGCGCTCCGCCCGTCCTGTTCCTCATCGTGGCCACGCTCGTCAGCACCGGCGGCACGGCGCTGCTGCTGTACTTCTGGCGCCGACGCGCAACGATCACCGAACAGAAGCAGTCACGGGCCAACACGCGTCTTCCCCGGACCTGGTTCTGGGCGCTTGCTGCGGGAATTTCGACCTTTCTGTTCAGTGCAGTCATGAGCGGATGCGGCCGCGCGCTGGGGCTGGACCTGGAACCGAGCAACCTGGACGTGATCAAGGCCGGATTCGCGCAATACCCCGTGTTCCTGGGCCTGTTCGCTGTCGTCCTTGCGCCCATGTACGAGGAGCTGCTGTTCCGCCGCGTCCTGTTCGGGCGACTGTGGCATGCGGGCTGGCCCGTCCTGGGCCTGGTGCTGAGCAGCCTCGTGTTCGCCCTCGTCCATGAAATGCCGGGCCTCAACGGAAAACCCCTCACCAGCACACTTTTCCTGGTTCTGGTCTATGCGGGCATGGGCGCCATGTTTGCCGGGGTCTACCGGTTGACAGGCACGCTGTGGGCGCCGATCGCCGCGCATATCCTGAACAACGCCCTTGCGCTGGCTGTCTTGCAGATTTACGGCCAGACGCAGGCTTAATGTGATTGACGAAAGTTTAAGACGCGTTTGCCCAGACTCGCGTTGTACGCAATGGTCGCAGGGGGCGCGCATGAAAGTCTGGATTCTCGGGACCGTCGCAATTCTCGGTCTGACGTCGTGTGCCACGACGACCTCGCCCACCGGCCGGACCCAGATGGTTGGGGGCGTCTCGCAGGCGCAACTCGATCAGTTGGGCGCACAGGCCTTTGCCGAGACCAAGGCGAAGGAAACCTTGAGTCGCGACGCGCGACAGAACGGCTACGTCACCTGCGTGGTCAACGCACTCGTGCGCCAGCTGCCTCCCGAACAACGCAGCGTCGCGTGGGAAACCGCTGTTTTCTCGGACAAAGAGCCCAACGCGTTCGCGCTGCCGGGTGGCAAGGTGGGCGTGAACACCGGCATCTTCACGGTGGCCAAGAACCAGGATCAGCTTGCGGCGGTGCTCGGGCATGAGATCGGCCACGTGATCGCGCGCCACCACGAAGAGCGCATTACCCGTCAGATGGGAGCGCAGGCCGGCTTGGGCGTCCTCGGTGCGCTGGCCGGTGCGCGCTACGGTGAGGGTGCGGCCAGCACGGTGAACCAGCTGGGTGGCATGACCGCACAGGCGGCTTTCCTGTTGCCAGGGTCGCGCACCCAGGAGAGCGAGGCGGATGTGGTCGGCCAGCGGCTCATGGCCCAGGCGGGCTTCGATCCTCGCCAGGCCGTCGATCTCTGGCAGAACATGATGGCCGCCAGCGGTGGCCGTCAACCGCAGTGGCTGTCCACGCACCCCGACCCCGCCAACCGCATTCGCGAACTGCAACGCGATGCGCCCTCCCTCGTACCCACCTACGAGGCGGCCAGGAAGGCCGGAAACGCGCCGAAATGCGGCTGACACACGGCACGGTATTGCTGCTACGCAACACCTGAAACGGTATCCGCACGCACCAGGTTTCTGTTAGTTTTGCCGGCCCCGCACGCAGGCGGGTTGGACCGTCATCCCCCGGATGGCCTGACGAGGTTTGAAGATGAAGCTCCGCATGCAAAAGAACACCCTACTCAGCATGATGCTGCTGGCCGCCTTTGGCGGCGGCGTTGTCGCCGATGCCGTGGCGCAGTCCGCCCGTTCTGCCAACCGGAGCGGTTCGCGCGAAGGCAGCCAGAAAGCGGAAGTCCGTTACCCCGACGCGACGCGCGAGGACCCCAAGACCAAGCCCTCCAGCAAGATGCAGGGCAAGCTGGGCAAGCTGTTCAAGGCCTACGAGAAGGAAGACAACGACGCCGAGACGCTGGCGTTGGCCAAGGAGCTGCTGGCCGAACCGAATGCGAACGAATATGACAAGGCCATGGCCGCCCAGCTGGGCGGGCAGGCGGCATACAACCTGGATGACATGGCGACAGCCAAGCAGCTGCTCCAGCAGGTGATCGACCTCAACGCGCTGGACAACAACGGCCACTACCAGTCGATGCTGATGCTGGCCCAGTTGCAGCTGCAGGACGACGAGTTCGAGCCGGGCATGGCCAATCTCAACCGTTATCTCGCAGAGACGAAATCCAACAAGCCCGACGACCTGATCCAGAAAGGCCAGGCGCTGTACCAGATGGAGAAGTACGCCGAAGCCATCCCGGTACTCGAGCAGGCCATCGCCGCCACGCCCGAGCCCAAGGACAATTGGTACGGTCTGCTGCTGGCCTCGCTCATCGCCGCCGAGCGGCCTGCCGAAGCGGTGAAGATCGCCGAGCAGATGGCCGCCAAGAATCCGGCCGACAAGAAGGCCCAGCTCAACCTGGTCGCGACCTACCAGCAGGCGGACCAGTACGACAAGGCCGCCACCACGCTGGAGAAGATGCGTTCCGCTGGCCAGCTGACCGAAGAAAAGGAATACCGACAGCTCTACGTGACCTACGCCAACATGGACGGCCGGGAGAAGGACGTCATTTCCGTCGTCAACGAAGGTTTGGAGAAGGGCTTGCTGAAGCCGGACCACCAGACCTTCCTGGCCCTGGCGCAGGCGTACTACTACTCCGAGCAGATCCCGCAAGCCATCGACGCGTGGCAGAAGGCAGCGCCCCTCGCCGCGGATGGCGAAACCTATCTGAACCTGGCGCGCGTCCTGTGGCAGGAAGGCCGTATCCCGGAAGCCAAGGTCGCTGCGCGAGCCGCGCTGGGGAAGGGTCTGAAGAAGCCGGACGACGCGAAGAAGATCATCGCGTTGCCGTAACGGGATTCGATGACACCGAAGGCCAATTAATCCATACGGATGATGGCATCGGGGCGCCGGATTGGTATAAGCTGGGGGTTCCGTCGGTGAAAACCACCGGCAGGGCCCAGAATCGACGAGGCGTCTCGGCGCTCGTAACAACCTTGAGTTAATTGGCGCATGGCTGAACAACTGGTCATCAACAGGTACCGGGAAGAAGAAGAGGACAACAGCCTCAACTGGCCCCGTATCATCGGTATTGCCTTCGTGATCGCATTGCACGCAGCGGCCCTGCTTGCGCTGTTGATCCCGGCGGTTGCTCCGCCGGCAGAAAAGAAGGAAGAGCGCCGCACCTCGGTCGTCATCGTCGACGCGCCGCCTCCCCCGCCGCCGCCGCCGCCGCCGCCGCCGAAGCAGGACACGCCGCCGCCGCCGGTCAAGAACCTGGCGCCGCCGAAGACGACCCCGCTGCCGCCGCCGCCGGAAGCACCGCCGGTCGACATCGCCGAGCCGCGTCCGACCGACATCGTCACCCCGCCGTCGCCGCCCGCACCGCCTGCGCCGACGCCGGACATCGGTGCCAGCGTGGACATCTCGTCGAAGAACATGAACCCGCCGCGTTACCCGCCCGCCGCTGCGCGCGCCGGTATCACCGGTACGGTCATCCTGATCATCGACGTGGACGCCAACGGCAACGTCACCAACGTGTCGGTGGAAAAGTCGAGCCGCAACCGCGACCTCGACCGTGCAGCGATCGATGCCGCACGCAAGTGGCGCTTCAATGCTTCCGTCGTCAACGGCCAGAAGTCAGCTGGCCGGGTCCGCGTGCCGGTGGATTTCACGCTTTAAGAAGGAAGACCGCGGCCAACACCTGGGCCAACGTCAACGCTCCATCCTTTCAGAACCGCAACACCCTCTATCAACACTTATATAAAGGTAAGCGTCATGCTGCAGGAAACCCTTTTTGCCGCCGCCGCCGGGGGCACCAACGCCGCGAATGCCCTGTCGCAGATGGGCTTCGAGCACATGATCAGCGAAATGATCAGCAAGCCCGGCGAGTTCATCGTCTCGTGGGTCGTGCTGCTCACCCTCGTCATCATGTCGGCCATGTCCTGGTACTGGACGGTCATCAACGTGCTGCGCAGCAGCCGCCTGAAGGGCCAGGCCGATCGCGTCACCAGCGCATTCTGGGAAACGCCGAACGCGCAGGACGCCATCCGCCTGATGGAAGAGCAGCCGAAGAACGAGCCGTTCTCCAAGATCGCGCTTGACGCTGCCCAGGCAGCCGCGCACCACCAGCGCGCCGAAGGTTCCGCCGCAGGCCTGGGCGAAACCCTGAGCCGCTCCGAGTTCGTCGACCGCGCCCTGCGCCAGGCCGTGACCCGCGAGAGCACCAACCTCCAGGGCGGCATGACGCTGCTGGCCACCGTCGGTGCGACCGCACCGTTCGTGGGTCTGCTGGGTACGGTGTGGGGCATCTACGGCGCCCTGATCCGCATCGGTGCAACCGGCCAGGCCTCGATCGACGCCGTTGCCGGCCCGGTGGGTGAAGCGCTGATCATGACCGCCATCGGTCTGTTCGTCGCCATCCCGGCCGTGTTCGCGTACAACTTCTTCAGCAAGACCAACTCGGCGACCATCGCCAAGTTCGACACGTTCGCGCACGACCTGCACGACTTCTTCGCCACCGGCTCGCGCGTTCGCTGAGCCGGCGGTACAAGCAGTCAACGCAACGTTCTAGACGGAGCCCGTCATGGCTTTCAGTAGTGGTAATAGCAGCGGCCCGATGGCCGAGATCAACGTCACGCCCCTCGTGGACGTGATGTTGGTGCTCCTGATCATCTTCATCATCACGGCGCCTCTGATGTCGCATAAGGTGAAGATCGAACTGCCCGAAGCGAATTTGGTACAGGATCCGGCGGACAAGACCGCGCCGGCGACCCCGCCGATCACCATCTCCGTCAAGGAGAATGGCGATCTGTACTGGGGCGACGAGCCGGTGACCAAGGAGATCCTGGAATCCCGCCTGTCCAGCGTGGCCCAGCTGCAGCCGCAGCCGAAGCTCAACCTGCGCGGCGACAAGACGACGAAGATGGGCACCATCGCCGACGTCACCAAGATCGCGCAGGGTCAGGGCATGCTGGACATCGGCTACGTGGCCACGAAAGAGAAGGGGCAGTAAGCCATGGCATTCAGCAGTGGTGGAAGCAAGGGCCCCATGGCCGACATCAACGTCACGCCCCTCGTGGACGTGATGCTGGTGCTGTTGATCATCTTCATCGTGACCGCGCCGATCATGACGTACCCGATCGAAGTGGCCCTGCCGCAGCGCGTGATCAACCCGCCGCCGCAGGTGCGTGAGCCGCCGCCGCCGATCGATCTGCGCATCGAGGCCGATGGCACGGTCTACTGGAACAACAGCCCGGCGAACGTGGCCGACCTCCAGCAGAAGATGGAAGAGGAAGTACAGCGCGATCCGACCAATCAGCCGGAGCTGCGCATCGAAGCCAATTCGGAATCGCACTACGACGTGATGGCCAAGGTGTTGGCCGCCGCGAAGAACGCGCAGATGATGAAGATCGGTTTCGTACAGTAATCCTGACGCGACAGACCTTTGAACGCCGCCCACCCGGGCGGCGTTTTTCTTTGCGCCTGTACAGGCCGGGTCACCCCTCTTGTCGGAACCCCGGGACCGGCGTAGCGTCAGGACCACGGTCCCTGACAGAAGGAGGTGTGCCATGGCGTTCTCCGTTCCTGCAAGCCGTCGTGAACTGGCCGAAATCAACATCACCCCGCTCGTGGACGTGATGCTGGTACTGCTGGTGATCTTCATCGTCACCGCGCCGTTGCTCTCGCGCCCGATCGACACGATCCTGCCGCAGCCCGCACCGGGAGAAAGGACCGAGCCGCCGAACGACCTCGTCCTCAAGGTCGGTTTTGGGGGAACCTACACGCTGGACGACCGCCCGGTATCACTCGCCGAGCTGCGTCTCCGGCTCGAGGATGCCCTTGTCGCCGACCCCCGGACGATACTGCAGGTGGATGCTTCCGCTGGCGCCGACTACCAGCAACTGGTCAGCGCCCTGGCACAGGCCGAAGCGAGCGGCCTGGACCATATCGTGATGCGGAACTGATGCGCGCGTGATGGCGCCGGTCGGCGCTCAGCGAGCGGCGCCGGCGGGTGTTTGCAGGATGGCCAGGTAGGCCTCCACCGTGCGCTCGAGGCCGGCGTACAACGCTTCACCGATCAACGCATGACCGATGGAGACCTCCAGGACCCCGGGCACGGCGGTCAGGAAATCACCCAGATTGTCCTGGCTCAGATCGTGCCCGGCATTGACGCCCAGACCCAGGGCCTGCGCTTCGCGTGCGGTCCGGGCGCAGAGTGCCAGCGCGGTTGCAGCGTCGCCACGCGCGGCGGCCTCAGCGAAGGGGCCGGTAAAGATCTCGACGCGGTCCGCGCCAACCCGCGCGGCTTCAGCCAGGCCCACGCAACCGGCGTCGACGAACAGGCTGACACGACAGCCCATGGCCTTCAGTTCGGCAACGAGCGGCTGCAGGCGATCCATGTCGCGACTGAAATCGAAGCCGTGGTCTGACGTGATCTGCCCGTCGGCATCCGGTACCAGCGTCGCCTGCGCCGGCCGCACGGCATCGCACAGGGCCAGGAACCCGGGATAGCCCTCGCGGAGCGGGGCGAAAGGATTGCCCTCCAGGTTCAGTTCAACGCCGCACTCGCGCGTCAGTGCCGACAGGGCATGCACGTCCGCCGTGCGGATGTGCCGCTGGTCCGGCCGCGGATGCAC
Organism: Pseudoxanthomonas sp. 97-1-1; assembly: GCF_057773125.1. Taxonomy (NCBI): domain Bacteria; kingdom Pseudomonadati; phylum Pseudomonadota; class Gammaproteobacteria; order Lysobacterales; family Lysobacteraceae; genus Pseudoxanthomonas; species Pseudoxanthomonas sp. 97-1-1. The sequence goes on along the minus strand of NZ_JBYMTJ010000004.1, from coordinate 384,572 downwards.
CGTGATCCCATGCGCGCCTGCGGACAGGCATGTGCGCGCGGCGCGCACCACATCCGGCTCCGTGCCTCCCCGTGAATTGCGCAGCACGGCGATCTTGTTGACGTTGACGCTGAGCGCTGTCACGAAGCGGGGGGCTCTGCGGGTGGCATCGCGTTGCGGCGCGCCTCGGCCACCTCGCGCAGGCGGCGCAGCTCGGTGGGATCGATCATCTGCGACGGATCCCGGCTGCTCTCACCGATGCGGCGTGCGTACCAGCCCATGATCCAGAGCAGGAACAGCACCAGCGACGCGAGCAGGGAAATCACCATCACCGCCGTGGAGGTCACGGAAAAGCCGACATACAGGGCGCCGACCGCCATCAACAGGAACAACCAGTGCATCGTCCACCCCCGGGTTGGTCGCGGCATATTACCGCCTCCGGCACGGCACAAAAACGGGCCTGCTTCACAGCAACGGCGACATCAGGCGGGCCAGCGCCTCGGGCAGCCGGTGCCGCCAGAGCGAACGGTCGCGCTGCAGCTTCACCGGTTCGCTGGCGGCGATTTCCGCTTCCAGCCACTGCGCCAGCGTGCCGGCGACGCCCCGGTCCCGGAACATCATCGAAATCTCGAAGTTGAGGCGGAAACTGCGGTGGTCGAAGTTGGCGCTGCCGATGATCGCCATGGCGTCGTCGCAGAGCAGCGCCTTGCTGTGCATCATCCGCGGGCCGTACTCGTAGACCTTCACGCCTGCGGCCAGCAACTCGTCGAAGTAGGACCGCGCAGCGAGCGTCACCAGGCGCGAATCACTCACCTTCGGGACCACCAGCCTTACATCCAGCCCACCCAGTGCCGCCGATGTCAGCGCCATCCGCGCTGCTTCACCCGGCACGAAGTAGGGCGTCACCAGCCACACGCGCTGCTTCGCTTCGTGGATGGCGGCGACCTTCAAGCGGTGGATCGGCTCCCATGCGGAATCCGGTCCCGACACCAGCGCCTGCGTGACGATGCCGCCGCGTACGTTCGCATCGCCCGCGCTCCACAACCGCGTGCCCTGGAAATCCGTGCGTTGCTGCCCGGTCGCGTAGACCCAGTCCTCCACGAACACCTGCTGGATGCTGCGCACGATCTCGCCTTCCAGGCGCAGGTGCAGGTCGCGGTAGGCATCGTCGCGCAAGGATTCGTCTTCGTCGTCGGTGACGTTGATGCCGCCGGTGAAGGCGATGCGACCGTCCACCACCACGATCTTGCGGTGGGTGCGCAGGTTGAGCCATGGCCGGGTGAAGGGCCGGAAGCGGGTGGGGTGGAACCACGCGTACTCGCCACCGGCGTCCACCAGTGACTGCAGTGCGCGCTTCTTCAGGCGGTTGGAGCCTACGGCGTCCAACAGCAGGCGGACTTTCACCCCCTGGCGCGCTTTCGCCGCCAGTGCGTCGAGCACGCGCATGCCGGTGCGGTCGCCATTGAAGATGTAGTACTCCAGGTGGATGTGGTTGTCTGCGGCTTCAATGGCGTCGACGATGGCCTGGTAGGTGGCGCATCCATCGACCAGCTGCTGCACGGAGGTCGCGGCGGAGGGAGGAAGGCCGGTGATCTTCTGCGCGAGCATGGGCAGCTCGGCACTGTTGCCGTCGGTAGGCGCGAAGACCTCGTAGCTGTCGAGCCCTTCGCGCGAGCGCGTACGACGCAACTGGTGGCGCTTGATCCGTTGCGGCCCCAGCAGGAAGTAGATCAGGTAGCCCACGTAGGGCAGCAGTGCCAGCGACAGCAGCCAGCTCAGGGTGGCCACCGGTTCCCGCTTCTGCAGCACGATCCAGGCGCACAGCGGCACCAGGTACAAGAGCCACGCGGCCGTCACCCACAACTGCAGATGCGGCAGCGAGGTGAAAGACTCCCACAGGGCGTTCAGCACATCAGTCATCCAGCGATTCTATTCGGTGTCGCGCAGCCTGCGACGATCACGGTGCAAACTGTCCGCATGACGACACCCCCGCCCAGCGTGAAGGGACGTGGTTCCGCCCGATACCTGCCCGGTCGCTTCGCGGTGACCACGCCGGAAGCCGTCGACGACGGTTGGCATGATGCCGATGGCGAAGGCGACATCACGTCCGCGCCGAAGACCGAACTGCGCGAGGAGGTCGCGCGCAGTGTCCTGACCCGCAACCAGTCGCCGGACATCCCCTTCGACCAGTCGCTGAATCCCTACCGGGGGTGTGAGCACGGCTGCAGCTACTGCTTCGCGCGCCCGTCGCACGCTTATCTCGACCTGTCGCCCGGACTGGATTTCGAAACCAGGATTTTCGCGAAGACCAATGCGCCGGAGGTGCTGAGGCGCGAGCTTGCGAAGCCCGGTTATCGGGTCAGCCCGATCTCGCTGGGCATCAACACCGACGCCTACCAGCCGGTTGAACGGAAGCTGCAACTGACACGTCGCATCATCGCGGTGCTGGCCGAAACCAGGCATCCGTTCTCGCTGATCACGAAGAACGCGCTGGTCGAGCGTGACCTGGATCTTCTCGTCCCGATGGCCCGCGAAAACCTGGTGCATGTGTACTTTTCCATCACCACGCTGGACAACGCGCTGTCCTCACGCCTCGAACCGCGCGCGTCCGCACCGCACAGCCGGCTGAAGGCCGTGAAGCGCCTCAGCGAAGCCGGCATTCCCGTTGGCGTGATGTTCGCGCCGGTGATCCCGTGGGTGAACGACCAGGCGCTGGAAGCCGTGCTGGACGCGGCGAGTGCACATGGCGCCACCGCCGCAGGCTATGTGTTGCTGCGCCTGCCGCATGAAGTCGCTCCCTTGTTCCGCGATTGGCTGCAGACGCATCTTCCCGACCGCGCCGCGCATGTGATGAGCACGATCCAGCAACTGCGCGGCGGCAAGGACTACGACAGCCGGTTCGGGAAGAGATTGAGTGGCGAAGGCGTCTATGCCGATCTGTTGGCGCGCCGGTTCGCGCTGGCACTCAAAAGGGCCGGTTTCAGGGAGCGCCGGCATCCGCCGCTCGAGTGCAGCCGTTTCGTGCCGCCACGCGCGCCGTCGCCCCAGGGCGAACTGTTCTGACGGCATCGGCGAGCGCGCTGCGACGATCGGTCACGGGAAACCCCGGAGGCGCGCATGGACAATCCCGTGTGCCTTCCTCCGCATGCACGCCGATGATCACGTCCCTCTACCTCGCCGGTCCGGACATCTTCCGCCCCGACGCGGTTGCGCACGGCGAACGACTCAAGGCGTTGTGTGCACACCATGGCTTCGAGGGCCTGTTTCCGCTGGACGCGCAGGTGGCTGGACACGCGACAGGCGATGCACGGGATACCGCGCGCCGGATCTACCGCGCCGACATCGGTCTGCTGGATGCCGCCGATGCGGTGCTCGCCAACCTCGATTTCTTCCGCGGTGCGGAACCGGACAGCGGCACGTGCTTCGAAGTCGGGTATGCCGTCGCCCGCGGCAAGCCGGTCTACGCCTATGTGCCCGACAGCGGCAGCCTTGCCGAACGCATCCGTCACCGTTGTCCCCAGTACCTGGCGGTTGATGCCGGCATGGACGTTCACGGCTGGCAACTGGAAGAGTTCGGCCTGCCGCTCAACCTGATGCTCGCAGTCCCCTGCGTGATGGTGGTGGGCGGTGTGGAGGCGGCATTGCAGCGGTTGCGCAGCGACATCGATGCACGGCGGGATGTCGCCTGAGCGACGTTGTCGCGCTTCAGCGTCCGCCGTACAGGTGTTCAGCGCGTTGGAACAGGATCCAGCTGGTCGCGATGTATTTGTCGCCGCCCACCGGACGGTTGCCGCGGTGCGTGTGGGTGAACGCCGTCGGCGCGATCAGCAGGCTGCCGGTGCGGGGCACGATCCTGCGTTGCTGGTGGAAGAATTCTGTCTCGCCCGCCTCGAAGCCGTCGTTGAGATAGAGCGTCCATAGCACGTGGCGGTGCAGCGGTTCGGCATCCGCGCCTTTCGGGAACAGCTCGCAGTGCCAGTACGGATAGCCACCCTCGCCGGCGGGATACCGCTGCAGGTTGATCCGGCCCGGCACGAACACCGCCATGATGAGCTTCATCAGCGCGTCGTCATCCATGCCGGCGACGTCCTCGTAACCCAGGCGGCGCAGCTGCCCGTCGGCGCCCGGCTGCTGCAGCATCAAGGGCGCGATCAGGCTGAAGGGATAGGTACGCAGGTACTGCTTCAACCCGGCGAGCACGGCCAGGTTGAGGCGCTGTTCCACGTCGCGCCAGTCGGCCTGCCCGCTGATGCTGATGTCGCGGCTGTGCTTGAGCTCCGGGTGGTGTCCGCCACCCACCTGCCCTGGCCGGTCCTGCCGGCTGGCATCGAAGCGCGCCACGATGGCGCGACAGGTCTCCACGTCCAGGGCGTCGTGATAGACCTCGATGAAGTCGGCAGGCTCTCTGTTCGGCGTCATGCCTGGATTCTAGCCGCCGGCCTGCGTATCGCGATCACGCCGCGGCCGTGTCGTGCGCGCGGTGGTAGCCGACGGCGGCTTCGACTTCCTTCCTCGATCCCAGGAACACCGGTACGCGCTGGTGCAGCTGTGTCGGGCGCAGCGACAGGATGTCCTCGCGCCCGGTGCTCGCCGCGCCGCCGGCCTGCTCCACCAGCATGCCCATCGGGTTGGCCTCGTACATCAGGCGCAGCTTGCCGGCCTTGCCCGGGTCCTTGCGGTCCCACGGGTAGATGAAGATGCCGCCGCGGGTCAGGATGCGGTGCACGTCGGCCACCATGCTGGCGATCCAGCGCATGTTGAAGTCCTTGCCGCGCGGGCCCTCCTTGCCGGCGAGCAGGTCGCTGACGTAACCCTGCATCGGCGCTTCCCAGTGGCGCTGGTTGGACATGTTGATGGCGAATTCCTTCGTCTCTTCGGGAATGCGCATGTCGCGCTGGGTCAGCACGAACGCGCCCTGCTCGCGGTCCAGCGTGAACGCATGGGTGCCGTTGCCCGTGGTCAGCACCAGCATCGTGCTGGGGCCGTAGATGCAGTAGCCGGCGGCGACCTGTTCGCGGCCGGGCTGGAGGAAGTGCTCGTCGCCCGGTGTGGTCACGCCATCCGGTGAACGCAGCACGGAGAAGATGGTGCCGACCGAGACGTTGACGTCGATGTTCGAACTGCCGTCCAGCGGATCGAACAGCAGCAGGAAACCGCCGCGCGGGTAGGCGTCCGGGATCGGCTGGCTGTGGTCCATCTCTTCCGAGGCGCAAGCGGCCAGGTGGCCGCCCCAGGCGTTGGCTTCCAACAGGATGTCGTTGCTCAGCACGTCCAGCTTCTTCTGCGCCTCGCCCTGCACGTTGCCGGTACCGGCATCGCCCAGCACACCACCCAGCGCGCCCTTGCTGACCGCAATGGAGATGCTGGTGCAGGCGCGGGCCACCACCGCGATCAGCTGGCGCAGGTCGGCGCTGATGCGGCCGGCGCGCTGTTCCTCGATCAGGTAGCGGCTCAGCGAGACGGCGGACGGAACGGGAGCGGGCATGATGGGATCCACGGCGAACGGTGCGCGCATTGTCCGGGTTGATGGGACCAATGCAAGACCATTCGCTATGCTGACGGGTCTGGAGGAAGGAATGGACGAAGCAACCCCGGAGACCTGGCTGGCGCTGTCCTCGGCGCTGGGCCTGGGCCTGCTGATCGGCCTGGTGCGCGAACGCAGCCACGGTCGTCGCGCGCATGCCATCGCCGGCCTGCGCACGCATGCGCTGGTGGCGCTGGGCGCAGCGGTGGCGGCATGGCTGGGACTGCCCGTGTTGCTGGTCGGGTTGGGCGTCGTCGGGGCACTGGCGGCGATGGCCTACCACGCCACGCGCCAGGACGATCCCGGCCTGACGAGCGAAGTGACCCTGGTGCTGACCTTCCTGCTGGGCGCCATGGCGATGCGCGCACCGGCGCTGGCCACCGCGCTGGCGGTGGTGGTGGCCGTGCTGCTGTATGCCAAGCAGCCGCTGCATGAACTCACCCGCGACACCTTCAGCGAACGCGAGGTGTTCGACGGCCTGCTGCTGCTCGCTTCGGCGCTGGTCATCCTGCCGATCCTGCCGGACCGCCCGATCGGGCCTTTCGACGCCATCAACCTGGCCACCATCTGGAAACTCGTGGTGCTGGTGATGGCGGTCAGTGCGCTGGGCCATGTCGTGCTGCGCGTGGTGGGCAATCGCTGGGGGTTGGCGGCGGCGGGGTTCTTTGCCGGCTACGTGTCGTCGACGGCGGCCACCATCGGGTTCGGACAGCGGGCGAAGGAAACACCGGCCCTGTTGCGTTCGGCTGTCGCGGCCGCGCTGCTGGCGAATCTGGCCTCGCTGACGTTGTGCGTGCCCATCCTGTGGGCGGTATCCCCAGCCCTGGTACGCGACCTGCTGCCGGAACTGGGCGCGATCGGTGGCGTACTGCTGGCCGGCGGCCTGCTGGGCCTGCATCGTAGCGAAGACGATGCGGTGAAGCCGCCGACCTCCGAAAGCCGCATGTTCCGCTTCGGCCAGGCGCTGGGTTTCGCGCTGCTGGTTGCGGTGCTGACCTTCGTCGCGGCGGCGCTGGCGGCGTGGATCGGTCCCCGCGGCGCGATGGCCGCAGCGGCGATGTCCGCGTTGGCGGAATTGCACGCGGCGGTGGCGACGCTGGCCAACCAGTTCTCGCGTGGCGGACTGGAGGCCGCGGAAGCGCGGTGGTGGATGCTGGCGTTGCTGGCGGCCAGCCTGACCGCCAAATCGGTGATCGCGTGGATCAGTGGTGGGGCGGCCTATGGCTTGCGCGTCTCGGCAGGGCTGTTGACCGCGCTCGCTGCGGGCGCGGCGATGGTGGTGGTGTTCTGAGCTCGGCTTTTCTGTAGGAGCGACGTGAGTCGCGACCGGGATATCGGTGCACCTTTGTCGGTGGAAACAGCCAAGGCAGATCGCGTGCCGATTTTCGGGATGAGCTGACACCGTGCGGTCGCGACTCACGTCGCTCCTACAAACACCCAGCGGACTCAGATGATCCGCAGCGTGATCGCCTTCAGCACGGCGCGGGTGCGGTCGCGCGTGCCGAGCTTGTCGAGGATCGTGGAGACGTAGTTCTTCACCGTGCCTTCGGCCAGGAACAGCGTGCGCGCGATTTCCTTGTTCGAATAGCCGCCCGCCAGCAGCCGCAGGATCGCCACTTCGCGCTCACTGAACGTATCGCTGGGTGGCGCTTCGTCGCGGAAGCGGAAGCGCGCGCGCACGGGATCTGTGCTCACCGGCTGCAGCAGCGTCTCGCCTGCGGCCACGCGCTGGATGGCGTCATGGAGGTCTTCGGGTGCAGCGTCCTTCAGCAGGAAGCCCTGCGCACCGGCCTGGGTGGCACGCAACAGCAGGTCGCTGTCGTCGAAGGTCGTCAGCAGCAGCACCGGCGTCCGGTCGCCACCCTCGCGCAGCTGCAGCAGGGCTTCGATGCCGTCGGTGCCGGGCATGCGGATGTCGCTCAGCACCACGTCCACCGGCTGGGTCTGGAGTTTGGCCAGCAGGTCGGCACCATCGTCGGCTTCGAAGACCACCTCGATCTGCTGCGCCTTCAACAAGGCGCGCAGGCCGGCGCGCACCAGGGCCTGGTCATCGGCCAGGGCGATCCGCACGGTCATGCGGGCAGCCTCACGTCCAGGCGCAGGCCACCGCGAGGCGCGGTGCCCAGGCGCAGATCGCCGCCCAGCGCCGCGACGCGCTCGCGGATGCCCGACAGTCCATTGCCTTCGCGCAAACCAACCCTGAGCTTGCCATCGTCCTCAATGCACAGGCGCATGTCAGCGTCCTCCCTGCTCAGCGAAACCATCAACGTCTCTGCGTTCGCGTGCCGTGCGGCGTTGGTCAGGCACTCCTGCACGATGCGCAGCAGCGACTCCGCCACGGCCGGATCGGTGATGCGGATGTCTTCCGCGATACGCAGATCCAGCGTGGGCCGTGGCAGCGGTGCGGCGAGGGCACGGATCGCGGTCTGGAGGTCCAGCCCGCGCGAATCGCGCAGGGCCTGCACGACGTTGCGGATATCGTCCAGCAACTCGGTGGACAACTGTTGCGCGATGCGGACTTCATCGCGCACGGCGAACACGGGATCGCTGGCCAGTGCCCGCAGGTTGAGCTTCATCGCCGTGAGTTTGTGACCGGCCACGTCGTGCAGCTCGCGCGCCACGCGCAGCCGTTCGGCGTCACGCGCGCTGTCGGCCAGCAGCGCCCGTGTGGCCAGCAGGTCCGCATTCACCAGCGCCAACTGGTCGCGGGATTCCTCGGAGCGGCGGGCGTAGTGCACGCACAGGCCGGCGAGCGCCTGGAAGCCGATGTTGATCAACGTCATCGTCAGCGGCGCGCCGAATTCGTGGTGCACCATCAGCGCGTAGAACGCCAGGTTCAAAACCAGTGCGGCGCCGATGACCCCGCGCGGCGACAGCACGTTGACCGCGCATGCCACCCAGACCACCAGCAACACTTGCGCGGTGCCCACGCGCGGCGTCAACCATGCCAGCAGCAGCGCAAGGCCGGCCATCGCCACCAGGGCGATCCGCCGCTGCCGCTCCCAGGTGTCCGGTGCCAGCGCGAACAGGAGGAATCCCAGCGCGTACGCCACCAGTGCGGCGGCCGCAGCTGGCAGCACCTCCGGCGGCAGGAAGCGCAGGCCCAGCGACACGGCGGCGAGCGTGAACACGCCCGCCAGCGTCATGGGTTCGCGAAGTCGATTCAGGGTTGGCCACATGCGCGCATGCTGTCGTGCGCGTGGCGCCGAGGCAATGGGTCGGGCGAAAGTGGTGACTTCCGGCAGGTCAGCGACACGACGTTGTCAGAACACGTCACCCGGCACGCGCACCGTGCCTTCCATCAGCACCCGCGCGCTGCGGCTCATGATGGCCTTGGTGGCCGACCATTGGCCGTCCGTCTGCTTCAGCTCCGCCCCGACCCGCAGCGTGCCCGAAGGATGACCGAACACCACCACCTCGCGTGATCCGCCGCCCGCCGCGGCATTGACCACCGTTCCGGGGACGGCGGCGGCGGCGGCGATGGCGACCGACGCAGTGCCCATCATCGCGTGGTGCAGCTTGCCCATCGACATGGCGCGCGCGAGCAGATCGATGTCGGCCGCGCGCACCGGCTTGCCGCTCGAAGACAGGTAATCCTTCGGCGACGCGACAAAAGCGACCTTCGGTGTCAGCGGTCGCGCGGCGGCCTTCGCCACATCGTCCACCAGCCCCATGCGTACTGCGCCGTGGGCACGGATCGCTTCCAGCTTCGCCAGTGCGGCCTTGTCCTCGTTGATCGCGCCCTGCAGCTCGGTGCCGTCGTAGCCCAGCGCTGCGGCCTCGACGAACACCACCGGCACGCCCGCGTTGATCATCGTGGCCTTGAACACGCCCACGCCGGGGACATCAAGATCGTCAACGAGGTTGCCGGTGGGGAACATGGCGCCACCGCCCTCGCCTTCACCTTCGTCGGCCGGATCGATGAACTCCAGCTGCACTTCTGCCGCCGGGAATGTCACGCCATCCAGTTCGAAGTCGCCGGTTTCCTGCACCTCGCCGCCGCTGACCTGTACGTGCGCGACGATGGTCTTCTGGATGTTGGCCTGCCAGATACGCACCGTGCACATGCCGTCGCGTGGCACGCGCGACGGATCGACCATGCCGTTTGCGATCGCGAACGGTCCGACCGCCGACGACAGGTTGCCGCAGTTGCCGCTCCAGTCGATGAAGGCTTCGTTGATCGGCACCTGTCCGTACAGATAGTTCACGTCGTGGCCTGGCTGCGTGCTCGGCGAGATGATCACCACCTTGCTGGTGCTCGACGTCGCGCCGCCCATGCCGTCGGTGTGCTTGCCGTACGGATCGGGTGACCCGATCACGCGACTCAGCAATGCATCACGGGCAGGACCCGGCGCCTGTGCGCGTTCCGGAAGATCCTGCAGGCGGAAGAACACGCCTTTCGACGTGCCACCACGCATGTAGGTGGCGGGGATGCGGATCTGGGGGGCGTGTGGCATATCGGGACTCTGTCAGTTGGGCTGTTCTCCCCTCTCCCCTTGCGGGAGAGGGGCCGGGGGAGAGGGCGCTTCTTCGCGCAGTGCCTTCCATATGGATTCTAGGACTGCATCCGTCTGTTGGAGAATCTCGTCGTTCCAGAATCGCAATACCCGGAATCCCTGCCTCATCAACCAGGCATCACGGCCCGCGTCGTGCGGTGAGCCGTTGTGCTGCCCACCATCGGCCTCGACGATCAGACGCGCTCCGAAATGCACGAAGTCGACGACAAAGGGTCCGATCGGTTGCTGGCGACGAAACTTCTGTCCGTCCAGTCGATGCGCACGCAGATGCAGCCAGAGCCTGTGTTCGGCATCGGTCATGTTGCGGCGGAGATGTTTCGCGAACTGTCTCGATTCCATGAGGCCCCCTCTCCCCAACCCCTCTCCCGCGAGGGGAGAGGGGCTCGCAATGTCCGTTTGCATGGAAGAGAGCATACACATCCTCACGCTCCGTCCGGAATCTCCGGCTCCACCAGCTTCGCCAGCATCTCCAGCGATTCCTGCCAGCCCTGGTAACAGAAGTCGACCGGGATCGCGGCGGGAATGCCTTCCTGCACGACGTTCAACTCGGTGCCGGCGACGCTCTTCTTCAGCGTGACGGTCACGTGCATCTGGCCCGGCAGGCCGGGGTTGTCGAACTGGTCGGTGTAACGCAGCAATTCGTTCTCCACCAGTTCCACGTAAGTGCCACCGAAGGAGTGGCTGGAGCCGGTGCCGAAGTTGGTAAACGACATCGTGTAGCCGCCGCCCACGCGGGCATCCATCGAATGGACCTTGCCGGTGAAGCCGTGCGGCGGCAGCCACTTAACCATCGCGTCGGGATCGAGGAATGCGCGGTAGACGCGCGAAGGCGGTGCGCGCAGCACGCGATGCAGGCGGACGGTACCGGGGGCGGTGTTCTCGGACATGATCGGACTCCTGTGCGTTGGGTGTACCGATACGACGAACGGGTCAGGCCGCTTTCGACGCGTCCAGGAAATCCTGGGCGAACCGTTGCAGCACACCACCCGCTTCGTAGATCGAGACTTCCTCGTCCGAGTCCAGTCGGCAGGTCACCGGCACGTGCACGGTCTCCCCGCTGGCGCGGTGGATCACCAGTGTCAGCGCCGCGCGCGGCGTGCGCGCGCCCACCACGTCGAAGGTCTCGGTGCCATCGATGCCGTAGGTCCTGCGGGTCTCGCCCGCTTTGAACTCCAGCGGCAGCACGCCCATGCCGATCAGGTTGGTGCGGTGGATGCGCTCGAAGCCCTCGGCCACGATGGCTTCCACGCCCGCCAGGCGCACGCCCTTCGCTGCCCAGTCACGCGAACTGCCCTGGCCGTAGTCGGCGCCGGCGATGATCACCAGCGGCTGCTTGCGCGACATGTAGGTTTCGATGGCTTCCCACATGCGCGTCACCTGGCCATCGGGTTCGATGCGGGCCAGCGATCCCTTCTTCACCTCGCCATCCACCACCGCCATCTCGTTGACCAGCTGCGGGTTGGCGAAGGTAGCGCGCTGCGCGGTGAGATGGTCGCCGCGATGCGTGGCGTAGGAATTGAAGTCCTCTTCCGGCAGGCCCATCTTCGTCAGGTACTCGCCTGCGGCGCTGGACGCGAGGATCGCGTTCGACGGCGACAGATGGTCGGTGGTGATGTTGTCGCCGAGCACGGCCAGCGGCCGCATGCCCGTCAGCGTGCGCTCGCCGGCCAGTGCGCCTTCCCAGTACGGTGGGCGGCGGATGTAGGTGCTCTGCGGGCGCCAGGCGTACAGGGGTTCGATCTTGCCACCGTGCTCGACGCGCACGTTGAACATCGGTCCATAGACCTTGCGGAACTGTTCCGGCTTCACGCTCGCCTTGACGATGGCATCGATTTCATCGTCGCTCGGCCAGATGTCCTTCAACGTCACCGGCCTGCCGTCTGCATCGACGCCCAGCGCATCCTTTTCGATGTCGAAGCGCACCGTGCCGGCAATGGCGTAGGCGATCACCAGCGGCGGGGAGGCCAGGAACGCCTGCTTGGCGTACGGGTGGATGCGGCCGTCGAAGTTGCGGTTGCCCGACAGCACGGCGGTGGCGTACAGGTCGCGGTCGATGATCTCCTGCTGGATGGCCGGGTCCAGCGCGCCGCTCATGCCATTGCAGGTGGTGCAGGCGAAGGCGACGATGCCGAAACCGAGCTTCTCCAGGTCCGGCAACAAGCCCGACTCTTCCAGGTACAGCTGTACCGCCTTGGAGCCCGGCGCGAGCGAGCTCTTCACCCACGGCTTGCGCGCCAGGCCCCTCGCATTCGCATTGCGGGCCAGCAGTGCGGCGGCAATGACGTTACGCGGGTTCGAAGTGTTGGTGCACGAGGTGATGGCGGCGATGATCACGGCGCCGTCAGGCATCAGCCCCTGCGCTTCATCCGCCCTGCCCGCCTCCAGCTTGGTTCCGTCGGCGATGCCGCGCTCCGCCAGCGCGCTGGTCGGCAGGCGCTTGTGCGGATTCGACGGCCCGGCCATGTTGCGGACCACGGTGGACAGGTCGAAGTGCAGCGTACGCTCGTACAGCGCGCTCTTCAGGTCGTCGGCCCACAGTCCCGCGGTCTTCGCATACGTTTCGACCAGGGCCACCTGCTCGTCGGTGCGGCCGGTCAGGCGCAGGTAGTCCAGCGTGTTGTCGTCGATGAAGAACATGGCCGCGGTCGCGCCGTACTCGGGCGCCATGTTGGAGATCGTCGCGCGGTCGCCGATGGTCAGCGCCGCCGAGCCCTCGCCGCGGAACTCCAGATAGGCGCCGACGACCTTCGACTGGCGCAGGAATTCGGTCAGCGCCAGCACCACGTCGGTGGCGGTGATGCCGGGCGCAGGCTTGCCGCCCAGCTCGACGCCCACGATATCCGGCGTACGCATCCACGACGCGCGGCCGAGCATGACGTTCTCCGCTTCCAGTCCACCGACACCGACGGCGATCACGCCCAGCGCGTCCACGTGCGGCGTGTGGCTGTCGGTGCCCACGCAGGTATCGGGGAAGGCCACGCCGTCCTGCACATAGATCACCGGCGACATCTTCTCCAGGTTGATCTGATGCATGATCCCATTGCCCGGCGGGATCACGTCGACGTTCTTGAATGCGTGCTTGGTCCAGTCGATGAAGTGGAAACGGTCCTCGTTGCGGCGGTCCTCGATGGCGCGGTTCTTGGCGAACGCGTCCGGGTCGTAGCCGCCGCATTCCACCGCCAGCGAGTGGTCGACGATCAACTGCACCGGCACCACCGGGTTCACCTGCGCGGGGTCGCCGCCCATGTCGGCGATCGCGTCGCGCAGCCCGGCCAGGTCCACCAGCGCGGTCTGGCCCAGGATGTCATGGCAGACCACGCGCACCGGGAACCACGGGAAATCCAGGTCGCGGCGGTGCTCGATCAGCTGGCGCAGGTAGTCGTCGCGGCGCGCGGGATCGGCGCGACGCACGATGTTCTCCGCATGCACGCGCGCGGTGTACGACAGCGTGGCCCAGGCGTCGGGGCGCAGGGCATCGACGGCGGCGCGCGCATCGAAGTAGTCGAGCGCGGTGCCCGGGAGCGAGGTGCGGAAATCGGTATTCATGGCGTGCCGTCTGCTGTGAACGGGGTGCGCGCGATGCGGGTCGGCGCGTGACGACATGCTACCGGAGGCAGGTGTCCATGGCCGGGAAAACGCCTGTTACCGACAAGAAATCACCGATGCGTTGATGAAGACCATCAACATGCGCGGGTCATTCGAACACCAGCTTGCCCTTCATCATGTTCCAGTGCCCGGGGAAGGTGCAGAAGAAGGTGTAGTCGCCGCCCCTGCGCAGTCGCGAGGTCGGGAACACCACCTCGGTCGCCTGTCCGCCGCCGATCACCGGCGTGTGGGCGATCACGCGGGCGTCGTTGCGGGGCAGATAGTCGTCGGCCAGTTTCATGCGGCCGCCGGCCAGGCCGAGCTCGCGATGATGGCGTGTTTCGGCCAGTACCCAGTTGTGGCCCATCGCCTGCACCGGCATGTGACCGGTGTGCTTCAACACCACCCGCAGCTGCGCGCAGTCGCCCGGCACGCGGATGGTCTTCAGGTTGAAGGTCATCATGTCCGTCGCTTCGACGGTCACCGCGCAGTTGCGGGCGAACGCGGCGCCGGAGAGGGGCAGCAGTGCGCAGAGGGCGAACAGCGGGAGCAGGCGTCGGAGCATCGGACATCCACGAAAAGGGGGACGCCCGAGATTGTACGGCGCGTGTCAGACGTCGCCGCCGTCCGCCCAGCCTTCGCCGGTGCCGCGGGTGTAGACCTTGTCGCCATCACGCACGTCGCCGGCGGGGACCGCGTCCTGCGCGTCCAGCCGCGCGTAGATCGGGGTGAAGTCCGGCGCGGTCGCATTCATCAGCTGCTCGAAGCTGTCGATGACGAAGTAGGTCTTCTGGAACGTGTCGATCCGGTAGCGCGTGCACATGATCCGCTCCAGATCGAAGCCGATGCGGTTGGGCGCATCCGATTCCAGCGAATACAGCGACTCGCCCTTCGACGACACGATGCCCGCGCCGTAGATGCGCAGGCCGTCCTTCGTGTTGATCAGGCCGAACTCCACCGTGTACCAGTACAGCCGGGTCAGGTGCTGCAATGCGTCCGGACCGATCCCGTGCGCCTTCACGCCGCCCTTGCCGTACGCTTCCATGTAGTCGGCGAACACCGGGTTCATCAGCAGCGGCACATGGCCGAACAGGTCGTGGAACAGGTCGGGTTCGGCGATGTAGTCGATCTGGTCCGGCCGGCGGATCCACCAGGTGACGGGAAAACGCCGGTTGGCCAGGTGGTCGAAGAACTCCAGCTCCGGCAGCAGGCCCTCCACGCCGACCAGCTGCCAGCTGGTGGTGGCGCGCAGCACCGCGTTCAGTTCATCGAAGCGCGGGATGCGGTCCGGCGTCATGCCCATCGCGTCCTGCGCCTGCAGGAACTCGTCGCAGGCGCGGCCGACCAGCAGCGCGCGCTGGCGTTCGTACAACGCACCCCAGGTGGCATGGTCGTCGGCCGGGTAGTCGGCGGGCTGGTCCACGATGGCGGTCGTATATACCGGTACGTAGCCCTTGTCGGTCTGCTGGTGCTCGACGCGGCGAGGCTCGTTCATGGCGACTTCCCGGAGGGAGGAGGAATAGGTCGATGCTAGCGGCAGACGCGCGCAACAGGCTTGCGAAATTGCGCCCACACCGACAAGAGGCGCAATGAAATTGCGTGAACAGGCTATCCTGTGCAGCAAATGACCGAACCCGCCTCTCTCGACCGCATTGACCTGCGCCTGCTGGCGCTGCTGCAGCGCGACGGCCGTGCCACCAATGCCGACATCGCGGCGCAGGTGAACCTGTCGCCCTCGGCCTGCCTGCGCCGCATCCAGCGGCTGGAGGCGACGGGCGTGATTGCCGGGTACGCTGCCCGCGTCGACCCCAAGGCGGTCGGGCTCGGGCTGCAGGCCTTCGTCCGCGTGCAACTGGAGAGGCACGACCCTGCCAGCGTCCAGCACTTCGGCGATGGCGTGCGGGGCTGGGACGAAGTGGTCGCCTGTTACGCGCTGACCGGCGACATGGACTACCTGCTGCACGTCGTGGTGCAGGACCTGGAGCATTTCTCCCGCTTCCTGCTCGACAACCTGCTCAATGCCAGCGGCGTGGCGGACGTGAACTCCAGCTTGGTGCTGCGTGCGGTCAAGACCGACGGCGGCCTGCCATTGGGGTATGCCGGATGACATCGATCATGGTTGTCAGCGCGACACGGCGGACAGAGCGGGATTTCCGGGAGGGCAGTGCGCTGGGGACATCGTTGCGCCGGCTGTCGTTCGACGCGCGCATCCGGAGCCGGATCGCGTACCAGAACGGTCGTGGCCTGCCGGAGGTCTACAACCAGGCGATCAGGGAAAGCCAGGACAGTGATGTGCTGGTATTCGTGCACGACGATGTCTGGATCGACGACAGCTTCCTCGCTGACCGCTTGCAGGACGCGCTGCTCCGCTACGACGTGGTCGGCGTGGCAGGCAACCGGCGCAGGCAGCCCCGGCAGCCCGCATGGGCGTTCGCCGACATGACGCTGGCATGGGACGACAAGGCCCACCTGTCGGGCGGGGTGGCGCACGGCGCATATCCTTTTGGCGGGGTGTCCTACTTCGGCGGCATGCCTGCCGACTGCGAACTGCTGGATGGCGTCTTCCTCGCCGCACGCCGGGCAGCCCTGTCGCAGGCGCGCGTCGAATTCGATCCGCGCTTCGGCTTCCACTTCTACGACATGGATTTCTGCCGGTCCGCCAGGCAGGCGGGGTTGCGCCTGGGAACCTGGCCGATCGCGTTGACGCACCAGAGTGGAGGCGCGTTCGGGTCGGATGCCTGGCAGGCCGCCTACGGCGACTATCTGGCGAAGTGGGGCGACTAGCGCAGCGTCCCCAGGTCGCGTCCACGCGGATCCTGTCCGCGACACGTGCTACAACGCACGCGGTTACCGACCCTCGAGACCATCATGTACGGACTGATCGGCAAGATGCGCGCCACACCGGGCCAGCGCGACGCGCTGCTCGCGATTCTGCTGGAAGGCACCGAAGCCATGCCGGGCTGCCTGAGCTACGTGATCGCGGGTGATCCCGCCGATGCGGATGCGATCTGGATCACCGAGGTCTGGACCGATGCGGCCAGCCACACGGCCTCGCTCACGTTGCCGGCCGTGCAGCAGGCCATCGCGAAGGCGCGGCCGCTGATCACGGGATTCGACAGCCACATCGAAACCGCACCGGTGGGCGGGCACGGGTTGCTTCCCTCCTTGTAGGAGCGACGTGAGTCGCGAACGCATGCCCACCCGGTCATGACGTCATGAGAACCTGCGACGGCGAGGGGATGCCGCTCGGTCGTCCTGTGCGGATCAAGGCGTTCATGCCGTGCGGTCGCGACTCACGTCGCTCCTACAATGGGCCCATCGCTCTTGGCCTGGACGACATCCATGGATTTCTTCCTCAGCTCCTGGCAACGCGCATGGACCGGCATCGGCGCGGCGGGCGAGGGCGACGCGCTGTTCGCACAGCTGATGACCGCGTACGCCGAGCCGCAGCGGCATTACCACACGCAGCAGCACCTCGGTGAATGCCTCTCGGCGTTCGATGACGTGCGCGCGCTGGCCGAGCATCCCGATGAAGTCGAACTCGCCCTGTGGTTCCACGACGCGATCTACGACGTCAAAGGTCACGAGAACGAGCAGCGCAGCGCCGACTGGGCGCGCGATGCGCTGCGTGCAGCCGGTGTCCTGGGCGAGTCGGCCCAGCACGTGCACGACCTGGTGATGACAACGCGGCATACCGCGGTGCCGTCGGGCCACGACGAACAACTGCTGGTCGACATCGACCTGTCGATCCTCGGTGCCGAGCGCACCCGTTTCGACGAGTACGAGCAGCAGATCCGCAAGGAATACGCCTACGTCCCCGGCTTCCTGTTCCGGCGCAAGCGGCGCGAGATCCTGAAGGGCTTTCTCGACCGTCCGGCGATCTACAGCACGCGGCATTTCCATGACGCGCTGGAGGCGAGGGCGCGCGACAACCTGCGTCGCATGACCCGCTGACGCCCTGGGTTACTGCTTGACCGGTTGTCCGGCCGCATCGCACTTCACGTCGCGGCCGAACAGGCGGCCCAGCCGCGAGGGCTCTTCCAGGCAGCGCGGATCCGGCTTCGGCGGCGCGTGGCGCGCCGCATGCGCGGCATTGCGGGTGCGCTGCAGCTCGGCGAGCTTCGCCTTGATCTGTGGCATCGCCGCCAGTGCGGCGCGTTCGCCTTCGAGGATGGCGTTGTTCTTCTGTTCGAAATCGGCCGGGCCGATATCGTTGACCTTCGGCCGGATGACGATGTCGGCACGCGCGAGTTCCTGTTCGCCCAGGCGCTGGCCCATGATGCCGATGGACTGGTTGACGATGCCCAGCATGCTGCCGGGCTTGGTGCCGGGCGCCTTGGTGGAGATGTCCACCGCGATGACGAAATCCGCGCCCAGCTGGCGCGCGGCATCCACCGGCACCGGACTGACCACGCCGCCATCCACGTAGCTGGCCTTGCCGATCACCACCGGTTCGAACACGCCGGGAATGCTGCTCGACGCGCGCACCGCCTGGCCCGTGTTGCCGCGCACGAACACCGTGCGCTCGCCGTTCTCCAGCTGCGTGGACACGGCGGCGAACGGTTTCTTCAACTGCTGGATAGTGCGCTTGCCCACCAGCTCGTTGACGTAGTCCTGCAGCTTCAATCCCTGCACCAGCCCGCCGGAGAACAGGCGCACGTCGCGGATCTTCGCCTCGTCCAGCGCGAACGCCTGCTTCTGCATCTGGAACGGATCCATGCCGCTGGCGTAGAGCGCGCCGACCACGCTACCGGCGCTGGTGCCGGACACGACCACCGGCTCGATGCCGTTGGCTTCCAGCATCTTGATCACACCGATGTGGGCGAAGCCCTTCGCCGCGCCGCCGCCGAGCGCAATGCCCACCTTGAGCTTCGGCGCCGGCAGCGCCGGTTTCACTACCGCCGGCGGCGGCGTGGGCTTGACGTTGTCGCCGCCGCACGCGGCAAGCACGAGCAGTGCGGCCAGGGACAGCACGCGGGCAGGAAAGGGGTGCGTCATGACAGGCAGGGCAGGGGAGAGGTGGGAAGGATACGGAGCTTTAGCCGAACAACTCCGGACTGGCGCCGCAGTTCATGCGTCCGGGTAGGGAGGATGGGGCATCGCACCGGTCAACGGGTGTGGCGTGAGCAGGCGCGCGTGGATCAGAGACAGTGCCGGTCGCAGGCTGTTGAAGAGCTGCTCCCAAGCGACCGCCTCGACATCGCACTGACGGGATTCCACGCCCCGTAGCCGCAGCTGGGTCAGGTCTCCCGCAGCCTGCACGTCGAAACGCGCCCACGCCTGCCCGCAACCTTCCACCTCGAAGACGAGCATCAGCCCGCCGTCGCTGGCATCGGCATCGCCGTTCCTTGCAAGCACCGTGGCAACCAGCGCATCGGCGGAAACTGGCGACAGGTAGGTGAGGTCGACATCGCGCCGGGAGACGCGGCTGGTGGCCGTGAATGCCAACAGGGCGATCAGCGCCACCGTCCATCGCAGCCACGCACGGCGAGCCACCGTGCCCGCGCTCCGGGCACGGCGCAGGATGGCCAGCGAGCCTGGCAGCACGATCAGCGCCAGCAGGTCGGTGGGATCGACCACGCGCGCGATGTCGAACCAAGGCGCGGTGTTCCACGTATCAATGAAGGGCTGAGACGCCGGCGACTTCCACCAGGTAAATGCGAGCGCCACGATCAGATGGAGCAGTGTCGGCCAGCGACCTACCAGGATCGCGAGGAAGTAAGCCAACGCGAACACGCCTGCGAAATCCGACACCTTGCCGGTAATCGCGTTATGGAATGTCGCCTTGAGCAGATGGTCGTTGACGATCAACAGCAACAGCGCCGACACGAACGCCGGATGCAACAGGGCGTTCAGGCGAGCGTGCAATGCGGATGGCGGCATGGATCCCCCGGCTGGACCGAATGGAGCATACCGCGCGGTACGCGCCGCGTCAGAAACTGTTGTCGCCGTCGAGGATCCGGCCCAGGCCACCCAGTACCGAACCTTCGCCCCGATTCTGGCTGCCACCCTGCGGCGCGGCCTGCAGCATGCGGCCGGCCAGGCGCGAGAACGGCAACGACTGCATCCACACCTTGCCCGGCCCTGTCAGCGTGGCGAGGAACACGCCTTCGCCGCCGAAGAACATACTCTTGATGCCGCTGACCGGGCGCACGTCCATGTTCACGCTGGCGTGGTAGGCCACCACGCAGCCGGTGTCCACGTCGATGCGTTCGCCCGCCTGCAGCTCGCGTTCCACCACGGTGCCGCCGGCGTGCACGAATACCCAGCCGTCGCCTTCCAGCTTCTGCATGATGAAGCCCTCGCCGCCGAACAGGCCGGTCAGGATCTTGCGCTGCAGGTGGATGCCGACGGTGACGCCGCGCGCGCCGGCCAGGAAGCTGTCCTTCTGGCAGATCAGGCGGCCGCCGTGGTCGTCCAGCTTCATCGCCAGTACGGTGCCGGGGTAGGGCGCCGCGAAGGCGACCTTCGCCTTGCCCTGGCCGGTATGCGTGTACATGGTGGTGAACAGGCTCTCGCCGGTCAGCACGCGCTTGCCGGCCGAGAACAGCTTGTCCATGAAGCCGCCACCTTGGCCGCTGTGCGAGCCGTCGCCGAACACGGTGTCCATCTGCACGCTGCTGTCCTTGAACATCAGCGCGCCGGCTTCGGCGATGGCGCTTTCGCCGGGGTCCAGTTCCACTTCGACGAACTGCATGTCGCCGCCGCCGATGCGGAAGTCGATCTCGTCCGCCGCCTTGCGCCCGCCGGAGCCCGGCAGCGGTGGCAGGTGGGGCGGCGGCGCAGCCTGGCCGGCCAGCTCCGGCAGCTCGCGTACGGGCTTCCATTCGCGCATGCCTTCACGCCAGGCCAATGCGCCGGGGTTGCGCTGGGCATGGCTGCGCGCCGCCTCTTCGTCCAGCGGACCGGTGCGGTCCGGACTGCCGGGGAGATTGAAGAACCAGTGCGTCATGGGCGCCATCCTGAGGAGGGGAAAGGGCGCCGAGTCTAGCCCGCCGTCCCCGCGTGCCGTCACCTGCCACCGGTCACGTCGGTGGCCTGAACGTACCGACCGGCTGCCGGGCGTACGGAAATACCGACTGTGGAGGGCAACCGCCGTTACCTTCGTCAGGAACGGGACTTCCGGCCATTGCCCCTGTTGTTGCTGTAATGCAACATTCGCGTGCTAGCGCCTCCGCGCGCCCCGACTCCCACCCACTCGGAAAGCCACCGCCATGTCCCGACTCCGCCCGGCCGTCGCCCGGCCGCATCGCCTCGCCTTTGCCATCGCCGCGCTGCTGCCTTTCGGCACCGCCTTCGCCCAGGAAACGCCCGCACCAGCCGAGCCCGCGACGCAGAGCGCAACCACCCTCGACACGGTCGAAGTGACCGCGCAGCGCAAGGTCGAGAACATCCAGGATGTGCCGGTGTCGATCAGCACCATCAACGGCGAACAGCTGGGCGTGCTGGCGTCAGGCGGCACCGACATCCGCTTCCTGTCGGGCCGCGTGCCCAGCCTCAATATCGAGTCCTCGTTCGGTCGCGCGTTCCCGCGTTTCTACATCCGCGGCTACGGCAACACCGATTTCCGCCTGAACACTTCGCAGCCGGTATCGCTGGTGTATGACGACGTGGTGCAGGAAAACCCGATCCTGAAGGGCTTCCCGCTGTTTGACCTGGACCAGATCGAAGTGCTGCGCGGTCCACAAGGTTCGCTGTTCGGCCGCAACACGCCGGCCGGCGTAGTGAAGTTCGAGTCCGCCAAGCCGTCGCAGGAAACCAGCGGCTACGGCAAGGTAGGTGTTGGCAGCGACAACATGTGGAACCTGGAAGGCGCCGTCGGTGGCGCACTGAGCGAGAACTGGTCCGCGCGCGCGTCGGTGCTCTACCAGCGCCGCGACGACTGGGTGGAGAACACCTACCCGGGTCCGAACGACGGCTTCGAGGGCTATGACGAGTCGGCCGGCCGTGTCCAGTTCCTGTACGAAGGCGATGGCTTCGAGGCGCTGCTCAACGCGCATGCGCGCAAGCTCAATGGCACTGCGCGCCTGTTCCGCGCCAACATCATCGAGCCGGGTACCAACGACTTCGTCGCTGGTTTCGACGAAAACAAGGTGTCGCAGGATGGCCTGAACTATTCCGAGCTGGAGTCCCAAGGTGCCAGCGCGCGCCTGCGCTGGAACCTGGGTGACTACACGCTGCACTCGATCACCGGTTACGAGAGTGTTGAAACCATCAACCGTGGCGACATCGACGGTGGTTATGGCGCGGTGTTCCTGCCCGACTCCGGTCCCGGCGTGATCCCGTTCGCGTCGGAAACCGCCGACGGCATCCCGGATCATTCGCAGTGGACGCAGGAACTCCGCATCGAGTCGGCCTTCGATGGCCCGGTGAACTGGCAGGCGGGCCTGTTCTACTTCAAGGAAGACTATCGCGTCGAAAGCTTCAGCTACGACTCGCTCAACAACAGTGCCCAGGATGGTTACCAGCGCATCCGCCAGACCAATGACGCATGGGCGGCGTTCGGCGCGGTGACATGGCAGGCGACCGACCAGCTGGAGCTGCGCGCCGGCATGCGCTACACCGTCGACGAGAAGGAACTGACGGTCGAGGACTACTGGAACACCGGCTTCGCCGCCTGCGTGCTGGCGGGCAAGTGCACGCTGGCGCAGCTGGCGGCGCTTGAGCCCGATGGCGACCTTTCCGCATCGCCGGAAGACAAGAAGTTCAACTGGGACCTGTCGGCGACCTACGCGGTCAATGACGACGTCAACGTCTATGCACGCGCTGCCACCGGCTTCCGCGGCAGTAGTATTCAGGCTGCCGGCGCATTCAACGGCAAGTCGGTCGCCGGTCCGGAAACCGTCACCTCGTTCGAGACGGGCGTGAAGGCCGACTTCTGGGACAAGCGCGCACGCCTGAGCGCGGGCGTCTTCTACTACCGCGTCAAGGATCAGCAGCTGACCGCCGTCGGCGGCGCTGCCAATGCCAACATCCTGGTCAATGCCGAGAAGTCGGTGGGCAAGGGCTTCGAACTGGACCTGCAGGCCTACGTACTGGACAACCTGCTGGTCACGCTGGGTAGCAGCTACAACGACACCGAGATCAAGGACGACGACCTGAATGTCGCCGTCTGTGCGGCCTGCACCGTGACCGATGAAGAAGTGCTGGACGAGAACGGCGATCCGACGGGCCGCTACTACATCGGCGGCAATCGCCTGCCGCAGGCGCCGAAGTGGGTGCACAACTTCACCGCGCGCTACAGCGTCGGCCTGGGCGAGGGCAGCGAACTGTACGTCTACACCGATTGGGCCTATCGCAGCGAAGTGAATTTCTTCCTGTATGACTCCATCGAGTTCACCGGGAAGTCATCGCTGGAAGGCGGCCTGCGCGTCGGTTACGGATGGGGTTACGGCGACTACGAGGTCGCACTGTTCGGCCGCAACATCACCGACCAGCGTCGCATCGTCGGCGGCATCGACTTCAACAACCTGACCGGTTTCATCAACGAGCCGCGCACGGTGGGTGTGGAGTTCAGCGCGAAGTTCTGATGGTTCCACTGTAGGAGCGACGTGGGTCGCGACCGGGCACCGCGTCATCATCCGGAGGAAGAAAAGGCAGATCGAGATGGTCTGCCTTTTCCTTTTGTCCTAGACCAAGTGCCATCCCGTCGCGACTTTCATCGCTCCCAGCGGGGGATCACAACGTCGGCGGCTCGCGCGGAGGGAAGCGCAACACCACGCCGCGTTGTTCCTCTTCCGGATGCTCCGGGCGCAACCACAGCAGCGGGACTTCGCGCGGCGCCGGCAGTTCGAGTTCATCGTCGACACGCGCGGTGGCTTCCTCTTCCTCGATCTCCCAGCTGTACTTCTTCTTCGGCAATTCGGGATCCAGGCGACGGAACAGGAACGCCGCGATCAATCCCGCCACGGCGCCA
This sequence comes from Pseudoxanthomonas sp. 97-1-1, assembly GCF_057773125.1. Lineage (NCBI taxonomy): Bacteria > Pseudomonadati > Pseudomonadota > Gammaproteobacteria > Lysobacterales > Lysobacteraceae > Pseudoxanthomonas > Pseudoxanthomonas sp. 97-1-1. Next base: position 361,051 of record NZ_JBYMTJ010000004.1, on the reverse strand, counting down.
CCCAGGTGCGCCTGCCATGACACGCCGGCTTCGCGCGGCAGCACGGTCAGCACCATGCCGCCGTAGAACAGGAAGGCGATCATGCCGGCCGCGATCGCCGCGCGGTCGCGACGCAGCAGGCCCAGCATGAAGATCATGAACATCAGGCCGTGGGTCAGGCCACTGGCACCCAGCGTGTGCGTGCCCGGATCGGCCAGCAGCCACGGGCCAAGCCCGGCGCCCAGCCACACCAGCGGAATCGCCCACAGCGTGGCGCGCGGATAGACGGCGCCGGCCAGCGTGCCGAGGATCAGCAGGGCGGAGGCGTTCGCGGCGATATGTTCCAGCGAGCCATGCAGCAGCGGCGCAGTGAGGATGCCGAGCAGGCCCTCCACCGACAGTGGCGAGATGGTGAAGGCACGCACGTCGAAGCTGTTCTGGGCCGAGTACACGATGGCCAGCAACAGCACGAACGCCAGGCTCAGGTTGAGCGCGCGCAGCAGCCGTCTGCGGTCGTGGCGCTGTTGGGATTCCGGATCGAACGCCGGGTCGTCGGGGTGCAGGTCCATGGTCCAGTTCTGGCGGCGGCCCGGGCGAATGCAAGGCCGGGTCATGATGGACAGACCATCCCGCGTGCGGGATGGTCTGCCAGTTGCCGGTCAGCCCGTTGCGTCGGGCTTGGCCGGCCGCGCGAGGCTCAGCGCGACGGTCACGCCCAGGATCAGCGCCACCGTGCCCAGCGCCCAGGGCACCGGGATCTTGTACACGTCGATCAGCAGCATCTTGGTGCCGATGAAACCCAGCACCACCGCCAGCCCATACGGCAGCAGGTGGAAGCGGTCGGCCATGCCCGCCAGCAGGAAGAACATCGCGCGCAGGCCCAGCACCGCGAACACGTTCGAGGTCAGCACGATGAACGGGTCGGAGGTGATCGCGAAGATCGCCGGGATGCTGTCCACCGCGAAGATCACGTCGGTCACGCCGATCAGCACCAGCACCACGAACAGCGGGGTGAACCAGCGCACGCCGTTCTCGCGCACGCTCAGCGCCGCACCGCGGTAGCCATCGGTCAACTTCAGGTGGTTGCGCATCCAGCGCAGTGCCGGGTTCTTCTCCAGGTCGGGTTCCTTGCCGGCGGCGAACCACATCTTGATGCCGGTCAGCAGCAGGAACGCGCCGAAGAGGTAGAGCAGCCAGTGGAACTTCGCCAGCAGCGCCGCGCCCGCGAAGATCAGGATGCTGCGCAGGACGATGGCACCCAGGATACCGATCACCAGCACGCGCTGGCGCTGCTCCTCCGGCACCGCGAAGTAGGTCATCACCATCAGGAACACGAAGATGTTGTCGACCGCCAGCGCCTTCTCGACCAGGTAGCCGGTCAGGAACTCCAGGCCCACGCGGTTGGCTTCGACCAGACCGGCGGTTTCGTTCACGTACCACCACAGGCCGCCATTGAACGCCATGGCCAGGGCGATCCAGCCCAGGCTCCACCACATCGCTTCCTTGAACGTCACCTTGTGCGCGCCGCCGTGGCGCATCAGCACCAGGTCCACCAGCAGCGCGATCACCACCAGGCCGCCAAAGCCGGCCCATAACCAGGGGTTGCCAATCGTTTCCATCGAGATTCCCGAAAAAGTGGAGGACGGCCGCAGGCGCGGACATCTCGGAAACCGGGGAAACGGGAGTCCGGGGGTGCCTTCGCCATCGCGGCGAAGGTCTCGCTCACAGCCCGGTGGGCTGCCGTGGGACCGGAGCATCGCTGCTCGAAATGACGGCCGGCACGTTGGGAGCTACTCCCCTTCTGCCGCGAATTGTCCGGGTGGCACGCGATGCGGTCAACCGCGCGGGTAAAATGCGTTCATGAATACCCCCAACCCGACCGTACGCCTGAAGAACGCCTGGCGTTCCAGCCACCCGTGGATCTTCCAGAAGCTGGTAGAGAAGCCCGCCGCCAAACCCAAGCCAGGCACGGTCGTGGAGGTCGTCGGCGTGGACGGGGAGTGGATCGGCCGCGGTTTCTACAACGGTCACTCGCGGATCGCCGTGCGCATCCTGGAGACGCATCCGGACATTCCGGTGGATGCCGGCTGGTTCTCGCGCAAGATCGCCGACGCGGTCTCACTCCGTCGCGACGTGCTGAAGCTGGATGCCATCAGCGATGCTTGGCGCGTGGTGCATGCCGAAGGTGACGGCCTGTCCGGCCTGGTCGTCGACCGCTATGGCGACTTGATCGTGGTGGAGTTCTTCGCCGCCGGCATGTTCCGCCATCGCGAATGGATCTACGAGGCGCTGCGCGAGCAGTTCCCGGGTTGCCGTTTCCACAGCTTCGCCGACGAACACGTGCAGAAGCAGGAAAGCTTCGACTTCCACGGCAACACCACCACCGAAGCCGAGGTCATCACCGAATACGGCGTGAAGTTCCGCGCCGATCCCGCGGGCGCGCACAAGACCGGTTTCTTTGCCGACCAGCGCGAGAACCGCGAATGGCTGAGCCGGCAGGTGGAAGGCAAGACCGTGCTGGACCTGTGCTGCAATACCGGCGGCTTCGCGGTGTATGCCGCGGCGCGCGGTGCGTCCGAGGTCATCGGCGTGGACATCGACCAGGACGTCATCCAGATCGCCAAGGGCAACGCCAAGCTCAACAATGTGCGGCCGAAGTTCGTGCAGGCCGACATCTTCCCGTACCTGCGTGATGCGGCGAACCGCGGCGAGCAGTACGACGTGGTGATCCTGGACCCGGCCAAGATGACGCGCGACCGCGAGCAGGTGATCGCCGCGCTGAAGAAGTACCTCGACATGAACAAGCTGGCGCTGGGCGTGGTGAAGCCCGGAGGCCTGTTCGCCACGTTCTCGTGCACCGGCCTGGTCAGCGAGGAACAATTCCTCGACATGCTGCGCCGTGCCGCGTACTTCTCCGGCAGGACGATCCAGATCCTGAAAGTCGCCGGCGCCGGTCCCGACCATCCGTTCATGGCGCACGTGCAGGAGTCGCGCTACCTCAAGGCCGTGTTCTGCCGCGTGGTCGACTGAACATGCGCGGCAGGCGGATCGTATCGATCCTGCTGGCCGTCCTGATCGCGGGATGTGCCTCCACGCCGGCCGCGCCGTGGCAATCGCTCGCTGATACCGCGCAATGGCGCAGCATCGGCGCGTCCACGCTGGATCCGCGCTGGCAGGTAAGCGACGGCGAACTCGCGCTCACGGTGGCGGGCGGTGGCGACATCATCAGCGTCGGCACGTACGGCGATTTCGAACTGGAATTCGAATGGCGCCTACCTGTGGCCGGCAACAGCGGTTTGTTCTATCGCGCGGTCGATGCCTCGCCGGTGTGGGCACGCGCGGTCGAGTACCAGCTGCTTGACGATCGTGAGGCCGAGGACCGCATCGTCCCCAGTCATCGCGCGGGCGCGGCGTACGACCTGGTCGCACCGACCCGCGACATGCTGCGCACCATCGATGACTACAACCACGCGCGCATCGTCGCCTGTGGCTCGCGCGTGGAGCACTGGCTCAATGGCGCACGCGTCGCGGTGTACGACACCGGCAGCGAAGACTGGCGCCAGCGCGTGGCGGCCAGCAAGTTCGCCGGGCAGGCGGACTTCGCCAAGGCGCGTCGCGGCCACCTCGCCCTGCAGGACCACGGCAACGCCGTGTACGTGCGCGGCATGCGTATCCGTGCGCTGGGTCCGGATTGCAGGCCCGCTTCCCTGTAGGAGCGACGTAAGTCGCGACTGCACGCTGACAGGTGTCGATGGCGCCGGACGAGCATCCGGCGCACCTGCGATTGCTGATGATGTCCTTGTTGTCCGGCCGTGCGGTCGCGACTTACGTCGCTCCTACAGGACGGGAAAGAAAAAAGCGGGCCGGAGCCCGCCTTTTCTTGCGCTACACGCGGGACGCTCAGCCTTCCGGCGACAGCTCGATGCAGTCGAACTGCACGTCCGGGTCCACCTCGGCGTCGTAGTCCACGTCGCTGCGCTCGAAGCCGAACAGCTTCAGGAACTCGTGCTTGTAGTTCGCGTAGTCGGTCAGCTGGAACAGGTTTTCCGTGGTCACCTGCGGCCACAGCGCCTTGGCCTGGGCCTGCACTTCGGGTTTCAGTTCCCAGTCGTCCAGGCGCAGGCGGTTCTCGTCGTCGGTTTCGGCCGGCGTGCCGTCGGTGCGGTACATGCGCTCGCGATACAGGCGGTCCAGCTGTTCGATGGTGCCTTCGTGCAGGCCCAGTTCCTTCATCACCTTGAAGACGATGCTGATGTACAGCGGCATCACCGGGATCGCGGAGCTGGCCTGGGTCACCACCGACTTCAGCACGGCGACGTTCGCGGTGCCGCCAGTGGTCTTCAGGCGTGCGTCCAGGCGCTGCGCGGTCTCGTCCAGGTCCACCTTGGCGCGACCCAGCGCGCCGTGCCAGTAGATCGGCCAGGTGATGTCGGTGCCGATGTAGCTGAAGGCGACCGTGCGCGCGCCATCGGCCAGTACAGCGGCCTTGTCCAGCGCATCGATCCACAGTTCCCAGTCCTGTCCGCCCATCACGGTGACGGTGTCGGCGATCTCCTGCTCGGTGGCGGGTTCGATGGTGGCCTGGGTGATGGCGTCCTTGTTGGTGTCGATGGCGGTGGACGTGTACGGCGCGCCGATGGGCTTCAGTGCCGAGCGCTTCACTTCGCCGGTGGTGGGCAGTTTGCGCACCGGCGAAGCCAGCGAATAGACCACCAAGTCGACCTTGCCGCCCATTTCGCCCTTGATCAGTTCGATGACCTTCGCACGCGCCTCGTCGGAGAATGCGTCACCGTTGATCGACTTGCTGTACAGGCCGGCTTCCTTGGCGAACTTGTCGAACGCGGCCGAGTTGTACCAGCCGGCCGTGCCGGGCTTCTTCTCGTTGCCCGGCTTCTCGAAGAACACACCCAGCGTGTCCGCGCCGAAGCCGAAGGCCGCGCTGATGCGCGCCGCAAGGCCGTAGCCGCTGGACGCACCGATCACCAGCACCTTCTTCGGTCCGTCGGTGCGAACGCCCTGTGCACGCGTGGCGGCGATCTGGTCACGCACGTTGAGCTCGCAACCGAGCGGATGGGTGGTGGTGCAGATGAAGCCGCGGACTTTGGGATGGATGATCAACGTCGTAACCCGGGGGATGGTGTGCCTGCGCGGCATCTTAGTGCCGCAGGCGCCGGGAATGAAGCGTCACGCGTGCACACGCAGGCGTATGGGGAAATGCATCGATGGGCGCGGGCAAAGAAAAAGCGGGCCGAAGCCCGCTTGTCCGTTTCGTTGCTGCGTGACGCGATCAGGCGTCGCCGCCCTTGGCCAGCATGCTGTTGCGGCGACCATAGGCCAGGTAGACCACGATGCCGACCGCGTTCCACACCAGGAACCACAGCTGCGTGCGCTGCGGCAGGCTCCAGAACAGGTACAGGCAGCCCAAAATTGCGACGGGGCCGACCACCCACGCCAGCGGCGTGCGAAACACGCGCTTGCGCTCCGGTTCACGCGCGCGCAGCACCAGCAGGCACACGCCCACCGCGACGAAGGCCGCCAGCGTGCCGGCGTTGGCGAGCGCGGCGATCTCGTCCAGGCGCGCCACGCCGGCCAGCGCCGCCACCAGCACCGCGGTGAACACGGTGATCGCCACCGGCGTGCCGGTACGCGCGTTGACCTTCGACAGATTGCGCGGCAACAGGCCGTCGCGCGACATCACGAAGAAGATGCGGCTCTGCCCGTAGAAGAACGCCAGCAGCACCGTCGGCAGCGCGATGATCGCCACGATGCCGATGACCAGCGCGGCCGTGCCGTGGCCGAGTTCACGCATGATCAGCGCCAGCGGCTCGGCGCTCTGGCCGAAGACCGTGTAGCTCAGGGCGCCCACCGCGGCCACCGCCACCACCAGGTAGATCAGCGTGCAGCCGACCATCGAGCCGATGATGCCGATGGAAAGATCGCGGCCGGGATTCTTGGTTTCCTCGGCTGCGGTGGAGATCGCATCGAAGCCGTAGAACGCGAAGAAGATGATCGCCGCCGCCGCCATCACGCCGCGTTCGACCCCATCGGGCCCGATCGATTTCGGGAAGCCGTACGGCATGAACGGCTGCAGGTTGTCCGGGTTGAAGGCCGGCAGTGCGACCGCGATGAACACCGCCAGTGCGATCAGCTTGAGCACCACCAGGACCGCATTGAGCGTCGCGCTTTCGCGCGTCCCCGCGATCAGCATCCCCGCGACGAGGAACGTGATGACGATGGCCGGCAGGTTGATCAGGCCGCCGGCATGCGGACCGGCCGACAGCGCTACGGGCAGGGTGACGTTCCAGCCGAAGCTCTGCTGCACCCATTCGAGGAAGCCGACGAAATAGCCCGACCAGCCCACGGCCACCGTGCTGACGACCAGCGAGTATTCCAGGATCAGGCTCCAGCCCACGATCCACGCGATCGCTTCGCCAAGCACGCCATAGCTGTAGGTGTACGCGCTGCCGGCGGCGGGCATCATCGTCGAGAGTTCGGCGTAGGCCAGCGCGGCGCACGCGCAGACGATGCCGGCGACCACGAACGAGATCAGTACCGCGGGCCCGGCCTTCTCGGCGCCCACGCCGATCAGCGTGTAGATACCGGTACCGACGATGGCCCCGATACCCAGCGCCACCAGGTGCGGCCAGCTCAGCGTGGGAACCAGTCGGCGGCCCTCTTCGTGCTCGGTGATCCGGTCGATGGATTTGCGCCGTAGCCAGGTCATGGAAACTCCTCGAATGCGTCAACGGGACTGCATGCCGGCGATGAGCCGGCGCAGGAATGGTGAGGGGAGGACAGGACCCGCCGGCGCAATCCCCGCCCCGGGGCCGCCCGCAGCCTAAGCGGGCAGGGCACGGGCTGGCAATCGGCGCCGCACCACGCGATGCGGGATCGCTCAGAGGTAGGACGATCGCGACGGATCGAACACCTGCGGGTAGTGGTGCACATCCAGCAGGTCGAGGAACACGTCCAGGCCTTCGTCAGATCGCACCAGGTCGTACTCCGCATCCGACAGCAGGTGCACCACCAGGGTCTCTATGCCATGGCCGTGCAGATGCAGGTTGTCGAACAGGTGCCGGTCCGCCGCGACCGCGGGCGGCAGCAGCAGGAACGTGGAGAACGGCGAGGCGGCCAGGGGGGGCACGGGCATGGGCACGGTATGGCCGTAACCCAGCCAGCTGCCTTCGGCGAACGGCAGTTTGGCCAGCCAGCGCAGCTGGGCGATGAAGTCCGGATGCGGCTCGCGGACGTACCAGAACAGCTCGCGCGCGGCGGATTCATCGCCGTCATAGCCCGCCGGCATCGTCATCAGGCGGTCGCTCATGCCACTGGTGACCAGCACGTGGCCGGTGTCGCCGCCGCCGGAGAACTCGCGTGCGTACACGTGCACGTCCACGCGGTGCCGGCGGTCGTCGTCGCGGTCGATGTATTCGGGTTCGCCCAGCGCGTCGCGCAATGCGGCGATCCGCGCGCCGGCGAGTGCGGGCAGCGGATCGGGCGCGGCGCCCATCAGCGTGCGGAGGCGTTGCAGCATGCCGGCTTTCCCCAAGCGGTCAGTGCGCGGCGACTGTGCGCCGCCGGCTCGAGCGGGTCAAGCCGCATCTCCACGTCCCGTGACGCGGCGCGCGCTTCCTGTGCGAGGGCGTTCGCGCCGTGGCCGGCTCAGGCGATGAGACGCCAGCGGCTACACTGTCCGCATGGATTCCCAGACCCTGCTCGTCCTCCTGCTGATTCTTGTGGCCTTCGCCGTCGTGCTGCTGGCGGTGCTGGTGCTGCGCCGTCCGGAGGCCCGCATCGGTGACCTGCTGGAACGGGCGCTGCGCGACGAGCAGCGCGAGGGCCGTGGCGAGTTGCGCGAGCAGCTGGAGGGGTTGTCGCGCGCGCAGGAGGCCCGCATCGACGGCTTTGCCCGCAACCTGGCCGATCTCAGCACCCGCACCGACCAGCGCCTGGACGTGCTGCGCGATACCTTGACCGAAGACGCGCGCAAGGGGCGCCTGGAAGCATCCGAGTCGCAGCAGCGCTTCGCCGACACACTGGGTCAGCGGCTCAACGAACTGACCCAGCGCAACGAGCAGCGGATCGGCGAGATGCGCGCCACGCTGGAGGATCGCCTGAAGGAACTGCAGGCCGACAACGCGCAGAAGCTGGAGCAGATGCGTGCGACGGTGGACGAAAAGCTGCAGGCCACCCTGACGCAGCGGCTCGATGCGTCGTTCTCGCTGGTGTCCGAGCGGCTGGAGGCGGTCCAGCGCGGCCTGGGCGAAATGCAGCAGCTCGCCACCGGTGTCGGCGACCTCAAGCGCGTGCTGAGCAACGTCAAGGATCGCGGCGGCTGGGGCGAGGTGCAGCTGGAGAACCTGCTGGAGCAGGTGCTGACGGCCGAGCAGTTCGCGCGCAGCGTGAAGGTGCGTCCGGACAGCAACGAAGCCGTCGATTTCGCCATCCGCCTACCTGGCCGGCAGGATGGCGACGTGCCGGTGTGGCTGCCCATCGATGCCAAGTTCCCGCGCGAGGATTACGAGAAGCTGATCGAAGCGCAGGAGCGCGGCGACGCCGATGCGATGCGTGTCGCGGCCACGCAGCTGGAACGCGCGATCAAGGTGCAGGCGAAGTCGATCAACGAAAAATACGTGGTGCCTCCCCACACCACCGATTTCGCGGTGCTCTTCCTGGCCACCGAAGGCCTGTATGCGGAAGCCATCCGCCGTCCGGGCCTGGTCGATGCGTTGCAGCGCGACTACCGCATCGTCATCGCCGGCCCGACCACGCTGGCGGCACTGCTCAACAGCCTGCAGATGGGCTTCCGCACGCTGGCCATCGAGAAGCGTTCCAGCGAGGTACGCGTGCTGCTGGGAGCGGTGAAGACCGAGTTCGGCAAGTTCGCCACGGTGCTGGAGAAAGCCAACAGCCAGTTGGACACGGTGCAGAACAGCATCAAGCAGGCGGGGGTGCGTACGCGCGCGATCGAGCGCCAGCTGCGCGGCGTCGAAGCGTTGCCGGGGGAGGAAACGCAGAAGCTGCTGGGCGGCGACGAAGCAGAGTGAGGCGTCGGGCGTTGTTCCTTCTCCCCGCTGCGCAGGGAGAGGGCAACAGCCAAAAGACAACGGCGCCTAATGGCGCCGTTGTCTTTGATCGCATTCCAATCCCGCCTCAACCGCCGCCGCTGATCTCCGGCATCGGCATGGCGTCCGCCGGCACGGTGGGGGTGCTCTCGTCCTGCAGGTACTCCGGCAGTTCTTCTTCGGTCTGCTTCGGCGTGCGGTGGCTTTCGATCTGGTAATTGCGGCGCTGCAGCCACGAATCGCGGACCAGCGCGTAATCGTCCACCGCGCCTTCGCGCAGGCTGTCCAGCGACAGCAGCTGGGCGCGCGTGTCCACCAGGTTCAGCCCCTGCAGGAAGATGCGGGTTTTGTCGTCTTCCACGTACCGGGTCGGACTGAGCGGCATGTCGCCTGCCAGTCCGAGCACATCACGCACGGTACGGGGACCGAAGAATGGCAGCTCCACATAACGAGAGCGCTTCCAGCCCCAGGTACCGAGCGTCTGGCCGAAATCCTCGCTGCGGCGCTTCATCTTGAGGTCGCTGGCGGGGTCGAAGATGCCGCCGATGCCGACCGTGGAGTTCAGCAGGAAGCGGCCGAACGTCTGCGTGGCATCGCGCGGACGCCCCTGCAGCAGCTGGTTCACCATCGTCAGCGGCTGGCGCAGGTTGTCGAAGAAGTTGCCAACGCCCAAGCGCACGGGTCGCGGCACCGCCGCCACGTAGGCACGGGCCAGCGGGCGTGCGACCGCACGGTCGACGACGTTGTTGAACGCGTGCACCTTCCGGTTGAACTTCTCCCACGGGTCGTAGGCGGTCGGCGACTGTGCGGGTGCGGGGAGGGTCGGATCGGCCACCGGGTCGTAGGCACCCTGGCCGTAGATGGCGGCGAAGTCGTCCTCGCCCTCCGACGCCGTGGCGGTGTCCATCGCCGGCGCAGGCGTGTCGATGCTGGCCGGGTCGATGGGCGGTTCGGTCGGCAACGGGGCCGACGCGGTGCTGTCGATCACCACCGCGTCGGCCGGCGCGGCTGTCGAGGATTTGGGCGCCGACGCACATGCGGTCGCCAGGGCGGCGAGCAGGACGACGGTGCTGAGGCGGAACAGATTCATCCTGATTCCTGCAAAACGGCGGGGGTGGGGGTTACGCCGGGAAATCCAGTTCCGGCGTCAGGCGATACGCGGCCTGGAGGTCGGCGAGACCTGCGGGCTGTCCTTCGAAACGGGGAGCGGCGCCGCCGGCGCGCAGTCGCGCGGCCAGCTCGGCCAACAGTGCCAGCCCGGCGCTGTCGACGGTAGTGACGTTGGTCAGGACAATGCGTTGCACGCCGGCCAGCTGCGCCGTGAGCTGTGGCCACAGCGCTGCCGCCGCCGCGCGGTCCAGCGCGCCCGCGAACACGAGCGCCTCACCGTCCCGGCGGACGCTGGCGTCAGCGGCCGCTGGCACTGCCGTTGACCTGCAGCTTGCCGGACTTCAGGTCCGCGGCCACCTGGGCGATGGACTTCTGCCGCAGCGGCGTGTCGAACTGGGTCTTGAACGTCTGCACGAAGGACACGCCTTCCGGCAGCACGTCGAACACCTTCCACTGGCCACCCACGTTGCGCGCGTAGAAGGTGATCGGGGTGACGGTCTGGTCGGGCTGCAGGAACTCGGTGTCGACCTTCACGCCGCGCCCGCCGGGCAGCGGCGTTTCGGACTTCACCCGCACCTTGAGGCGGGCATTGAAGTCCGCCAGGCGCGCACCGTACGCCGACAGCAGGCGCTCGGTCAGGGCCTGGCCGAACAGCTTCACGTCGGCATCGGAGGCGCCGCGGCCGTGCACGCCCAGCACCAGGCGGGCAGCGTAATCGCCGTCGAACAGCGTGTTGAACTCGCCGGTGACGAACTGGCGCAGCGCGGCCGGATTCGACTTGAATTCGGCACGGCGCTGGTCGAGCGTGGTCAGGATGCGCGTGCTGCTGGCCAGCACGACCTGGCTGGCGGTGTTCTGCCTGGTAGCGGTGGCGGGCGCCGCTGCCTGTGCGAAGACGGCGACCGGCGCGGACGCCAGCAGCGCGGCAGACAGCACGACGGACAGGAGGGAGGGCTTCATCAGGGTCTTCATGGTGTGGGTTCTTCCGTAACGGGGGGCGCGGCAGTCTCGCCGCTGGCCGGGGTTTCCCCGGAGCCTGCACCGGCATTGTTGGTGCCGCCGCTGAACATGTACTTGCCGGCCAGCTGCAGCAGATCGACCGCCGGCTGGGTGAAGGCGATCTCCTCGCCGGGCTTCAGGACTTCGGGATCACCGCCCGGCGACAGGCCAATGTAGTTCTCGCCCAGCAGGCCGCTGGTGAAGATGCCGGCGGCGGTGTCGGCCGGCAGGTCCTTGTACTGGCTGTCGATGGACAGCGTGACCAGCGAGTCGAACTTGACCGGGTCCAGGCGGATGTCGGCCACCTGACCGATGACCACGCCGCCGATCTTCACCGGGGCCTGCTTGCGCAGCTGGCCGAGGTTGGAGAAGCGCGCAGTCAGCTCGTAGCTGCCGCCGCCCACGCCGAAGCGCTTGTTGGTGGAAGCCAGCGCCAGCACCAGCAGCGAGGCCAGGGCCAGCAGCAGGAAGGCGCCGACGGCGAACTCAAGACGGGGTCCACGGACGGACATGGGTCAGCTCCTGAAAAGCAATGCAGACATGACGAAATTGAACATCAGCACCAGCAGCGAGGCATTCACCACCGCGCGGGTGGTGGCCACGGAGGTGCCCTCGATGGTCGGCTCGGCGTGGAAGCCCACGTAGGCCGCGACCAGCGCGGCCGTACCGCCGAAGACCGCCGACTTCAGCAGGGCCACGCCGAAGTCGTCCCAGAAATCCACGCTGTTCTGCAGCGCCGACCAGAACGTGCCGTTGTCCAGGCCGAGCACGTGCACGGCTTCGAAATAGCTCGCGCTGATCGCCAGCGAGCAGAAGAAGCCGGTCAGCAGCGGCACCGTCAGCACCGCCGCCCAGAAGCGCGGCGCCACGGCCTTGGCCACCGGATCGATGGCCATCAGCTCCAGCGCCTTGATCTGGTCGGTGGCGCGCATCAGGCCCAGCTCGGCGGCGATGGAGCTGCCGGCGCGGCCGATGAACAGCAGCGCGGTCAGCACCGGCCCCAGTTCGCGGTACAGCGACAGGCCGAGCAACGTGGACAGCGCATCACTGGCGCCGAACGTGGTCAGCGTGCGGTAGCCCTGCAGCGTCAGCACCAGGCCCACGAACGCACCGCCCACCGCGATGATCGGCAGTGAGCGGCCGCCGATCTTGTAGATCTCGCGGGTGAGCTCGGCGAAGAAGTCGCGGGTCGGCTTCGAGGCACGGAACACCGACAGCGAGAACAGGCCGGCACGGCCCAGCGAACGGGTGGCTTCGACGAAGGGCATCAGTGCACCTCCCCAACAGCGCCGTCTGCCGCGCTTGAGCCGTCATTTCGGCGAACGCCGGAATCCATTGTGCTCTTGCGGTTGCTCCGGGCCTTGCGAGCAGAATCAAAATCAACATGGATCCCGGCGTTCGCCGGGATGACGAGAGAGACAATCTGCGCCGTGCAATAACGCATCACGCAGCCTCCCCGCGCTTGACCGTGTCGAACGCGATCGGGCCATCCGGTTCGCCGCGCAGGAACTGCTTCACCAGCGGGTCGGACGTCGCTTCCAGTTCGGCCGGCGTGCCGGAGAACACCAGTCCGCCGTTGGCGATCACCACCGCCTGGTCGGCGATGGGCAGGGTTTCATGCACGTGATGGGTCACGATGATGCTGGTCAGTCCCAGGGTGTCGTTGAGGCGCTGGATCAGGCTCATGATCACGCCGCTGGCGATCGGGTCCAGCCCGGTCAGCGGTTCGTCGTAGATCATCAGCGGCGGGTCCAGCGCCAGCGCGCGGGCCAGCGCCACGCGGCGTGCCATGCCGCCGGACAGTTCGCGCGGATAGGCGTCAGCGGCGGCGCGCAGGCCGACCGCATTCAACTTGAATTCCACCAGCCGGCGGATCAGTGCGTCCGGCAGTTTCGTGTGCGTGCGCAACGGCAGCGCGACGTTCTCGGCCACCGTCAGGTCGGTCAGCAGGCCGTTGCCCTGCAGCAGCACACCAATGCCCTTGCGCATCTCCAGCAGCGCGCGGCTGCGGTGCGGGACGGGCTGGCCGAACACTTCCACGGTGCCTGCGGCCGGCGGCAGCTCGCCTGTCAGCGCCGCGAGCATCGTCGACTTGCCGCTGCCGGACGGGCCGAGCACAGCGGCGATGCTGCCACGGGGCACGGTCAGGTCGATGCCGCGCAGGATCGTGCGGCCGCCGCGATCGAGGCGGAGTCCGGACAGGTGCACGGCAGGGGCGTCGGCAGGCGTCATGGGCGTCGTCGGCGGACCAGCAAGGGGTTAACGGAAAAACAACGGCGTAGCTTCGCGGCCAGCGGCTGAACATAAACCGTACCGCGCAGTTTGATTATTGTGGCACCCATGTCGCGGCCATGTCGTATCCGCGTGCGGTTTCCGTGCGGGATGCTGTGGCCCAAACGCTGCCGTCTCGGGGACTGCGACCGCGATCCGGCACAATGCCGGCGACGATGACGACCGACGCCACGCCCGACTTCCGCCTCTACCACTCCAACGCGCTGGAGGTGCTGGCGGGCCTGCTGGCGCGGGAATTGAGTACGCCCGCGCCCGGCGTGCCGCTGCTGACGCCGGACACCGTGCTGATTCCGCAGGTCGCGATGCGGCGCTGGCTGCAGGCCACGCTGGCCACCGAGCACGGCATCGCCGCGAACCTGGAATTCCTCACCCCTGGCGAGTTCGTCGCACGTGCGCTGGACGCCAATGTGCCGGGCGAGGGCGACGATCTCGATGCCGCGACGCTGCACTGGCGGCTGTACGCCGCGCTGACCGACCCCGTGCTGCTCGCGCGTCCGGCCATGGTGCAGATCGCCGCCTACCTGGCGGGTGCCGCGTCGCGCCGGCCCGATCCACTCAAGCCGTGGGCGCTGGCGGGGGAACTGGCTGACGTGTTCGAGAAGTACCAGGCCTGGCGTCGCGACTGGTTGCTGCGCTGGGAAAGTGGCGCCGATCCCGACGACCCGCAGGCGATCCTGTGGCGCCACGTCGCCGGTGGCCACGACTACCGTGCGCGGCGCATCCAGCGCTATCTCGACCGCTTCGAGGGCGCGGGCCAGCCGTTGCCGCAGGGACTGCCGCCGCGCGTGTTCGCGTTCGCCACGCTCAATGTCTCGCCCGACGTGCTGCGCGTGCTGGCCACTCAGGCGCGCGTGGGCACGCTGCATTTCTATGTCCCTTCGCCGGTGAAGGACTACTGGGGCGACCTGCAACGCCTGCGTGCGGGCACCGAGGACGACACGACCGCCGACGCCCGCCTGCTGCAGGCCTGGGGTGCGGCGGGACGCGATTTCATGGCCGTGATCGGCGGTTACGAACTGGTGCATCCCAGCCTGGACGTGCGCGGCCATGCCGATCCCGGTGCGGGGGGCGGCAAGTTCCAGGGCAGCCTGCTGCGGCGACTGCAGTCGGACCTGTTCCATCGCCGCGCGCAGCCGCTCGACCTGCTGCCGGCCCTGCGCACCGACGATCCCAGCCTGCAGGTGCACGCCTGCCACACGCGCCTGCGCGAACTGCAGGTGCTGCACGACCAGCTGCGTGCGTTGCTGGAGGACGACCGCTTCGATCCGCCGCTGCAGCCGCGCGAAATTGCGGTGCTGGCGCCGGACATCGACCCGTACGTGCCCTACCTGGAAGCCGTGTTCGGCGCGCCGGGCGATGGCGACCGGTTGCCGTACGCGCTGGCCGACACCAGTCCGCTGGCCGGCGAGCCGTTGGCCGACGTGTTCGTGCGCCTGCTCGGCCTGCCGGTCTCGCGCTTCGGCACCCACGAGATCCTCGATCTCCTCGCCAGTGCGCCCATCGCGGACGCGGCCGGTCTCGATGCCCCCGCCTTCGAGCGCCTGCACGCGTGGCTGCAGGCCGCGGGCGCGCGCTGGGGACTGGATGCGAAGCACCGTGCCGCACACGGCGCACCCGCCGACGATGCCTACACCTGGCAGTTCGCACTCGATCGCCTCTTGCTGGGCCACGCCAGCGGCACGCAAGACGACATCGCCGGCGTCGCCCCCTGGCCGGAACTGGAAGGCAGCGCGCTCGACGCGCTCGACATCCTGGTCCGCCTGCTGCGCGTGCTGGCCCGCCACCAGAAATCTCTGGGCGAGGCGATCACGCCCGCGCAATGGCGCGAACGGCTGCTCGGACTGCTCGCCGCACTGCTGCCGCGCGAACCTGCCCTGCCTGTCCGCCAGCGCGCACTCGACCGCCTGCGCATGCTCATCGACGACTTCGCCGCGCAGGCGGAGAAAGCGGGCTATGCCGACACCGTGCCGGCCGACGTGGTGCGCGCACACTTCACCACCACACTTGCCGAAGCCGATACGCGCGCGCCCCTGCTGACCGGCGGCATCAGCTTCGGCCGCATGGTGCCGATGCGGCTGCTGCCGTTCCGCGTGATCTGCGTGCTCGGCATGAACGATGGCGACTACCCGCGCCGCGATCCCGCCGCCGGCCTCAGCAAGCTCACGGCCGAACTCGGTACCGACAAGCGCCGGCATGGCGACCGCTCGCTGCGCGAAGACGACCGCTTCCTGTTCCTGCAACTGTTCGCCGCCGCGCAGGACGTGTTCCTTCTCAGTTATCTCGGCGCCGATCCGCGCGACGGCAGCGCACGCGAACCGTCGGTGCTGGTCAGTGAACTCATCGACGCCGCCGCGCAGCAGCATGCCGATCCGGCGTCCGTCGCCAGGGCACTGGTGGTTCATCACCCGCTGCAGCCGTTCTCGCCGGCGGCGTTCGGTGGCGACGACGACCCACGCCGCTTCAGCTACCGCCGGCAATGGCATCCCGCCGCCGGCCAGCTGGCAGGGCGGCGCTCGCCCCTGCCGCGCTGGTTCCCGGGCGACGCGATGCCGCCACCTGCCGACGCCGGCTCCCCGCTGTCGCTCGACCTGCTGCGCCGCTTCCTGACCGCACCGGCCGAGCAGTTCCTGCGCGAGCGGCTCGGCCTGCGGCTGGACGGGATCGACGAGACGGGCGACGACGTCGAACCGTTGCTGTTGCCGGGCCGCGGCCTGGCGCGCAGCGAAGTGCAGGCGGCCGTGTTCGCCGGGGTGCTGCAGGGCGACGATGACGCCACGCTGCATGCCGCCCTGCGCGCCCGCGCCCTGCTGCCTTCGGGTCCGCTGGGGCGGCGCACGCTGGCCGCGCTGCGCAGCGAGGTCACGCCGTACGCACGAGCCTTCGCCGACTGGACCGGCGGCAAGTCGCCGGCGACGCAGCGCATCGAGGTGGACATCGACGGCGTCGCATTGCACGGCACGCTGGCGGGCGTGTATCCGCACGGGCTTGCCCGCGTTCGCATCGGTGCTCCGGGCGGAAACGCGGCGATCCGCGACGGCCTGGACTGGCTGCTCGCCAGTGCGGCCGGCCTGGCGCTGCCCCTGGTTCAATTCCACGAAGGCGGCAGGAAGCCGGCATCCGGCCATCCGTTCGGTCCCCACGTGCGTCCGCCACTCGCTCCGGACCAGGCGCGCACGGTGCTCCGGCACCTGCTCTGGCTGCGCGAACAGGGCCTGCGCGAACCGCTGCCGTTCGCGCCTTACAGCGGTTGGGAATTCTTCGCCGCCGCGCCCGACATGGAAGCGGGCCTGAAGGAAGCGGCGAAGAAATGGTACGGAAGCGAGCGCAGCTGGAGCGAAGGCAGCGGAGATGCGCTGCGGCTCGCGCTGCGCGGGTGCGATCCGTTCACCGATGACGCAACACGGCTGCGGTTCGCGGATCTTTCGATGTCGATCTATCTGGCGGTCACGCAGGGTGAGGTCTACACCGGTACCGATCCCGATGCCCTGCGCGCGCTGGCCCCCGTCTTCGACGCGGAGGACGCCGGATGACCCTCGCGCACGATCCCTATCTCGCGCTGCCGCTCGATGGCGTGCAGTCCATCGAGGCCTCTGCCGGTACCGGCAAGACCTTCACCCTGGCCACGCTGGTCGCGCGGCTGGTGGTCGAAAGCGGCTTGCGCATCGGCGAAGTCCTGGCCGTCACCTTCACCGAGGCTGCCACCCAGGAGCTGCGCGCGCGCATCCGTGCCCGTCTGCTGCTGGCGGCATCGCTGCCCGCGGTCGCCGCCGCCGATGAAGGGCCGGAAGCGGCATTGACGCGTGCGCTCCTCGATGCGCATCTCGCGCGGAGTGGTGAGCCTCCCGCCGCACTGCATCGGCGTCTGCGCGAAGCCGCCGATGGCATGGACCTGGCGGCGGTGTTCACCATCCACGGCTTCTGTGCACGGGTGCTGCGCGAACACGCCCTGGAAAGCGGGCACGGTTTCGATGCGCCGCCGTTGCTCGCCAACGACGCATCGCTGCGGCATGAAATCGCCGCGGACCTGTGGCGCGCGCATGGCGCGGACGATGACGGTGCGGATGATCTGCTTGCGCTGTGGAAGGGCGGCCCCGACGCCTTGGCGGCCGACCTGCCCGCGTTGCTGCGCGAACAGCGGTTGCAGCCGCACCCCGTCGATCCGCTGCCTGCCGGGCCCGCACCCGCCTTGTGCGCGGCGGGCGAAGCACTCGCCGCCGCGTATCGCGCGCACGGGAACGCGTTCCGTGACGCCCTGGTCGCCGCAGTGGAGGGCAAGGTGCTGCATGGCGGTAGCTACAAGGTCGAGTGGATCACCGGGCTGTTCGACGCGCTGCAAGCGTGGGCGGCCGCGGACGATGCTGGCATGCCGTTCGCGCACGACAAGCTGCCGCAGCTGCGCCATGAGGCGCTGCTGCAGAAAACCAGCAAGGCCGGCGCGGGCCGCACACCGGAATCGCCGCTGACGCATGCCATCGATGCCTACCTGCAGGCGCAGGACCGCGTCGACGCCTACCGCGAAGCGCGCCGCGTCGCCCTGCTGCATCGCCTGCGCGACGATGCCCGCGCGCGGCTGGTGCTGCGCAAACAGCAGCTGCGTGTGCAGACCTACGACGACCTGATCGACGGCGTCGCGGATGCGCTCGAAACGCCGCAGGCGGACGCCCTGGTGCAGCGCCTGCGGGCGCAGTACCGCGTCGCGCTGGTCGATGAATTCCAAGACACCGATCCACGCCAGTGGCGCATCTTCGACCGCGTGTTCGGCAGCAGAAGTCCGCAGCCGGCGCTGTTCGTCATCGGGGATCCCAAGCAGGCCATCTACGGTTTCCGTGGCGGCGATGTGGAAACCTATCTTGCCACGCAGGCCGATGCCGTCGCCGCGCCGCCGCTCTCGCACAACTTCCGCTCGCGGCCCTCGGTGCTGCGCGCCATCGAAGCGTTGTACGCACAGGCCGGCGACGACGCGTTCGTCGATGTGCGCATCCGTTTCCATCCGGTCGCGCCTGGAGGCACCCGCCACGATGACGATTTCCAGCGCCATGGCGCAGCCGCACCCGCGCTAACCGTGTGGCAGGCGCCAGCGCCAGCGCCCGGACCGGACGGCAAGCTCAAGCCCTGGGACGCAGGCACCTCGCGTGAGCTGGCCACCGCCGCCTGCGTGGCTGCCATCCACCGTGTGCTGACGGATGCGCGCGCCGGCAACGCGACGATCGGAGGCAAACCCGTGCAGCCTGGCGACATCGCCGTGCTGGTCCGCACGCACCGGGATGCCACCCGCATCCGTGCCGCGCTGGCCGAGGTCGGCATTCCGGCTGTCGCCGCTGGCAAGCTCAGCCTGTTCGCCACGCCGGAAGCGCGCGAACTGCACGCGCTGCTGCGCACATTGATGCACGGCGCGGACGACGGCCATCTGCGCGCCGCGCTGTCCACCGTCCTGCTGGGCGTGGATGCCACCGGCATCGCCGCACTCGAGACCGACGGTGATGCGATGCGCCGCTGGCAGCAACGCGCGCAGGACTGGCGCGAACGCCTGCAACGCGGCGGCCCGCTGGCGCTGGTCAACGACCTGTGCGCGGAGCACGCCCCGCGCCTGCTCGGCCTGCTCGACGGTGAGCGCAGGCTCACCAACTACCTGCAGACGGCCGAAATGCTGCAGGAGGCCGACGCCCGTACGCTCGGCCTGCCCGGCCTCGTCGACTGGCTGGCCGCTGCCATCGCCGATGCCGGCACCGGCGCCGATGACGACGCGCAGCTGCTGCGGCTGGAATCCGACGCGCACCGCGTGCAGGTGGTGACACTGCACAAGAGCAAGGGCCTGGAGTATCCGCTGGTGTTCCTGCCGTACGCAGGCATCGGCGGCAAGGCGCCCGATCCCGGCCAGCGTGTCGTCGTCACCGACGCGGACGGCCGCGTGCTGCACTGGAAGCTGCAGGACGAAGTCTCCGGCTGGAGCGCGGCCAAGGCGCAATGGAGCGAGGCACAGCGCGCCGAAGATGCGCGCCTGTTGTACGTCGGCCTGACCCGTGCCTGCCACGCGCTGTGGCTGGCAGCGGGCGCCTTCTACCAGCACGCCCAGTCACCGCTGTGGGCGATGGTGCGCGATGCCGACGCCCTGCTGGCGCGCGACCCGGGCATCCGCATCGACCCCACGTCGCCGCCGGCGGCATTGCCGTGGTTGCCGCCCGTGGCGGAGGGCGCGGTGCCGCCTGCCCGCATCGCCCGGCGTTCCATCGCGCCCGACTGGTGGGTCTACAGCTTCACCCAGCTTGCGCATGCCGATGCAGGCCACGCCGTCGATGCTGCCTCCACCGAGGCCGATGGCGCGGCCGCAGACGAACTGGTGCAGCCGCCCGATGACGCAGACGCATCCCCCGACATCACCGCCGACGTATACGACCCGCGCTTCAGCGGCAGCCGTTTCGGCAACGTGCTGCACGCGGCGCTCGAAGACACCCGCTTCAGCGCATGGGCGCAGTGGCAGGCGGGGGATGCGGCGCCTGAAGGAGAGCATGCCGCCCTGCTCGCCGCGCTGCGCAGGGAAGGCTACGCCCAGGACGACCTGGCCGACGGCATCGCGCTGCTCACCTCGCTGGTTGGGCGCACGCTGACCGTCGTGCTGCCCGAGGGCGGCGCACTGCATGCGCTGGGCGAATACGAGCGGCGTGCCGAAATCGAATTCCACTTCGCCCTGGCGTCCACCGCCGTGCCGGCGTTGCTGGCGCTGCTGCACGCGCATGGCGTGGTGCGCGCGCGCCAGGGGTTCGGCCTGCGCTCGCGGCTGGAAGGGTTGATGACCGGCAAGATCGATTTGACCTACGTGCGCGACGGGCGCTGGTACGTGCTCGACTACAAGTCCAACCGCCTGCCGCGCTACGACGCGCCCGCGCTGGCCGTCGCGATGGCGCACAGCGAGTACGACCTGCAGGCCCTGGTCTACACCGTCGCGCTGCACCGCTGGCTGCGTTTCCGCCTGGGCGACGGCTACGACTACGCACGCGACTTCGGCGGCATCCGCTACGTGTTCTGCCGCGGGCTCGAACCCGCGCGCGATGCGTCGCTCGGTGTGCATGCGCAGCGCTTCGCGCCGGAACTCGTGCATGCACTCGATGCCCTGTTCGCCGGCCACGGTCAGGAGGCGGCCGCATGAGCCTGCTCGATGCCCTGTTCCGCCACGGCCACCTGCGCACCCTGGACCACGCCCTCGCGCAGAGCCTGCGCCGCCTGGATGCGTCCACGCCCGACACGGTACTGGCCGCTGCCGCGCTGGCGTCGCTCGCCGTCGCCAAGGGCCATGCCGGACTCTCGCTGCGCGAGCCGCAGGCACTGCTCGATGCCGAAGCCCCCATCGACTGGCCATCCGCCGATGCGTGGCGCGCATGCCTTGCCGCCTCGCGCTGGGTGGCCACGCCGGACGATGCCGATGCCATCGCCGATCCGCACGCGCCGCTGGTGCTGGAACAGGACCTGCTCTACCTGCGCCGTTATCGCGAGTACGAACGCGCGCTCGCGCTCGGCCTGCAACGCCTCGCCGCGCACGCGGTGCCGGCAACCGGCATCGATGCGCTCGCGCCCGTGTTCGCACAGCTGTTTCCGCCGGCCGCGCATGATGCTCACCAGGCGCGTGCCGCCGCGCTCGCGCTGCGCCATGCCCTGCTGCTGGTCACGGGCGGTCCCGGTACCGGCAAGACCACCACCACCGCGCGCCTGCTGGTGCTGCTGGCCGCACAGGCGCAGCACGCGGGCCGCGCCGCGCCGCGCATCGCCCTGGCCGCGCCTACCGGCCGCGCCGCCGAACGCATGGCCGAGAGCGTCCGCCATGCAGTGCAGGCTTTGGCGGCGCAGGGCGTGGACGCCGACCTGCTCGCGGCGCTGCCCACCACGGGCACCACCCTGCACCGGTTGCTCGGCACGATTCCGGATTCGCCCCGCTTCCGCCATCACGCCGACAACCCGCTGCCGTTCGACGTGGTGGTCGTCGACGAAGCCTCGATGATCGACCTGCCCCTGATGGCCAAGCTGGTGGACGCCGTGGCCGATGGCACGCGCCTGGTGCTGCTGGGCGATCCGGACCAGTTGCCATCGGTGGAAGCGGGCGACGTGCTGGCCGCCATCCTCAGCGCGGCGGGGGAAGGCAACGACATCGGCATGCAGGATGCGGGGGCGCTCCGCCCGCTGCTCGGCGATGCTCCGCCCGCTGATCACCATGCAGGCGGGGATCAGCGACCGGGCCGCTTCGCCGGCATCCGCGTGCACCTGCAGCGCGGATGGCGCCAGAGCGAGGCCTTGCAGCTGGCGCCGCTGGCCGCCGCGGTGCGCGAAGGCGATGCCTCCGCCACGCTGTCGCTGCTGCGCGGCGACACGCTGGCCGGCGTGCGGTTCCATGAAGACCTGGCCGATCCGCTGGACATGCAGCGCGAAGACCTGTTGTCGCACTGGCGCGCGCTGGGCGAAGCCGCCACGCCCACCGACGCGCTGGCACTGTCCGCGCGCCTGCGCATCCTCACCGCCGTGCGTGAAGGCCCGCAGGGCGCGCGCACGTTGAACGCGCGCATCGAGCGCCTGCTGGTGGAGGGCGGCACCGGCCTGCAGCGCGCCGGGCAGGGACACTTCCACGGCCAGCTGGTCATCGTCACCGAGAACAGCTATCGCCACCGCCTGTTCAACGGCGACATCGGGCTGTGTTTCCGCGATGCGCAAGGCGTGTTGCTGGCCTGGTTCCCGGGCGACACACCCGCACAGCCGCGCGCCTTCCATCCCGCCTCGCTGCCCGCGCACGAGTCCGCATTCGCCATGACCGTACACAAGGCGCAGGGCAGCGAGTTCGACGCGGTCTGGCTGCTGCTGCCGGCACGCGGCAACCGCGTGCTGTCGCGCGAGCTGGTCTACACCGGCATCACCCGCGCCCGGCGCGAACTGCACATCGCGGGCAGCGAAGCGGTGATCCGCGACGCACTGTCGCGGCATGCAAGCCGGTGGTCGGGGCTGGGCTGGCGATTGGCGCGTCCACGCATCGCGTGGTAGCACCGCAGTACCGTGCAACCGCATCGCACGCGCGTCGCAAAGCATGAACACGGGTTTGCGGTCACGCCCCCAAGGGCGTATACCTGTCCTGGCTGACTGGCAGTCTCCTCCGCCGCCTCCCGCGGGCCGATTTCTCTCCCTCTCGGCTTACCGAACGCGACTGAGCGCGCGCCGAGGAGGTGTGTATGACGAACCAGCAGGTCCAGGTGTTCATTCTCCATCTGGGATCGCAGCAATCCATTGGTCCCGGCGACCTGCGGGTGATGTGGGCCACGGCGTGCGAGTCGCTCGATATCGCGGTGTCCCGGCGCGAGCTTGGCCACAGCCACAACACCGGTCGCCCGTGCTTCAGTCTGTGGGCGGGCCGCCAATTCCATCGCGCACCGGCCGAAAGGCGGATGCGTGCCCTGCTTGAAGCGCGTGGCTTCCTGTTCACGCTTACGCATACCGCCCTGTAGGAGGGTGCATGGCTTTTGATGTTGGGATCGGCAAGTGCCGGTCGGTGTCGTCGGATTCGGTGGAAGTCTGGGTGGATGGTTCCATCGTCCGCCGGCTGGTGCCGGAGACCAAATGGCAGCGTGATGGCATCAGCGTGCTGCATGTGCCGTCGAAGCTGTGCAGTGCCCGTCATCCGTTGACGGTGGGCGAGGAGGTGTTCCTGGACACCGGCCTGATCAACGCCAACAGCGTGGGCAAGCTGGATGTCGACGGCGGCGGCGAGTTCGCCAAGGCGCGGCTGTCGATGCTGGTGCCCACCATCGACCCGGCCCCCACGCCCCCGCAGCCCTCGCGCAAGGCGAGCTGGCGCTGAGAACCTCCCGCGCGTGCCCGGCACGCGCGGTCAGATGGTGGTTGCACCCTCCCGATGAATGAAGCGGCCCCACGCGGGCCGACGAATGGTGCGTGCCCGGCTTCGGGGTTCGTACGCTCACGCCAACCTATCGCGCTGGCGCTGCTGCCGGCGTCGCCAACAGGCCCAGTTGCTTCATCAGCCCAAACGAATCGGCGCAGGTCCATTCCTCGGCGATTCGTCCGTCCGCCATTCGAAACAGCGTCGTGCCCGTGATCTGCACTGCGCGACCGGTCGCCGGAATGCCATTCCCTGTGCCGGTGTTGGTCCCGCGCGCGGTCCAGTGCACGGCCACCAGATCGCGCTCGGCAACCTGTTTGTCGACCGTGATGTTGAGATCCGGAAACGCCTCGCGCCATCCCTTGGCTTCTGCCATGCCGTCGGCATGGGTGAAGTTTCTCCTGCCGCCGTGGCCCACGAAGTCCGCGCTGTACGGCACTTCGAATCGACCCTGATTGAGGCCTTCCTCGTATACCCTACGGGTGACCGACTTGTTGAGTTCCAGAGACTCGGCGCGAACGCCGTCGGACGCAGTGGCTCCGCACGGAGTCATGCCGGTGAGGGCGACGAGTGTTGCCATTGCGGACAGCAGGATATTGCAGGTTTTCATGACCATCTCCGAAACGCGGAAGCGCGTGTTGCGGATGATGGGGTCGTGCACGACCGCTCGCGCCCCCTTGGTGTCGGGTGGACGTGGTGGCGGGATGAGTGGTGGCTGCGGAGTGACGGGAGCGCGTCACACCTCGGTGCTGCCGGCATGTTGTCGATCATGGCTCCGGGGTGCGCGCTGAACTTCGTGATGAGCCGCGCTGCCACGATTGCGCGCCGACATCGAAGGCGTGGCCACGCAGCTCAAGGAACGTCCACGGGTGCCGCAGGGCTGCATGCAGCGACTGCGTTGGCCGCGATCCCTGAAGTCTGCGGTTGAGATCCCCCCTCCCGGGCGGCGGAGCGCACTCTGTCGTATTGCCCGCATAGCGAGCGGAGCGGAAAACGGCGCTCAGCGAAGCAACACGTCGAGCGCCGCCCGATAACGGCGACTGCCGTTGACCTGCGCCCCGTTCTTGAGGAGAACGACGAAATCGCCATTGAACAGTGGCTGGACTTCGCGAATCCGGGCGATGCTGACGATCGCTGCGCGTGATACCCGGATGAAACATTGTGGATCCAGGCGGGACTCGAGGCTGGCCATCGTCTCGCGCAGCAGGTGCTGTTTCGCGCCCGTGTGGATCTCGACGTAGTTTCCTGCGGCGACGATGCGATCGACCTCGTCGATGTCGAGCAATCGGACGCGTCCCTCTGAACGGATTGCGAGTCGCGTGGGATAGCGATGAGATGCACTTCGATCGATCGATTTCAGCACCTCGGAAACGCGGCGGGCGAAGCTGTCATCGGGATGGCCGACGTGGGAACGGGCGCGCTGCAGCGCACGGCGGAAGCGTTCCGGATCGATCGGCTTCAGCACGTAGTCGATCGCTTGGGCATCGAACGCGCGCACAGCGTGTTGATCGAATGCGGTCACGAACACGACCGCCGGCATGCGGTTGCCGCCGATGGCTTCGATGACGGCGAAGCCATCCAGTTCGGGCATCTGCACATCGAGGAAGACGAGGTCGGGCGAATGCGCGCTGATGGCCGATATGGCCGCTCCACCGTCCTCGCACTCTTCGACGACTTCGATGTCCGGCTCCTGCCGCAGGAGCCGCACTATCCCGCGGCGGGCGACTGGTTCATCGTCAACGATCAGTACGCGGAGGGTCATGCGACAGTGCGCCAGGGTAGCTCGATCTCGGCGATGACGCCGCCGTCGTCGGAATTTCGCACTTCGAAGCGCTGCCTGTCCGCATACAGCAAGCGCAACCTCGCCCGCGTGTTCGCCAGGCCGATGCGTTCGGTCGTCGACGGTGGCAATCCTCGGCCGTCATCCGAAACGCGCAGCAGCAGGGCATCGTCCTGCCGGTCCGCCCTGATTTCGATGTGCCCAGGTCCTGCGCGCGTGGCCAGTCCATGGCGCAGGGCGTTCTCAACCAGGGGCTGGAGGATCAGGTTGGGGACCCGCGCTTCACGCACCTCGTCGGGGACTGTGATTCGGTAGCTCAGACGCCCCTCGAAGCGGGCCTGCTCGATCTCGAGATAGCTTTCCAGAAAGCCGATCTCCTCGCCAAGCGGCACCTCATGCGCCTCGCTGCTGTCGAGCGAGCGGCGCAGCAGGGCGCTCAGCTGCAAGAGGATCCGATCCGCCGAGTCGGCATTCTCGTGCATCAGCACGGAGATCGTGTTCAGGGCGTTGAAAAGGAAGTGAGGCTGCAGCTGGGTGCGCAATGTCTGCAGGCGGGCGTCCGCCAGCTGCGCTTCCAGGCGGAGCTGCCGACGATCCTTTTCGCGGGCGGTCCGCACCAAACGCTCCACGTGTGCCACAGCGACGATGAGCCAGTACACCGGGAGATTCAGGAGAAACGTCGTGCCGAGCAGCCGGTTGAAGGTGCCGAACCAGGTGGGCTCGACCTGGGCCGCGCCGATCATCGGCGCCGCCAGCGCGAAGAGCGCCAGGTTGACCAAGGCGCAGATCCCCGAAGCGAGGCCGTGGACCACGAGCGCGCGGAGGACCTGCGGTCGTTGTAGCGGAAACCGTGCCGCAAGCCGGAGGGCAGCCGGCGTGAGGGCAGCCCAGACGGCGGCCCAGACGAGCCAGATGACACTGGCGCGGACCCACGCCAGCGGTTCGCCCCGCACCTGGGCGGCGAACCAGGCCTGCCCGGCGAAGAGCATAGCGACCAAGGTCCATGCCCCCAGGATGGCCACGCCCCGGCGACCGAATCCGGACCCGGTCTCCATCATCGGTATCGCCATGTCGGGCTCTTTTCCAGCGAGGTGTGCCACCGGCCGAGCTGCCTCCCGTCGCCGATCCCGTCGCCGGCGTGGGCAGCATACCCAATTGCTTCATCCCCCCGAACGCGTCGCCGCACATCAATCCCTCGGCAATGTGCCCATCGGCCATCTGGAAGCGAGTAGCGCCTGTGTTGATCCATCCCCTGCGATGTCCGGTGCACATCCCCAGCCCCTTCGGCGAGCGTGCTGTCGACGGCGACCCTCAGGTCTGGAAGTGCAACGTGGAAGCCGTTGAGTTCGACCATGCCGTCGGCGCCATGGCCGACAAAGCCCGGACTGCAGCGCGCGTCGAATCGGCTCCGGCTCAAGCCCTCCCCTGGTGCCGGCAAGGACGAGGGCCTCGATGGAGCCTGGCGCGAACTGGCCTCGCGCTTTCGCCGCAGCCACGCGCCGGACATCCGACAATGGAGCGGCGGCAACGACTGACATGCGACCGCCCCAGACAGCAGAAGGCCCCACAACGCGGGGCCTTTCTTTTGCGGCAATACCAGTGCGTGGCCGGCGATACCGGCCGCGCCTCACTCCCCGCCCGGCCGTTTCCCCGTGACCGACCACTGCGTCAACGTGCGGAACGCCTCGCCGATCTGTTCCGGGGAAAACCCGCAATGCCCTTCGCCCGCGTCGGGCAGCACCAGCGGTGCGATGACGTCCCCGCCCGCGCGCACGAGGGCCGCATAGAGGGGCTGCAGACGCGGCGCGATGGTCGGGTCGCCGGTGTTGTACTGGATCACCAGCGGCTTGCGCACCTGCCCGGTGAGCGCCGGTGCGTTGGCTGCATAGGCCATCGCCGCCGCATCGCCCGCGTGGCGTGGCACCGCTGCATTGAACACCGCGTTGTCGCCGAACCCCGTGTACACCGTGCGCGTGTTGTCTACCGGCAGCCCACCCGCGCGGCGTCGCATGTCGTTGAATACCAGGGCATGCAGGCTGACGATGCCGGGCACCGCGTCGACAGGTACCTCCATGTGCTTGGCCAGCAACGCGGCGGCGTCCGGGTTGCCGGGCAACGCGCCGGTCACCGCGTTCATCACGTCCATCTGCCCGAGCTCCGCCGCGGCAGGACCGGACAGCCCACCGTCGGGTACGCCCGTGGCGCCGGGGAAGAACGCGTCGAATGCCACCAGCGTGGTGAACAACTCTTCCGCCAACCGTGCGCCCGGCACGTTGGCGCCGCACAGCGACAGCGCGCCGTCGTACTGCGCCGGCTGCTGTTCAAGACTGGCCACCGCGATGCCGCCGCCCATCGAGAAACCCACCAGCCACGTGCGACGCGGTGCGCCATGGCGTTCGATGAAGTGCGCGCGCAGGCGCTCGGTATCGTCGATGCCATCGCGCATCGCCCAGCCCTGCGTCGCGAACCCGCTCTGCGCCACCGCGTATCCCTTCGACAGGAACACCGGCGTGGCCTCGTTGGCCGGCCACGGCGACGCGCGCGGCACGCCGACCGGCTCGAAGCCGTGCACCAGCATGACCAGCTCGCCATTCCAGTCGGCGGGAATGTCGATGCGGTACGGTGCGGCGGCCAACGTACCGGTGTCTTCCACCGGCGGCGCCACCGCCGTTGAGGCATCCACGGCACGTGCCGGCGGCAACGCCAGCAACAACGCGATCGGCAGGCAGGCAAGCAGGCGGTGCAGGCGCATGGTGGAACTCCTTGTCAAAGCGATGCGGCGGTCTCTGTCACCACATCAGGTCGTCGGGCACCTGGAACTGCGCGTAGTACGCATCGTCCTCGGAGGTGGCGGCCCCGGTGTCGGTGCCCTGGCCATGGTCCAGCACGATCATGCCGGCATCGCGTTCGCGCACCTTGTCGGCGGCCACGCGCGGCAGCAGTTCGTAGCGGTCATCCAGCTGCACGATCACCAGCGCGCCGGCCGACAGCTTCCGTCGCAGGTCGTCGTTGACCAGCACGGTGCGGATGGCACCGTGCGCGGTGAAGCGGTATTCGACTTCACCCGTGCGCGGCACCTTGCGGTCTTCGATGATCTGCCGCGCCTGTGCACGCAGTTCCGCGCTGCGCGCCTGCGCCTTGCGCTCGGCTTCGATGGCGCGGTCGCGTTCGGCTTTCTCGGCGCGTGCCCGTTCCGCATCGCGCTGGATATCATTGGGCGCGGCCGGTCCCTTGCCGTGGCGCGCCTTGTTCTGCTCACGTGCGACCTCGGC
This sequence comes from Pseudoxanthomonas sp. 97-1-1, assembly GCF_057773125.1. Taxonomy (NCBI): domain Bacteria; kingdom Pseudomonadati; phylum Pseudomonadota; class Gammaproteobacteria; order Lysobacterales; family Lysobacteraceae; genus Pseudoxanthomonas; species Pseudoxanthomonas sp. 97-1-1. Next base: position 332,686 of record NZ_JBYMTJ010000004.1, on the reverse strand, counting down.
CAGTTTGGATTTCTTGACCAGGCCTGCCTTGAGCAGCTGTTCCTGTAGCGGATTTCCCTTTGCCATGTCGTGGTGTCGTGCAGGAGGTTTCCGGGCCATCATACCCGCCGTCCCCGCCCTCCACCCGCCGTCCACGCCCACGATGGATGCCCTGAAATACCTCGCCGGTTACCCCGCCGACCTGCAGGCGCGCGTGCGTGCGCTGATCGCGCAGGAGCGGCTGGGCCCGATGCTGGCCGACAAGTACGGCCAGCTGCATACGGTGCGCAGCGACGGCCAGCTGTACGACTACGTGCAGGCGCTCAAGGAACGCCACCTGCGCCGCTCGGTGCCGCTGGGCAAGGTGGCCTACGACAGCACGCTGCAGGTGATGAAGCACGCGCTGGGTACCCACACCGCGATTTCACGCGTGCACGGCAGCCGGCTCAAGGCCAGCCGCGAGATCCGCATCGCCACCGTCTTCCGCGATGCCCCCGCCGAGTTCCTGAAGATGATCGTGGTGCATGAACTGGCGCACCTGAAGGAAGCCGACCACAACAGGGCCTTCTATCAGCTGTGCACGCACATGGAACCCGACTACCACCAGCTGGAGTTCGACCTGCGCTTGTACCTGACCCATCTGGAGATGGGTGCGGGCAGGTAGCACGCGCAAGTGCAACGCACCCGGGGAATGAAAAGGGGGGGGCGTGCAGTGCTCATGCTTCTCCCTCGCCCCGCGCGCGGTGGAGCAACTGTCTTGATCCAGGGGCAACGCAACTGCCGCTGCGTGTCGCGCGTGCATGACGCCTTCGAAGCCGGCGTTGCCCGGATACGGCCAGCGGCCGCATCCGGGCACACGGGGCCGGACATGTCCCGATGCCCCGGGTGCGCTGCGCTTGCCCGGGCTACGTGGCTTCAGCACCGCCTTTCTGCTCGTCCCTCATCCGCCCTCCGGGCACCTTCTCCCCGTGAACGGGGAGAAGGATTCATGGCGCGGGGCGTTTTTCTTCCCCTCATCGTCTGTGGGGAAAAGGAGGCATGGAGGAGCGTTCTCCCTCTCCCCGCTTGCGGGGAGAGGGTGCCGAAGGCGGATGAGGGGCGAACGGAGCGCGGGTGCGCCCGCTCACTGTTCGCCGTCAGCGTCCGGTGACGTGCACGGCGTCAGCGCGGCTGGCACACCGGCGGGTTGGTCATGCCGAACGACAGCAGGTTGCCGCCGTTGACGGTACAGGCATACGTTTTGCCGTTGCGGGCCTTGAGGGTGACGTAGGTGTTGGTGCCCTCGGTGCGGCGTTCCGCGATCGTCAGTTCCGAAGGGGACAGACCGAGCACGCCACCGGTTTCGGACAGGATGCGTTCGTCCGACAGGGAGTTGGTGCGGCTGGCGATGGAGCTGCAGCCGGCAGCGATGAGGCAGCCGAGTGCCAGGACATTCCAGGCGAGGGTGCGAAAACGCATCGTGTGAATCCTTTTCATGATGGGGGTCGGAGAGGCAACACGCGCGCAGACCCCGGAAGCGCGCGCGGGGATCACAGCGTCAGTTCGAGCGTCGCCTCGGCGTTGAACGCTGCCGACCAGCGGCGTGCGCCGGTAGCACGCAGGTCGTACAGGCCGTAGGGCGTGGCCAGTGCGGCGCGCGACAGCGAGCCGTCGCTGGCCAGCGAGACGATGCGCAGGCGCTGGCCGGGCCACGCGTAGGCATTGGCGAAGAAGGCGCGCAGCGGTTCCGCGCCGGCCAGTTCGCCGACGCAGCGGCCGTGCTCGATGCGGAACGAAGCCTCGGTGTCGAAGCGCGCGCCCTTCAGCGTGCCGGCCACGCGACCGGAGGCGGGGCAGGCCGCCGCGACCAGTCCGTCCGGTTGCGGGCGGAATGGCGCCGCCAGCAACTGTGCGGTGGGCTCCATCGCCGATACCCACATCGCGTTGGACAGCACGCTGGCAGCGGTGTGCTGCGCCGGCCACAGCATCAGGATGCTGCGCGCGCCGGTGGTGATGCCGGCGTGGTGCGCGGTGGGTTCGCCGTCAGCATCGCGGCCGATGCGCCAGCCGAAGCCGACGTCGTAGGTGCTGTCATGCGCGGGAGCGCCGCTGGCCAGTCGCATGGGTTGTCGCATCGCTTGCCAGCGCGCGGCGCCGACGATGCGGTGCTCCAGCACGCGGCCGCCGAAGGTGACCAGCGCCTCGGGCGTGGCGGCCAGTCCACCTCCGGGCCAGGTATAGCTCATGTCGGTGCGCGGTACGTGGCGCACAGCGCCGTGTTCGATGTCGTACAGCTGCGAAGCGTGTCCGCCATCCGTTTCGCCGTCGGCACCGATCGCCAGCCCATCGGTGACGTGGTGGCGGACGTAGTCGAGGAAGTGTTCGCCCGAACGCGCTTCGATCACCGCGCCGAGCAGCGTGTAGCCCCATGACGAATAGCGGTAGGTGGTCCCGGGGGCCGACAGCAGCGCGCGGCCGGAGAAAATGCCGACCGCATCGCGCGCGGTCGGATAGCGGACGCGACCGAGCACCTGGAGGTCGTTGCCGGCGTAGTGCGGAGCGCCGGAGGTGTGCGAGGCAAGCTGGCGCACCGTCACCGGCGACCACGTCGCCGGCAGCCAGGGCAGTGCGTCGCCGACGGGCGCATCGATGTCGATACGACCTTCTTCCGCCAGCTTCGCTGCCGCGGTGGCGGCGATGACCTTGGAGACGCTGGCCAGCCGGAACACCGTATCGCGCTGCACCGGCATGCGGGCTTCGACATCGCGCAGTCCAGCGCAGCCGGTCCACACCACGCGACCGTCGCGCCACACGGCGGCGCCCATGCCCGGCACACCGTTGGTGGCCACCAGGGCCTGCAGCAGTTGTTGCGCCGTCATGGCGGCGGCATCGTCGGACGGCCCGCCGCAGGTGTCGGCGGCAAGCACGGGCGTCGCCGTGCAGGACAGCGCAAGCATGCATGCGATGAAGCGCAGTGGCGCGAATGGACGGAAGGAGGTGACGCGCATCGGACGGCTCCGGAAGGGGAGCCCTCACCCTAGTGGCGCGATCCTGCGTTGTCGTCGCGCGTGCGGCTGCACGTGCACGCGCTGCGCCGGTCCGGTGGGGCGGTGTCCGCGCGGCGGATGAGACGGCGTGCGCGCGCGCCGTTGCCGGGATCAGCCGCCCGCGTGCAGCGCAGACAGCAGCGCGTCGATGTAGGTGCGGCTGACGCGCACCGGCGTGCCGTCGTGCAGCCGCAGCACCGCATCGCGGTTGGTCAGCGGCTGCAGCTCCGCCACCTGGTCCAGGCGCACGATGGAAGAGCGGTGCACGCGCACGAAGCGCGCCGGGTCCAGCTGCGCGGCGAGCTGGTGCAGCGATTCGCGCACGATGTACGTGCGTTCGCCGACATGCAGCACGGCGTAATCGCCGTCGGCGCCGATCCACGCGACGCTGGCGGCGCGGATGAAGAGCGTGCGGTGGCCGATCCGCACCGAGAATTTCTCCAGGTGCCGCGTCGGCGCGTCGGCGACGGGCAGCGTGCGCGCCGTGTCCAGGTCACGCAGGCGCAGCAGCTGGCGCGCGCGGGTCATGGCCTCGGCGAAACGCACGTCATCGACGGGCTTGAGCAGGTAGTCGACGGCGTTCAGGGCGAACGCCCTGACCGCGAAGCTGTCGTGCGCGGTCAGCAGGATCGCCAGTGGTCGCTGTTGCGGCGGCAGCGCCGCCAGCACGTCCAGGCCGGTCATGCCCGGCATCTGCACATCCATGAAGACCAGATCAGGTGGCTGCGCCTGCAGGCCGGCCAGCGCGGTGGTGCCGTCTTCGTACTCGCCCACCACCTGCAGATCGTCGAACGCCGCCAGCAACGACAGTACACCGCGCCGTGCCAGCGGTTCGTCGTCGACCACGCAGACGCGGATCACGCGGCCGGCTCCGGCGCGGTGCGCAGCGGCAACGTCAGCCGGACGCGGTAACGCCCCGCATCGATGCCGGCCTGCAGGCCGGCGTGGTCCGGATAAAGCCGGGCGAGGCGGCCACGCACGTTGTCCAGGCCGACGGCGGTACGCGCGTCCTCCGATCGTGGTGGTGCTTCGCCGGGCGCAGGAAGGTCGTTGTCGATGCGGATATCCAGCTGCGTATCGTCGCGGGCGATGCGGATGTCCAGGCGGCCCGGCGCACTGCGCGGGGCGATGCCGTGGCGGATCGCGTTCTCCACCAGCGGCTGCAGCAGCAGCCCGGGCACGTGCGCGCCGAGCACGCCGTCACCGACATGCCACGACAGCAGCAGGCGCCGGCCAAGCCTTGCTTTTTCCACTTCCAGATAGGCTTCGGTCATGACGATCTCTTCGGCCAGCGTCACCTCGTGTCCCGCGCGTGCGTCGAGCACCGCGCGCAGGAAGTCGCCGAGCCGCGCCAGCATCTGCCGTGCTTCCGGGCCCCGCTCCTCGGCGACCAGTGCGGAGACCGCGTTGAGCGTGTTGAACAGGAAGTGCGGCTGCAGCTGGTAGCGCAGTGCACGCAGTTCGGCATCACGCGCCAGGGCACGCGCCTCCAGGTGCCGGGCCTGCTCGTGGCGCAGCTCCGCGTAGTACGTCACCACCGCATGCACCGCGCAGTACGCCACCAGCACCAGCCAGGCGCCTTCCAGGCCACGGAACAACAAGCCGACATCCAGCGTGCCCGGCGCGACAAGACGCGCCAGGCTGCCTGAGGTGGCGGCCTGAAGTGCGACACTGAGCAGGCGCGTGGCCAGCGCCATCGCATAGGTCGCCAGCAGCAGCACCAGCGCGATCCGCCACACCGCCATGCCGCGCCGCCACAGCCATCGCTGCAAAGCGGTCAGCGGCAGCACCCACAACACGAACGCCGACAGGTACAGCGTGCGTGCCAGCGTGGCATTGCCGTGGCCGAGGATCGGCATGGCCATCACCAGCAGGCAGACGCCCAGCGGCAGCCCGGCCAGCACCGGCAGCCAGAACGGCGGCAACGCGTGCCGGCTGGCGCGCGCAGGCGTCATCGGCATGTCGCACCGTGTTCGCAACAGGTTGAAGGACGTTCAGACGAACACATGGGCGATGGGCGGGCTCGGAGTGGATGAGGCATGGCGCGTGTCCATGCGCGGTCGTACGACGGCCATGGTCGGCGGGGAGCGCACGGACGCGCAATGGCGGATGCTCTGGGCGCCAGCTCAGCATGGCCGCCGGCACCGCCACCAGCGCGCTGCGCCAGGGCGGTGACGCCATGCGGTGGTGCGGTTGGCCGCAGCCATGGACGCCGCACGCCTACGTTGGGCGCAGGCATCCTTGCCATGCCTGCGAACGGAGAGGTCGGTGTCTGGCAGCATCGGATGAAGTGATGACGTCATCCGGGCGGAGCGATCCGGGTGATGCGGACGGCACGTGCAGCAATGCCGGGAGCGTGCGCCACCGCTTCGCGCGGCGCCGTGCCTCCTTGTGCCCGGACCCCCGCGGATCGCCCGCAGGCTCACGCCAACCTCGGCGTCAGTGTTGCGCGCACTGCTTGACCAGCCACGCGCGTGCGGCCTGCAGCGGCTGGTCCGTGGTCTCGTCAGGCACGACGGGCCCCTGGTGGATCACGCCACGCCGGTCCTGGATATGCGCGGTGGTCAACGCCACCATGCCGCCGTTCGACAAGCGCATGCTCGCGTTGGCGGTGGTGGCGCCCCGGGTGGGCTGGCCGAAGAAACGCACGTTGCGTTGGCCCTTGAAGCCCAGTGCCAGGATCTCGCCGGAACTCATTGTGCCCGGCCCCAGGATGACGGCGAGGTGCGCGGGCTTGCGTACCAGGGCCGGCAGCTCCGCGCGCGGAAACACGCTTTCGTTCATCCGCAGCTGTCCGTCGCGGACGTTGACCACCTGCGGCGCTCCGCTGCGTCCCTGGAAGGTCTCCAGTACGCCCTCGTCGTACAGCGGCGCGATGCCGCCCATCATCGGCCACATGTTGCCACCCGGATTGTGGGCGACGTCGACGATCAATCCGCAGGGGGCGTTGGCCAGTGACTGGTTGAGTGCATCGCGCACATCGCGCGTCGCCGCGGGCGTCTCGGCCGAGCCGCCGCTCCAGGCGTTGATCGCCAGATGGCCGACGCCTTCGACGGCGCCATGCGCCTGCGCGATGGGCTTCGGCGTGCGTGCCGCCGGGTTGCCGGTGGACGTGCCGGCCGCTGCTCCGGACGGCGCTGACGAAGGCGGGGGTGGCATGTAGAAGGAATGCCCATCCTTGAGGGCGCCAAGGACATGTCGGATGGCAGCGGTGCGACCGGCTTCGCCGGGCGAGGCCGCCAGCAACACGTACGCGTCGCGTTCAACGACGGGCCAATCCGGCAGGTGGCCATTCACGCCTCGCGTGCGTGCCGCTGCGATGACTTCATCAAGGATGGCGTCCGCCGCATGGAGCGGCGGTGCGCAAGCGAACAGGGCCAGGGCGATGGCGGAAAGACGGGTGCGTAGCTTCACGAATGCGCGTTCCTTGTGCATGGGGAATCGGAGGGAGGCGGGCGGAACTTCGACGTTCCTTTCGTTGGTGGTGGTCCGCAGGTGGGGCGGGTGCGCCTTCAGGGCAGCCGCTTGAACGTCGTCGTCTGCAGGAACGGGGTGCCGTCCTTGTGGAAGGCGGCCTTGGTTTCGGTCAGCGTGCCGCCGTCTTCCGTCACCGAGTAGATGCGGGTCGAGGAGGGCGTGCCCTGGTAGGCGAGCTGCAGCACCACCACGTTGGGGGCGGGCATCTTCGCCGTGCCGACGTCGGCCCAGTAGCTGCCGGTGATCTTGCCGGGTGTCCCGTCCAGCGCCAGGGTGGCGTCCGAATCCATCGTGCCGCCATTCGGATCGACGATCTCGATATGCGTCGACCACATCCCGTCGCCGGGCTGCCTGAATTCCATCGTGACGCTGCGCGGGCGGGCGTCGGGGGGCATCGGCAACGTCGCCACATCCAGTGCCCAGCGGCCGACCAGCGGTGATGCGGCGAACGCGGGCGCGGCGTGCAGGGCGAGTGCGGCCAACAGGGCGAGGGACTTGGTCTTCATGGAGCCTCCGTGCAGGGTGGCGCGATGGCGGCGGGAACCGCATCCGTCGCGGGCAGGGCGACCATGCCATTCCATCCGCAATACTGTCCAGCCATGCAGCCCCGGCATGCGCAACGCGCCCGGGGCCAAGCGAGGTATCGGGATCTGCAGTGCCGGATGCGGCCGTGGCCTCACCCGGGCGGCGTGATCACGGTGAGGCGGATGCGTGCAGCAGCAGCGACGGAAGTGCGCGCCTCGGTCTCGCCCTGCGCAGTGCATCCTTGCGCCCGGACCAGAAATGGATCTCGCGCTTGAGATGCTGCCCGAAGAACACCGCCACGCGTTGCACCACGCCGGTCTGCACGACCACCAGCATGGGTTCGCGCGCCTCGGCCGGAATGGGCCAGCCTTCGTTCTCGGCGCATTCCACCGCGCGGTCATTCAGCAGGTGCGCGACGCGCTGGAAGCCGGATGCATTCGAGATGACGCGATGCAGCTTGGTGTTCATGGCGGCTCCGGACGTTGTGCGAGCCGGCACACTGCGGGCGCGGAAGTTAACCAGTTTCGGAATTCCGCGTGAAGCCACGCTAGCACGTCGCCAGCATGCACGGCGCGGTTTCGGACAGGCGGGCGTCACGCCACGGTCACGACGGGGCGCGCATCGTGGCGCAGCTACGGCGCAATACCGTATCGGCTGCTCAGCCGCGCGCCACGTCTTCCACATCCTCCGCATTGAGCTGCACCTGGCATCGCGCCGGGTCACGGCCTTGGCCGTCCACGAGACCCAGGAAGGGTCCATCCCGCAGGAACCCCCATGGAAATGCAGCAGAAAGAAGGCCTCGTGCAACAGAACCTGGTAGGCACCCTGAGGAGCCACCACACGTTCGGCACGTTCGCCCATGCCATCGACAAGGCAGGGCTGACCGCATCCCTCAATGGCAGCGATCAGTACACCCTGTTCGCGCCGACCGATGATGCGTTCTCGGCGTTGCCCGCCGGAACGCTGGATCGCCTGCTGGAACCGTCCAACAAGGATGAGCTCACCGCGCTGGTGAACTATCACCTGGTCACCGGCCGCAAGACCACGGCCGATGTGGGCAAATGGCAGTCCGCGCGCACCGTGCAGGGCCAGGGCGCGCCGATCAGGATTGCCGACGGACAGATCAGCATCGACGGCGCCCACCTCACCCGGCCCGACATCATGGCCAGGAATGGCGTGATCCACGGCATCGACAAAGTGAACATTCCGGAATCCAGGCCTCACTGAGGTGAGGCAGCAAGGGAATGCACGCGGCGGGGAGCAATCCCCGCCGTTTTTTTGACGGAACCTGCACGTGCGACGACCGATGCTGCGCACGGACCGCGCAACAGGCGAGAAACGATCCATGAAATCCAGGCATCTGCGCATGGGCGTCGGCTTCCTGCCGATCTTCGAGGCGAACGGTGTGCAGGCGGCGCAGATGGTCATCAGGCCCGGTGGCAGGGAAGGCGGACCGGACAATCGCCATCGCGGCGCCGATCAGTGGCTGTTCGTCGCCGAGGGCCAGGGCGTGGCCATCGTGGAAGGCGCGCGCCGCGCGTTGAAGCCCGGCAGCCTGCTGCTGATCGAACGCGGCGAACGCCACGAGATCCGCGCCACCGGCCGTACGCCGCTGAAGACGGTCAACTTCTATTCCCCGCCCGCCTACACGCCCGACGGCGATGAGCGGCCGGCGGGCAAACCCTGATACACGACGAGGTGACGACGATGGAAAGCGTGGCGCGCAGCCTGTTCGAACTGGGCATGCCGTGGTGGGAATTCGTGTTGCGTGCCGTCGCCGTCTACGTGGTGGTGCTGCTGATGGTGCGCCTGACCGGCAAGCGCACCGTGGGCCAGTTCACGCCGTTCGATCTGCTGGTGGTGGTGCTGCTGGGCACGGCGGTGCAGAACTCGCTGATCGGCGAGGACACCTCGTTGCTGGGCGGCCTGATCCTGGCGGCTACGCTGCTGGGCCTGAACTGGAGCGTGGGCAAATTTTCCGCGCGCAGCCGCCCCTTCGACCAGGTGGTGGAGGGCAAGCCGGTGATCCTGCTGCGGCATGGCGAACTCTTCCGCGATGAGCTGGCGCGCCAGTCGCTGAGCGAGCACGACTTCGCCATCGCGCGCCGTTCCGCAGGCTACGCCACGCTGGGGGAAATCGAACTGGCCGTGCTGGAAACCTCGGGCGAGATCACCTTCATCGGCAGGAAGCCCTGATCCGGTAGCCAGGTGGGCGGCAAGACGGTGCGCCCATTCCTTCTCCCCGTCGTGCGGGGAGAAGGATGGCCGGAGACCGGGCGTGCGGCCGGTGGAAACTCAGTGCTTGTGCCCGAGCATCTCGTCGCGGCTCTGTTCGGCACGCGAGGCGCCGATCGCGGTTTCGACTTTCTTGACCTCTTCCGGGGGCGGCAGCACCGCGGGCATGCCCAGCGACTGGATCCACAGCTCCCGGCACCAGCCCATCGTGTGGTACAGGTGGTGGTCTTCGTCGCTTTCCACGGCCTTGTACGCGGGCTCCAGCACCTTGGCCAGTTCGCCGCCCTGTTCCACGACCTTGCCGATCAGTTCCCAGTTCTGATGGTCCTTGGTTTCGGCCAGTACGACGCATTCGGCAGCGACCAGTTCGGCGGCTTCCGGCGTGTCGCTCTTCATGGCCATCTCGATGGCTTTCACCAGCGAAGCGCCCTGGTGCGCGACCACGCTGCGGCCTGGCGACTTCTCTTCGGTATCCATGCCGAGTTGCTCGAACACGCGGGTAAGCACTTCTTCATGCGTGCGTGTTTCGTCGAGGTACTCACCCCACTCCTTCTTCAGGTCCTTGTTCACTGCGGCCTTGATCGCCGTGGTGTAGATCTGGATGCCGCCGCGTTCGGTTTCGATGGCCTGCAGCAGCAGCTCGTGGACTTGCGCGGTGTTGACGGTGCGGGAACGTGCCATGGCGGTACTCCGTGGCTGTGAAAGGAGTAACCGTTCTAGGCGCAGGCGCGAAAACACGATGTGACGGCGACGCATGCACGACGTTCACATAGCCAACTGCGCACGCGCCGGTGCAGCGCCTGCGAGGCGCGATGCGCGGCGTCATGTCGTGGATACCCGACGCGTGCCCGCAGTCCTGTTCCGGCAGCGGACATCGGCAGGGTGCGCCGCGCGCTGTGGAGGCGCGCATCCGGACGTTGCCCCGTTCCGTAGTGGTGAACGCGGCCCAGCCCGGGGCCGCCCGGGCCATGTCCGGCATGATGGGTTATCCTCCACGCCCCCCGCAGGAATCGATGCGATGAGCCAGTCCGACGACAACCCCGGCAAGGTCACCCAGGCGCAGGCCGAGGATGCCGTGCGCGTGCTGCTCGAATGGGCCGGCGAAGACCCGGCGCGCGAAGGCCTGCTGGACACGCCCAAGCGCGTGGCCAAGGCCTACCGTGACTGGTTCAGCGGCTACCAGATGGATCCGCGCGAGTACCTGGCGCGCACGTTCGAGGAAGTGGCCGGCTACGACGAGATGATCGTGCTGCGCGACATCGAGTTCGAAAGCCATTGCGAGCACCACATGGCGCCGATCATCGGCAAGGCGCACGTGGGTTACCTGCCCGACGGCAAGGTGGTGGGCATCAGCAAGCTGGCGCGCGTGGTGGACGTGTATGCGCGCCGTTTCCAGGTGCAGGAGAAGATGACCGCGCAGATCGCGCAATGCATCCAGGACGTGCTGCAGCCGCGCGGCGTGGCGGTCGTCGTCGACGGCGCGCACGAATGCATGACCACGCGCGGCGTGCACAAGCGCGGCGTCAGCATGGTGACCAGCAAGATGCTGGGCACCTTCCGCGAAGACGCGCGCACCCGCGCCGAGTTCCTGCGCTTCATCGAGACCGGCAACGGGCGGCGGTGAGGGCGGGCGACGTTGTAGGAGCGACGTGAGTCGCGACCGGATGACATCTGCGTCCATTCGCCTGCCGTATCCCGTGGCGCCCGCGTCCCTGTTATCGGGAGGTGTACGGTCGCGATTCACGTCGCTCCTACAAAGGGCACAAGCATGACCACCTGCCCCTGTGGCACCGGCCGCGATTACGCGGCCTGCTGCGGCCGCTACCACGTCGGCGGCGTTGCGCCGGATGCCGAAGCGCTGATGCGTTCGCGCTACTGCGCCTTCGTCATGGCGGATGCCGGCTACCTGCGCGCCACCTGGCATCCCGACACCTGTCCGGCCGAGCTGGGCCTGGACGCGCCCGGCGCGCCACGCACCACGTGGCTGGGCCTGTCGGTGAAGCAGCATCGCGTCACCGGACCGGATACCGCCGAGGTGGAGTTCGTCGCCCGCTACCGCGTCGGCGGTGGCAGCGCCGTGCGGCTGCACGAGCGCAGCCGCTTCGTCCGCCTCGACGGGCGGTGGCTGTACGTGGAAGGCGAGCATCGGTGACGGGCTTTTCCTTCTCCCCGCGTGGCGGGGAGAAGGTGGCCGCAGGCCGGATGAGGGGCGAACGAAGCGGCGATGCTGGCCATGTCGCGCGCCCATTACATGCGTGATCACTTCTTCTAATGGTTTCGCGTGCCGTCGAGGAACAGGTCTCCGTTCGCCCCTCACCCGCCTTCGGCACCCTCTCCCCGCTGGCGCAGGGAGAGGGAGAAACTATCTCAGCCCCTCGGCTTCTCCAGATAATCCAGCGTGACCTGCAGCAGTGCGCGCACACCGACGTCGAGCGAGGCTTCGTCCAGCATGAACTCCGGGGAATGGTTGCTGGGGGCGGTCACCGGGTCGGTGCCCTTCGCCGTGCTGCCGACGAAGAAGAACATCGACGGCACTTCCAGCGCGTAGAACGAAAAGTCTTCGGCGCCCATCTGCAGCGGCGGGGTGATGACGTTGTCCGCGCCGACCACGGCCTGCAGGCTCGGCGTCATGCGCGCAGTGAGCGCGGGATCGTTGATGGTGGCGGGGTTGCCGACGCGGTCGGGCACGTTGGCTTCCACCTTCGCGCCATGCGCGGCGGACACGTGGCTGGCGACGTTCTTCAGGTCGGCGAAGATCTTCTGCCGCATGCCTTCGTCGAAAGTGCGGATGGTGCCGACCACTTCCACGTCGTCGGGGATGATGTTGTAGCGGATGCCGCCCTTGATGGCGCCGAAGCTGACCACCGCGGGTTGCCGGGAGATGTCGGTGCGGCGGCTGACGATCGTCTGCGTGGTGCCGATGACGTCGGCCATCGCCACGATCGGGTCCACGCCGCCCCATGGCCGCGAGCCATGCGTCTGCCGGCCGACGACCTTCAGGTTGAAGCTGTCCGAGGCCGCCATCAGCGGGCCCTGGCGCACGCCGATCTGGCCGACGGGAATCGACGAGAACACGTGCAGGCCGAACATCGCATCCGGCTTGAAGTCCTTGAACAGGCCTTCCTTCAGCATCAGCGACGCGCCGCCTTCTTCGCCGGCGGGCGCGCCCTCCTCGGAAGGCTGGAACACCAGCAGCACTTCGCCGGGCAGCGTGTCCTTCATCGCCACCAGCGATTTCGCCACGCCCAGCAGGATGCCGGTGTGCGCGTCGTGGCCGCAGGCATGCATGACGCCGACGGTTTCGCCGCGATAGGTCGCGGTCGCCTTCGATGCGAACGGCAGGCTGTTGCGTTCGGTCACCGGCAGCGCATCCATGTCCGCCCGCAGCGCGATGCGCGGACCCGGCCTGCCGCCCTTGATGACGGCGGTGACGCCGTGGTGCGCGATGCCGGTGCGCGGTTGCAGACCGAGCTTGCGCAACTCTTCAGCGACACGCCTGGCGGTCTGCTCCTCGCGGTTGGACAGCTCCGGATGCTGGTGGAAGTGCCGGCGCCAGTCCACGACCTGCCGCTGCACGGCCTTGCCGGCGGCAGCGACTTCCGCTCGTTGCGCGGGTGCGGCGTCCTGCGCGGCGGCGGGCAGTGCGCAGGCCAGCGCGACGGTGAGCAAGGAAACGGCGAAGGGACGTGCGTGGCGCATCGTGTCGGCTCCTGGAGGCAAGCCCCGATGCTAACCGCAATGGGCTGGCACTGTAGGAGGGGCTTCAGCTCCGACGCCTTGCCGATAACGTCAGGTCGGGGCTGAAGCCCCTCCTACAACCCCGCCGCGGCTTCTAGAATGCACACGCGGACACGCACCGACTTCCGTCCGGAACCCCCATGCCCGACCTCGCCCTGCAGGTGCTCCTGCTGTTGTTCCTCGCCGCGATGCTGGCGGGCTTCATCGATGCCATCGCCGGCGGCGGTGGCATGGTCACCATCCCGGCGATGCTGTTGGCCGGCATTCCGCCGCTGCACGTGCTGGGCACCAACAAGCTGCAGTCGCTGTTCGGTTCGGCCTCGGCCAGCTGGGCCTACGCGCGGCATGGGCATGTCGACCTGAAAGGCCAGTTGCCGATGGCACTCACCGCCGCGCTCGGCGCGGTGGGCGGCGCGCTGCTGGCGACCATCATCCCGGTGGAGTGGCTGAAGCTGGCGCTGCCGTTCCTGCTGGTGGGCATCGCCATCTATTTCGGGCTGAAGCCTGACATCGGCCATGTGGACCGGCACCAGCGCATGCGCCCGCTGGTGTTCGGGCTGACCTTCGTGCCGGTGATCGGTTTCTATGACGGCGTGTTCGGTCCCGGCACGGGGTCGTTCCTGATGCTCGGCTTCGTGGCGCTGGCGGGCTTCGGCATCCTGAAGGCCACCGCGCACACCAAGTTCCTCAACTTCGGTTCCAACCTGGGCGCGTTCGCGGTGTTCGTGGCGTTCGGCGCGGTGCTGTGGAAGGTGGGGCTGGTGATGGGCGCGGGGCAGTTCCTCGGCGCGCAGCTGGGCTCGCGCTTCGCGATGAAGCAGGGCGCCCGCATCATCAAGCCGCTGCTGGTCACGGTGTCGATCGCGCTGGCGATCCGGCTGCTGGCGGACCCGCAGCATCCGTTGCGGATGTGGGTGGGCCTGTAGTCCTTCTCCCCGCGAGGCGGGGAGAAGGTGCCCGGAGGGCGGATGAGGGGCGAGCGCGATGCTTCGATTGCGTCCTGCACACGTCGGGGTCGACGGCTTCGTCTGCCCCTCACCCGCCTTCGGCACCCTCTCCCCGCAGGCGGGGAGAGGGGAAGATCAAGGTTTCGTGGCGAGATAATCCAGCGCCACCTGCAGCATCGCCTGGCTGCCGGTCTGCAGCGCCTGTTCGTCCAGCAGGAACTGCGGCGAGTGGTTGATCGGTGCGGTGGCCGGATCGATGCCCTTCGACGTCGCACCGACGAAGAAATAAAAGCCCGGCACCGTATTGGCGAACTGCGAGAAGTCCTCGGCCACGGTCACCAAGGGCATCTCGACCACGTTCGTTGCGCCGACCGCCTTTTCCAGCGAAGGCCGCACGCGCTGGGTGAGCGCGGGCTGGTTGATGGTGGCCGGCGCGTTGTTGGCCACCTTCAGCTCGGCGCTGCCACCGCTGGCATGGCTGTAGTCATCGGCGATGCGGCGGAAGCGTGCGATCACGTCTTCGCGCACCACCGGGTCGAACGTGCGCAGCGTGCCGACCAGCGTGGCCTCGTCGGGGATGATGTTGAAGCGCACGCCGGCCTGGAACTGGCCCGCCGTCAGCACCACCGGGCTGGTGGCGATGTTCACCTGCCGCGCGATCATGCTCTGCGTGCCCAGCAGGATCTGCGCGCCCAGGGTGATCGGGTCCACGCCATCCCACGGACGCGAACCGTGCGTCTGCTTGCCTTTCACCACCAGCGACCACTCGTCCGCCGCCGCGAGCAGAGGACCGCTGCGGTAGCCCACGCTGCCCACCGGCAGGCCGGCCCAGACGTGCAGGCCGAACACGGCATCGGGCGTGAAGTCCTTGAACACGCCCTCCTGCAGCATCAGCGCCGCGCCGAATACCTCACCGGCGACCGGTGGACCTTCCTCGGCCGGCTGGAAGACGAACATAACCTCGCCGGCGAGCTCGTCCTTCGCGGCGACCAGCGCCTGCGCCACGCCCATCAGGATGGCGACATGCGCATCGTGGCCGCAGGCGTGCATCACGCCGACCGGTTGGCCGCGGTAGTCGGCCTTCACCTTCGAGGCGAACGGCAGGCCCGTCTGCTCGGTGACGGGCAACGCATCCATGTCGGCGCGCAAAGCGATGCGCGGACCCGGCTTCGCGCCCTTCAACACCGCGACCACGCCGGTCTTGCCGACGCCGGTGCGGACCGTCAGGCCGAGTGAGCGCAGGTGGTCGGCGACGCGCTTGGCGGTGCGGACTTCCTGCTCGCCCAGCTCGGGATGCTGGTGGAAGTCGCGGCGCCATTGCACCAGCTGCGGTTGCGCACGCTCGAGCGCAGCGAGCGCGGTGGCGTCCTGAGCACGGACGTCGGCACCTGCCAGTGCGGCGGTGGCGACGAGCAGGGCGGCGAACAGGCGTTGGGCGCGAAGCATGGTGGCATCCGGGGCGTGCGGGGAGCACGATGCTAGCCCCTGCGGGGCGCGCGTCCAATGGCGAATCACCATGAGTGCATGCCCGCGCGCGGCTCGCATTCGATAGGCGCGCGTGGCAGGCTCGCAGGCCACTGAGCAGCCCCCGTATACCCATGACCCGCGACGCCGATCCTGCTTCCTCCCGTCCGCTGCAGGGCGATGCCGCATTGCTGCGCGCGGTGGGCAGCCTGGCGCTGGCGGCCGCCGTCATCAACATCATCGTCGGCGGCGGCATCTTCAAGATGCCGGCGGCGCTGTCATCGCAGGTCGGTGCGGCCGCGCCACTGGCGCTGCTGGCCGGCGCGGTGGTGATGGTGCCGGTGGCGTTGTGCTTCGCCGCCATCGGCAGCCGCGCCTCCGCCACCGGTGGACCGTACACCTATGTCAGCGCAGTGTTCGGCACGCTGCCGGGCTTCCTGGCCGGGGCGTTGATGTGGATCTGCAACGTGGCCTCCAGTGCCGGCGTGGCGGCGGCGCTGTCGCTGCAGGTCGCCAGCCTGTGGCCCGTGTTCGCCGCGCCGGTGCCGCGCGCGCTGTTGCTACTGGGCGTGTACGCCGCGATCTACGCACTGAACGCCTTCGGCGTGAAGCTGGGCGCGCGCGCCGTAATGACGCTGGCCACGCTGAAGCTGGTGCCGCTGTTCCTGCTGGTGCTCGTGGGCCTGGCCTTCGTCGACACCACGCAGGTCAGCTTTGCCTTCACCGACGTGCCGTCGTGGACGGCGCTGGGCGCGGCCATGGTGATGGTGGTGTTCGCGTATTCCGGCGTGGAGACGGCGCTGATTCCCGGTGGCGAAGTGCGCGATCCCTCGCGCAGCGTACCGCGCGCTGCGCTCAGCGCCATCCTGCTGGTGGTGCTGCTGTACCTGGGCCTGCAGATCGTCTGCCAGGGCGTGCTGGGCCCGGCCCTGGCGAGCAGCAGTGTGCCGATCGCCGAGGCCGCGGGCCGGCTGTGGGATCCGGCGCGCATCGCGCTGCTGGTCACCGCCTGCATCTCGATGGCGGGTTTCCTGCTGGGCAACCTGCTGGGTTCGTCGCGGTTGCTGTTCGCGCTGGGTCGCGATGGCTACCTGCCGCAGGCCTTCGGCCGCGTCAGCGCCGCCCACCGTGTACCGCTGCTGGCGCTGGCCACGCACGCCGGCATTGCCTGCCTGCTGGCGGTGGTGGGCAACTTCGAAGCACTGGTGCTGATCTCGGGCGGGGCCGTGTGCCTGGTGTACGTGATGGTGTGCGTGGCGGCATGGCGCGCGCAGCGAAGCGACCTGCGCGAGCGCGGTGAGCCCTTCGTGCTGCGCGGCGGTCCGCTGGTGCCGGGGTTGGCGGTGGTCGGCATGGTCGCCATCCTGACCACGCTGAGCGCGCGCGAATGGACGGCGATCGGTGTGGCGGTGGTGGTGCTGGCGGTGGTGTACGCGGTGCTGGTGGGGCTGCGTCGGCGTGTTGGGGCCTGATCTGTAGGAGCGACGTCAGTCGCGACCGCACGGCCAATCTTCATATGGCAAGCCGGTTGTTCTCCGTGCGGGCGCGCTGCGGCGCGTTCCTGTTCTGCACGGTGGATCGCTATCGGGGCGCGGTCGCGACTGACGTCGCTCCTACAGGAAGCCCATCCCCTGCTCAGCGGAACACCACTGTCCGGTGCCCGTTCAACAGGATCCGGTGTTCCACGTGGCGGCGCACTGCGCGGGCCAGCACCAGCGATTCGATATCGCTGCCCATGCGGACCAGTTCCTTCGGCGTCATCGCATGGTCCACGCGGGCGACGTCCTGTTCGATGATCGGGCCTTCGTCCAGGTCGCGGGTCACATAGTGCGCGGTGGCGCCGATGATCTTGACCCCGCGCTGGTGCGCCTGGTGGTACGGCCGGGCGCCCTTGAAGCTGGGCAGGAAGCTGTGGTGGATGTTGATCGCGCGGCCGGCCAGCGCATCGCACAGCGCGGGCGAGAGGATCTGCATGTAGCGGGCCAGCACGACCAGGTCGATCTGCTCGCGTTCGACCAGGTCGATGATGCGCTGCTCCTGCTCGTCCCGATGCGCCGCGGAGATGGGCAGGTGGTGGAACGCCACGCCGTAGGATTGCGCCAGCGCCGCGAAGTCGTCGTGGTTGGACGCGACGCAGGCGATCTCCACCGGCAGCTGCCGGCTGTGCACGCGGAACAGCAGGTCGTTGAGGCAATGGCCCTGCTTGCTCACCAGCACCATCAGCCGCGCCTTGCGGCGTGCGTCGTGGATCTGCCATTCCATCGCGAACGCGTCGGCCAGCGGCGCGAAGCGCGCGCGCAGGGCATCGGCGGCAATCGCCTCCGGCAGATCGAAATGCACGCGCAGGAAGAAGCGGCCGGATTCGTCGTCGCCGAACTGCTGGGCGTCCAGGATGTTGCAGCCCGCGTCGAACAGCAGGCCGGTGACGCGATAGACGATGCCGGTGGTATCCGGGCAGGAGAGCGTGAGGATGTGGTCGCGGCGCATGGGGGTCTGCTTACTCGCAGCGGGCCGCGGTGATGCGATTGTCGGCGTCGAGGTAGACACGCAGGCGGTCGTTGCGCGCGTCGTGCTTCACGACCGTCTTCGGGCCGATGGGGTTGACCAGTCCGGCACCGCTCTCGCGCGACAGGCGCTTGAGCGTGGCCTCATCCGCAGGTTGACCCGTCGCCCAGCCAAGCGCGCTATCGCTGCAGCGCCCGCCGCCCTCCACCTGGGGGCCAGGGGTGCTGACGCAGGAAGACAGGGCGAAGGCGGCGCCTGTCAGCAGGAAGGCCTGGAAAGACGAACGGTGCAACAGGCGAGGGGATGTCATGGCAGCATCTCCGGATGCGGGGGAGGACCGCTGTTTAACACACTCGCTGGCTCAAAGGGCGGGCCCCCGCCGCCATCGCCTGCTGCCGTCCCACGCCTACGGAGATCGCCATGGATCGTCGCTTCGTTCTGCCGCTTGCCCTTGCCGCCGTGCTGTTGCCCACCCTGTCCTCCCGGCCCGCCGCTGCCTGCACCCGGCTGGTCTATCTGGGGGCGGGCAACGACGTCATCACCGCCCGTTCGATGGACTGGAAGAACGACGTGGCGACGAACCTGTGGATCTTCCCGCGCGGCATGCAGCGCAGCGGACAGGCGGGGCCGAACTCGATCACGTGGACATCGAAGTACGGCAGCGTCATCGCCACCGGCTACGAGGTCTCCACCACCGACGGCATGAACGAGGCCGGCCTGATGGCCAACGTGCTGTGGCTGGTGGAATCCGAGTACCCGGTCTACAACGGGCGCGGCCCGGGCCTGAGCATCGCGGCGTGGGCGCAGTACGCGCTGGACAACTACGGCAGCGTGAAGGAAGCCGTCGAGGCGCTGCGCAAGGAGCCCTTCACCCTGGTGACCGACAAGGTGCCCGGCGAGGACCGGCTGGCCACGCTGCACCTGTCGCTGTCGGACGCCAGCGGCGACAGCGCCATCATCGAGTACATCGGCGGGAAGCAGGTGATCCACCACGGCCGCCAGTACCAGGTGATGACCAATTCGCCGGTGTTCGACCAGCAGCTCGCGCTCAACGCGTACTGGAAGCAGATCGGGGGCACGGTGATGCTGCCGGGTACCAACCGCGCCGCGGACCGCTTCGCGCGCGCGTCGTTCTACGTCAACGCGATTCCGAAGAGCGAAGATCCGGTGAAGGCACTGGCCAGCGTCTTCAGCGTGATCCGCAATGCATCGGTGCCATTCGGCATCAACACGCCGGAAGAACCCAACATCTCCTCCACCCGCTGGCGCACGGTGGCCGACCACAAGCGCAAGCTGTACTTCTTCGAATCCGCGCTGACGCCGAACACCTTCTGGGTGGACCTGAAGGACGTGGACTTCTCGAAGGAGACCGGCAAGGTGCTGCGGCTGGACCTGGGCCCGGACCAGCGCAACGTGTTCGCCGGCAACGCGGTGAAGGACTTCAGGCCGGCGGAGCCGTTCGAGTTCCTGGGCCTGTAGTCAGAGGTCGAACGCCAGCAGGTCGTGACCGGTGGCCGCGCGCACCACGCGCCGGTACAGCACGTTGCCGCTGCCGCCATTGGTCAGCGCCACCAGCGCGCGCTGGCCGGCAAGATCGCCCAGGGCGAAGTTCTTGAAGATGCCGCCATTGCTGCCCGAGTGGTAGAACACGGGCCCGCGCGGCGTGGCTTCCAGGTTCCAGCCCAGACCCTTGTCGGTCCAGCGGCCGGGCACGTCGATCTGCTTCGTCAGCATCGCCGTGCGCGTGGCCTCGCTGATCTGCCAGGGCTCGCGCGGCGTACGCACCATCAGCGCCATGAAGCGGGCGTAGTCCGTCGGCGTGGTGCGCAGGCTGGCCGCGGCATTGGCCAGGATGTCGCCGGGCCAGTTCACCAGGCCCTTCGGCGTGATCGCCTGCACGTCCGGCAGTGCATGCGCGGCGTCTTCGTAACGCCACGAGGACAGCGGCCTGCCCCAGCGACCGGCGATGACCTGCGCCGCACTCCACTGTTCGCGCAGCATCTGCGGCGGCATGCCGGGCTCTTCGTCCTCGACGGCGCGATGGCCATGGACCGAACGCGCGGCGAGGTCCGCGCTCCACGTGTAGCTGCTGTCGCGCATGCCGGCCGGACCGAACAGCAGGCGGTGCATGGACTCGTCCAGGCTCTCGCCGGTCAGCGTCTCCACCACCAGTTGCAGCCAGAAGATCGCCTCGCCCGAATAGTCGATGCGCGTGCCGGGCTTCACTACGGACACCAGTTTTTCGTTTGCCGGATCCTTGCGCCAGTTCGGCATGCCGGTGGAATGGCGCAGCACGTCGCGCGCGGTGACCAGGTCCACCCAGGGATGATCGGCCAGGTAGTCCATCCGCCGGTAACGCACCAGCGGCGCGTCGAGATCGATCACGCCCTGGTCCGCCAGTTGCAGCACCAGGTAGGCGAACACGGGCTTGCTGAGCGAGGCATCCTCGAACAGCGTGTCGTCCGCCACCGGCGTACGCGCCTGCGCATTCGATACCCCGAGGTTGCGTGACCACACCACCTCGCCGCGTTCCACCACCGCCAGGCCGATGGCCGGGACACGCAATGCCTGCATCAGGCGCGGCAGGTCGGCGAGGAAAGGATCGGGCGGGATCCAGCCGGCAGCATCGTCGCAGGCGGCGGCGCGGGTGACCTGCGGCCAGGTCGCGGCCGCCAGGGTCGACAGGGCGGCGGTCTTCAGCCAGCGGCGGCGCGGGAGGGATGGCAGGGAGGGATGATTCATGCGGGCCTGGTTGAAGATCGTGGCGTCATGGAGGTGGACGAACGAGCGACCGCAAACCCCGCCGCGAGATCGTCATGGCTGCACTTGACGTACCACCATGCCGGGGGTAATTTGCCCATCGCCAAGGTTTCCATCGCTTTATCCAGATATAGCGATGGAATTAAAAGGGAAGCCGGTGCGGCCTGTTCCATGGGCCTATTCCGGCGCTGCCCCGCAGCGGTATTTGGAAACGAACCTCGCCAACAGCACTGGTCCTCGCGGACCGGGAAGCGGCGGGAAGTAGGCCAGCGCACCCGCGCCCGTCCATGAGCCCGAAGACCTGCCCTGGCCGGAGGACACGACCGTCCTCCGACTGACCTGGAGCTTCCGAGGGGAGGTGGCCGGAGCCCGTGTCCGTGCGCGCCTGCCCGGATGCGTCCTCCTGCGCCCGACTTCGGCACTCCGGCTCGCCCGCGGGGGCGAAGGTCGCTGGCGTGGCGGGCCCTGGCCTGGCGCGCGGTTCCTTCGTTCCTCATCCGCTACCGCATGAGGACACGCACCATGACCACCGTTACCACCCTCGGCTTCCCGCGCATCGGCGTGAAGCGCGAACTGAAATCCGCCCTGGAAAGCTACTGGCGTGGCGAAAGCACCGCCGACGACCTCCAGCGCACCGCGCGCGACCTGCGCCATCGCCACTGGCAACTGCAGCGCGAGGCCGGCGCCGATGTCGTGCCGTGCAACGACTTCGCGCTGTACGACCACGTGCTGGACACCGCCTTCCTGTTCGATGCCATCCCGGATGCCTACCGCGCGCTGGCCGACGCCGATCCGCTGGCCGGCTATTTCGCACTCGCGCGCGGCGTGCAGGACGGCGGTGCCGACCTGCGCGCGCTGGAGATGACCAAATGGTTCGACACCAACTACCACTACCTGGTGCCGGAGCTGCACGCCGGCCAGACCTTCCGCCTGCGTGGCGACAAGCCGGTGGCGGAGTTCCTGGAAGCGCGCGCCGCCGGCCATGCCGCGCGGCCCGTGCTGCTGGGGCCGGTGAGTTTCCTGCTGTTGGCCAAGACGGTGGATGGCAGCGATCGTCTCGCGCTGCTGGAAGCATTGCTGCCGGTGTACGCGGCGCTGCTGGCCAGGCTGCACGACGCAGGGGCGGACTGGGTGCAGATCGACGAACCCTGCCTGGTGCTGGATCTGGATGATGCCGCGCGCGCCGCCTATGTGCAGGCCTATGCCACGCTGGCGAAAGGGGCGCGGCCGTCGCTGCTGCTGGCGACCTACTTCGGCCGCCTGGGCGACAACCTGCCGCTCGCGTGCGCGCTGCCGGTGGATGGCCTGCATGTCGACCTGGTGCGCGGCAAGGAGCAACTGGACGAGGTGTTGAAGCATCTGCCGAAAGGCCGCGTGCTGTCGGCGGGGCTGGTGGACGGCCGCAACATCTGGCGCACGAACCTGGACAACGCGTTGATCCTGGCGAAGTACGCGCAGGGCCATGTCGGCGACATCGCGTTGTGGTTGTCGCCGTCGTGTTCGCTGCTGCACGTGCCGGTCGACGTGGCCGGCGAGAAGGCGTTGCCTTCCGACCTCCGATCGTGGCTGGCCTTCGCGCGCCAGAAGATCGAAGAACTGCGCCTGTTGTCCGATGCCCTGCGCGATCCGCGCGCGGCGGAACCGGGCCTGGCCATCGCCCGCGACCGGATCGAATCGCGCCGGCATTCGGCGCGCGTGCATCGTCCCGCAGTGGCGGCGCGCCTGGCATCGACGGAGGTCGCCGACATCCATCGCGATTCGCCTTACCCGCAACGCCGTGCCGCGCAGGCGGCGCGCTTCGGATTGCCGGACTTCCCCACCACCACCATCGGCTCGTTCCCGCAGACGCACCAGGTGCGCGAAGCACGGGCCAGGCACAAGAGTGGCAGGCTGTCCGACGCGGACTACGACACCTTCCTGCGCGAGGAAACCGGGCGCTGCGTGCGCTTCCAGGAAGAGATCGGCATCGACGTGCTGGTGCATGGCGAGTTCGAGCGCAACGACATGGTGGAATACTTCGGCGAACAGCTGGAAGGCTTCGCCTTCACCCGCAACGGCTGGGTGCAGAGCTACGGCTCGCGCTGCGTGAAGCCGCCGGTGATCTACGGCGACGTACAGCGCCCGGCGCCGATGACGGTGCGCTGGTCGCAGTACGCGCAGTCGCTGACCGACCGGCCGATGAAGGGCATGCTGACCGGCCCGGTGACGGTGCTGCAGTGGTCCTTCGTCCGCGACGACCAGTCCCGCGCGCAGACCTGCCGGCAGATCGCGCTGGCGCTGCGCGACGAAGTGCTGGATCTGGAAGCGGCCGGCATCTGCGTCATCCAGATCGACGAGCCTGCACTGCGCGAAGGCCTGCCGCTGCGGGGCGCCGACTGGTCTTCATACCTCGACTGGGCGGTGGAGTGTTTCCGCATCACCGCCGCCGGCGTGGCCGACGACACCCAGGTGCACACGCACATGTGCTATTCCGAGTTCAACGACATCATGGACGCCGTTGCGGCGATGGACGCCGACGTGATCTCCATCGAAACCTCGCGCTCGCGCATGGAGCTGCTGGATGCCTTCGTGAAGTTCCGCTATCCCAACGACATCGGGCCGGGCGTGTACGACATCCATTCGCCGCGCATTCCCTTGGTCGGCGAGATGATCGGCTTGCTTGAGAAAGCGCGTGCGGTGCTGGCGTCGGAGCAGATCTGGGTCAATCCCGATTGCGGCCTGAAAACGCGGGGCTGGCCGGAGGTACGCACGGCTCTGGAGCGCATGGTCGAAGCGGCACGGGCCGTGCGCCAGGGGGAGGTTCGCGCGGCGTAGGGGAAGCGGATGCCCCGCGTGGCGCGGGGCATCGCGCAGGGGCGCGTTCGCGCGCATGGCCCAGCGTGAACACCGGCAGGCGCGCAACATCGGCTGCACACGGGTTTCACCCTTCGCCAACGCCGCCGGCATCACGGTGGGCTTACACCCCCACCGGGAGCCGTCGTCATGACCGGATCCGTGTTCTTCACCGAAGAGGTTTCCAACAGCAAGGTGGCGGCCATCTGTCCGAGCGTGGCGGTGGCGCGCCTGCAGGCGGCGCGCGTGCGTGAGGCGATGGGCCTGACGGCGAGCCAGGTCCAGGTCCTCACACCCGGCGATACGAAGCCGGGCCGCATGCTGGAGCCTGAAAGCCACGGCATCTATCGCACCATGCTCTGGTCGCACGCCAAGCTGGGTGCCATGGGTGCGCTTGCCGGCATACTTGCCTACGCCGTGCTGCGCATGCAGGCGGTGCCGATGATCACGCAATCGCCATGGCTGTCGCTGGCGGCGCTGGTGTTCTTCGGCGGCATCGCCGGCCTGATGGTTGGCGGGCTGGTCACCTTGCGACCCGATCACGATCCCTACGTGATGAAAGTGCTCGGTGCGCTGCGGGAGGGCGACTCCGCCGTGGTCGTGCACGCGCTGTCCGCAGAGCAGAAGCGCGAGGCCGAACGCATCCTGGCGCAGGCGGGCAACGAGACCACATCCACCCTCTGAACGTCGCGGCGGTCAGTCCTGCGCAATCGCGGGGGGCAACGGCGGTGCCGGCGTCGGCCGGCCCAATGGATCCAGCGCGATCATCACGAAGTGCCCGCGCGTGCACAGCTTGCGTTCGCCGGTCAGCAGGTTCTCGGTGATGACTTCCACGTCCACGTTCATCGAGCTGCGGCCGACCTTCACCACGCGCGCCACCACTTCCACCAGGTCGCCCTTGTGGATCGGCTGGTTGAAGTCCACCTGCTCCGAGCGTGCGGTGACCACGGTGCTGCGCGCATAGCGCGAGGCGACGATGAAGGCCGACATGTCCATCCACGCCAGCGCCTGGCCGCCGAACAGCGTGCCCAGGTGGTTGGTGTGGTCGGGGAAGACCATGTGCAGCAGGCGCGCCTCGAGGGGACGCACTTCGGCGTTGGCCAGCTCAGTCATGGTGGTGCTCCGGTTCGCGTGCTCCCGACCGCAGCATAGCGCGCCGGACGTTGTGCTGGTGTAGGAGCGACGTGAGTCGCGACCGCGGCAATGAATCCCTCTCCGGCCCTGCAGCGTCACGGATGACGGCGGCCGCTTGTTTGGATTGCCTTGAAGTGATCCGAGGCCAGGCCCCGTCATTCATGCGGTCGCGACTCACGTCGCTCCTGCAAGGGGCCTGCGCTAGAACGCGTGGTCGAAGCCCACCTCGCCCTGCACGCCCAACTGGTAGGCCGACACGCGGCGTTCGAAGAAGTTGGTCAGCTCCTGCACGTCCTGCAGTTCCATGAAGGGCAGCGGGTTGCGCACATTGTACTTCTTGTCCATGCCGAGCTTGGCGAAGTGCTGGTCGGCGCAATGCTGCAGGTACTGGCGCATGTCGCGGGTGGAGATGCCGGCCACGCCGCCGGACAGCACGTCCTCGGCGAACTGCACTTCGCACTCGATCGCCTCTTCAAGCATGTCGTACACCTGCTGCTGCATGACGTCGTCGAACAGGTCGGGTTCTTCCTCGCGCACGGTGCGCACGCACTCGAACGCGAACTCCATGTGGCAGCTCTCGTCGCGGAACACCCAGTTGGTGCCGGATGCCAGGCCCGGCAGCAGGCCGCGCGAGCGGAAGTAGTACACGTAGGCGAACGCGGCGAAGAAGAACAGGCCCTCGATGCACGCGGCGAAGCAGATCTGGTTGAGCAGGAACTGGCGGCGCTGGTCGCGTGTCTCGATGCGGCGCAGGTCCTGGATGCTGTCGATCCACTTGAAGCAGAAGTCGGCCTTCTTCTTGATCGCCGGAATGTTCTCCACTGCGGCGAACGCCTTGAAGCGCTCCGACGGGTCGGGCAGGTAGTTGTCCAGCAGGGTCAGATAGAACTGCACGTGCAGCGCTTCTTCGTAGAGCTGCCTTGACAGGTACATGCGCGCTTCCGGCGCGTTGAGGTGCTGGTACAGGTTCAGCACCAGGTTGTTCGACACGATCGAGTCGCCGGTGGCGAAGAAGGCGACCAGCCGGTGGATCAGGTGGCGGTCGGCCGGCGTCATCTTCGAATGCAGGTCGGTGATGTCGATCTGGAAGTTGATCTCCTCCACCGTCCACGTGTTCTTGATGGCGTCGCGGTACATGTCATAGAACTGCGGGTAGCGCATCGGGCGCAGCGTCAGTTCGAAACCGGGGTCTAGCAGCATCTGCTTGGGGTGTGCGGACATGGTGCGGTGTTCCTGTTCTGCTCCTTCCCCCGCGTGCGGGGGAAGGCTGGGATGGGGGCGAACGAAGCCGTTAGGCGTTCGTTTGCTGGAGCGGAAAGAGCAGCGAAGGTTTCGGCCGAGCCTGTGGTGGTTTGCCGTCGGAGTCGTCGGCTGGCCCCCACCCCAGCCCTCCCCCGCACGCGGGGGAAGGGGCGATTTGCGTGGGTCGGCGCTTCCATGCGCCCGGAACCTCCGTGTCCCGTAGTCCGTCGGGGATGCCGACGCGGGGATACGTTACTGGCAGGCCTCGCAGGCTTCCGGATTCTCCAGCGAGCAGGCGATGGCTTCGGTCGGGGTGTAGTCGCGCTTCGGCGCGGTCGTCGCCGCCGCGCTCACCGTGGTCTTGGCGATGCGGGTGGCCGGGCGCGAGCGCAGGTAGTAGGTGGTCTTGATGCCCTGCTTCCACGCGTACATGTACATGGACGACATTGCGCCGATGTTCGGGCTCTCCATGAACAGGTTGAGCGAGGCCGACTGGTCGATGAAGGCGCCGCGGCCGGCGGCCATGTCGATCAGCGAACGCATCGGGATTTCCCACGCCGTGCGGTAGATCTGCTGCAGCGTGTCCGGCACCTGCGCCAGGCCCTGCACCGAGCCTTCGGACAGCTTGATCGCATCGCGCGTCTCCGCCGTCCACAGGCCCAGCTTCTTCAACTCGTCCACCAGGTAGCGGTTGACCTGCAGGAAATCGCCCGACAGCGTCTCGCGCTTGAACAGGTTGGACACCTGCGGCTCCACGCATTCGTAGCAGCCGGCGATCGAGGCGATCGTCGCCGTCGGCGCGATGGCGATCAGCAGCGAGTTGCGCAGGCCGTGCTCCTTGATGCGCGCGCGCAACGCGTCCCAGCGCTCTGCGTTCTCGGGCACCACGTTCCATGCATCGAACTGCAGTTCGCCGTTGGCGGCGCGGGTGTCGGCGAACGAAGGATGGCGGCCGCGTTCCTGCGCCAGTTCCACCGAGGTTTCGAGTGCGTGGAAGTAGATGGTCTCGGCGATTTTCGCCGACAGCGCGCGCGCTTCGGCGCTGTCGAACGGCAGGCGCAGTTTGAAGAACACATCCTGCAGGCCCATGCAGCCCAGGCCCACCGGGCGCCAGCGCAGGTTACCGCGCCGCGCGGTTTCGATCGGATAGAAATTCAGGTCGATCACGCGGTCCAGCTGGCGCACGGCCAGGCGCACAGTCTCGGCCAGCTTGTCGAAATCGAAATACCCGTCTTCGTCGAAGTGGCGGGCGAGGTTGATCGAGCCCAGGTTGCATACCGCGGTTTCTTCGGCCGACGTGACCTCGAGGATCTCGGTGCACAGGTTGGACAGGTGGATCACGTTGCCGGCACGCAGGGTCTGGTTGCTGGCGGCGTTGCACTTGTCCTTGAACGTCATCCAGCCGTTGCCGGTCTCGGCCAGCGTACGCATCATGCGGCCGTAGAGCTTGCGGGCGGAGATGGTCTTCATCGCCTTGCCCTGCGTCTCGGCCTGCGTGTACGCCAGCTCGAATGCAGCGCCGTACAGGTCGGTCAACTCCGGCACCACGCGCGGATCGAACAGCGACCATTCCTGGTCGGCCTCCACCCGCTTCATGAAGAGGTCCGGCACCCAGTTGGCCAGGTTGAGGTTGTGCGTACGGCGGGCTTCGTCGCCGGTGTTGTCTCGCAGCTCGAGGAAGTCCTCGATGTCGGCATGCCAGGTTTCCAGGTACACGCAGGCCGCGCCCTTGCGCTTGCCGCCCTGGTTGACCGCGGCGACCGAGGAATCCAGCGTCTTCAGCCACGGCACGATGCCGTTGCTGTGGCCGTTGGTGGACTTGATCAGCGAGCCGCGCGAGCGCACGCGGGTGTAGCTCACGCCGATGCCGCCGCTGAACTTGCTCAGCTGCGCGATGTCGCCGTACTTGGCGTAGATGGACTCCAGCGTGTCCTGCGGCGAATCCAGCAGGAAGCACGAGGACAGCTGTTCGTGGGTGGTGCCGCTGTTGAACAGCGTCGGCGAGCTGGGCAGGTAGTCCAGGTTGCCCATGCGGCGGTACAGCGCCAGCGCTTCCGGCACGTCCTCGCTCAGCGCGCAGGCGATGCGCAGGAAGAACTGTTGCGGCGTCTCAATGACCTTGCGCGTGTGCGGATGGCGCAGCAGGTAGCGGTCGTACAGCGTGCGCAGGCCGAAGTAGTCGAAGTGCAGGTCGAGCGAGGCATCCAGCGCGTCGTTGAGTTTGCGCGCGTTGGTCTGCACGAAGTTCAGCAGGCGGTCGTTGATCAGGCCGACCTCGTGGCCGCGGGTGACCGATTGCGAGAACGCGTGGATCTCCTGGCCGGTGACTTCCTTCACGATGTAGCCGGCCAGCAGGCGCGCGGCCAGGCGGCTGTACTCGGGCTCCTCGCCGGTCAGCAGCGCGGCGGTGCGGATGGACAGTTCGTCCAGTTCGCGCGTGCTGGCGCCGTCGTACAGGCCGGAGATGGTGCGGGTGGCCACGCGCATCGGGTCGATGGCGTGCAGGCCTTCGCAGTTGCGCTGCACCGCGCGCACGATCTTGTTGAGGTCCACCGGCTCGCGGCCGCCATTGCGCTTGGTCACGCTCATCGCGGTGGCGGTGGGCGGCGGGGTCAGCGAAAACGCGTCCTTCTGGGACGGGGTGGTGCCGGCGTCGGCGACGGCGGTGTCGATCTGGGTCACGAGATTCCTCCATGCGTGGTGCACGCGGCGGCCCGTCCCTCGCGGGGCAGCGGAAGGCCGGATGGGGAATCACAGTGGGGAAGCGGCGTCGCAGGCGGCGAGACCACGCAGTCGGACTGCGGGTGCCCTGCTTCGCCAGCCATCTCCCCCCGGAGAATCCGCGGCCGGCACCGCGCGGTGTGCAACGCGCGGCTGTCGGCAGGTCTTCGGACTCATGGGCCTGGAAGGCGGTGCCTTCCTCCTAGTCCGCCGCTTCCCGAGGCGTGGGCCTCAGTGCTGTGTGGCGGGGTCGTTCCCAGTTACCGCTGCGGGGCAGTGCCGGAGTGGCGCGAGGCGTCACCGGCTTCCCTTTTCATCCGGAGACTAGCCATCTCCGGAACCGACGGCCACAAGATAGTGGGGGTGCATGGAGGCGTCAACACCAAATGTTGTGTGGAACAGCCGATGTCGACGCGATGCGGGTTTCACGAGTTGAATCCTTCTCCCCGCTGGCGGGGAGAAGGTGCCCGAAGAGCCTGCCCCGTACTGGATACGGGGGCGGATGAGGGGCAGGCGCGGTGATGATTCGTGCATGAAGCTCTTTGGCATCAAAAGCGCTGTCGCGATCCGACGCATTGGGTGTCCGGACTTCGTTCGCCCCTCACCCGCTTTCGGCACCCTCTCCCCGCTCACGCAGGGAGAGGGGAAGGAGCATCACGCCTTCAGCGCGGCGATCGACGCGTCTTGCGCCTGCTGGTACAGCGCGAACGGGTCGTGGATCGTCTTGCCCAGTGCTGCCTCGAACGCTTCCTGGTTGGCGTGCGCGTCATACGCGCGTTGTTCGCCGCCGCCCAGGTTGGACTGGAAGATGCCCGCCGCGCTGACCGGGAGGAAGTCTTCGTAGACGATGGGATCGACCACGGCGTGGCCCGCCTCGACCAGCGCGTCAGGCGTCATCGCTGCGCGCTCGCTGGCGGGCAGTGCTGCGCCGGCATCGGTCAGGCGGTAGCGGAAGTAGCCCAGGCCCTCACGGCGCAACGTGTCCTCGTCGTCCGGGAACGCGGCGAACGCGGCCGCCAGCCGCTGCGGATAGTCCGCCGAGGTATTGCCGGCACCGCCTGCCTGGCGCACCTGCGCCAGAAGTCGGTCGTAGAGTTCGCGTCCGGCCGGCGTCAGCGCCAGGCCGCGCTGTTCGATCTCGCCGAAGCGCGCGCTGTGGCTGCCGGGTACCAGCGTGCCGGTGGCATCGGGGAAGGCGACTTCCTCTTCCAGCGCCTTGAAGCTGGTCTGTCGCAGCAGGATCGGCACTGCGCGGCGGGGCGGGCCTTCGATCAGGGCCTTGGCCTGGATGCCACGGTCGAGCATCGCCGCCTGCGCGGCATCGATGTCCAGCGTGCGCGGGGTCAGGTGGTTGATGTGCGGGCCATGGAAGCTGACCACGTCGGCGACCAGCCGGTGCAGGCCGTGCAGGGCCTGGTAGGTCTGCAGCGAGACGGTGGCATCGCCGTGCCAGCGGAAGGTCTCGAGTACTTCGGCGACGAAGCGCTGCGCGTCGGCCTCACCCAGTCCGCCATCGCGTTCGGCCTGCGCCACCAGGGCACGCGCGCCCGCGGTGAAGATGTCGCGGCGGGCCAGAATGGCCTCGGCTTCCGTGCGCAACGCCGCGTCCGCGATCAGTTCCAGCCGCAGCAGCGAGGTGAAGATGCGGAACGGATTGGCGGCCAGCGCTTCTTCGGTCAGCGGGCGGAACGCGGTGGCGTGCACCGGCACGCCGGCCACGGTCAGGTCGTAGTAGCCCACCGGGTGCATGCCCATCAGCGCGAACACGCGGCCGAGCATCGCCAGTTCGGCCGGCGTGCCGACCCGGATCGCGCCATGGCGCTCCAGGTCCAGCCGTTCGGTTTCGCCCGTGCGCTGCAGGCGTGCGGTGAGCGCGGCATCGTTCTCCAGCGTCATGGTATTGATCTCGCCAACCAGCTCGATCAGGTCGCCGTACAGCGGCACCTCGGCGCGGTACATGTCGGACATGGCCTGCGCGAACAGGCCGCGGATGCGGTCGGGGGAAACGAAAGCGGTCATGGGGCTCGGCATGCGGGCGGCGTGGGGCCGCCGGGGGCGCGTATTGTCGCCGCCCGGGCGGGCGCGGGCCACTCTCAACGGCGCGGGCGGACCGCTTCCGCGCCGTCCGGGACATATCCGGGCGGCCCGAACAGCGTCATCACGACCTGCCGCAGGCCACGCGCCCGGCGCAGGTCGCGACCCAGCTTCACCCAGGCGTGGAAGACGATCTTCACCGGGTTGTAGCTGCGCACCGGCTCGACCAGCCCGTAGCGGAGCGGTACGCCGGGGATTTCCTCGCGGCAGGTGCCGAACAGGCGGTCGAACACGATCAGCACGCCGCCATAGTTGCAGTCCAGGTACTCCGGGTTGCTGGCGTGGTGCACGCGGTGATGCGCGGGCGTGTTGAAGACGAACTCGATGGGGCGCGCCAGCCGTGGCACCAATTCGGTATGCAGCCAGTACTGGTACAGCAGGTTCACCGCCAGCGCGCCGACCACGTACGGCACCGGAAAGCCCAGCCACACCAGCGGCCCGAAGAACACCGCGGCACCGGTCAGCTTGCCGGTCCAGCCCAGCCGGTACGCGGTCGACAGGGCGTACTGCTCGGAGGAGTGGTGCACCGAATGGTTCAGCCAGAACCAACGCACGCGGTGATCGGCGCGATGCATCCAGTAGTAGCAGAACTCCTGGCCGACGAAGAGCGCCACCCAGTGCCACCCGCGATCCATCGCGATCGTCGTCAGCCGGAATTCCCAGATCGCCAGCAGCAGCATGCCCACCACGCCACCCTGGATCAGCAGGCCCAGCAATGCGCGTCCCGCCGCATCGCCCAGCGATGCCCAGTAGCTCTTCCAGTCGTAGCCGCCGCGCCGCATCAGCCATGCGCCTTCCAGCGCGGCGATGCCGGCGAACACCAGCAGGGGTACACCCAACAGTGGGGGCAGCGAGGCCATCGTCGTGGCCTCAACGCGGGCGACGGCGTTCGGCCAGCTGCGCGGCCATCGCCCGCATTTCGTCAGGCGACAGCCTGCCGTCGCCATTGGCGTCCAACGTGTCGAAGTTCTTCGCCACGCGCGGCAGCCTGGCCTCGGCTTCCGCCTTGTCGATCAGGCCATCGCCATTGGCATCGGCGGCTTTCAACCGTTCCTGCAGCTTGGCTTTCTGTTCTTCGGTCAGCGTGCGCTGCTGCGCGCCGGCGGGAGCGGCCACCAGCACAAAGATGGACAGCGTGGTGGCGAGGGGGAGCAGGATGGAACGGGACATCGGGAATCTCCGGGTGAGGGAAGGAAAAGGTGCAGGCGCGGCGGTGCGGGAATGCATCCGTGCGACAGGGGGGAGTGCCATGCCGCCGCGCCTGCGGGAAAGCGGATGCAGGCCGATCAGTTGCCGCGCGGACAGGCGATGGCGTCACCGGCGGCATTGGTGCAGCTGCGTGTGTGCACCAGCGTGCCGTCCGACACCGTCGTGCTGCCGGTGTAGCTGTTGCCGTTGGCGCCGGTGGCCGTGGTGTTGCGCGCGCCGCTGACATGGCCGTCCGCGTCGCGGCTGATGCCGCCGCTGGTGCTGGCGGTGCCGCCGTTCGGACCGTTGGCATAGGCGCTGCCCTGGCGGCCGGCGCTGCCATCGGCATTGCGGTAGGCGCTGCGGTCGTAACCGGCGCTGCCGCCGTTGGCGCCGCTGATGCTGCCGCTGCGCGCGGCGCTCGCATTGCCCTGGCCATCGGCCTGCCAGCCGCGCTGGCGCTGGCTGTCGAAGCGCGCATTGCTGCGCTCGACGGCGACGCTGCCGCCCTGGGCGGTGCGCTGCACGACGCGGCTGCGCTCGCGTGCGTCGACATGGTCGGCGAACAGGGTGGTGGTGCACAGGGCGAAGGCGGTGGCGATCAGGAACGGGGTCTTGCTCATGGCGGAATCCTCGTCGGGTGTGGGATGGCCGCACAGGGGAAGCGGCGGCAGGACCACGGTAGGACGGGCAACGCCGGCAGGTGTGTCGCCGTTGACAGCAGATGTGTCTGCGGGCGGCGCGGGAAACATCTGCTTACAAACGGGCCGCCGGCGGGGTTTGCCGGCCGTCGCGGCGGCGGGCGATAGTGGCCCCATGGAAGACGCCCTGCCCCGTGTGCTGCTGGTCGACGACGACGTGCGCCTGCGCGAGCTGCTGCAGCGTTACCTCCAGTCGCAGGGCTTCGACGTGCGCGGCGCGGGCGATGGCGTGCAGATGCGGCAGGCGCTGGATCGCGGCCACTTCGATCTGATCGTGCTGGACCTGATGCTGCCCGGCGAGAACGGCCTGGAAATCTGCCGCCGCCTGCGCGGGCAGGGCGACGCCACGCCCATCGTCATGCTGACCGCGAAAGGCGACGAGATCGACCGCATCGTCGGCCTGGAAATCGGGGCCGACGATTACGTGCCCAAGCCGGTGAATCCGCGCGAGCTGCTGGCGCGCATCCGGTCGGTGCTGCGGCGCACGCGCCCGGCGCCCGGCGCGCCGCAGGCCGACGGGGGCGAGGTGGTGTTCGGACCTTTCACCCTCGACCTTGGGCGGCGCGAACTCACCCGCGACGGCGCCTTGCTGCGGCTGACCAGCGGCGAATTCGCCGTGCTGTCGGTGCTGCTGCGCCATCCGCGCCAGCCGCTCAGCCGCGACCGCCTGATGAGCCTGGCGCGCGGCCGCGAACACGATGCCTTCGAGCGCAGCATGGACGTCACCATCGCGCGCCTGCGCCGGCTGCTGGAAGACGATCCGCGCCAGCCGCGCCTGATCCAGACCGTATGGGGCGTGGGTTATGTGTTCGTGCCACCGGAGGCCGCACCGTGAGGTCGCCGCTGCCGCGCAGCGTGTTCGGCCAGCTCGCGCTGGTGATCGCGCTGGTGCTGGCCGGTGCCGGCGTGCTGGCGCTCCTGCTCGGGCGCGAACTCGCCACGCGGCCGGCCGCCGACCAGTTGTTGCGCGCGATGCAGGGCTTTGCCGAAGTGGTGGAAGCACTCGACCAGCACCAGTCGCATGCGCGCACCGTCGCGCAGCTGCGTGACGCCGGGCTGGAGGTGCGCAGCACGCCACCCGCCGACGCACGACCGCGCTTCGCCCCCTTGCTGCGCGAACTGCGCGAACAGGCCGCAGGCACGCTGGGCGCCGGGCGCGAACTGCGGATGAGTGCCGGGCGTGGATTGCGGGTGATCTGGCTGAAACCGGCCACGCGCGAACCGCTGTGGGTGTCGTTCGCCTATGACCGTCCGGCCACCGGCATGCGTCGCTTCTCCGTGTTCATGCTGGTCGGTTGCGTGGCGCTGGTATGGCTGGCCGCCGCGTACTTCGCGCGCCGGCTCGTGCAGCCGCTGCGCCAGCTCGCCGCGGCCGCGCCGGCCATCGTGCGTGGCGATGCGCCACCGCCGGTGCATGCGCGTGGCCCGCGCGAGGTGGCGGACCTGGCGCAGGCACTGGGCGACGCCAGCCGCGATGTCCGCGCGGCGGCGGAAGAACGCGCGCTGCTGCTTGCCGGCATCTCGCACGACCTGCGCACGCCGCTCACGCGCCTGCAGTTCGCACTGGAGATGGTCCCCGACACCGATCCCGGACTGACCCGCAGCATGCAGCGCGACATCATGGAGATGGACGCGATCCTGGGCCAGTTCATCGCCTTCGCCCGCGATGGCCGCGACGAAGGCAGCGAGAGCGTCGACCTGGCCGCGATCTGCCGCCATGCGGTCGCCGCCGCTTCGAAAGCCTGGCGGGTGGACCTGCCGGAACATGCGCTGCTCCCCGGCAAGCCGATGGCGCTGCTGCGCGCGGTGGAGAACCTGCTGGTCAACGCCGAGCGGCATGGCGCGTTGCCGTTGTCACTGCAGCTGTGGGCCGAAGGATCGGCATGGGTGGTCGAGGTCGCCGACGGCGGCTCCGGTCTCTCCGCCGACGCGGCCGAACGTGCACGCCAGCCGTTCGTCCACGACCAGGCGCAGGGCGGCAGCGGGCTGGGCCTGCCCATCGTCGACCGCGTGGCACGCCAGCACGGTGGCGAACTGCGGCTGCTGCCGAACACCCCCCACGGCCTGCGTGCCCAGCTGGCGCTGCGCGCGGGTTGAACCGGACGTCCCCACGAGGTGATGCGATGAAGACGCTGTTCCGTGCCGGCCTGCTGGCCTGCGCCCTGTTCACCGTGCTGCCGCTGGCGGCGCAGACCTTCCGTGAACGCCTGCAGGAGATGCGCGAGGCCTCGCGCCAGCCCGCGGCGCGTGCGCCCACGTTGCCGGCCGGCGCGCGCGCGATGCGCGATGTCGCCTACGGCGACGATCCGCGCCAGCGCTACGACGTTTACCTGCCTGCGCAACCGCAACGCGCGCCGGTGATCCTGTTCGTGCATGGCGGCGGATGGGCCAACGGCAACAAGGACAATCCGGGCGTGGTCGAGAACAAGGCCGCGTACTGGTTGCCGAAGGGCTACGTGCTGGTGTCGATCAACTACCGCATGCGCCCGGACACCGCGCCGATCGACCAGGCTCGCGACGTGGCGCGCGCGCTGGCCGATGTGCAGAAGCGCGCGCCGTCGTGGAACGCCGATCCGGCGAACGTGATGCTGATGGGCCACTCCGCGGGTGCGCACCTCGCCGCGCTGGTCGGCGCTTCCTCCACCCTGTGGCGCGAAGCCGGCGCCACCCGGCCGCGCGGCGTGGTCTCGCTCGACAGCGGTGCGCTCGACGTGCCGCTGACGATGAAGAAGCCTCCGCTGCCGCGCATCTACGACACGGCGTTCGGCCGGAATCCAGCCGACTGGATCGCCGCCTCGCCTTACCACCAGCTCACGCGCGACGCGGTGCCGATGCTGTTCGTCTGCTCATCACGGCGCCAGGACGCCTGCCCGCAGGGACGCGCGATGGCCGAGAAGGGCAAGGCGCTGGGCGTGGCGATGGAGGTGCTGCCGGAGGATCTCTCGCATGGCGAGGTGAACCGCCTGCTCGGCGCATCCTCCGTCTACACCGAGGTGGTGGATGCGTTCGTGCGGAAGCAGTTGCAGTAGTCCTGACCGAAGTCTCCCTCGCCCCGTGAAACGGGGAGAGGGTGCCGAAGGCGGGTGAGGGGTGAACGGAGTCGGGAGAGGAAAGTCCGCCAGAATCATTCCGCGTTCGACGATTCGGAGATATCGCTTGGTGAACGCATCCGCGCCCAAGAGAAGCGCCCCTCATCCGCCCTCCGGGCACCTTCTCCCCGCATGCGGGGAGAAGGGAGTTGAGCATTGCGTCAGCGGATGATCCGAACCGCAGCCAACGCCTCCTGTAGTCGCACGCGCGCCGTCGCTTCGTCGAAGGGTGGCGTTGCCGGCGGGTCGTAGACCTCTGGACGGGTGCCGGCGATCAGCAGGTCGATGGCGATGCAGCGCTCGTTGCGCACCGAGCGGTAGGCATCGACAGATTGGTAGTGGCTCATCGCGGCATCGCCGGCACGGAAGTGACGGAATGCCTGGCCGTCGATGCGCACTTCGTCCGGAGCTTCCGTCGACGCGCCTTCCGGCGGATCGAGACAGGTCACTACCGCATGACTGTCGATGCTGGTACCGACGCGCAGCTCGGCGGCAGTGATCTTGTCGGAGCCTTCCAGCACCAGCGCCACCAACGGTTCGCCACGCGCATCGGGCGTGGCGAACGTCTTCCATGCACCGTCGGACAGATAGTCGCGGCTGAAGTCGCGATGGAGCGTGAAGCCCGGGGTCGGCGCCAGGGCAATGCCGATCTCGTCGTGGGCGAACTGGAACTGCGGCGCTTCGCGCCCGGTCACCGGGGGCGCGGGATCGGCGATCTCGGCGGCGGTCTGCGTGGCCGCATCGACATCCTGCTCGTCGGGCGTGCGCTGGCAGCCGGGCAGCACCGCAACGGCGAGCGCGACGTAGAGCGACGCGTAGATGATCGGCTTCATGGCGGTCTCCTCGACGGATGCCCCGAGTCTGGCAAGCACCGCGTGAAGCCGGTGCGTGCGGATCAACCCAGCAGCTGCGGCAGCGCCCGTGCCGCGGTCGCGCGCAAGACATGGTCGACCTCGGCGGACAGCGCGGTGGGCTCCGGGTTGATCTCCACTAACGTGGCGCCGTGGCGGCGGGCCAGCGCAGGCAGGCCGGCAGCGGGATAGACGAGGCCCGACGTGCCCACGACCAGCATCAGTGTGCAGCGTATCGCCGCGTCGGTCGCTGCGTTCCATGCGTCGTCGGGCAGCGCCTCGCCGAACCACACCACGCCCGGGCGGATGCGATCACCGCAGGCGACGCAACGCATCGGCTCGACACGCTGCGCATCGTCCACGTACTCGTCGAGCGGGCCCTCGTGCGCGCGCCCGCAGGCGAAGCAGCGCAACGCGAACAGGCTGCCGTGCACATGCGCGTCGACCGTGCTGCCACCGCGCTCGTGCAGGTCGTCCACATTCTGGGTGACCAGCCAAAGCGGCACGCGGCGCGCCAGCTGCGCGAGCGCACGATGGCCGGCATTCGGCTGCGCCTCGCGGACCCGGTGCATCCGCCAGCGGTACCAGCCCCAGACCAGCGCAGGATCCTCGCGCCACGCCCCGGCCGTCGCCAACCGCATCGGATCGAACCGCGACCACAGGCTGTCGTGGGTCCCGCGGAAGGTGGGGATGCCGCTCTCGGCCGACATGCCGGCGCCGGTCAGCACGCAGACGTGGCCGCCGCTGTCGATCGTCCGATGCAGCACGTCGTCGATCGCGGCGGGCACGGCGCGCATGTGCTCAGGCCTTGTGCGGCGTGGCCAGGTATTCGGCGCTCTGCATCTCGATCAGGCGCGAAGCGGTGCGCTCGAACGCGCCCTGCAGGCGCGCGCCGGTGTACAACGCCGTCGGCGTTTCCGCCGCGGTGCAGACCAGGTTGACGTGGCGGTCGTAGAGCTCGTCGACCAGGTTGACGAAGCGGCGCGCGGCATCTTCATTCAACGCATCGAAGCGCGGGATGTCGCCGAGCAGCAGCGTGTTGAACTCGTGCGCGATCTCGATGTAGTCCGTCGTGCCGCGCGGACCTTCGCACAGCGCGCCGAAATCGAACCACGCGATGCTCTTGCCGCGCCCGCGCACCGGGATCTTGCGGCTGTCGATTTCGATGTTGCCGCCGTGCGCCGCGTCGCCGCCGCTCAGTTCGCGCCAGCGCATCGCCAGCCAGTCGTCGGCCGCGCCGTCCAGCGGCGTGCGGTATACCGGCGAACGTGTCAGCGCGCGCAGGCGGTAGTCTTCCTGTCCGTCCGAGCGCAGCACCACGCAGTGCTGCTGCAGCAGGTCGATGGCGGGCAGGAACCCGGCACGCTGCAGCCCGTCCCGGTACAGGTTCTCCGGCGCGGTGTTGGACGTGGTCACCAGCGAGATGCCCTCGGCGAACATGCGCTCCAGCAATCGCGCCAACAGCATCGCGTCGCCGATGTCGGTGACGAAGAACTCGTCCAGCACCAGCACGCGCAGCTTGCCGCGCACCTCGCGCACGATCTTCGCCAGCGGGTCGCTTTCACCCGCGTGCAGGCGCAGGCGTTCGTGCACGCCGCGCATGAAGCGGTGGAAGTGGGTGCGGTACTTGCCCCCGCCTTCGCCATGCGCCTTGTTCTGCGAGACCGAATAGGTGGGCAGCGGCAGGTTGTCGTAGAACAGGTCCACCAGGAAGGTCTTGCCGCGACCGACCTCGCCCCAGTAGTACAGCCCCTTGACGGTTTCCGGTGGCTTGCCGAACAACCTGCCCAACAGGCCGGGCGACGCCGGCTCCGCCAGCAACGCTGCATGGATGCGGTCGAGCTCGGCCAGCGCGGGATGTTGCGCCGGGTCGTCCTGCCATTGGCCTTCCGAAGCGCCGCGCGCGTAGACCTGCGACGGCGTGGATGCCGCCCCCCGTGCGTCGTCCCCCATCACGCCGGCACGTAGGCTTTCATGGCGTGCTTGATGGCGCCGCGCAGGTCCATCAGCTTGCGGTGGAAGAAGTGGCTGGTTTCCGGCATGCGGATCAGTTCCGGCGGCTGCTTCAGCGAATCGATCCAGTCGTACACCGCCTGCGGTTCGACGATCTCGTCCTCCTCGCCCTGGATCACCAGCCACGGGCAGGCCGGCGGCGTGATCGCCTTGAAATCCCAGCGCCCGGCGGGCGGTGCGATCGACACCAGCGCATCGGGCTGCAGTCCTTCGGTGGCGCGCAGCGATACATAGGCGCCGAAACTGAAACCGGCCAGCCACAGCTGCGTGCCGGGCCGCTGTTCGCGTATCCACTGCACCACGGCGCGCAGGTCGTCGACCTCACCATCGCCCTGGTCGAACAATCCGGCGGACGCCCCGGTGCCGCGGAAGTTGAAGCGCACCGTCACCGCGCCGAGTTCGCGCAGGCTGCGTGCTGCCATCACCACGACCTTGTTGTGCATCGTGCCGCCCTCGGTGGGCAGCGGATGGCAGATCACGGCGGTGACCGGCTTCACCGGTTCGCCGTCCTCGGGCCAGTCGACGTGGGCTTCCAGGGGGCCCTCGGGGCCTGCCAGCGTGATCGGGCCGGACGCGGTGGGGAATGCAGGGGCGTTCATGCCGCCATGATAAGCCCAGAGCCATGCAGGGCCGCGGCCGGTGCGCCGGCACGGCGCGACGGGATCAGCCGGGCGCGGTGCGCGGATCGCGCAGGCGGGCCATGGCGTCCATCAGGGTGGCGTGGATCTCGTCCAGATCCGGATTCGAATACGCCCACCCGTCGCCGTGCGCATCCTCCAGGGAACCCACTCCGTCGTCCCACGAGGCGACCGCGAGGGGATCGTGCTGCTGGATCCACCACAGGTTGCCGGAAGGATCCTGGAAGCGCGCCAGCGTGTCGCCGAAGAACGGCGTGGGTCGCGTCACCACGTGCGCGCCGCATTGCACGGCGTGCACCAGGGTCGCGGCCGCATCCGCCACGTAGACACGCGTCAGCGCCGGCGTGAACGGCCAGCCCGGCTTGCGGTCGGCGAGGGTCAGCAGCGAGTCGCCGATGCGCAGTTCGGCGTGCAGGACCAGGCCGTCGGCATCGAGTGTGCGCGCTTCGGGGACCTCTTCCGCGCCGAAGACCTCGACAAGAAACGCGATCAGGTCGCTGGCGCGATCGGTGATCAGGAACGGGTTGACCGTGTTGGAGCCGGCGGGAACCGGGATCGTGCGTGCCATGGGCGTGCTTCCATCCGGGAGGGAAGCGTGATGGTTGCCCGCATCGCGGTCAGACGCGGCCCGCGGCGATGCGGCGCCTCCGGAATGCACGGGTATCGACGAAAGGCGCAGGCGCACCCGTAAGCGCCTGTGCGATCCTGCCATCCCCACGCAATGCTCCGATGTCCATGGCATTCGATGCCTTCGCCCTGATCCTCACCATGCTGGCGCTCGGCATGGTGTTCGCGCGCCTGCGCGTGTTCCCCGACAACGCGGCGGACGTGCTCAACCGCGTGGTGTTGTACGTCAGTCTGCCCGCCGCCGTGCTGACGTACGTGCCACGCCTGCACGTGGACGCTTCGCTGCTCGGCGTGATCGCCACGCCGTGGGTGCTGACCGTCGCCACCGTGGCGCTGGTCACGCTCGCCACGCGTATTTTCAGGTTCCGCCGCGACGAGCATGCCGTGCTGCTGCTGTGCGTGGCGCTGTGCAACAGCAGTTTCATCGGTTATCCGATGGTGCGTGCGCTGCTGGGCGAGCACGCGCTGCCCTACGCGGTGGTCTACGACCAGTTCGGCACCTTCGTCCTTCTGTCCACCTTCGGCCTGTACGTGCTGGCGCGCTACGGCGGCGATGCGCCCCCGACCGCGCGCGAGATCGGCCTGCGCATCGTGAAGTTCCCCCCGGTATGGGCGCTGCTGTTCGGGCTGACGCTGATGCCGGAGCAGCCGCCGGCCTGGATCGCGTCCGCATTGCAGAAGCTCGCCGACGCGCTGCTGCCGCTGGTGATGCTGGCGGTGGGCCTGACCATCCAGCTGAAGCTGCCGCGCGACGAGGTGAAGCCGCTCGCGGTCGGCCTGCTGCTGCGGCTCATCGTCATGCCGGCCCTCGCGCTGCCGTTGTCGCTCGCCTTCGGCATGACCGGCGAGATGCTGCAGGCCAACGTGCTGGAATCGGCCATGCCCACCATGATCACGGCGGCAGCGCTCGCGATTTCGCACCAGCTCGCCCCGCGCCTGGCCGCCGCGCTGGTGGGCTACGGCATCCTGCTGTCGCTGGCGACGCTGCCGATGTGGGCGTGGGTGGTGGGGCGGTTGGCCTGAGCAGGCAGACACCGGCATCCGCCTTCGCACCGCGTTGACCCGGCCGATGGAAGCATCGGCGCAGGAGGATCACGCCATGTTCGATGGATGGGAAGCGCAGGCGGCGGTGGTCGCGCGCATCGCGTTCGCCATGCTGCTGGGAGGTGTCATCGGCCTGGAGCGCGAGATGAAGGATCGGCCGGCCGGCTTCCGCACCCACACGCTGGTGGCCGGTGCGGCGGCCATGCTCACCGGCATGGGCGACATGATGCTGGCGCAGGCGCAGCACGACCATGACGGTCGCGTGCAGATCGATCCCTTCCGGCTGGTGGAAGCGGTGATCGCCGGTGTCGCCTTCATCGGTGCCGGCACCATGATCGCGCACCGCGGCCGCGTGGTCGCCGGCGTCACCACGGCCGCCTCGCTGCTGATGGTGGCGGTGATCGGCGTGGCAGTCGGCTTCGGTCACGGCTGGCTGGCCCTGCTGGCCACGCTGCTGACGTTCGGCGTGTTGTCGCTGCTCGCGTGGCTGGAGCGTCGCGTGACACGGCGCGATGACGCGGGCTAGCGGTCAGGTATCGCGAAGCCCGCCGGACAGCGCGATGGCGATCATCACGCGATCAGTCGCCGCGTGGTGTTGCGACGGTGCCCGGTATCGCGGGCGCTTTCCGACCACGTCTCGGCCATGATCCGGACCGCCTGCACCAGCTGCGCTTCCGGCTTGGCGTACGGAATCCGCAACCAGGTGTCGGCGCCACCTTCCACGCTGAAGACGGGGCCCGGCGCCAGATAGACGCCCTTGCGCTCCACATCGGCGGCCAGCTGCGTGGCGCTGCCGTGCGGCATCCTCACCCATAGCGTCAGGCCGCCATCGGGCAGGCGGAAACACCACGCGGGCAGGTGCTCATGCAGTGCCTGCGCCAGCGCGTCGCGCCGTTGCCGCAACTGCGTGCGCCGGGTGGCGAGTGCGCCGTCCGCCTCCAGCATTTCCGCGACCACCAACTGGTCGAACAGGGAACTGCCCAGGTCCATCTGCACGCGCGCGGCGATGATGCGGTCGACCGCCGGCCGTGGTGCGCGGATCCAGCCCACGCGCAGGCCACCCCAGCACAGCTTCGATGCACTGCCGATGGTGAAGGCATCCGTCGCGTGCGCGGCGAAGGGCGCGGGCATGGGATCGTCCGACAGGCAGGTCGATTGCAGCGTCTCGTCGATGATCGCGGTCGTCCGTGTCGCCTGCAGCGCGGCGGCGTAGCGGGCGCGCTGGCCGTCGCGCATCAGGAAGCCGGTGGGGTTCTGGAAATCCGGAATCAGGTAGGCCGCGCGTGGCGATGTCTGCCTGAGCGTGGCCTCGATGGCCGCCAGGTCCCAGCCTTCGTCGCCGAGCGGATCGGCCATCGGTGCGCTCACCAGGCGACCACCGCCCAGACGCAGCGCTTCGATCGCGTTCGAGTACACCGGCGACTCGATCATGATGCGGTCGCCGGGTCGCGACAGTGCGCGCGCGATGATGGCGATGGCCGACAGCGCCCCCGAGGTGATCACGATCTGCTCAGGCGCGGTGGGCAGTCCCCGCCGCACGTACGATGCCGCGATGAGCGCGCGCAGCGCCGGCAGGCCCGAGGGCAGGTAGCCGTCGCTGGCCAGGTAGGCCGGCAGTGCGGCCATGGCGCGCTCGTAGGCCGCGGCGACGCCGGGCGTGGCCGCACCGGCGGCGCAGTTGAGATCGATCACGCCTTCCGTCGACGCCGCGGTGCCGAGGGCGTGCAGGGCATGGTCGTGCGCGCGCCGGCGGTCGAGCGGTACGGCCGCATACGTGCCGGCCCCTTGGCGGGCGGTGGCGAACCCGGCCGCGACCAGGTCCGCGTAGGCCCGGGTGACGGTGTTGCGGGACACCCCCAGCACCTGGGTGACGGCGCGCTCGCTGGGCAGGCGGGTACCGAGCGGGATGCGGCCATCGCCGATCAGCTCCTCCAGCGCCTTGCGCAGGCCCCGGTAGGCCGGGGTGCGCGGGAAATCACCCACGAGGGTGGCGAGGTGGTCGGGTGCCAGGGATCTGTCCATGGAGCCACTATCGCAGAATTGGCTCTATCAGAAAGAGCCAATTAGAACGATGGTGGCCCCATGAAACCGCTCACCTCTCCCGTCGGACTCGCCAATCTCGGACCGCTCGCGCAACTGAAGGCCGGCCGCCTGCCCGAACGCCTGCTGCGGCTGGGCGTGGGCCTGTGGCTGTACGGCCTGGCCATCGCGCTGATGATCGAAGGGGCCGTCGGTGCCTCGCCCTGGGATGTCTTCCACCTGGGTGTATCGCAGCACGTGCCGCTGTCCTTCGGCATGGTCATGGTGGTCACCGCCGTCGCCGTGTTGCTGGCCTGGATTCCCCTGCGCCAGATGCCCGGCCTGGGGACGGTGGCCAACACGCTGCTGCTGGGTCCGTTCGCGGACCTCAACCTCGCCCTGCTCGGTACGCCGGAGGGCCTGCCCCTGCGCTGCGCCTACCTGCTGGCCGGCGTGGTGGCCTGCGCCCTCGCCACCGCGATGTACATCGGTGCGCAG
The DNA here is from genome assembly GCF_057773125.1 of Pseudoxanthomonas sp. 97-1-1. NCBI lineage: Bacteria > Pseudomonadati > Pseudomonadota > Gammaproteobacteria > Lysobacterales > Lysobacteraceae > Pseudoxanthomonas > Pseudoxanthomonas sp. 97-1-1. The sequence goes on along the minus strand of NZ_JBYMTJ010000004.1, from coordinate 289,339 downwards.
CTGGGACCGGGTCCGCGCGACGGATTGATGACGGGACTCGCGCGCCGTACCGGCTGGTCGATCCGCAGCATCCGCACGCTGATCGAAGTCACCGTGTTGATCATCGGCGTGCTGCTCGGCGGCATCGTCGGGGTCGGCACCGTGCTGTTCGCGTTCGGCGTGGGCCCGCTGACCCAGTACTTCCTGCGCTATCTGGTGGTGCCGCTGGATGCGCCGAAGGCGGTCGCGCTCGGCGAGCAAACACCATGACCTCCGCCGTGCTGCGCTACAGCGCTTTCACCACCGATCCTCAGGGCGGCAATCCCGCCGGCGTGGTGCTGGACGCGCGTGGCCTCGACGGCGACGCGATGCAGCGCATCGCCACCGAGGTGGGCTATTCGGAAACCGCGTTCCTTCTGCCGCGCGCGGATGGGGATCTCGATGTGCGCTACTTCAGTCCGCTGGCCGAAGTGAGCTTCTGCGGCCACGCCACCATCGCGGCGATGGTCGCGCATGCACGCGAACACGGTCCTGGCGATGCTGTGCTGCACACGCAGGCCGGACCCGTGCGGGTGACGGTCGATGCCGGTTTCGTCGCCACGCTGACCAGCGTCGCGCCCCGCGTCGACACGCTGCACGCAGCCGACCTGGACGCGCTGCTCGCAGCGCTCGGCTGGCGCCACGACGAACTCGATCCCGCGCTGCCGCCCGGGCTGGCGTATGCGGGCGCATGGCATCCGGTGATCGCCGCCGCATCGCGCGCGCGCCTGGCCGACCTGCATTACGACTTCGATGCCCTCGCCGCGTTGATGGCCGCGCGCGGCTGGACCACGATCAATCTGGTGTGGCGCGAGAACGCGCACACGCTGCACGCGCGCAATCCCTTCCCGCCGGGTGGCGTGGTGGAAGATCCGGCCACGGGAGCGGCGGCCGCCGCGCTGGGTGCGTATCTGGCGTCACAGGACCGGTTGCCCGACGACCGCAGCTTCACCATCCACCAGGGGCATGATCTCGGGCGGCCGAGTGTGTTGCGGGTGGAGGTGCCGGCGGATGTGGGCGGGGGAGTGCGCGTGAGCGGGACGGCGGTGGAGATTGCGGTGAGGGATTGAGTCGATCGTCGCCCCGGGTTGGGGGTGATGATCCCCGGCGAAGCATGCCTGTGGCGCTTGGGCCCCTACTTCCCGGCATGCGCTCAACACCTATGTGCAGCAATGCATCATCTGCCTTGACGCGTAGTGGGAAGGACGTGAACATCCGCGTTACCACCCCGGGGATGGGGTCTACTAGGTGTTAGGCCGCAGGGGGAAGCATGCGAGACATTGATGCAATCATTGACAAGCTTCGTCTCGCTTACCCAGATATTTCTGCAGAGCAGTTAGCCGTTCTGCACCTTGGCGCTGACGATGATGGCCTGTGGGTCTTTCGTCACCCTGCAAGTGAGCTGGAGTTCCAGCTAGAGTCCAGTACCGGCGCTTGTCCGTTCCTTGCTGAGAGTTCTGCATCAGCTGAACGACTTACGGCGAACACTATTGAGCAAGCTGTTGCATTGGTGGTCGCCGGCCTCGGCCTCACGGGCCAGCGGCCTAACAATTCATTCAAGCCGAACCCGCTTCGCGGGTCGGCTTAATTCCGGTGTTAGGCCTTGCTAATGGGCATTCTCTCAGTCGCAACTGTCGCAACAATCAGCGCATCGATGGCCGCAATTCTAAGTTGGCGGTCGTTGCGCACGGGCACCACCGTTAGAGAATTATCTATTTGGGGTCTCGCGTGCGTGGTCATTGCCGCAGGGATACTTGTCTATCTCATTCTGCTCACCTCAATGCTCGGTGGCGACACAATTGCCCTTCTGACCCCAAGCATCTTTGGCACGCGTCCCGAGCGGAGCCCGCTAACCTTTTACGCAATAGGCTCTGCAGGGATTGGCATATTGGTGACGTCTTGGATTGCAAGATTCACATCACGAGGCAAGGCCTAACAATTCATTCAAGCCGAACCCGCAGCATGGCGGCGCCTAGTTGCACGCCTTCGGCTATATTCGCACCCAGTCGCCGCCCTGCTGCGGGTCGGCTTTATTCAGGCGTTAGGTGCCACATGATGTTTGTTCGCACCCGAAAGATACTGACTGCCGTTGTGTTGGCAGCTAGCCCTTCTATCGCACAGGCGTCAGACCCTACTCCGCTTTTCGTGGCCTTCGTCGGGGTACCAGCAGTTACGCTCTCTATTGCAGCCCTTGCCTTGCCCTACCTCACGCCAAGATTTGCCCTTGTGCCAAGCCTCGTATTGCTAGTGGCGAATATTCCATTAATGATCTGGGCACATCATGTTGGGTACATGGCTGACGCAGGTCACTGGCTCTATATTTCATGCGGCTTGGCAGCCTGCGCACTCGTGCTCTCACTCGTAAAGCGCAAAGCTGCTCATGTCGGTGAGCAGCGTGGCACCTAACAATTCATTCAAGCCGACCCCGCTTCGTGGCTCGGCTCATCGGAAGACATAAGGCGTCAGAGGCAGAGATACATCCATGAGTCTCAATGCCATTTCCGGCCTGGCACTTGGGCTTTTGCCCCTTCTGCCACTTTTGTTGCCTGTGCCCTTCTTACTACATGGCGCTCGCCAAGATCGTAGGCTCATCGCAGTATTACCTGGCTTGCTTGGCGCGGCTGTTTACATCGCTACCGTTCTGGCATCGCATTGGTCACCGTCACCCGTTTCTGACTCCATCCTGTGGCTACATTCAGTGGCTTCGGTCTTGCCTCTGTTGCTGTTGGCTCCTTCTGTTATGGCTTTACGGAGCAAATGGCTATCCATTCTGCATCTGATTACGCTGACCGGCGTAGTGGGATCCTGGCTATTCGGCGGCATCCTGATCGATGGGACGTCATAGGTTGCCCCGTTCTCGGAGACTCGTCCTCCTGACTTCTTAGTTGAGCGGGGTGGCGCTTGGTCAGCGAGTAGGATGGGTTGAGCCGTAGGCGGCTTTCAACGGCGAAGCCGGTCTACCCATCATCTTCGTTCCCGTTCGCTGGAACGCGTGTTGGAACGGTGCAATCCTGGATACTTCGTTCCTACTGGGCCTTCCGAATTGCGCGTGATGGGTATTGCCTGCGGCTCAACCCATCCTACGAATTCGTTTGCGAATGCGTTGGCTCAGTCGTGCCGCAGCGCGGCGATCGGATCCAGCTGCGCGGCCTGTCGCGCGGGATACACGCCGAAGCCCAGGCCGACCACCGCGCAGAAACCGGCCGACAGCAGGATCGGCACCGGGGCCCACGCGACCTGCCAGTCGGCGAACGTGGCGATCAGGTAGGCCAGCACGCCGCCGAACACCAGGCCCAGCAACGCCCCGGCGATGCAGATGACGGTGGCCTCGCGCAGGAACTGCGCGATCACGTCGCGCCTGCGCGCGCCCAACGCGCGCAACAGGCCGATCTCGCGACGCCGTTCCAGCACATTGGCCAGCATGATGTTCATGATGCCGATGCCGCCCACCAGCAGGCTGACACCGGCGATCGCGCCCATCACCACCTGGAAGATGCGCTGCGTCTGCTGATGCTGCTGGAACAGCTGCTGCGGCACGATCAGCTGATAGTCCGTCATGCCGGCGTGGCGCTGGTCCAGCACCGCCGACAGCACGCCCGCGCCGGCTGCCAGCCGCTGCGGATCGTCCAGCCGCAGCAGGAAGCGGTCCACTTCGTCTTCCTGCGGCTGGAAGCGGAAGCGCGCGCGCGCGCTCGCCAGCGGCACGTAGATGCGGTTGCTCTCCGAGCCCAGTTGCACGCCCTCGAAATCGTCCTGGCCCAGGTCGCGGTCGGTCAGTACGCCGATCACCTCCAGCCAGACGTGATTGACCTTCACCAGCCCGCCCACGGCACCGCCTTTCGGAAACAGGCTGATGGCCGCCTGGTGGCCCAGCACCGCGACGGGCGCCAGCGCGGCTTCGTCGTCGGCGGTGAACGCGCGGCCCTGCGCGATCTTCAGCGACGACAGGTCGAACCAGTTCGCGCTCACGCCGCTGGCCTGCGCATCGCTGCGGCCGGTGTCGCTGAAGACCGTATGCGTGCGTACCTGTTTTTCGGCGGCATGGCGTCCGGCACCGGGCACCACGCTCAGGGCGGCGTCCGCATCGGCGACGGTCAGGCCGACGCTGCGCTCGCGTGTTTCCTTCAGCGTGTCCTCGTCCTGGGGCTTGGCCTCGGCGATCAGGTTGTGCAGGCCCAGGCCTTCCACCAGGCGCAGCGCTTCGCGCCGGCTGCCTTCGCCCACCGCCTGCATCGCCACGATGGCGCCCACGCCGAAGATCATGCCCAGCAGCGTGAGCAGCGTACGCAGGCGGCGCCGCCACAGTTCTTCCACCGCTTCACGCCAGACGGTGGGCAGGCGGTTGATCAGTCCGGTCATGCGTTCTTCCCTTCGGCATCGCCGGTGGCGGCATCGTCACCGGCGTCGTCGGTCTTGTCCTGTTCCTTGTCGTCGTCGCCGGGTGCAGGCACTTCGATCTGCGACAGGCGCACCTGGTCGCCGGGCTTCAATCCCGACAGCACCTGCGAACGCGCGGTACCGCGCACGCCGAGTTTCACTTCGCGCGCCACGTAGTCGTTGCCCTGCTTCACCTGCACCCAATGGCGGTCGTCGCGTTGTTCGATGGCCACGTTCGGTACCGCCATCGCGTCCTTTGCCTCCAGCAGCACCACGGCGGCGGCGAAACGCTGGCCGGGGATCAGGCGGTACTTCTCCACCGCCGAGGACGGAATCGGTGCGCGCATCGACAGGAATTTCACCGGGCTTTCGCGATTGCGCACCTTGGCCGCGCTGGCCACCCACGAGAGCTTGCTGTCGATGCGCTGGTCGGGCCGGCCCAGCGGATGCAGCACCACCGCATCGCCCGCCTGCACGCCCTGCGCCTCGATCTGCGGCAGGTCGATCTCCACCTCCATCGCCGAGGTATCCGGCAGGCTGCCGAACTCGAAGCCCGCGCGCAGGTTCGCACCCACCATCGGCTTGTCGCCGGACCAGTTGGCGGCGAGCAGCAGCACGCCGTCGTTGGGCGCGCGCAGTTCCAGCGCATCCAGGTCGCCCTTGCGGGTCTGCGCATTCATGTCGAAGGTGGCGCGCTGCGCGTCCAGCACGGCCAGTTCCGCGCCGCCGCGCACGTCCGACTGGTCGCGCTGCCATTGCAGCACGCCCTGCCGTACCTGCAGGTATTCCTTGTCCTCGATGGCATCCAGCACCTGGTTGCGCGCCACGGTGCTCAGGTCGGCTTCGGCGTAGCGCTGGGCGATGCCCAGCTGCACGGCCACCTGCGACAGGTCCACTTCCACGCGGCCCTGGGTGGCGTCCAGTCCGCTTTCCTTCGCCGCGCGCGCCAGCGCATTGCGCTGCAGGTCGATCATCGCCTGCGCCAGCTGCTGCTCGCCTTCGGGCGAGATGAAGCGCGCCAGCAGGTCGCCCTTCTTCACCAGGCTGCCTTCCGGCACCATCCATTCCACCTGGCGCGCGGACCAGTTCTTGCCGGGCACGATCAGCGGCGTGGGCTTGGCCGAACGCAGTTCGCCTTCGCCCCGCACGCTGAGGGTCAGCGCGCCCCGCGCCACGGTCTCGCTGGCAACGGGCACTTCCGGCGCACCGCAGGCCGTCACCGCCAGGGCGCATGCCAGCACGGACGCGACGCGCGTGATCGGCATCATTTCGCTCCTCCCCCGATGTCGGGCACGGTCAGTTCCACGCGCACCGCCTGGCCGGGACGCAGCTTCGCCTTCGCGTCGTCCAGCCGGATCTCCAGGTCGAGTACCGGCACCGGCTGCACCTGCGATTTGCTGCGCACGGCGCGCCCGATGCCGGCCACCTTGCCGTGGTGCACGCTGCCGCCACCGCCTTCCACCACGATGCGCGCGGGCACGCCCACCTTTACCCGTTGCAGGTCGCGCTCGGGCAGCTGCGCGCGCACCGCCAGCGTGGCCGGGTCGGGAATCTCGGCCACGGTCTGGCCACGCCAGACCTGCGAGCCCACGTCGAACTTCTCGCCGTTCCAGTTGCTCTTGTGCATGATCACGCCGTCGCGCGGCGCGGGCAGGTTGAGCGCCGCGATGGAGGCTTGCAGACGGTTCACGTCGGCCTGTGCCTGCTGCAGCTCGGCGTTGACCAGGCGCAGTTCCTGCCGCCGCTGTTCGGCGGCGGCGCGTTCGGCCACCTGCGTCAGTGCGGCGCGGCGTTCGGTGCGCCTGCGTTCCTCCACCAGCTTGTCGTACTCCAGCGCGGCGATCAGTTCGCGCGGTTGTTCGGTCTTGCGTCCGGCCTTGTCGCGCTCGGCGGCCGCTTCGGCGGTGGCCAGGCGCTGGCTGCGCTCGCGTTCGGCCACGTCCAGGGTCAGGTTCTCCAGCTCGCGCTTCTTTTCCTGCAGCAGGCTCTGCTTCTCGCTGAGCTGGCGCACCAGGTCGTTTGTGTCGAAGGCGACCACGATCTCGCCCTTCTTCACCGTGCTGCCGTCCGGCGCCAGCTGGGTGAGGTTGAACTGCCACAGGCGATCGACGGCCGGCGGCACCAGCTGCGAACTGCGCTGCGCGTACACCTCGCCATCCACGCGCAGAGTGGCGGCGTGCGCGGCCGGCAGCGTCGCCGCCAGCGCGACCATCCACGGCAGCATGCGTGCCCGGTTCATCGCGTGGCCTCCTTGCCCGTCGCGGCGGCGGGCCGTGCGATCACGCGCACGCTCATGCCCGGCATCAGCGACAGCGTCTGCGCATCCAGCGTGATGTCGAGGGTGAAGTAGCGGCCTTCGCCCCATTCCGGTCGCCGGTCCGGCGCACCTGAAATGAACGCGATGCGCCCCGGCACCTTGCGGCCGGGCACGGCGTCGAACGTCAGCTCGACGGACTGGCCCACCACCAGCCCGCGCCGGTCCGGTTCCAGTGCCCAGGCGCGCACGTTCATGCGTCCGCTGCTGACCACTTCACCAGCCTTGCTGCCGGGCATGGTCGAAGAGCCTTCATCGATCCGTCCGCCGATCCAGTTGTTGTTGAATCCGTGCACCACGATGCCGTCGCGGTCGGCGACGACTTCCGAGGTGCGGACCAGCGAGGCGTGGTAGTCGCGCTGCAGCACCAGCTTCTCGATCTGCAGGCGGCCATCTTCGACGCGCCGCTGCACGGCGGTGCGCGCGGCATCCAGCTCCTTGCGCTTCAATGCCACTTCGCGCGTGGTGCGGTCCAGTTCGCCCTGGTGGCGGTCGTAGTCCAGGCCGGAGATCAGGTCGCGCGGGATGGTGGCGTCCAGCTTCGCGGTGGCGAGCTCGGCTTCGGCATCCACCAGAGCCATTTCCGCTTCCAGCGCCTTCACCTGCAGCTCGGCGACTTCCTTGGCGTCCTTGGCCTGGCCCTGTTCGATCTGGGCCTCCAGATCGGGGATGCGGCTGGCGGACTGGCCGGGATCGATGCGCAGTACCACGTCGCCCTTCTTCACCCGTTCGCCTTCGGGCACGTAGTAGCGGATCACCACAGGCGAGCTGTTGGATTGCGGAGTGAGGATCTGCTGCGCGTCCACCGCACGCACTTCGCCGGTCAGCACCACGGCGTGCGCGGGCGCGGTGGCGGCAAGGGCCAGCGTGACCCACAGCGTCTTACTGGAGCGCGTCATGTTCCACCTTGCCGTCGCGCAGCTTCACCTGGCGCGGGGCGCGCGCGGCGATGTCGTTGTCATGGGTCACCAGCACCACGGTCTGGCCGCCGGCATGCACTTCATCCAGCAGCGCCAGCACGTCGGCGGCGCTCTTCGAATCCAGGTTGCCGGTGGGCTCGTCGGCCAGCAGCAAGGCCGGCTGCAGCAGCAGCGCACGGGCGATGGCGGCGCGCTGCATCTGTCCGCCGGACAGTTCGCTGGGGCGGTGGTCGCGCCGTTCGCCCAGGCCCACGCGGTCCAGCAGCGCCAGGGCGCGGTCGTGCGTGCCCGGCGGCGGCTGGCGGTGGAAGCGCAGCGGCAGCATCACGTTCTCCAGCACGCTCAGCCGCGGCAGCAGGTGGAAGCTCTGGAACACGAAGCCGATGCGCCGGTTGCGCAGGTCGCTGCTGGCCTCGTCGTCGAAGGTGGCCACGTCGCGGCCTTCGAACAGATAGTGGCCGGCGTTGGGATGGTCCAGGCAGCCGAGGATGTTGAGCAGGCTGGACTTGCCCGACCCCGAGGGCCCGGTGATGGCGACGAATTCGCCCTGGCCGATGCGCAGGTCCACCCCTGCCAGCGCCTTTACCGTCTGCCCGCTCATGGCGTAGTGGCGCTGCACGCCCTGCAACTCGATCATCACGTCCCCTTCGTTCCCTCGTCTGTGTCGACCATCGCGGCCCGCCAAGGTTCCCGGCGCGTGGGCGGGGAAGGCGACGACGGTCGTGCATCCTGTCGGGTGAGGCGCGAGCATCCCAGATGCCTGCGCGAGGTTGCAACCGCAGCAGGCCGCAGACCTTTTGCAGACCACCAGCCGATGAACAAGGCCGGTCAGGCGTGATACCCGGCATGCCGCGTCCGCAACGCGGTGAGCAGGGTGGAGGAAACGTTGCATGTGGCGCTACGAGACATCCTGGCCTGGCGCTGCGCTACTGCGACCATGAAGGCTGCACTCGCGACCTACCGGCATTGGAGCGCCTGCAACCACGGCAGGCCCGCATAAGCCGCCTGCACAAGCGCATGGCCGACACCGAAACCGCCCTCGGCAGCGACCTGATGACCGCCGCATTGCCGGCGTATGCTTTTCTAAAGGTTGCCAGCGAGCGGGAAGGTTTGGGTACGAGCCGGCGGGAGTTGGTGGCCCCGTGTGCAAGGCCGCCGCGACGTGGGGTGGTGGGTAATGGAGGGGCGCGGGGAGAAGACATGATCTGGCGCGCAGAGGCGTCGACTATCTATATGGTGTGATCAACCCTGCGGGTTGAAAACATGCTCGCAAGAATCTACTACACAGCGCTTCGCTGATATCCGCCCTCAAGTCACCATTGACCCAGTGTCGTCTTTTGAGTCTTACGCTTGGAGGAGGCAAAGACCTTGTCGGTATAGTCTTGAGCCGATATTGGGTCAGCAGCGTTAGACGTATCTTTGCAGTTGTCGCGGACAACACCCTTGCCCCATAGTCGTTCTATGCTAGATTGCCTGCGGAACCGCGTGTTCCGAGCATTGTCAATGGAGAAATGACATGATCTATAAAAGTGCTTTGACTGTAGTAGCAGTTGGTCTTCTAGGTCTCGCCGGCAGCGTTACAACTATCGACTCTGCTTATGCCCAGGCTGTCACCCCGGGGATTTCCTGTGAGCCTTACAATTCGCAATGGAACGTATGCACTCGCACCTTCTTTAATCCTGAAACAGGGAAGTGGGATCAGGAGGTATATTTTGCACCTCGCGATAAAAGGTACGCTGAGTTCGAGCAGTAACGTCTGATGCAATCGGGGCCAGCCAACGAGGCTGGCCTTTTTCATGTGTTCGAAATGAATATTCGTTGCGGATGAGGTTAACGATTTGCTCTGGCTGAGTCCGCTTCGCGGGTCGACTAACTCAGAGACTGATCTTCCGACCAACGGTTAGGCGACCATCCCGGCCTCCCGAACCAGCTCGTCACGTGGCCACGCATTGATTCTGATCAGCGGCGTAAGCTAAGACGCTAGTGTCGAGTTGGCTACTCAGCTGGCGTAACAACCTGTCGATCCCGGCTTGCTATCGGCAAACCACAGCACGCCTGCGCGTACTTCGATGACCACGTTCAGGTTGGCCTTGCCTATATCGATAACCACTGCCGTCATCCCGGTTCTCCGCTAGAGTTGGCCTGTCGCTCGGCAGCCCAGATGCCGATGCCCTCCTTGAGGCCGTCCGCCCGACGCTTCTGGCAGCGGACTTCATGAAGCGTGCAACGACAACAAAGGTGTATGGCGAACTGGGTTCGGACGTACGCCGTGAAGAAGTGCAGCTTGTCCCCTAACCGTTCGCACAAGCCGATGCTCCTTCGCGACACGGATTAACTCAGGCGTCATCACCCCACGACACTTGATCAGCCAGTGTCACCCGGGTATGCAACGTGCACCGAGGTCTTACGGGCGGCAACTTACTCGGGAGCGGCATTATTGAAGTGCGCTACGCTTGTGCCACCCATGCACGGGCCAGGTAGAGAGCCTTCAATGTCCCCGTGCTTGCCACGGCCTAGGAGCGTATGACGCAACTTGGACGACATCAGGAGAGCTATATGTATATCGACGGATTCGTGGCCGCTGTACCGGCAGCCAACCTGGAAGCCTATCGGAAGATGGCGGCCGAGGCCGCCGCGATCTACCGTGAACATGGTGCACTCAGTGTCGTCGAGTGCTGGGGCGATGATGTGCCGGAGGGCGAAGTGACCTCGTTCCATTCGGCTGTCAAACGGAAGCCGGACGAAGTGGTGGTCTTTGCGTGGATATCGTGGCCTTCGAAAGAGGCGCGCGACGAGGGAAACGGCAAGGTCATGGCCGACCCGAGGATGGAGCGCGGCGATGAAGTCCCGCCCTTCGACGCACGGCGCATGATCTACGGGGGCTTCAACGTCATCGTTGATGTCTGAGAGGCCGTGGCCCGCATGCGGGATGGGTTGAGCCGCAGGCAATACCCACACCCCATGACGTGCCGAGTGCAACGTGCAGATCAGCCACAGCGACGTTCCTGTCGGGGCTTCACGCTATGGCAGAGAAACGGATCGACGGGTATCGCCTGCGGCTCAACCGATCCTGCGGTCCTGCCGCCGACCATCCTGTGGCGCTGGATCAGCGCGACGGCTTGCGCTTGCTCAGGCGTCGCTGGTTGGCCACGGTGATGCGGCGGTAGGGCTTCATGCCGGCGGTTGCCATGTTGACCACGGCGTCCTCAGGGGATGGCAGGGGCTTCGCCGTGAATGCCCATGGCATCCAGAACGCCAGCGCGGCCTGCGTTGCCGTGGTGTTCAACGTCACCGCGTAGCCGGCCATGGCGCGCCAGGATTCCCAGGCGGCTGCGACCTTCTCGTTCGACATCAGCGCGAACTCGCGCCGGTCGCGGGCCGACGGGTTGGGGCCGGCCGTCGCCAGCCGCGCCATGCGGTGCGAGATGACGAACGGTGCCGCGGTGCCGAGTTCCACCAGTTGCGTGCCCAGGGCACGTGCAGCGCTGCGATGGCGGGTCATGGCGGTCTCCGTGGGAACGGCATGATGCGATGGCGCGCGTATGCAGCCAGTGAATGCAGTGGCCGGGCGCGGGGCGTGCGCTCTTGCCACCCGTGCCGCTCCCGCCACGGAACAGGCCGTCAGTCGGCGGGGACGGTGCGCTCGCGCGCCCAGTCGCGCAGCGCCTGCACCTGTTCGGCCATCATCACCGAGAGCGGGCGGGTGCTGCGGATCTCGTGCATCACCAGATCGGTGTCGAGCGGCTTCTGTTCGGCATGCGCGGCGTACAGCGCGGAGACGATGGCCTGTTCCAGCTCCGCGCCGGAGAAGCCGTTCGCCGCGGCGGCGAGTGCGGGCAGGTTGAAGGCTTCCGGATCCAGCTGGCGGCGGGCCAGGTGCACGCGCAGCACCTCGACGCGCGCCTCGGGCGAGGGCAGGTCGACGAAGAAGATCTCGTCGAAGCGGCCCTTGCGCAGCAGTTCCGGCGGCAGGTCCTGCACCTGGTTCGCCGTGGCCACGAGGAAGACTTGGGCGCTGCCGGCACCGGCCTTGCGTTCCGCCATCCACGTGAGCAGGTAGCCGAGCACGCGGCGCGAGACGCCGCCGTCGTCGTCGCCGCCACTGGCCAGCCCCTTCTCGATCTCGTCGATCCACAGCACGCACGGCGCCAGCTGTTCGGCCGAGGCCAGCGCGGCACGCAGGTTCTTCTCGGTCTCGCCGTGGTACTTGTCGTACAGCGTGCCGAAGTCCAGCCGCAGCAGCGGTACGCCGAAGCCGGCCGCCGTGGCCTTGGCCAGCATCGACTTGCCGCAGCCCTGCACGCCGAGCAGCAGTACGCCCTTGGGCAGGTCCAGCCCGGGCGGCGGGTTGCCGGAGACGAACACCGCGCGGCGCTGCTCGATCCAGCGCTTCAGGCGGCTGGCGCCGGCGACCTCGGCGAACTTCGCGGTGTCGTATTCGTAATGCAGATGGCCGCTGCGGTTGAGCAGCTCGAACTTGAGCTTGTTCAGCGCGGGCAGGTCGCTGGCGGTCAGCGCGCCGTCGGCGAAGATCAGCTGCCGCGCGATGCGGCGCGCGTCGACCAGGCTCAGGCCCTGCAGGTTGCGCACGATCTGCCTGACCGCCTCGCCATCGGCTTCCACGCGGCGCCCGCCGTGCTCGCGGGCATAGTGGTCGGCTTCCTCGCGCACCATCTTCAGCAGGGCGTTGCCGTCGGGCAGGCGCGGGTTGAAGCGCACGGCCAGCGCTTCCAGTTCGGCCGGCAGTTCGATCTTCGCACCCACCAGCACCACCACGTGCGGCAGGCTGTGGCGGCGCTGCATGATGTCGCGCAGCTGGCGCTGGCTGCTGGCGTAGCCCAGGTAGGGATGGAAATCGAGCAGCAGGTAGATGCCGCGCTGGTCGGCCTGCTTGATCGCCTGCAGGGCGGCGCTGGCGTCGGGCGGGCCGACGGCGTCGTCTTCGCGGTCCATGTCGAGCCGGCGCAGGCCTTCGGTGATGCTCCAGCGGTGCAGCGCCCGCCACACCTGGCCCAGGGCCTGCCGGAACAGGTCGACCACACGGGCTTCGTCCTGGGTCTCGATGACGATCAGCGGGGTGTTGGCGCGGATCAGCGCGGTCAGGTCCTGCAGCTCGTTCATGGGGCATCCGGTCCGTGGGGACGGGCACGATAGCAAGCGCGCACGGGAACGGGGAGCCGACCGGCCCGCGACAACGGGTCGCGCTTCGCCGCGCCGGTTCCCGCTTAACTTGCCCCGGTGTACCCTCCGGGTTCTCCAGCAACGAGGTGCGCGCATGAAGACGATTCTGGTCGCCAGCTCCAAGGGCGGCGCGGGCAAGACCACCCTGGCGACCAATCTGGCCGCACATTTCGCACTGGACGGCAAGCGCACGGTCCTCGTGGATGCCGATCCGCAGCATTCCTCCACCCGCTGGGCCGAGCGCCGGGCGGAGCTGGAAACCGCCGTATTGCCGATCGATGCCAGTGGCAAGCGCGCCTGGCGCGCCTGGCTGCCGGAAGACGCGGAGCGGGTGGTGATCGATGCACCCGCCGGCGCGATGGCCGACGACCTGGGCGGCTTCCTGGAGCACGCCGATGCGGTGGTGGTGCCGGTGCTGCCGTCGGCGCTGGACATCGAGGCGACGGTGGGCTTCCTGAACACCATGGCCAAGGTGCCGCGCGTGCACAAGCGCAAGCTGCCGGTGGGCCTGGTGGTCAACCGCAGCAAGCCGTGGACGAATGCGTCGCAGCAGGCGGTCGAAATGCTGAAGACCTGGCCTTACCCGGTGATCACCCAGTTGCGCGATACGCAGGCCTATGTCGTGATGGCCGGCCTGGGCCGCAGCCTGTTCGACTACCGCTCGGCCCAGGTGCGCGATCACCAGGCCGACTGGGAACCGTTGTTGAAATGGATCAAGAAGGCCTGATCAGGCCGAACCCGAAGGAGTCGTTGTCCCATGCGTGAACTGATCCTGTTGCGTCATGCCCATGCCGAACCCGCGACCACCGGGCAGTCGGACCTGGATCGTCCCCTGTCGCCACAAGGCCTGGCCGAGGCCGAGGCCGCCGCGCGCTGGTTGCAGGACAAGGGCCTGGTGCCGGATCGGGTACTGTGCTCGCCCGCACGCCGGGCCCGCGAAACGCTGGAGGCGGTGCTGGGTGCCGTCGGCTACGTGGAGCAGCGGCTGGAGGAGCGCATCTACGAAGCCACGCCGGGCACGCTGGCCGATCTGGCCGACCAGCACCGTGAAGCCGAGCGCCTGCTGATGGTGGGCCACAACCCCGGCTTCGAGCAGCTGGCTGCGCTGATGTATTCCGGCGTGACCAGCGAATACCGCGGCATGCCGCCGGCCGGCGTGGTGGTGCTGACGCTGCCGGTGGACACCGCGATCGAGCCGGGAGTGGCGCAGCTTTCCGCTTTCTGGTGGCCATGACACAGGCAGTCCCGGGGATCATGCGGCTGGCCGCGCTGGGGCTGGGCGCGCTGCTGGCAACGCCTGCCCTGGCCGATGGACGCAACGATTTCGACCCCTCGCACACGCGCCTGGGGTTCGAACTGCGCACGCGCTGGGGGCAGGTGCTGGATGGCGTGTTCCAGCGTTACGAGGGCTCGGTGGAACACCTGCCCGATGGCCGCCAGCAGGTCCGCCTGCGCATGTACACGCGCGAGGTGGAGATCGCCGGGCATCCGCGCTACAGCGAGTGGGCGCGCAGCGAGAAGTTCTTCGATGCCGACCGTTACCCGGTGGTGACGTTCACCTCCAAGCCATATGACCCGATGCTGCTGTACGACGGCGGCAAACTGGAGGGCGACCTGAGCATCAAGGGCATCAACCGGCCGCGCAGCCTGGACGTGGCACCGGCCACCTGTTCGCATCCCGCGGTGGGTTGCGATGTGGTGGCGACGGGCGCGGTGCGCCGCAGCGATTACGACATGGACGACTGGATGCTGGCGGTCAGTGACCGCGTGGTGTTCGTACTGCGTGCGCGCATCCGGAGTGCGAAGACACCGTGAACTGCCGTTTTCCCGCCTTGGCCGCGCGGTGCGCGGTGCTGTGTGTCGCGCTGCTGGGCAGCGCCTGCGCCAGCCTGTCCGATCGCCAGCGTGAGCGTGCTGCCGGCATCGCCGCAGGCGCGCGTTCTTCGGTGGTCGAATGCACGCAGGCCGATGCCTGCGCGCTGTCGTCGCCGCTCTACGACCTGGCCGGACAGGCGCGCGCCGCGTCCACGCCGGAAGCGCCGCGCCACTACGCGGTGATCCTGGACCAGGGCTCCGATGCATTGCTGGCACGCCTGAACCTGATCCGCAGCGCGCGCACGCGCATCGACCTGCAGACCTACATCTTCGACAAGGACGACAGCGCGCGGCTGGTGCTGGATGAACTGCTGGCGGCGGCACGGCGCGGGGTGAAGGTGCGGGTGCTGATCGACCAGTTGTCCGCCATCGCCGACCTGGAGATCCTCGCGGCGCTGTCCGGCGCGCACGAGAACTTCGCCATCCGCATCTACAACCCCAGCTTCGGCAAGGCCAAGCTGAACTACTTCGACTATGCGGGCAGCGTGCTGTGCTGCTTCCGCCGATTCAACCAGCGCATGCATACCAAGCTGCTGCTGGTGGACGACCGCATCGGCATCAGCGGCGGACGCAATTACCAGGACGACTATTTCGACTGGGACGCGGAATACAACTTCCGCGACCGCGACGTGCTGGTGGCCGGCCCGGAAGCGGCCGCGATGGCGGACAACTTCCAGGCGTTCTGGGAGGCACGGCGCAGCGTGCCGGCGGAACGCCTGAACGATGTCGGCCGCACGCTGCTCGACGAAGGCGTGCCGGCGATGCCGGTGCCGCGCTATCTGCGCCCGGAGCGCGTGCAGGCCGCGAGCGGCCAGGCGAGCGACCCGGAGGTCATGCGGACGCGTTTCGTGGAGGCGGCCTTTCCGGTCGGTGCGGTGCGCTACATCGCCGACCTGCCGCAGAAGCACCGCCGCGAGCGCCGCGACGACGATGCGCCCGCCGCGCCGGAACTGGAAGCGCTGATCCGCAGCGCGCAGTCGGAGGTACTGCTGCAGACGCCGTACCTGGTGATGTCGAAGCAGGCGCAGGCGATGTTCCGCGAAATGCGCGAACGCCAGCCACCGCCCCGCGTGCTGGTGTCGACCAACAGCCTGGCTGCGACCGACAACCCGGTCGTCTATTCGATGTCGTTCAAGTACAAGCGCCGCTACCTGCGCGAGTTCGGTTTCCAGATCCACGAGTACAAACCGTTTCCGGAAGACGCGCCGGTGGACTACGCCGCGCTGATGCCGGAAGGGCCGCCGCTGGCGACCTCCGCCGGCGGTACCGGTGGCAGCGGGCGCGTTCGCGGACCGTCGGGATCCATCGGGCCGTCGGCCGGCTCCGAGGGCGAGACCACGCGTCGCCTGCAGCGTACCGAATCGCGGCCGTCGTTCCTGAGCAGCGGCGCCGGTTCCGAGCCGCTGCCGTTGAAGCGTGCCGGCGTGCGCATGGGCCTGCACGCGAAATCGATGGTCATCGACGGCGGCACGGCGGTGATCGGCACGCACAACTTCGATCCGCGCTCGGAGAACTACAACACCGAAGCGGCGGTGGTGATCCAGGACCCTGCCTTCGCGCAGGCACTGGCCGACAGCATCCGCCGCGACATGTCGCCGCGCAACGCGTGGGTGATCGCGCCGCGCGCCAAGCCGCCGGTGTTCTCCGGCCTGGACTACAGCCTGGGCAAGGTCTCCGAGTCCTTGCCGATCTTCGACATCTGGCCGTGGCGGTATGCGACCAGCTACGAGTTCCAGCCCGGCCCCGATTGCCCGCTCCCGGTGGGGCCGAAGGACCCGGCGTTCCACCGGTGCTACGTGGCCGTGGGCGACTTCCCCGAGGTCAATGTCGGCCCGAAATGGCTGTACACGCGCGTGCTGACCGCGTTCGGTGCGGGACTGGTGCCGATCCTGTAGGTCCGCAGGTCTGTAGGAGGGGCTTCAGCCCCGATGCTTTTCGACCAGACGACAGAGAGCCCCCGAATGCAGCCTGGTCGACCTCGGGCCTGTCGGACGGTGATGGGGAAAAGCGTCGGGGCTGAAGCCCCTCCTACATGAGCGTGGGTAGAATCCGGGCACCTTCTCTCCTGGTCTGCACGCCATGGCTTTCCGCGCCCCCGTCGATCTCGCTGCCGTCAACGCCCACGCCGCCGACACGCTGGTGTCCCATCTCGGCATCGTCATCACCGGGGCGGGCGAGGACTGGTTGCGCGGCACGATGCCGGTCGATGCACGCACCGTGCAGCCCTACGGCATCCTGCATGGCGGGGCTTCGGTGGCGCTGGCCGAGACCTTGGGCAGCGTGGCGGGCAACCTGTGCGTGGACATCACCAAGGAGATGGTGGTGGGCCTGGAGATCAATGCCAACCATGTGCGCGCGATGCGCGGTGGCGCGGTGACCGGTACGGCGCGTGCGCTGCATGTGGGCCGAAGCACGCAGCTGTGGGAGATCCGCATCGAGAACGATGAAGGAAAACTGGTCTGCGTGTCCCGGCTGACCCTGGCGGTGGTGCCCCTGCCCAAGGCCTGAGACCCGGCGTGGCAGCGACGACAGGCTCGACATGGGCATGATCGACACGCACTTTCTGGCGATCGTCGGCGCGGGCGGTGTGGCCGGGTCCGCGTGGCTTCCGCTGCTGGCCCCGCTGTTCGACAAGGTGGCCGGTCGTGCGTCCCGCAGGATCACCGCAGCCGGGCTGCCGCGCTTTCTGCTCGCCCTCGTGCTCTGGGTGGTGGTGACGGCACTGGTGTTCTGGCTGCCCGCAAAGCTGCTGGGCCTGTTGCCGGTCGATGGCCGCTTCAAGCTGTATCAGGTGTCCTTCCTGGTGGGCGCGCTGGCAGGCAGGGCGCTGACCGCACGCATGCGGCGCTGAGATCTTCATGACGCCTGCCACCTCCGTCGACCATGGCACGTTCCGCTGCGGCGACGCATCCGGTATCGTGACAGGATGACGCCGCCCCCTGTTCATGTTGCTGGCGGCAGCGGTGTGGCGCGGGCGATCCGCTACCTCTACCGCGTGCCGTTGCTGCTGGTCCACCTGCTGGTCTTCCTGCCGATCATCCTGCTGTGCCTGTCGCCACTGCTGGCCTGGGTGCGGGTGGGCGACGAGAGCGTGGGCGAGGTGGCGGTGCGCTGGTGGTCCAGCGGGCTGATGCGCATCTTCGGGTTCCGCCTGCGTCGCGTGGGCACGCCGCTCCCCGGCGCCACGATGTTCGTGGCCAACCACGTCAGCTGGATCGACATCGAAGCGCTGCACAGCCAGCGCATGATGGGATTCGTCGCCAAGCATGAGATCCGCAGCTGGCCGGTGGTCGGCTGGCTGGCGGCGCAGGGCCACACCATCTTCCACCAGCGCGGCAGCCAGGAGTCGCTGGGCGGCGTGCTGCAGGCCATGATGCAGCGCCTTCGCGAGGGCCGTCCGGTGGGTGTGTTCCCGGAAGGACGTACCCGCGACGGCCGGTCGGTGGGCCCGTTCCACGCGCGCATTTTCCTGGCGGCGGTGGAAGCCGGCGTGCCGGTGCAGCCGGTGGCGCTGCGCTACGGTGCGCGCGGCAGTGCGCAGCCGGTGGTGGCGTTCGGGCCGAAGGAGAGCTTCTTCGCCAACTTCGTGCGCCTGCTGGGTGAGCCGGCCCGCACGGCCGACATCTGTTTCCTGGAGCCGATCCGGATCGCCGATGTGGAAGGGCGCCGCCGCATCGCCGAGTTGTCGCGCGAGCGCATCGTGCAGGCGATGTCGGAAGCCTGAGCGGATGCGTTCGGCCGGCATCGCGACGGAATCGAAGGAATACTCCACACTGCGGTGCCACCCTCGTCCCGACACCGCTGCGATGACCCCATGATCACTGCCGCCGACTACCGCCCGCCACGCTGGCTGCGCAACCCGCACCTGCAATCGGTGCTGGGTTCGAGCGCACTGCGCCGCCGCCGCGGGCTGCGCGCGCTGGCGGGCAGTGGTGCGGTGACGGTGGAGCACATCGTGGATGGCGGCGATGGCGTGCGCCTGCAGGGGTTCCTGAGCCGGATGTCCGGACAGAGTCCGCGCGGCCTGGTGCTGCTGCTGCATGGCTGGGAAGGCAGTGCCGATTCCAGCTACATGCGCCTGACCGCCGCGCAGCTGCTGGCGCGCGGGTTCGACGTGTTCCGGCTGAACTTCCGCGACCACGGCGATACCCACCACCTCAACGAAGACCTGTTCCACTCCAACCGCCTGGATGAAGTCGTGCACGCGGCGCTCGACGTGTCGCGGCGGTTCGCCGGCGACGTGCCGATGCGGGTGGCGGGCTATTCGCTGGGCGGCAACTTCGCGCTGCGGCTGGCACTGCGCGCACCGGAGGCGGGACTGGCGTTGGCCCACGTGGCGGCGGTCTGCCCGCTGCTGGATCCGGCCACGACGATGGACCGCATCGAGAATGGCCTGCCGCTGTACGACTGGTACTTCGCGCGCAAGTGGCGCCGTTCGCTCGAACGCAAGCGCAGCCTGTTCCCGCAGCGGCATGACTTCGACGACACCGTGCTGGCGCTGGACATCCGCGCGCTGACCGACTGGCTGGTGCAGCGGCACACGGCCTTCGGCACGCTCGAGGACTACTTCGACGGCTACGCCATCGCCGGCGGCCGCCTGGCGGGGCTGACCGTGCCCGCGCACATCCTGATGGCCGAGGACGATCCGGTGATCCCGTTCGAGACCTTCCGCGACTGGGCGCTGCCGGCACAGGCCACGCTGGAGATCGCCCCCTGGGGCGGGCACTGCGCCTTCATCGAGAACGCCGCCTGCGACGGCTACGCCGAGCGCTGGGTGGCCGAACGCCTGGCCGGCGGCACCGCCTGAGCCGGGGAACGGCCGGTACAATCGGCGTTTGCCCGAATCCTGGTAGTTCTCCATGTACGACCCGATCCTCGATGCCCTTCGCCGCGGCGCAGTGGCCGATGCCCTGACCGCCGCGCAAGCGCTGGTGGCAGAACGCCCCGACGACGCCCAGGCGTTGCGCTGGCTGTCCGCCGCCCAGCTGCAGAGCGGCCAGCCCGACGCCGCCCTGGCCAGCATCGACCGCGCCATTGCCCTGGCGCCGGACAACGCCGACCTGCACTTGGCCCGTGCGGGCGTGCTGGTGGGCAGCCGGCGTCCCGACGAGGCGCAGGCATCGCTGGCCCAGGCCACCGGGCTGGATCCCAACCAGTTCACCGCGTACCTGGTGCAGGCACAGCTGGCGCTGGGTCGCGGCGACCTGGACGAAGCCGAACGCCTGAACCGCCTGGCCGCCCGCGTGTCACCGGATCATCCGCAGCTTGCCGCCGTCGAAGGCATGGTGACCTTGCGTCGCGGCGATGCCGACACGGCCCTGAAGATCGTGAGTGCGGCATTGCAGGTGGCACCCGAGGAAGTGCAGCTGCGCTATTCGCTCGGCTTCATCCACATGGCGCTCGGACACTGGGCGTTCGCCGAACAGGCGTTCCGTGGCGTGGTGGAGCGGACGCCGGGCGCGGACAGCCTGCGCAGCCTGATCGCGGACCTGATCCGCCGGCAGGGGCGTCCCGCCGATGCCGCCGACGAACTGGTCCCGCTGGTGGCGCGCAACAACGCGCCCGCGCTGCACCGCTACATCGGCCACCTGCGCCTTGCCGCAGGACAGGACGAGGAAGCGCTGGCCTCGCTGCGGATCGCCCTGGCCGGACAGCCGCGCGATCGCGACACCGTGCTGGCGATCATCGAGGCGTGGCGTCGCCTGGATATGCAGGATGATGCGCGCAACACGCTGGATGCGGCCCTGGCCACCACGCCGGACGAGCACGATCTGTGGCTGGCGCGCCTGCTGTTCGAGCCCGTGGGCAGCGCCGAGGCGCGCGCGGTGGTCGAGCGCTGGGTGTCGGCGATGCCGCAGCACGTGCCCGCGATGGAGGCCCAGATGTCGGTGCTGGATGCGGCGGGCGAGCGTGATGCGGCCGAAGCCGTGGCGCGGCAGGTCGTTGCGCTCGACCCGGGCCGCGCGAGTGCCGAGCAGCGGCTGGTCGAGGCACTGTTCGAACGCGATCCGGTGTCCGCGATCGCACGCGTCGGCGAACTCGCCGACCAGGCCACCGAACCGCACCACAAGCGCAGCCTGCGCAGTTGGCAGGCGTTCGTCCGCGACCGCGCCGGCCGCTATGCCGATGCCGCCGCCACGTGGGCCGCACTGGCCCGCGAACTGGCCCCCACGCGCCTGCCGTTGTGGACCCCGAGCGGTGCCCGGGGCCCCTGGCCCGACGTGGCGCCGATTCCGATGTCGTCCGCCGGCCGCCCGTACCCCATCCTGCTGTGGGGCGCGCCGGGCACCGTGGTCGAATCGATCGCCGGCGTCCTGGGCGCGATCAGCCATCGCCTGCGCGGTGACCGCTTCCTGCCCAATCCGCCGGTGGACGCCTTCCAGAACTACCACACGCCGGCACGGCTCCTGTCCGGCGAGCTGTCGGGCGAAGCCTGCGTGGCAGGATGGCGCGAGACGCTAGCCACCCGCTCGGAAGATGGCGGCATCGTCGACTGGCTGCCGTGGTGGGACAACGCGTTGCTGCTGGCCCTGCGTCCGCACTTGCCGGAGGCCCTGCTGATCATCGCGGTGCGCGATCCACGCGATGCCTTCCTCGACTGGCTGGCATTCGGTGCCCCGGCCCCGCTGGCCCTGGACGACCTGGACGCCGGCGCGCGCTGGCTGGCGCAGCTGTTCGACCAGGTCGCCGATGTGCACGAGCATGACCTGTTCCCGAGCCGCCTAATCGCGATGGATGCGATCAAGGACGATGCCGCGGCCGTGGCGCAGGCGCTGAGCCGGGCGCTGGGCGCGCAGCTGACGGAGCCGCCGTCTTCCGGTGCACGCCGCTTCCCGGCGGGCCACTGGCGCCACTATGCCGACGTGCTGGCGGGCCCGTTCGCCGCGCTGACGCCGGTGGCGGTGCGACTGGGTTACCCGGAAGCCTGATCCCTTTTCCCCGCATCTGCAGGAGTCATGCATGCGCCTCTGGAGCGACAGTTTCGAAAATGCGAAGCCCATCCCCGCCGGCTTCGCGATGGGCCAGCCCGACGGATTCGCCGCGAACCGCAATCCTCACCTGGCCTGGGACGGCGTGCCTGCCGGGACGAAGTCCTTCGCCCTGCTGTGCATCGATCCCGACGTGCCCACCGTGCCGGAGACGGTCGGTCGCGACGACCTGCAGATCCCGGTCGAGCAGCCGCGCGGGCATTTCATCCACTGGGCGATGGCCGACATCGCGCCGGAAGTGCGGGAGATCGCCGCCGGCAGCTGCAGCGACGGCGTCACTGCCAAAGGCAAGCAGCAGCCTGCGGGGCCGGCGGGTGCGCGGCAGGGCCTGAACGACTACACCGGCTGGTTTGCCGGTGACGCGCAGATGGGGGGCGACTACTACGGATACGACGGCCCGTACCCGCCCTTCAACGACTTGCGCGTGCATCGCTACTTCTTCCGCCTGTTTGCGCTGGATCTCGCCACGCTCGACCTGCCGGCGCGATTCACCGCCGGCGATGTGGAGCGCGCGATGCAGGGCCATGTGCTGGCCGAAGCCGCCGTGCATGGCACCTATACGTTGAATGCGTCGCTGCGCGGCTAACGCGGCTGCACGCCGCCCGCGACGGGCCGCAAGCGCCAGCGCCCATCGGCGTCGATGACAAGGCACGCGCCGGAAGGCGGGCATTCGCGCACCCTGCGGATGGTGTCCGGTGCCACGCCCAGGCGCCATGCCAGGCCCATCTGGCCGATGGCATAGAAGCGCTGTTCGTCCGCCACCTGCACGTGCAAGGGCGTGGCGACCGGCTGCTGCGCCAGGGCCTGCAATGTTGTTTCCGCCCAGCGGGCGCGCCCGATGAGGCCGGGGTGGTCGAGGCGGCGCGTGCCTTCCACCGCGATCCATGACGACACCGCGATCAGCACGGCGACCACGGGAGCGAGGCGATCCGTGGCGATGCAGCGCGCCAGCGCGATGACCGGCAACACCACGGCGATGGCCGCGTAGTACTCGTAGCTGTTCCATGCGAACAGGAAGTACGGCGCGTACGCGAACACCGCGAACGCCGCGATGCAGAGCCATTGACGCGTTGCGAGCAGCCTGCGGCCACGCCAGCCCGCGATGCCCCACGCCGCGAGCATCGGCAGCGCCGTCGCCGCGATCCAGGCCAGCCCCCGCATGCGCTCCCCGGCCACCGCCATGCGCATGGCTTCGCGCGGGACATTCAGCAGCCACGCCACGAACGAGGCCGCGTTGCGCACCACGTTGCCACCCAGGGTCATGGCATAGGACGCGTCCGTATTGGCGGTGAACCGCGCGCGCAGCACCAGCCATGCCGCCACGACGGCGACACCGGCAAGCCACGCGACGAGTTCGCCACGGTCCAGCCGGCGCGCGGCGACGAATCCGCTGACGATGAGCATCAGGGCCGGCGTCAAGGCGGCCGACTCCTTGCTCAGCAGCGCCAGTGCGAGCAGCAGCGGAACGGAAGCCAGCAGTACCGAGCGCGTCGCGTGCTTCGCGTCGCGCGCGCTCACCCATGCCGCCAGCAGCAGCGTGGTGAACAGGGTGAGCATCGCGTTGTTGGCGGCGGCGGCCCAGTGCACGGGCAGCGTGTGCAGGGTCAATGCACCGTAGACGGCCCCCGCCAGCGCGGCGATCCGGCCAGCGTGCGGCCATTGGCAGGCGCGTGCGAGGCGGAACCCGAGCAGTGCCACACCCAGGGTGGCCAGCAGGTGCAGCACCAGGCTCACGACGTGGGCGGCATGTGCGCTGCCCCCCAGCGCGGCATCGACCCAGCGCCAGTACCCTTCCTGCGACAGCGGTCGCCAGAACCGGGGCGGCGATGCAGGCCAGAAATCCGACCACCATGGCGCGCCGGATGCATTCGTGGCATGTGCCGCGTGCAGGAACGCGTAGTCGTCGCCCCAGAAGGGGGTCTGCAGCGCAGGCAGCCACATCAGCAACGCGGAGGCCGCCAGCAGCGCGGCGGCGATCCAGGGTAGGGGAGAGGCGTTCCTTGCGGGCAGGCTCATCAATCGCGCGTCGTGTCCGGTGACGGCGCACTATACCGGCCGCTGCAGTGCCTTCGGAGCGTCACGTCGCCACGGCGCGCGCGGCGTGGCCACCGTGCGCGCCGTGCGGGGACGGAAGCGTCATTTTTTCTCGCTGGCGGATTCCACCACCATGTCCAGCACATACGCCTTCGGCGGCGCATCGGCAGGCGGATTCTTCACGGTGTAGCGGTCCACGCGCAGCACGTTGCGCACGCCCGGCTCGTGGGTATAACCCTCGATGCTGTCGTGGAAGTGCTGGAATTCACCGGGCGTGCCGACCTTCAGTCCCTTGTCGTCGTACTGGATCTCGCGTACCTGCAGGCACTGCTTGTCTGGGATCAGCGGATGGCTGCAGGGCTTGGTCTCCGACGCGACTTCCAGGAACACGCGCTCGCCGGGACCGCCGTAGCGGGTTTCGGCGGTGGGATTGCCCGCGAACAGGAGCTTGTCGCCCGTCGCCGTCGTGAGTGCCAGCTGGGTGACGCCGTCCTGCGTCGCCGCCACCTTCAGCGTCCCTTCGAGGCGCTTGCCGACTTCCTGGTCCAGCGCCATCAGTGCGTTGTCCGTGCAGGCCATCATGGTGGACACCAGGCGACCGATGGTGAGGCTGGTATCCGACAGTGTGTAGGTTCCCCCCATGCGGTTGCAGGTGTTGGCCACACCGAGTCGCCCCTCCTTGAAGTCGAGTTGCACCGGCTTGTCGGCGCGTGCGAACAAGGCGTCGATGCGTTTGCCCTGGGCGTCGGTGGCGTCCATGAGTTGCCAGTGGTGCTGGGACAGCAAGGCAGCCGCGTCGACCGATGCGGGAACCGGTGTATCCGGGGTGGCGGCCACGGTGGGCGTGGGCGTGTCGGCCTGTTCCGCCGGCTTGGGGCAGCCCGCAAGGGCCAGTGGCAAGGCAAGCAGCAGCAGTCGTTTCATGGCGTTCTCCGTCGAAGGTGGCCCAATGCAAACGCGCGACAGGTTGGAATGGGGTGAAGGCCGGGCATCGCGCTTGATTGCAGGGAGCGCGGCGGATCAGCTGCCCACGGGCATCAGCAACAACAGCAGTGCGCCCAGCACGATGCGGTAGATCGCGAAGCCGGTGAACCGGTGCGCCTTGATGAAGCCGAGCAGCCACTTCACCACCACGAAGCCGGTGGCGGTGGCGGCGACGAATGCGAGCGCGACTTCGCCCCAGTTCTCGCTGCCCAGCGCGTCGTCCTTCACCAGTTCCAGGAAGGCATAGCCACTGGCGGCGAACATGGTGGGAATACCCAGCAGGAAGACGAACTCCGCCGCCGACGAACGCCGGCTGGTGCCAGCCAGCATGGCCATGAAGATCGCCGCCGCCGAGCGCGAGGTGCCGGGGAACACGCCGGCCACTACCTGCGCCAGGCCTACCAGGATCGCCACCTTCCACGTGATCGTCGCCACATCGCCGCGTTTTTCGGCGAAGTGCTCGGCGAGCAGCATCCACACGCCGCCCAGGATCAGCGCCCACGCGACCGGGGTGACCGTCTCCGGCAGTTCCCACCCAGCCAGGCGCACGGGCAGGCCGACCAGCGCGGTGACCAGGAAGGCGGCCGCCAGCTTCATGGAGTAGTCGCGGGCTTCGGCATCGCGCCAGCAGCCGGTCGTCAGTTCCCAGATCCGGCGGCGGAACACCAGCGTGGTGGCCAGGATCGCGCCGGCCTGGATGACGATGTTGAAGAAGTCCGAGCGCTCGCCCAGCCAGTGTTGCGCGATGAGCAGATGGCCCGTGCTCGAGATGGGCAGGAATTCGGTCAGGCCTTCGAGGATGCCGAGCAGCAGCGCGGCGAGCAGGTCGGTCATCGGGGCGTGGAAAGTGAGAAGGGCGGCAAAGAATAGTGGAAACCGCAACGCACCGCGTTGGTTCATTACGAATCCAGGGCGCACCAAAAAAGGGATTTCGCGTAATGGGTTTGTCAACGACCTCCATGTAAATCAGGGACTTGGCGCGATATCGGGGTTGGCACGGGGATTGCTGTGTGTTGGCACAACCCTTATCCAACCCGAGGTTCCAAAGATGTCCCTGGACAACGTTGAGAAGCTGATCAAGGACCACAAGGTCGAGTTCGTCGACCTGCGCTTCGTCGACATGCGCGGTGTCGAGCAGCACGTCACCTTCCCCGTCAGCATCGTGGATGCGACCCTGTTCGAAGACGGCAAGATGTTCGACGGCTCATCGATCTCGGGCTGGAAGGGCATCAACGAGTCCGACATGGTGCTGCTGCCCGACCCGAGCACCGCCTACCTCGATCCGTTCTACGCCGACCCGACCCTGGTGCTGGTCTGCGACATCCTGGACCCGGCCACCATGCAGGGCTACACGCGCGATCCGCGCGGCATCGCCAAGCGCGCCGAGGCCCACCTGAAGGCCAGCGGCGTCGCCGACGTGGCGTTCTTCGGTCCGGAACCCGAGTTCTTCATTTTCGACTCGGTGCAGTTCGCCAACGACATGGGCAACACCTTCTTCAAGATCAATTCCGAAGAAGGCGCCTGGAACAGCGGCAAGAGCTACGACGGCGCCAACAGCGGCTACCGCCCGGGCATCAAGGGCGGTTACTTCCCGGTGCCGCCGACCGACTCGCTGCACGACCTGCGTGCCGAGATGTGCAAGACGCTGGAGCAGGTCGGCATCGAAGTCGAAGTGCACCACCACGAAGTCGCCACCGCCGGCCAGTGCGAGATCGGCGCCAAGTTCAACACGCTGGTGCAGAAGGCCGACGAACTGCAGCGCATGAAGTACGTGGTCCGCAACGTGGCCCACCGCAACGGCAAGACCGTCACCTTCATGCCGAAGCCGATCGTCGGCGACAACGGCAGCGGCATGCACGTGCACCAGTCGCTGGCCAAGGGCGGCCAGAACCTGTTCTCCGGCGACGGCTACGGCGGTCTGTCGCAGATGGCGCTGTGGTACATCGGCGGCATCTTCAAGCACGCCAAGGCGATCAACGCGTTCGCCAACTCGGGCACCAACAGCTACAAGCGCCTGGTGCCGGGCTTCGAAGCGCCGGTGATGCTGGCCTACTCGGCGCGCAACCGTTCGGCCTCGTGCCGCATTCCGTGGGTGGCCAATCCGAAGGCGCGCCGCATCGAGATCCGCTTCCCCGATCCGCTGCAGTCGGGCTACCTGACCTTCACCGCGCTGATGATGGCCGGCCTGGACGGCATCAAGAACCAGATCGACCCGGGCGCGCCGAGCGACAAGGACCTGTACGACCTGCCGCCGGAAGAAGAGAAGAACATCCCGCAGGTCTGCTCCAGCCTGGACCAGGCGCTGGACGCGCTGGACAAGGACCGCGACTTCCTCAAGGCCGGCGGCGTGATGAGCGACGACTTCATCGACGCCTACATCGCGCTGAAGATGCAGGAAGTGACCAAGTTCCGCGCGGCCACGCACCCGCTGGAATACCAGCTGTACTACGCCAGCTGATGCCGTCGAACGCGCACATCGCCATGCATGCGGAGGGCCGGGTACCGGCCCTCCGCGACGCAGCGGTCGCGCACTGAGTTCTCGCGGCGATGGCGACGGATCTCCCCTCCCACCCGTCGCCATCGCCGCACCTTATTGGAGACATCGCGTCGCGATGGCTCCGACCGGTTGGGGAACCGGGGCACCACCCATCTTCGATTTCCGGAGATCGCACCAACGCTGTACCAGGGGAAACACAGGAGAGGTCCATGAACCGCTGCTCCCTCCCACGTCATCCGTTCCTGCCGCAAATGATCGCGGTGGGCACGGATGCGGTTCATGCATCGATCCGCACCGACAACGTGTCCGCCGCCAGGGGGCTGCGCGCACGGGTGACCTGAAACCGCCGGCCGGCTCCGGTCGGCCGGTTCCATCCACCATCGGGGTATGCGCATGAAACTGATCACCGCCATCATCCGGCCGTTCAAGCTCGACGAGGTCCGAGAGTCCTTGTCGCAGGCGGGCGTGTCCGGCATCACCGTCACCGAAGTCAAAGGCTTCGGTCGGCAGAAGGGCCACACCGAGCTGTATCGCGGCGCCGAGTACGTCGTCGATTTCCTGCCTAAGATCAAGATCGAAACCGTCGTCACCGACGAGCGACTGGATGCCGTCATCGAGGCCATCCAGCAGGCGGCCGGCACCGGCAAGATCGGCGACGGCAAGATCTTCGTCACCACCATCGACCAGGTCATCCGCATCCGCACCGGCGAAGTCGGCGCGGACGCGCTCTAACACTCGGAGCCCCACATGAAGACTCGACTGTTCTCCGGGTGGAAGACCCGTGCCCAGACGTTGTGCCTGGCCGCGCTGTGCGGCCTGATGACGGTTGGCGTGTCGGCTGCGGCGCTCGCCGCACAGGACACTGCCGCCCCGACGACCGAAGCCCCCGCCACCGACGCCGCGCCTGCGCCGGTCGAAGCCGCCGCCGCGCCTGCGGAGGTCGCTGCAGCCCCCGCTGAAGCCGTCGCCGCCCCTGCCGAGGAAGCCCCTGCCGAGGAAGCTCCCGCACCGACGATCAGCAAGCCCGACACCGTGTGGGTGCTGGTGTCCGCGGTGCTGGTGATCTTCATGACGCTGCCGGGCCTGGCGCTGTTCTATGGCGGCCTGGTGCGTTCGAAGAACGTGCTGTCGATCCTGATCCAGAACCTGGCGGTGTTCTCGCTGGTCGCGGTGCTGTGGGCGCTGTACGGCTACAGCTTCGCCTTCACCGAGGGCAATGCGTTCATCGGTGGCACGGACCGGCTGCTTGCTGCGGGTCTCGACGCCTCGTCCATCGGTGCCACGTTCACCAAGGGCGTCTACATCCCGGAACTCGCGTTCTTCGTGTTCCAGGGCGCCTTCGCCTGCATCACCTGCGCGCTGATCGTCGGTGCGTTCGCCGAGCGCGTGAAGTTTGCCGGCGTGATGCTGTTCACCGTGCTGTGGTTCACCTTCGCCTACCTGCCGATGGCGCACATGGTGTGGTTCTTCCCCGGTCCGGATGCGTTCACGGGCACCGATGCCGTCGACGGCGTGCTGGCCAAGTCGGGCTACCTGTGGGCCAAGGGCGCGCTGGACTTCGCCGGCGGCACCGTCGTGCACATCAATGCGGCGATTGCCGGCCTGGTGGGCGCGTACGTCATCGGCAAGCGCACGGGCTACGGACGCGAGGCCATCAAGCCGCACAACCTGACCCTGACCATGGTCGGCGCGTCCATCCTGTGGGTGGGCTGGTTCGGCTTCAACGCCGGTTCGGCGCTGGAAGCCGGTGGCGTGGCCGCGATCGCGTTCGTCAACACCTTCCTGGCTACGGCCGCGGCGGTGGTGGCGTGGCTGCTGGTGGAGTGGATCACCAAGGGCAAGCCGTCGCTGCTGGGTGCGGCCTCGGGTGCGGTGGCCGGTCTGGTCGCCATCACCCCGGCCGCGGGCCTGGTCGGCCTGAACGGTGCACTGGCCATCGGTGCGATCGCCGGCGTGCTGTGCCTGTGGGGCGTCAGCGGGCTGAAGAGGCTGCTGGGCGCGGACGACAGCCTGGACGTGTTCGGCGTGCACGGCGTGGGCGGCATCACCGGCGCGCTGCTGACCGGCGTGTTCGCGGCGCCGTCGCTGGGTGGTGCGGGCATCTGGGACTACGTCACCGAGACCGCCCTGGCCGAGTACTCGATCGGCTCGCAGGTGTGGATCCAGGCGCAGGGCGTGCTGATCACGGTGGTGCTGTCCAGCGTGGTGGCCCTGGTCTCCTTCCTGATCGTGAAGTACACGGTCGGCCTGCGCGTCTCCGAGGACGCCGAGCGCGAGGGGCTGGACATCACCTCGCATGGCGAATCGGCCTACGAGGCCTGATGGATTGCCGGGGACGGCTTTGCACTAAACTGGTGCAATGTCGTCCCCGGACCCTTCCCGCATGCGTTTCGAGCCCACCACCGACGCGCTCAGCACGCCGGTGGCCTGGGCGGATGCCGACGGCCTGATCCGCGGCGTGAATCCTGCCTTCGCCCGCTGGCTGGGCGTCAGTAGCCGCCGCCTGCTGGGACAACCCCTGGCGGCCCTGGAAATCGAAGGCGACGCCATGGCACGGTTCCTGGACAACACCGATCGCGACGTCCTGCGGTTGCACCGCATGGCGCTGGGCATGCCCGGCGAGTCGCCGTGTTTCGCCGAGGGCTGGCTGTCGCGCCTGGATGGCGGGGGTTGGCTGCTGGAAGCGCATCCGGTGGACGAATTCCCCGCGCTCGATCCCACCCAGGTCCTGCCCAACGCCTTGAGCGCCGCGCTGAAGGGGCTGGCGCACGAGCTGCGCAATCCGCTGGCCGGCCTGAAGGGCGCTGCCCAGCTGCTGGCGCGCCGGGCGGCGCATCGCAACGACAACGACGACGAGCGCGAGCTGATCGAACTGATCGAATCCGAGATCAACCGCCTCAACACCCTGCTGGAGCAACTGCTGTCGCCGTCCCCGCAGCGACCGCACGCGCCGTTGAATATCCATACCGTGCTGGAGCGCGTGCTGCGCCTGGCCGAAAACGAAGGTGGCTGGTCGGTGCGCCTGCAACGCGACTATGACCCCAGCCTGCCGGAATTGTCCGGCGACGCCGACCGCCTGACCCAGGCGGTCTGGAACCTGGTGCGCAACGCCATCCAGGCGGGCGCCGCCAACATCATCCTGCGCACCCGTGTCGAGCACGGGTCGCGCATCCACGACCACCTGCACACGATGGCGTTGCGGGTGGAGATCGTCGACGACGGCCGCGGCGTGCCCGAAGAGCTCGCCGAACACCTGTTCCTGCCACTGGTCAGCGGCCGCGCCGAAGGCAGCGGCCTGGGCCTGGCGCTGTCGCAGCAGGTGGCGCGCGAACACCGTGGGTCGCTGACCTACCGCTCGCGCCCCGGCCACACGGTCTTCACCCTGCTGCTGCCGCAGTCGCTGCACGACCACGACGAGGAACGTCATGTCCACTGATCGCCTGGCCGCCACCGGCGGCGCCACCGACGCACGCCGCATCTGGGTGGTCGATGACGACCGTTCGGTCCGCTTCGTGCTGGCCACCGCCTTGCGCGACGCGGGTTACACGGTGGACGGCTTCGACAGCGCCGCGGCGGCATTGCACGCACTTGGCGCGCGCGGCGCCCCCGACCTGCTGTTCACCGACGTGCGGATGCCGGGCGATGACGGCCTGGTGCTGCTGGACAAGCTGAAGGCCACGCATCCGCAGCTGCCCGTCATCGTGATGTCGGCCTACACCGATGTCGCCAGCACGGCGGGCGCGTTCCGTGGTGGCGCCCATGAATTCCTCTCCAAGCCGTTCGACCTGGACGATGCCGTGGCGCTGGCCGCGCGCACGCTGCCGGACGCGGAAGAGGCGGCGGGGACGACCCAGGATGGCGACGTAGCGGCATCGGCAACGCCGCAGCTGATCGGCGACACGCCCGCCATGCGCGCGCTGTTCCGCGCGATCGGTCGCTTGGCGCAGGCGCCGCTGTCGGTGCTGATCACCGGTGAAACCGGCACCGGCAAGGAACTGGTCGCGCATGCGCTGCACCATGAGTCGCCGCGCTCGCGCAAACCGTTCGTGGCCCTCAACACCGCGGCGATTCCATCGGAATTGCTGGAAAGCGAACTGTTCGGCCATGAAGCCGGTGCCTTCACGGGCGCGCAGAAGCGGCACATCGGGCGGTTCGAGCAGGCTGATGGCGGCACGCTGTTCCTCGACGAGATCGGCGACATGCCGCTGCCGCTGCAGACCCGGCTGCTGCGCGTACTGGCCGAGGGCGAGTTCTTCCGCGTCGGCGGTCGCGAACTGATCCGCGTGGACGTGCGCGTCATCGCCGCCACCCACCAGGATCTCGACGGCCTGGTGGCCGAAGGCCGCTTCCGCGCCGACCTGCTGCATCGTCTGAACGTTGTGCGGTTGCAGTTGCCACCCCTGCGCGAACGGCGTGCGGATGTGCCGCAGCTGGCCGAGAACTTCCTCGCGACGGCCACCCGCAAGCTCGACATCGCGCCCAAGCGTTTCAGCGCGCCGGCGCTGGATCTGCTGCAGGCCCATGACTGGCCCGGCAACGTGCGCGAACTGGAGAACGTGTGCTGGCGGCTGGCCGCACTGGCACCGGCCGACGTCATCAACACCGCCGACCTGCAGGGTGCGTTGCTGCATGCGCCTGCAACCGGCGCCCGTGGTGAATGGGACCATGCGCTGGGCGAATGGGCGCGCCGCCGCCTGCTGGAAGGCGCAGGGTCGCTGCATGCCGAGGCGCGCGAAAGGCTGGACCGCACGCTGCTGGAAGTCGCGTTGGAGCTGACCCACGGCCGCCGCGCCGAAGCGGCCGCGCGGCTTGGCGTGGGGCGCAACACCGTGACGCGGAAGCTGGGTCCCGGTCGCAAGCGCGGCTAGGCAAGCGTCGCTTCTTTCATTGAACATGAAGGTAGCGATGGTTACGGTAGCGGGCCACGATCTGCACCTGGAGCTTCCCATGCGTATCGCCCTGCTGGCCGCCGCATCCGTCCTCACGCTTGCAGCCTGCGGCACCACGCCGTCCTCGTCTTCGCCCCCGTCGACCGCCACGCCCGACGTTCCCACCACCAGCACCGCCAAGCAGGCCGTCGCGGTGCTGGCTTCCGCGTCCGGCAGCCTGGTCAGTGGCAGCGTCACCCTCACCCCGATGGGCAAGGGGCTGCATCTGACCGGCGAGATCGGTGGCCTGCCGGCCAACAGCACGCATGCATTCCACGTCCACGAGAAGGGCGATTGCAGCGCCGCCGATGCCAGCAGCGCGGGTCCGCACTTCAATCCGTTCAACGCGGCCCATGGCAAGGCCGGCAGCGGCGCCCACCATGCGGGCGACATGAACAACCTCACCGCCAATGCCGACGGGGTGGCGAAGGTGGATGCACACGTGGAAGGTGTCACGCTCGGGGGTGGCGCGGTGAATGACGTCGCCACGCGCGCACTGATCGTGCACGCGGCACCGGACGACTACGCCAGCCAGCCCGCTGGCAACGCCGGTGCACGAGTGGCCTGCGGCATCATCAAGATCACCCGGTAACCCGGCTTGGTGCTGCAGGAGGGGCTTCAGCCCCGAGGCTCTTGCTTCTAAGACATCCCCGCAAAAAGCCTCGGGGCTGAAGCCCCTCCTACAGGAATTGCGTGGGGCGGAGGTCCGCCTTCACGCCATCGCAGTCCGCGGATCCGCGTGGCCCGGGCAGTGCGCGAAGGTCACCGGGATGCCGTGTGCTTCCAGCACCGCCGCGATCTGCTGTTGTCGCGCCTGGAAGTGCTGGTAGGCGCGTTCGAGGCGTTCGTCGGTGGCTTCCCGTGGCGCGTAACGCGCGCGCCACGCCATGGGCTCGAACAGCGCGATATGCACTTCACCCTCCGCATACCGCAGCAGCGGTTCCGGCAGCGCATCCAGCCACTGTTCTTCTGCCGGCGCCATCAGCGCGGTTTCGATGACCGGCCACAGTGCGCCCAGGCCGCCATGCTCGTATTGCATCGCGGTCATCGCGGCGAGGTCGTGCAGCGTCATGTAGCGCGCGTGCTCGATCTGCGCACCGAAGGCGGTCTGTGCGAGCAATGCGGTATCGGCCTGCGCCATGCCGGTTTCCAGCAAGACCGTTTCCAACCGTTCTGCGACGGCATCGACCGTATGGTGGTCGCCGGCCAGCACGAAAGGCAGCACGCGCAACAACCCGCCGCCCAGTCCGGCATCGGCCTGCAGCGGCAAAGGCACATCGCCACCATCGTCTGCACCGAACGCGATCACACGGGCACCGTCGCCACGCCCGGGCGCGCGCTGGTGCAGTTCGCGCAGCCGCTGGTGCAGCGGCCAGCCGGGACGCAGGGCTTCGGCGGGATCGAAGTGCGCAGCGGCGAAGACGAGATCCAGGTCACGCACCTGTGGTGCATGCGTGGCGAGGTCGCGCCCCAGTTTCCCGGCCAGTTCGCTGGCTTCCGCGGCCGCCAGCGCCGCACGCTGCGGCAGGCTGCCGGCGGCCAACTCCAGGGCGATGACGCCCATCACGACGGGGCTGGTTGTGGAGGGAGTCATGTCAGCGGTTGGAGGTGGTGGAGGGGCGCATTACACTCCCCCATTATGCCTGCCGCATGCACGGCGTCTTCACTCCATCCCCACCACCATCACCTGCAAAGAGGTCCCCATGCCCGCACCCCGCCCCGTCGCCATCCTCGGCGGCGTCCGCATTCCGTTCTGCCGCCAGAACACGGCCTACGCGGATGTGGGGAACCTGGGCATGTCGGTGCGTACGCTGGGCGCGCTGGTCGAGCGCTTCGGCCTGCACGGCCAGCAGCTGGGCGAAGTGGCGATGGGCGCGGTGATCAAGCATTCGTCGGATTGGAACCTGGGCCGTGAAGCCGCGCTGTCGTCCGGCCTGTCGCCGCTGACGCCGGGCATCACGCTGCAGCGCGCCTGCGGCACCAGCCTGGACACCATCATCCATATCGGCAACAAGATCGCATTGGGGCAGATCGACTCCGGTATCGGCGGTGGCTCCGATACCACCTCCGAAGTGCCGATCGTCTACGGCAAGAAGCTGCGCGCGCGCCTGCTCGCCGCCAACCGTGCGAAGACCACGCAGGACAAGCTGAAGGCGCTGGTGAGCGGTTTCAAGTTCGGCGAGTTGAAGCCCGAGTTCCCCGGCGTGGCCGAGCCGCGCACCGGCAAGAGCATGGGCGACCACTGCGAAGACATGGCGAAGGAGTGGAGCATCTCGCGCGACTCGCAGGACGAACTCGCCGTTGCTTCGCACAAGAAGCTGGCCGCCGCTTACGAGCGTGGCTTCTTCGACGACCTGATCGCGCCGTTCCGCGGGCTGGAGCGCGACAACATCCTGCGCCCGGACACGTCGCTGGAAAAGCTGGCCACACTGAAGCCGGCGTTCGACAAGACGTCCGGCCGCGGCACGCTGACCGCCGCCAACTCCACGCCGCTGACCGACGGCGCCGCGGCGGTGCTGCTGTCCAGCGACGAATGGGCGAAGGCGCATGGCCACGAGCCGCTGGCCTACCTGAAGGATGCGCAGGTGTCCGCAGTGGATTTCGTGCATGGCGAAGGCCTGCTGATGGCGCCGACCGTGGCCGTGCCGGAAATGCTCAAGCGCAACGGCCTGACCCTGCAGGACTTCGACATCTACGAGATCCATGAAGCCTTCGCCGCGCAGGTGCTGTGCACCCTGCGCGCGTGGGAGAGCGAGGACTACTGCCGCAACCGACTCGGCCTGGACGCACCACTGGGCAGGATCGATCCCGCGAAGATGAACCCCAACGGCTCTTCGCTGGCGACGGGCCATCCGTTCGCTGCCACGGGTGCGCGCATCGTCGCTACCGTCGCCAAGGAACTCAAGCAACGGGGCGGTGGTCGCGCGCTGGTGTCCATCTGCACAGCCGGCGGTATGGGCGTGGTGGCGATCATCGAGCGTTGAGCCGTCGCGGCGTGAATGCCGCGATGCGTGCCTTCATCGTTTTCTTCCGGTAGCAGGCGCCGCTTCACCGCGCCGGCGTCTGCACCTGCGCGCTGCCGATGCCGTGGCGGCGACCTTCGCTGACCGCCGTCACTGTGCCGTCCGGGTTGAACACCAGCGCATTGGTGGCACCGATTTCCTCCACAAGGCCTGACCAGCGATGCCCGCGCTGCATCAGCGCCTTCGCCTGCACGCTGTCCGCGTAGCCGGGCTCGATGTACGTCATCGCGCCATTGCGCTGCGACAGCCGCGGCGCATCCACGGCCTGGTCCATGCGCAGGCCCAGGTCCACGTGGTTGACGATGGTCTGCAGCACCGTGGTGATGATCGTCGAGCCGCCCGGGCTGCCGATCGAGAACGCGGGCTTGCCGTCCTTCAGTGCCAGCGTCGGTGTCATGCTGCTGCGCGGGCGCTTGCCGCCTTCGGGCACGTTCGGGTGCGGGCCGGTGAAATCGAAGTCGGTCAGCTCGTTGTTGAGCAGGAACCCGTAACCCGGCACGACGATGCCGCTGCCGCCCCAGTCCTCGATGGTGAAGGTGTAGGCGACGACGTTGCCGTCCTTGTCCGACACGGTCAGGTGTGTGGTGTGCGCGCTTTCCGGCAGCAGTGCGCGCGGCGCGGGGCGCAGCGGGTAACTCGCATCCTGCTGGAAGGCGAACGGATCGCCCGCGGCGACCGGACCGGACGCGGCGCGCGCCGGATCGATCAGCGCGCGCCGCCGGGCCGCGTAATCCTTGCTCAGCAGGCCGGCCACGGGCGCATCCACGTATTCGGGATCGGCCAGGTAGGCATCGCGGTCGGCGAAGGCGAGGCGGCTCGCTTCCAGGTAAAGATGTTCGACCTGCGCGCGCGGCAGCGTCTTCAGGTCGTAGCCTTCGAGGATGTTCAGCGCTTCGAACACGGTCACGCCGCCACTGCTCGGCAACGGCATGCCGTACAGCTCATAGCCGCGGTAGGTGGAGTGCACCGGCGCGCGCACGCGGGCTTCGTAGTCGGCCAGATCCGCCAGGGTCATGCGGCCGCCGCGCACGGAAACACCGACGGCGGTCGGTGGACGATTGACCGCATCGACGATCGCGCGTGCCAGCGGACCTTCGTAGAACGCGTCCACACCACCGCGCGCCAGCAGGCGGTACGTACGTGCGAGATCGGGATTGCGCAACGTCATGCCTGCAGGGACTGCCTTGCCTTCCCTCAGGTACAGCGCGGCGGTCGCGGGGAAGCGACGGAACTTGCCTTCATTTCGCGCCACCAGCCCCGAGAAGTTCGCATCCACCGTGAAGCCCTGCTCTGCCACGACGATGGCGGGCGCCAGGACCTGTTCGAACGACATCGTGCCGTAACGCTGCAGCGCCTCATGCCAGCCGCGCACGGTGCCCGGCACGCCGACCGACAGGCCGCTGGCAACGGCGGTATCGAAGTCCATTTCCCGACCGTCTTCGATGAAAAGGGCGGGCGTGACGGCGGCGGGTGCCGTCTCGCGATGGTCGAGCGTGACCACGCGCTTCTCCTTCGCCAGGTACACCACCATGAAGCCGCCACCGCCTATCCCGCAGCTGAAGGGATCCGTCACCCCGAGCGTGGCTGCCGCTGCAACGGCGGCATCGACCGCATTGCCGCCGCGGTCGAGGACCGCGATGGCCGACCGGGTGGCCTGCTCGCTGATCGTCGCCGCGGCCCCGCCGGTGCCGGTGGCGACCGGTGTCCTGGCATGCGTGGCCGTGGCGGTCAGCAGGACCAGGAGCAAAGCGGCACGCAGGAATCGGGTCATCGCGGATCACCGAAAGGCAGGCGAACCGATTGTCACACGGTCCCGCCGGTCCACGCGGCGACCTTCACCACAACGCATCCAGGCGTGGAATGATGCAGGCCAACCCCGGTGGGCCGTGCCATGCGTTGTTAGTCGGGCCGGTACCGCCGGCCACTGCCCCGCTGCCCTGGAGTCTCCATGCGCCTGCACAGGATGTACTGCGTCGTTCCGCTGTTGGCCTTCTCGATCCTCGTTGTCGCCTGCAGCAAGCGGGAAATGGCCGAGGCCGATGCCACTGCCGCCGCCGAATCGAGCGC
This sequence comes from Pseudoxanthomonas sp. 97-1-1, assembly GCF_057773125.1. Taxonomy (NCBI): domain Bacteria; kingdom Pseudomonadati; phylum Pseudomonadota; class Gammaproteobacteria; order Lysobacterales; family Lysobacteraceae; genus Pseudoxanthomonas; species Pseudoxanthomonas sp. 97-1-1. Next base: position 252,132 of record NZ_JBYMTJ010000004.1, on the reverse strand, counting down.
CGACGCCGGTGCGGCACCGGTGATGGCCGAAGCGGCCCCGGATGATCTCGCTGGCGCTGGGGCACCGCAGAAAAGCGTGGATGCGTCTGCCCTGCAGGGGCCTGGCGTCGACCCTTCGCAGATGGCCTCGGATGTGTCCACCCAGGTCGATCCGCGGCGCCGCTTCATCCGCACCGCCCAGGCGCAGTTCCAGGTGGCGGATGTCTACCGCACCGCGCTGGCGATCGAGGATGAGGTTGCCGCGCAGGGCGGATTCGTCGCCGACAACGAGATCACCTCGCAGGTGCAGCGCGTGCTGAGCCGGCCGCTGGGACAGGGCAAGCGACTGGAACTGACCGAATACACCCTGCAGGGCGAGCTGACGGTGCGCGTGCCGAGCGAACGCACGCAGGCATTCCTGCGCGCCGTCGCTGCGCAGATGGAATTCCTGGACCAGCGCAGTTTCTCGGCCCGCGATGCGCAGTTCGATCTGCTGCGCCAGCAGCTGGCACGCCAGCGCGCGCAGGACGAACAGCAGGAGCTGGGCGACGCCGTGCAGGCGGGCGGCAAGCTGGGCGACAAGGCCGATGCCATCCAGTCACGGGGCGCGGCGCGCGCCAGCCGCGACGAGGCATTGATCGCACAGAAAGAGTTCGAAGACCGCGTCGCCTTCGGCACGATCACGCTGTCGCTGCGCCAGGATGCGCAGGTCCGGAAGGCCGAGCGCGTCGACGTGGACGCGGTGTTTCGCGACAACGGACCGGGCTTCTTCAGCCGGCTGGGCGATGCGCTCGCGGTCGGTTGGCGCGGGGGGCTGGAGGTCGTCGTTGCTTTGGCGGCACTGTGGCCGTTGTGGCTCTGCGTGTTGGCGCTGTGGCTGGGCTGGCGGCGCTGGCGCCGGAAGCCGGCGGCCGGCTGACCGGACGCCGCGCGCTCAGTCCCTGAGTCGCGGCAACCCGTGCGCGTCGCGTTCTTCCACGACGGCCTCATCGTGGATCTTCTGTTTCAAGTCGCGCCCCGGCAATTCGACGGTGGCGCCGCCATGCGCGGCTTTCAGCGCATTGCTGTAGCACTGCTGCGCCATCGCGGCGTCGCCTGCCGCGCCGAAGCCGTCGCCCAGCTCTTCCCATGCCTCGGCACCCGCGCCCTGCGCGATCGCGCGGTGCAGGAATTCCTGTGCCTGCGTCCACTGCCCCTGCAGGCGCGAAAGTCGACCCAGGGCAAGCAGCAGCGAAGGGCTGGCAGGATGGGCCGCCAGCCAGTGCTGCGCGCTGGCGCGGCGGGAATCGAGCTTTCCGACGGGCAGGCGCCCGTACAGCGCGGCGAGCGATTCGTCCCAGCGCGCTTCCAGCGCCTGCTCGATGCTGCGGGTGGCGGCGTCTTCCCAGCGCAGCGCGGCGGCGCGCTCGGCATAGGCCGCAACGACGGCCGGATGGAGCCGCAACGGCTTGGTGAGCGTTTCCCAGCGTGCGGCCAATACGTTCGGATCGGCGGCTTCGATCAGCGACTGCGAGGCCAGGCGGATCTCCAGCGCATCGAACGCCGCAGGCGCCAGTGCCTGGTTCTGCTTCAGCGCGCCGAGCAGGCCATAGGCGTCGCCCGCGCGCGCGGTGGCCGCCAACGCCTGCGTGCGCAACACCAGGCCACGTGGTGGCAGCGGTTGCACATCGGCGGCATCGAGCGTGGTGAGCGCGTCGTCCGGCCGTCCGGTATCCAGTGCGATCTGTGCCGATGCCAATGCATGCGCGGTGGCGGAGCGCTCCCGCAGCGCGGCGAGATGGCGCTGCACGGCGGCTTCGTCGCCGCGTTCCCGCGCCGCCTGCACGGCGGCGGTGCGCGCGACCGGGCCGACCTCGGCATCCTCCGCGGCGCGCTCCAGCAGTTTCTCGGCCTTCTGCCACTGCCCGGCGTGCAGTGCGTCCAGACCCTCGATGAGGCGCGCGCGCGCCTGCTTGCGGCGATGGCGACCCCAGGCGCGGAACGGCAGCGAGATCAGCCGCCATGCCAGCCACGCCACCGTACCGACCAGCATCAACGAGAGCAGCGCACGCGGCACGTTCGTGTGCAGGTCGTAGCCGCCGAAGCGGATGAACACCTCGCCCAGGTCGCGATCGGTGCCCGCCATCCATTGCGCCGCCAGCACGCCGGCCAGGACCAGCAACAGCAGCAACATCACGGTGCGGAACGGCTTCATGGCGTGACCTCCGGCGTGTTCGCGGGCGCGATCGGCACATACGTGTGCACGCCCGCGTTGCGCATTGCCCGCAACTGCTGCAGCGTGCTGCCCAGCACGGCCGGGCGCGAGGGTGCGGGCGCCTGCTGCAATGTGCGCAGCTGCACCTGAACCTGCCGTCGTTGCGGTGAATCGGGCCACAACCGTGGCAGCCATGTGGCGATGCGTGCGAGGGCGGCGCGCTGGCCGGCAACGTCCCCGCGTTCCAGCGCAGCCCGCGCAAGACTGATCTCGATCTGCAGTGCCGCGTCCGCGGTGGCGCGATCGTCGGGTGCCACCAGCGTGGTATCGCGCGTGGGCCGCACGTCGACCAAGGGCGCGAGCATGCGCTGCCATGCCGGGCGAGCCTGCGCATCCACCATCCTGTCGCGCGGGAGGCCCGCGAGCGCATCGGCCAGGGCGCCCAGTTGCGCGAGCGACTCCGCCTGCGTTCCAGCGCCCAGCGCATCCATCGCAGCGCGCTCCTGCGCCAGCGTCTGCTTGAGGTTCAGCAGGCGGTGGTCGTCCATCCCGTCCAGGGTGCCGGCGGCAAGCGCATAAGCGCGTCGCGCGCCGTCCAGGTCGCGCGCGATGTCCAGTCGCTGCGCCGCCTGCGAAAGCAGGAGTTCCACTTCGTCCAGCCGCAGCGCCTGCGCACCGTGTCGATTCGGGTCGGTCAGTTTGGCAACGCTTTCCTCCAGCAAGGCGCCGCGCTGGCCCAGGCCGATCACTTCGTCACGCAGCACGCGGTTGGTGGTCGCGGCATCGAGCAGGCGCTGCGCCTGCGCGCGCTGATCGCGCCGCAAGCCGTCCGTGCGTGCTTCCAGGGCCTCGATGCGTTGCATGGCCGCGGACTGTGCGGTCAGCTCGTCGGCATTGCGCGCCTGCCACCACGACCAGCCACGCCATGCGCCGATGCCCATGACCAGCACCACCAGCGACACGGCGATGAGGCGGCGGGCACCACCGGGATGGCGGGGAGGGGATGGTTCGTCGTTCACACAAGCATCCTTGTCGGCGGTCGAAAACGTGATGGACGCCGCAGATGCTACCGGATGCCGGGAAGCATGGCCGAGCGGGCCGTCATGACCATCTGCGCCGGGCGCGGACCAGCCGCCTGAAGGACGCGCGTGAACCCGGCATCGCGCGCAGCATCGGCCAGGCGCGCACTCGCGGCGACCACGGTGGTGCCCCGCAGGCGTGCCAGCAACGCATCCGGCAGTTGTGCGAGGAGTTGCTCCAGGGCACCCCCGCTGCTCACCAGCAGGCAGGCGGGTGCGTGCAGGCCGGCGAGTGCCGCGAGTGCGCGGGGTGTCAGCGCGACGGGTTCACGCCGATAGACCTCGGCGCGATGCAGGCGGGCGCCGCGGGATTCCAGCGTGGGTATCAGCAGGTTGCGGCCATCGGGAGCGGTGACGAAGCCGACATCCGTCCCGCGCACGTCGGTCAGCGCCGGCAGCGCGAGCAGGCCTTCGCTATCCATGCGCGCAGGGAATGACACGTGCCCGATGCCGGCGCGGCGCAGCGCCGCCGCGGTACCGGATCCCACCGCCAGCCATGACTGCCCGGATTGCGCTTCCAGAGGCTGCAGGGCGTGCGCCGCCGAAACCGCGGCGGGGCTGGTGAACACGACGGTCGTGCAGGCGAGGGCGTCACGCAGATCAGCACGCGTGGCGCTGTCGTCGCATCGCTGGATGCGCCAGGGCGACAGGGCCAGCAAGCCGGCACCGTGGCGTCGCGCGGCACGGCGCAGCGCATCGTGGCCGCCCTGGGGCCGCAGCGAGATGACGTACCATGCCGGCGGCGTTGGGTGTCCCATGCGCGGATTATGAGTGATGAGTGCGGAAGAAGCCTTGCGGGAACTGCGTGAGTACTGTCGTGGCATGCCGCCCGTGGCGGCGATGGGCGTGGAAGTCGATGGCTTCCAGGAGGGGACATTGCGCCTGACCGCCCCGCTGTCCGCCAACGTCAACGACAAAGGCAACGCCTTCGGCGGCAGCCTGACCTCGCTGATGACCGTGGCCGGCTGGGGACTGGTGACGCTGAAACTCCGTCTGGCGGGCCTGAAGGCCGAGGTCTACGTGGCCGACAGCCAGATCCGCTACCTTGCGCCGCTGTATACCGACCTGGTGGCGGACGCCACCTTCGGCGAAGGACAGTCCTGGGAGGCCTTCGTGGATACGCTGGTGCAGCGTGGCCGCGCGCGTATCCAGGTCGAAGCCAGGGTTCTGCTGCCTGAAGGCGGCAGCGCCACCACGCTGGCGGGGCGGTTCGTCGCCATCGCAAAGCGGTAGCATGCCGGCATGACCGAGGGGGTGCCATGCGCGTGATCCGGAAGATGCTGTTGGCTGCGGGGCTGCTGATGCTGGTGCTGGCACCCGCTGCCGCGCAGAGCCGCCTGCAGCGCGGCAAGCTGCAGCAGTTGCAGGATATGTACGCGGCGTCGATCCGCTGGGGGGATTTCGAGAACGCCTGGCAGGCCGTCGATCCCGCCTACAAGCTCGAGCACCCGATGACCGAACTGGAGTTCGAACGCTACCAGCAGGTCCAGATCTCCGGGTACCGCGACGTGTCGACCAGTGCCGGCCCGGACGGGACGGTGGAGCGTGCGGTCGAACTGCGCGTGATCAACAAGCACACCATGGCCGAGCGGACCCTGCGTTACCGCGAACGGTGGCGCTGGGATCCGGAAATGAAGCGCTGGTGGCTGGTGGTGGGTCTGCCGGACCTGTGGGACGGGGAGTAGCCATCCGCCGCCCCGGCGACGTCCTGTGCGACAATCGCCGCCCGCTCCACTGCCTCCAAATCCCGTGAATTTCGAAGAAATCCTGGCCTTTGCCACCGGTTCGCCCTGGAACCAGATGCTGTCACTGGCCCTGGTCGGCCTGACGGTCGCGATCATCTACACCGAGATCGCACGCCTGTTCCGCGGCTACACGGCGCTGCGCCCGGCCGAGCTGACCCATCTGGTCAACAGCGAGAACGCGCTGGTGGTCGACCTGTCGGCGAGCAACGACTTCGAAAAGGGCCACATCGCGGGCAGCCGCAACGTGCTGCCCAGCAGCTTCGACCCCGAGAGCAAGTTGCTGGCCGGTTCCAAGGCCCTGCCGGTTGTACTGGTCTGCCGCACCGGGCAGGCCTCGGCGGGCGCCGCCAAGCGCCTGAAGAAAGCGGGTTTCGAGAAGGTCTATGCGCTGGAAGGCGGCATCGCCGCCTGGCAGCAGGCCGACCTGCCGCTGGTCAAGGGCCGCTGAGTCCGCTTTGGCCGCGGTCCCGCCCTTGAACAGGGCGCCGCGTGCCGCCATGACATAATTTCCATTCACCGCAGCAATCCAGATTCCGGAGTCAAGAAATGTCCGACGAGACCACCAACGGCGCGGTCGCGCCTGCCGCCGAAGCCGCTGGCCCCGCTTTCACTGTCGAAAAGATCTACGTCAAGGACGTTTCCTTCGAGGTCCCCGGCGCCCCGGCGGTGTTCGCCGAGAACGTACAGCCGGAGCTGCAGCTCAACCTCAACCAGCGCGTGCAGCGCCTGGGCGAGAACGCATTCGAAGTCGTGCTCGGCGTGACCTTGAGCTGCAAGGCCGGCGACAAGACGGCGTATGTGGCGGAAGTGCAGCAGGCGGGCATCTTCGGCCTGATCGGCCTGGAGCCGCAGGCTGTCGACGTGCTGCTCGGCACGCAGTGCCCGAACATCCTGTTCCCGTACGTGCGGCAGTTGGTCAGCGACCTGGTGCAGGCCGGCGGCTTCCCGCCGTTCTTCCTGCAGCCGATCAACTTCGAAGCCCTGTACGCCGAATCGCTGCGCCAGCGCGCCGCGCAGGGCGGGGCCGAAGGCCAGCTGGCCAATTCGGAACCTGTCGGCAACGCCTGATTGGCCGTGCAACCGTCGGATACCGCGACGCAGAACGCAGGGGGACGGATGGCCGAACCAGTGCCGGACAATCCACTGAAGATCGCCGTCCTCGGTGCCGGTTCCTGGGGCACCGCGCTGGCGGCCCTGATGGCCCGGCACGGGCACGCGGTCACCCTGTGGGGCCGCGATCCCGTGGTCTCCGCCGCCATCGACCAGCAGCACGAGAACTCCCGCTACCTGCCGGGTATTCCGCTGCCGGAAAACCTGCGCGCCACCACCGACCTGGCCGCATCGCTCGCCGATGCGGACCAGGTGCTGATCGTGGTGCCGTCGCATGCCTTCACCGAGACGCTGAAACTGGTCGCCCCGCTGCGCCCGGCGCGTGCCGGCGTGGCGTGGGCCACCAAGGGTTTCGAAACCGGCTCTGGCCGCTTCCTGCATGAAGTGGCCGAGGACATCCTGGGCCCGGACGTGCCCTTGGCCGTGGTCACGGGCCCGTCATTCGCCAAGGAAGTCGCACTGGGCCTGCCCACGGCGGTGACGGTGCACGGTGCCGACGCCGCGTTCGCCCAGGCCGTGGCGGATGTCATGCACGGTCCGGCGTTCCGCGCCTATACCGGCGATGACATGGTTGGCGCCGAGCTCGGTGGCGCGATGAAGAACGTGCTGGCGGTCGCCACCGGCGTAGCCGATGGCATGCAACTGGGCCTCAATGCCCGTGCAGGCCTCATCACCCGTGGCCTGAACGAAATGCTGCGACTTTCCGCAGCGATCGGTGCCAAGCCGGAAACCCTCATGGGCCTTGCCGGCCTGGGCGACCTGGTGCTGACCTGCACCGGCGACCTGTCGCGCAACCGCCGGCTTGGCCTCGCTTTGGGTCGTGGTCAGTCGTTGCAGGACGCGGTACGCGAGATTGGCCAGGTGGTGGAATCGGTGCAGACCGCCGACGAGGTCATGCGCCAGGCTGATCGCCATGGCATCGACCTGCCGATCTCCAGCGCGGTGCGTGCCGTGCTGCATGGCGATCTCACGCCCGCGGCCGGCCTGCAGCACCTGTTGTCGCGCGAACAGAAGCCGGAGTATCCGGAAACACTGTTCAAGTAATCCGACGCGGCGTATCGAATCAGCCCGGCCCTTGTGGCCGGGCTTTTTCTTTGACGCATGAAAAAGCCCGGCCACAAGGGCCGGGCTGGGTGCGACGCGGGGAGAGAGGGACGCGTCGCGGGGAACGCTGTTGCGGGTTACCAGGTGAAACGCGGACCGACGAACCACTGGGTGTCGTTGTCGGCGAACTTCACATCGCCACTCAGGCCCCAGTTTTGGTTGAACTTCACCTGCGCGCCGAGGCGACCGTAGAAATCACCGTCGAAGTCGCTGCCGTCTTCGTAACCGACGGTCGCATAGCCCTCGAACTTCGGCGCGATGGCACCGCGCACGCCGACTTCGGCGCTGTAGCCGTTGAAGTCGTCGACCGGAGTTTCATAGCGCTCGTAGGCCACGCGGGTGATCAGGTCGGCACGCTGGCTGATCTCGTGGTTGTAGCCCAGGCCCAGGCGCCAGTTGTCGATATCGAAATTGGTGTTGTCGATTTCCTGCGTGGTGTAGTCGCCGAAGATGCTGAAGTTCGGCGCGATCGCGACGGAACCCTTCACGCCCCAGCCATCGGCATCGGGCAGGCCATCGCTCAGGTTGGAGGCGACATAACCGCCCTCCACATAGTTGTAGGACACACCTTCGGCAGCCGACGCAGCGAAAGGAGCGGCAGCCAGCAGGGTCAGGGCAAGCAAGGACTTCTTCATGGGAACGCCTTTTTATTTTGTTGTTGTGTATCCGTCGCCTCGGGGAAGCGACGGTGGCCGAAGTATCCGCTCCAGCTCACAACAAGCCCTGAATATCAAACTTAGCAGTACATAAATTGAGTGGTCGCGCGGGGAACTTTCGCCGGTTGTATTGGGCGCAAGGGCAAAGTGTGTGCAGATGTACAAACTATGGTGTCTGAGAACGGACATGGCCACACGAAAGAGCAACGGCAGGTCCGGGAGACATGCCGCCTCAGCGCCGCGCGCCATCCCGCTCGGGAGAAGCGAGCTGACCGAGCGATTGGCCGCTCCCGGCCAGAAGCGGACTTCGAAGAGCTTCTGAATTGAGCCACGCCACAAAGGGGCGTCGGCTTGCATGAATAGCTGCCTTAGCCTACAGAGTTGACCGCTCCTCCGTGACTTCCTCTAAGCCTCTCGATGAAGACACAACTCATCCTAGTCCGAAGCGGACATCGCCATACCTCGCGACGACTTGTTAGCCCAGTGGCATCCGGGAAACAAACTGCCACCCGGCCTTCTCAAGGCTCTGATATGCCGCTCTCAGTAAGCTTCGTCGGCACTCTGCGAGTGACGTGGGATTCTCGGCTTCTGCTACGCCATTGGTGTAGAGCGTCCCCATCCAGCGACCGTTGATAAACTGCCCTTGATACGGCCCCGCGAACAAAAAGTCGCGATCTCCATGCAGGCGACGTTTTGGAAGCGTAGGGATATCGAAAGTCAAACCACCATTGCCAATAGCAGCAATAGCATCAGGCCCAAGGGTCAATTGGACGCGCCAGGCGCCAAAATCATAGTTGTAAGGCCTGCAGATGTTGCAATGGACACCCGATGTGACCACCGGGAGGATTGCCCGTGCCAACGCCGACCTGACAGACTTCAAGCAAGACTCGTCGTTGCGTTGATGTTCGGACACATAAATGAAGAGCCCACCGCTCCATTTGCCGTCCACAAGTTTTGCGGTCAAGCCCTTGCCATTGCCGTTGCTCCTTCGGGGCGCGTCCTCGCCACTATCCACACGATAGTTCCAGTTCGAGTCGACGCCATAGAGCTCCCTTTTGTTGCTGAAGAACTCCGGCAACACAAACCGGTTATCCCTCGCGCGAATCTCATCCGGTAGGCCTTTGAGCTCCACCTCAACTGCATACTGAACATCTGTGTATCGATCCGCTCGCTGTCTTTCAGGCGGCAGCTTGACGATCTCAATCCTGAGCGTTATTCCCTCGATCAACACACCAGACGCATAGGCGGTAGCGTCCCTATCAAGCAGTTCACTGAGCCGCTCCACGAAGCCCGCGTGATTGAAGGCACAAGGCATCCAGTCCACGTGCTTCTCGCGGTGCGCAACCAGTGAAGCATGTGTGCGAAATCCAACCGCGCGGGAGGCAGCCTCCCTCACATGGCCGGGCTTCAACGTGAAGTAAGGCTGGGTGACATCGATAATTTGACGCACAAGCGACTCGTCGCTTGTGCGACCGTAGAAGATGCTAGACATTTGGATTTTCTCCGTAATTGAAGTGTTGGTCCGGTCTGCCGATTACTCACGGAGCACCCCAAACGGAGATTTCCAAAAGATGAGCTGAGGAGATGGCAGATTCTCGGGCGTATACGCCCATGGCCTGTTGGCCACGCTTCGAACCTAATCCATCTTTGGAGCCGTTGCAAGTTCCAAGTGCTATATGAGGCTGAAAGTGCGACTCAGTACATGCAGAAGCTTGTGTAGCACTTGCTAGGTTTCATCTGTATTGCGCCCCTGGTTCGCTATTGCGCTCAATCCGATGGCCGCCCCAGACCTGTGCGGCAGTACGCCGCTCCTAGGCGCCCTGCAGACCGCGCCACGACGCCACGCTGGCTAGCCTGGGGGCCGTGCCTTCTTGCTTTCGGACTCTGGTAGGAGATCATTGGCCTGGGATAATGGAGGGATGGCATGCCAAGTGACAGATGCTGGGCGGAGGTCTGTTTTTTCTCACTGAACACGAATGGGACAAAACTATTCGGATTTTCCGAGCTCTTGGCAGGCCTTGCGCTGATGGTCCTGGCCTGGACGATCGCCGATGTCCGGTATCGGTTTCGTGTTCGGACCGCTCCAATACCTTTGCAGGGGCTAACGTTCTTCGTCGTGGCCGCGGTGGGCGTGCTCACCCTGCTGACGGACCTCTGGCGGGCGCAAGGTTGGCTCGTGCCAGCTGGCAACCTGCTCACGCCAGCCGCGTGGCAGGCCATCCTCGCCGGCTTGCTGCTCTTCACGTTCTTGACGTGGACGTGGTTCGCTTTCATCAGGCCTCCCACGTTTGGCAAGCATAATGCCCAGCGCTACGCGCGCACCTTGTATCGATTCATCCTTCGCGGCGCGCCTGCGGAGCTCGGCGTGATCGCCGACGAACTCGCACACTCGGCCAGAGCACTGGTCCGTTATGCAACCGACCGTGGGGCGCTCAAGAACTACGTACCAGAGCACGCCCAGGACCAGCGGCGACCTGCTCCACCCAAGGTCGAAGCCTACGCTAATGACCTGTTGCTTCTCATCGCAGACCGGCGCCTGTGCCGGGCGATCGTCGAATCCTCGCCCGGTACTGCCTTGGCCATTTTCCAGGAGATGGGCGAAGCGAAGAAGTACGGCATCCAGGTGGAAACCTTCGCAAGAAACATCGTCACTCAAGCCCTCGGGAACAAGGATTCGTTTCTCTACCACGAGGCCGAGGGCTACGAATCGGGCCTGATCGGCTATCACAAGCCCCTTAGCCAAGCGATGTTCTCAAACCACGATATGGTCGAGATCGTAGGCACGATGCTCGATCCGGACATCTGGGGCAAGACGCAGTGGGATGCCGCCCAGTGGGAAGCCTATTGTCGGCTGGTGCTAATGGCGTTCCGTGCCTACATAAAGGAGGGGGCCCGGAATCACTCCTTTGTCCTGTATCGGGCCAAGGGCTACATCGAGAGCGCGGCCTCTGATCTGTACAAGCTCAATGGCCTGTCCAGCACTTGGGATAATGATGCGGTCCAGCGCCTCCGTGTCGTGGTTGACTTCATCAAGGATGCGGTGAAGGTCCTTGATGAGAAGGCGGTGCCTGGCTATGTCCGCCTACGCAGCCGAGAGGCGCATGGCCACCCCCGCGAGAACTTTTACGATCATCTGGCCAGCATGATCTTTGAGGTCATCTTCCATGCATCCTCCGTCAAATCGCCCCAGGACGAATGCTGGACGATTCAGCACAACTCGCTATGGAGCGAGCTGTTCAACTTCAACCGACTGGACGGCGCGGCGGGTCGAGTGGTGAAGTTCAAGACGCGACGGCTCCTTTACGACGAGATCGTCGAGATGGAGGGCTTTCCCAACTTCAAAGGGGCCAGGATCCTTGGCTTTTGTCTGAACGTGATGGGCCTCAAGCGCCGGGAAGGCGACTATGACAAAGACAGCCGCGCTCTCCACACGGCGGTCCTTGCGTGGACGCAGCAGCACTATGCCTGGCTATACCGCTATAACCCGCGCGTTGCCCAAGCCTGCCTGGTTGACGGCCTGACCTACGACAGCCAAAACCACAGGATCGTCAAGACCTATCTGGCCGAAGGACTTCGCCGTGAGGCGCACTACGTTTACCTTGAGGTGGATCCCGCGCCAGAGATCCAGGAGGCACGGGAGTAACCGCGGCCTGGGTGCGCGGCCATGGCCGGCGTGTCGCATCCGGATAGCGCGGTAATGTTGTTGAGGGGTTCTGTTCCAGGAAAGGGGTTGCCATGATGCACATCGCTCCGGTTTACGGGTTTGAATTCACGCGCCCCTTCAGCGCCGCGGGGCTGAGCTTCACGCCATGTGAGACCAATTCATCCTCTGCAAAGCGCATCGCGCGCGACCTCAGCGCTCATCACATGACAGGCACCATCGCTGCTAACGCGATTGATCGCGAGACGATCTACGAGCTGGAAGGCGTCCTGTCGTTCATAGAGCACCTGGACGTGATGGTTCTGGAGCCAATTTCAGCGCACCAGGCCGAACCTGACCCAACCAAGGCCTTCGAGCCAACGCTTATCGCGCGTCGAAGGCACAATGGCGGCGGCGCGGTCATTGGATCGGACGCGTTCAATCCTTGTAAGAACTCTCGGCAACAGTTCATCGAACTTTGCCTGACTCATCTGAAGGACAAGACGTTTTGCGATCAGACGCGATTTCGCTCGCTACTGTTCAAGTCGGTGGAGACCTTTCGGCAACGGCAGCCGTTCCTTGAGATCACCTACTTCTTGCTCATTTCCGGGTTGGAGGCGTTCTGCAGGGCATGTCAGGGCGACTACACGAGCAGGAACGCGGCAATTCCCATCACCAATCAATTGAAGCTGTACGGCTTCAACGTGTTCCAGGATAATCCAGGCGAGTTGTCCCGCTCGATCTCCACCTATCTGCACATCAGAAACGCCCTCTTTCATCAGGGCGACTTTACCTCTACCGTCAACATCAACCATGGCCTGGTTCAGTTCAATTGCTCCCAGCACCTGTTCAACCTTTCCATGTTGTGCTCGCTCACCGTCATGAAAGCCATTGGATTCGATGATGGTCATACCAACTGGGACTGCTGGATTGATCGCGAGCTTCACCGGTAAGCGGCATCGGGGTCGCCGCTTGCCCAAAAGGAAACAACCGCTCCCACGGCTATGAGCAAGTGCGCCCTGCCCCGCATGGCGCTCGGCTCGTGGGCTGCTTGAGCAGCCCAAGGCCGAGTGATCGTCTGGCTACCATGCATCGGACCCTGCTATCAGCGCGCCTGCGCGCATGACAGACCCAGCGCTCCGGCTCAATCGACCCAGGCTGAGCTGACCGCTAATGGCCGATAGCTGCCACCAGGCCTTGCAGGTCCGCTTCCGGCCAGAAGCGGACATCAACCGACGCTTGGCTTAAGCCGCGCCCTAGAGCGGATCGGCTTGAATGATTGTCAGATGCTGTTGCCGCCGCCTACTTGCTGTCGCTCCAAGTACTGTAGGTCGTCGATTGCAAGCTCCGGTGGAAATGCAAAGAATCTAGCAAACGGCTCTTGATCAAAGAGATATAGAAGATGGGGTTGCTGCCCATGCATCCGAAGCAGAGAGTGGCAATTGCCGGGCTGAATATCCAGCCTTTGCCGCGTTGTTAGCTTGTCACCAGCACTGTATCGGCCCTTCCACGCTACCAGCACTTGCCATTGAATGGTCTGTTGAGCCTCGCCCACATGTCGCGGAAGCTTTGCCGTATCTGGCTTGATGGAGTTTCCGAGTGGCACCGCAAGAGCTACCGAGTGAGCGTCACTAAATCTTCTGCTGGGCGGATCGGGAAGTATCGAGCAGGCAGCAGCGTCATGGTTCATCGACGCTAACAACGCAGCGATTAGGAGTGCGTTGATCTTGACCATTGCACCTAACACCTTGAATTAAGCCGACCCGCGAAGCGGGTTCGGCGTGAATGAATTGCTAGGTGGCGTGCTAGCTGACACGGTCCACCATCAGACTGTCACTATGAGCTGCCAACGAGTGGATGACAAAGCCAAGAACCTGATCGAAGAGTCGCCCGCTACCTTGCCCTGCAACCGAAATGTACGGTGACTCGTCTTTGGGCTCGATGAGACGGACAGCTCCGTTCTCACGTGAGTCCGATAGATCAACGTGATATTCGTTGCCGTCCTGAAACTCGGGCCAACTCTTTAAGGATGCAGCCAAATCAGTGGGCAGCGAGAAGTACGAGAGTATGTGCACTTCACGGGATGTCATTGCAGCCACCTAACACCTGAATTGAGCCGCGTTCGGAAGCAACGTCGGCTTGAATGAATTGTTAGGTGCGCACCTCATGGACTGGGCGGACGACATGAGGTGCCATATGCTTCCGTGTAAGGTTTGCCGAAGCAGGCCACCAACCCGTCCACGACTTCGATGTTAGGTGGCCAGCGCATCTTCATGGTTGGCTGGCCGGGTGGAGTAGGCAGCTCAAAGTAGCCATCCTTCAGTGGCGGCATACCAGCGCCTTCCGGGTAAGCAACAGCTGCGAGGCGCTCTTGCGCGGCCAGTAGTGCAGGATTGTCCTGTCGCAGGAAAGCTAAGGTGGCATCCACGTAATAGTTCCAACCGACTGGGTCTTGCTCTACGGGCTTCCGGGCGGCCTCTAACAGCGGGATTGCCTGCTCGTATTGACCTGCTGAGGCACGCATTTGACCCTCGTGCCACGCTAAAAGCGAGCCTGCGTTTGAATGCTTGGCCCGGTACGCCGCCAATAGGTCCGCAGCTGCGAGCTCGCAGCCAGGAATATTGGCAATGGCCCGCCAGCCACCTGAAAGGTCTTGGTCAAAGGCGTTTTCATCAAGCGCAAGTAAGGCGTCCTCGTCGTACTTGCAACGGTCAGTCGCATGAGCTACAGGATTGCCAAATAGCAGGGAGTAGAATGTTACAGCTGCGAAATTTTTCACGTGCGCACCTAACACTGGAATTAAACCGACCCGCGAAGCGGGTTCGGCTTGAATGAATTGTTAGGCCGCATCTCTGAACACGAACTCATAGTGCGTGACCTCATTGGGATGTTGAGCAATCTCTGCCAGGACAGCCTTCATGTCAGGTGCGCCAGGGCCGCTCCAATCAGGGCTCCACTGAAGGTGCGGCTGGATGAACTCGTCCGTAACCGTGAAGGAATCGTAGCCCAAGAACCGCCAGCCTTGAGAGTAGATAAGCTCAATGCAGCGTGGCGCGTCGGCCCGCGACACCAGCGTGACACCGCCACGCCCCGTGTGCGGAAAGTTGAAATCTCTCAACAGATCAGACCAGTCTGACATGCGGCCTAACACCTGAATTAAGCCGAGCCGCGAAGCGGCTTCGGCTTGAATGAATTGTTAGGCCTTGGCTGCAAACTACTGGGCCCGAACAGTGAACTGAAGGAAATCCTCTCTACTCTCCTTGGAGTTGTCCAGTGAGTACTCCAAGTCGATCTGGACATCGGCCGTGGTCAGTTGCGGGCTGTAGAAGGACGCTTTACCGGACCAAGACTCAATGCCGGTATTCCCACTCGGCCCGGCGATGCGTTGGCCTTGGAGGCAGGTAATGGAGCGGTTGATGTTTGACTCCATGAACTCTGTGGAAGTGTTCTCCATGAGCCACTCACAGAAGACGCCTGCCGCTATGTCACCATCGGAGTGCTCGCAGCTCTTGTAATGGTTGACCATCCATGTGCCTCCCCGGATTAGCTTGACTGTGCTCGATTGTCCCGCCGGCACAGTTTTGGCCCATGAATCCAAGTGCTCGCACATGCTCGTATCAGCAAGGTGCGGCGTGGATGCGCACGAGGAGCAGGCAATTGCCAATGCCGTTACTACGAGTAGCCGCATAGCTCGCTCCAAGGCCTAACACCGGAATTAAGCCGACCCGCGAAGCGGGTTCGGCTTGAATGAATTGTTAGGCATCTGTCCCGTTAGCCAATGGGAAGAGCCTGAAGATGTAACCAGCCTCTTGCCACTCTGGGTCGTGGTGCATGCGGAACTCCCAGAACCGGGTATGTGGCTTGTCCGAAAGTAGTGACTGCAAGCTGTCATTCGCTAGTTCCGGGTCATGCACGCGAAATGATAGCTGCCGGAGGCCGTTCCAGGTGCTGCGCGCCAGAAACAAGGCATTCTTTCCCTCAATAGCGGACTCAATCTTGTCGCCAATCTCGAACAAGAGTTTGCTCTCCTCAGGGGTTGGCATGCCTTTCTCGGCAAGCTCCTCCGCCTGGATATTTACCTCTAGGTGCCAAGGAAATATCTCCGGGTGCTGGAAGGACAGCAAAGCGTCATTAACCACAATGACCTCTGGAAGATCATTGCGATTGCTGTCAAAGAGCGTGTAGTGCGGCTCCGGAAGGGCTATGCGGACGTGTGCCACAGATGCCTAACACCTGAATTAAGCCGAGCCGCGAAGCGGCTTCGGCTTGAATGAATTGTTAGGTGTCTTGCCGACCATGTCTCAACCCTCGCCAACCGAAGCCGATGATAAGGGCGGAGCCGATCAGCACTGCGCCATAGATTACTGCTGCCTCCATGCCGTGAGCAGTGAATCCGTACTTGCTGGACGAGAACTGCAACGTTCCCGCGGCGAATGACGTTACGGCTTGGCTGAGTGCCATGAGCATAGCTGCGGAGCCGCCTGCAATGTACGTCCAGCTCCAGAATTTGCTTGAACTGCCGGTGGCTTTCATAGACACCTAACACCTTGAGTTAAGCCGACCCGCGAAGCGGGTTCGGCTTGAACGAATTGTTAGAGCGCGCCGAAGAAATCTGTCAGCTCTTTGTCCGTGTGTGGTGTTTCCCACTTGGACATCCAGCAGAAGGATACTCCTGCACGCTCCGCGGTACGCTTGAACTGCTCCAGCTCTTCCTGGCTGGGAGTGTAATGCTCAGGGATAAAGTGCATCAATGCGGTCGGCCTACGCAGTGAGAAGCCAGGCGCCAGCTCGCGAACCATCTCCTTCAGCAGGAGGCGAATGCGCGAGAAGTCCTCGACCGGCCCTCTGCGGTTATCCAGAGCATGACAGTCTCGACGGATGGACCTTTCCCCGCCTAGTACGCGGGCCATCAGGTGGTCGGGATAGACCTGTATGTAGATGATTGGGCGATCCCAGAACCCCATAGCGCTCTAACACCTGAATTAAGCCGACCCGCGAAGCGGGTTCGGCTTGAATGAATTGTTAGACCGCGTGTCACGAGCTAATGCGTCGAATCTCATAGGCGACCTCGCGATCCGGGAAGAATTCGGGCGGGTAGTAGATGACGTCGTATCTGACTGGCCCGTTGCAGGTCTCCACTACCCAGCGCTCGATCCTAAAGCCATTGTTCCCGACGAGTGACAGGGTTCGCTCTGCCGGCCGAGCAGAGCATGTGGAGCCGACATCTGCGCGAATCTGGTCAAGTGGCACTTGATCGAAATCCGACGCCTGCGCGGGCGGCATCAGCGCCACTAAAAATATGACCACAAGCATTTGGATAGCTTTCATCAGCGGTCTAACTACCCAATAGCCGGATCCCTGGGTCCGGTTATACGACTTATCCACAGCACACCGTATGGTGGACTATCCCCTTGATACGGCTCGATCTTAGGGCGACTGGCTCCGGCTAACAAGCCGATGCATAACCGGACCGAGCAAGGTTCAGAGCTTGCGCAGCCGCGAATGTCCGCTTTGGGTCGATAGCCGCCATCCAGGCGAGCCGATTGGCAATCCCCTGAGGAAAAATTTGAAACAAATCACGCGCGTGCGATGCCTATCCTGCTTCTGGCTAGCGCCAGTGCTTGAACTTGCTCAACTCCGCCCAGCAAATCAAAGCGATGCTTACAATGGCCCGAACCTCATCCTTCGGCCGCCCGTGCATTTCAGACAGAAGCCGGACAATTCTGCTACTTCGATCAGAAGTTACTCGCCGACTGTTGGCGATAGATCTAACGGCTTGCCTAAAAATCGTCTCCGCGGATGTTGCAAGAAAATGTGCGTCTTGCTGAGCGAAGACGTACTGGTAACGAGATCGTACACTTACATCGTCAAACTCGACTTCTACGCTAGCGCGAGCGGCCTCAATCAAGAGCCTCAGCGGTGGCAAGAAGCTGTACCTGCATCTATCAAAAATCTTAGATACGCAACTGTCAAAGGCCGCAACTCTAAGGAAATGATGTCGGTGCAGGGAACTAGGTTCGTCGAAAGCGGTGCCCGCAGAAAAGAGCGGAGGTGACGCAGCAGCACGCGGGTTGACCAGAAGCTCAACTGCCGACACTCCTTGGAATGCCGCGAAAGCGACGAGTGTGCCTAGACTAACGCGCGTTTTTCTGCCTGCAAGTACCTCCATGTATGAATGGCGGATTGCTCTTGGTAATAGGCCAGGACGCTCAAGCCACTTAGCAATCCCTTTTACGAAGCAGACGTACGCGTCCTCCCCTATTGGTCTTTGCCCAGGGGTGGCGCAGAGCTCAATTAGCTCACTGACCTGCCTTTGTGCCCAGACGGCATAGTCAGATGGGCTGAACACCCTTCCAGGACCACTCAAAGACAAGCCGCAGGTACTGCAGGTGCGCCTCTTCTCGTAACACATAGAAACTGCCTGAGGTGAGTCGCAAGAGCCGCAAGATGTTTCGAGAGCACACAGGTGGATTGGACAGTACACACTCAAGTTGACGCGCCATAACAGTGGCTCATAAGACCTTTCATCATCCCACTCCAAGTAGCACTTTGGGCACCAACGGTGCCGCACGGAGGACTTACTGAGCGCTTTCGATGAGAGCACAGAGTTGAGAACAGAAAAGGTTCCGCAGCGTATAAACTCGACGCCAGTGAATCCTTCGAGTCGAGATACGCGGTCGTCGAACAATCTTCCAGGTCCGCAGAAGGCGCTGGTTCCGCCGCTGCCTCCCCTGCCATGGATATGGAACAAGCGTCGGAGCTGGCTCATGGAAACGCCGCTCGTCCAAGCGAGGCGGCAAGCATAATGCTCCGCGGACTCCACTAGAGACGTACCAACGCCCATGATGGGAAGAGGAGGAAAAATAGTCCACTCGAATTTGCTTCGTGAGTTCATGGGACCAAGGATGTCTGCGGCAAGAGCGTGGACTAGCGGCTCTCAGTTGAGCTCGAGCTTTAGGTTCTGGCGCGCATCATGAATTCATATCAGGTTCTGTCGCTCGAAGGCAGGCTCCAACGGGATCTGACCAGCGATGCTCGCTGTGAGACATCCCCGGCGCACATCACATCTTCGAATGCTTCAACATCCCGCCACATCGCCGCAAGATCCTTGTCAGACAAATACGCAGCTTCGACGTGGCGCTTCAAAATTCTGCTTGAGCCCTCGTTCTGGGAACAACGATCCGCTCGAAGCAACAGTTCGAAGAGCTGCCCGAATATTCCTCCCGTGGCAGCAAGTAGGTCGCTGGACATTCGGAGAAGCATGTCTCTCTGAGAAAACCTAAACTTGGATTCGAGTGATCTCAGGACCCTAAGGAAGGGCACCTTATCTGCAGGTCTCCGATCGCTGTAGGGCGGAGCCCAAACTACAATAACGCGTCTCCGCAACTCGGAGTGTACGTTCCACAGGCGTGCCGCCTCGTGGATACCAGTCATGATGAACATGATTCCGCTCGACTCTGCGAGTGCCATCAGGTGCAAGGTGTGATCTGCTGGCGAAGTGTCTCTGTGGTTCTTAAGAAGAGCGGTAACCTGATCGATTGAGACGTACTTGCATCCCCTCGCCACGAGGCTTCGTCTGAAGGCGCCCCACATCTCCCCCTCTGTACCCTTCAGCGGTCGGAGGTCATCCCAGAAGTCGTGTGTGATCTTGAGCTGGGATTGAATCTGGGACAACTTCGCAGCGGGAATCGAGCTGTCGCGCAGTAGCCACTCCAACGACGGATCATGGAGCTCTGATAGGAGCTCTCGAACAAAGTCCTTGGAACTGAAATAGGACTGATTTACTAGAAACGCAAACTGTTCGATTGCGGGGATCTTTCCCCGCCCCCAATGAGCCGGATCACCAAACATCTCCTGCATGACCGAAGTTCGCATGGTCGTCTTTCCAGCGCCAGAAGGACCTATCAAGAACACCATGTGTCCTGGTCGATGGTCGTCGAGCGCTCTGCGAAGTTGAGCACGCGAGTTCTCATAGGCAAGATGGCGTAAGCAGTACATCAGAAGTTCTCCCGCTCTTCGAAAGGGAGAACTTCAGCGTAGGAATCCAAGGACGTTTTCTCGGTGAACGTGTCTTGGGGAAGCGTCTGTTCCTCACTTTCTGGCTTCAAATGCTCCACTGCAGGCATGGCAAAAATAGCGTTCTGCATCCTTGTATGACGGCGTCTTCCGAGGTCTTCGCGTTTCTTCCTCGCGTCCCGCCGCCTTGTTGGGGCGTAGAGAAGCTCGAATAGCCGCTCCGAATCAGAAAGCATCGCCATGCTCTGTACCCTGTTGTGGAACGCCCTAATCCACCGATCTCCAATCTTTACGTGGAGAATGCTCGGGTCGCAGCAGTCGCTTCGGACCTCCTCCACCGCGTGTCCTCGCATGAGGAGCAGAAGTTCATCACTAGAGAACCAACCGTCCGCCGTGCGAATGCCCCGCCGTGGATCCGGTTTCAAGCGCCTGGAAACATGCACAGAAGTCCTGATCAACAGGTCATCATTGAATTCGCACGTTGAACCGAGCTTGCCAAACATGGCGATTGATTCCCTTCTCTTCTCAATGGGTGAGAATCCATCAGACCTTGGAGTGGACGGTAGATCACCATAGACGTACGAGACAAAGTGATTGAGAATCATGACAAAAGAGGTTCGCGCGTTGCTGTAACTCTTGAACCGGCCGTCCACCTTACGGCCCTTCTGATCCGGAGCCGTGCTTCCGTCCAGCTTGTGCGCAACCTGGTCGTTCACCTGCTTGATTGCATTCTCAGCCAATCCGTTCCATGCGCTTGCTGCGGTGGGAGAGTGCCGCAGAGAGATGCGTCCCTCGGCGAACTCCTTTAGCCAGCGCGAAGTGTTCTCAGAACCCCTATCGAGATGGATCATTCTGGGGAGCATTCCATGTCGCCTGACATACTCGCGTATCAGCAGCGCTAGCCCGTCAGTTCGCGCAGCCCCGAATATGAGGGAATGCGCCATCGTGTCTCCCGTCGCACCATCGATGCCGATGTAGAACTTAGCCTTGATTGCGGGCATTCCATTCATCAGATTCGGAGCGCACCTAACATCTAGATCCGAAGAGTCGACGTGGAGGACCTGGCCGTAGCCGAGCGGAGGAAGGGATCGCATTCGCGGGTCTGTGCTGGGCCGAAGGGCGTGATAAGCCCGAAATCCACCAGTCGAGAGGGCGTGGCGGAGGGGGTTCTGTTCACGTCTACGCTTGTCCAAGCGCCAACGACCACAAGGTTCGATACCTCGGCTTTCGCACTCATCGAGAAACCTCTGGTAGAGCTCGTCGGCGGACCGTACTTTGCCGGGCAGCCAGAAATCTCGAACGATATCCTCGATAGCCTGCTCCTGCTCCAAGTGGAGACGGGATACTCGATTGCCACTCTTCGAGTAGCGGGTTAGGCGCGCTGCTAGAGCAGAGCCGCCCTTCGCGACCTCCCTATCCACATGGGTGGCGAGATCTTGCATTCGTCTTGTCCATTGGAGTGTACCTACCGCCATTTGTTCCAGCCGCGCTAGACGTTCTCCAGCCTTGCGTCGATCGGTAGGTGACGCAGAACTCAGTGGATCTACGGTCTCTGGTTGCTGCATGTAGATCCATGCATGCTGCAGAAGGTTCGTGTCGTCCGCGCGCGCGTGGCCACGATCAAGGTGGAGGTGGAATCGATCTCCTAGAGAGATGGGAGTGCTCATCCATGGACCGAAAGCTTCACCGTTCGCGAGCATCCAGAGGGCAACCCGATAACTGAAACCCTCAATGAGTCTGCAGAGTTCGTTGATACTTCGTGTCGAACCTCGCAGAAGATCGCTTGCTCGGGAGGCAGCCAGTCTGCCTAGCGGATCTAGTTGTGATCTATGGAGCGAATAGCAGGCTTCGAGATTCTGCTGGTAAACCCCAGACGGTTGAGGCGGTGACCACACAGAAAATGGGATTCCCAGCTGCTTCGCCCAATTCTCGTATGGAAGATAGGTCCACTGGTCACCCGAAAGCTCCCACCCTTGATCGATCTTTGCTCGCTCCTCGATCCATGCGCGCGTTTTGCATTCGACGAGCTCGACCGTCTCTCGGCGAAACACCAAGAAGTCAACGTGCGCATTCGAGACGTGTTTGCGTCCAAGCGAAGTGATTCTTTGCACCCCACGGCAGGGCACCTGGACTTGGTACCCCAGTACGTCGGGATCGAGCTCGAGTTCATATGCAAAGATCAGCTCGCAGGTATGGCTTTCGAGTACGCGGGACGTGTAGTTCTTTACTGATGCATGACTAACGCGAACATTGGTGAGAGCTGCACTGCCCACCTTCCTTTTCCCGCTCGTTGAGGCCATTGCCTCCAGCCGGGGGATGCTTCGCTCAGGCAGCCTCATATGGGCGTAGGCCTGCTGCCTGGTATTCAGGTCAGCAGCGCCGACTTTGAAACCTTCGAACATGACGTATCCCTTCCCAGTTCAGGCCTACGGCGACGACGAGCGATAAGCGCCCGTGCCATGCCGAAGAGGCTTGACAGAATGGTCAAGAAGGGGGAGAGTTCGACAACGGCAGCACGCCTTTGCTTCACCCGGAAAGTCCCAGAGTTCGCGCTCGGGACTTTCTTTTTATCCGACCTCCGGCGGGAATCTAAGCCGAATCAGCTCATCGGGTCCTCCTGGGGATGCTGGGCCTTTTGCCGAAGGTAGCCGCCCACGTCGCTTGCGTGAGCGAATAGGCCACGGCGGCCCTCCAATTCAAAGAGAGGAAGCGGCAGGCGCCCGGTCGCACGCGCGCGTCGCAACGCCGCTGGCGTAGGGAACCCGAGAAGTTTGGCAAGGGATTTCACTGGCACGAATGCGCCGTAGGTGCTTGCGATCCAAGCACTGTCAAGCTCTTGGCTTAGTTGCTTCACGTGTCACCAAGTGGCGCCGGGTACGCCATCACCTTATGCTTGGTTGATCGGCTTTGCATCCAGCAAAAGTGGCCGAGGAATCGATACATTCATTGGAGGTCGCAATGGGCGATTTCTTTGAAGCAATGCGCGATATCGACTCACCCGGCGCAAAGATGGGCCGCCGCACCAGAAGCGCTCCTGAAGTGCTGCACTCAATGATCGTATGGGCCGCCTGGTGCGAGATTGAAGGCGGTGAAGCTGCGCTCTATGCGAAATACCGCAACCGGCGTGACGGCGGCGATCATGATCTAGCTTTCCGAAGTGATGAGCTGGGCAGCTATAAGGCTGGTCGGCGAAGCGTGTCCGGCGAACGAAGAGCGGTGCTTGGACGGCGTTACCCATCACTCAGACGCGTGATGGAGTGGCCGATGAAGCTCTTCGATGTAGTTTCTACGGATCAGAAGCTGGCACAGAAGTATCTGAAATCGAGCTTTGAGGAAGCATTCATCTGGCCTCGGCATGTGTTTCCAGGTGATGAGGACTCGATAGGTGCGTTGAATCGGCGGCCGATAGGCTACCTTGACTTGGAACGCCTCTTCGAGCGCGGCGATGACTATGGATTCTTTACAATCCTAGCGGCGTTCCGGTTGTTTGGCTTTGAGAAGGAGCGCGATCAACAGTGGCACGCCGCAAAATACCTCATCAAGGCAGCTCCTAGCCTGTGTCGCTTAAGTTTCGCCAGGGCATTCTCGGAGTCGCTCATTAATCTGATTGATCATTTGCTCGTCCTGCTCCCGGACACGAGCTTTGTCTTAGAGATCGATCGTGAAGAAATGCGCCGACAGATCTTCGCAGCCACGCATGAGCCGTGCCGCGATATACGTCTTGCCTCTCTCGCCGCGGGAACAAGGATTGAAGAACCCCCAGATCCCATTGTTTCCTATACATATCGAAGATGCCCACCGGAAGAGCGGCCAATGCTTCTCGCCGGCTCGCGAGGACTCTAAAGAAGCAAGGCTGTAAGCTTTAAGCTCGAGCTGTCGCGCTGACCAACGACCTGGCAACTCGGGGCGCAATGCTCTATATGCTGCGTTGCGTCACGTGGAGTGGTTTGTTGTATGCATCTGGACTAGTGCTACACAGCTTGTAATGATTGCAGGACTAGGTGTAGGGGAGCAATGGATGCCAATCACGATCGCCGAACTTGTAGAAGAGCTAGTACCCGAGAATACAGTCTTGTTGCTCGGCGCGGGAGCGTCGATTCCATCAGGTGCGCCGAGCGCACCAGCCCTTGCGAGTGGACTCTCACAAGTATTCAAGCTAGGCGAAGGCGACTTGAATCTTCGAGATGCGAGCAGCCTCGTTGAAGTGCGACGTGATCGAAGTGACTTGATTCGTTATATACGTGGAAAGTTCAATGGCCTACGCGCGAAAGGTGCCATTCTGAACTTGCCGCACTATGCGTGGAAGAGCATCTTTACTACTAATTATGATGCCCTCGTTGAGGATGCATATGACCGCGCGGGAAAGGTACTGAAACCATTCTCTTCGAACTTCGACTTCACTGCCGATGCTCCACTGGGGGCAACAAATCTATTCAAGATTCATGGCACCTTGGATAAGGATATCGTCGACGGAAACGTCTCAAGACTGATTCTTACCGACACTGATTACGATCTAACAGAGGACTACCGTGAGGCCCTGTATGATCGAATGAGGTCCGAAATGGATCCCGGATCAAGTGTCCTAATTGTAGGGCAATCGCTTGCCGACAGTGACATTCGCGACCTCGTACAGCGCGCCATCCAAATCAACCAGCGGGCCAATCGAAAGGGACGGATCTCTCTTCTGCTTTACGAGGCGGATCAGAATCGAGCACAGCTTCTGGAGGCGCGTGGAGTTCGGGTATCGTTCGGGAGTCTGGATGACTTTGTAGCTGCGCTCGGAAGGCGTCAGCCGACGAGTCCCGTCGCTGATGCGCTCAAGGATGAGCCGTTGGACAAAGTCATTGCGCTGCGACCCGTGACCCACATTGTGGATGAAGAGTGTGCGCCGGAAAAGGCTAACGCCAGTGCAATCTTCAACGGTTGGCCAGCAAACTATCCCGAGATTGTTAGTGGATTGACGTTTGAGCGCACCTCTTCAATTGAGATCTCCAGCTATCTTCAGAGCGAGCTCAAAACTTGCGCCATCATTCTGGGTGCGAGCGGAGTCGGGAAGACGACCGCCGGTAGGCAAGCGGTCCTGAAGCTGAGACAGCAAGGGTTCTCAGCCTGGGAGCACAAGGGGGATCATCCTTTATCTGCCGCGCATTGGCTTGAGGTGGCTCATCATCTTCGCTCGCAAAACAAGAAGGGCGTTCTCTTCATAGATGATGCCCACAGCCACCTCTTCTCTCTAAACGAACTGATAGATAGGCTCGCTGCAGCTCAGTACACTCACCTTAAGATCATCGTTGCTTCATCTCGAAATCATTGGGGTCCCCGCGTAAAGACTCCCAACATCTATCAATGCGGAAAGGAATTCCCGATGATTCTTTTGGATCATCAGGAGATTGACCGTCTGATTGTGCTGGTGGACTCAGTCCCTGAGCTCCGCACCCTCGTCGAGGCTGGATTTGCGGGCTTCAATGCTTACGAGAAGAGAAGGAGAATGATCGATAGGTGTCATGCGGACATGTTCGTTTGCTTGAAGAACATATTCGCATCCGAGAAATTTGATGACATCGTTCTAAGAGAATATGCCGCGCTGGCGGAAGAGTCTCAAGACATCTATAAGTTTGTCTCTGCAATGGAGCATGCGGGCGTTAATGTGCATAGGCAGCTTGTTGTAAGGACGTTGGGAATTTCTGCTGGCGCAATCCAGTCCGTGTTGGCGAGCCTAGACGAGATCATTAATGAGTACGTCGTTAGTACCCGGGATGGGGTGTATGGATGGAAGGTTCGTCACTATGTAATTGCAGGGATAATAGCCAAGTACAAATTTTACGAGCAATCACAGCGAGTAGAGCTTTTTCAGCGAGTTATAGACAACATATCTCCAACTTACGATATTGAAATCAGAACAATTCGTGAGTTGTGCAATATGGAGAGCGGCATCCCATCTATCCCCGACAAGCACGTGCAGAACACACTTCTTCGGCAGATGATGTCAGTGGCCCCTGGCGAAAGAGTTCCGAGGCATCGCTTGATTAGGAACTTGATCTCATTAGGAGAGTATGAAAAAGCTGAGTCAGAGATCAGAATTTTTGAGAAAGATTTTCGTAGAGAGGCGCCAATCGCTAGGTACAGGATCCTCCTTACAATTGCTCGTGCTGTCCATACGCCCGGATTAATGCGAGAGGACAGAGTGACGATTCTTTCGCAGGCTCGTGACCAGGTGGTCATCGCGCTCGAGAGGTACGAGAGCAACAAGTACATTCTCAGCGCATACTGCGAACTTGGAGTCGAGTATTTCCGAATCACAGGCTCTCATGAAGTCTTTGACGACGCGATGGTTCGGTTGCAGAAGGCAGAGGCGAGGTTGGGGGATCCGGATGTGACGAAGATGGTTGTGAAGTATCAGCGAATCATCTCTGGCCAACTCGGTTCCGTAGATGAGCCGGAGGAAGCGTTGGGCGAGTGAGAGTGTTGGCGCTATTTCGTATGTCTGACGAATCTCTCCGCCGTGGCCGTAGCCAACCAGCTTTTGTGGCTGCAAGGTCCGGCCAGAGTGCTACAAGGTTCACGCCAGACACCGGTGCAGGCTCAACCTGCCGCTTGCGGGTGCAAGAGCCCTCGTATTAACCCTGTTGCCAGCATAGTTTGGCAATGCGGCCGCAAAGCAAAACTGTTGCATGTACTCACGAGCCTCTTCCAGAACACCAAATGAGCTCTCTGCCGAACAGCGAACCCACAATCTCAGATGTTGCCGCCGAGCTTCGTCGCTACGACGCGGCATGCTCTGAACTTTTGTCGCTTCTGAGGCTAAAAAAGCGGACGCGGCAAGAAGACCATCTTTGCGTCAACGGCTACGCAGAGCTGAAAGCACAACTTAAACGGGATTCTGTGCACGGGACTATCGGTGGCGTTAAGCGCGGCACGAGCGATGCCGAGCGGTTCTTCTTTGAGTACGCGGTGAGGCATGCGGCACAAGCCTTGAAGCCCGCGATAAATTATTCACGCGTCGTCACGACTTGGGCGTCCGCGGTGTCAAATGCTCAGTTTGAGATTCAGTACAAGTTGCACGACCTAGAAAAGAGACACCCAGGCGCTTGAGCCGCCTTTGAAGCCATTTGCGACAAAGCCCAGCCTACGCGTAGAGAGGTGTGGCGACAGCTGCTCCGCCGCGCCTTCTACCGCTAGAGGTACAACGAATCTTCAGAGGTCGAAGTGTCGCTATGCACACACCGGCCCCGTTCCTACTGTGCGGGCGTGCGTGGTCGGAATGTCTGCCGACACCCTTGCAAGGCGCGCTGCGCAAAGCGGCCTTGCGCCGACGAATCGTTAGTCGGGGCGGCCGAAGGTCGCTCGGTTTACGCATCAAATGCTGCGATAGAACTCATTGATAGATTCGATAGCGCGTTCCGCCCCCTCGGGCGAGCGAGCATACTTGCGGACAATCTCTTCGAGAGATGCGCGATCCGTAATAGAAAGTGCTTCACGTTCAGCCAGAAGTTCCTCGATTCGGACTTCAATTTCTGCGACAGCGGTGCCTGAGCTGAGACGGGTGCGCTCCTCACGCCTTTGCTGTGAAAGTCGACTTATTTGGCTCGAAATTAGATGCCGGGCCAGGTCGTAGAGATCAGCGTGTGAGGGCGGAATCACTCAGGAACATCCTTATAGCTGGACCGGCGAATTGTAGCCGTGCGCGGAGCCCTATTGCCTGGGTACATTCCGGAGTGCACCAACTATGCCCTTCAGGGCGTACAAACTATGCCATTCAGCTCAGTATTTCGCGCCTTGCTTGATGTGGGCTTGGGTTTGTCCTCTTCCGGCAAAAGGCAACGAATTGAACTGGCAAGCGGAAGGATTTCGCAGCGCGTGCAGGCGCGCAGGCTTTTCTCGGAGCGGCAGGAGCTACGCGATGATGGAAGACCACGGCGGTGGGGTGGTGCAGGAACACGGATGCGGGGACATGGACGCGCCCGCCGTTCTACTGGATGAAATGCGATGGAATGCGATCGTCGCGACATTGCCGCCACTTGTGCGCGCAAGGGCACTGAATGGAGTGGGCACCCGGGGCTTTCTCGAAGGAGTGCTCTGGGTCGCAGTCACGCAGCAGCCCTGGGGCCGGTTGCCCAGGGCATGCGGCCCCTGGCATAGCGTCTACGTCCGCTTCACGCGATGGACCCATGAAGGCATCTGGGATGTGGTGATCGCATCCCTGGAATCCCATCCAGACGTCGCCGATGCCCTGCGCCGGCTTGTCAGCGCCTACCGGAACTCGAACCATCCCGCGTCAAGCGCGCGGCGTGCCGAGCAGCGGCCTCAGCCGCTCTGAGCAGCGTGGCTGCAGGTCCGTAGGCGCTCGAGGCATCCTGCCTCGTCATCCGTGGTGCCGATGGAGCATCTTGTGCCTGGATGCAGTTCGCCGCCTCAGTTGGCGACGTCATCCGCATCGCGCGCGTCGGGAGACTGGCGCGCGACGATGCTGGTCGCGGTGAGGTCACCGGTGACATTGCCGGTGGTCGCAAAGACGTCCGGAATGGTATCCACAGCAAGCAGCAGGCCCAGCGGCTCGATCGGCAGCCCCATCGATTGCGTCACCGGCATCACCGTTGCCATGAAGCTGACCTGCCCGGGCAGGCCGATCGAGCCGAGGCTGATCACCACCGCCAGCGCGGCGCCGGCTGCCAGCGTCACCGCATTCACGTCGATACCGTATGCCCACGCGACGAAGCATGCAGCGACGATGTACTGGATCGGGCTGGTGATCCGGAACAGCGTCACCGCCATCGGCAATACCAGCGCTGCCACCGCGCGCGGATGCCCCAAACGGAAGCGTGCGCTTTCCACCATCGCCGGCAGCGAAGCCAGGGATGACTGCGTGCTGGCGGCCACCACCTGGGCCGGCAGGATCGCCTTCGCGAATGCGAGCGGCGACTGGCGTGCGAAGGCCGCAACCAGGACGTAGCAGATCAGCGTGGCGCCGAGATACATGCCGCACTGCAGGCCTATGTACCCGGCCAGCGCGCCGATCACGCCGATGCCCGCCTGCGCGCACACGGCCAGCACCAGCGCGAAGACGCCTATCGGTGCCGCGAGCAGCATCCAGCGCACGATCACGATCATGGTGTCTGCGATGCCATGGCAGAACGCGATGATCTGCACGCGTCGATCTTCCTGCACGCGGGTCAACGCAAACCCGAAGAACAGCGCGAACACCACCACCGGCAGCATCGCGCCCTGTGCCGCCGCCATGATGGCGTTGCTGGGCACCACCGATCCTATCCAGTCCGCGAGCCCGGGTGTTGCCATCTCGCCAGCTGCGGGCAATGTGCCGCGCAAGGTGGCTGTGAGGCCGGCACTCGGCGGCACCAGTGACAGCACGAGCGGTGCGACGATCGCGGCATAGGCGGCGAACAGGGAAAGCAGGCTGATGAAGACCACCATCGCGCGTCGTGCGACGCGGCCGGAGGCCGCCGCATCGCTGGCGGTGGCGACGCCCAGGATCACCAGCGAGAGCACCAGCGGCACCACGGTCATCTGCAGGCCGCTGAGCCAGAGCTTGCCGATCGGCTGCGCGATCGCGACTGCGTTGCCCGCGCTGTCCGGCAGCCAGTGCGCCAGGGACAGGCCGGCAACGGCACCGGCGCCCAATCCGAGCAGTACGCGCGCCGTGGCGCCGGGCCACCTCATCGCGTCGCCTCCGGTAGCCGCCAGTCATGCGCCAGGCGCGCGTATTCCTCGCGCGGCAGCAACACGAACACCGGCCGTGCGTCCGGCCGCAGCCAGGCCAGCAAGCTGTCCATCGTCCCGGAGGCCATGGCGGTGCAGCCCGCCGTCGCTTCGCCGGGGGTGCGCCACAGGTGCGCGAAGATGCAGCTGCCGCCACGCGGTGTCGCGTTGGGGTTGTGGCCGATCACCAGGCCGTTGCGGTAGCGCGGGTCGCCGTTGTTGTGCAGGTCCAGCCGCATGGGTTCTGTCGATCCCTTCGCGGCCGCTTCGCCCTGCTCGCGGGTATCGATGATGCGGTTGTAGAGCGGTGAGTCCGGCACGTCGATGCAGTAGCTGGTCGCATGCATCGGACGATACGGCATGGCCGTGCCTGCCTTGGATTCGTAGCCGAATGCCTCGCCCAGAGTGAAGATACCGGCGGGCGCGCGTCCATCCCCTTCCTGCTTCACCGGCCCCTGCGGTTGCGCCGGGTGCAGCCCGTCGCCCCATGCCGAGCCATTGCGTCCCACCGTGATGGGCGCGGCGGAAGCCTCGGATTGCCAGCGCCCGTCCCTGAATTCGAACCGCTGCAGCGTGCCGCTGGTGGCTTCCCAGCCATCGGTGAGGACCAGCACCATCTGGCGTGCATCGCGCCAGGGTAGCGAAGTGGACGCCTGCGTGCCTGCGGCGGATGCGCTGCCGCCGTACGCGAGCATGAGGGCTGTGAAGGCGAGCGAGCGGAACGAGTGGCGCATGGACGGCAGTGCGGGCATCACGACTCCAGCAGATGATGGATGCGTTCGAGATTGATGGCGAGCTGCCGGTTCCGGTCCGGATTGGTCTGGCACAACAGCACGAAGACGAAATCCAGCAGCGACTGCAGCGAAGAACGGTACAGCAGTTGTTCCACGTGCGGCGCAGGGTCGTGCGCGGAAATCACCAGCGCGGCATCGGCATGCGCGCGCAAGGGATTGGCGGTATGCCGCGTGATCGAGATGACCTTGCCTTCGCAGGCCTGGAATTGCCGGCTGACCTGGGACAGCTCGGGCAACTTGCCGAATTCGGAGAACATCAGCAGCACGTCGCCGGGTCGCGTTGCCGACAGGTTGGCCATCATCAGGATCGGATCGGTATGGTGCACGGTCAGTACGCCGAGCAGTGACAGCCGCATCGCGAACTCGCGCGCGAACAGGCCGTCGTCACCCAGGCCGCAGACGAACACCTTGTCCGCCCGGTCGATCAGTTCGACGATCGGCTCGATGTGCGAGCGCGGGTTGAGGCTGCGGGTTTCTTCCTCGGCCGAGGCCTTGCTGCGCCGCAGCCCATCCTGCAGTCGCTGGTAGGCGTCGCCCGCCTCGTCACCTGCGGACGCCGGGGGTTGCGCCTGCCCGTTGCCGTTGCGCGCGACCGCCTCGCCGATGGTGTACTTCAGGTCGGGATAGCCCTTGAAGCCGAATTTCTGCGCGAACTTGACCACGCTCGACTGGCTGACGCCCAGCGCGCTGGCCAGCTGCTGCGAGGAGTAGTCGCGCAGCAGGTGCGCGTTGTCGAGGATGAAGTCGGCGATGCGGCGCTCGATGGCCGACATCTGGTCGCGTTCGGAGCGGATCTTCACCAGGGGCGTTGTCATGGCGTGAGTGTGATGGCGGTGGGCGGTGCTGACAACGGGCCTTCGCCACCGGGCTCAGCCCGGCAGCATCTCGAGGCCGCGGATCTCGCGGATGCCCAGGCCGGGCGCGTCGGTGATCGTGATCTCGGATTCGTTGAAGATCACCCCGCCCTCGACCGGGTTGAACTGGCCCAGCGACGGACCGTCAAGGTCCACCTTGGTGATCACGTTGGCCTTCGCGGCGGCCACGTGGACGGCGGCCGCCACGCTGATGCTGGTCTCGATCATGCAGCCGATCATGCATTCCACGCCATACAGCGATGCGATGTCGGCGATCCGGATGGCGTTGGAAATGCCGCCGGTTTTCATCAGCTTGATGTTGATGATGTCGGCGGCGCGCATCTTGATCAGGTCGATGACTTCGGTGGGCCCGAACACGCTCTCGTCGGCCATCACCGGGGTGTGCACGCGGTCTGTGACGTACTTCAGTCCCTCGAGATCGCGCGCCTTGACCGGCTGTTCCAGCAGTTCGAGCACTACGCCTGCATCTTCCAGGTGCTGCATGGCGAACACCGCCTGCTTGGCGGTCCAGCCCTGGTTGGCGTCCAACCGCAGCAGTGCGCGGCCTTCGACGGCGGAATAGATGGCCTTCACCCGTTCGATATCCAGGCCGATGTCCTTGCCCACCTTGATCTTCAACGACTCGAAGCCACGCTCCACCGCACTGATGGAATCGGCCACCATCTTGTCGATGTAGTCCACGCTGATGGTGATGTCGGTGGTGATGACCGGGTCGCCACCACCGAGCATCTTGTAGAGCGGCGCGTCGTACAACTGGGCCCAGAGGTCGTAGACCGCGATCTCCACCGCGGCCTTCGCGCTGGTGTTGCGCTCCAGTGACGTCTGGATGAGGTCGGTGATGCGGTTGAGGTGGGCGATTTCCTGCCCGATCAGCCGCGGCCGGATGAACTTGCCGATGGCTTCGATGATGGAGCCATGCGTATCGCCGGTGATCACGGCGGTGGCCGGTGCCTCGCCGTAGCCGATGTGCCCGGTATCGGTGTGCACGATCACCACGATGTCCTCGACCGTGTCGACGGTGCGCAGGGCGGTCTTGAACGGGGTCTTCAACGGCACGCGCAGCATGCCGAACTTGATGTCGGTGATCTTCATGGAGCCCCTTGGGCACGGATTCTCTGGATGGCGGTGATGCGGTCCACGGTGGGCTGCTCGCTGTTGAACATCAGCGGCTCCAGCGGGGTGACGGCCACCGAATTGAGCCGGGTGCGCACGGTCTTCCCGTCCGCGCCACGATAGGTGATGCCGGTGGTGTCGTGAATGGTGTAGGTGGTGCCATTGTCGTGGCCGATCACCATCATCACGTGGCCGGGGATATAGACAAGATCGCCTACCTGCAGCGTACGCAGCACGGCGAGGCGCTTCTCGTGGCTGTCGGAAGCCTCGAAGCCTACCCGCTCGAGAGCGGGACTGACGGCCTGCGCGCTGGTGTTGCGCGGCAGGGTGATGCCCATGCTGCGGTAGACCTCGGAGACGAAGCCGCTGCAGTCGCGGGTGTTGTAGCTGTGGCCCCAGCCGTAACGCTCGCCAAGGAATTTGAAGCTCTGTTGCAGCAGGTTGGCCTGCGTCAGCGGCAGGTAGTCCGGTGCCACGTCCGCCGTGCGCGGCAGCAGAGCGGGCAGCAGCGCCAGCGCGCCGTCGGCGCGCCGCACGGGCAGCTGGATGACATGCGAGGTGTAGGGGTGCTGCCCGTTCACCGGCGTGTCGGCCGGCCAATCGGCAAGCAGCGGGACGCGCACGCCCATGTCCAGTTGCAGTTCGGACAGGCCGGCCTCCTCCGGGTTGTGGACGGTGCGCGCTGTCGCGCCCGTCACCACCAGTGAAGGTGTGCCGCGTCCATAGCCGAACACCACCGCTCTATCGCCCTCGGCGACGTACTGCTTTTCGATCCATGCCGCGTAGAGCGGGCTGACCACGAAGTACCAGTCGCCGTCAGCGCTGGTATGCGCGATGACGACGGGGGTACCGGGAAACAGGGCGCTTTCCTGGAAGCGGTCGATATCGGTGTCGCCCTGGCTGCTGAACACACGCTCGCGGCTCGGGAACGTGCGCAGGTCGGCACGATGCACGACCAGGCCGTAACGTGCCGGCGCACGCTCCGCGACGGCATCCACGGCGGCATTGGCGGCGATCGCGGCCAACTGCGTCTTCGTCACCTCGCGACCCCCTGCGTCGTACAGGGTGCGGGTAGGCGGTGCCGAGAGCGGCAGCAGCCATGCCCGCACCTCGGCGCGGGCCAATTCCGCCGGCAGTGCTTCCAGTGCATGGACGTGACGGTCGGTCTGCTGCATGCGCTGGTTCTGCGCGGCCACGCCGGCACGATCGAGCAGTGCGCGCTGCGGGTGCGCCAGCTTGCCCGTCCAGTAGCCGGCTTGCAGGTGGTGGTCCTCCACGCCGATCACCGCATGCTGCGGTAGCGGCAATGACGCGCGTGCCAGCGCGGGCGGCGTGGCGCACAGCAGCGCCGTCAGGGCGAAGCAATGCAGCCACCGGCGATGGGGGGCGTGCCCCGGAGTGTCCCGTCCCACCGTGGGCCGGTAAGGCGTCGATGCGTTCATCCGCTCCCCTTGGTCAGGCCTGGTCCGCCGGGCATACATGACGCCATGCCGGGGGTAGGTTCTGCAAGAATATTTATTTCTTCCGAGATAAAAATCAAGAATAAATTATTGACCCATGCATTAATGCCGTGTTACACAGCCGTGACCAGTCGACGTGGGGATGTACGACGTGGATGCCAGCAAGCGCCAGCACACGGTTGCAGCACGCGGCAGGCGCCCCCGGCGCCGGCTGGCGGCGTGGCTGTGCCTGTGCGGGTGGCCGATGGTACTCCTCGCTCCCCCGGCTGCATGGGCGGGAGACCCGCTGGTGGAGATCGTCGCCGACGTGGACCAGGGGCGCTTCCGTGACGCCGACGCTGCCATCACCCGAGCGCTGGCGGCGAACCCCACCGACGACGCCGGGCGCCAGGCGCTGCTGTTCCAGCGCGAACGCATGCGCCGGATCCGCCTGGACTTCACGCTCGACGCAGACGCCGTCCGTCGTCGGATCCGTGCGCAGGTACCGGACCTGCGCGAGGACGAGTTCCAGCGCTGGGATCGTGCCGGCCTGATCGAGCGGCTGGATATCGATGGCGAGCCGCGCTATTTCAGCCGCTCCGTCTCGAACCTGTTCCGGCTCAGCCCGGAGGCAGCCGCGCGCCGGGCGCCACCGGTCAAGCCGTTCACCGAGGGCCCGTTCGAATCCCTGCATCCCCACCACCATGAAGTGGTGCGTGCGGCTGCGGCCTCGCGATCGAGCAGCGTGGCGCCGCGCCGCATCCGCGTAACCCAGTCGCTGACGGTGAAGCCGGGTGCGGTGCCGGCGGGAGAGAGGGTGCGGGCGTGGATCCCTTACCCGAGAGCGATCCCCGGCCAGCAGGAAGGCATTCGCCTGCTGGGCAGTCTGCCGGCGGGTGCGCAGGTCGCGCCGGAGTCCGCGCTGCAGCGGACGGCCTATCTTGAGCAGCCCGCCTTGGCCGATGCGCCGACGACGTTCTCGGTGACCTACGAGATGACCGTCCATGCGCGCCATTTCCCCATTGACCCCGACAAAGTGGT
The DNA here is from genome assembly GCF_057773125.1 of Pseudoxanthomonas sp. 97-1-1. Taxonomy (NCBI): domain Bacteria; kingdom Pseudomonadati; phylum Pseudomonadota; class Gammaproteobacteria; order Lysobacterales; family Lysobacteraceae; genus Pseudoxanthomonas; species Pseudoxanthomonas sp. 97-1-1. Next base: position 217,633 of record NZ_JBYMTJ010000004.1, on the reverse strand, counting down.
GCCTGCGGACATCACGCCGGCCTTGGCGCCGTTCGTGACCGAACGCGCGCCGCATGTGGTCTTCAGCGAGGACCTGCGCCGCTTCAGCGCCAGCGTCGTTGGCGACGAGACCCATCCCTATCGCATCGCGCAGAAGCTGTTTGCCGCCGTGGATCGCATTCCGTGGGCAGGTGCGCGCGAGTACTCGACCATCAGCAACATCAGCGACTACGCGTTCCGCGCCGGGCATGCCGATTGCGGGCAGCAGACCCTGTTGCTGATCACCCTGCTGCGCATGAACGGTATTCCCGCGCGCTGGCAGTCGGGCTGGGTGTACTCGGACGATGCAGTCGGCTACGACAACATGCACGACTGGGGCTGGGTGTACTTGGCGCCCTACGGCTGGGTGCCGATGGACGTGACCACCGGCCAGCTGCAGTCGGACGATCCCGCGCTGCGCTGGTTCTACCTGGGTGGGCTGGACGCCTACCGCATCGCGTTCAACGACGACTATTCGCGCGAGTTCGTTCCCGCCAAGCAGCACGTGCGTTCGGAGACGGTGGACCTCCAGCGCGGCGAAGCGGAGTGGCAGGGCGGGAACCTCTACTTCGATCAATGGGATTACCGGTTCGAATGGACCGTGTTGCCGCAGGACCGGCACGACTGACCACGACAGACTGTTCAACCAACATCTTTAGCAGGAGAGAGCGGGGATGAAAGGCAAGGTACTGAAAAAGGCGGCGCTGGGCATCGCGCTGGGGGCATGCATCGCGACCATGGCGCCGTTGGCGATGGCGCAGAGCGCGACCGGCGCTGTCGCGGGACGGGCCAGTGCGGGCGACCAGATCACGATCACCAATACCGCGACGGGTGCCAGCCGCACCGTCACGGTGGAAGGCAATGGCAGTTACCGCCTGACCCAGTTGCCGATTGGCGATTACCAGTTGCAGGTCAAGCGCGACGGCGCCAACGTCGGCGACGCCGTCGGTGTGAATGTATCGCTCGGCGGCACGACCACGGTCAACCTGGGCGCCGATGGCGGCGTGGTCAATCTCAACGCGGTGCAGGTAGTCGGCTCGCGTGTGGTCAACCGCGTGGACGTGCGATCGACGGAATCGGCGACGAACATCAACAGGCAGGAGCTGTCGAGGTTGCCTGTCGACCAGAGCCTCAGTTCCGTCGCGTTGCTGGCGCCTGGCGTGATCAACTCGGGCGCCACGTTCGGAGGTCTTTCGTTCGGGGGGTCGTCCGTCGCGGAAAACGCCGTCTACATCAACGGCCTCAACGTCACCGATCCGTACCGTCGCCAGGGCTTCTCTTCAGTACCGTTCGGCTTCTACGAGGAATTCCAGGTCAAGACGGGTGGCTACTCCGCGGAGTTTGGCCGCAGCACGGGTGGCGTCATCAATGCCGTGACCCGTTCGGGCAGCAACGAGTTCCGCGCTGGCGCGGAGGTGACCCTGGAACCGTCTGCCTGGGAAGCATCGAAGGAAGATCATTTCCATCGCGACGGCACCCTCGATGAGCGCAATCGTACGAGTCGGGATTCCAGTTCGTTCTACAAGGCGAATGTCTGGGCATCCGGCGCCATCGTGCAGGACAAGCTGTTCTTCTTCGCCATGTACGAGAAGCGGGACAGCCAGCCGCAGGACTATGACAACAATGCGGCCTTCATCACTCAGGGCGACAACGACTTCTGGGGTGCCAAGCTGGACTGGCGCATCAACGATAACCATTCGCTCGAGTTGCTGGCCTTCTCCGACAAAAGCGAATCGACGACCGACATTTACCAGTACACGTGGAACACAGGCACGAAGGATAGGCTGAAGGGCGACAGCGTTTCGGGTTCCGGCGGCGACAACTGGTCGCTCACCTACACCGGCCATTTAAGCGACAGCTTCACGGCCAAGGCGATGTACGGCGTGAACGAACGCAGCGCGTCCAATAGCAGCAATCAGGATCCGGACTGCAGCATCGTGACGCGATCGGGAAGCTACACCACCCGGTTCGGCCCGGAAACGGTGTTTGAAGGTTGCCACCCCACGGACACCGGCATCAGTGACCGCGAGGACAAGCGCGAGGCAGCGCGTCTCGATTTCGAATGGACGCTCGGCGATCACTTGCTGCGCTTCGGCGTGGACCAGGAAGTGATGGATTCCAACAGCGCGGTGCGCTACCCGAATGATGGCGTCAGCTATCAGGTGCAGTCCGCCAACGCCGGCGGCGCGCTCAATGGCACGGTTATTCCCGCGGGCACCACCGCGATCGTCGATGCGCGCCGTTACATCACCGGCACCCCCGTCACGACGGAGGCGCAGGCGTTCTATATCGAAGACAACTGGAGCGTAACGCCCAACCTGTTGTTGAACCTCGGCTTGCGCGCCGACAAGTTCCACAACAAGTACGCATCGGGGGTGACGTTCGCGAAGGCGGACTTCTCCGACATGATTGCCCCGCGCGTCGGCTTCAGCTGGGACATGAAGGGCGATGGTTCGACCAAGTTCTTCGGCAATGCGGGCCGATACTACCTGCCCCTGACCAACAAGCTCGCGGACTACTTCGCCGGCAGCACCGACGAGCACACCTACTATGTGCTCGATGGCTGGACCCAGATGGAGCATCCGGTTGCCGGAACCTATCTGTTGCCCATCCTCGGCCAGCAGATCGGTCCGGTGAACACATCCAACAACGTGCCCGCGCCCGAAGACTTCCGGACCGCCGTCGCGAAAGACCTGAAGATGGTGTTCCAGGACGAGTTCATCCTCGGGTTCCAGCAGGCGATCAACCAAGCCTGGTCGTACGGTGTCAATGCCACGTATCGCCGGATGACCCGGGCGGTGGAAGACGCGCGCATCAACCATGTCGAAGGCTGCCCCTGGTACTCGGGCGACTGGCCGATCATCAATCCCGGCGAAACCACCACCTTATGGTGCCCCACCACCAGCGACTGGGTGACGTTCGATTCCTCCCAGGACGGTTACATCGCGTCCGGCAGCGGCGAGATCATGGGCTACAAGAAGCCCAAGCGCACCTACAAGGCCGTCGAGTTCCAGTTGGACCGCGCGTGGGACGACAAGTGGGCATTCAACGCCAGCTATCTCTGGTCCAAGTCCGAAGGCAACATGGAAGGCCCGGTGAACTCGGACACCGGCTATGCCGATACCAATCTGGTGCAGTACTACGATCATCCGGCCGTCAACGAACGCTATGGCGTGCTGTTCAACGATTCCCGGCATCAGATCAAGTTGCGGGGCAGCTACAAGCTCAGCGAGCAGTGGTCATTCGGCAGCACGTTCTCCGCCCGTTCGGGTGGTCCCATCACGGCTTACGGCGTGGTCTGGCCGAACGACAATCGCGCCGCCGGCGGTCCAGGCGAATTCAGTGGTGGCGGGTCCGGGTGGCTCTGCGTGGCCAATTGCTCCAATTGGGCGACACGTGAGCTGGTGTACTCAGAACGCGGTGCATTCGGCCGCATGCCTTGGGTCTACGACCTGGGCGCCAACGTGACCTGGACGTTGCCTGTCGAGGGCATCGACCTCAAGGCGCGCCTCTCCGTGTACAACCTGCTCAATCGGCAGACGGTCGTCAACGTTCACTCCCGCTATGAAAGCACGCCCGGTACAGCGATGCCGCACTTCGGCCAAGGGACGGTGTGGCAGTCCCCGCGTTATGCCCAACTCGTCGTGACCTGGAACTTCTGATCGCGCAGCGCATGCGATCGAAGCGGTGTTTCTCCGGTGGCCTGCCGTTCGCGGCAGGCCTTTCTTTTTCCGCCGTCTGCGCCAGTCGGCATCGTCCGTGCTATTCCTTGGCACGGCTGCCCAACGAGGGTTTCATCATGACCACGTCCGTCCCGTTCGCTTGCCGCGCTGCGCTGATTGCTGCGCTGGCCTTGTTCCTCGGCGGCTGCGCCCATTCCGGCCCGCGCAACCCGCTCGCCAGCTGGGTACCCTCGAAGAACTTCGATGAGCGGCGCCCGGTCGTCATCGTGCTGCACTACACCGAACAGGACTCGGTCGAGCAGTCGCTGGACACGCTGCGCACCCGCAACAGCGGCGGTCGCGTCAGTGCCCACTATCTGGTCGGCAAGGACGGCAAGGTCTACCAGTTGGTGAAGGATTCACAGCGCGCGTGGCATGCGGGCGCCGGCCGCTGGGGCGGCATCACCGACGTCAACAATGCCTCGATCGGCATCGAGATCGACAATGATGGCAAGACGGCGTATCCCGATGCCCAGATCGAGAGCCTGATCGTACTGCTGCGCGACCTGTCCGAACGCCTGCGTATTCCCCCTGCCCAGGTGATCGGCCATTCCGATCTCGCACCGTCGCGCAAGATCGATCCGGGCCCGCTGTTCCCGTGGAAGCGCCTGCACGATGCCGGTTTCGGCATCTGGCCCGCCGAAGGAGCAGGCGACCCCCCCGCGGGATTCGATCCCTGGCTCGCCCTGCAGGCGGTCGGCTACTCCGTCGAGGATCGTGGCTCCACCGTGCGCGCGTTCCATCACCGCTTCCGTGGCATGGAAGGAACCGAACTGGATGCGGAGGACCTCCGCATCCTGCATGCGCTGACCCGCGTGGCGCCAGCACAGGACGCGGGCACTCCGTCGCCTTGATCAGGAATATTCAAGTCAGTTTTTTCGTGCAACAAGAATAAATTATTGACTCACTCCGGGTGGCGTGCTACACGGATGTACAAGGGTTTTTGTGATGGATGGCGGCATCGTCCATCCATGGGTGCCGGCGGGGTGCCGGCGCACGTCATAGCAATCAAAACAACGTACTAACGTACTGCGGTGCGCATCCGGGACGGGTGCGCCGGAAGGCGCCAGTGGGGATTCGTGCGCTCCGGGGAGATGGCAGGCAACGCGTCCGTCGCGGAAGCCATGCGAGGACCATCGAGCTCTCCTGGAACAACGCGTCGGCGCATCGCAGCGACAGTGTAGTGGCCGCGTATTGCAGCGTTCTTTCATCCAGGAGATTCCGCATGCCCGTTCGATCCCATCCGCTCAAGCCGAGCCATCTCGCCGCCGCCATCGTGCTGGGACTCGCCATCCCCGCAGTCGGCCTCGCGCAGGATGCAGCGCCTGCCCAGGAAGGCGGTGCGCGCACGCTGGATACCGTCACCGTCACCGGTTCGCGCATCAAGCGCACCGACGTGGAAGCCGCACTGCCCGTCACCATCATCCAGAAGGCGGAGATCGAGGCGCAGGGCATCACCTCGGCGGAGCAACTGCTGCAGTTCCTCAACATCGCCAGCAACGGTTCCGACAGTCTTGCTTCCAACGCGGGCATCGCTCCGGCGGATCTGCGCGGGAACAATGGCGTGTCCGGTGCCAACCTGCGCGGCCAGGGCGCGGATGCCACGCTGGTGCTGCTCAATGGCCGCCGCGTCGCCACCCACGGCCTGCGTGGCCAGGCGGTGGACCTGAATTCGATTCCGTTCGCGGCGATCGACCGGGTCGAGGTGCTGCGCGACGGCGCGTCCGCCGTCTACGGCACCGATGCGATCGGCGGCGTCATCAACTTCATCACCCGCAGCGACTATCAGGGCATCACGGTCAATGCCGGGTTCGACATGACCCAGGAAGGTGGCGGCAACATCTTCACCTACAGCGTCCTGGGAGGCATGGGCGACATCGACAACGATGGCTGGAACGTCTGGGGCACGATGAACTATCGCGAGAACGAGATCCTGCTGGGCAGTGATCGCGATTTCTCCAACACCTTCCAGCTCAACCGCGGCCTGTCGCCCGACACGCGCGGCACGCCGTTCGCCACCGTGTCCAACCTTGCGGGCGGCATGATCACGGGCACCCTGGCCGATCCGGCCGGCGGCGGCGGACAGGCCCTGATCAACATCCTCAACCTGCCGGGCGCAGCGGGCTGCGAAGCCGGCGGCGACATGATGGGGCCCTATGCCTACCAGCTGTGGGGCGTGGCGAACTCCAGGTACGCCTGTGCGTGGGACTACCCGGCCGCGCAGGTGATGCAACAGCCACAGGAGAGCCTCCAGGCCCTGGGCCGTGCCACGTTCAAGATCAGTGACAACCACCGCTTCTACGCCGAAGCGATGGCCTCGCGCTCGGAGTCCAACCGCCAGTTCGAAGCGCAGCAGATCACCTCCAGCACCTCGACCGCGGCCTCGGCGCTCGGGCCGAGCACGTGGTATCCGCTGAACGCGAATACCACGGCGACCTATAACATGATCTACAACGCGCTGGTCGGCTATTTCGGTCCCGCCAACCTCGTCTACGGCCGTCCGATCCCTTACCGGTGGCGCTGCGAGATCTGCGGACCGCGCCAGATCGAGACCACCACCAAGGCATACCGTTTCCTGGTGGGCTTCGACGGCACCCTGGGCAGCTGGGACTACGATATCGGCCTGTCGCGCGCCTCCAGCGAGGCCGAGTCGGTGCTGGGCACGGGCTATTACTTCACCCCGGCGTTCAAGGCGGTGCTGGGCAGTGGCCTGCTCAATCCCTTCCTGATGCCCGGCCAGCAGCACGATCCGGCGGGTGTTGCAGCGTTGCAGGCCGCATCGGCGGCGGGCGTCCGCCTGTACGGCGGCGAGTCCACGGTCACGACGCTGGATGCGGCGTTCTCGGGTGGACTGGGTTTCAACCTCTGGGGTGGTGAGGTGATGGCGGCGGTCGGCGTGGACTTGCGTCGCGAGGAGTTCGAGTTCGGCTCGACTTCGGACGGCATTGTTCTGGACAACAGCTACATCTTCGGTGCGCCGTTCGATGCGACCAACAACCTGCCCAAGGTGCAGCGCGATGTGAAGGCGGTCTATGCGGAAGCCTTCCTGCCGGTACTGGATAGCCTGGAAGTGAGCGTGGCCGTGCGCCGCGACGATTACGACGGCTTCGGCAGCACGGTCAACCCGAAGTTCTCGTTCAAATGGCAGCCGATCGATTCGCTGGCATTCCGTGGCGCCATCAGCGAAGGCTTCAAGGTGCCCGAGTTCACCAAGCTGTTCAGCGGTGTCACCGAAAGCCCGTACACCGGCTTCGACCTGGCCGACCCGGCAACCTGTCCCGGCGGCGCGGCGAATCCCGCAGTGCCGGGCTGCGAAGCCATCCAGCCCGCCATCTTCACGGGCGGCAAGGCCGACCTGCAGCCGGAAACGTCCGACCAGAAGAGCTTCGGCGTGGTGTTCGCGCCCAATGATCGCTTCAATATCAGCCTGGACTGGTGGGAGATCGAGCGCACCAACACCATCCGCACGCCCAACCAGGCGACCCTGATCGCCAACTACGATCTCTTCGTCGACAACTGGATCCGCGACGCCAGCGGCGAGGTGGTGGCGATCGACCGCCGCTTCATCAACTCGGGCGGCACGCTGATCAGCGGCGTGGAGGTGGACGCCAACCTGACCGGTGAACTGGCCGGCGGCACGTGGCGCGTCAACCTCAACGGCAGCTACATCGACAGTTTCCAGGAGAAGGCGCTGGAGAACTCGCCCTATGGCGACAACCTGGTGGGCAAGTACGTCCGCTACTACAGCCTGCCGTTGAAGTGGAAGCATACGCTGGGCGTCAGTTGGGCAAAGGGCGATTGGTCGCACACGCTGACCCAGATCTACCGCGACGGTTACAAGGATGAATTGCCGGTCAGCGTGAGGAACGGCAGCTACATTCCGGAAGACTGGAACCCGGACGTGGACGACTACATCACGTACAACTACAGCGTGGGCTGGACGGGTCTGGACAATGCCAAGTTCACCTTCGTCGTGCGCAACCTGCTCAACGAAGATCCTCCGTTCACCGCGCACCAGAACGACTTCGCTTCCGGCGCCGCGTGGGAGCCGCGTGTCGCCGATCCGCGCGGTCGTTCGTTCGCATTGATGGTCGAGTACAAGTTCGACTGACCTGATCCGCCATCGGACCGTCTGAAGGTTCGGGCCGTCGCCGGCTTTCCGGTGGCGGCCCGCCTGCATGCGGGATGCCTCGCCTGCGATTCCGCGGAGTCCTGAGTTACGCCATGAAACATCTCCTCGTCTGTCTTGCCCTGGTCGCGCCGCTCGCGCATGCCGCGCCCGGCAACGAAACCTTCGATGCGGCAGTGGAGCAGACCTTCGAGCACTACCAGCTGCCCGGTCTTGCGGTCGGTGTCATCGAAGACGGCAAGATCGTCTACACGCGCACGCTGGGTGAGGTACGCGCTGGCGGCGGCGGGAAGATCGACAACGACACGCTGTTCAAGATCGCCTCCAACAGCAAGGCGATGACCGCAGGCGTGCTGGCGCGCCTGGTCGACGCGGGCAAGTTGAAATGGGACGACCCGGTCACCAAGTACCTGCCGCAGTTCCGCATGCACGATCCGTGGGTCACGCAGCAGATGCAGGTGCGCGACCTGTTGATCCACAACAGCGGCCTGGGCCTGGGTGCGGGCGACCTGATGCTGTGGCCGGAGCCCAACCGGTTCACCCGTGCGGACATCATCGCAGGGCTGGCGCACCTGAAGCCGACGCACAGCTTCCGCGCCAACTACGCCTACGACAACCTGCTCTACGTCGTCGCAGGCGAGGTCGCAGCGGCGGCAGGCGGCGCCTCTTACGAAGAACTGGTGAAGCGCGAACTGTTCCAGCCGCTCGGCATGCACCGGTGCCAGGTGGGCGAGTGGAACCGTGCGCAGGTCGGCAACGTGGCGCAACCGCACATGCGCACCGCGCAGGGCAATCGCGTGATCCGCGAAGACGCCGAGGTAGTGCCGGATCTCACCTCGATGGCGGCCGGCGGCATCCGCTGCAGCCTCGACGACATGCTGGTGTGGATGGACATGTGGCTGTCGCCGGAGCGTACCCCGGCGTGGTTGTCGCCCGCCCAGCGCAAGGCCGTATGGACCGCGCACATGCCGATGCCGGTGAGCGCGCGCATGCGTGCCTGGGACAACAGCCATTTCTCCGCTTACGGCTACGGTTGGCGCCTGTCCGACGTCGATGGAGTCTGGAAGGTCGCGCATACCGGAACCCTCGCAGGCATGTACTCCTCGGTGATCCTGCTGCCGGACCAGCGCACCGGCATCGTCATCCTGATCAATGGCGAAGGCGAGGCCGCGCGGACGGTGCTGGGACAGGTGCTTACCAAGCACTTCACCGCGCCAGGGACATCGCCCACCGTCGCGCACTATGCGGCGCTGCTGGACAAGGAGCGCACCGGTGAGCGGGCCACCAGGCCCAAGCCCGACACGGGGCATCGCACGCGTGCGACGGCACGCGCGATGGCGCCGTGGATGGGACATTACCGCGATCCCTGGTTCGGTGAGGTGACCCTGTGTGCGACAGGCGATCGCGTGCGCTTTTCCGCGGCGCGCTCACCCATGCTCACGGGTACCGTGATGCGGGTGGACGAGCGCTGGCTGGTGGATTGGGATGATGACAGCGTGGATGCCGAGCCTTGGCTTCACTTCGCCCCAGCCCAGGCCGGCAGCGATGCCGGGCTTAAACTGTCGCACGTCGACCCCGAAGCAGACTTCAGCTACGACTATGCCGATCTCGATTTCCACCGCACGCAGGCCTGCCGCTGACGTGCGAGGCATGGCGCTGCTCCTGTTGAGTGCGCTTCCGTTGCTCGGCGCCTGCGCTTCCGCGCCGGGCGTGCAGGTGTCTCCGGCACAGGAAGCGGCGCAGGCGGACCTGGTCGATGCGGTGACGGTCGTGCCCGGTCTGCAGCAGGAAATCCGCTATGCGGGCAGGGACAATTTCGTGGGCGCGCCGGTCGCCGGTTACGACGCGCCCAAGTGCCTGCTGCTGGAACCGGTCGCACGGGCGCTCGCCCGCGTGCAGCAGGACGTGCAGCGCGAAGGCCTGTCGCTGAAGGTGTTCGACTGCTATCGCCCGGTACGCGCGGTGAAGCACTTCGTCGCCTGGGCACGCGACCCTGCCGATCAGCGCACCAAGGCGGCGTACTACCCGAACCTGGACAAGGCGCGCCTGCTCGATGGCTACATTGCCGAGTCCTCGGGGCACAGCCGGGGCGCGACGCTGGATCTGACGCTCGTGCGCTGCAACGGTGGCGCGTGTACGGAACTGGACATGGGTACGCCGTTCGATTTCTTCGATCCGCGCGCCAATACCGCGCATCCGCAACTGGGCGACGAGCAGCGACGCAACCGCGACCAATTGCTGCAGGCCATGGCGCGGCATGGGTTCCATAATTATCCGATGGAATGGTGGCACTACACCTTCCGCCCCGAACCCTCCCCCAAGACCGCCTACGACGTTCCGATCCGATGAGTGCTTCCCTTTCCTCCCCTGCACCGCGCACCACCGATGTCGCGGTGATCGGCAGCGGCATTGTCGGCCTGTCGACGGCCCACCACCTCCTCGATCGCGGGCTGTCGTGCACGCTGATCGATGCGAAGGGACCCGCTGGCGAAACGTCGTTCGGCAACGCCGGCTCCATTTCCGTCGGCAACGTGATGCCGCAGTCCACGCCCGGCATCGTCATGAAGGCGCTGCGGATGCTCGCCAATCCGTTGGCGCCATTGAAGCTCGATTGGGGCGTCAGCCCGAGTTACGCGCGCTGGCTGCTGCAGTTCCTCGACCAGGGCAGGATGGAGCACGTGCTGCCGATCATCGATGCGTTGAGTGCGATCAATACCGCCTCGCGCTCGGCGTGGCTCGAACTGGGCGAGCGGATCCGCGCACAGGACCTCATCGCGCACACCGGCTACCTGCACGTCTACAGCGAGGAGGCCAGCTTCGCGAAGGGCGAATGGGAACGTGGCCTGATGCGTGACCGCGGCGTGGCGTTCGACGTGCTGGACGCCGACCAGCTGCGCGAGCTCGAACCCGGCATCGGCACAGGCTTCCAGCGGGCGGTCTTCCAGCGCGAATCGCTGGCGATGCGCGACCCCGGGGATTTCTGCCGGCGCCTCTTCAATCACCTGAGCGCGCGCGGCGCGACACCGCTGATCGCCAGCGTCTCGGCGATCCTTCGGCAAGACGGCGGCTATCGCCTCGACACCGATCATGGCGCGGTGCATGCCGGCCGCGTGGTGGTGGCCGCTGGCGCCTGGAGCAACACTCTGCTGCGTCCGTTCGGGGTGAAGATCCCGGTGATTCCCGCACGCGGCTACCACCTGATGTATCCGCAGAAGGATGTCATCGTGCGTCGGCCCACGCTGTGGGCGGAGCGCTACATGGTGGTGTCGCCCATGCAGTCCGGCATCCGCATGACCAGCATCAAGGAGCTGACGGCGCTGGGCCGCGACCCGCATTACCACCTGATCCGCCGGCTCGACCCCGAAGCGCGGAAGCTGTTCCCCGGCATAACGACCGAACCGGTATCGGAATGGGCGGGCAATCGGCCATGCACGCCGGATTCGCTGCCGATCATCGATCGGGTGCCGGGCGAGGACATCTTCGTCGCCACCGGGCATGGCCATCTCGGCTTGACGCAGGGCCCGGTAACAGGACGGCTGCTCGACCAGATGATGGCGGGCGAAGCGACCGACATTCCGCTGACGCCCTACGGGCTGGCGCGGTTCGCGTAGCGTTCTGCGAGGACAGGGTCACGCGGGTGGAGTGTGCACGGTGATGTGCGCCGCCACGCACCACCAGCGCCCGGCGCGCTTGATCCAGATGTCGGTATAGCGGTTGATGCCCCGGCGGCCGTCTTTCAGCGTGTAGGCGTTCTCGGCATGGATCAAGGCGAGCTCCCCGATGCGGTTGATCCGCACCTTGTCCAGCGGAAACGTGGCGATGCTTTCAGCGAACACCGGCCTGGCGAAGTCGACCAGGGCAGCGGCACGGTCCTGCAGCGAGCCGTCGCCGGAGACGACCCGATAGTCCGGCGCCAGATGCGCGTCGTACCAGCCCGCGTCGGCGTCGCGGAAAGCCTGCACGTACTGTTCGTTCAAGGCTGCCAGCACGGTGGCATCGTCGCCGACGGGATCGGAGCCACGCCACTGCGATGGCGCGGAGGAGGGCGCCTGCATCGATGCGGGGGCAGCAACGGCGTTCGCGATGCGCGTGCGCTGTCCATGCACCCATGTCCAGCGCCCTTCCCGCCACGCATAGACATCGGTGTAACGCACCCGCCGTGCATCGCCTGTGTGCGGATGGCCCAGGAGGGTGCCGTGCACCACTGCGGCCGTGCCGAACAGGCGCACCTGCACATCGTCGTAGGCGACGTCCGCCAAGGGCGATGCGGTGGGCAGCGATGCGAGAAATGCGGTCCGGTCCAGCCATTGACCGTCGCTGTCGATCACCAACAGGTCCGGCGCGGCAAGTGCATGCAGGAACGCCGGGTCCGGCACGCGATGGGCCGCGACATGGCGATGATGGATCGCGCGCAGCTGCATTTCCGCCCCCGGAGGAAGGAGGGTCTTCGCCAGGACAGGCCAGGTGCCTGCCGTCAGCATGACGGCAAGCACCAGCAGGGCAGCCTTGTGCACGTCAGGCAGCCGCATCGGCGTCGGCGCCGGCCTCGCGCAGCTTGGCAGCGCATTCCTCGCAACACACCTCAACGGTGCGGCCGCCAAGGGTGACTTCAATGGCGCCGCCGTCCAGCGGGTAGTCGCAGGCAGCGCAGGTCTGTTCGGTCATGACACGTTCCTTGGGCAGCCCGGATCGGGCAGGCGCAGGAGACCATGCGGGCAGCGTTGGCGCTGTCGGAATCTTTAGCCGGTTGCGGCAGGTCGGCGGGTGAGCGCGCGGAAGGCGCTGGGCGTGCGGCCGTAGGTCTGCCGGAACGCGGCGGCGAAGTGGCTGTGGCTGGAGAAACCGAGGTTCTGCGCGAGCGTGGACAGGTCGTCGTCGCCTTTCAGCAGATCCAGTGCGCGCGCCAGCCGCAGGTGCAACTGGTAGCGGTACAGCGGCATCTCTTCGACCTGCCGGAACGCCTGGGTCAGGTAGACGGGAGAGCCGCCGGTGTCGGCCGCGATGTCTGCCAAGGTCCAGCGCCGACCGGGATCGCTGGCGAGCAGCACCTTGACGCGATCGACCAACCGCTGCCGTGCCCGGGTGGCGCCGGGGACGTGCGCGGTGCGGGGACCCAGGCTGCGCGAGGCGAGGGTGAGCGCCAGGCCTTCCGCTTCCAGCGGCTCTATCCCGCCCTGCCGCAGTGCATGCTGCAGCAGGGCGACCAGCGCCTGCGCGCGCGCGTCGATGCGCAACGCCTGATGGCGGAACACGGCGCGTCCGCCGTTACGGATCTGCGATACCGGCGAGAGTTCGCGCAGCAGTGGTTCGGCCAGCTGCAGCACTAGGTTGGCGTCACCGCCGGCGACGGGATGGCTGACCTGGTAGTCCTCGTCGGCGTTGAACAACAGGACATGGTTGGCGTCGGCGACAGTCTGGGCGCTGCCGACATGGCGCAGGTAGACACCGCGGTACGGAAACACCAGGTGGGTCGCGTTCGTACATTCCTCGCCGCTGCGATGCCGGCACTCGCCGCGGCAGCAGACCTCGCGCACCGATACCGTGGCCGTATCCAGCAATCGGGTGACCTCGAAGGGTGGCGATGGCGGCGGCGTGGCAGGGCGGGTCATGGCGACAGTCTGCGCGCGATCACGCGCCTCCGCCGAACCCCGCCTGCCGCCACGCTTCGAACACCACCACGGCCACCGTATTGGACAGGTTGAGGCTGCGGTTTTGCGGGCGCATCGGCAGGCGCAGGCGCTGCTGTTCGGGCAGGCCCTCCAGTACCTCCTGCGGCAGGCCGCGGGTCTCGGGGCCGAACAGGAATGCATCGCCGGGCTGATAGGCGGGCTGGTCGTAACGGAGGGCGCCGCGGGTGCTCAGTGCGAACAGGCGCGTGGGTCGCACGTGCTGCAGGGCCGCTTCGAGCGACGCGTGGACCTGCAGCGTGGCGTATTCGTGGTAGTCCAGGCCGGCGCGCTTGAGCTGCTTGTCTTCCAATGCGAACCCGAGCGGTTCGATCAGGTGCAGCCGCGCGCCGGTGTTCGCGCAGAGGCGGATGACGTTGCCGGTATTCGGGGGAATTTCCGGCTGGTACAGCAGGACATCGATGTCCAGGGTGTCGGTCATGGCGCGCATTCTACGCGGCGCTGCATGGCCTCACGGGCATGTGGTGCGGTGGAACTCCGGCGGCTGCCGGCTTGCGTGGAAACGCAGGTGGAGCGTGGTGTGTTGCCTGCGTATTAGCGCGAAGCCAGCTGGCCGGCCAGCACGCCCGCCTGCACCGCGATCTGCTGCATGTCCTCGGCGGACGGACGCACGGTGACCACCGGCATGTCGACCACGCGCACTGCCTGCTGGGCAACGAAGTAGGCCAGGTCTTCGGCGCTGGGCTTCACGGTGACCGTGGCCAGGTCGACGATCTTGGTGTCCTTGTAGGTCAGGTAGTGGGCCAGGTCGGCCGCATCGGGCTTCACCGTGACCGTGGGCAGGTTGACGATGTGGGTGGCTTCGGCGGTGTTGCGGTTGTTGTCGGCGTGGGTGGCGGAAACGACCATGGATCCGGCGCACAGGGCGAACACGGCGGCGGCGGTCAGCGGGAGGAGGTTCTTGGTGTTCATTGTCATGCCTCTGTAGTGATGTTGTTGTGTGGTGTGGTAGTAAGGTAGTACACCTAGACAGACAGATCAAGCAAAACCGTTCGTTTCGGTGAGTTGATTCAGGTTTCAGTCAGGTTGACGTCGGACAGCGGAAGGCTTGTTATGGATAGAGCAGAAACCGTGCCAATCGCAAGTTGTTGATCCAATAGGGCTTTAGGCTTCTGTTCTGCGTGTCCGGTGTCCGAGTGCATGTCCGCCCGGGTGTCCGTCCTGCATGCAACAGGACGCGCCTGGGTGTGCGTTGTGACTGCGAACACGCCGCTTCGGCCCGATCCCGGTCAATGCGGTGTGTTCTGGTTTGGATGCCGTTCAACCAGGAACCGTTGCGGTCCACTGGCGCCGGCGCAGCCGGCATTCAGCTTTACCAGGGCAGCGGAGCGCCCTGCCAGTCGAGGAAGCGGCCGCTGTCTTCTGCGCCTAGATGGTCTATCACATGAAGCAGCCCTGTGGCGGACTCCTGCACGGACAGCGCTGCGTTGTCGCCCCCCATGTCGGTGCGGACCCAGCCCGGATGCAGGGCGACGACCGTGATGCCGCGTGCGGCCAGGGCCTGCGACAACAGCGAGGTGGCCATGTTCTGCGCGGCCTTGCCGATGGCATAGCTCGGGGTGCGGAATTCCTGCCTAAGGCCGATCGATCCGACCTCGGACGAAATATTGGCCACCACGCCGCCCTCGGCCAGGCGTGCGGCCAGCGTCTGCACCAGCAGGAACGGGCCGGCGGCGTTGGTATGGAAGCTGGCGTCGAGATCGGCAGCGGTCACGTGGCCGAAACGCTCGCCGCCGCGCAGCACGCCGGCATTGTTCACCAGCAGGTGCAGGGGTTCTTCATCGGTAACCAGCGACACCTCGTGGAGCAGCTGGTTGCGGCTGCGGGCGTCGGCAACGTCGAGCGGCAGCACATGCAGGCGGCCGGGGTACTCGCCCGCCAGGCTGTTGAGCGCAGTGGCCTTGCCGGGCTGCCGGCAGGTCGCGATGACGTGGCAATGGCGGGCCAGCAGCTGCCGGACAAGTTCCAGGCCCAGGCCCCGGTTGGCCCCGGTCACCAGGCAGTGCTTGCGGTCCATGGCACCTCCGCACAACAGGATTGGCGGGCCGCAGCGGGGCGGCGGATGAGCCATTCGTCATGGCTTGTGGCCTAGTGTAATGACCGCGGGCGGCGGTTAGCATCGGGGGTTCTCCAGGCCCATTCAGTATTCAAAGGAGTGTCCGATGCACCTTTCCCGCCGGCCCCGCGCCGCCCTGCTCGCCATCGCCCTGTCCGCCGCGCTCGGGGGACTGGCCTACGCGCCGGCGTCGACGCATGCGAAGCCGGCGGGCGCGGACGTCGTGATTCCGTATGAAGAGTTCACCCTGCCGAACGGCCTGCGCGTGATCGTGCACACCGACCGCAAGGCGCCCATCGTGGCGGTGAATGTCTGGTACCACGTGGGCAGCAAGAACGAGACCCCGGGCCGCACCGGCTTCGCGCACTTGTTTGAGCACCTGATGTTCCAGGGCAGCGAGAACCATGACGGCGAGTTCTTCACCCCGTTCGAGCTGGTCGGCGCCACCGACCAGAACGGCACCACCAACCAGGACCGCACCAACTATTTCCAGAACGTGCCCACCACCGCCGTGGACATGGCGTTGTGGATGGAATCCGACCGCATGGGCCACCTGCTGGGCGCGATCGACCAGAAGGCGCTCGACGAGCAGCGCGGCGTGGTGCAGAACGAGAAGCGCCAAGGCGAGAACCAGCCCTATGGCCGCCGCATCTTCGCGCGCATGTTCGAGGCGCTGTACCCGGCCGGGCATCCCTACAGCTGGCAGACCATCGGCTCCATGGCCGACCTGGACGCCGCCACGCTGGATGACGTGAAGACCTGGTTCCGCAGCTGGTACGGCCCCAACAACGCCGTGCTGGTGCTGGCCGGCGACATCGACGTGGCCACCGCCAAGGAGAAGGTGACCCGTTACTTCGGCGACATCCCGGCCAGCGCCACGCTGGCAGACATGAAAACCAACATCCCGAAGCACGCCAGGGACACCCGCGAGACGATCCCCGACCGCGTGCCGCAGGTGCGCGTCTACCGCGCCTGGCCAGTGGCGGAGATGGGCACGAAGGACGCCACCCTGCTGGACCTGTTCGCGCAGGTGCTGGGCGGCAGCGCGGCCTCGCGCTTCGACACCCGCCTGGTGCACGGCGACAAGATCGCCGACCAGGCCAGCGCGTTCCAGTGGAGCAGCGAGATCAGCAGCACGTTCTTCCTGATGTCCACCGTGAAGGAAGGCGTGGAGCCGGCCAAGGTCGAACAGGCCCTGGACGAGGAACTCAAGCGCCTGGTCACCCAGGGCCCGACAGCCGAAGAGCTGGAGCGTGCCAAGGTCTCCGGGCGCGCGGCGTTCGTGCGCGGCATCGAGCGCATCGGCGGTTTCGGCGGCAAGTCCGACGTACTGGCCTCGTGCGCCGTCTACCAGGGCACGCCGGATTGCTACAAGGAAGAGTTGGACATCCTCGCCAACGCCACGCCGGCGGAAGTGCAGGCCGTGGCCAGGAAATGGCTGGCAGGGGCCTCGCACACCATCCTCGTGCAGCCCAGCGAGACGCCGGCCTCGGCCCTGCCGGAAACCGTGTTCGCCGCGCCCGCCACGCAGCCGGCCCCCACACCCAAGGTCGATCCGAAGTTCAAGACGGTGAAGACCGACGTGGATCGCAGCCAGGGCGTGCCGAAGACCGCGACCTTCCCGGACCTGAAGTTCCCGGCCGTGCAGCGCGCCACCCTGTCCAACGGCATGCAGGTCGCGCTGGCCGAGCGGCATGAAACGCCGGTGGTGCAGATCAGCGTCGAGTTCCCCGGCGGTTACGCCGCCGATGTCGGCAAGAAGCTGGGCACCGCCAGCTTTGCGCTGCAGATGATGGACGAAGGCGCGGGCCAGTACGGCGCGCTGGACTTCGCCGCCCGCAAGGAAGCGCTGGGCGCGGAACTGACCACGGGCGCCGGCCTGGACAGCGCTTCGGTGGGCCTGTCGGCACTGACCGAAAAGCTGAACCCGTCGCTGGACCTGCTTGCCGACGTATTGCGTCGCCCGACCTTCGCCCCGGCCGAGATCGAGCGCGTGCGCGCCACCTGGATCGCCGGCATCAAGCAGGAGAAGGCGCGCCCGCAGACCGCCGCGCTGCGCACGTTGCCGCCGCTGCTGTATGGCGCCGGCCATCCGTATGCCATCCCGTTCACCGGCTCGGGCACGGAGGCATCGATCGCCTCGCTGACCCGCGACGACCTGGTCGCCTTCCATCGTGACTGGCTGCAGCCGGACCAGGCCCGCATCACCGTGGTCGGCGATACCACGCTGGCGCAGATCGTGCCGTTGCTGGAAGCCCGCCTGGGCGACTGGAAGCCCGCGCCCAACGCACCGAAGCTGGCGGCCGTGCCCAAGGTGGCCAACGCCACCAAGCCGCGCGTGTTCCTGATCGACCAGCCGGGCGCCATCCAGTCCAACGTCTACGCCGCCCAGCTGGTGCCGCCCACCGGTGACACCGGCACCATCGACTTCGACTTCGCCAACGGCGTGCTGGGCGGGCAGTTCAGCTCCCGCCTCAACATGAACCTGCGCGAGGACAAGCATTGGGCGTACGGCTCGTACAGCGGTGCCCGCAATGCACTTGGTCAGCGCCCGTGGTGGGCCAGCGCCGCGGTACAGAGCGACCGCACTGCCGACTCGATGAAGGAGCTGCAGAAGGAGATCAGCCAGTTCGCCACCGGACAGGCGCCGTCCAAGCCGGAGGAAATCGCCAAGATCCGCGCGGCCAACACGCTGGAACTGCCGGGCGCGTACGAAACCGCGTCCGCCGTGCTGGGACAGATCGCCACCAACCAGCGGTACGGCCGGCCGGACGACTACATCGTCCAGTACAAGGCCCGCAACGAAGCGATCGGCGCAGCCGACGTGGCCAGGGCGGCGTCCACCCTGTCGCCGTCCGCGCTGACCTGGGTGGTGGTGGGTGACCTGTCCAAGGTCGGCGAATCGGTCCGCGCGCTGCAGCTGGGCGAAGCGGTGGAACTGGATGCCGACGGCAAACAGAAGCCGTAAGGCCCGAACGGCACCGCTCCTCCGCGCGGGGAGCGGTGCGCGTGCCCGGAGCGATTCATCCCGCGTGGGCCAGAATGGCCGCGACTCCCCTTTCCAGGTGATCCCGATGCGACTCGTCCTGCTTGCCGCCGCTTCCACCGTGCTGCTGTCCGCCTGCACCTGGGTGCACCTGGCGCCCACCGCCCGGGATGTCCGCGTGGTCGGCGTGGGCGCCGTTCCCGCCGGCTGCGAGAAGCGCGGCGAGGTATCGGTATCGGTCAAGGACAGCGTGGCCTTCTATGAGCGCAACGCCCTGAGGGTGCGCGATGAACTGGAAACCCTGGCCCGCAACGAGGCCCCCGGCCTGCAGGCCGATACCCTGCAGCCCCTGGGCGATCCGGCCAACGGCGAGCAGCGTTTCGCCGCGTTCCGTTGCGGCCGATGAAATGTGACGCACATCACTGTTCAGGATGGCGCGCGCCCAGGGCGATCCTGCGTAAAGATGCGGTGAAGGCGGGAAGTGAGTACCCTTGTCGGCCCCCTTTGCCTGAGCCTTGGCGCTAACCTCGATGCTCTTCAAGAATGTCTCCATCGCGGGACTGGCGCATATCGATGCGCCGCACACGCTGACGTCCGACGAGATCAACGCCCGCCTCCAGCCCACGCTCGACCGCCTGGGCATCAAGACCGACGTGTTGAACGACGTCGCCGGTGTGCATGCCCGCCGCCTGTGGGACGACGATGTGCAGGCCTCCGACGCAGCCACGCTGGCGGCACGGAAGGCCTTGCTCGACGCCGGCATCGGCGCTGACAAGATCGGCCTGGTGGTGAACACCTCCGTCAGCCGCGACTACCTGGAGCCGTCCACGGCCAGCATCGTCTGCGGCAACCTGGGCGTCAGCGACCATTGCCAGACCTTCGACGTGACCAATGCGTGCCTGGCCTTCATCAACGGCATGGACATCGCCGCCCGCATGCTGGAACGCGGCGAGATCGATTACGCGCTGGTCGTCGATGGCGAGACCGCCAACCTCGTCTACGACAAGACCATCGAGCGCCTCAATGCCCCGGATGTCACCGAGCAGCAGTTCCGTGACGAGCTGGCGGCCCTGACCCTGGGCTGCGGTGCCGTGGCGATGGTGATGACGCGCCGCGAGCTGGCGCCGGATGCCCCGCGTTACAAGGGTGGCGTGACCCGCTCGGCGACCGAGTGGAACAAGCTCTGCCGCGGCAACCTGGACCGCATGGTCACCGATACCCGCATGCTGCTGATCGAGGGCATGAAGCTGGCCACCAAGACCTTCGCCGCGGCCAAGATCGCACTGGGCTGGGCGGTGGACGAACTGGACCAGTTCGTCATCCACCAGGTCAGCCGCCCGCACACGCAGGCGTTCGTGAAGTCGTTCGGCATCGACCCTAAGAAGGTCATGACCATCTTTACCGAGCACGGCAACATCGGCCCGGCCAGCGTGCCGATCGTGCTGAGCAAGCTGAAGGAACTGGGCAAGCTGAAGAAGGGCGACCGCATCGCCCTGCTCGGCATCGGCTCGGGCCTGAACTGCACGATGGCCGAGGTGGAGTGGTAACCCCACCCGGCATTCGCATTCCAGGGGCCGGTTCGCCGGCCCTTTTCTTTGACGGCGGCGACGCGCGATGAACCTTCCCGGCTACCCCTCCCATCCGAAGCGCTTCGAGGTCCGCCCGGGCCTGTCGATGAACTACCTCGACGAAGGCCCGCGCGATGGCGAGGTGGTGGTGATGCTGCACGGCAATCCGTCGTGGAGCTACTACTGGCGCACGCTGGTGGCCGGGCTGACGGACCCCGCTGCTAGCAAGCGTTACCGCTGCATCGTGCCCGACCACATCGGCATGGGCCTGTCGGACAAGCCCGACGACAGCCGTTACGAGTACACGCTGCAGTCGCGCGTGGATGATGTTGCAGCGTTGCTGGAACACCTGGGCATCACCGGCCCGGTGACGCTGGCCGTGCACGACTGGGGCGGCATGATCGGTTTCGGCTGGGCGCTCTCGCATGCGGCGCAGGTGAAGCGTCTGGTCATCACCAACACCGCCGCGTTCCCGATGCCGGCCGCCAAGCCGATGCCATGGCAGATCGCACTCGGCCGCGACTGGAAGATCGGCGAGTGGATCATCCGCGGCTTCAACGCGTTTTCCGCAGGCGCGTCATGGATCGGCGTGGAGCGCCGCATGCCCCCCGATGTGCGTCGCGCGTACGTGTCGCCGTACGACACCTGGGCGAACCGCATTTCGACGATCCGCTTCATGCAGGACATCCCGCTGGGCCCGAAGGACAAGGCGTGGTCGCTGCTCGAAGCCGCCGGCAAGGCGCTGCCGTCGTTCGCCGACCGGCCCGCGTTCCTGGGTTGGGGTTTGAAGGACTTCGTGTTCGACAGGCACTTCCTCGATGGTTTCCGCGCAGCACTGCCGAATGCGGAAGTGCACGTCTACGAGGACGCCGGCCACTACGTGCTGGAAGACAGGCACGAGATCCTGGTACCGCTGATCCGCGACTTCCTGGACCGCCATCCGTTGGATTGATCCCATCTCCCACGGAGGTGTTCCCTTCTCCCTGCGCCAGCGGGGAGAAGGTGCCGAAGGCGGATGAGGGGCGCTCTTGCCGTTGCTCTATTTGACGGATGTCTGAGTGGCTCGCTGCGCTCGCCTCCCCTCATCCGGCGCTTCGCGCCACCTTCTCCCACAAGGGGAGAAGGCTTAAAGCTCCGGTAACGGATTCTTCTCGGCCTCGACCACGCCTACCCAGTCCGCTTCCTCCAGCAGCGGCAACCCATGCGCCAACCGCGCCTTGTCGCACTGCGCGCTGCGCTCGCCGAACTCCAGTGACGCCGGCACCAGCGCGCATACCGACGGTCGCCGGTCGTGGATCGTGCAGCGGCTGTAGCGGCCGATGTCGGCATCCAGCGCCACGCAGTGCGGGTGCTTCTGGGAGGTGCCCCGCATCACCCGCTCGTGCACCCGCAGCGGTTCGGTCAGTTCGATCGGTACCACGCCGCCCTGGTCGGGATCCGCCTCGCTCCAGTGGAAGCTGACACGGAAGTGGGCGCAGCAGGCGCCGCAGGTCAGGCAGGGATGCATCGGGGCTTGGCTGGCGGCGGTGCGCGGGCGGGACGCGCATTCTGCCAACCCGGGCGGCTGACGCAAGTACCGTCCAGCGGCGACAATGGCCGCATGACCGATCCGTGCAACATCGCCGCCAGCCTGCCCCGGCTGGCCCGCGAGCAGCCCGACCGCGTGGCCATGCGCTGTCCCGACGCCGCCGGACGCTACACCCGCGAACTCACCTATGCCCAGCTGGACGCGCGCAGCGACGCCATCGCCGCCGGTCTTGGCGCGTACGGCATCGGTCGCGGCGACCGCACCGTGGTGATGGTGCGGCCCACCCCGGAATTCTTCCTGCTGATGTTCGCGCTGTTCAAGGCCGGCGCCGTGCCGGTGCTGGTGGACCCCGGCATCGACCGGCGCGCGCTGAAGCAGTGCCTGGACGAAGCCGAACCGCAGGCCTTCATCGGCATCCCGCTGGCGCAGGCCGCGCGTTGCGTGCTGGGCTGGGCGAAGTCCGCGAAGAGGATCGTCACCGTCGGCACGCGCTGGGCGTGGGGTGGCACTACGCTGGCGAAGATCGAGGCGCGCGGTACCGACGCCGGTCCGCAGCTGGCGGCCACCGCACCCGACGATGTCGCCGGCATCCTGTTCACCAGCGGCTCCACCGGCGTGCCGAAGGGTGTGGTCTACCGCCACCGCCATTTCGTCGCCCAGATCGAACTGCTGCGCAACGCCTTCGGCATGCAGCCCGGTGGCGTCGACCTGCCCACGTTCCCGCCGTTCGCGCTGTTCGATCCCGCGCTCGGGCTCACCTCGGTGATCCCGGACATGGATCCCACGCGCCCGGCCAGCGCCGATCCGCGCAAACTGCACGCGGCCATCGCGCGTTTCGGCGTCACCCAGCTGTTCGGCTCGCCTGCGCTGATGAAGGTGCTCGCCGACCATGGCGCGCCACTGCCGGGCGTGCAGCGCGTGACCTCGGCCGGCGCACCGGTGCCGCCGGACGTCGTGGCGAAGATCCGTACGCTGCTGCCGGATACCGCGCAGTTCTGGACGCCGTACGGGGCCACCGAATGCCTGCCGGTCGCCGTCATCGAAGGCCGCGAACTGGACGCCACGCGCGTGGACACGGAAGCCGGTGCCGGCACCTGCGTCGGTCGCGCCGTGCCGCCGAACGAGGTCCGCATCATCCGCATCACCGACGCGCCGATCGAACGCTGGACCGATGTCGAGGTGCTGCCCGACGGCGAAGTTGGCGAGATCACCGTCGCCGGCCCCACCGCCACCGATACCTATTTCCGTCGCGATGCCGCCACGCGCGCAGCGAAGATCCGCGAAACCCTGCCCGAGGGTGCCGAACGCACCGTGCATCGCATGGGCGACGTGGGCTGGTTCGATGGCGAAGGCCGACTGTGGTTCTGCGGTCGCAAGACGCAACGCGTCGAGACCGCCGACGGCCCGCTCTACACCGAGCAGGTCGAACCCGTCTTCAACATCCATCCGCGGGTCCGCCGCACCGCACTGGTCGGGGTTGGCGAGCCCGGACGCCAATCGCCGGTGCTCTGCTACGAACTGCAGCCCGGCGCCAGCGCCGACCGCACGCAGATGGAGGCCGAGCTGCGCGCCATCGGTGCACGCCATCCGCACACCGCGCGCATCGCCACCTTCCTGCCGCACCCCGGCTTTCCCGTCGACATCCGCCACAACGCCAAGATCGGTCGGGAGACATTGGCGGCATGGGCACGCACGCAACAAGGACACCACGCATGAAGATCCTGGTCACCGGCGGCGGTGGTTTCCTTGGCCAGGCGCTGTGCCGTGGCCTGGTCGAACGCGGGCACGAGGTGATCAGCCTCAACCGTGGCTACTACCCGGTGCTGCGCGAACTCGGCGTGGGCCAGGTGCAGGGCGATCTCGCCGACGCGCATGCGGTGATGCATGCCGCCGATGGCGTGGACGCGGTTTTCCACAACGCCGCGAAGGCCGGGGCCTGGGGCAGCTACAAGAGCTACCACGACGCCAATGTGGTCGGCACGCAGAACGTGCTCGAGGCGTGTCGCACGCACGGCATCGGTCGCCTGGTCTACACCTCAACGCCCAGCGTGACCCACCGTGCCACGCATCCGGTGGAAGGCGGCACCGCCGACACCGTGCCCTACGGCGAAGGCTTCAAGGCGCCGTATGCCACCACGAAGACGATCGCCGAAAAGGCGGTGCTCGCCGCCAACGATGCATCGCTGGCGACGGTCGCGCTGCGCCCGCGCCTGATCTGGGGTCCGGGCGACCACCAGATCCTGCCGCGACTGGTATCGCGTGCCCGCGCCGGTCGCCTGCGCATCGTTGGCAGTGGCGAGAACCATGTCGACACCAGCTACATCGACAACGCCGCGCAAGCGCACTTCGACGCCTTCGACCACCTGGCACCCGGTGCGGCCTGCGCGGGCAAGGCGTACTTCATCTCCAACGGCGAGCCATGGCCCATGCGCAAGCTGCTCAACGCGCTGCTGGAATCGGCCCATGCGCCGCGCGTCGAGAAGCACCTGTCCTTCAAGGCCGCGTATCGCATCGGTGCGGTGTGCGAAGCCCTGTGGACGGTGCTGCCACTGCAAGGCGAGCCGCCGATGACGCGCTTCCTGGCCGAACAGCTGAGCACAGCGCACTGGTACGACATGGCACCCGCACGTCGCGACTTCGGTTATGTACCGCGCGTGTCGATGGAAGAAGGGTTCGAGCGCTTGCGCGCCTGGCTGCGCGATCATCCGTTGTAGGAAGGGCTTCAGTCCGCGCCTCGACCAACGTGCCATGCCTGCGTCGATGAGCGCGCCGCAGTGCGGCAGGAGAGTGGATGCCTCTGAGGGCGACTGCATCCCTGGTGTAAGAGAGGTGGGGCTGCAGCCCCTCCTGCAGAACGCCTGATCTTCACGTCCGAATCACGACACTGAAGCGTGTCCATATCGCACCGCGCGGAAATCACGCGGCGATGACTCCCCGCGTTCCAGCATGGCGCACGCCACTACCGGCTGCATCGCTGGCCACAGCCCAAAGGAGTTTCCATGCTGCGCTACGCCATCATCTTCTTCGTCATCGCCCTCATCGCCGCCGTACTGGGTTTCAGCGGCATCGCGGGTGCCGCCACCAACATCGCGTGGGTACTGTTCGTCGTCTTCGTGATCCTGGCGATCATCTCGCTGTTGCGCGGCAAGCGCGTCTGACCTTTCCACCGTCTCTCCCCGCCGGGATGGCAGGACGCCATCGAGCCCGCCCCGAGCCTGCATGAAGCAGGCCGACGGGCGGGCAGGGCATGCAGGCTTTGCCGCTAGAATGGCGGCATGGACCTGTCTCCGTTCGATGCCCTGAAACCCCTCGCCGGTCGCGCACTCGAAGCCGCGCTCAACCAGGCGATCGCGCTTGATCCCGACACATCGGCGGCGCTGCGTCCTCTCGAAGGCCGCCGCATCCAGCTGGTGGTCGATGCTCCGCCGCTGGCAATGGACATCATGGTCGGCGGTGGTCGCCTGCAGGTAGGTCCGGCCAGTGAAGTGCTGGAAGCCGATCTCGCCGTGCGCAGCACGCTCGGCGGACTGCTCGGTCAACTCCCTTTCCTGCGTCGCGACAACGCGACCCCGGTCGGCAAGGTCAAAGTCTCCGGCGACGCCGAGCTCGCACGCCGCCTGCAGACGCTGGCCACGCGCTTCGATCCCGACTGGTCGCTGCCGTTCACCCGGGTGTTCGGTGACGTGATCGGCGTGCAGGTGGCGAATGCCGTACGTGCCGGTCTGCAACAGGCCCGCATTGCCGCGGGCAACCTTGCGGAAAGTGCCGCCGAGTACGTGACCGAAGAATCGCGCGACGTGGTCGGCCGCGACGAACTCAATGCCTTCCATGATGACGTCGATGCCATGCGCGACGACGTGGAGCGGCTGGCCGTCCGCATCGGCCGCCTCGCCGCACGCGTGGAGCACCGCGCATGAAGTCGGTGTTGAGGGCCAGCCGCATCGGCCGCGTGCTGCTCCGCTATCGCCTGGACGACCTGCTCGAAGGCACGCCGGTCGAGCGCTGGCTGAAGCTGGGCCGCCCGTTTGTGCCGCGTGCATCGGCGGAGATCGCCGCACAGCCGCGAGGTGCGCGACTGCGCCTGGCGCTGCAGGAACTCGGGCCCATCTTCGTCAAGTTCGGGCAGATCCTGTCCACCCGCCGCGATCTCATCCCGCCCGACATCGCCGAAGAACTCACCCTGCTGCAGGACCGCGTGGCGCCGTTCGATGGTGATGTCGCGCGTGCGCTGGTGGAACAGGAGCTGGGCCGGCCGATCATCGAGGCCTTCGAGCATTTCGACACCACGCCGCTGGCCTCCGCGTCCATCGCGCAGGTGCATGCGGCCACGCTGCCCGGTGGGCGCGAGGTGGTGGTGAAGGTGCTGCGCCCGGACATCCGTCGGCAGATCGCCGGGGACATCGCGCTGCTGGAGAGCATCGCGGCCATCGTCGACCGCGCGCATCCGAACGCCGACAAGATCCGCCCGCGCGAGATCGTCGCCGAGATCGAGAACACGCTGGCGGCGGAACTCGACCTGCAGCGCGAGGCCGGCAATGCCAGCCTGCTGCGGCGCAACTGGGCGGACTCGCCCGACCTGTACGTGCCCGAGGTGATCTGGTCGCACACCGCCGAGCGCGCGATGACGATGGAACGCGTGCGCGGCATCCCGTCCGACGACATCGCCGCGCTGGATGCCGCGGGCATCGACCGCAAGGCACTCGCCGCCAAAGGCGTGCGCGTGTTCTACCAGCAGGTGTTCCGCGACAACTTCTTCCACGCCGACGCGCACGCCGGCAACATCTGGGTGGATCCGGAGCGGAAGACCGATCCGTGCTTCATCGCGCTGGATTTCGGCATCATGGGCCAGCTCTCACGCGACGATCAGTATTGGCTCGCCGAGAACTTCATGGCGATCTTCAACCGCGATTACCGCCGCATCGCCGAACTGCACGTGCAGGCGGGATGGATGCCGGCGCACATCCGCATCGACGAACTCGAAGCCGCCGCGCGCGCCGTCTGCGAACCCTATTTCACCCGCCCGCTCAGCGAGATCTCGCTGGCCGAAGTGCTGGCCAAGCTGTTCCGTACCGCGCAGCGCTACGAGCTGACCCTGCAGCCGCAGCTGATCCTGCTGCAGAAGACCCTGCTCAACATCGAGGGCGTGGGCCGGCAACTGGACCCGCAGATCGACATCTGGGCGGTGGCGCGGCCGGTGCTGGAGCGCATCCTGCTGGAGCGCTACAGCCCGCAACGCGCCGCGCAGGAGTTCCGCAAGCGCCTGCCCGAGATCATGACCCACGCGCCGGACATGCCGCGCCTGGTGCATGCATGGCTGAGCCAGCAGGTGGAAGGCCGGCACGAGCTGGCGATGCGTTCCAAGGACCTCACCGAACTGACCCAGACGATGAAGGGCCTGCAGCGCCGCGTCGTCGCCGCGATCCTCGGCGTGGGCCTGCTGATCGTCGCGGCCGTGCTGTATGCGCTGGAAGCGGGTGGGCCACGCCTGCTCGACGTGCCCGCTTCCGCGTGGATCGCCGGCATCGGCGGCTTGTGGGCGTTGCTGGCGGCGTGGCCGCGGCGCTGAGGTGGAACACTTCTGTGGGCGAAGCGCAGTCCTGAGCCTCACGTATCCGCGCGCGTGGCGCGCCGACGTCCCCACGCCAACCACCAGCCCAGCCACACCTGCACGGGCAAGGTCAGCAGGCAGGCGAGGGTGAACCAGCGCGGGAAGTCTTCCCACGCGAGCCAGACCAGGGTCACGCCGAGGGCCAGGTACAACGCGAGGAACACCCAGGCGTGCGCGGTCTTCGCGACTGCCGCCACACCGACCATCAGCATGCTGCCGGCCACGCCGGCCATGACGACCCACAGCAGGTCGTAGGCCAGCCGCGCGTCACCGCCGGAAGGCAGGCGCAGCGCCGCTGCGAGTTCACCGCCGATCTGGTTGACCAGAGGCAACGCGTAGAGCGACACGACGCACGCCGCCACGCTGCGTAACACGACAACCATGCGACGGGGCATGAGTGCCCTTCCATGAACAGATGAGGCATTGGAGCACATCGACTACGCGCGTTGACACGATGGCAACGATTCCTTCGCATGCCGTGCGCGTGGCGCACGCTACCGTGATATCTCATTCATACGGGAGCCTTCCCATGAGCCACCTGACGGGAAAACGCGTCGCCATCCTCGCCACCGACGGCTTCGAGCAATCCGAGTTGACCGAACCGATGCGCGTACTGCAGTCGCACCACGCGCAGGTCGACATCGTCTCGCCCGATGGCGGACGCATCCAGGGCTTCAAGCACTTCGACAAGGGCGACCAGGTGGACGTGGATCATGTGCTGTCCGAAGTCTCCGCCAAGGACTACGACGCGCTCGTCATTCCCGGGGGGCTGTTCAATCCGGACGCCCTGCGCGTGGACGACCAGGCACTGGCCTTCACCCGCGGCTTCTTCGAAGCCGGCAAGCCGGTCGGTGCGATCTGCCACGGCCCGTGGGTGCTCGCCAACGCCGACGTGCTGCGTGGCCGCACCGTTACCTCGGTGCCCAACATCCGCAAGGACCTGGAGAATGCGGGCGCGAACTGGAAGGACGACGAAGTCATCGTCGACAAGGGCCTGGTCACCAGCCGCACACCGGAGGATCTGCCCGCGTTCTGCGCCAAGCTGGTGGAGGAGATCGCGGAAGGAAAACACAGCGGCCAGCGCCGCTTGGCGTAAGCCCATCTCGCGACGCCACGCAGTTCAGCGTGGCGTCGTCGTCGCCGCGGGCAGGGTCGTCGGCGTGCAGCGCGGCAGCGGCAGGGGTCCGAATACCTTCGTGGTGCCGGCGAAACCGCCTTGTTCCACCACATAGACCGCGCGTGCCTGCGTATCGACATGCAGGAACTGCTGGTAGCCGTCGGCGACGTGGCCCATGTCCGACAAGGGCGTGCCCAGCGTGTGCAGCATGTCGGCCGGCGGCGATGCCATCACCGGCCATGCCTGGCGGACGCCGTAGGGGCTCGTGAAAGGTTTGAGGCGTGCGGCAGCGCAGGCTGTCGCGGTGTCGTTGGTAGCTGGCGAAGGTGCAGGCGCGGGCGAGGTCGACGAAGCCACGGCCGCCTGCGCCAGCAGCGTGCATGCGCACAGTGCACGAAGAGTGGATGCCACCGTCTTCATTGTTCTTTCTTCTCCCTGCGCGACATCAGCCTGGTCTTGCCATCCTCGATCAGCCAATTGCCTTCCGACGTAGCCACATACATCGGCTGGCGCGCCCACAGGCTCCAGAACACGTGCACCTCGGTCGGAACCGGGTCTAGCAGGTGGGTGACCATCATGGCCACGGCTTTCATGGATCTGTCGTTGCGTGGACTGTCGAGCGCAATGCAGGTGCGAGTGAAGGGCCGTTGCTTGAGGATCCGTTCTCCGGCGGGATCCAGATCGAGGCGATAGCTGCCGCCGATGGGGACGATGCCATGCTGCGTGGTTCCCGGCAGCAGATACGCGGCCCAGCCACCGCCCTCATTGTTGGTGGGCAGCACGACAGTGTTGTAGGTGCGTGAGCAGGGCTCGAACTTTGCAGCGGCGGCGGTGGCACGCGCCCGCGCCGCGCCAAGTTCGTACGCCGTCAACGCCACCGGCTCAGTGAGCGCTTCCGCCTTTCCCGAGACGCGGCCGTCGCTCGTGACCGTCGCCCGGTATCGCGCCCGTGGTACCGGTTCGCTGCTGACGAAGCTCACAACGATGCCTTCCTCGCGCTGCTCGGTGATCCAGCCCGCCAGGTCTCCGTGCTTGCCGTCCCGACGAAACGCCTTGAGCTCCATCGCTGCGTCAGTGGCGACGGCAGCCGCCTGGTCGTGCAGGTAGATCAAGCGGCCCGTGGCATCGGCATCCAGGATCGCGCGTGTCGTCTGCGCGTCGTCGATCGGTACGGGAGCGTCACTCTGCGCAGATGCAATCTGCGCATACACCAGAGCAGACAACAGCCAGGCGGCACGGCCGATGCACGTCATTCCTCGCATGATCGAACTCCTTCCCTCCCCAATGGGGCGCGACGTTACCGCAGTTCCTATACTGGTGCGAGTCGAACCGGAAGACCGCCATGCCTCTCCTCCGCGCCATCCTGATCGTGATGATCCTCGCCACCACCGGTCTGCAAGCCCAGGCCACCGACGTGCCGCCGGCAAAGCCCACCAATGCCCTGCGCATCATGAGCTTCAACATCCGCCTGCCCGCGGAGAGCGATGGCGTGGACTACTGGGAAACACGCAAGCCGCTGGCGGTACGCATGCTGCGCGAGGAGGCGCCAGACGTGATCGGCCTGCAGGAACTGGTGCAGGCGCAGGCCGAGTACCTGGCGCGTGAATTGCCCGAGTACGCGTGGTTCGGTCGCGGTCGCAATGCCGATGGCGGCGGCGAGCACATGGGCGTGTTCTACCGGAAGGACCGCCTGAAGGTGGTCGAGTCCGGCGACTTCTGGCTGTCCGATACGCCCGACGTGCCGGGCAGCATCACCTGGAACCATCTCTATCCGCGCATGGTGACCTGGGCGCTGTTCGAGCAGCGCAGCGACGGCAAGCGCTTCTACCTGTTCAACACCCACCTGCCATACCGCGATCAGGACGAAGCCGCGCGGGTGAAGGGCGCGCAGGCCATCGCGCGCCGCCTGGCCGCGTTGCCGGCCGGGGTGCCGGTGGTGCTGACTGGCGACTTCAACACCGCGCCGGACAGCCAGGTGCACGCCGTGCTCGCGCAGACGCTGCAGGATGCGTGGACCACCGCACCGCGGGTGGAAGGCAGTGAAGCGACGTTCCATGGGTTCACGGGCAACGCCGACAAGCGCATCGACTGGGTCTTCGTCCGCGGCGTGCAGCTGGAATCGATCGCCTCGATCACCACGCGCTGGGGCGGACGCTATCCGTCCGACCACTTCCCGCTGCTGGCGACGCTGCGGCTGCCGTAAGCCTGCGTTGCCTGTCGAAGGCGCGCAGGCGAGGCTCGATGTGAGCACGATGGAGCGCCGAATCCCATCAACAGCGTTCCGAGCCTCGCAGATGGCGCTCAATGTGAGACAGATGGAGCTCCCGAGCTCCATCGATCGAGCTCCGAAAGCCATCCCATCGCATTCCGAGTGCCATCGATGGCACTCCGAGCCTCGCGGGTGGAGCTCGATGTGAGAACGATGGAGCTGCCGAGCTCCATCGATGGGGCTCTGAAAGCCATCCCATCGCCTTCCGAGTGCCATCGATGGCTTTCCGAGCCTCGCGGATGGAGCTCAATGTGAGACTGATGGAGTTCCCGAGCTCCATCGATGGCATGGGAGAGCTCGATCGTTGGCATTCCGAGCCCCATCGACGGAGCTCCGGGCTCCATGGCTGGGCTCCGAGGCCGGTGTACAAGGCTCAATGTGAGGCGGAGGGGGCTCGCCAGGCGTTCGCGACGTTCAGGCGCGCGATGAAGGGTTTTCCCTTCGCCCCGCTTGCGGGGAGAAGGTGCCCGGAGGGCGGATGAGGGGCGGGCGCGATGGTCGGGCACGCGGGATGTGTCGTCGCGGCCGCGCCTCTGGCAACAGTACGGGCGCGTTGTACGTCGCCTCTCCGTTCCCCCTCACCCGCCTTCGGCACCCTCTCCCCGCACGCGGGGAGAGGGGAGCATCTGCAGGGGAGAGGGGAACATCTGCGCGGGAAAGGATCTTCTGCGAGCGCGAAAACGAGAACGGCCCCTTGCGGGGCCGTTCCGTCTCACGTCATGCGGATCACTTCGCGGGCGCCGCCGCCGGCGCGCCGGCCTTCTTGGCGAAGTCGCCCGCCAGGAACACGCTCAGCGCCTCGGGCTTGAAGTGCTTGCGGATCGCGGCGTTCACCTGGTCCACCGTCAGTGCGGCGTACTTCGCATCCAGGTCGGCGGTGAACTGCATGGTGCGACCGAAGAACAGCTGGTCGGCCAGCATGCCGGCGACGCTGCCGTCGTCCGCGCGGCCCTGCTCGCGTTCGGTCAGCATGCCGGCCACGGCGTCCTTCAGTTCGTCGGCGGTGATGCCGTCCTTGACGAGTTTCGTCAGCTCTTCGCGCACCAGCGCTTCCACCTTCGCCATGTTCTCCGGCGCGGCGATGGCCTGGATGCTGAAGCTGCCGGCATCGTCCTGGCCGGTGCGGCTGTCGTCGGCGCGCACGCCGCTGGAGACGCCGTAGCTCAGGCCCTCCTGCTGGCGGATGCGATCACCCAGGCGCGACTTCAGCGCGCCACCGCCGAACACGCGGTTGGCGATCACCATCGCCGGGTAGTCCGCATCGGTGACCTTCAGTGACAGGTTGTGCCGGGCCAGCAGCACGGCATTGGGCTTGTCCGGCGTCTCGAAGCGCGCCTGCTTCGCCGCCACGCCGGTGTAGCGGGTGGCGATGGGCGCGTACGGCTTGCCGCTCTTCCAGCCGGTGAACAGCTGCTCCAGCTGCGCGCGCACGGCGGCGGGGTCGAAGTCGCCGACGATGGCGATCTCGCCGTTGGCGGTGCCGTACACGTCGCGGTGGAACGCGCGTACGTCGTCCAGCTTCAGCGCCCTCAGTTCCGCCAGCGATTCGTCCAGCGTACGGTTGCGCAGCGGATGGCCGGCCGGCCACGGGTCGAAATACTCCGCCAGCGCGCGACCGGCGATCGCCCCCGGCTCCTGCCGCGAGGCTTCCATGCCGGTCAGTGCCTGCAGGCGCAGCTGTTCGAACTCGCTTTCAGGGAACGCCGGATTGCGCAGGACGTCGGCGGTCAGCGCCAGGGCATCGGCCAGGTGTTCGCGACGCGTCTGCAGGCCGATGCTGGCACCCTGCAGGCTTCCGCCCACGCTGCCCTGCGTCTTCAGCTGTTCAAGTCGCTGGTCGATCTGCTCGCGCGTCATCGTCTTGCTGCCGCGCATCAGCATGGCGCCGGCCATGCCGGCGGCACCTTCGCGGCCGGTGAGCGCGGCTTCATCGGCAAAACGGAAGTTGGCATCGACGATCACGGTGCCGCCACGGGTCTTCTTCGGCAGCAGCGAGACTTTCAGGCCGTCGCCCAGCGTGAAGGTCTGGGTTCTTGCTTCGATGTTCTTCGGCGAGGGATCGAACTGCTCGCCGGCGCTGACGGCGGTACCGCCGGTGTAGCCGTCCACCAGCGATGCGACCGCGGGCGCGGCAGGAATCTCCACCCGCTCCGGGGTGGTGGTGGGAATGAAGCGGCCCAGCGTGCGGTTGCTCGACTTCAGGTACGCGGCGGCGACGCGGTTGACATCGTCGGCGGTGACCTTCGCGATGGCGTCGCGACTGGTGAACAGCAGGCGCCAGTCGCCGGCGGACTGGAACTCGGACAGGCCCATGCCCACGGCATTGACGTCGGTGAAGTACAGGTCGTAGGCGTTGCCGATGCGCTGTTTCGCCTCGTCCACTTCCTGCTGCGTGACCGGGCGGGCGGCGAGCTGCTCGACCTGCTTCAGCAGTTCGGCTTCGGTCTTCGCGGCGTCGCCGTCGTTGGGCACCACGGCCACCACGGTCAGCAGTCCGGGGTCGCGCATGGATTCGCCGTTGGCGCCGCTGCCGGCGGCAAGCTTGGTTTCCACCAGCGCCTTGTGCAGGCGGCCACCGGGCGTGTGTCCCAGCACGTTGGCCAGCACGCTGAGCGGTGCGTTGTCCGGATGCGCCACCGCCGGAGCGTGGTAGGCGGCCGCGACCAGCCGCAGGTTGCCGACGCGGCGCACGGTGACTTCGCGCTCGCCATCCTGCGCCGGTTCCTGGGTGTAGAAGCGGGGCAGCGGGCGGGTGGGCTTCTTCAGTGCGCCGAAATGGCGCGCGACGCGGGCGAGCGCGTCGGTGGTGTCCACACGGCCGGCGAGGATGAGGGTGGCGTTGTCGGGCTGGTACCACTGCCGGTAGAACGCCTGCAGTTTGTCGATCGGCACGCCCTCCACGTCGCTGCGTGCGCCGATGGTGGTGTTGCCGTAGTTGTGCCACAGGAACGCCGTCGAGCGGATGCGCTGGAACAGCACGCCACCGGGGCTGTTCTCGCCCGCTTCCAGCTCGTTGCGGACCACGGTCATCTCGCTGTCGAGGTCCTTCTTGGCGACATTGGAGTTGACCATGCGGTCGGCTTCCATCTTCAACACCCACTCGAGGGTGTCGGTGTTGGCCGGGAACGAAGCGAAGTAGTTGGTGCGGTCCAGGCCGGTGGTGGCGTTGAAGTCGATGCCGCGTTTCTTCATCTCGCCGCTGATGTCGGACTGCGTGGGCGTGCCCTTGAACAGCAGGTGCTCAAGCAGGTGCGCCATGCCGGTCTCGCCGTAGTTCTCGTGCACCGAACCCACGCCATAGACCAGGTTGACGGTCACGGTGGGCTTGGTGGCATCGGGGAACACCAGCACGCGCAGGCCGTTGGACAGCGTGTACTCGCTGATGCCTTCGATGCTGGGGCCGGCGGTGATGCCCTTGGGCAGCGCGGGCGCGGCGTAGAGGCTCGCGGGCTGGCCCAGGGCAAGCGCCACGGCCAGGCCGAGTGCGACAATGAAACGGGGTGACTTCATCCACAATCCTCCATCAGGGCCGCGTGCGTCCATCGCGTGCGGCGAACCCCGAGTTTCGCAGATTTGGAAGGCACGCAGATTCATGGATTACGGTGAGACGAAAGCGGGCGACGGCGCGTTGCCCGTGCTGTATGCCGATGCGCAGATCGCGGTGGTCAACAAGCCCGCGGGCGTGATGGCGCACGACAGCAAGCTGGCCGGTGGGGAAACGGATTTCGTCGCCGACCGGCTGCGCATGCAGTTCGGCCGCCCCATCTTCCTGATCCACCGGCTGGACCGCGCCACCAGCGGCTGCCTGCTGGTGGCATTCGACCGCGACAGCGCATCGACGCTGGGCAAGGTGTTGATGTCGCGCGAGGTGGAAAAGGATTATCTGGCCGTATGCCGCGGCTGGCCGGAGCCGGACTTCATCGTCGACCATCCGCTGGACGGCGGCCCGGGCAAGCCGGACAAGAAGCCATCGGTGACGCGTTTCGTGCGCTTGGCGACGGGCGAGCTGCCGCTGCCGTCCGCCGGTTTCGAGACCTCACGCTATGCGCTGCTGCGATGCCAGCCGGAGACAGGCCGCTTCCGCCAGATCCGCCGACACCTGAAGCACGCGTTCCATCACCTGATCGGCGACACCAGCCATGGCGATGGCCGCCACAACCGGAACTTCCGCATGCAGGGCGTGCACCGCATGCTGCTGCACGCGGTGCGGCTGTCGTTCCCGCATCCGGTCACGGGCGAACGCATCGAAGCGGTGGCGCCGCTGAATGCGGAATTCCGCAAGGCGTTCGCCCTGTTCGGATGGGAAGAGGACCTGCGGTAGTCGTGCTCTCTGTAGGAGCGACGTGAGTCGCGACCGCAGAAGTGAAATGCCGGGATGGTCAGACCAGGAGCGGTCGTATCGGTGGGGCTGCTTGCCCTGGAACGTCAGCGGCTTTCATGGCGTGCGGTCGCGACTTACGTCGCTCCTACAGGGAGCGACATCACGCCACCTGCAGCGCCGCCAGCACCATCAGCGCCACGGCGCACAGCATGCCGAGCAGCCAGACCAGGCTGCGCATGGAGTACATGTCCATCAGGTAGAACCAACCATGGAAGATGCGGGCGACCACGAACGCTACGGCGAGCGGGGTGACCTGACTGACCGGCACGCCGGCCAGCTGCGCCATCAGCACGCCGGCGACGAACGCAGGGAACGCTTCGAAGCCGTTGAGATGCGCGGCGTTCGCACGCTGCACCTTGTAGTTGCCATCCTGCTTGGCGACCCACGCGCGCGGATTGCGGTTGTTGTAGCGCTCGCCCGAGCGCTTGGCGATGAAGACCCACAGGTACGGCAGCAGTGCGGTGACCAGGATGCACCAGTAAGCGATCGACATGACGTTTCCCTCCGAGGATGGCGCAGGGTAGTGGGTGGCGAGGGTGGGCGTCCATGGGAAGTTCCCCTCTCCCCGCGTTGCGGGGAGAGGGTGCCGAAGGCGGGTGAGGGGCGAGCGGAGGCATCCTCTTGGATCTGCGCGTGCGCATTGCCGGGTTCGACGATGGCGGAGAAACATCGCGCGGAATATCACCGCGCTCGCCCCTCATCCGCCCTGCCGGGCACCTTCTCCCCGCAGGCGGGGAGAAGGAATAAGAAAACGGCGCCTTTCGGCGCCGTTTTCATTTTCGCATCGGAGCGAGGCTTACTGCTTCGCCGGCTCCGCCTTCATCATCGCGTCGCGCGCGGCCTTGAAGGGATTGCCGTCGTACCAGGTCGGCCATTTGTCTTCGACGGCCAGGTCCTTGCCCACGCCGTACAGCGCCTGCAGGTCCTGCACCACGCCGTCCAGCTTCCAGCCGTCGTGTACTTCGTCGCTGGCCTGGTGATAGCGCTTCGCGTATTCCTCGCTCGCGGCCTTGCCGGCCTCGACGCCGCCGTCCACCAGGTCGTTGCCCCCCTTCGCGTAGAGCGCCGGCACGCCGGCCTTGGCGAAGTTGAAGTGGTCGCTGCGGAAGTAGTAGCCGCCGGCCGGGTTGCCTTCCTCGGCGAGCACGCGGCCCTGCTGGTCGGCGTAGACCTTCAGCATGTCCTCAAGCTGCGAGTTGCCCTTGCCGGTGACGACGAAGTCACGCGACTTGCCGCCCACGCTCATGGCGTCGAGGTTGATCACGCCGGCGATCTTGTCGAGCGGGAAGGTCGGGTGCGCGACGTAGTACTTGGAACCCAGCAGGCCGGATTCCTCCAGGGTCACCGCCACGAAGACCACCGAACGCGCGGGCTTGGGATCCTGGTGGGCGAACGCTTCGGCGATCTCCAGGATGCCGGCCACGCCGGTCGCGTTGTCGACGGCACCGTTGTAGATGTTGTCGCCTTCCTCACCCTCGTGCTTGCCCAGGTGGTCCCAGTGCGCCATGTACAGCACGGCTTCGTCGGGCTTGCTGCTGCCCGGCAGCACGCCGATGACGTTGCGCGAGGTCTTCTCGGTGATGCTGCTCTTCAGCGAGGCGGACAGCTGTGCCTTCAGCGGCACCGGCTTGAAGCCGCGCTTGCCGGCGCTGGCGTAGGCCGCGTCCAGGTCCACCCCGGCATCGGCGAACAGCTGCTTCGCGGCTTCGGCGCTCAGCCAGCCCTGCAGCGGGATGCGCTTCTCCGGATCATCCTTGGCGGGCAGGTCGTACTGCGGGCCGGCCCAGGAGTTCTTCACCACGTCCCAACCATAGCTGGCGCCGGGCGTGTCGTGCACGATCAGGGCGGCGGCGGCGCCCTTGCGCGCGGCTTCCTCGAACTTGTACGTCCAGCGGCCGTAGTAGGTCATGCGGTTGCCGCCGAACAGGGCTTCGTCCTTGGCGTGGAAGCCGGGATCGTTGACGAACATCACCACGGTCTTGCCGGTCCAGTCCTGGCCGGCGTAATCGTTCCACTTCTGCTCCGGTGCATCGACGCCATAGCCGACGAACACCAGCTCGCTGGCGTCCAGCTTGACCTCGGTCTCGCCGGTACGGGTGCCGATGACGTAATCGGTGCCGAACTTCAGGTCGCGCTTGCCGGCGGACGTGGTCAGCGACAGCGTGGTCGCGGCCTCGTCGGCGGTGGTCTCCACCATCGGCACGTCCTGGAAATAGCTGCCGTTGTTGCCCGGCTGCAGGCCGATGCGCTTCATCTGCGCTTCGAGGTAGGCGGTGGTCTTCTCTTCGCCGACCGAGCCGGGCGCGCGGCCTTCGAACTCGTCCGACGCCAGCGCGTTCACCATGTCGGCGAAGTCGCCCTCGGTGATGTCGGCGGTAAAGGTGTGCGCCGCGGCGGGCGGCGTGGCGGCTTCGGGCGCGGGGGCCGGGGCCTCGGCTTCGCGCTTGCATGCCGTCAGTGCGACGGAAGCGGCAAGCAGCAGCATCAACTTGCGGGACATCGGGATTCCTCAACGAAAGGAATCCCGATTCTAGCGGCAATGGACAGGCCGGGCCTGTGCCTTGTGCCGCGGTCCGCCTTCCTTACTCGGTCGGGGCCCTGTCGGTGCTGTACGGCGTGGCCGTGGCGCCGGTCACCGGGCCGGTCTTCGCGCTGCTGTGCACGTACAGGGTGACCGGGCGCTCGAACACCAGCGCGCCTTCGACGACGGCATTCGGTCCGATGATGATGCGCGGGGGACGCTTGCTGTCGGTGTTGAAGAAGCCGGTGGACTTCTGCACGCGCAGGCCGCCGCGCACATGGGACCCCACGCCCACGGTGATGTCGCCGCGCACGGTGTGGATGCTGCCGCTGACCTGGGTGGCGACCAGGCCGATGGCGCCATTGACGGTCTCGATGTCGCCGCCGATCACGCCGCCGTGGTCGATGAAGATGCTGCCGTTGACGGTTTCGACGTCCTTGCGGATTTGCACGTCCTTGCCGGCACGGACGGAGCCGTTCACGGTTTCCAGCGAATCCACGCGCGCCTTGTCGCCCACGTTGATGCTGCCGTTGACGGTGCTGGCATCCTCGGCGGTGGCGCCATCCCCGATGCGGATGCTGCCGTTGACGGTGTCCAGGTCGGCATAGGTCTGGCCGGCCTCGGCGGTGACACTGCCGTTCACCTTGGAGATCTCCTGTTGGGCCAGCGCGGGCGTGGCAGCCAGGGCCAGGGTCAGCAGCAGGACGGTGCGGGTACGGGTCATGGGGTCATCCTTCGGGTGGTGTTGATGACTGTGATGCGCGCGGGGAGGGAAAGGTTTAGCCCGGCCGTCATCGGGGACGCCATGGCACCACGCTTCGCTACAATCGTCACCTGCCTGAAGTCACTGGAATCCTGCCGTGTCCGCATCCCCCCCGCCTGAAGACAACATGCGCGTGAAGCGTCCCAAGCCCGTCGTGCTGCTGATCCTGGATGGCTGGGGGCATCGCGAAGATCCCGCCGACAACGCGCTGGCGCAGGCCACGCTGCCGAACTGGCACCGCCTGCTGGCGAACGCCCCGCACACGCTGATCCACACCGAAGGCCGCCATGTGGGCCTGCCCGAGGGGCAGATGGGCAATTCGGAAGTGGGGCACATGAACCTGGGGGCGGGCCGCATCGTCTACCAGGACCTGACCCGCATCGACGCTGCCATCGAGGACGGCAGCTTCTTCGCCAATGCCGAGCTTGTCGCCGCCTGCGAGGCGGTCAAGGCCGCAGGCAAGACCCTGCACGTGTTCGGCCTGCTGTCGCCGGGCGGCGTGCACAGCCATGAACTGCACATCTTCGCGATGCTGGACCTGGCCAAGCGCCAGGGCGTGCCGCGCGTCGCGGTGCACGCCTTCCTGGATGGCCGCGACACGCCGCCGAAGTCGGCCGAACCCAGCCTGCGCGCGCTGCAGGACCTGTGTGCGGAACTCGGCAACGCGCACATCGCCTCGGTCAGCGGCCGCTACTACGCCATGGACCGCGACAAGCGCTGGGACCGCCTGCGCCTGGCGTGGGACGCGATGGTGGAGGCACGCAGCGACCACCATGCCGCCAGCGGCGTGGCCGCGCTGGAAGCCGCGTACGCGCGCGGCGAGAATGACGAGTTCGTGCTGCCGACCGTGATCGACGGCGCCCAACCGATGGCCGACGGCGATGCCGTGGTCTTCATGAACTTCCGCGCCGATCGCGCGCGCCAGCTGACGGCGGCGTTCGTGTCACCCGCGTTCGACGGCTTCGATGCACGCAAGCCGTCGCTGGCCCGCTTCGTCTGCCTGACCGAGTACGACGCCAAGCTGCCCGCGCCGGTGGCGTTCGCGCCGGACGACCTGCGCCAGACCTTCGGCGAACTGCTGGCGGACGCGGGCCTGACCCAGTTGCGCATCGCCGAGACGGAGAAATACGCGCACGTGACGTTCTTCTTCAGCGGCGGACGCGAGGATGTGTTCGCCGGCGAGGAACGCATCCTGATTCCCAGCCCGAAAGTGGCCACCTACGACCTGCAGCCGGAAATGAGTTGCCCAGAGCTGACCGCGAAGCTGGTGGAGGCCATTGGCTCGGGCCGCTTCGACGCCATCATCTGCAACATCGCCAATCCCGACATGGTCGGACACAGCGGCGACCTGCATGCCGCGATCCTCGCCGCGCAGGCGGTGGACGTGGCCATCGGTGAAGTGGATGCCGCCGTGCGCAAGGCCGGTGGTGCGCTGCTCATCACCGCCGACCACGGCAACCTGGAAATGATGCGCGATCCGGCCACCGGCCAGCCGCACACCGCACACACGGTCGGCCCGGTGCCGCTGGTCCTCGTGTTGCCAGAAAGCGCGGGCCAGCGTGCGGTGACGTTGCGCAGCGGGGGTGCGTTGCGCGACGTGGCGCCGACGCTGCTGGATCTGCTGGGCCTTGCGCAGCCGGCCGACATGAGCGGCCGCAGCCTGATCGGCGCCTGATGCCCAGCCGCGCGCGCACTGCGTTCACCGCGCTCCTGCTCGCCGGGCTGGCCGTCGCGGCGGTTGCGCCGGCGCAGAATCCGCGCGAGACCGAACGCAAGCTGGAGCGCGTGCGCAGCGAGCTGAAATCGATCGCGCAGGAGCGCCGCAAGCTGGAAGGCGAGCGTGGCACGGCGTCGCGCCAGCTGCGCGATGCGGACGAGCAGGTCGGTCGCACGACGCGGTCGCTGTCCGAGACCGAAGCGGCCCTGCGTCGCGAGGCCGCCGCGCTGCAGGCGCTGCAGCAGAAGCGCGATGCCATGCAGGCGCAGCAGGCGTCGCAGCGCCGGCAGCTCACGGCACTGGTGCGTGCGGCCTACCAGCAGGGCGACGACGCCCCGTTGAAGGTGCTGCTGTCGCAGGATCGCGTGGCCGATGCGAACCGCTTGCTGGCCTACCACCGCTACGTGCAGCGGGACCAGGCGCGGCGCATCGCGACATTGAACACCGAGCTGGCGGCGTTGGACCAGGTGGAGCGCGACATCGTGGCCCGTCGCACCGAGCTGGACACGGCGCGGGCAAGGCAGCGCGAGCAGGTCTCGCAACTGGAGAAGGCCCGCAGGACACGCGCGAGCCTGGTCGCGGACCTGGACGAGCGATACCAGGATCGTGCCGCAAAGGAAAAGGCGCTGGGACAGGACGCGCGTTCGCTGCAACGCCTGCTGGACAACCTGCGCGCCGCAGCTGCGCGTGCCGAGACCGAACGTCGTGCCGCCGCACGCCGCGAAGCCGCTGCGGCAGCGGCACAGAAGCGCGACAGTGCCGGTACCGCGTCACGCAGTACGCGCACCCCGCCTGCGCCGCGTCCGGCCGTGGCCTCCGCACCTCCGCTGAAAGTCGGCGGTCTGGGCTGGCCGGTATCGGGCAGTCTGTTGGCGCGCTATGGCGGACGCATGCCCGATGGTCGCGCCAGCACCGGCGTGCTGATCGGCGCACCTTCGGGCACGCCGGTCACGGCGGTGGCGGACGGTACCGTGGTGTTTTCCGAATGGATGACGGGGTACGGCCTGATCCTGATCCTCGATCATGGCAATGGCTACATGAGCCTGTACGCGCACAACGACAGCCTGCTGAAGGACAGCGGCGAACGGGTCAAGCGGGGTGATGCGGTGGCGCGTGTGGGCACGTCGGGCGGACAGGGCCAGGCTGCGCTGTACTTCGAACTGCGCCGCAACGGCCAGCCGGTCGACCCGGCATCGTGGCTGCAGCGGCGATGAACAGGGCGCCGGGCCCTAACCCGGCTTGAACAAACGTGCCAGGTGGCTTCGCGCATAATCCGGTGAACTTCGCGCCCGTGCGCGAAGTCCCATCAAGCCCCTCCTGGAGCGTCTGCATGCCGCTGCGTCTTTCCCTGGCCACCCTGACCGTCGCCCTGTTCGCGTGCATGCCGGCGTGGGCGCAGCAGCAGGCGCCACTGCCGGAGACGCCGCCGGTGGTCGCGCCCAGCGACGATCCCGATGCCGCGGAAAACGCCCCGTCGAAAGTGCCGCTGGACGAGATCCGCCGCTACGTGGCCGTGTTCAATGCGGTCAAGGAGGCGTATGTCGAACCGGTCGAAGACCGCGAACTGATGCAGTCCGCCATCCGGGGCCTGTTGCTGGACCTGGATCCGCACAGCACCTACTTCGACAAGGAAGATTCCGACGCCTTCGACGAACAGGCCACCGGCGCCTACGAAGGCATCGGCGTGGAACTGCAGCAGCAGCCCGACCGGACGCTGCTGGTGGTGTCGCCGATCGACGACACGCCCGCCGCGAAGGCGGGCATCAGGTCCGGCGACGTCATCACCGCCATCGACGGCAAGCCGATCAGCGCCGAAGACGGCATGGAGCCGCTGCGTGGCGCGCCGGGCAGCCGGATCGTGCTGACGATCCTGCGCGATGGCACGCCCAAGCCGTTCGACGTGACCCTGGTGCGGGACACCATCCGCATCACCAGCGTGCGCAGCCGCGTGCTGGAGCCGGGCTACGGCTACGTTCGCATCAGCGCATTCCAGACCGACACCGCCGCCGATTTCCAGAAGCAGGTGGACAGGCTGCAGGAGAACGGGAAGCTGCGCGGACTCGTGCTGGACCTGCGCAGCAATCCGGGTGGACTGCTGCTGGCGGCAGTGCAGGTGGCCGACGACCTGCTCGACAAGGGCAACATCGTCAGCACCCGCGGGCGGATGTCGATCAGCGACTCCAAATTCGATGCCACGCCGGGCGACCGCTTGAACGGCGCGCCCGTGGTGGTGCTGGTGGACGCAGGCTCGGCCAGCGCCTCTGAAGTGCTGGCCGGCGCGCTGCGCGACAACAAGCGCGCACGCGTGGTGGGCAGTCGCACCTTCGGCAAGGGCTCGGTGCAGACGGTGCTGCCGCTCGACAACGGCGATTCGGTGAAGTTGACGACTGCGCGCTACTACACGCCCAGCGGCAAATCGATCCAGGCCAGCGGCATCGTGCCCGACGTGGTGGTCAAGCCGGAACAGGATGGCAAGCCGGGCACGGCGATCGGGCCGGATGGCCAGCCGTACATCACCGAGGCCACACTGCCCGGTCATCTGCGCGGCGACGAAGAAGGTGCGGCCGGCTACACGCCGGGTGACGTGCTCGACGGTGATGCGCCGATCACGGCGGCGCTGGTCGAACTGAAGAAGGTGGTCGCCACGGCGCGGGCGCCCTCGAGCCAGCAGCGGCGCTGAGCGTTGGCGGACGTGGGCGCGACATCCGTCGCGAAGCCGGATGCCTGCATCGCGACGGAGGCCGCTCCATCGGAAGCGGGAGGCGCGCCTAGCGCGGCTTCGCCGGCATCGGGAACGGTGTCACCACTTTCTCGCCGGTGGCCGCGTCGCGGATCGCCGACTGGCCTTTCCGCTCCACCTCTTCCACCCGGATGATGCTCTGCATCGGCAGGTGCAGGACCTTGGTGTTGCCGAACTCGTCGCGCAGGCGTTCTTCGGTGGGGTCCACCACCAGGCCTTCGTGCATGTCGAACACCAGTTCGCCCACCTCGGTGAATCCCCACAGGCTGCTCGCCGCCACCTTGCGCGCGTACAGCTCGTAGACCTTGGTGTGGTTGTGGAAGGTGACCTTGTAGAGCGTGGTTTTCATGCAGCGGATTATACGGAGTGCGTTGCGTGCGGCCGGCACCCGTCGACAGGCGGGCCCGCTTCCGTTCCCGGCGCAAGCCGGGATGACGACGGGCATCGTGGGCGGCAGGTGGCCTCTTCAGTATCCCTGCCGCTTGCGCATCCGCCGTGCGATGGCGGCGCGCACGAACAGGGCGAACACCACGCCGAACAGGAAGCCCGCGATGTGCGCCGACCACGCCACGGTGCCGAAGGCGGGGCCCGTGTAGGCGAAGACCACCTGCAGCAGTGCCCAGATGCCGATCAGGAGCGAGGCCGGCGCCTTCACGAATTCGAGGAACAGGCCCAGCGGCAGCACCACGCCCAGCTTGGCGGTGGGGAACAGGGCCAGGTAGGCGCCGATGACGGCGGAGATCGCACCGCTGGCGCCGATGATGACGCGGTCGGGTGTTCCGATGCTGAGCACGGCGGCGACGTTCGCCACGGCACCGCCCACGAGGAACAGCAGCAGGAACCGCCACGGCCCCATCGCCCGTTCCGCGGGCAGGCCGAAGATCAGCAGGAACACCAGGTTGCCCAGCAGATGCGCCCAGTCCGCATGCAGGAACAGCGCGGTGAACAGGCGCAGCACCGTGCCGCGCTGCAACGACGCCAGCCAGACCTCCGGCGCCACCATGCCGCCGGTCAGCGCCCCCCATTGGGTCAGCAGGTAGCTCTGCGCGGCCTCCCCGAGGG
Source organism: Pseudoxanthomonas sp. 97-1-1 (assembly GCF_057773125.1). Lineage (NCBI taxonomy): Bacteria > Pseudomonadati > Pseudomonadota > Gammaproteobacteria > Lysobacterales > Lysobacteraceae > Pseudoxanthomonas > Pseudoxanthomonas sp. 97-1-1. The sequence continues at coordinate 173,761 of NZ_JBYMTJ010000004.1, read as the reverse complement.
TCAACGCCCAGCAGAAGGCGGCGGACAGGACCACCAACAGGGTCGGCGTGGCCCAGCGGACGGGCGGTTTCCGGCGGGACGGGAGGGAAACGAACATGCGTCGGCACTCTACCCGCTCACTGCCGGACTGCCCATGGTGCGTCGCGGCGAAACTGAATAGGGGCAATGACTTACGACGGATTGTTAGAGTTTAGTTAGCAGGTATACTGCATACGGCGTCGTATGTCGGGAGGGGCTTCCGGCAGGCCGAACGGGTGGACCACAACACCCGCGGCCATGGACGACGCAGGCGCTTTTACCCACGTCTCCGGAGAAATCATTCATGGAATTTGCAAAGAACATCACCCGCGTTTCGGCGCTGGCGCTCGGTATCGCAGGCGTGCTCGCCTATGGTGACGTGCACGCCGCCGCCTTCCAGCTGAAGGAAAACAGCGTCAAGGCCCAGGGCCGCGCGATGGCCGGTGCGGCTTCCGCCAAGGGCGACGCCTCGGTCGTGGTCAACAACCCGGCCGTCATGTCCACCTTCACCGAGCGCACCCTGCAGGCCGACGTCACCGCGATCGACCTGTCCTACGAATTCGAAGGCAGCGGCACCGCCGCGACCGGCACCCCGTTCCAGCAGCCGCTGACCGGCGGCAACGGTGGCGACGCCGGTGACGTGGCCGCCGTGCCGGCCGCTTCCTTCATCCTGCCGCTGAGCGGCGATTTCGAATACCTGACGCTGGGCATGATGATCAGCGCGCCGTTCGGCCTGAAGACCGACTACGACGATGGCTGGAAGGGTCGTTACCACGCGCTGGAATCCGACGTGAAGATCGTCGACCTGACCCTGGCGGCATCCCTCGAACTGAGCGACCGTTTCTCGGTCGGTGCGGGTTTCATCTACGAGCACGCCGACGTCACCCTGTCCAACGCCGTCGACTTTGGCACCGTCATCTGCGGCCGCAGCCCGGCTGCCTGCGTGGGCCCGACGGCGCAATTCGGTCCGCAGCGCAACGACGGTTTCGCCAGCATCAACGGCACCGACAACGGCTTCGGCTGGATCGTCGGCATGAACTGGCGCCCGACCGACAAGCTGTCGCTGGGTTACTCGCACCGCTCTGAGATCGACCATGAGCTGGACGGCGACGCGGTGTTCGAAGTGCCTGCCAACGTGCGTGCCGCGCTCGGCAACGGCGTCTTCATCAACGGTGGCGGCGGTGCCGATCTGACCACGCCGGCCATCGATGCCTTCAGCGCCACCTACTACGCCACCGATCGCTTCACCGTGATGGCCGAAGCCACCCGCACCGACTGGTCGTCGCTGCAGGAAATCCGCATCGAGTTCGACAACCCCGCGCAGCCCGACTCGGTCGAGGACTACAGCTGGGATGAGAACTGGTTCTATTCGATCGGCGGCGAGTACAAGTTCAGCGACAAGTTCACCTTCCGCGCCGGCGTGGCGCGCGACGACTCCCCGGTCAGCCGTCCGCACCGCACTCCGCGCCTGCCCGACCAGGACCGCATGTGGTACTCGCTGGGCATGACCTGGAACGTGTCCGAGCATTTCGAGCTCAGCGCCAGCTACGTCAAGATCGACATCGTCGATACGCCGGAAGTCGACCTGACCAACAGCACGCGCGCGCGCCTGGTGGGCGACTTCGAGGGCGGCGCCGACCTGTTCGGTGTGGCGATGCAATACAAGTTCTGATCGCGGCACGGATCCGAACCACGAAAAACCCCGCCTCGGCGGGGTTTTTCATTGCCTTCCTGCATCACCGGATCAATACGGAAGACCGGCGACCGGCAGTTCGATCGACCACAGGCTCGCGGCGCCGGTCAGGAACAACGTGCGCCGGTCTTCGCCGCCGAACGCGGCATTGGTGATGTTGGCGTCCACGCGGATCGTGGCCAGCACGTCACCCGCGGGAGAGAACACGCGCACGCGCTGTTGGCCGTGTTCGGTGACGTAGATGTTGCCCAGGCAATCCAGCGTCAGGCCGTCGCCGCCGGTGATGCGCGCCAGGTCGCGGCCCGGGCCGGGCACGCTGTCGCGCAACGGATAGGCGCGCAACACGTCGCCATCGCCGGTTCCGCCTGCCACGTACAACGTGCCGCCATCCGGCGACAGCGCGATGCCATTCGGATTGCGCAGGCTGTCGTCCACCACCGTTGTCACGCCCTCGTGGTGGCGATACACGCGGGTGAGGGGCTGGCCACCGGGCGCGGCCTTGCGCTGGTAGTCGGGATCGGTGAAGTAGAGGGTGCCGTCGGCAGCCATCACCAGGTCGTTCGGGGAGTTGAATGGCGCGCCGTCGAACGTCGACACCAGTGGCGTGCGCGTGCCGTCGGCCAGGTCCACCCGCGCCACCTGCTTGCGGTCGTGGGTGGCGGCGATGAGGTGGCCGTCCGTATCCAGCGCGAGCCCGTTGCTGCCGCTGTCCTCGACCATGGTTTCCCAGCGGTCCGGCGGGGTGAAGCGGCGGATGCGCGAGGGGAAGCGGCCGTTGTGGACGAAGTCCGACAGATACAGCGCGCCGTCGCGCCACACTGCGCCTTCGTACAGGCGCTCTTCGCTGTCGTCCGCGCGTGCAGCGGCCACGCGCGTGGCGGTCAGTTCGCCCTTCGGTGCGGTTCCCGGGAAACCTTGGCAGGTACCGGCCGCGGTCGCCGCAGCGATAGGAAAGCACAGTACAACAAGCAATGGGACGAGTTTGAGCATAGCAGGCACTCCCTATTCAGCGAAGGGTGGCGCACCGCGCCGCGAAGTCCTCGATGGTTGAGTGGGCGCCCGCAGTCTCCTCAAGCTTCTGGTGGAGCTTGCTTCTCGCGTATTCGACCAATCGAGCGTCATATAGATTGTTCCTCTCCAATCTTCTGAAAAGTTCGTCGCCAAGGAGTTTCTCCAGGATAGCCAGGCGAGCGTCTAGGGAAGGATCGCGATCGCTTCGATTCTGGGGGAAATATCTTGCATCGAAACTTGGCCACCATGGACGGAGCTGGTGCTCCAAGCTGACCATGCTGGCGTCGTACTCATCGACCACCCCCACGAAGTCGAGCGCTTCGATTCTCGTTCTCGCGGTACTCAGGTCGATCTCATTGGGCGGCTCGTAATAGACGCCGCCGCGCGCAAAGAACGATGTCTGTGTATCACACAGCACGTAAGGTCGTTCTTCCAGACAGCGATGCACCCAATCAGCCAAGCCTGTGTACGAGTCCACTAGGCCTGCACGACGCTCTTGTTCGAAAATGGACGCGATTCTGTCCAGCGGATGCCTCAGCAGTACGATTGGAAAAACCCGCGATAACCGATCAATCGGAAATCTGAAGTGATGACTGCTGAATGCGATAGATGAAGGATCCTCCTTAAGGATCAGTTCAATGTCTTCTTCCACAAGCGTGGACTCGGCATTAGGCCCGTGGACTTCCCGGAATGCGTCGCCGAAATTTCGCCGGAGAATCCAGTCCAGTGTTGACCCGCCATTCTTGAAGATATGGAAGTGCAGCAGGCATGGAGGGATAGTGGCTGTTGACATGGTGATCACCGGGAAAGCCTCCATTCTCGTGCTTGCCGCGAAGTTGTTCCGTGATACGTTAGGCAGCTTGCGCAGGGTGCCAGCGTACCTCGATCCGGTTGCGGCCCTTATGCTTGGCGGCGTACAGGGCTTCGTCGGCCAGGCGCACCAGAGTGTCGTAGGGCGCGTTGCGGTCGGCGGCGAACGACACGCCCAGGCTGACGGTGATGCGGATTCCCGTCCCGACCGGAGCGAATTCAAGCGCCATCACCTGCTGGCGGATGCGTTCGGCAAGGGCCTGCGCGGTTTCGGCCTGCGTGTCGCGCAGGACCAGCATGAACTCCTCCCCCCCCAGGCGCGCGAACAGGTCGTCGCCGCGGATACAGCTGCGCACGACATCGGAGAAGCGCTGCAGCACCAGGTCGCCCGCTTCGTGGCCATGATCGTCGTTGACGGCCTTGAAGTGGTCCAGGTCCAGTGCGATCACGGCCAGCCCGTGCTCGGCGGCATGCCGCCCGCTGCGGGCCTGCAGTTCGTTGTCCAGGCCGCGGCGATTGAGCGCGCCGGTGAGCGGATCGAACAGCGCGCCACGACGCAGCGGTTCGGCCGCGCGGAAGCTGGCCAGCATCAGCATGCAGAAATTGAGCATGAACCAGATCGACAGGTCCAGGTTCACCCAGACCGGATTGGGGCCATAGCGCCCGGTCAGTGCGGCGAGCAGGTCGCCGCCATACAGCCACAGCAACACGAAACAGCCGGTGATCATGAGTCTGGCCGGCACATGGTCGGGCGCGCTGCGCAGCGCGAGCAGGTGCCGGATCATCACCGCCAGCACGATGACTTCGGTGGCGCTCATCGCAGCGCCCTGCGCGTCAACGCTGCCGCCCGCCACCGCGCCGACCAATGAGAAGCCGATGCACAGCGGCAGCAGCGCACGTTCCCACCCTGTCAGCGCGCGCTGCTGCACGAACTGGATGATCGACCAGGCCAGGCCGGCAAGGCCGGCGCAGGCCAGCAGGCCACCCAGGCCGGCAATCGCTTGCGCGAGCGACGCGTCACCGGCGCGCACCAGCATCTGCGCAGTGCCGTCCAGCATCGCGGCGCCGAGGGAATACAGGAAATGCGCCACGCCCCAGGTGGCGATGCCGCGCACGCCGCGCGAGACCCTGCCCACGTAGAAGAAGAGCGCGAGCAGCACGGCGGCGAGGGCGGAGTCGCTGAGCAGCAGGTTGTAGAAGTCGGTCGTCATGCGCGGGGGCCCTGCTGGCCGTGAAACTCCTTGTCGACGCTAGAACGCAGGATGTGGATCAATCCGGCAGGCGGGATCGGCTGATGTTCACGCAGGCGGGGTGAAGGTCCAGCGACGGGTGGGGTGGGGACAGCATCGCCTGCCGATGCCCGGGCAAGCAGTGCCGTGGGTCATGCCCAAAGAAAAGCCCCGCCGGAGCGGGGCTGTGCATGCAACGTGAGAGCTGCCGATGCGCGGCGGAGCCCGGGCTCAGTCGCCGAGCGTCAGCAGCGAGGCGTTGCCGCCTGCGGCGGTCGTGTTGACGGTGACCGTTTTCTCGGTAGCGAAGCGCGGCAGGTAGTGCGGGCCGCCGGCCTTGGGTCCCGTACCCGACAGGCCCTGGCCGCCGAACGGCTGCACGCCGACCACCGCGCCGATCTGGTTGCGGTTGACGTACACGTTGCCGACCTTCACGCGTGCAGCGATGCGGTCGATGGTTTCGTCGATGCGCGAGTGAACGCCCAGGGTCAGGCCGTAACCGGTGGCATTGATCTGGTCGATCACCGCATCCAGCTGGTCGGCCTTCCAGCGCACCACGTGCAGGGCCGGTCCGAAGATTTCCTTGTGCAGCTGATCCAGCGACTTCAGTTCCCACGCGCGCGGCGCGAAGAAGGTGCCGTGCGCCGTTTCTTCACCGGCGTTGGCCTGCTTGATCAGACGTGCTTCGGCCGCCATGCGCACGGCATGGTCGTCGAGGATCTTCAGCGCATCGGCATCGATCACCGGGCCCACGTCGGTGGACAGCAGGCCGGGGTCGCCGATCTTCAGCTCGTCCATCGCGCCGGCCAGCATCGTCATCACCTTGTCGGCGATGTCGTCCTGCACGAACAGCACGCGCGCGGCCGAGCAGCGCTGGCCTGCGGAGGTGAACGCCGAACCCATCGCGTCCTTGACCAGCTGCTCCGGCAGTGCGGAGGAGTCGGCGATAAAGGCGTTCTGGCCACCGGTTTCGGCGATCAGCGTGGCGATCGGGCCGGCGTCGCGGCCGGCGAGCGCGCGGTTGATGGCGCGCGCGGTGTCGGTGGAACCGGTGAAGGCTACGCCGGCCACGCGCGGGTCCTTGGTCAGCGCGGCGCCGACGGTGGCGCCGTCGCCGGGCAGGAACTGCAGCACGGCTTCCGGAACGCCGGCTTCGTGCAGCAGCTTCACCGCCGCGTGGCCGATCAGGTTGGTCTGTTCGGCCGGCTTGGCGATCACGCTGTTGCCGGCGGCGAGCGCGGCGCTGACCTGGCCCAGGAAGATCGCCAGCGGGAAGTTCCACGGGCTGATACAGACGAACACGCCGCGGCCCTGCAGTTGAAGCTGGTTGGATTCGCCGGTCGGGCCGGGCAGCTGTTCGGGCGCGCCGAACTGCGCGCGCGCCTGGGCGGCGTAGTAGCGCAGGAAGTCGACCGCTTCGCGCACTTCGGCGACGCCGTCGGGGATGGTCTTGCCGGCTTCCTTCACGCACAGCGCAATGTAGTCGGGCAGGCGCTGCTCCAGCAGGTTCGCGGCGTGCTCGAGGATGGCGGCGCGGCTGGCGGCCGGCGTGCGGTCCCAGGCCGGCTGTGCGCCGACAGCGTTCGCCAGCGCCTTCTCGACCGTGCCGCCGTCGGCCGGCTGCCATTCGCCGACGGTCTGGCGGCGGTCGGCGGGATTGGTCACCGGCAGCGCAGCGCTCGACACGACCGCGCCCGGCACCAGCGGCGCGGCGCGCCACGGCTTCACGGCGGCGTTGATGCGCTCGGCCAGCGCGCGCAGGTCGTTGTCGTTGGCGAGGTTGGCGCCCATGGAGTTGTTCCTGTCAGAAGAGGCGATGGGAGCGGGTTGGCTCCGGAAAAGATCGACCGGCAGCGGGATGCGCGGGTGCGGGATGGATTCGAATTCCGACACGGTCTGCACCGGGTCGCGCACCAGGTCCTCGATGGCCACGTTCTCGTCGGTGATGCGGTTGACGAAGCTGCTGTTGGCGCCGTTCTCGAGCAGGCGGCGCACCAGGTACGGCAACAGGTCTTCGTGCGAGCCCACGGGCGCGTACACGCGGCATGGCGTGTCCAGCCGGTGCTTCGGCACCACTTCGGCATACAGGTCGTCGCCCATGCCGTGCAGCTTCTGGTGCTCGTAAGGACGGCCGTTGGCGATGAAGCGGATCGCGGCGATGGTCTGCGCGTTGTGGGTGGCGAACATCGGGTACAGCGCATTGCCGTGGTCGAGCATGCGGCGCGCGTTGGCGAGATAGGACACGTCGGTGTTCGGCTTGCGCGTGAACACGGGATAGCCCGGATGGCCATCGATCTGCGCGCGCTTGATCTCGGCATCCCAGTAGGCGCCCTTGACCAGGCGCACCGGCATGCGGCGACCGACGCGACGGGCGAGGTCGGCGAGGAAGTCGATCACGTACGGCGTGCGCTTCTGGTAGGCCTGCACGGCCAGGCCGTAGCCTTCCCAGCCATCGAGCGAGGCATCGGAGAACGTGGCCTCGATCAGGTCCAGCGACAGCTCCAGGCGGTCGGCCTCTTCGGCGTCGATGGTGAAGCCGATGCCGTAGGACTTGGCGAGTTGCGCCAGTTCGAGGATGGCCGGGGCCAGTTCCTTCATCACGCGGGCGCGCTTGGCGTGCTCATAGCGCGGGTGCAGCGCGGACAGCTTGATCGAGATGCTGGGCGCGGCGAACACGTCGGCGAAGGGGCCGGTGCGGCCGATCGCATGGATCGCCTGGCGATAGGCCTCCAGGTAGCGGGCGGCGTCCCGGGTGGTCAGCGCGCCCTCGCCCAGCATGTCGAAGGAATAGCGGTAGTCGGCGTTCTCGCCCTTGCGGCTGCGCGACAGCGCTTCGTCGATCGTGCGGCCCATGACGAACTGGTGGCCCATGATCCGCATGGCCTGGCGCACGGCCAGCCGGATCACCGGCTCGCCCACGCGGCCGACCAGGCGCTTGAACGCGCCAGGCACGTCGGCGCGGGTCAGGTCGTTCAGGTTGACCAGCTTACCGGTCAGCATCAGGCCCCAGGTGGAGGCGTTGACCAGCACGGAGTCGCTCTGGCCCAGGTGCCGCTCCCAGTCCGCGTCGCCCAGCTTGTCGCGGATCAGCTTGTCGGCGGTCTCCTGGTCCGGGATGCGCAGCAGGGCCTCGGCCACGCACATCAACAGCACACCTTCGTCGCTGCCGAGGTCGTACTGGCGCATGAAGGCTTCGATGGCGCCCTGGTCCTGTGCGCGGGCGCGGACCCGCTTCACCAGGTCCACCGCAAGCCGTTGCGCCTGGATCTGCTCGTTGGCCGGCAGGCGCGCCTGCTCCAGCAGTTCGTGGACATGTCCGGTCTCGTCGCGCAGCCAGGCGGCGGTGATCGCGGCGCGCAACGGGGACGGCGGAGCGGGGATTTCGGGGGAAATGATGCGGCCGGCCGGCGGAACGGCGGGCGACGGGACAGGCGAGGGTGTCGACATGACGGCAGGGCAGTCCAAAGGCAGTCCACTAGTTTAGGGCCGTGCGCGCGGCCCGGATATGCCCGCCGTTGCCCGCTTGCGGGGGTTGCCCGTCCTCCTGCGCCCTGCGGTGACGGTGGTCGCGGAATGCATCCGCGGATGCCGGATGAGGTTCGCGCGGCCGGGCCGAGCACCTTGTCCTGGATCAATGAAACTTGCCGCAAAGTGTGGCGGGAGCTACCATTTAACGGTTTTCCGCAGCCCGGATCGTGTGGCGGGCGACATGATCGAAGTGGTGCCGTCATCGTGGGACGGACACGGCGCGCAGCTCAGGCTGCGGCCGCCGCGGGCGCTGACGCGCCGCCAGTTCGTGATGTTGTTCGTGGCGCTGTCGGGCGCGATGTGGATCGTCGCCATGCTGGGCTGGTGGGGAGGCAATGCCTTCGCCCCGGCTTTTGCATTGCTCCATTCGGCCATCCTGGCCACGGCGCTGCGCGTGCTGTGGCGCAGTGGCGACCGGAGGGAAGACATCAGCATCGGTCCGGACGCGGTGGAGGTCACCACCTCCGTGTCAGGGGCGGTGTTCCGGGCGCATCCCTATTGGGTGCGCCTGTGCATCGAGCGGGATGGCGAAAGGATTTCGCTGGCCTCCAGCGGCAGGCAGGTCCAGGTGGGCAACTTCCTGGGGCCGGCCGAACGCCGGGAGCTGGCGGACAGATTGCAGGATTTACTGGCGGCCGCGAGTGGCCGCAACCGATGACGCATTGGGGTCTAGGCAATGACGCAAGTGAATGGGATGTGGAAGCGGTTGATGACGGCGTGCACGCTGCTGGCAATGCCGGCGCTGGCCTGGGCGCAGTCGGCGGACCCGAAGCCGTGGCAGCTGAACATGGGCAAGGGCGTGACGGCGTCGTCGCAGCATGCCTATGACGCGCACATGATCGCGCTGTGGGTCTGCATCGTCATCGGCATCATCGTGTTCGGTGCGATGGGCTACGCGATGTTCAAGTTCCGCCATTCCAAGGGCGCGGTGCCGGCACAGTTCAGCCACAACACCACGGCCGAGATCATCTGGACCGTCATCCCGGTGCTGATCCTGGTGGTCATGGCCTGGCCGGCGACCGCCAAGCTGATCGCCATGTACGACACCCGCGATTCCGAGATGACCGTCAAGGTCACCGGCTACCAGTGGATGTGGAAGTACGAATACCTGGGCGAGGGCGTGGAATTCACCAGCCGGCTGGACCGCGAGTCCGACCGCCTGCGCCAGAACAAGGCGACGACGCAGGAAGAGATCAAGGCGCACCCGCACTACCTGCTGGACGTCGACAACCAGCTGGTGCTGCCCACCAACACCAAGATCCGCTTCGTGATCACCGCCGACGATGTCATCCACGCGTGGTGGGTGCCGGCGCTGGGCTGGAAGCAGGACGCCATCCCGGGCATCGTCAACGAGGCCTGGACCGACATCAAGGAACCGGGCATCTACCGCGGCCAGTGCGCCGAGCTGTGCGGCAAGGACCACGGCTTCATGCCGATCGTCGTGAAGGCGGTGCCGAAGGCCGAGTACGAGCAGTGGCTGGCTTCGAAGAAGCCCGCCCCGGCTGCCGCCCCCGCCCCGGCCGCGCCGGTGGAAGAGGCCGCGCCGGCCGACGCCACGACGGCCCCGGCCGTTGACGCCGCCCCCACCGCCGAGACCCCCGCGCCGTCGGCGCAGGGTTGATCGACCGCCCGCATCAGCTGCAAGAGATTACGCACATGGCCAACACCGCCGTCGATCATCATGACGATCACCACGGTCACCAGCAGAGCTTCATCGAGCGGTGGTTCTTCTCCACGAACCACAAGGACATCGGCACGCTCTACCTGATCTTCAGCTTCATCATGTTCATCATCGGCGCGGGCATGTCGGTGGTGATCCGTGCCGAGCTGATGGTGCCGGGCCTGCAGCTGGTCAGCCCCGAGTTCTTCAACCAGATGACCACGGTGCATGCGCTGGTCATGATCTTCGGTGGCGTGATGCCGGCGTTCGTCGGCCTGGCCAACTGGATGATCCCGCTGCAGGTGGGCGCGCCGGACATGGCGCTGCCGCGCATGAACAACTGGTCCTTCTGGATCATGCCGTTCGCCTTCACCCTGCTGCTCAGCTCGCTGTTCCTGCCGGGCGGCGCGCCGGCCGGTGGCTGGACGCTGTACCCGCCGCTGTCGCTGCAGGGCGGCGCGAACGTGGCGCTGACCATCTTCGCCATCCACATGATGGGCGTCAGCTCGATCATGGGCGCGATCAACATCATCGCCACGGTGCTCAACATGCGCGCACCGGGCATCGACCTGCTGAAGATGCCGATCTTCTGCTGGACCTGGCTGATCACCGCGTTCCTGCTGATCGCGGTGATGCCGGTGCTGGCGGGCGCGGTGACCATGCTGCTGACCGACAAGTTCTTCGGCACCAGCTTCTTCAACGCGGCCGGCGGCGGCGACCCGGTGATGTACCAGCACATCTTCTGGTTCTTCGGTCACCCCGAGGTCTACATCATGATCCTGCCGGCGTTCGGCGTGGTGTCGGAAATCATCCCGACCTTCAGCCGCAAGCCGCTGTTCGGCTACCAGGCCATGGTGTACGCGACCGCCTCGATCGCGTTCCTGTCGTTCATCGTGTGGGCGCACCACATGTTCACGGTGGGCATGCCGCTGGGTGGCGAGATCTACTTCATGTTCGCCACCATGCTGATCGCCATCCCGACCGGCGTGAAGGTGTTCAACTGGGTCAGCACGATGTGGAAGGGCTCGCTGAGCTTCGAAACGCCGATGCTGTGGGCCGTGGGCTTCGTGATCCTGTTCACCATCGGCGGCTTCTCCGGCCTGATGCTGGCCATCGTGCCGGCGGACTTCCAGTACCACGACACCTATTTCGTGGTGGCGCACTTCCACTACGTGCTGGTGACCGGCGCGCTGTTCTCCATCATCGCCGCCACCTACTACTGGTGGCCGAAGTGGACCGGCCGCATGTACAACGAGTTCTGGGGCAAGTTCCATTTCTGGTGGACGATCGTGTTCGTCAACCTGCTGTTCTTCCCGCAGCACTTCCTGGGCCTGGCCGGCATGCCGCGCCGCATCCCGGACTACAACCCGGTGTTCGCGGACTGGAACTTCATCAGCTCGATCGGTGCGTTCGGCATGTTCCTGACGCCGTTCATCATGGCCGCGATCCTGTGGTCTTCGCTGCGCAGCGGCAAGAAGGCCGAGGCGCGTGCGTGGGAAAACGCGAAGGGCCTGGAATGGACCGTGCCGTCGCCCGCGCCGCACCACACGTTCACCACGCCGCCGGTCATCAAGGACGGCGACCTGGCGCACGGCGACGTGACGCACTGAGACGGCCGAGCATCGCGCCATGAACGCCCCCGTGCTGACTCCCGAGGAACTCGCGCGCCGCCGCAAGGCGGTGCTGCGGACGGCGTGGGTGATCGGCGGCATCGCGTTCGCGATCTTCGTGGCCTTCATCGGCCGCGCGGTGTTGAGCGCATGAGCGCGGCCAAGTCCAACTCGGCCGGGCTGTTCAAGCTGGTGGGCGTGGCGGTGGCGGTGTTCGTGCTGACGTTCTCGCTGGTGCCGCTGTACCGCATCGCCTGCGAGAAGGTATTCGGCATCCGCCTGGAGCAAGGGCCCGGCCAGGTGGCCGCAGCGGCGGCGACCAAGGTCGCGCGCACGGTGACCGTGCAGTTCGATGGTGGCGTCAACTCCAAGCTGCCGTGGGCGTTCCGGCCGGAACAGCTGACCATGGAAGTGGTGCCCGGCGAGCTGTACGAGGCGAAGTATTTCGCCCGCAACGACAGTGAGCGCGCCGTCGTCGGCAGCGCGGTGCCGTCGGTGGCGCCGGCCCGCGCCTCGGGCTATTTCACCAAGACCGAGTGCTTCTGCTTCACGGCCCAGACCCTGCAGGCCGGCGAAAGCCGCGACATGCCGGTCCGCTTCATCGTGGACCCGGACCTGCCGGCGGAAGTGAAGACCATCACCCTGTCCTATACCTTCTTCAAGAACGACGCACTGACCGCGCAGATCGGTACGGGCAACGCGTCGCCCTCGCCGCTCGCGGCACCCTGACCACGTCTTACGCAACGGAAACAACGCCATGGCACAAGCCCAATCGCCAGACGCCAACATCTACTTCGTGCCGCACAGCTCCAAGTGGCCGTTCGTGGGCTCCATCGCCATGTTCGTCACCATGGTGGGCGTGGCCAGCTGGCTCAATGACGCGGCCTGGGGCATGTGGGTCTTCTATACGGGCGTGGTGATGCTGTGCGCCACGCTGTTCATGTGGTTCGGCGACGTGATCCGCGAATCGGTCAGCGGCCACTACAACCGCCAGGTGGACGTGTCGTTCCGCATGGGCATGGTGTGGTTCATCTTCTCGGAAGTGATGTTCTTCGCCGCGTTCTTCGGCGCGCTGTTCTATGCCCGCACGCTGGCGTTGCCGTGGCTGGGTGGCGAAGGCGACGGCGTGATGACCAACAGCCTGCTGTGGGAAGGCTTCTCGGCCGCGTGGCCGAGCGCGGGTCCGGGCCAGGTGGGTGGCCAGTTCCAGACCATCCCCGCGTGGGGCCTGCCGCTGCTCAACACGCTGATCCTGCTGACCTCGGGCGTCACCATCACCATCGCGCACCATGCGCTGAAGGCCGGCAACCGCAGCCAGCTGCTGATCTGGCTGGGCGCCACGGTGCTGCTGGGTTGCGTGTTCCTGTTCTTCCAGGCCGAGGAGTACATCCACGCCTACAAGGAACTGAACCTGACGCTGGGCTCGGGCATCTACGGCTCCACGTTCTTCATGCTGACCGGCTTCCACGGCCTGCACGTGACACTGGGCACCATCATGCTGGCGATCATCTGGTTCCGCTGCGCCAAGGGCCACTTCACCAAGGACAACCACTTCGGCTTCGAGGCCGTGGCGTGGTACTGGCACTTCGTGGACGTGGTGTGGCTGGGCCTGTTCCTGTTCGTCTACGTGCTGTAAGGGACGGGACAGGTGATCCGGGATTCGTGATTCGCGACAGCGAACGCCGTATCCAGCAAAAAGCGACGGAAGCCCGTCGCTTTTTTGCTTCTGCGAACCAGGAATCGCGTTCCACGCCTCACGGCGTCAGCCGGGATTGACCCCATGCGGGGTGATCCATCCCATGTAGATGGCCAGGACGACCAGCAGGATCAGGCCCACGGACAGCGCTATGCGACGGGTCAGCGCATTGACGGTGCGCTTGCTTTCGCCCTTGTCCACCAGCATGTAGTACAGGCCCGCGCCCAGGTTCCAGACGATGAGGATGAGGAAGGCGATGATCAGCAGGGTTTTCAGCGAATCGTTCATGGCGTCCTCGACGGGGCCCGGGCGGTGAGGCGCGCATTATCGCTCCCCCGGCGTGAGCCGAAGGTGGGTGCGACATTCGGACGCAGTGCGTGAGCCGGCACATGCCGCTGCCGGTCGGTTGGACGCTGGCCGTGCTGGCCATGTCGTTGTTCTGCAGCCTGGGCGCCTGGCAGTGGGGCCGGGCCGAGCAGAAGGAGGCCATGCTGGCGGAGACCGCGCGCGTACTCGCGGAGCGTCGCCCGCAGCCGCTGGCACTGGCGGAAGATGCGGGCCGCACGCAGTCCTACGACTGGGCCGGTGGCGAAGGCGAGTTCCTGTCAGGACCGGCGATCCTGCTGGACAACCAGACGCGCGACCGGCGGCCCGGCGTGCGCGCGTATCGCGTCTTCCAACCCGTCGACGCTGCTCCCTTGCTGGTGGAGCTGGGCTGGTTGCCCGTGCCGGGAAACCGCGCGATGCCGGCCGTGGCACCGGTGGCCGGGCGGCAGCGCCTGTCGGGACTGCTGGTGCCGCCGCCGTCGGAAGGCATCGCGCAGGCGCCGCCCGCCGTGCAAGCCGACGGCAGTCTGTTGGTGATCGCGCTGCAGCGTGAGGAGCTGGCGCAGGCACTGAAGCTGCCGGCATTGGCGCCCCGCCTGCTGAAGCTGGACCCGGACCTGCCGTTGGGCTATGCCCGCGACCTCGACGTCCTGCCCAATACGCTGCCGCCGGAGCGCCACATCGGCTACGCGGTGCAGTGGTTCGGGTTGGCCGGTGCGGTGCTGGTCACTGCGCTGCTGCTGACCTGGCGCAGTCGGAGAGGCGCGCGAAAGGGCTTGTAAGTGCCGGGTGGACAGGTCCTGCAGGGAATCGCAAAGAACGTGGTTCGACAGGCCCGCCCCGAACGGCCTTCAAGGGGCTTTGCCTGCTGGACGGTGTCGCCCCGCGTTGCCAGAGGGGCAATGATCGCCCGGGCGTGAGAAAATGACGTCCATGGACCCAAAACCATTCGATCCCGCCCAGCGGCGTCGCGGGCGGTGGATGCTCGTCGCCCTGTTCGCCCTGTTCTTCGGCACCGTGTTCGGTGCGGGCATCCTGCGCTTCTCCGGCTGGCAGCCGGCGACGCACAAGAACCACGGTTTGATGTTGCAGCCGCCTGCGGACGCGCGAAGCATCGCGCCGATGCTCGCGGACGGCAGCGCCTACGACTGGAAGCCCGCCGAACGCCGCTGGCGCATCGTCGCCGCGCCGGCACCGGGGTGTGCGGAGGCTTGCCTGAAACTGGCGCAGGACCTGGACAAGGTGTGGCAGCTGTTCGGCCACAACGCCGACGAAGTCGACATCCTGTGGGTCGGCGACTACCCGGACGGGGCGCCGAAGCACAGCGCGCTGCGCCTGGTGCGCTCGGATGACCCGCTGCGTGGCCTGCTGCCGCAGGTGGACGATCCGGCCGGCACGCCTGTGTACGTGATCGACCCGCACGGTTTCGTGATCCTGCGCTATGCCCCGGGCTTCGATCCGGCCGGCCTGCGCACGGATGTCTCGAAACTGATCAAGCTCATCTGAGCGCTCGCCCGAACTGCAGACGATGATGAACGCTGTCGCACGTCCCGTGATCTACCGACATTTCCATAGAATCGCCTGGCTGGCGGTCGCCCTGACGCTGTGCGTCGTGGTGTTCGGCGCCTTCGTGCGCCTCTCCGATGCCGGCCTGAGCTGCCCCGACTGGCCCACCTGCTATGGCCGGGCCGCATGGCCGGGCGCGGTGAACGAAGCGGCCTCGCACGCGGCCAGCGACATCCGGCCGTTCGAGACGCACAAGGCATGGCGCGAGCAGGTGCACCGCCACATCGCCGCCTCGCTGGGCGTGCTGGTGCTGGTGCTCGCACTGCTTGCTGCACGCCGCCGGCGCTGGGGCATCGCGCAGATCCTGGTCGCCGCCGGCCTGGTCGGCGCGGCCATCCCGCTGTACATGCATGGCCAACACGGCGCGGCTTCAGCGCTCGCGATCCTCGGCGAAGCGATCCTGCTGCTCGCCGCGCTGCGCTGGTCCAACATCGACCTGGCACGCGCGGGCGCGCTGACGCTGGCGGTGATCATCTTCCAGGCGCTGCTGGGTATGTGGACGGTGACCTGGCTGCTCAAGCCCATCGTGGTGATGGGCCATCTGATCGGCGGGCTGACCACCTTCTCGTTGCTGGTGTGGATGGCGTGGCGGGCGACCGACCGGCCGATCACGCTGGCCGACGCGACCGTGCTGCATCGCTGGCTGATCGGCGGCCTGGTGCTGCTCGGCATCCAGATCGCGCTCGGTGGCTGGGTCAGCGCGAACTACGCGGCGCTGGCCTGCGGACTGGATTTCCCGAAGTGCGTCGGCCAGTGGTGGCCGCCGGCGGATTTCGGCGAGGGCTTCGTACTGTGGCGCGGCATCGGCGTGGACTATGAAGGCGGCGTGCTGGATGGCGCTTCGCGCATCGCGATCCAGATGACCCACCGCATCATGGCGGTCGTGGTGGCGTTCTATGTGCTGGCGCTCGCGTGGCGCCTGTTCCGCACGCCGGGCATGCGCAGCTGGGCGTTGACGCTGCTGGTGCTGATCACCGCGCAGGTCACGCTGGGCATCCTCAACGTGAAGCTCAACCTGCCGCTGCCGGTCGCAGTGGCGCACAACGGTGGCGCGGTGCTGCTGCTGTTCACCCTCGTATCGCTGACCGCGCGCCTGCGCAGGCCCGACTGACATGGCCTCGACGTTCCGCCAGTACTGGGCGTTGACCAAGCCGCGCGTGGTGGCGCTGATCGTGTTCACGGCCATCGTCGGCATGTTCCTCGCCATCGATGGCCTGCCCGACGGCGCGCAGGTGTTGCGCGGCGGGTTGGGTTTCCTCGGCATCTGGCTGGCGGCTTCCAGCGCGGCCGCCATCAACCAGCTGCTGGATGCGCGCATCGACGCGAAGATGGCGCGCACCTCATGGCGCCCGCTGGTGCAGGGCCAGGTGAAGCCGTGGCAGGCGCTGGTGTTCGCGCTCGCGCTTGCCGCGCTGTCGATGGCCATCCTGGTGCTGTGGGTCAACACGATCACCGCGATCCTGACCTTCGCTTCGCTGATCGGCTACGCGGTGATCTACACCGTGTTCCTCAAGCGTGCCACGCCGCAGAACATCGTCATCGGCGGCATCGCCGGCGCAGCACCGCCACTGCTCGGCTGGGCCACGATGACCGGCATGCAGGGCGAGTGGGACTGGCCGCACGCGCTGCTGCTGGTGCTGATCATCTTCGTGTGGACGCCGCCGCATTTCTGGGCACTGGCGATCTTCCGTCGCGAGGACTACGCGCGCGCGCTGGTGCCGATGCTGCCGGTGACGCACGGCGTGACCTATACGCGCTGGCAGATCCTGTTCTACACGGTGCTGCTGGTCGAAGTGACCGTGCTGCCGGTGGTATTCGGCATGAGCGGTTTCTTCTACCTGGGCGGCGCGCTGGTGCTGGGCGCGGTGTTCCTCTGGTACGCGTGGCGCCTGCTCGATCCACCGGACGAGTTCTTCGCCATGCGCGTGTTCAACTACTCGATCGTCTACCTGATGGCGCTGTTCGCGTTCCTGCTGGTGGACCACTGGGTGATGCCGCTGCTGCAACCGGCCGCCTCGGCTGCCGGTATCGAGTTCGTGCCGGCGGGATAGCTCGGGGCGATCGATCTTCCTGTGTGGGAGCGACGCAAGTCGTGATGCCGAAGACTGGGCACTCAAGGCATCTGAGACCTCATCGAAAAGCGATCGCGACTTACGTCGCTCCCACGGAGAGGGGGTCAGTCGGCAGTCGTATTCCCTGTCTGCTTCGGCGGTGCCAGCCGCTCCACCACCGCCGGCTCCAGCGACTTCAACCCTGCCACGCGACCCAGCGCGAGGGCTTCTTCCGTCGATGCACCGTCAACCTGGGCAGCGCCGAGGGCGAGCAGGGCGCCGACGCGATTGCCCGAGGCGCAATGCAGCAACACCTCACCTTCCCTTTGTTTCAGCAGGGCGTGCAATGCCTTTGCGTTTTCCGGCGTGAGGTCGTCCTTGCCGGTGATGGGCATCGCGACGTATTCCATGCCCAGGCGGCGCGCTTCAGCGGCCTCGTCGTAGCCCCGTTCCTCCTGCGACCCGCGCAGGTCGATGACCGTGCGGACGCCCTGCGCATGCAAGCGGGCAAGATCATCCAGCGCGGGCTGGCCGCCGGTATGCAGGCCGGGACGCGGCTGGGTGAATTCCGCCGCCAGCGTGGAGAGCGAGGTGCCGTACAGCAGCGTGGCGAACAGGCAAAACGCGAAACGTGTCATCACGGACTCCTCAGTGGCGGCCGATGCGGGCCTGCAGCAGGGTGCGCAGTTCGTACTTGTCGGCTTCGTCCAGACCCATGCTGCGCTGCTTGGCCTGGAGTTCGTCCAGACGCTGCTGCAGCATCTGCTTCTCCAGTTGCACGGCGGCATCGAGGACTTCGAGACGCCAGTTGTCTTCGTCGCCGGGCAGTTCCTGCATCGCCAGTTTCTGCAGCGCGACGACCTCCTCGCGCTCGGCGAAGTGCTCCAGCAGCGCCCCGGTGGTGATATCGGGCCGCGCGTGCACCAGCGCGATCACCTCCAGCAGCAGGTCCATGCCAGCCAGCCGCAACGCCGAGAAGCCGTGCGTGGATTCGATCGACAACGCCAGCGCCGGCTTGTGCAGGAGTCGCACGATCATGCTGCGCACGAGGCTCGGTTTCTGGCCGGCCTGTGACGGCGCAGGACGGCGAGCAGGCAGCGGCGCGGTCGGTGCCGTGCTGCCGGCACCCACGCCGGTGATCTCGGTGAGGCGCTGCCGCATCAGGTCGCCGAACGCGCCGTCGGGGATCTGCGCCAGCAACGGCCGCGCGCGTTCCGCGAGGCGCGCCTTGCCGTCGAGCGTGGACAGTTTGATGTCCTTGCCCATCTCTTCGAAGAAGAATTCCGACAGCGGCATCGCCTGTTGCAGGCGTGCGTCGAAGCCAGTCGCGCCCTCCTGCCGCACGATGGTGTCGG
Source organism: Pseudoxanthomonas sp. 97-1-1 (assembly GCF_057773125.1). Lineage (NCBI taxonomy): Bacteria > Pseudomonadati > Pseudomonadota > Gammaproteobacteria > Lysobacterales > Lysobacteraceae > Pseudoxanthomonas > Pseudoxanthomonas sp. 97-1-1. The sequence continues at coordinate 155,207 of NZ_JBYMTJ010000004.1, read as the reverse complement.
GATCCTCGCCATCGGGCAGGAACAGGAAGAACGCCTGCCGTCCGTCCTTCATGCGCGGCAGCACCGATTCCAGCGCTCGCCATGCGGCACGCTGGCCGGCCGCATCGCCGTCGAAACAGAAGTACACGTCCGGCGCATTGCGGAACAGCAACTCGGCATGCTCGGGCGTGGTCGCGGTGCCCAGCGTGGCGACGGCTTCCTTCACGCCGAACTGGAACAGCGACACCACGTCCATGTAGCCCTCCACCACCACCAGCCGCGCGATCTTCTGGTTGGCCTGCTTCACCTGCCACAGGCCGTACAGCTCGCGGCCCTTGTGGAACAGCGCGGTCTCCGGCGAGTTGAGGTACTTCGGCCCGTCGTCCTTCTGCAGCACGCGGCCGCCGAAGGCGATCACGCGACCGCGGCGATCGTGGATGGGGAACATCACCCGGTCGCGGAACTTGTCGTAGACGTGGCCGCGATCGTTCTTCGAGAACAGGCCGGCGCGGTCGAGCAGCTTCATCCGGCGCTCGTCGGTGCCCAGTGCATCCTTCAGCGCGGAGTAGCCATCCGGCGCGTAGCCGATCATGAACTGCGTGCGGATCGCCGCATCCACGCCGCGGCCATCGAGATAGGTCTTCGCCTTCTCGCTGGTGTCGAGATTGCGCTGGAAGAAGCGTGCGGCGGCTTCGAGGGCGTTGAACAGATCGCGGGTATCGTTGTTCTCGTTCCGTTGCTGCGTTTCGCGTGGCACTTCCATGCCGCTGCGGCGCGCCAGTTCCTCCACGGCATCCAGGAACTCGAGGCGGTCGTAGTTGATCAGGAACGACAGCGCGGTGCCGTGCGCGCCGCAGCCGAAGCAGTGGTAGAACTGCTTGGTCGGCGAGACCGTGAACGACGGCGAACGTTCATCGTGGAACGGGCAGCACGCGGAGTATTCCTTGCCCTGCCGCTTCAATGGCACGCGCGCGCCGACCACCTCGACGATATCCGTCCGGGCGAGCAGTTCGTCGATGAAGGCGTCGGGGATGCGGGCCATGGGCCACATAGGATGCCATGCCGGGCCGGCACACCGTCGGGGCGCGTTACCATGCGGTACATGTCCTCCGCCCCCTCTTCCGATGACGCCCTGCTGGCCCGGTTGCGCAGTGCGGTCGGGACTTCCCATGTGCTGACCGGCGCCCGCGCCACGCGACGTTTCCGGCGCGGTTACCGCTTCGGCGAAGGGCCGGTGCTCGCGGCGGTGCGCCCCGGCACGCTGCTGGAACTGTGGCGGGTGCTGCAGGCGGTGGTGGACGCGGGCCGCATCGTGCTGATGCAGGCGGCCAACACGGGCCTGACCGGCGGCTCCACGCCGGATGGCGACGACTACGATCGCGGCATCGTCCTGGTCAGCACCCTGCGCCTGACCGGCGTGCAGCTGATCGACGAAGGGCGGCAGGTGGTCTGCCTGCCGGGCGCGACGCTGGATGTACTGGAGAAGGCGCTTGCCCCGCTGGATCGCGAGCCGCATTCGGTGATCGGCTCTTCATGCATCGGGGCGTCGGTGCTGGGGGGCGTCTGTAACAACTCAGGCGGCGCGCTGGTGCGGCGCGGGCCGGCCTACACCGAACTGGCCCTGTTCGCGCAGGTGGATGTTGAAGGCAGGCTGCAGCTGGTCAACCATCTCGGCATCGCGCTGGGCGACACGCCCGAAGACATCCTGTCGCGGCTGCAGGCGGGCGACTACGGCCAGGGCGACATCATTCGCGACCCGGCGCGCGCGGCATCCGATCCGCACTACGCCGCGCATGTGCGGCAGGTGGATGCGCCCACCCCGGCCCGCTACAACGCCGATCCCTCGCGCCTGCATGAAGCGTCCGGCTGTGCAGGACGATTGGCCGTGTTCGCCGTGCGCCTGGACACCTTCGAGAAAGAGGCCGCGTCGGTCTTCTACATCGGCAGCAACGATCCGGACGATCTCACCGCGGTGCGCCGGCACATGCTGACGGCCTTCGAACGCCTGCCCATCTCGGGCGAGTACCTTCATCGCGATGCGTTCGACATCGGCGACCGCTATGGCAAGGACACCTTCCTGCTGATCGAACGCTTTGGCACCGACAAGGTGCCCGGGGCCTTCGCGCTGAAGAGCCGCCTGGATGGCTGGTGCGAACGCATCGGCCTGGGAGGCCTGACCGACCGGCTGCTGCAGGCGGTGACGTCGCTGCTCCCGGACCATCTGCCGCCGCGCCTGCGTGCCTGCCGCGACCGTTTCGAGCATCACCTGCTGCTCAAGGTGTCAACGCGCGATGCGGAGGCCACGCGTGCGTTCCTCGAACACTTCTTCGCCGCACGCGCGGGCGGTTTCTTCGCCTGCGATGCCGACGAGGGACGCAAGGCCTTCCTGCTGCGCTTCGCCGTGGCGGGTGCGGCGGTGCGCTACCGCGCCGTGCATCGTGCACAGGTGGAGGACATCGTCGCGCTGGATGTCGCTCTCCGTCGCGATGATCGCGACTGGGTGGAGGCATTGCCTGTGGACGTCGCGGACACGATGGTGGCGCGGCTGTACTACGGGCACTTCTTCTGCCACGTATTCCACCAGGACTACATCGTGAGGAAGGGTGTGGATCCGCTGGCCGTCGAGCACCGCCTGTGGGACCTGCTGGACGCACGCGGCGCCGAGTATCCGGCCGAACACAACGTCGGCCACCTCTATCGCGCCAAGCCGCCGCTGGCCGATTTCTACCGGCGACTGGATCCGACCAACACGTTCAATCCCGGTATCGGGATGACCAGCAGGCACGCCGGATGGAAGGACTGAGTGGAGGGGAGCGACCGCCTGCCTTCCTCACTGGTCCCTCCCCGCTCTCCGCTCATCGATGACCGCCGTGAGCAGCGCGCCGATGAAGAACACCACGCTGGCGTAGTAGATCCACACCAGCAGCAGGACCAGCGCCCCCATCGAACCGTACGCGCTGCCGGGCGCGGCCTGGGCGAGGTACAGGCCGATCAGGTAGCGGCCGGTCGCGAACAGCACCGCGGTGATGGCGCCGCCCAGGAATGCCTGCCGCCATGCGACGCGCCGGTCCGGCAGGTAGTGGTAGAAGAACGCGAATGCGAGCGTGTACAGCAGCAGCGTGGTGGCGTAGCCGAGCATGGGCAGCAGCGAAGGCAGCCGGGCGAACACCACCTGCAGCGCGGTGGTGGCGATCATGGACACGATCAGCAGGAAGCCGATGGCCAGCACGACACCGAGCGAGAACACCCGTTTCATCAACCATGCGGGCAGGCCGTTGAGGCGCTGCGCATCGGTGCGGAATATCAGGTTCAGCGCGCCCTGCAACTGCGCGAACACGACGGTGGCGCCGACGAACAGCAACGCCGTGCTCCACCATCCCGCCAGCGAGCCCACATCCGGCCGGTCGCTGGCGTTGCGGATCACCGTCTCGGCGACCGTGGCGGCGCTGGGGCCCGCCAGCTGGTGAATCTGGTCGAGCAGCGACTGTTGCGCCGGCGGGTAGAGCGAGGCCGTCAGCCAGAGCAACAGGACCAGCAGCGGTGCAAGCGACAGCAGCGCATAGAACGACAGTGACGCTGCCTGCGTCATCAGGTCGGTCTCGATGAAGCGCCGGCCCAGCGCGACGGGCAGGCTGCGGCTGGCGCGTTCGCCGGCATCGCGTGCCAGCGTGCGCAAGGTGGCGAGGTCGTTTCGACGGGGCATGCGCCGAGGGTGGCGTACGCCGTGTCAGCGGTGCGTTAGGGTTGCGTGGCGGTGGTGTTCATGCGTCCGCGCCGGCGAGGGCATGCAAGGCGGCGCCACTGACGCGTTGCACCGTCCATTCGTCCAGACCGACCGCGCCCAGACTGCGGTAGAGGCGGATCGCGGGTTCGTTCCAGTCCAGTACCGACCATTCGAAGCGGCCGCAGCCACGTGCGACGGCCAGCTGTGCGAGATGCACCATCAGCCGCCTGCCGAGACCGAATCCACGGTAGCGCGGCAACACGAACAGGTCCTCGAGGTACAGCCCGGGCTGGCCGAGGAACGTGGAAAACGAGTGGAAGAACAGCGCGAAACCGGCGGGCGTGCCATCGGCCTCGGCGATCACGACTTCAGCGGCGGGACGTTCGCCGAACAGGTGGGTTTCGAGCAGGGCGGGCGTGGCGACGGCCTCGTGGGCGAGTTTTTCGTACTCGGCCAGCCCGCGGATGAAGGCAAGGATCTGCGGGATGTCGGCGCGGGTGGCCGGGCGCAGGGTGATGGCAGGGGTATCCATGGCGCGAGGATGCCACGGATGGGGCAAGGCGCCAGGATGCCTGGCGCCCCGCGGCGGGCTCAGCCCGCGAGCTTCTTCTTGATCAGCGCGGAGACCTGGCCCATGTCGGCCTGGCCAGCGAGGCGTGGCTTCAGCACGCCCATCAGCTTGCCCATGTCGGCCGGACCGGTGGCGCCCGTCTCGGCAATGGCGGCCTCGATGGCGGACAGGATCTCGGCTTCGCCCAGCTTGGCCGGCAGGTAGGCTTCGATCACCACGATCTCGGCACGCTCGATGGCGGCCAGGTCCTCGCGGCTGGCGGCTTCGAACTGGCTCACCGAATCCTTGCGCTGCTTGACCATCTTCTCCAGCACGGCCAGCACGGCGGCGTCGTCCAGTTCGATGCGCTCGTCCACTTCTCGCTGCTTGATGGCGGCGTTGATCAGGCGGATGACAGCCAGGCGGTCTTTCTCGCCGGCCTTCATGGCGGCCTTCATGTCATCGGTGAGCTGCTGTTTCAGGGACATGGCGTACTCCGGGGGAATGGGGGCGGGGAAGGCGTGGGGCGGCCGGAAGCCAAAAACACAAAAAGCCGGCGACGCTCGCGCGTGCCGGCTTCTTGCGAAGCGACGCGGCTCAGTACAGGCGCTGGCGCTTGGTGACGTCGCGCGAGCTGCGACGCAGCTGACGCTTCACCGCAGCAGCGGCCTTGCGCTTGCGCTCCTGGGTCGGCTTCTCATAGAACTCGCGCTTGCGGGTTTCGGCCAGGACGCCGGCCTTTTCGCAGGTGCGCTTGAAGCGACGCAGCGCAAACTCAAACGGCTCGTTTTCGCGGACTTTGACGCTGGGCATACGTAATCTCGGTGAAGTAAACGGCCCGGGCATACCGGGTGAGCCGCGTATTATAGCGGCTGCCTCCGGCGCTGCAACCCACCCTGCTAACGGCCCGGCTTGCCCTCTCCCTCCCTGAGCCCCAGATCCCGGTCATGAAAGTCCTCGGCATCGAAACCAGCTGCGACGAAACCGGCGTGGCCGTCTACGAAACCGGCCTGCCCGGCACGGCGGGCCTGCGCGCCCATACGGTCTACAGCCAGATCGCTTTGCATGCCGAATACGGCGGCGTGGTTCCGGAACTGGCCAGTCGCGACCATGTGCGGAAGCTGCTGCCCTTGATCCGGCAGACCCTTGCCGAGGCGGGCATGACCACCGCCGATCTGGACGGAGTGGCCTACACCGCCGGGCCCGGACTGGTTGGCGCGCTGCTGGTCGGGGCCGGGGTGGCCCGCTCCCTGGCATGGGCGCTGGACGTGCCTGCCGTCGGCGTCCACCACATGGAAGGCCACCTGCTGGCGCCCCTGATGGAGGACGACCCCCCGGAACCGCCGTTCGTGGCCCTGCTGGTCTCCGGGGGCCATACCCAGCTGGTGGCGGTGGACGCCATCGGCCGCTACCGTCTGCTGGGTGAAACGCTGGACGATGCGGCCGGCGAAGCCTTCGACAAGACGGCCAAGATGATGGGTCTGCCTTACCCCGGCGGGCCGCAGCTGGCGGCGCTGGCCGAGCAGGGAACCGTTGGCAGGTTCAGGTTCGCCCGGCCGATGACCGACCGACCGGGTCTGGATTTCAGCTTCTCCGGCCTGAAGACGCAGGTACTGCTGGCCTGGCGCGACAGCGACCAGTCGGAACAGACCCGCGCCGACATCGCGCGCGGCTTCGAGGATGCGGTGGTCGATACGCTGGCGATCAAGTGCGAACGCGCACTGGACGCAGCCGGCAGCGATGTCATCGTCATCGCCGGTGGTGTGGGCGCCAACAAGCGCCTGCGCGCCAAGCTGCAGGAGATCGCGGCGAAGCGCGGTGGCCGTGCATGCTTCCCGCGCCCGTCGCTGTGCACCGACAACGGCGCGATGATCGCGTTCGCTGGCGCGCTGCGCCTGCAGGCGGGCCAGCACGAAACGCCGGAAGTGAAGGTGGTGCCGCGCTGGGACATGGCGGCGCTGCCGCCCGTGATTCGGAATTTGTGATTCGTGATTGGTAAAAGCCGGGACTCCACGTAGCCTGTGTCCCATCAATCATCCATCACCCATCACCCATCACGGCTTTCATCCATGGACACCGTTTTCATCGAAGACCTGCGCATCGAGACCGTCATCGGCATCTACGACTGGGAGCGGGAGATCCGCCAGACCGTGGCGCTGGACGTGGAGATGGCATTCGACAACCGCGTGCCCGCCGCGCGCGATGACATCGCACTCACGCTGGACTACAAGGCGGTGTCGAAGCGGCTGATCTCCTTCGTGGAGGAAGCGAGCTTCGGTCTGGTCGAGACCCTCGCGGAACAGTGCGTGGCGATCATCCGCGACGAATTCGGCGTGGCCTGGGTTCGGTTGAAGCTGAGCAAGCCCGGTGCGGTCACCGGTGCGCGCAACGTCGGCGTGCAGATCGAACGCGGCACACGCCCGGCCTGACGTCATGGGAACCGCTTACCTGAGCCTGGGCAGCAACATCGAGCCCGAACGCCACCTGCGTGCCGCCGCCGCCGCGCTATGCGAACGCTTCGGCGAGGTCCGCTTCTCGTCGGTCTACCGCACGCGCTCCGTCGGTTTCGACGGCACGGATTTCCTCAACGCCGCCGCCGTGATGGAAAGCGACCTCGACCCGCTTGCGCTGAACGATTGGCTGCATGCGCTGGAGGACGCGCATGGCCGGGACCGCAGCGGACCGCGCTTCTCGGACCGCACGCTCGACATCGATATCGTCTTCTATGACGATCTGGTCCTGCAGGGGCCGGGCAACCTGCGCCTGCCGCGCGAGGAGCTGAAGCACGCCTTCGTGCTGCTGCCACTGGCCGAGATCGCGCCCGACATGATCGACCCGCGCAGTGGCCGAACGCTGGCCTCGCTGTGGCGCGCGCATCCGGACCACGGCAGTCCTCCCAGTCCTTCCCGCATGGAGTTCGCATGATCACCGCCGACTGGCTCAACGTGGTTCTGGCCGGCGTGAACATCGTGGTCACGGCCTTCATCGCACTCGCCGTACACCGGGCGAGCAAGCGGTCGGCGAGGATGGAGCACGACCGCGGCATCAAGGACGCCTGGATCAACATCGACATGGCCGCCCTGCAGGACCCCGACAACATGCGCCTGCTCGATCAGTTGATCCATGCGGACCAGCAGGGCACGGACCCGGATGCCTCCCGTCGGCGTTGGCTGGCCTATATGGTGCTCAATCCCTTGGAGGCAGCGTGGAGTGGAGCGAAGTTCGGCCACCTTCCGGATGCGGTGCTGGACAGCTCCGAGCGCACCATGCGCGGCCTGGTGCAGCACGATGATGTGTACGCGCTTATCCAGGGATTCGTGTACTCGATGGAGTTCCGTGCGCGCTGTGCAGAACTGCGCAAGGCCTGGCAGGAGGACAGTGCGCGCCTAGTCCAGCGCGCGCCCGCCGTCCACGCGGACCACCTGCCCGGTGATGTAGCTGGCTGAGTCACCCAGCAGCCACGCCACGGTGCCGGCGATGTCGTCCGGATCCCCGACGCGACCCAGCGGCGTCTGCGCCAGCAGGTTGGATTGCATCCCGGGGTCGATCCCGCCGTCGGGCCACAGGATGGCGCCCGGCGAAACCGCGTTCACCCGCACTTCCGGCGCCAGCGATACAGCCAGTCCGCGCGACACCGCCAGCAGTGCCGCCTTGGATGCGGCGTACACCGCCAGGTCGGCACGCGGCTTGTCGGCATAGATGTCGGCGATGTTGACGATCGCCCCGCGTGCGGCGCGCAGGTGCGGCGCCGCCGCCTGCGACAGGAAGAACGGCGCGCGTGCATTGACCGCGAACAGCTCTTCCCACTGCGCCGGCGTGGCGCTGCCGGCCGGCGTGGGATAGAACGCCGACGCGTTGTTGACCAGCGCGTCCAGGCGACCGTAATGGCCCACGGTCCTCGCCACCAGTTCGGGCAGGCGATCGAAGGCGGTCAGCTCGGCCTGCAGCTTCAGCGTGCTGCCGGCGCGTGCGGTTTCCAGTTCGGCGATCAGGGCCTGCATGTCGCTGGCCGAGGCGCGATAGTGCAGGGCCAGATCCCAGCCATCGGCGTGCAACCGGCGCGCGATCGCCGCTCCCACGCGGCGGGCGGCACCGGTGACCAGGACGACGCGGCGTGAGGTGGGCATGGCGGACTCCGGTGCGGGGACGGACATTCTCCCTGCTTTGCACCGGAATGGCGCAACGCGACGCCTGCGGATGTGAGTCGAATCCACCCTGCTGCGGAAGCTTGACGACGTGCACGGTTAGCGTGCATGTTGCGACGCATCACCCTTCGCCGGATGCGCCGGCCAGGGACAACGGAAAGGGCGAATGGACTGGGCGAAGTACCGCACCACGACCTTTGACGAACTCATCCAGGCCGATGGACGGCCGCGTCCGGCCGCACGCCGGCTGGTGGAGTACCTGGCGGGCCTGTCCGGCCGCGAGCTGGCCGAACGCCAACTCGCCGCCGACGTGGTGGCACGCGTGCAGGGCATCACCTTCACCGTGTACTCGGATGGCCGCAACGTCGACCGCACGCTGCCTTTCGACCTGATCCCGCGCATCATTCCGCTCAGCGAGTGGCAACGCACCGAGGCCGGCCTGAAGCAGCGCATGCGCGCGCTGAACCTCTTCATCGGCGACATCTACGGCAAGCAGCAGATCGTCAAGGACAAGGTGTTCCCGGCGATGCTGCTGAAGGACTCGGTGAACTTCCGCGAGCAGTGCGTCGGCGTCACCCCGCCGCTGGGTGTATGGGCGCACATCTGCGGTTCGGACCTGGTGCGCGACGGTGATGGCACGCTGTATGCGCTGGAGGACAACCTGCGCATCCCCTCGGGCGTCAGTTACATGCTGGAAAACCGCATGGTGGCCAAGCGGGTGTTCCCGGAGCTGTTCGAGACCAGTTCGATCCTGCCGGTGGACGAGTATCCCAGCCAGCTTTACGACACCCTGGCCGCGCTGTCGCCACGCCCCGGCAACACCCCCGTCATCGCGCTGCTGACACCGGGCGTGTTCAACAGTGCGTACTTCGAGCACGCGTACCTGGCGCAGGCCATGGGCATCGAGCTGGTCGAAGGCAGCGATCTGTTCGTCGCCGACGACGACTGCACCTACATGCGGACCGTGTACGGTCCGCAACGCGTGGACGTGATCTATCGCCGGGTCGATGACCTGTTCATCGATCCGGACGTATTCCATCCCGAGTCCGTGCTCGGCGTGCCGGGACTGATCCGCAGCTGGCGCGCGGGCAAGGTGGCGCTGGCGAACGCGCCCGGCGCGGGCGTGGCCGACGACAAGGTGGTCTTCGCCTACGTGCCGAAGATGATCAAGTACTACCTCGACGAGGACCCCATCCTCCCCAATGTGCCCAGCTACCTTTGCCACAACGCGAAGGAACGCAAGTACGTGCTGGAGAACATCGAGAAGCTGGTGGTGAAGCCGGCGAACGAATCCGGCGGTTACGGCATGCTGATCGGCCCGCGCTCGACCAAGCGCCAGCGCGAGAAGTTCAAGGCGCTGATCGAGGCGAATCCGCGCAACTACATGGCGCAGCCCACGCTGGCGCTGTCCACCGCGCCCATCGTGACCAAGCAGGGACCATCACCCCGCCACATCGACCTGCGGCCCTTCGTCCTGTCGCGCGAGGACACCTACGTCACCACGGGTGGCCTGACCCGCGTGGCGATGGTGAAGGGCTCGCTGGTGGTCAATTCATCGCAGGGCGGCGGCGCGAAGGACACCTGGGTGGTCGATCTGTCCGACCATGACGAGGAGGCTGCCTGATGCTGTCGCGCGTCGCCGACAACCTGTTCTGGTTCAGCCGCTATGTGCGGCGGGCGGAGAACACCGCGCGCCTGGTAGGCGTGGGCAGTCAGCTGCAACTGGACATGCCGCGCTCCGTCCGTTTCGCGTGGCGGCCGATGATCGACACCGTCGGCGCCGGGCCGTACTTCGAGGAATGCCATCCCGGTGCCGGCCATGGTGCCGCCGACGTGGACGTGATCCATTTCCTGCTGCTGGACGAGCGCAATCCGTCTTCGCTGCGCACGTCGGTGGATTCGGCGCGCGAGATCCTGCGCAGCATCCGCGACAGCCTGCCGCAGGACGTGTGGGAAGCCATCAACGACCTGCACCTGTACATCGGTGCGCACGGCGAGCGCAGCCTGAGCCGGCGTTACCGCATCGAGTTCCTCAATCGCATCATCGATGGCTGCCTGAAGGTATCGGGCCTGCTCAGCGCCAACGTAAGCCGCGACATCGGCTACCAGTTCCTGCGCCTGGGCACGGCACTGGAACAGGCCGACATGACCACCCGCATCATCGATGCCGGCGCGTCGGGGCTGGTGACGCCGCGCAACGAGGATGACCGCGAGGCCTTCCAGAACATGCAGTGGATGAGCGTGCTGCGCTCGCTGGCCGGCTACCAGATGTTCCGTCGCCACGTGCGCCAGCGCGTCACCGCCGAACTGGCGCTGCGCTTCCTGCTGCAGAACAACGAGTTCCCGCGCAGCGTGCAGTTCTGCCTGACGCGCGCGCAGAGCGTGTTGCCTACGATGCCTCCACGCCCCGGCGTGGACCGTCATCTCAACCGCCTGATCGGCATGACCCGCAATGCCGATCCGGTGTCACTCGCGGCACGCAATCCCGCGCCCTTCATGGACCAGATCCAGGTCCACCTGAGTTCGCTGCATTCGGCCATCGCCGAGGGCTATTTCCACGGGTGAGGACGCGGCTTTCTGTAGGAGCGACGCAAGTCGCGACCGCACGGCCGATGCTTTCGCCCACGTTTGGATCATGCGCAGAAGCCTGTCGTCCCGCGCTCTCGCTTGGTCGCGGTGCCGGGACGATTGGGCGTGCGGTCGCGACTTGCGTCGCTCCTACAGAGGCCTGAGGTCTATTGCTGCCCTTGCGCGTCGCCGGGATCCTGCCGAGAGGGTGCGCGCCGCGGCGGCATCGTTGGCAATGGGCCGGCGGGTGCTTCGCGTTCCTGCTGCGGCTCCCAGGGAAACCGCGGCAGGCTGTGCACTGCGGCTTCCAGCTTGCGCGACCACGTGTCGTGGATCTCGGCGTACAACGGCGTGTCGGCTTCCAGCCGCACCTTCTGGCTGATCTTCAGGTCGCCCGTACGCAGCAACGCCATGTCCACCGGCATGCCGACCGACAGGTTGGAGCGTATCGTGGAATCCAGCGAAACCAGTGCGCAGCGCGCCGCATCTTCCAGCGAGGTCTCGGGCCGGATGATGCGGTCGAGGATGGGTTTACCGTACTTGGATTCGCCGATCTGCAGGTACGGCGTTTCCGGTGACGTGGCGATGCAGTTGCCCAATGGGTAGACCATGTACAGGCCGGGCCGCTCTCCGGCGATCTGGCCACCGAGGATCAGCGTGGACTGCACGTTGACGCCGCTCTGCTGGGCATCGTCGATCACCCGCGCCTGGCTGGTGACCAGCGTCTCGCCCACGTACTCGGCCACCTCGTACAGGTGCGAGAACGTGCGCAGGCTGCGCGGCGCATGCGGATCATCCACGTCGCGCTGCAGCTTGGACAGGGTGAGCTGGGTGGTGGCCAGGTTGCCGGCCGACATGATGACGAACACGCGCTCGCCCGGCCATTCGAACACGTGCAGCTTGCGGTACACACGCACATCGTCGAACGAAGCGCTGGTGCGGGTATCCGCGGCGAAGACCAGGCCTTCGTTGACTTCGATGCCGACGCAATAGGTCATGGCGTGTCCGTTGCTGCTGTGCACCACGATTCTATGCGTGGCCCCGGGGGTTGGCTAGGGCCGCCGTGCCAATGTGAATCGGCCCGTACAATGACGTGGTTTCCCGTTTCAGGTGCGCCATGCAGGCTGATCTACCCCTACCCGACGATGTGGCACAGGCGCACAGCGAACGCCTGGCCGTACTGATCCGCGCCGAGATCGCCGCCGGGGGCGGCAGCATGCCGTTTTCGCGGTTCATGGAGCGCAGCCTCTACGCGCCCGGGCTGGGCTACTACAGCGCGGGGAGCACCAAGTTCGGCGAGGCGGGTGACTTCACGACGTCGCCGGAGTTGGGGCCACTGTTCGCCAGCTGCGTGGCGCAGGCGGTAGCGCCGGTGTTGCAGCAGCTGGGCCCGGAGGCCGAATTCGTGGAGATCGGCGGCGGCAGCGGCGCTTTCGCGGAGATCATGCTGAAACGCTTGCTGGCGCTGGATGCCCTGCCTGCACGGTACGCGATCCTCGAACCCAGTGCCGACCTGCGCCAGCGCCAGCGCGAGCGCCTGGAAGCGCGACTGATTCCGCCGGTCTTCGATCTGGTCGAATGGCTCGATGGCCCGCCGTCCGACGCCTGGAATGGCGTCCTGTTCGCCAACGAAGTGATCGATGCCCTGCCGACGCCGCGCTTCACGCTGCGCGATGGCGAAGTGTTCGAGGAAGGCGTGGCGCTGGACGGCGAAGGTCGCTTCGTCCGCACCGACCGGCCGGCCGACGCTTTGCTCGCCGCCGCCGTGCGCCATGTCGAGCGCTATCTCGAGCAGCCGTTCCCGGACGGCTACCGCTCGGAACTGCTGCCGCAACTGCCGTACTGGATACAGGCGGTGATGGGGGGCCTGGATCGCGGTGCCATGCTCTTCGCCGATTACGGCTACACGCGGCGCGAGTTCTACCAGCCTGACCGGGACGACGGCACGCTGCGTGCGTATTACCGCCATCGGGTGCACAACGATCCCTACCTGTGGCCGGGTCTGCAGGACATCACCGCGTCGGTGGATTTCACCGCGCTGGCGGAAGCCGGCACGCAGGCGGGCTTCGACATGGCGGGTTACACCACGCAGGCCAACTTCCTGCTGGGCAACGGCCTGCAGGAACGGTTGGCCGAAGCCGAAGCGCGCGCGGACGAAACCACGTTGTTGCGCCTGCGCAACGAGGCCAAGCGGCTGACCTTGCCCAGCGAGATGGGGGAACGATTCCAGGTGATGGGTTTTTCGCGCGACGTGGAGTTCGGCGTGGCGTTCCTGTTCAACGACCTGAGCTGGCGCCTGTGAGCGGGACATTCGCGCTCAAGCCGTTCCGTCGTCCGCGGCTGTGGCTGCCGCTGTGGTTGATGGCGGTCACGGCCGTGGTCGTGTTGTCGCTGGTGAATCTGAGTGGATTGCCGCCGGTGCCGGCAGGTGGCGACAAGGTCGAGCACTTCCTGGCGTACGCACTGCTTTCCGCGGCGGCCGTGCAGCTGTTCGCCAAGCGCCGTGCCTGCCTGCTTGTGGCACTGCTGCTGGTCGCGCTGGGCATCGGCCTGGAGTTCGCGCAGGGAATGCTGACCAGTACGCGCATGGCCGATCCGCGTGATGCAGTGGCGAACACGCTGGGCGTGCTGGCCGGCCTGGCGACGATGACCACCCCGCTGCGCGACCTGCTGCTGCGCCTGCGCGGATGATGGTAGGAGGGGCTTCAGCCCCGATGCTTTTCGTCAAATCGATGGGATATCGACCGAAGAGCATCGGGGCTGAAGCCACTCCTACAGGATCCTGATGGTTACTGGGGCTGCAGCGTGATCCGGTCCAGCACCCACATTTGCGGGCGTGTGTCGCCGGTGAAGCGCACGCACAGGTCCTGCCTGCCGGTCGTACCGGCCGGAAGCGGCGCCTCCAGGTCGAGGAAACCATCGGCGTTGGGCGCGGCCGGCAACGCCACCGTCGCCAGCGTGCGGCCCTTGCAGCCGCCGCCCAGGATCTCAAGTTCGCCCAGCGGCGACTTCGCCGGCTCGAACGTGCGGTGCGGTTCGTCGTGGGCCAGCTGGAAGTAGTACGGGATTCTGCCCGCGCGCACCTTGATCGACGCGATGCCGTCGAGATCGGCCTGGTTCCACTGCCAGCAGGGATAGAAGATCGTGGCGTTGAAGATCGCGCGCTCGCCATCGGCCGGGCCATCGTCTTCCAGTCGCAGCAGCAGGCGTCCGGCGTCCGGACAAACGGCCATCGCTTCGTCGGTGCGCGACAGCAGCGAGGCGGGCGTCAGTTCGAACGTGGACGCAGGTGCCAGCGCACGGCCGTCGGCGAATGCTGCGGCGCGCACGGTGGCGGGGAGCTTCACGTCCAACGGCGTCGTGAAGGCCGGTGACGTCGCCTTCGGTTCGCTGCCGTCCGTGGTGTAGCGCACGGCATAGCCCAGCGGGTTCGACAACGTGATCTTCGCCGTGCCGGCCTTGCGATCGTCCTCGGTCGCGATCATGGCTTCGAACGGCGTCTTCGCGTAGCCCAGGCCGATGGCGTCGTAGCGCTTCAGCTGCGCCGGCAGGCGGGCGGTGAAGTTGGCGAAGTCCTTCTTCGCCGCCGGTGTCCAGCCGGTTTCCGCCACGGCGGCCAGGCGCGGGAACGCGTTGTGCTGCAGGCGGGCGAAGGTGCGCGTGTGTTCGGTCCACAGATTGGCCTGGATGCCGAGGATATGGTGGTGCTGGCTCTCTTCCAGTTCCGCCGGAACCGGATCGAAGCCGTAGACATCCTGCAGCGTAATCAGTGCGGGACGACCCGGCGGCTCGTTCGGCGAGGCGGTCTGCAGGTAGTCGAGGTACGTCTTGTTGGAAGGCGACATCACCACGTCATGGCCCTGGCGCGCGGCCTGCAGGCCGCCTTCGATGCCGCGCCACGACATCACCGTCGCCTCGGCGGGAAGCTTGGCTTCCAGAATCTCGTCCCAGCCGATCAGGCGCTTGCCGTGCGTGGCGAGATACTTCTCAAGGCGTCCGACCAGGTAACCCTGCAGGTCCATCTCGGTCTTCGCGCCCACCTCGCGCATGCGCGCCTGCTCGCGCGCGGAGGCTTCCCACTGGTCCTTCACCGCTTCGTCGCCGCCGATGTGCACGTAGGTGCCGGGGAACAGCGTGACCACTTCGCCCAGCACGTTCTCGAGGAAGGTGATGGTGCCTTCTTCGACGTTGACCAGGTTCGGGAACACGCCCCATTCGTTCGACGGCACCAGCGGCGTGTCGATCGAACCCAGCTCGGGATACGCGGCAATGGCGGCTGTTGCATGGCCCGGCACGTTGATCTCCGGCACCACGGTGATGTGGCGCTCGGCGGCGTACTTCACCACGTCGCGGATCTGGTCCTGCGTGTAGAAGCCGCAGTAGGGACGCGGCTCGCCCGTCTTCGGGTCCTTGCCGCCATCACCGGCGGGGATGCGGCAACCACCGATCCCGGTGAGCTTCGGGTACTGCTTGATCTCGATGCGCCAGCCCTGGTCGTCGGTCAGGTGCCAATGCAGCGTGTTGAGCTTGTGCAGGGCCATCGCGTCGATGACCTTCTTGACCTCGTCCGCGCTCTGGAAGTGGCGCGCCGGGTCCAGCATGAAGCCGCGCCAGCCGAAGCGGGGCGCGTCCTCGATTTGCAGCACCGGGAGGGTGACGCCGCCCTTGTCGCCCTGGGTGGCGAGCTGCCACAGCGTCACGGCACCGTAGAACAGGCCGCGCTCATCGCGCGCCTTCACGGTGACGCCGTCGGGCGTGACGTCGAGCGAGTAGGCTTCCGGGTTCTGCTTGTCCGCACCGGCCGACTCCAGCACAAAGCGGATCACGCCCTTGCCCTCGTCCTGCGTGGTGGCCAGTGCAGGCCCCCCCGCGGACTGCAGGTAGGCCGCGAACTGCTGTGCCACGCGCGTTGCGGCCTCGCCGCTGGCGGCCAGGCGCGTGTCCGCAGTGATGGCAAAGGCGCCTTCGCCCGTTTGCAGTGCGGCAGGCGCCGGAATAAGCGACGGCGTGATCGGCGTGGACGCCGCCACGCCGCCATCGTCGCTCGTCTTCGGCGTGCAGCCGGCGAGAGCCAACAGGGTGAAGGCCATTCCGGCCAGGGCGCGATGGGCGATGGGTCGTTTCATCGGTGTCCTCGGTAGCGATGGGCACAGCATGCCCAAAAAAAAGCGGGCCAGGACGCATCCGGGCCCGC
This sequence comes from Pseudoxanthomonas sp. 97-1-1, assembly GCF_057773125.1. Lineage (NCBI taxonomy): Bacteria > Pseudomonadati > Pseudomonadota > Gammaproteobacteria > Lysobacterales > Lysobacteraceae > Pseudoxanthomonas > Pseudoxanthomonas sp. 97-1-1. Next base: position 139,047 of record NZ_JBYMTJ010000004.1, on the reverse strand, counting down.
AGAGGGAGAGTGTTCCCTTACATCGTTACGATCAGAACTTGAAGCGGAAGTTCAGGTAGTACTGGCGGCCGTTGCTGTAGAAGGCGTGCGGCAGGTAACCCGGAACAGCGTCGTTCTCCGTGTAGTACTTCAGCTTCGGATCGTTGAGGTTCAGGCCGTCCAGGCTGATCGTCAGCCAGTCGGTGGCCTTGAAGCCCAGCGAAGCCGACACCGTGGCGAAGTCGTCCTGGTAGAAGTTGTCGGTGCGGCTGACACCAGCGTAGAACGAGCTGCGGTAGCTGTAGTTGACGCGGGCGTTGAAACGATCGTTCTCGTACCAGGCCGACAGGTTGTAGGTGTTCTCGGACGTGCCGTTCAGCGGCTTGCCGCCATCGGCGTCACCATCCACGTAGGTGTAGTTGGCGTTGAAACCGAAGTTCTCGCCGATCGGCTGCTCGTAGGTCAGCTCCACGCCGCGGGCCTTGCCGTTCGAGTTGACCGGGATCGACACCAGGTAGTCGCTGTAGACGTCGGTACCGGCGGCCTGGCTGGCCTGCTGGTCCTTGTACTGCACGACGACGTTGTCGAAATCGACATAGCCGTCCATGTCCATCGAGAACACGCTGGCGGCCAACAGTGCACGTGGTGCGAAGTACCATTCCAGCGAGGCATCGAAGTTGGTCGAGACGAGCGGATCGAGGTTCGGGTTGCCGCCGCTGCCTTCGTGCGTCAGGTCGTTGAGCGTCAGCGAACCGGCCAGCGCCGAGAAATCCGGGCGGGTCATGGTCTTGCTGCCCGAGACGCGCGCCACCAGGCTGTCGGTCAGTTCGAACTTGAAGTTCACGCTGGGAAGCAGTTCGTTGTAGTCGTTGTTGACCACGACCGGCAGGTAGTCGCCGAATGCGGAGCCCACGATCGCCCCGGGAATGCCGGAGTTTGGCGCGAGCGCCTGGTTGTAATGCACGTCCGTCTGCGTCCGCACGTAGCGTAGGCCGGCGTTGCCGCTCCAGCGGTCGCCCCGGAAGTTCAGCTGCGCATACACGGCATTGATGTCTTCCTCCACGCCGTAGACGTCGGAGAAGTAGAAGCGTTCGGGATTGTTCCGGTTGGCGAAGTCGGCGTTGATCTGCGCCAGCTGCCCGGGCGTGTAGTACCAGATGCCCGAGGGCACGTTGCCACCCACGCCGAAATCGCTCGGGTATGCGCCGCCGGCCGCCGGATAGGCGGTGATGTCGGTCCAGTTGCTGGCCCAGTTCGGTCCCTGCGCGAGCGAGAAATCATTGCTGCGTTCGTGCGTGGCGTAGCGGTAGCCGAAGTCCAGCGAGGACAGCACGCCGTCGTCGAAGAAGAACTGGCCGTCCGCCGAAGCCCAGTCTTCCTTGTCCAGCACATCGATGCCCTGCGCGCCGAAGATCCAGCCGTTCTGCGGCAGGTGGTTGGCGGCGGTATTGGTGCCACCCAGCGACCAGTCGATCGGGTTTCCCACGCCGTTCATGTTCCAGCTCGCGCCGGCGTTGCCGGCGATGCCGGTTTCCAGCACGTCCTGCGTGGGGCTGCTGCCGTTGCCCTTTGTGGAACCGAGCTGGAACACGAACTTCAGTGCGTCGCTGGCATTCCATTCGGCATCGAGCGCGATGTACTTGGAGGTCGAGACCGCGCCTGGGCGGGAGATCATGTCGTACACGCCGTAAGGAACGGCAGGCGTGTTTGTGCTGGGAGCGTAGGTGGCGCTGGTAAGCACGCCGTTCTCGACTGTGTAGCTGGTGGGCGTATTCGAATTGACGAACTGGCTCGCCCACATCATGTAGTTGCGGTTGTAGTTGTCCGCCTTCAGGCGCGAGTAGAACGCGTTGACGTTCAGGGTCAGGTTATCGGTAACCTTGGCTTCGATGTTGGCCACGCCGCCCTGACGCTTGCGCACCTGTTCGAACAGCGCCGCGCCGATCAGGTTGGGGTAGAGCACGCCATTGAGCTCGGGATTGGCCGACGTGATGGTGCCATAGCCGCCCACCACTTCCTGGCCGTCGCGGCGCAGGCTGCGCTCCTCGTTGAAGACCTGCACCAGGAAGCCGGCGGTGCCTTCGTCGTTGCGCCAGTTCAGCAGTGCGTCGAGCTGCGGCTTGGTGTCGCCCGGCAAGTCGGAATGCACCGCGCCGATGGAGCCCTGGATGGTGAGCGGCTCGGCGAACTGCAGCGGACGGCGGGTGATGATGTTCACCGAGCCGGCCGTGCCGCCTTCCACGAGCTTCGCTTCGGAGGTCTTGTGCACGACCACGCGGTCCACGATCTCGGACGGATACAGCGAGTAGCTCACGCTGCGGCCGACGTTGCCTACCTGGCTGAGCACGAACCAGTCGCCCGTGCCGATGGTGTGGCCGTTGACCAGCGTCTGGGTCAGGCTGGGGTTGGTGCCGCGCAGGCTGACGCGGTCGGCTTCGTCGAAACCGCCTTCGCTGGCGCTGGACGACGCGATGTTGACGCCGGGCAGCTGGCGCAGCGTGTCGGCCACGTTCTTGGCCGGCAGCTTGCCGATGTCTTCGGCGGTGACGACTTCGACGTGCGTGGCGGCGTCACGCTTGGCATCGAGGGCCTTCTCGATGCTGCCGCGGATGCCTGTGACGACGACCGTGTCGAGGTCGGTCGCCGTCGTGTCGGCCGGTGCGGCGTCCTGCGCATGGACTTGCATCGAGAACGCGAGCCCGGCGGCGATCGAGGCCGAAAGGATCGAGGTGCGGTACTTCATGATGTCTCTCCCATCATTGTTTTAGAGTTCCGGCAGCCATCGCTCGCGCTGTTCCGCCGTGCTTGGTACTTCGATGTCGCCTGGCGTTGCACGTATCCCCTGCACCCCGCCCCTTCAGTTTCGCGCCTGTGCCGGCGCTTCCCTTTCAATCGTCCCGGTGTTGCTCCAGGTACCACTTGGCGGCACCCACCACCCCCAACTGCCCGTGCTCCACCAGCTTCACGGGGATGCGTTCAAGCGCTTCGCGCATCGATCCCTTGTTGAGGAACCGCGGCGCGAAACTGCTTTGAATCAGGAAATCGCGGATCTTCGGCAGGATGCCGCCGGCGAGGTACACGCCACCCTGCACGCCGTACAGCAGCGCCATGTCGCCGACCACGCTGCCCAGCAGGCCGCAGAACACGTCGAGGCTTTCGCGCGCCATCGGGTCCTCGCCGGACAGGGCGGCGGCGGTGATGTCGCCGGGGCGCGCATACGCTGAAGGCGCGGCCCCGCGCACCGCGCACAGCGCGGCGTGCAGGTTCATCAGGCCGGGACCGGAGAGGGCCTGTTCGACCGGCACGTGGGTGCGGGTCTTCAGCATCTCGGCCAACAGGGCCATTTCGAGTGTGTTGCCGGCGGTCAGCGCGGCCTGGCCGGCTTCGGTGGCCAGGACCACGGCACGCTTGCCGGCGGGAATCCAGACCGCCGCCCCCAGGCCGGTGCCCGGGCCGAGGATCAACGTGGGTCCCCGCGCCGGCGCGATGGCGGGACCGGCCAGTTGCAGGACCTCGCTGGCGTCCATCTGTGCCGCGGCGTGCGCCACGGCTTCGAAATCGTTGACCAGGCGGACGTCGTCGAAGCCCAGCTGCGCGCGCAGTTCGACTGGCGACAGTCGCCACGGCAGGTTGTTGGTGATGACGGTGCCGTCTTCCAGCGCGTAGCCGGCACTGGCGATCACCGCGCGGTTCACCCCGGCCGGAGCCAGGCGGGCGAGGAAGTCGCCGACGATGTCACCCAGGCTCGCGTATTCGGCGCAGGCGTACTTGCGGTACTCGAGCACACTGACCGGCGCGCCAGGATCGCCGCTGCCGCGGACCAGGCCGATGCGTACATGCGTGCCACCGACGTCCGCCGCGATGAAGGCGTCTTCCGCCCTGCGGATGGCATCTGCCGGTACTGGATTTGCAATGGCGACCACACGTCTCCCCACATGTTCGCGGCCGGGACTCCCGCATCCCGATATGGCCCGAGTGTGGAAAGTGTTTGACAACGTTGTCAAGACTCTGTCATCAAATAGGCGTCTGGCGGCCAGTTGGGTGTAGCGAAACGGGAACAATTGGCGTATTCAGCATTTGATTATCCGCATATTTGCGGTTAATCATTGAAAAGGAAGGTCAATTTTCTTCAAGTCTCGCAGGACTTCATGCTGCAGTGCACGAAGGCTTGGCGCTCACACAAGGGGTTGCGCTGTCGCCGCAACTGCCCATACGGTCGCTCTTTGATGGATTCTTTGACAACGTTGTTTCCGGTCGCGGGTTTGTTGCGGACCCGCTCATCGGCCAGCACGAGGGGACTCTCATGACCATCGCATCCGGCTCCAACCCGCTTCGCTCGCTGGCCATCGTCGGCCTGCTGTTCTTCATCATCGGGTTCTTCACCTGGATCAACGGACCGCTGATCACCTTCGTGCAGCTCGCGTTCGACCTGGACGAGGTGAATGCCTTCCTCGTGCTGATGGTGTTCTACCTGTCGTACTTCTTCCTCGCCCTCCCGGCGGCGGCATTGCTCAAGCGCACCGGCATGAAGAAGGGGCTGGCGATCAGCCTGTTCGTGATGGCAGTGGGTGCCGCGATGTTCGGCGAGTTCTCCACCCAGCGCTGGTACCCGGGCGCGCTGTCCGGCCTGTTCGTGATCGGCGGCGGATTGGCGTTGCTGCAGACGGCGGTGAACCCGTACGTCAGCATCCTCGGCCCCATCGAGAGCGCGGCCCGGCGCATCGCGCTGATGGGCATCTGCAACAAGATCGCCGGCATGCTGGCGCCCATCGTGATCGGCACGCTGGTGCTGCATGGGGTGGGCGACCTCGCTGCACAGGTCGAGGCCGCCGACGCGGCCGGCAAGGCGGTACTGCTGGATGCATTCGCCGCGAAGATCCATCTGCCGTACCTGGTGATGGCCGGCATCCTGGTGGTGGTCGCCATCGGCATCCTGTTCTCGCCGCTGCCGGAGGTGAAGCCTTCCGACGCCAACGCCGCGCCCGTGGCGGATGCCGCCAATGGCGAACGCGGCCTGGCGCAGTTCCCGCACCTGTGGCTGGGCGTGTTGTGCCTGTTCCTCTACGTGGGCGTGGAGGTGTTGGCGGGCGATGCGATCGGCACGTACGGCCGCGGCTTCGGCCTGCCGCTCGACCAGACCAAGCTGTTCACGACCTACACGCTGTTCGCGATGCTGGCCGGTTACCTCGTCGGCCTGGCCGCGATCCCGCGCTTCGTGTCGCAGGAACGCTACCTGGCCATCTCCGCAACGCTGGGCGTGCTGTTCGCGCTTGGTGCGTTGCTGACCCATGGCTATGTGTCGGTGGGTTTCGTCGCGGCGCTGGGCTTCGCCAACGCGATGATGTGGCCGGCGATCTTCCCGTTGGCGATCAAGGGCCTCGGCCGGCATACCGAGACCGGATCGGCCCTGCTGATCATGGGTATCGCCGGTGGCGCCATCCTGCCGCAGGCGTTCGCGGTGCTGAAGCAGCACTACGACTTCCAGGCGGTGTTCGCGGGGCTGGCCGTGCCTGGGTACCTGTACATCCTGTACTACGCACTGGCCGGTCACCGGGTGGGCCGGTCGCGGCCGGCGACGGACGTGCCGGAACGCGGCATCATGGCGGACTCGCCTCCATGACGGAAACGCCCATGCGCCGACCCACCATCAAGGACGTCGCCGAACGCGCGAAGGTCTCGCTGAAGACCGTGTCCCGGGTCATCAACAACGAACCGTCGGTGCTGCAGGGCACCCGCGCGCGCGTGCTGCACGCGATCGCAGAACTGGACTACGAGCCGGACCAGTCCGCGCGCAACCTGCGCAGCGGCACGCCGTTCGTGATCGGGCTGGTGTACGACAACCCCAACCCGTACCACATCATCGGCGTGCAGAACGGCGTGCTGGCCGCGTGCAAGGAAACCGGCTTCGGCCTGCAGATCCATCCGGTCGATTCCACCTCGCCGTTGCTTGCGGAGGAACTGGTCGAGTTCGTGCAGCGTTCGCGCCTGGCCGGGCTGGTGCTGACCGCACCGATGTCCGAGCGCGCCGACCTGGTGACGGCGCTCGCCGCGCGCGGGGTGAAGCTGGTGCGCATCATCGCCGCCACCGAAGATCCGGACGATGGCCTGCCCTGCGTCTACGTGGATGATCGCGACGCCGCGTACGAGATCACCGAACACCTGATCCAGCTCGGCCACCAGCGCATCGGTTTCCTCTGGGGCGGCCTGGCGCACCGGTCGAGTACGGAGCGCTATGCCGGCTACGAGAAGGCGCTGAAGGATTACGGCATCCAGCTCGACAAACACCTGGTGGTACCGGGCGACTACACGTTCGACGACGGCTTCCGGGGTGCACGCCGGTTGCTGGCGCTGCGCGAGCCCCCCACGGCGATCTTCGGTTCCAACGACGAGATCGCGGCCGGCGTGCTGGCCGCCGCCAAGTCCACCGGCATGAACGTGCCTTACGACCTGTCCATCGCCGGTTTCGAAGACAGCCCGTTCTCCAAGCAGTCGTGGCCGCCGCTGACCACCGCCAAGCAGGCCACGCAGGACATCGCGAAACAGGCCGCACGCCTGCTGATCGCCGGCCTGCGCCAGGACGCTTACGACGACAATCCCTCGCCCGTGCACAACCAGGGCTTCGTGCCGCAACTGGTGGTGCGTGGCTCCACCGCGCCGGTCAGGCCGCGCGCGGACCGACCTGACCCGACATCCCCATGACCGACACCTCGTTGCCCGCACCCTCCGATACGCTGATGCACCAGGAGGCGGCCCAGACCGCCGGCATCGTCGCCGACCAGTACGCCCGCAACGCCGCCACGGTGAAGGCGCTGGCCGACGACCTGCGCCGCAATCCGCCGCCCTTCGTGGTCACCTGCGCGCGCGGCAGTTCGGATCATGCGGCCACCTATGCGAAGTACCTGTTCGAAACGCAGCTGGGCGTGGTGACCGCATCTGCCTCGCCGTCGGTGGGTTCGGTCTACGAAGCGAAGCAGCGGCTCGACGGCGCGCTGTACGTGGTGATCTCGCAATCGGGCAAGAGCCCGGATCTGCTGCGCAACGCGGCCTCGGCGAAGGAAGCGGGCGCGCGCGTGGTGGCGCTGGTCAACGTGGAGGATTCCCCGCTGGCGCAACTCGCCGACACCGTGCTGCCTCTGCGCGCGGGGCCCGAGCGCAGCGTGGCGGCGACCAAGAGCTATCTCGGTTCGCTCGCGGCCATCCTGCAGCTGGCCGCGTACTGGAAGGACGAAGCGCCGTTGCATGCGGCGACGGAGGCGCTGCCGGAGGCGTTGCGGCGCGCGTGGCAGGCGGACTGGTCGCCGTTGGCGGAGGGGCTGGTGGGGGCACACAACCTGTTCGTGCTCGGCCGCGGATTGGGCCTGGCCGCCGCGCAGGAAGCCGCGCTGAAGTTCAAGGAGACCTGCGGACTGCATGCGGAAGCCTACAGTTCGGCCGAGGTGAAGCACGGGCCGATGGCGCTGGTGGGGCCGGGTTTCCCGGTGCTCTGTTTCGCACAGCCCGATGAAACCGAGGCCGGCACGCTGGCGCTGGCGCAGGAATTCCGCGGCCGCGGCGCACAGGTGTGGGTGGCGTCGCGGCAGGGCGATCTGCCGCTGGTCGAAGCACCGCATCCGGCCTGCGCGCCGCTGCTGACCATCCAGAGCTTCTATCGCGCGATCAATGCACTGGCGTTGCGTCGCGGCCACAATCCCGATGTGCCGCCGCATCTCAACAAGGTCACTGAAACGGTATGAATGCGATGAGTCCTGCCACCGCCCTGTGCCACGCGCGCGTGCTTACGCCCGACGGCGTCATCGATGGCCTGGCGGTGCTGATGCAGGATGGTCGCATCGCCGACCTCGTCGCCAATGACGCGGTGCCGGCGGAAGCGAAGCGGGTCGATCTGGGGGGTGCACTGCTGGCGCCCGGCTTCATCGATGCGCAGGTCAATGGCGGTGGCGGCACGCTGTTCAACAACGACACCAGCGTCGAGGCGATACGCACCATCGCCGAGGCGCACCGCCGTTTCGGCACCACCGGGCTGTTGCCCACGCTGATCAGCGACGACGCCGAGGTGATGGCGCGCGCCATCGCCGCCACGCGTGACGCCATTGCGCAACAGGTGCCGGGCATCCTCGGCATCCATCTGGAAGGACCGTACATCGCGCCGGCGCGCAAGGGCACGCACGATGCCGGCAAGTTCCGCGTACCGGGCGAAGACGAGGTCGCGATGGCCACCTCGCTGGCCAATGGCGTCACCTTGCTGACGCTGGCACCGGAGCAGGTGCCTGCGGACACCATCCGCGCGATGGTGGCGCGCGGTGCCATCGTGGTGGCCGGGCACACCGCCGCCACGTACGAACAGGTCCGCACCGGCATCGATGCCGGCATATCCGGGTTCACCCACCTCTACAACGCGATGTCGCCCCTGCAGGGCCGCGAGCCCGGTGCGGTCGGTGCCGCCCTCGAAGACGACGGCTGCTGGTGCGGGGTGATCGTCGATGGCGTGCACGTGCATCCGGCCAGCCTGCGCGTGGCGCTGGCGGCCAAGCCGCGCGGCAAGGTGTTCCTGGTCACCGACGCGATGCCACCGGTCGGTGCGGATGATCCCTCCTACGTGTTGTACGGCGAAACCATCACCGCCATCGACGGCGTGGTGCGCAACGCCGCGGGCGCGCTGGCGGGCTCGGCGCTGGACATGATCACGGCAGTGCGAAACAGCGTGCATCTGCTGGGCCTGCCGCTGGAAGAGGCGCTGCGGATGGCGTCGACCTATCCGGCCGAATTCCTTGGTCTGGGCGCCACGCACGGTCGCATCGCGCCGGGATACCAGGCCGATCTGGTCGCGCTGGACGCCGGGTTGCAGGTGGTGGGGACGTGGATCGGCGGGAAGTGAAGCGGTACGCATGAGCGTCGCCTCTGCCCGGTTCGTCTCCGTCGACGCACTGCGTGGGTTGACCGTCGCCGCGATGCTGCTGGTCAACACGCCGGGCGACTGGTCGCATGTGTATGCGCCCTTGCTGCATGCCGAATGGCATGGCGTCACGCCGACCGACCTGGTGTTCCCGTTCTTCCTCTTCATCGTCGGCGTGTCGATCGCGCTGGGTGTCGTACCGCGCATGGAGGCCGGCGTGGAGCGCAAGGGGCTGGTGCGTGCCGTGCTGTGGCGGGCGACGAAGATCATCGCGCTGGGGATGGCCCTGCACCTGCTCGCATTCTGGTGGCTGGATCGTCCGCAGTTCCGTCCGTGGGGCGTGCTGCAGCGGATCGGGCTCTGTTTCGCGGCCGGGGGGATGATCGCGCTGTACCTGAAACCGCGCCTGCAATGGACGGTGGTCGTGACCACGCTGCTCGGTTACTGGGCGCTGCTGGCGCCGTGGGGCTACGCGCCCTTCGAGCATCTTCCCGCCCGGGTGGACACCGCGCTGTCCGGACACTGGCTGTACCAGTGGGACCCGGCGACGGGGCGCGGGCAGGATCCCGAAGGATTGCTCAGCACATTGCCCGCCATCGCCACCACGCTGCTCGGAGTGCGTGCGGGCGAGGTGTTGCGTGCGGGCGCGGTGAAGCCACTTGCGGTCGCGGGCGTGCTCGCGGTCGCGCTCGGCCTGGGCTGGGCGCCGTTGTTTCCGTTGAACAAAGCGCTCTGGACATCGTCCTACGTGCTGTTCACCGCCGGCTGCGCGACGCTGGCGCTGGCGGCGTGCCATCTGCTGGTGGATCGGCATGGCTGGCCGGCGCTGGGTCGTCGCTTCGGCATCAATGCCATTGCCGCGTACGTCGGTGCGGCGGTCATGACCTACGTATTGCTCGGCATGGGCTGGATGGGGCCGATCTACCAGATCGGCTTCGCCGGATGGATGACGCCGCGATTCGGTCCTTGCGTGCCGTCGCTGGCGTTCGCGCTGGCCTTCGTCGGCGTGTGGTGGCTGGTCGTGCGCCTGATGGACCGCCAGGGCTGGTACCTGAAGGTCTGAAGCACAGGAACCATCACGCTTTTCTTCACCGCGCGGGAGTACAACGGCAGCCAGTCACCCGCCGGATGCGCCCGCATGAGGATGTCGTTGCTGCTCGCCTGTTGCCTGAGCCTGCCCGCATGCCAGCGGGCCACGGTGGACGACCAGGGCGTGAAGGTCGTGGTGGCCTCGCGGACGGGCTCCGCGACATCCGGACCGGCCGCTGGCATTGCGCCGGTGGCGTCGCCGGCACCCGATGCCTCCGCATCGGGAACCGGCCGCACCATGGCGGGCCTGTCGCGGGCGCGGGCGGTGCCGGACCCGCCCTTCACCAGCACGCCGGTGGCCACGTTCAACGAGCCCTGGGCGATGACGTTCCTGCCCGATGGCCGCCTGCTGGTGACGGAGAAATCCGGCAGGCTGCGACTGGCCAATGTCGCCACGGGCCAGGTCGGCGAGATCATCGGCGTGCCCACCGTCGCGTACGGGGGACAGGGCGGATTCGGTGACGTGCTGCCGCATCCGCGTTTCGCCGACAACCGGCTGGTCTACCTCAGCTATGCCGAAGCCGGTAGCGGCGGCACGCGCGGCGCCGCGGTGGCGCGTGCGACGCTGGTGCTGGATGCCAGCGGCAACGGCGGCAGCCTGTCCAACCTGCAGGTGGTGTGGCGGCAGTTGCCGAAGGTCAGCGGCGATGCCCACTACGGGCATCGGCTGGCGTTCGGTGCGGATGGCAAGCTGTGGATCACCTCCAGCGACCGCCAGGCGATGGCGCCTGCGCAGGACCTGCAGTCGTCGCTCGGAAAGCTGATCCGCCTCAACGACGATGGCAGCGTGCCACCGGACAATCCGTTCGCCGCGCAGGGCGGCATCGCCGCGCAGGTGTGGACGCTCGGGCATCGCAACCTGCTAGGCATCGCCTTCGACGGCAGTGGCCGTTTGTGGACCCACGAGATGGGTCCGGCGGGCGGCGACGAACTCAACCTGATCGAGCGCGGCAGCAACTACGGTTGGCCGGTGGTCTCCAATGGCGACCATTACGGCGGCACGCCGATTCCCGATCACCCGACACGCCCGGAGTTCAACGCGCCGGAAGCGTGGTGGACACCGGTGATCGCGCCGGCAGGCTTCGTCATCTACTCGGGCAATCTGTTCCCGTGGTACCGCGGGAAGGGCTTCATTGGCGGGCTCGCCTCGCAGGCGTTGATCGAGATCGAGTTCGATGGCACGCAGGCACGCGAGGCGCGTCGCTATCCGATGGGCCGCCGCATCCGCGAGGTCGAACAAGGACCGGAGGGCGCGCTGTGGCTGCTGGAAGACGGCAGTGGTGGCCGCCTGTTGAAGCTGACGCCCAATCGCAGCTGATCAGGGCGTGCTTCCCAGCGCCCGCTGCTGGCGCTGGTGATGGATGTCCAGGTAGAGGCTGTAGGCGGCGGTGAAGGCCGGCAGCAGGTTCTGCAGCACGCCTACCGCATCCTGCTTGGACGAGAACAGGAAATAGCTCAGCGCCATCAGGCTGCCGCACAGGCTCATGTACCAGAACAGGCGCGGAATCACCGGGCGGCGCGCGCGCCGCGATGCGACGAACTGGACCAGCCAGCGCGCGCCGAACAGGGCGGCGCCGGTCAGGCCGATCAGCTTCCACGGCGTCATGTGCAGGCCGGTCCAACCCAGCCAGACGATTTCCTGGTCCAGGATGTTCACGATTTGCGCCCTGCATGGATCTCGCTGACGGCGGTCACGTGGCTGCGATGGATCAGCCACGACACGCCCATCAGATCGCGAATGCCGACCAGTGCGCGGCCCAGGTTGGTGTACTTCGATTGGCCGGACCCGCGTGGCCGGTGCGACACCGGCACGCTGACCGTCAGCCAGCCGGCACGCTGCATGAGCGCGGGCAGGTAACGGTGCATGTGGTCGAAATAGGGAAGCTCGAGGAACGCCGCACGCTCGAACAGCTTGATGCCGCAGCCGGTGTCGGGCGTGTCGTCATGCAGGAGCCACTGGCGGATGCGGTTGGCCCAGCGCGATGCCCAGCGCTTGCTGCTGGTGTCCTTGCGATCCACCCGCCAACCCGCGTAGAGCCGGGTCTGCGGATTGCCCGCCTCGCGTGCCGCCAGCAGCTTGAGGATGTCGCCGGGATCGTTCTGGCCGTCACCGTCGAGGGTGACGATCCATGGCGACAGCGCATGCTTCACGCCGGTGCGGACGGCGGCGCTCTGGCCGCTGCGCCGGTGATGCACCACCACGCGCAACTCCGGCACCTCGGCCTTCAGCGCCGCGAGCACGTCGCGGGTGTCGTCTTCGGACTGGTCATCCACGCAGACGATGTCGAACACGATGCGGCCACGGAGGTGCTGGACCACTTCGCGCACCAGCGGCCCGATGTTGCCGGCCTCGTTGAAAACAGGAATGACGACGGAAAGACTTGTCATGGCAGTGCTCGTCTCGACCATGTCAGCGTGCGCTCCTGCAGGTCAGGAAAATGTCGTAGTCCGGCTGATACAGCGATGTCTTCACGTCGGTGAGTCCCAGTACGGTGTGGAAAAGCTGGTCATGGCTGGCCTGCCTGCCCGCGCGGTCGCGCAGGCACTGCGGATCCAGGTGCGTGGATTGCCGCCACGAGGGCGAGAACCACGCGACCATCGGCACGTCGAGTTGCTCGCGTGGCGCGATGGCGTAGGGCATGCCGTGCAGGTAGAGGCCTTTCTCGCCCAGCGATTCGCCGTGGTCGGAGACATAGAGCAGGGCCGTGTCGTAGCCCGGGAGCGTCGACAGGCGATCGATCGCGCCCGCCAGCACGTGGTCCGTGTAGGCGAGTGCGTTGTCGTATGCATTGACGATCTGCGCGCGGCTGCAGCGCCCCAGGTCCGAGGTCTCGCAGACAGGCGTGAAGCGACGGAAAGCAGGCGGGTAGCGCTCGAAGTAGGTCGGGCCGTGGTTGCCCAGCATGTGCAGCACGATCACCTGGTCGCCCTTGTTGCGCGCGACGGCTTCTTCCAGCCCTTCAAGCAGGATGCCGTCGAAGCAGCGCGCCCCGTTGCAGAGTGCGGGGTCCTTGCGTGCATGCAGGTCTTCGACCGGCAGGCCCGTGCAGACGCCTTTGCAACCGGACTGGTTGTCGCGCCACAACGTGGCCACGCCCGCGCGTTGCAGGACGTGCAGCAACGACTGGTGGCTGCGGATCGCTTTTTCGTCGTAGTTTTCGCGTCCCCACGGCGAGAACATGCAGGGCAGCGAGACTTCGGTGCTGCTTCCGCACGCACTGACGTGCGGGAAGTTGAGCACGCCGCGTGCGGCCAGTTCCGGCGTGGTCTGGCGCGCGTAACCGTTGAGGCCCCAGTTGGCGGCACGCGCGGTCTCGCCCACCACCAGCACCAGCAGGCGCGGTCGCCGCATCGTGGCGGCAGGCGACTGCACGGCGTCCTCGCCGATGGGAAGTTGGGCATGGGTGCGGCCGGGCGGGTCTTCGCTGACCACCTTCGCTAGCGACACGAGCACGTTGGCGGGCGTGACGAGGTAACGCACTTCGCGCTGGTTGCGCAGGAAGGCGGTAAGCGGCTGCAGGGAAGGCAGCACGCCGACCAGCCCGACCACGACCATGCCGAGGAGGAAGACGCTGCGCGCCAGCACTGCGCGTGCAACGCCGCGCGGCCGCAGGCGCACGCGCCACACCACGAACAGCGGCGGCACCGCCGCCAGCAATGGCAGCAGCGCATCCGGGCCGGCGAGGTCGGCGGCTTCGCGCCAGTCGGTATGCAGGACGTTGCGGACCATGTCGGCGTCGATGTAGATGCCGTACGCGGCCATGTAGTGGCCGGCCAGCGCCGCGACCACCACCAGCAATGACAGCACCACGCGCGCGGTACGGCGCCAGACCAGCAGCGACAGCCAGATCCCGTGCACCGCGGTGATCAGCAGGAACAACGACAGTGTCCAGGTTCCCTGTGCCCATGGCTGCGGGGACGCTGCCCGCCAGAAGACCGCGTTCGCGAACAGGCTGAAGTAAAGGCAGGCCGCCAGGATCAGTGTTTCCGTGCCCACCAGCGGGCGGACCGCCAGCGCGGCACGCAGCCGTTGCCAGCGAGAGGGAACGCCTGCGTGATCGAGCACCGAAACGCTCATGCGCATGCCTCTGTCGTCACCTGGCCGCGTCGCGCGCCGACTCCCTCGACGGCGCAGGCGATGGTCCAGCACACCGCCAGGCTGGCGACGTCATGCGACAGGAAGTGCGCACCGCGCAGCTGCTGCGCCAGGCCGAAGACGCCCCCCGCCAGCAGCCCGACCGCGAGCCCTGCAAGCCGCCACCGGGGCGCGACGTGCAGGAAGAAAAAGTACGACGCCACCCAGGCGTAGCCGCTGGCGGCGTGCGCGGCAGGAAAGCAGGCGGCGGGGCCCAACGAAGCCGGGCGCGGTGCCAGCAGCGGCACGTAGGCACGCTGGCCACCGAATCCCGACAGATCCCATGGGCAATCCACCTGCGTGACCGCCTTCAACAGGGCCACGCATGCGGTGGACGCGAGCAGCGCCAGCAGCAGGCGGGCGGCAGGACGCGTCCATGGGGCCGATGCAGGCTTCGCCCAGTGCACCAGGGTGGCGGCCAGCAGGCCAAGCCAGGCCAGCAGGCTCGCGGTGCGGCCGCCGCGATGCAGGACGGTTTCCAGCAACACGCTGCGCTTGAGCGACCACGCATCGCCTTCCCAGTGGAACAGCCAGCCCGCCCAGGGCAGGTCGATGCGGCATGCCAGCTGCCATGCGATCAGCAGCAGGGGAATGGACACCAACGCGAGGCGCGGTCCGGGACCTGTCGTCGGAGCGGAGGACGGGAGCGACGGAACGGGCATGCGGATGCGGATGCAGGAAGGTGCACGCATGCTCGTGGCCGCGATGTCGTAGCGCAGTCGGACAGCCGTCGGAAACGCGTTAAGTCACGCGCGAATGATTCCCGCCTGCACGCGGCGTTGTTCCGGATTCAGTCTTCGCTGACATCCGCCGACCAGTCGGGTGGCACATCGCAGGCTTCGATCCAGGCATTCCCGGGTGCAAGGATCCATGCACGCCGGTTGGATGCGCCGATGTCGACCACCTTCGCCGGATCCAGGCACGGGCCGATGGCTTCCCTGCGCAGGAAAAGCCAGCGCTTCGCCGGTGCTTGCAGCAGCCACGCGTGCGCATGCTGCCACTGCGCCGCCCAGGGCTGCTTGAAGCCGAAGTCGGTCACGGGCCGGTCTGCCTGCAGCAGATGCTGTTCGCGCCAGCCCAGCATGGCCAGTTCGGCATCCGGACCGATCCGCTCGCCGACGCGCTGCATCAACGCCTGGGCCGAACTGTCGGGGCTGAGCGCCGGCATGAAGCCCATGCCATACGACGTCCACAGGGCGGCCGTCACGGCGACCAGCGCCACCGCCACATGTCGTCGCGCGGCGACTATCGCGGCGAGTGCCACGACGGCGAATCCCAGCAGCCATCGGCTCAGCTGCGCGACCGTCGCCATGTCCATGCCGCGGCCGTCGAGCAGTGCGTGCAGGCGCTCGGGGGGCGCCATGGACAGCCACGCGCCCAGCACCCCTGCGACCAATGCCAGCACGGCCATGTACGACCACAGCGTTGCGCGCACCGCGCGTCGTCGCAACAGGCCCGGGAGCAGCGGTGCCGCCGCCACCGCCAATGCCGGCAGCATCGGGAAGATGTAGACCTCGCGCTTGCCCGGGCTCGCGCTGAAGAACACCAGCACCAGCGCCGCCCAACCCAGCAGCAGGACGTGGCGTGCATCCGGCCGGCGCACGCGCCGCCACCACGCGGGCAGCAGCCACGGCGCCAGCAGCACGCCGGGCAGCCACAGCGTCAGCATCGCTTGCAGGTAGTACCACGCGGGTTTCACGTGATGCCATGCGTTGGCATAGCGCGTGCCGGTCTGCTTGAACAGCATCTCGCGCGCATACGCCTGCAGCGCGGAATCCGGGGAAGAGAGCGCCGTCGCGAGCATCGGCACGAGCCAGGTGCCCGCGCCCAGCAGGAATCCCGCCACGCCTGCAAGCACGTGCACGCCACGCGGTGCGGGCAGCGCGCGGGATGCCGTCCGTCGCGCCCACAGCCACGGCAGGAACACCAGCAGCGGCAGGAAGCCGACACCCTTGGTCACCGTGCCCAGGCCGGCGGCGAAGGTGCCGAGTGCCAGCAACCACGGACTCGGCTTCTCCAGCAGGTAGCGCAGCAGTGCCCACAGCGACAGCGTGGTCATGGCCACCAGCACCATGTCGATCTGCGCGCGCTTGGCCTGCAGGGCGAACTGCAGGCAGACGAACAGGCCGGAGACGGCGTAGGGCACCGTGTGCCGGCCCCACAGGCGGCGCGCCAGGTCACCGGACAACCCGAGGGTCAGCAGCGCGGCCAGCAGCGACGGCAGCAGGAATGCCACCTGCCAGTTGCGCACCAGCAGGTAGCTGGTGGCCTGCAACCACATGAATGTCGGAGGTTTCTCCGCATACAGTTCCGCACCGCGGTGCGGGAACAGCCACTGGCCGGTCTCCACCATCGTCCGCGCGGCCAGCACGAAGCGTGGTTCGTCCGCCGGCATCGGCTCGCGCATGCCCAGTCCCGCCAGCAGCGCCCACAGCATCAGCACGAGCAGCAGAGGCGTCTGCCAGCCGGGGGCGTGTTGAAGGCGCATCGGGCGCATGGGGGGCATGCCGGTCTGCAACGCGGCGCATGATCGTGGATGATGGGGCGTAGGAGATTCGTCGGAATTCCGACGGCGCTTCGACGTCCGGCCTGCGATGCTGCCGGTCCTTCCCCTGCTGGCGCGGACCTTGCCGATGCGGCTGCTGGTCATCGAAGACAACCGGAACCTGGTGGCGAACCTGTTCGATTACTTCGAGGCGCGCGGCCATACCCTGGACGCGGCGCCCGATGGCGTGACCGGCCTGCACCTGGCCAGCACCCAGGTCTACGACGCCATCGTGCTGGACTGGATGCTGCCGCGCCTGGAGGGCCCGGAAGTGCTGCGCCGCCTGCGCGAGGAGCACGACTCCAGCGTGCCGGTCATCATGCTGACCGCGCGCGACGAACTGCCCGACAAGATCGCCGGTTTCCGCGCGGGCGCCGACGACTACCTGACCAAGCCGTTCGACCTGCCGGAACTCGAAGTGCGGCTCGAGGCGCTGATGGCGCGGATGCACGGCCGGCAGCGGCGCAAGGTGCTCGAAGTGCACGACCTGAAACTCGACCTCGCCACGCTGGAGGCTACCCGCGCCGGGCAGGTGCTGCATCTGTATCCCGCCTGCCGCAAGCTGCTGGAAACGCTGATGCAGGCCAGTCCTGCCGCCGTCACCCGGCAGCAGCTGGAACATGCGCTGTGGGGCGACCACCCGCCGGATGGCGACATGCTCCGCTCGCACATCTACGAATTGCGCCGCAGCGTGGATGGCCCATTCCCGGTGAAGCTCATCCAGACCCTGCCCCGCACCGGCTACCGTCTGGCGGTCACCCATCCGGAGGGACGCGATGGAAAAGCGCCGTAGCCTGCATGCGAAAATCAGGCGCCTGCTCGGTGGTTACGCGGTACTGCTGGCCGCCATCATCATCCTGGTCTTCGCTGATGACTTCCTCGAGGACTGGGTCTGGAAGTCGCTGCTCCAGCAGGAGATCGTGCACTACGTCCAGCAGAAGGCCGCAGATCCGGGCCACGAATGGCGTGACACCGGCGCGATACAGCTCTACCGGGTGCCGGGCCGCCAGCCCCCGCCCGGTCTGTCGATGCTGCCGCAGGGCGTGCACGATGATTTCTGGTTCGGCGGGCGCGAGAACGTGGTGCTGGTCCAGCGTGTGCAGGGCGTTGACTACTTCGTCGTGCGCGACATCACCGGGATCGAGACCATCGAGGACGCCCTGCTCCTGGGATCACTGGGCCTGGCGTTCATCGCGCTGGTGGTCATAGGGGTGATGGTCGCCCGGGGGGTGCGGACTGCGCTGCGCCCCCTGTCCGACCTGGCGAACGACATCGGGGCACTTTCTCCCGATCATGCCGGCCAGCGCGTGGTCGTGGCGGATGGCGCCAGCTCCGAGCTGCACGTCATCACCAACGCCCTGAACGATTACCTGCGCCGCCAGGATGACTTCGTCGAGCGCGAGCGCACCTTCATCGATACCGCCAGCCACGAGCTGCGTACGCCTATCGCCATCATGGCGGGCGCCAGCGAACTGGCGCTGGAGCAACCCGGCCTGCCGGCGCCGGCGCGCCAGCAGGTGCAACGCATCCATCGCACGGCCCGCGACGTGGAGCGCCTGATCGCCCTGCTGCTGACGCTCGCCAAGGACCCGGCACGGTTGTCGCGCAGCAACGAAGTGGTGATGCTGCATGAACTGCTGCCGGACATCATCGACGACCACCGCCACCTGCTGGCGGGCAAGGATCTTTCCATCGTGGTCGACGAACTGCTGCCATGCACGGTGTCCGCGCCACTGCACATCGTCCAGGCGGCCATCGGCAACCTGCTGCGCAACGCCATCGAGAACAGCGACCGCGGCGAGATCCACATCCGCCTCGACGCCGATGCCACCGTCACCCTGCAGGATCCCGGGCACGGCATGACGCCGGAAGACATCAGCCGCATCTACGCACAGCTGGCGCGCGGCGGCAGTCGCGAAGGTGGCGGCATCGGACTGGATCTGCTGGCACGCCTGTGCGAACACCTGGGCTGGACGCTGTCGATCCAGTCGGCGCCGGGGCGCGGCACGATCAGCCGGCTGCGCCTCTCGCGCTGACGGCACGCCTTCACGCGATCGGCGCTAGCATGCGCCGCACCCCGTGCCGGAGACCGCCGATGAAGTCGCCCCTGTTGTGCTTCCCTCTGCTCCTGCTGGCAGCCTGCGCGCCCGAAACCCCCGCGCCTGCCGCTACAGCGCCCGCCTCCGCGCCCGCCGCCACGGCTCCTGCCGCGAACGTGGCGGCGCCGGAGACCACTCCCGCGCTGGCACCGCCCTCGTTCGATTGCGCCAAGGCCGCCAGCGAGGCGGAGAAGCTGGTCTGCACCGACGCCGAACTGGCCGCGCTCGACCGTCAGCTTGCCACGCGTTACGCGGAAGCCAAGGACGCCGACCCTGCGATGCAGCGCGGCTGGGTGAAGGGACGCGACGAGTGCTGGAAGGCGGACGATGTGCGCCTGTGCGTGCTGGAGTCCTACAGGACCCGCCTGGTCGAGCTGGCGATCCATGCGCCCGGCCTGGTGGTGCCGAAGGCGGTGGAATACCGCTGCGACGACAACAGCAAGCCGTTCACGATGACCTTCTACAACGACCTCGATCCGGCGGCGGCGGTGATGACCTGGGGCAACGACCAGGCCATCGTGTTCCCGCAACCGGCAGCCAGCGGCGCCAAGTACGGCCGCGGCGGTATCGAGTACTGGGAACACCAGGGCGAAGCCAGCGTGGACTTCTTCGGCAACAAGCTCAGCTGCCGGCCTGTCCCGTGACCATGAGGGAAGGACGCCAAGCGTCCTTCCTCCACGGGCTTCCGACGTTCAGCGAACGCGGCGGTAGCGCACCTCGTTGTGCCGGTCCCCCACCTGGGAGGTGACCAGGCCGTCACGGGACTGGTCGATGTCGAACGTGGTGTTGCCGACGTTGAGGCGGCCGTCGTTGATCCAGCCGTTCACGGTCTGGCCACCGGAACGGGCTTTTGCGCGGCCATCGGAGTCGATGGTCAGGGTTACGTCGCTGTTGTACATCGGGTTGTAGCCTTCGAACGTGCCGATCATCCAGCCGGGAACATACGACGTATGCCGCGGCCCCTGGTAACGGTCGTCGTCGTATTTGTTGTCCTTCTTGTCCGCGTTGGCGGCGATGGCACCGAGGATGGCCGCGCCGATGAGCACCCCGGCCGCCACCTTGGCATCCTTGTTGCCGTCATGGTGGCCTGAAGAACTCGTGTGCACGCGGAAGGTCGCGCGGCAGCCGTCATCCACCCAGATCTCGCGGCGGTTGTAGTCCCAACTGCGGCCCTGGACGCATGAGGTGCTGGACAACTGGCGGTCCAGGGTGACGTAGGCCGAGGTGGAGATCGGGCAACTCTGGTAGCGGTCGTTGCGGCTTTCGCAGGTGACATAGTCATCGTCGGCCCGGGCTTCGGAGCCCCAGAGGCCGGCGCCGGCCAGGCAGAGGTACAGAATGGTGCGCGTGCATTCCATGACGGACCCTCGAGTGATGGGATGGCGTGATGCGGCTCCCGTGCCGCGAACGCGACAATACCCGCCCAGGTGTGAAATGGGATGCGGGTGGATCAGCCGCTGATCCGACGGGCGCGCTGCACGGCGGCAACCCGCGCGGCGCGTACGGCGTCGCCGATCTGCGGCCCGGTCATGCCGTCGCAGGCCACGTCGCGGGTGCTGACCTGCCGGGCCGCCTGGTGCAGGCGCAGCAGTTCCCGGCCCTGCGGATAGTCCGCCTCTGCATGGTCGCCACGTCCGCGTTTGTCCGCCTCGCAGACCGTGGCCAGCCACGGAATGCGCTCGGGACGGCGGAAGGCATCGCAGCGGGTGAGCAGCTCCACGACCGTGGCATCGCGCAGTTCGGCCAGGCGATGCACGTTGAGATGCTCGCGACACGCCATCACCGCCAGCTCGCGGTAGTCGGCCGGCACCTTCAGGCGCTCGCACAGGGCGAGCACGGGCCTGACGCCCGCGTGCTCGTGCCCGATGTGCTTCGGCAGCATGTCGGCCGGCGTCAACGCCTTGCCGAGGTCGTGGGTCAGCGCAGCGAACCCGATGCACGCATCACCGGGCGCCAGGCGCGCGGCCATGTCGCTGACCATTTCCTGGTGCACGCCCGTGTCGACTTCCGGGTGATACTCCGCGCGCTGCGGAACGCCGTACAGCGCATCCACCTCGGGCAACACCACGGCCAGCGCCCCGCAGGCACGCAGCGTGGACAGGAAGGCAGAAGGCGTCGTCGACGCCAGCGCGCGCCTGAGTTCCTGCCACACCCGCTCCGGCACCAGCGCGTCGAGTTCGCCACTGGCGACCAGTTCGCGCATCAGCGCCATCGTCTCCGGCGCAATGGTGAAACCCAGCGATGCAAAGCGCGCCATGAACCGCGCCGCGCGCAGCACGCGCAGGGGATCTTCGACGAAGGCCTGGCTCACGTGCCGCAGCACGCGCGCGTCGATGTCGCGCGCCCCTCCGTACGGGTCGATCAGCGTTCCGTCGGCGTCCTGCGCGATCGCATTGAGGGTGAAGTCGCGCCGCTGCAGATCCTCTTCCAGCGTCACGGAGGGATCGGCATCGACCACGAAGCCACGGTAGCCCCGTCCGCTCTTGCGTTCCGTGCGCGCGAGCGCGTACTCCTCGCCCGTATCGGGGTGCAGGAACACGGGGAAGTCGCGACCGACCGCCTTGAATCCCTGCGCTTCCATCGCCGCCTGGGTGGCACCGACCACGACCCAGTCGCGGTCGCCGGGCGCCAGCCCAAGCAACCGGTCGCGCACCGCGCCGCCGACGAGATAGATCTTCATGCCGGCATGATGCCGGATTGGTGCGTCCGCCGTCTGCTGTCGACCTCTGCAGGAGCGACGTGAGCCGCGACCGGAAAAGCGGAACGATGTGACGCCTGATGGAGCGACTGCTCCTGACTCGCAGCGGAGCATCCGCATACCTCAGGATGCAGAGGGGCGAGGTCGCGACTGACGCCGCTCCTGCAAGGAGCGCATCCGCCTTCAGCTCTTCGGCATCTGCGCCGTCGGGCAGGTGAAGGCTTTCCGCTTGGCCTGCACGCGCCCCATCATGCGGTCGGTCACCGGCAGGGCGGTGCCGTTGAGGCGCCAGTCGTAGATCACGCTGAAGGCGAGCACGCGCGCCACGTACTCGCGGGTTTCCTTGTAGCTGATGGTTTCGATCCAGACGTCGGGGTCGAAGCCCGGTCGCTGCGCCTGCCAGCGCGCGGTCGGCGCCGGTCCGGCGTTGTACGCGGCGATGGCGACATAGGGCACGCCGTACTTGTCTTCCATCTCGCGCAGGTACGCGGTGCCGATGGCGATGTTGGTGTCGGCGTCGTACAGGCTCGCCGCGCCCGCATACGGAATGCTCCATCGCTTGGCAACGCCGGCGCCCGTGCCGGGCAGTACCTGCATCAGCCCCATGGCGTTGGCACCGGAGCGCGCCTTCGGGTTGAAGATGCTCTCGGCGCGGATCTCGGCCGCGACCCAGGCCGGATCGATGTTGTGCTTCGCTGCTTCGCGCTTGATGGTGTCGTCGTGGTGCAACGGGAAGCGAAGCGTATACAGGCGCTGCTCGTCCGGCTGCCTGCCGAGCGAGAACACGGCACGGTCGAACCAGCCGTTGTCGCGCGCCACCTCCACCGCGATGCGGCGCTGGGTATCGTCGAAGCGCGACAGCGCCTCGTTCCACTCGGCGGTCGCCCAGCCGGGCCGCTCCAGTTGCCACAGCTCCATCGCGCGGACGATGGCCGGATCGCGCGCGACCATCTGCTTTGCGGGGGCGGGGTCATTCGGGATCCAGGCGCACAGTGCGTAGGGCTGCTCCAGGCGGTCGGCCGCCAGGAAGCCATGGAACGTGGGGCTGGCGGCGGTTTCCCGGAACAGGCGTTGCGCGCTGGCGCGGTCACCCGTCTTCTCGGACATGCGCGCTTCGAAATAACGCCAGCGCGAATCCGCGCGCTGTGCAGGCGGCATCTTCTTCAATGCCGCCAGCGCGGCCGGCCAATCGCCACGCGACAGGGCCTCGCGCACGCGCCATTCATGCAGGCGTTCGTCGTAGGCGGACTCGGGCACGTTGCCCAGCCGGCGCGCGGAATCCGGACCGTAGGAGGCGACCGTCCACAACGCGACCTGGTACAGCACCTGTCCGCGTTCGGATTCGCCCATCCCCAACGCATCGGCGTACTGGGGCAACAGGCGCACGGCGGTGTCGGGGTCGTTCTGGGCCAGTCTGGCCAGTCCATGCGCGGCCATCCGCCGGCTGCGTTCGGTCTTGGGCCAGTTCAATGCGCGCGGATGGATGGCGTCGATGAAGGCGGCGTAGTCGGCGGCCAGCGCGCCCTCCTCGGCGGGCAGCCCCCGGGCAGCCGAGCGCATCACGCCGGTCTGGCGTTCCGCGGCCGCTGCCTCGATGCGTTCCCAGCGCAGCGCGGGAGTGAGTCCACCCTGGCTCGCGAGCACGTTGAAGACCGGCTCGCAACCATCGGGCAGCGACTTCGCGCCCTTGCGCCAGATCGCCTGCGCCTGCTGTGTCCACGCGGCATCTGTGCGGCCGGTGGCCTGGCGTGCCTGCAGGTGCGCGCATTGCAGGGAGAGGTTTTCAGTGGGCTTCCACGCGGCGAGGAAGGTGGGCCACTCCTGGCGCCGCGCCAGCGCCGCCAGCCACAGGGAACGGAATTGTTCGGCCACGGCCTGGCCTTCGTGACGTTTCAGGAAGGCCTGCGCCTGCGGTGTCGATACTGCATCGATCTGGCGACGCAGCGAGGCGAACTCGACCCAGCCGTACAGCGGGTGGCGGACGAGGGCGGATGACGTGGCACCATCGAGGCGACCGGCTTCCGCTGCGGCGAGCGCGTCGCGGACGACTGGACGTTGGGTGTCGAGCGATTGCGCGCGCGATACCGGCGCGATGCACAGGCCCGCGAGGGCAGCGAGTACGATGACAGGGGGGATGCGGATCATGCCGGGGACTATACCCAAGCCGGCTGAACCTCCCTGTAGACAGGCGATGACGAGGTGATGCTTGGATGGTGTTTGGATTTTCCCTGTACTGGGCGTGCTGGCCGGCATCCTCGCGGGCCTGCTCGGCATCGGAGGCGGCCTGGTGCTGGTGGCCGCACTCGCGTGGATACTCCCGCTGCATGGCATTCCGAAAGAAGCCGCAATGCATGCCGCGCTCGCCAGTTCACTGGCGAGCATCGTGCTGACGGCCACGTCGTCCGCGTATGCGCACCATCGTCGCGGCAGCGTGTTGTGGCCCACGGTGGCGTGGATGGTGCCGGGCCTGCTGCTGGGTGGTTGGGTCGGCAGCGGTCTGGCGGTGTACCTGGATGACGACGTGCTGCGCTGGATCGTGGCCGGCTACTGCTTCATCGCAGGCGCGCAGATGCTGTTCGGCGGCAACGCACACCCCGAAGGTCGTGGCGTACCCGCCCCGCGCGGTGCCGGCATGAGTGTGGCGGGCACCGTGATCGGTGCAGTGTCGGCGGTGGTCGGTATCGGGGGCGGCAGCATGACGGTGCCGCTGCTGGTGTGGCGCGGTGTGCAGCCGGTGCGCGCGGTCGGCACGTCCAGTGCATGCGGCGTGGCCATCGGGCTCGCAAGTGCCGCGGGTTATGCGCTGCACGCACCGCCGGGTGCGTTGCCGGCGCATGCGGTGGGTTACATCTATCTTCCGGCCGCCATCGGCGTGGCGGTCGCCTCCGTCCTTGCCGCACCCTACGGCACGCGACTGGCGCACCGCATTGGCGGCAAGGCGCTGAAGCGTGTGTTCGCCGTCTTCATGGTGGTGATGGGGATCGCGATCATCGCCAGTGGCTGATCGCAACGCGCGCTACACACATTTACTTGTTAATCATCGTGACGGCTGTGTGTAGAAACTCGCGGTAAACCTGTTTATGTCCAGATAATCACCGTTACCTTTTTCAAAACGGTGACTTGTTTCCGTTGTGGGTGTTTTACCGATTCTTTACAACGATGGGCAAGCCGCTTTAGGCATCGGCCGTGCGGCCCAATCCCTTCCGGAGAGAGAATCCATGAACGCACGCCGCCACAAATTGGCTTCGGCCATACAACTCGCAGTGCTTCTCGCGTTGCCTGCCACCGTCCTGGCCCAGGAGGCCACCACGCTGGACACGATCACCGTGACCGGCAGCCGCATCAAGCGTGCCGAGATGGAGGGCCGCGTACCGGTGCAAACGCTGTCACGCGAAGACATCGAGCGCTCCGGCCTGACCTCCATCGGCGACATCCTGCAGGAACTCACCGGTTCCGGTTCTGCCCTCAACACCAAGTTCAATTCCTCCGGCAACTTCGGCTTCTCGCCCAATGGCGATGGCGTGGGCGCTGGCTCGGCACAGGTGGACCTGCGCAACCTGGGCCCGAAGCGCGTGCTGGTGCTGGTGGACGGGATGCGCTGGGTCAACGAGTCTTCCGCTTCCGGCGTTTCCGCGGCGGTCGATCTCAACACCATTCCACTGGCGCTGGTGGAGCGCATCGAAGTGCTCGAAGACGGCGCGTCGTCGCTGTACGGTTCCGATGCCATCGCCGGCGTGGTCAACATCATCACCCGTCGCAACTTCGATGGCGGGCAGGTCACGCTCAACTACGGCCAGTACGACAAGGGTGACGGCGAGATCACCGGTGCCGACTTCGCGTGGGGCTTCGACACCGAGCGCAGCAACCTGTTCCTGAGCCTGAGCTACACCGAACAGAAGGAAGTCAGCTCGGCGGACCGCTACATCTCTTCGATCCCGATCCAGGGTGGCAGTTCGCGCATCCTCGGTGGCCGCTACGCCTTCACGGATCCGAACGGCAACGAATACGACCTGTCGGTGAAGCCCGGACAGACCAACCCGGTCTACACGCCCAACCTGCCGGACTGCGATTCGGGTGTTGCGCGCACGGACGGATTCCAATGCTTCGACTTCGGGCGCGATGCCTTCAACTATGCGCCGTACAACCTGCTCATCACCCCTTCCAAGCGCATGGGCGTGTTCGGCCAGTATCGCTTCTCCATCACCGAGCAGCTGAACTTCTATGCGAAGGCGCTGTACAACCGCCGCGAATCCACCAACCAGGCCGCGCCGGAGCCAATCGACCTCGGGCCCGGCGCGGGCACCAGCTACACGGCCGACCTGGTCATACCGGCCAACCATCCCTACAACCCGTTCGGCTTCGATCTGGTGGGTGGGCCCGGCGGCAACATCGGCACCATCCGCCGCCGCCCGCTGGAAGGCGGTCCCCGCATTTTCGAGCAGGAGGTCGATACGCAGTACATCGCGGCCGGGCTCGAAGGTTCCTTCGGTGGCGAGCGACAGTTCTTCTGGGACGTCAACGCGGCCTTCAGCAAGAACGAAGCGGACCAGACCAACCGCGGCAGCTACAACGCGCGCAACATCGCCACGGCCTTGGGCGATCCCGCGGTCTGTGCGGCCACGAACGGGTGCACGCCGCTGGATATCTTCGGCTTCGACACCATCACGCCCGCGATGCTTGCCTACATCAGCCCCCTGTTCCGCGACCGCAGCGAACAGAAGCTGACCCAGGTCACCGCCAATCTGAGCGGCGCGCTGTTCCCGGCGTGGGCGGGTGACGTGGAGTTCGCAGCAGGCGTCGAGTACCGCAAGTACGAAGGCAGCTACAACCCGGATCCGCAGACGGTGGCCGGCGAGTACAACGGCGTGCCGTCGCTGCCGACATCCGGCGAGTACGACGTCAATGAAGCGTACGTGGAATTGAACGTGCCGCTGTACGCGCAACAGGATGGCGCGGGCAAGCTCGACCTGAGCCTGGCTGGCCGCTATTCGGACTACTCGACCTTCGGTGGCGAGTTCACGCCAAAGTATGGCCTGCGCTGGCAGGTGGCCGAGGACCTGGTGCTGCGCGCGACATATGCGGAAGGCTTCCGCGCGCCGTCGATCGGTGAACTGTATGGCTCGCAGAGCCGCTTCGATGCCTTGCTGGTCGATCCTTGCCTGGTACCGCCAAGCGCACCGGCCGGGTCCGTCGCGCCGGTCGCATGCCCCGGCGTGCCGGTGGGCGCACGGCAGAATGATCCGCAGATACCGGTGCTGACTGGCGGCAACCCGGAACTGCAGCCGGAAACCGCGCGCAGCTTCAGTGCCGGACTGGTGTTCAGTCCTTCGTTCGCGGAAGACGTGGCATGGTCGGACAAGCTGGACTTCGAAGTGACGTACTACCGGCACAACCTGGAAGGCGCCATCCAGGCCATCGACGCGCAGACACAGCTGGATCTGTGTGCGACCACGCAGGATCCCCAGTACTGCACCGGCATCAACCGCCTGGCATCGGGCGAGATCGATACCTTCGCCAACTTCCTGATCAATCTCGGCTCGATCAAGACGGATGGCTGGGATGCGGACGTGTTCTGGACGCTGCCGGAGAGCTCGATCGGCCGCTTCAAGTTGAGTTGGCAGAACACCATCGTGACCCGTTACGAAGCCCGCGGTGCGGGTGGCCAGTTGCAGCCGCAGGCCCCAGGCATCGTCGTCAACGACACCGCGATCCCCGAGTGGACGTCGACCGCGACGCTGGACTGGAAGCTGGGCAACTGGAATGCCGCGTGGAGTATCCGTCACCTGTCCGAGATGGAGGAGGCCTGCCTGGCGGCGGATCCGTCCGAATTCTGCGACACGCCGACCCGCAATACGCTGGCCGCCACGACTTACCACGACCTGCAACTGGGCTATGAGTTCGAATGGTTCAAGGGGCTGCAGCTGACCGGTGGCGTCAACAACGTGTTCGACGAGGATCCGCCGGTGTGCACATCGTGCTCGCTCAACGGCTACGAAGCCTCGACCTACGACATTCCCGGCGGTCGTTTCTTCTACGTGCGTGCGAACCTGCGGTTCTGAGACATCGCATTGCCTGCAGTACGAAGAAGCCGGCGTCTGCCGGCTTCTTCATGTGGCATGCCGTGACGGCGCCGCGATCCTTGGCCCTGGCATACGGCGAGTTGTCAGCGCAACGCGATGTCCGGCACGTCGATGTCCATCGCCAGCGCAAGATGGTCCGAATTCGCGGCGGGCATGGCGCGTGCGTTGTCGGTGCGCAGGCCTTCGCTGACCAGGATGTGGTCGATGGCGCGCTGCGGGCGCCAACTGGGGAACGTGGGCACGCAGAATGCCGGAGGAAGCAGACGGGTGCGCTTGTAGAGCAGTTGCATTTCCGGCGTGTCGGGCACGCAGTTGAAGTCGCCCATCAGCACCGCATGCGGATGATCCGACAGCAGTTCGCCGATGAAGGCCAGTTGCGAGCGGCGCGAGTTGGCGCCCAGCGACAGGTGCGCCACGGCGACCGTGAGCCCTTCGTCACCCTCGCCGAAGCGCGCCATCAGCACGCCGCGACCGCTGATGCGGCCGGGCAGGCTGTGGTCGGTGACCTCCACCGGTTCAAGTTTGCTGAGCAGGCCGTTGGCACTGCCGGCGACCCGCGCGACATTGCGGTTGGGCTGGTGCGTCCAGTAATCGAAGCCCGCGCGCTCGGCCAGGTAATGCGTCTGGTTGGTGAAGCCCGAACGCAGGCTGCCGGGATCGGCCTCCTGCAGGCCGACGATGTCGTGCTCCCCGGCCAGCTGCGCGATCAGGTCCAGGCTGCCGCGCTTGTTGCCCGCCGGCAGCGCATGCGACCAGCTGCGGGTCACATAGTCGCTGTAGCGGCGGGTGCTGGAGCCGGCCTGGATGTTGGCGCTGAGCAGCCGCAGCCGCCGCGTGGCCGGAGAGTCGATCATGGAAGTGGGGGCTTCCGTGGCGTTCAGCGGCGTGCGCGTTCCATCGCGACCAGGTGGTCGGCGATGCGCAGCACGTCGGCGTAGGTCTGGCCGCCGGTGACGCGGTACTTGCCGTTGACGATGATGGTGGGGGTGCTTTCCGCTCCGGCGTTCTTGGCGAACTGCATGCCGCGGGCGACCTGCGAGTTGGTGCCGAAACTGTTCATCAGCGACACGAACTCCTTCGCGTCCACGCCGTACTGGGCATACCACTGCGCGATCTGCGCCGGATCCGCCGGCGGCTTGCCTTCGCCCGGCAGCGAGCGCTGCAGGTGGATGGCGCTGAACACCGCGTCATGGGTCTTGTCGACCAGGCCCTTGGCCTGGGCCGCGTAGAACGCCTTGCCGTAGGGCGCCCACACGGGACCGAAGACCACCGGCACGTAGGTCACGCGCACGTCGGCAGGCTGTTTCTTCTTCCAGGCCGAGACTTCGGGGGCGAAGCGGGCGCAGGCCGGGCAGACATAGCCGAATACCTCGACGACTTCGATCTGGCCGTTGAGCGGCGCGTACGGCTGGCCATTGGGGATCTCGACGTAGTCCGTGCCGGCGACCGGCGGCGGACCCTGCGGCGGCAGGACCGGGTTGGTGTTGGCGGTTGCCGTGCTGTCGGCACCGTCGGCCGGCGCTGCGGTCGCGGCTTCGGCGGAAGCTGCCGGCGCGTCGGCGGCGGGCGCGGTGGTGGCATCGGTCGTGGTCGCTGGTGCGGCGGGCGCTTCGGCGGCAGGCGTGGTGTCGGTGGCCGGCTTCGGACCACAGGCCGCCAGCACGGGCAGCAGCAGGGACAGCATCAGGACGTGACGGGATTTCATCGCGCGAGCTCCAATGGTTCAGAGGAAAAAGGTGCCGGCCGGGCCGGGGACATCACATTCTGCATGGCGCCCTCAACGGCCGCCATGACGGGATCGTCACTTGCGGCCGCGTTCGCGGGCGACGAGCCGGTCGGCGATCTTCAGCCTGTCGCTGTAGTTGCCGCCGCCGGTGACGCGGTACTTGCCGTTGACGATGATCGTCGGCGTGCCTTCCACGCCGGCGGCGGTGACCCAGTCGCGCGCCCTGGCCAGCTGTGCATCGACCTCCGGGCCGCGCAGGGCGGCCAGGAACTTCGCGCGGTCCACGCCCTGGCTGGCATAGAACCCGGCGATTTCCTCGGCGGATGCACTCTGGATGGGCAGGTTGCCGGTCTTGTGCAGGGCGTCGAACACCGCCTGGTGGGTGCGCTCCTGCACGCCCAGCTGCTGCGCGGCGTAGAAGGCGCGTGCATAGGGAATCCAGTAGCCGCCGAATGCCGCCGGGACCGGCGTCAGCTGCACGTCGCGCGGCAGCTTCTTCTTCCAGGCGGCGAGCGTGGGTTCCAGGTGCGCGCAGTGGATGCAGGTGTAGCCGAACACCTCCACGACCTCGATCTTGCCCTTGGCGGGCGCGAACGGCTTGCCGTCCGGAATCACTTCATAGTCCTGCCCCTCGACCAGTGGGGGCGATGCGGGCGGTGCGGCAAGGGTGGCGACCGGCAGCAAGGCAAGCAGGGTGATCAGCACGGGCAGCAGACGCGAGGCCATCGGGATTCTCCAGACTGGAACGGGACGTCCCGCTCCGGGGCGTCGCGGAAAAAGAAACGCCGGCCATGGTGGGGCCGGCGCGATGAACAGGAGCTTGCACTTCCGGCCGCGCGACGCGGCCGCATGCAGGATTACTTGGCGGCGGCCACGTCGTCGGCGCGGGCATGCAGGCCCTGCAGGTAGCTGGCCAACGCCTGGATTTCCTGCTCGGTCAGCGGCGCGGCGACCTGCGCCATGATGTTGTGCAGGGTCGGGTCCTTCAGCGTGGTGGTGCCGGCCTTGTATTCCTGCAGGCGACGCACGGTGTAGTCCTGCATCTGCCCGCCGATGTGCGGGTAGGCCGGGCCGGGGTTGCCGGCGCCGGTGGGGCCATGGCACGCCATGCAGGCCGGCACGCCGCGCGCGGCGTCGCCGTTGCGGTACAGCTGCTGGCCCACTTCGTAGAACTTCATGTCCTTGTAGGGGCCCTCGGCGACGATGCTGTCGTCGGCCAGGCCGGCACCCGACTTCTGGGTGGCGAAGTACGCACCGACGTCGCGCATGTCCTGCGCATTGAGGGTCTGGGCGAACGGGGCCATCACGGCCGCCATGCCGGTGTTGCGCTCGCCCGAGGCGAACAGCGCGAGCTGGTGCGCGATATAGCGCTCGCTCTGGCCGGCGATGCGCGGGTACTGCGGATCGCTGGGGTTGCCGTCGGCGCCGTGGCAGGCCGCACAGGCGGCCGCCTTGGTCTGGCCGGCCTTGGCATCACCCCAGGTGGTCTTGGCGAGGTTGATGTCCAGCGGCGCGGTCTCGACCGGTGCATTGTCCGGCACCGGAACCACGGTGGTCTGTGCAAAAGCGACTGCGCCCACGGCCAATACGGCCAGTCCGGCAAGTCCCATAACGCGAGCGTGGCGCATGCTAAAGCTCCGAAACCCTAGACGATACGCGGCGCAGAATGCAGCCGCGAAACCGTTGAATTATCCCTGCGCCGGGGCGGTCCGGTCAATTCAACAGGCTTCCGGCATGTCCCCGGGGCCGGCACATGCCATGCTAGTGCCATGTCGAACCCCCTGAATTCCGCCACCTACCTGCTTTCCGCCCACACCCCGCGCCAGCTGCCGGAAGATGGTGGATTCGAGGTGGCCTTCGCCGGCCGCTCCAATGCCGGCAAGTCCAGTGCCCTCAATGCGCTGGTCAACCACAACCGCCTGGCGCGGGTATCCAAGACTCCCGGCCGCACCCAGCAGCTGGTGTTCTTCCAGGTCCAGCCGGAACGCTATCTGGTGGATCTTCCCGGCTACGGCTACGCCAAGGTGCCGCAGGATCTCCAGGCGCACTGGCAGGCCTTCATCGACCGCTACTTCCGCACCCGCGAAGCGCTCAAGGGGTTGGTGGTGGTGATGGACATCCGCCATCCGCTGAAGGACTACGACCGCCAGATGCTGGGGTACGCCGTCCAGCGCGGGCTGCCGGCCCATGCGTTGCTGACCAAGGCCGACAAGCTGGGCCGTGGCCAGCAGGGCAACGCACTGCAGGCGGTGAAGAAGGAGCTGTTCTCCGCCTTCGGCGACACCGTCAGCGTGCAGACCTTTTCGGCCGAGTCCAAGCAGGGCGTGGACGAGGCACGGATGATCGTGGGGAACTGGCTGGCGGTTTAGGGATCACACGGCGACATGGAACAGGCGGCCCACCAGCGCCGCCGCGCCCATCGCCATGGCACCCCAGAAGCCGACCCGCAGCGCGCCGCGCAGGATCGGTGCGCCGCCGACCCGGGCCGCCAGCGCCCCCGACAGCACCAGCCCCACCAAGGTCGCCACGGTCGTCACCATGCCAACCTGGCCGGCGGGCGCCAACAGCGTGGTCGCGATGGGCAGCAGTGCGCCCACCGTGAACGCACCCGCCGACGCGAGCGCCGCCTGCACCGGACGGGCACGCAGGGCCTCGGTGATGCCCAGCTCGTCGCGTGCATGGGCTTCCAGCGCATCGTGCGCGGTCAGCTGTTCCGCCACCTGGCGCGCAAGCGCGGGCGACAGGCCGCGCTGCACGTAGATCTGGGCCAGCTCCAGCAACTCGCTCTCCGGCGTATCCCGCAGCTCGCGTGTCTCCACCGCGAGATCGGCTGCCTCGGTATCGGCCTGCGACTGCACGGAGACGTATTCGCCTGCAGCCATCGACATGGCGCCCGCCACCGTGCCGGCCACGCCGGTCAGCAGGATCGTCGAAGGCGCTGCGCCACTCGCGGCCACGCCTACCACCAGGCCGGCGACCGACACGATGCCGTCGTTGATGCCCAGCACAGAGGCGCGCAACCAGCCCACGCGATCGGTGCGATGACGTTCGCGATGGCGGGCCTGGGGCGAGCGGGGATGCGAGGGCATGGACGCAGCGTAGTCCACGTCCGGACACGCGTCGATGTGCACCAAGGATGGGATGCTGCGGCGCCTGGATGGCCATGCTGGCGTGCACCCGGTCACGTTATAGTGCCGGCCTTGAGACCGCGGGGCTTCGTCTCCACGTCGTGGCCTCTCCCTTCGCGCGAGCCTGCCCTTGTCCAGCCCCAGCCACGTTGCCGACACGCTGATCACCGATCGCGCGCAGTTGGTCGAATACATCGCCTCGGGTGAGAAGCCTGCGCCGGATTGGCGCATCGGCACCGAGCACGAAAAGTTCGGTTTCCGCCTGGACGACCTGCGTCCGCCGACCTTCGACGGCGAGCGCGGCATCGAGGCCCTGCTGAAGGGTCTGACGCGTTTCGGCTGGGAAGCGATCGAAGAGAAGGGTCGCGTCATCGCCCTGACGAAGGACGGCGCGTCGGTCACGCTCGAGCCGGCCGGCCAGCTGGAACTGTCCGGCGCGGCAGTCGAAACCATCCACCAGACCTGCGTGGAAGTGGGCACGCACCTCAAGGAGGTGAAGCAGGTCGCCGATGAACTCCAGCTCGGCTTCCTCGGCATGGGGTTCCAGCCCAAGTGGCGCCGCGACGAGATGCCGTGGATGCCCAAGGGCCGCTACCAGATCATGAAGTCGTACATGCCCAAGGTCGGCCAGCTGGGCCTGGACATGATGACGCGCACCTGCACCGTGCAGGTCAACCTGGATTACGCCACCGAAGCGGACATGATCAAGAAGTTCCGCGTGTCGCTGGCGCTGCAGCCGGTGGCGACGGCGCTGTTCGCGGATTCGCCGTTCACCGAAGGCAAGCCGAACGGCTACCAGAGTTACCGCTCGCACATCTGGACCGATACCGACGGCGACCGCACCGGCATGCTCGACTTCGTGTTCGAGGAGGGTTTCGGCTACGAGCGCTATGTCGACTACCTGCTCGATGTGCCGATGTACTTCAGCTACCGCGATGGCGTCTATCACGACGCCAGCGGGCAGAGCTTCCGTGATTTCCTCAAGGGCGAGCTGCCCGTGCTGCCGGGCGCGCTGCCCACGCTGCGCGACTGGTCCGACCACATGACCACCGCGTTCCCGGAAGTGCGGATGAAGAAGTTCCTGGAAATGCGCGGCGCCGACAGCGGTCCCTGGAACCGCATCTGCGCGCTACCGGCGTTCTGGGTGGGCCTGCTGTACGACGATGCCGCACTCGATGCGGCGTGGGACCTGGTGAAGGACTTCACCCTGGAAGAGCGTCATGTACTGCGCGACGGCGTGCCGAAGCATGCATTGAAGCTGCCGTTCCGCGGCGGCACCGTGCGCGACCTGGCCAGCGAAGCAGTGAAGATCGCCATCGGCGGTTTGAAGCGTCGCGCACGCCTCAACAGCAAGGGCGTGGACGAGGCAGGCTTCCTCGATGCGCTGGTGGAGATCGTCGAGGCCGACGAAACGCCCGCCGAACGCAAACTGGCGTTGTTCCATGGCGAGTGGAACGGCGACATCGATCGCGTGTTCCGCGAGTTCGCGTACTAACTCATCCTGCACCCGGACACCAGGCCGCTCCGCAATGACTACAGCGGCTTGAGCATGCAGATGGCGCTGGCGGGACACAGCGACCGGAATTCCGCGCTGTCGCGCACGGCGTCGGGCACGGCGTCGCGCGCGACCACGGCGTAGCCCAGGCGCGCGAAAAAGGCGTCCGCTGTCTGCGTCAGCAACACGATCCCGGTGATGCCGCGCGTGCGCGCCTCGGCTTCCAGGGATTGCACGAGCCGCTGGCCATGGCCTTTGCCCTGGTGCAGGGGCGACACCGCCAGCGAGCGCAGCAAGCCGGTGCCGCCATGTTGCTCCAGGCCGATCACGGCCGCGATACGGCCACCCTCTTCCTCCACCCAGAAGACCACCTGCGAGGCGGCAAGGTCGGCCGTCGGCAAGGCGTGCGTTTCCAGCAGTGTGGTGATGGCGGCGATGTCGTCGGCGCGGGAAGGGCGTATCGAGGTCATGGTGTTTCCCGGGGTATCGTGTTGCGTGCAAGCGCGATGATGCCTTGAATCCGATGCGGCGGCCGGAAGCGTCTCGCTGCTCAGCCCCTTGCTTGCACCGCCGATCGGGGAAGTGCCACCGACACCGCCGCTGCCAGCGCGATCAGCACGGCGGAGATCGCCAGGCACATGGCCAGTCCCCAGCGCTGGAAGACCCAGCCCGACAGCACCGTGCCCATCAGGCGTCCCATGGCGTTGGCCATGTAGTAGAAGCCGACATCCAGTGACACACCATCTTCGCTGGCGTAGCTCACGATCAGGTAGCTGTGCAGCGCCGAATTCAGCGCGAACAGTACGCCGAAGACCGTCAGCCCGACGATCAGCACCCACGCCGCCGGCACGCCGTAGACCAGCAGCACTGCCATCGTTGCCGGCACCATGGCGAGCAGCACGGCCCATGCGCTGGCCGAGCGACCATCCGGCAAGCGACCCGTGCCGCGCCCGGTAATGTGCGGTGCGAACGACTGCACCAGTCCATAGCCGATGATCCAAGCAGCGAGGAATCCGCCCACCTGCCAGAAATCCCAGCCCAGCGTGGAAGCCAGGAACACCGGCAACGCGACAACGAACCAGACGTCGCGCGCACCGAACAGGAACATCCGCGCGGCCGACAACAGGTTGATGGCGCGACTCTTCGAGAAGATGTCGCGGAATTTCGGCTTGGCCTTGGCCTTGCCGAGGTCGCGCTTGAGCAGCAGCAGGCTCAGCAGCCACACAAGCAGCAGTGCGCCGGCCATGATCGCCACCGCTGGCGCGAAGCCCACGTTGGCAAGCAGCGCGCCGCCCAGGAAGAACCCGATTCCCTTCAATGCATTCTTCGAGCCTGTGAGTGCCGCCACCCAGCGATACAGCATGCCTTGCCGGTCGCCCGGCACCAGCAGCTTGATGCTGCTCTTGGCGCTCATCTTGTTGAGGTCCTTGGCGATGCCGGACAGCGCTTGCGCCGCCATGACCCACGGCACCGTCAGCCAGACAGCCGGCACCAGCAGCATCGACAGCGCAATGACCTGCATCGCCAGCCCGATGTTCATCGTCCGGTTGAGCCCGATCCTGGCACCCAGCCATCCGCCGACCAGGTTGGTGATGACGCCGAAGATCTCGTAGAACAGGAACAACATCGCGATCTGCAGCGGGCTGTAGCCCAGTTGATGGAAGTGCAGCACCACCAGCATGCGCAGCGCGCCATCGGTCAGGGTGAAAGCCCAGTAGTTGCCGGTGATCAGCAAGTACTGGCGGACGTCGGTCGACAGGCGCGCGAGCATCGGTGTCAGCCCGCCTTGCCGACCAGTTGCACGAGTTCCGCCGTGCGATTCACGTAGCCCCATTCGTTGTCGTACCAGGCATACAGCTTCACCTGCGTGCCGTTGATCACCATCGTCGACAGCGCATCGATGATGCTGGAACGCGGATCGGTCTGGTAATCGATCGACACCAGCGGGCGCGTCTCGTAGCCCAGGATGCCGGCCAGCTCGCCGTCGGCGGCGTGCTTCAACAGCGCGTTCACTTCCTCGACCGTCGTCGCGCGCTCCACTTCGAATACGCAGTCGGTCAGCGAGGCATTGGTCAGTGGCACGCGCACGGCATGGCCGTTCAGGCGGCCCTTCAATTCGGGGAAGATTTCGGCGATGGCGGTCGCCGAGCCCGTCGAGGTCGGGATCAGGCTGCTGCCGCACGCACGCGCACGGCGCAGGTCCTTGTGCGGCGCATCCACGATCACCTGCGTGTTGGTCAGGCTGTGGATCGTGGTCAGGCTGCCGTGGCGGATGCCGATGCCTTCGTGGATCACCTTCACCAACGGTGCGAAGCAGTTGGTTGTGCACGAGGCCGCCGACACGATGCGGTGCAGAGCGGGATCGAAGCGGTGGTGGTTCACGCCCACCACCACATCCAGTACGCCGGGTGCCTTGACCGGCGCGGTCACCACCACGCGCTTCACGCCCTGGTCGAGGTAGGGCTGGAGTACATCGGGTTTGCGGAACCTGCCGGAGGATTCGATGACCACGTCGCAGCCCGACCAGTCGGTCGCCGCGATGTCCTTGTTGTGCGTCACCGGGATGCGCGCGCCGTCGATCACCAGCGCATCGCCATCGGCACTGATTCCGCGATGCCACGGTCCGTGGATCGAGTCGAACTCCAGCAGGTGCGCCAACGTCGAAGCGTCGCCCGCCGGATCATTGATCTGCACGAATTGCAGGTCGGGATTGTCCCAGGCCGCACGCAAGGTGAGGCGGCCCATGCGGCCGAAACCGTTGATGCCAACGCGAATGCTCATGGATGGTTCTTGGATGGAGGAGGAATAACAGGTGGATGTGGCGTTCAGGACGAGGTGCCGATCTCGCGCACCCGCGTCTCCAACGCCAGGCGATCCAGCGCCTCGGGCTTGAGCGCAAGCAACAGCGTGATGCGGTGCTGCAGCAGGTGCAGCGCATGGGCGAACGCGTGGCGTACCTGCTCCGGTGAGCCGGCGACGGCGGCGGGATCTTCGACGCCCCAATGTGCGGTGACCGGATGGCCGGGCCAGACAGGACATGCTTCGCCAGCCGCCTTGTCGCAGACGGTGATGATCAGGTCCATCGGTGGCGCATCGGCGGTGGCGAATTCGTCCCACGGCTTGCTGCGCAACGACGCCGTCGGCAGGCCGGCCTCCTGCAGGATCTGCAGCGCGACCGGATGCACCTCACCGCGCGGGTGGCTCCCCGCGCTGTAGGCATGGAAGCGGCCTTTGCCCAGGTGGTTGGCCATGGCCTCGGCCATGATGCTGCGGGCGGAATTGCCGGTGCACAGGAACAACAGGTTGCAGGGGCGGTCCATGGGCGTGTCCTGAAGGAAGAGGAGTGAGTAGGGAAGAAGCGATCAGGCGCGGCGTTCGTACCAGGGCTTCGAGGCGTTGACGAGGCGGACCACGGACAACATGACCGGCACTTCCACCAGCACACCGACCACCGTGGCCAGCGCCGCACCGGAATGCACGCCGAACACACCCACAGCCGTAGCCACGGCAAGCTCGAAGAAATTGCTGGCGCCGATCAGGGCCGACGGGCCTGCCACGCAATGCGCCACGCCCAACCGGCGGTTGAGCCAGTACGACACGCCGGCGTTGAAATACACCTGGATCACGATGGGGACCGCGAGCATCGCGATGATCAGCGGCTGGTCCACGATCTGGCGGCCCTGGAAACCGAACAGCAGCACCAGCGTGAGCAGCAGCGCGCCCAGCGACACCGGCCCCAGCCGCTCAAGCAGCACCTGCAGTGCCGCGTCGCCACCACGGCCAAGTACCCAGTGGCGCAGCAGCGCCGCGACGATGACCGGCACCACGATGTACAGCGCCACCGACAGCATCAGCGTCGCCCATGGCACGGTGATGGACGAGATGCCCAACAGCAGGCCGACGATGGGCGCGAAGGCCACCACCATGATCGCGTCGTTCAATGCGACCTGGCTCAGCGTGAAGCGCGGCTCGCCATCGCACAGGTGGCTCCATACGAACACCATCGCGGTGCACGGCGCTGCCGCCAAAAGGATCAGCCCGGCCACGTACGAATCGATCTGCGCCGCAGGCAGGTGATCGGCGAACACATGGCGCACGAACAGCCACGCCAGCAATGCCATCGAGAACGGCTTGATCGCCCAGTTCACGAACACGGTGACGCCGATGCCCTTCCAGTGCCGCTTCACGTCGCCCATCGCGCGGAAGTCGATCTTCAGCAGCATCGGGATGATCATCAACCAGATCAGCACCGCCACCGGCAGGTTCACCTTGGCGATTTCCGCCGCTCCCAGTGTGGCGAACGCGCCCGGCAGCAGATAGCCCAGCGCCGTGCCCACCCCGATGCAGCCCAGCACCCACCAGGTCAGATG
Source organism: Pseudoxanthomonas sp. 97-1-1 (assembly GCF_057773125.1). Classification (NCBI taxonomy): domain Bacteria; kingdom Pseudomonadati; phylum Pseudomonadota; class Gammaproteobacteria; order Lysobacterales; family Lysobacteraceae; genus Pseudoxanthomonas; species Pseudoxanthomonas sp. 97-1-1. The sequence continues at coordinate 100,810 of NZ_JBYMTJ010000004.1, read as the reverse complement.
GCGCTCGAAACCGCCCATGCGGCGCGCCAGTGGGGGCGTGGCAGCTGCCGTCATGCACAACCTTCAGGGCCACACGGCGCGGCAGGCGCGCATTGCGCCGTGTCGCCACCGCAGCAGTTCCGGGTCAGGAATTCGATCAGCCCGTTCATCGCCGCGAAATCGGCCCGATAGCAGACGTGCCGCCCGCGCGCCTCGCTCTGCACCAGTCCTGCGGCCACCAGTTCCTTCAGGTGGAAGGACAGCGTGGCGCCCGGCAGCCCCAAGGCTTCGGCGATCTCGCCCGCCATGCGGCCGGACGGGCCGGCTTCGACCAGCAGGCGGAAGACCGCCAGGCGGGTGGTCTGGCCGAGGGCAGCCAGGGCAACGGTTGCGTTTGTTATTTCCATAATTCTAGAATAATCGAACAATCACAGCCTAACAAGCCGACATGACAGTTCCATTGCTGCCGCAGCTCGCGCCCGACGCCTTCGACATGCCGGACGCCGGCAAGCTCGCCATTGGCGGTTCTCCGCACCCGCCGCGCATCCTGATCCTGTACGGCTCGCTGCGCCCGTCATCCTTCAGTCGGAAGCTGGCCCTGGAGGCGGAGAGGCTTCTGCAGCAATTCGGTGCGGAGACGCGCGTGTTCCATCCGCACGACCTGCCGATCCTGGACAGCGTGGGCGCGGACCACGCCGAGGTGCAGCGGTTGCGTGCGTGGTCGCAGTGGTCCGAAGGCCAGGTCTGGGTCAGCCCGGAACGCCATGGCACGCTCAGCGCGGTGTTCAAGAACCAGATCGACTGGCTGCCGCTGTCCGAGGGCAGCGTGCGCCCCACGCAGGGCCGCACGCTCGCGGTCATGCAGGTGTGCGGCGGTTCGCAATCGTTCAATGTGGTCAATGCGTTGCGCGTGCTGGGCCGCTGGATGCGCATGGTCACCATCCCCAACCAGTCGTCCGTGCCGAAGGCCTGGCAGGAATTCGATGACGAAGGCCGCATGAAGCCCTCGCCGTACTACGACCGCGTGGTGGACGTGATGGAGGAACTGGTGAAGTTCACCCTGCTGGTGCGTGACCGCAGCGACTACCTGACCAGCCGTTACAGCGAACGCAAGGGCGATCTGGCATCGCGCGCCGCGACGGATGCGTCCGGGGTGGTCGAGCTGGCCACGCCTGTTGCGACCTCGCTTGCCGTCTCACGGCAGAACGATGCCGCCGCGCCCGCGAAGTCCTGTTGTGGGCCTGCCTGCTGCGCAGCCACGTAGCGGTATCCGGACGAGCGGGGCTTCATGCGTTGGGGCGGGTCGCTTATACTCCCCCCCACTATAAAGGCGCTGGCCGACATGCCCCATTCCCCCGCCGACAAGAAGAAGGCGCTCACCCGTGTGCGTCGCATCCGTGGCCAGTTGGATGCGCTTGAGCGCGCGCTGGAGGAGGGTGCGGATTGCGCGCCCGTGCTGCAGCAACTCGCTGCGGTGCGCGGCGCGGTCAATGGGCTGATGTCGGAGATCCTGGAAAGCCATTTGCGCGAAGAATTCGCGCAGCCGGCCGCCACCCCCAAACAACGCGAGGCCGGCATCGATGCCGCCGTCGCGCTGGTCCGTTCCTATTTGAAGTAAGCAGGAGTACCGCCATGAAATCCCGTGCCGCTGTCGCCTTCGCCGCAGGCGAACCGCTGAAGATCGTCGAGATCGATGTCGCCCCGCCGCAGAAGGGCGAGGTGCTGGTGAAGATCACCCACACCGGTGTCTGCCACACCGATGCGTTCACGCTGTCCGGTGATGATCCGGAAGGCCTGTTCCCGGTCGTGCTGGGCCATGAAGGCGCCGGCATCGTGGTCGAGGTGGGCGAGGGTGTCACCAGCGTGAAGCCGGGCGACCATGTCATTCCGCTCTACACCGCCGAATGCGGCGCGTGCCTGTTCTGCAAGAGCGGCAAGACCAACCTGTGTACCTCGGTGCGCGCCACCCAGGGCAAGGGCGTGATGCCGGATGGCACCTCGCGCTTCTCCTACGAAGGCCAGCCGCTGTACCACTACATGGGCTGCTCGACCTTCAGCGAATACACCGTCGTGGCCGAAGTCTCGCTGGCGAAGATCAACCCCGACGCGAATCCGGAGCACGTCTGCCTGCTCGGCTGTGGCGTGACCACCGGCATCGGTGCCGTGCACAACACCGCCAAGGTGCAGGCCGGCGATTCGGTGGCCGTGTTCGGCCTGGGCGGCATCGGCCTGGCGGTGATCCAGGGTGCGCGGCAGGCGAAGGCCGGTCGCATCATCGCCATCGACACCAATCCGTCCAAGTTCGAGATGGCCAAGCAGTTCGGCGCCACCGACTGCGTCAATCCGAAGGACTTCGACAAGCCGATCCAGCAGGTGATCGTCGAAATGACGGGCTGGGGCGTGGACCATTCGTTCGAATGCATCGGCAACGTCAACGTGATGCGTGCCGCGCTGGAATGTGCGCATCGCGGCTGGGGCCAGAGCGTGATCATCGGCGTGGCCGGTGCGGGGCAGGAGATCAGCACGCGTCCGTTCCAGCTGGTGACCGGCCGCAAGTGGATGGGCACGGCGTTCGGCGGCGTGAAGGGCCGTTCGCAACTGCCGGGCATGGTCGAGGATGCGATGAAGGGCGACATCGAACTCGCGCCGTTCGTCACGCATACGATGCCGCTGGACGACATCAACGAAGCCTTCGACCTGATGCATGAAGGCAAGTCGATCCGCAGCGTGGTGCATTACTGATGGGGTTCCCTTCTCCCTCCGGGAGAAGGTGCCCGCAGGGCGGATGAGGGTGCGGCGAAGTCCGCATGCCTCAGGCCTCAATGCCTTCGCCGTACCCTCACCCCAACCCCTCTCCCGGCGGGAGAGGGGCTACAGCAGGATCTTGTGATGACACTCGAACGCATCGAACACCGCGCCTGCTTCGGCGGCTGGCAGGACGTCTACCGGCATCGCTCTGCCGTACTCGGCTGCGACATGACGGTGGGCGTCTACTTTCCGCCGCAGGTCGAACAGGGACCGTGCCCGGTGCTTTACTGGCTGAGCGGCCTGACCTGCACCGAGCAGAACTTCATCACCAAGGCCGGTGCGCAGCGCTATGCGGCCGAACACGGCCTGATCCTCGTCGCGCCGGACACCAGTCCGCGCGGCGAAGACGTGGCAGACGCCGAGGGCTACGACCTGGGCAAGGGCGCGGGCTTCTACGTCAATGCGACTCAGGCGCCCTGGGCCTCGCACTACCGGATGTACGACTACATCGTCGACGAACTCCCGGCCTGGGTCGAAGCCGATCCGGCGGCGAGCGACCGGCGTGCGATCAGCGGGCATTCGATGGGCGGGCATGGCGCGTTGACGATCGCGTTGAAGAATCCCGGCCGCTACCGCAGCGTCTCGGCGTTCTCGCCGATCGTCGCGCCCTCGCAGGTGCCGTGGGGCGAGAAGGCGTTCACCGCCTATCTTGGTGAGGACCGTGCGGCTTGGAAGGCGCATGACACCGTCGCACTTGTCGCGGCCGCGCAGGAACGGCTGCCGCTGCTGGTCGACCAGGGCGATGCGGACGAGTTCCTGCGCACGCAGCTGAAGCCGGAACTGCTGCAGGCCGCAGCCGAGGCTGCCGGCCACCCGTTGACGCTGCGCCTGCAGCCCGGCTACGACCACAGCTACTACTTCATCGCCAGTTTCATCGGCGACCACATCGCATACCACGCCAAGGCCCTGCACCGATGAGCCTCGATCACGCTGCAACCCCGTCCGTACCGCTGGTGTTCTACGTCCGTCTGCGCGTGAAGCCGGAGCGCGTCGACGAATGGCTGCGTGCGGTGCACGATATCGTCGATGCGATGTCGAAGGAGGACACGTTCCTGTCGTGTGCACTGCATCGAGACGCCCACGACCCGACGTTGTTCACCCTCTATGAACGCTGGGCCGAACCTGACGTGGCCACCTTCCTCGAGCGACAGGACAAACCCTACCGTCGCGACTACGAGGCGCGGTTGCCCGAGTTGCTGCAGGGGCCGCGCGAACCGCAGGTACTCGTGCCGTTGGCCAGCTGGCCGTAACCGGACTGGGTCGGCAGTGCGTAATCGGTGACATCGAACATCGTGTCGGCGGAGACGCGATGCATCGAAGGCGTAAGGCGGGCTCAAGCCCGCCGTCCCGTGACCATCGGCTCACCGCGATGGTGGGCCAAGGCCCACCCTACGTGGGCACGTCGGCGAGTGCGTAGTCGGTGAACGCGAAGCGGCCGTCGCGCAGTTCGGTGTCGCCCTGCGCCAGGGCGAGTGGTGCGTCGAACATCGGGCCGGCCGAGACGCAGGTGTGGAACTCGCCGTTCTCGCCGCACGGGTCCACGCCCGCCGGCAGTGCATCGAGCAGCCCGGTATCGAATGCATGCCCGGCGAAGGAAGCATCGAGTTGCTGCGTGTCCACGCAGCACAGGTGCGCGCGCAGGCCGCTCTCGATCATCTCGCGCGCAAGCGTCGCCGTATCGCTGCCGAACAGCGGCGTCAGTACGTCCCAGCCGATCCTCGCCAGGTTTTGCACGCGGTACGCGCGGATGTCCTCCAGGAAGAGGTCACCGAACGCCATCGTGCGCAGGCCGGGCCAGCGTTGCGTCGCCCGCGCCAACGCGGCGGTCATCGCCCGTTCGTAATCATCGTTGGTGCAGCGCGCTGGAATCATCGCTTTGATCAAAGGCAGGCCAGTGGCCTGTGCCTGTGCATGCAGCACGCTGCGACGGATGCCCTGCATTGATACGCGGCCGTGATCCTCGGTCACCGTGGTCAGCAGACCAACCACCTCGACATCATCGCGCTGGTGCAGGACGTGCAGCGTCCACGCCGCATCCTTGCCACCACTCCAGGCCAGCAGTGCAGGCGTGCGACACGCCGTCATGAGGTGGTGGCTCCGCGCGAAGGCCGCGCGCTACGCGGCCGAGACGTCGCGCAGTTCCCACGCATGGCCCGCCAGCAGCCGCAGGCGGTGCTTGAGGACCTGACCGGGGATGGACGAGGTCGCCACCAGCAGGATGCTGAGATCGTCCTGCTGTCCACGGACCATGGCGTCGTCATCGACCACGCCCAACCCGGGGTCCACTTCGTCCGGTTCTTCCTGGCGCGCGCGCCAGCGGTCGAACAGGCTGCTCGTGCGCAGCGCATGCTGGAGTTGCGCGGCGAATTCATCCGCACCGTGTGCATCGAAACTGAAGGCCGGATCGCCGCCGCGCGCGCGGCCGGGATCCGGCAGGCTGATGTAGTAACGGACCGCCATGGCACCCCCGGTTCAAACCAGGGGCATAGCGTATCCCCGTCGCGTTAGGTCGCCGTTATGCCGCTTTGAACGGGGCCGGTGGCGCCGCGAAGGCGGCCACCACGGCCCCCTTGCCCACGTTGACCATGCCGGTGAGGCTCATCACGCTCTCGAACACTTCGACCTTGTTGTTCTCGCAGATGTCGCGCAGGCGCTGGTAGCCCGGCAGCGCACGCAGTTCCGAGAGTTCGCCGCCGTAGCTCAGGCAGACGGTCGGCGTCATCAGGCCGGCCATCACCCGGTTGCCTGTGAACTTGAACATCTGTTCGACCGCATTGTCGAAACCCTTGATCTTCGCCACCGGCTCGGTGTTGCCGGCATGACCGTACAGCACGGGCTTGATGTCCAGCGCGCTGCCCAGCGCCGCGCTGAGCAGGCCCACGCTGCGGTCGCCCTTGGTGCGCGCGCGGTTGCGCAGGTAATACAGGTCGCGCGGGATCATGTAGCCATGCGTGTTGTTGGCCAGTTCCTCCAGCCGCACGCGGATCTGCTGCACGTTCGCGCCGGCATCGCGCATGCGCACCGCTTCCACCGCGGTGATGCCCTGCGCGGCGAACAGGTTCTGCGTATCGATCACCCGCAACGCGAAAGGCGAGTTGTGCCCCGCGGCCTGGCGTACCGGCTTGTAGTCGTTGAGGATCGCGAAGCTGGCCTGCATCGCGTTCTCGTGGATCGGGCTGCGCGTCTTGGTGATCGTCATGCAGAAGACGTGGTCGTAGTCGATCACCAACTGGCCCAGGAACAGGTCCCGGATCTGGTTGACGGTGAACGGCGTGGTCTCGGCCTCGTGCCCGCGCTCGGCCACGTGCGCATGCAGGAAGCTCAGCGTGGCCTGCTCGTCGCGATGATCGGCAAGCACGGCTTCGCCGATGCGTACCGTGATCGGCAGGATGACGATGTTGTGTTGTTGCAGATACTCCAGCGGCAGATCGCACGCCGAATCGACGACTATTCCAATGCGCATCTCAGCCCCTCCCGGCATCCATCGCATTTGCTCTTATCTCCGCAAAACTAGCGGACATCCGCCGGCAAGTCGTTGCGTAAACGCGTGAAGTGTGAGTTGTATCACCTTTTATCCGCATGCGGCAGGGAAGAAAACGTGGGCTGCGTCCGACACCGGTTGAGGTATGTGCCCATAGTTTATGTGACTTACATCACATAATTGCCAGATTCCGGCTTGCCGGTGGAGGGGCCCGGCCCGACACTCGCCTCGAACGCGATGGGGCAACATGAAACAGGGGTGGTGGTCTCTACTGCTGCTTCTGGCCCTGCTGCCAACGATGGATGTGCGAGGGGAGAACATCGCGCGCATTGATCGCATCCAGCCACTGGCGCTGGAGCAGCAGGCCGGACAGCGCGCCGGATTGTTCTCGGAACGCCGCTTCGACGACGGGGGCGTGACCGTGCGCGTGATCGGCAACGGGGAATGGCGCGTGGAACCCACGCCGGGCGTGCGGGAGCCGCTGCTGGTGTTCTATCACCCCTATACCGCCCGCGTGACCGTGCTCGACCAGGCGGAAGGCACGCCGCGCCGGCGGGACATCTTCAGCGCCGACCTCGATCCGCAGTACAGCCGGCGTGCCCTGGTGTTCCCCTTGCAGGGCGATGGCCCGGTGTACGTGAAGGTCGAGGGCGCGCGTTATCCGCTGCATGTGTCCGTGGAGTCCGGCCCGTCCTACGCTGTCGCGGACCTGTGGCACGTGCGGCTGGTGCTGCCGGCGATCGGCGTGGTGCTGGGCGTCTCGCTGGCGGTGCTGCTGTTCTGGGCCGTGCTGCGCGAGCGCGTCTACCTGCTGTACGCCGGTGCCATGCTGTTCCAGTTGCTGTACGCGCTGTGCTCATACGGTGAAGCCTACGCATGGCCGGGATTGTCCCTGCTGGCGCGCTTTGGCGCGCAGGGGATCTGGGGCACGGGCACGCTCGCCACCATCCTGCTGGTCTACCTGTGGCTGGACTACGCTGGCCTGCGCCGGGTCGCGCCGCGGCTGGCGTGGCTGGTGCGCGTCGTGGGCGCCTACGGATGTGGCCTGACCCTGCTGCTGTTGCTGTTGCCGTGGCCCGCCGACAAGGCCTGGTTCCCCGACATCGCCAACGCGCTTTTCCTGCTCACCAATGCCATCGCGCTGGTCACGCTGGTGGTGGCCTGGCGTCGTGGCCAGCGGCATGCGGCCTACGTGCTGATCGCGTGGGTGCCGCTGCTGGTGTTCACCATGACGCGTGCGTTGCGCTTCAGTGCCGGTGAGCGAGCCGAGCCGTGGCTGGAATACGGCCTGCCCTGGGTACTCGCCTTCACCGCCGTGGTGCTGGCGCTGGGCCTGGCCGACCGCATGCTGACCTTCCGCCGAGAACGCGACCGGGCCAAGGCGCACGCCGAGCGCGACGGGCTGACGGGCGTGCTCAACCGGGGCGGCATCGAACACCGCCTCGACTGGGCCCTGATCGAGCGGCAGCGCGAACGCATCCCGGTCTCGCTGCTGTTCATCGACCTGGATCACTTCAAGCAGGTCAACGACCGCCACGGGCATGCCCTGGGCGATGCCTGCCTGCGCGCGGTGACGCGCGTGGTCAGCCAGCGCTTCCAGTACGGCGACCAGTTGGGACGGCTGGGCGGCGAAGAGTTCGTCCTGGTGCTGGCCGGCGTGGAACTGCCGGCCGCGATCCGGTTCGGCGAAGAAGTCAGCGAACGCATCCGCCATGACTGCGCGAGCGTGGAAGGCGTCCCCGTGGGCGTGACCGCCAGCATCGGTGCCGCACAGGCGCGCGATGGCGATACGGTGACCTCGCTGATCGCGCGGGCGGACCATGCCATGTACGCGGCCAAGCGGGCGGGCGGCGACCGCGTGGTGGGCGAGGACGCGCTATCCGTGCCGTCGCACAGCACGAGGGCGCCCGAAGGTGCCCCCGTGGACTGATGCCGCGCGGCATCGCTTACTTCGAATAAGCCCGCGGCAACGGACCGGCCTGCTGCAGGTAGCGGTCGCGCAGTTCGGTCTGGCGCGAGCGCATCGGGATCGCGCGCCCACCCAGCCACACCTGCTCGGCGGTGTTGGCCACGTCGAGCGGATCGCCGCTCCACAGCACCAGGTCGGCCAGCTTGCCCGGTGCGATCGTGCCCACCCGGTCGCCCACGCCGAATGCCTCCGCCGGCACCCGGGTCAGCCCGGCCAGGCCGTCTTCCCACGGCAAACCGTTGGCCACCGCGTTGCCCGCCAGCTGGCGGATCTTGCGCGCGTTGTGCGAGGCATCGCCGGCCTGCGAGAAACTGACGCCCACGCCCGCTGCATCCAGCCGCGCCGCATTCTCCAGCGTGGCGCCGATCTGGTCGAAGTCGGCCGGCAGGTCCGCGAGTGCATCCACGAACACCGGCACCTTCGCCTGCGCGAGCTGGGGCGCCAGCTTCCACGCCTCCGCACCCCCGGCGATGGCGATGCGCACGTTCTCGCGCTGCGCCCAGCGCAGCAGCTGGCGGATGTCCGCCGCACGGTTCACCTGCACGACGATGCGGCCGTTGCCGGCGAGATAGCGCGCCAGCGTGGCGCGGCCGGCAGGCGTCAACAACGCATGCGGCGAATCCACCGGCACGCGACCGCGCGCCTCGGCCACCATCTGGTCCAGCAGCATCCATTGCGCCGCGCGCGACTTGCCGCTCAGGTCGGACGCGCCAGCGCCCAACCGTACGAACAGCGCACGCGGGCCGACCGGGTCGGCGCTGCCGTCCAGCCGCACCACGCCCCCCTGTCCGGCGATGAAGGAGCCGCCCGTCGACGCCGCCAGCAGGGTAAAGCCGATGCCCTCCACGCGCGTCACCGGGATCACCACCGATGCCGGGTTGTACGCCAGCGTCACGTCGAACTCCGGCCGCATGGGCTGATCGGTCAACGTCACGGCCGCATCGACCGTGGACGCTTCGCCCGACACTTCCTCCACGCCGATCTCGGTGATGCCACCGAAGAACGCCGGCGTCAGCGGATGGCCGTTGGCTTCCACCACCGTCGCACCGGCGGGCGCCGCGATGCCGCTGCCGACCGACTGCACCACGCCGTTGCGCACCAGTACATCAGCATTCTTCAGGGTGCCCTGTGCCCCGGCGGTGTGCACGGTGGCGTTGCGGATCAGCACATCCTGGGCAAGTGCTGCCAAGGATGTGGACGCCAGTGCAGCCGCCAGCACCGCCGCCCTCGCCGTCCTCCCAGCGCATGCTGGGATCCATTTTGCTTTTGCTCTTGTTGCTGCTCTCTCCTTCGACCCGAAGGGCAAGAGCCACAGGGATGCCCGCATGCGCTGGAATGACGGCAGGGAACTACGACGGGCAGGGCTCACGGCATCACCTCCTGGCCCAGCATGAAGTCCGACACCGGTTGCCTGCTGCGGTCGTTGCGGTCGTAGATGCGCGCGCCGTCGATGTAGACCTGCTCGGCCTTGGCGTACACGCTGAAGGGGTTCTGGTTCCACAGCACCACGTCGGCCATCTTGCCGGCCTCCAGCGTGCCGGTGCGCTCGGCGATGCCCAGCGACTTCGCTGCGTTGCTGGTCACCCAGCGGATCGCACGCTCCGGCGCGATGTCGCCCATGCCGGCGCGGCGCGCGTTCGCCATCACCTTGGCGGCTTCCTGGTTGAGCCGCTGGATGCCTTCGTCCGAATCCGAATGCACGATGGCGCAGCTGTTGGCGGGCCGGTCCACCAGCGCGATGTTTTCCTGGATGCCATCGAAGGCCTCCATCTTGAAGCCCCACCAGTCGGCCCACAGCGCGCCGCAGACGTTCTCCTGCGCCAGGCGGTCGGCCAGCTTGTAGGCCTCCACGCCATGGTGGAACGCGGCCACCTTGAAGCCGAACTCCTTCGCCAGGTCGAGCATCGTGGTCATCTCATCGGCGCGGTAGCAGTGGATGTGCACCAGGATCTCGCCGTTGATCGCACCCGCCAGCGTGTCCAGCTTCAGATCGCGCTTGCCGCCGGCATCGCCACCGCTGTCGGTACCTTCGCCGCCACTGGCGCGCTCCCACCAGCGCTTCCGTTTCGGCTGCTGCGGCTTGGGTGCGTTCTTCTTCAGGTATTCGCTGGCATCGATGAAGGCTGCGCGGTAGCCGGCCACGTTGCCCATGCGTGTGGCCGGGCCGGCCTTGCCGCCGTACACGCGCTTGGGGTTCTCGCCGCAGGCCATCTTCAGGCCCCACGGCGCACCCGGGAACTTCATGCCCTGGTAGCTGGTGGACGGCACGTTCTTCAGCGTCACGCCGCGGCCGCCGACCAGGTTGGCCGAACCGGGCAGGATCTGCATCGACGTCACGCCGCCGGCGAGCGCGGTGTGGAAGCCCGGGTCCTGCGCCCAGATCGAATGCTCGGCCCACACGTTCGCCGTCACGGGAGCCGTCATTTCGTTGCCGTCGCTGTGCGCCTTCACGCCCGGGCTGGGATACACGCCCAGGTGCGAATGCACGTCGATCAGGCCGGGCGTGACCCACTTGCCCGTCGCGTCGACGCGCGTGGCGCCTTCCGGTGCCGACAGGCCGCGGCCGACCGCCGCCACCTTGCCGTCGGCGAGCAGCACGTCCGCACCGTCCAGGCGCTCGCCGGTGCCGGTCAGCACGGTCGCGTTGGCCAGCAGCACGGGTCCGGAACCGAGCGCCCGGTAGGTGCTGGGGTACGGGTCCTGGGTGAAGCGGGAGGCGGGCGTGGCGGCATGGGCGCCACTCCCCGATGCAGCCAGGACCAGCCCGGCCAACAAGGTCATTCGCATGGTGTATCCCCTGGAAGAGAAGCGAAACCTAACCGGCCCGGGCGCACTCTGCCAAGTGCGCGCGTCGCAGTCGTGCCAGAATCGTCGCAAACAACGAAAAGAAGAGGAATCCCATGAAAGACAAGAGCGAAATCGTCGACAACTGGCTGCCGCGCTACACCGGCGTGCCGCTGGACCAGTTCGGCGAGCACGTGCTGCTGACCAATTTCGGCGGCTACCTCAACGTGTTCTCGCAGCTCACCGGCGCGCCCATCGTGGGCCTGGACCGGCCGATGGCCAGTGCCACCGCCGATGGCATCACCATGATCAACTTCGGCATGGGCAGCCCCAACGCCGCCACCATGATGGATCTGCTGTCGGCCATCATGCCCAAGGCAGTGCTGTTCCTTGGCAAGTGCGGCGGGCTGAAGCGGAAGAACCAGTTGGGCGACCTGGTACTGCCCATCGCGGCGATCCGCGGCGAAGGCACCAGCAACGACTACCTGCTGCCGGAAGTGCCGGCGCTACCCGCATTCGCACTGCAGCGCGCGGTCTCCACGATGATCCGCGACCTCGGCCACGACTACTGGACCGGCACGGTCTACACGACCAACCGCCGGGTGTGGGAACACGACGTCGCGTTCAAGGAGCGCCTGCGCGCGATGCGCTGCATGGCCATCGACATGGAAACGGCCACCGTCTTCGCCGCCGGCTTCGCCAACCGCATCCCCGTGGGCGCCCTGCTGCTGGTCAGCGACCAGCCGATGATCCCGGAGGGCGTGAAGACCGAAGCCAGCGACGCCAAGGTCAGCTCATCATTCGTCGAGAACCACATCACCGTGGGGATCGAGGCGCTGAAGCTGATCCGGCGGAACGGGAAGTCGGTGCGGCATTTGCGGTTTGATGAGTAGCTAACGAAGATGATCAGGCAAGTCACGCAAAGGAGTTGCAATGGCTAAATCCAAGAAAGATCAGTACGAGACTGACCCCGATGACGGTTTAACGCGAGGTGTGGTGGGCGCTTGGGGCGCTGAGGACAAGCATGAGCGTTTGCAGAAGTACATCTTTGCGTCTCACGCAACCCGCAGAAGGTTCTGGCGAGAGTTCGGAAAAGACACGGGATTTGTCGATCTCTACTGCGGCCCTGGGCGTGCCAAGATACGTGGCACCGACGTCATCGTAGATGGAAGCGCGGTTGTAGCTGCTAAGAAAAGTGAGGCATGCACTCCGTTTCAGCGATACGTAATTGGTGACATAGCAAAAGATCTTCTAGATGCTTGCGAAGCTAGACTGCGTGCTATCGGCGTCGGCGATGTCTATCCGTTTCTCGGGCCGGCGGAAGAAACAGCTGAGCGCGCGATATCTGTTCTTCACAAAACCAGCCTAAATCTTGCGTTCATTGATCCGTTCAATGCCAACTTGCCGTTCTCAGTAATTGAGACGCTGGGTAGGCTGAATAAAATGGATCAAATAATTCACTTCAGTGTTATGGACTATCGGCGGAATTTGCCGGTAATGATGGAAGATGGTCGGCTGAGTTCCTTGGCCCCAGGCTGGCAGAAGGTAGTCTCCAGAAGTATGGGTATAAATGAGCAGCGTCACGCAATTTTCACCTACTGGCGAGGCTTGCTGGAATCCAAGTTGAATTACAAGGTCTCAGATAAAATTGTCCGCGTCCGGAGCCCAAACGGGGCTGAGATCTACTGGCTAGTATTTGCATCACGGCATGATCTAGGTGGCAAGTTGTGGAGTGAGATTGCCAATCTGGGTCCTCAGCGTGGACTTCTGTAAACATGACCACGAAATCCAGAATCGAGTGGACAGAAAGCACTTGGAACCCCGTGGTTGGCTGCACCAAACTCAGCGCTGGGTGCAAGCACTGCTACGCGGAGACCATGGCGCGGCGGCTACAGGCGATGGGCGTTGCATGCTACGAGCAGGGATTCAAGGAGGTGCGGACACTTCCGTTCCGTCTTGACGAGCCGCTGAAGAAAAAGCAGCCGACGGTCTACTTCGTCAACTCCATGAGCGACCTGTTCCACACGGCGGTGCCGGAAAGCTTCATCGATCGTGTGTTCGACGTCATGACGCGTTGTCCGCAGCATACGTTCCAAGTCCTCACCAAGCGCGCAGAGCGGATCTCCGAGTACAGTCAGGAGCGCGCGATTCCACCCAACGTCTGGATCGGGGTTTCCGTCGAGAACAAGCGCCACGGTGTACCGCGTATCGCACACCTCCAGTCGGCCAAGGCCAGCGTCAAGTTCCTCAGTGTCGAGCCGTTGCTGGAGGATGTCGGAAAACTCGATCTGACTGGCATCGCCTGGGTGATCGTAGGGGGCGAATCCGGTCATGGCGCCCGACCGATGAAAGAAGCGTGGGCGTTGAACGTGAAGCGACAATGTGAAGAGCAGGGCGTTCGCTTTTTCTTCAAGCAGTGGGGTGCGTTCGGCGCTGACGGCATCAAGCGCGACAAGAAGTCCAACGGACGTGAGCTGCTGGGTCGCACCTGGGACGCCATGCCGGAGTACGCACGCCCATGAACGAATCCAACGACGTCATCACTTTCTGGAAGAGCGCCGGCTACGAGAAGTGGTTCTCGCGCGACGACGCCTTCGATGCCGACTTCGACCAGCACTTCCGCGGGCTGCATTTCCGTGCCGCGCGGCGCGAACTGGAAGGCTGGATGGGCGATGCCGAGGGCGCGTTGGCGCTGGTGTTGCTGCTGGACCAGTTCCCGCGCAACTGCTTCCGCGAGAGCGCGCACTCCTACGCCACCGACGGCCTGGCGCGGCACTACGCTGATCGTGCCGTCGGGGCCGGCTTCGACACCCAGGTCGATCCCGTGCTGAAGATCTTCTTCTACATGCCGTTCGAGCATTCCGAATCGCTCGATGACCAGCAGCGCTCGCTCGACCTGTTCCGCGCCCACGGCAACGACGAGTACATGAAGTACGCCCAGCTGCACTACGACCTGATCGCCCGCTTCGGCCGCTTCCCGCACCGCAACGAGGCGATGGGGCGCACATCGACGCAGGAAGAGCGTGACTACCTGGCGGCGGGCGGGTTCGCCGGGTGACGTAGGGTGGGCCTCGGCCCACCGTCGCGACGCAGCGTGACAGCATGACCCCGCCAAGGTTTTGGCCTTCCGTGGTGGTGGGCCGAGGCCCACCCAACAGGGTCGCTCCCCTACATTTGCCACGAAAAAGGCGGGCCGAAGCCCGCCTTTTCGGTGTCGCGAAGACGCGACTCAGTACTTGCTGATCGTGCCGTCCACATCGTCGGCCCAGGCGTTGATGCCGCCGGTGATGTTGTAGACGTTCGTGAAGCCGAGTGCGAGGAACTCTTCCGCCGCCTGCTGGCTGCGGCCGCCACTGCGGCACAGGAAGGCGAGCGCCGTGTCCTTCGGCAACGCTTCCAGCTCGGCGCGGCCGTTGCCGTCGAAGGTCTTGAAGGGCAGCTTCACCGAGGCGATGGCGCGCTCGTCGGCCGGGCGCACGTCGACCAGCAGCACTTCGCTGGCGCGGACCTTCGCATCGGCGTCCATCGGCGACAGCGCCTGCACCGGCTTGGGTGCATTGGGGTTGTCGATAGCCAGGCCCTTGCCGCGGATGTCGTCGACCCAGTCGATGGTGATGCCGTCGGCGCGGCGCGCGCTGGCCAGGTCGAACTGCACGCGCACGCCGTTGGATTCGCTGGCGATGGCGTTGGCGTCGAACTGCGCCAGCTGGAAGTTGGGCTGGAACTGCGCGTTGATCGACAGCGCCAGCGCCGCGCCCGGCCCGGCGTCGGCCACGGCGTTCTGCAGCATCTCGGCGGCCGAGGCGGTGATGGTGATCGCCGGCGGGGTGCGGTCGGGGGCTTCCAGGCCCAGCAGCGTGGCCAGTTCGCCGGAGTTGGTCATCTGTTCGATGATGTCGCTGCCGCCGACCAGTTCACCGTCGATGTACAGCTGCGGGATGGTCGGCCAGTCGCCGTAGACCTTGATGCCCTCGCGGATGTCCTGGTCGGCCAGCACGTTGACGTGGGCGTAGTCCACGCCCAGCGCGGACAGCGCGCCCACCGCCTTGGCCGAGAAACCGCACTGCGGCATGGTCGGCTGGCCCTTCATGAAGAGCACCACGCGGTTGGATTGCAGGAGGGATTCGATGCGCGAGCGCAGGGCGGGATCAAGGGACATGGCAGTTACCGGAATGCGTGAAGGGCGTGGGGAATCGGATTTTACGCCCCGTGGCATCATGGGGCATGACCACGCCGGGAACACTGCATCGTCCGCCACGCCGTCCCGGTCTGATATTGGGCCTGCTGGCGCTGTCGCAAGTGGGTGTGGCGTGGCTGTGGTGGACCTACGGGTGGCGCATCGGCGTGCCGGCGATGCTGGCGACGCACCTGCTGGTGGTGTGGGCCACGCTGTACCCGCGCGCCACCCTGTTCTGCCCGGCCCTGTCGCGCCTGCCCACCGACGAGCGCGTGGTGTGGCTGACCATCGACGATGGCCCGTCCGGGGACACACCCGCCATGCTGGACCTGCTGGACCGGCATGGCGCGAAGGCCACGTTCTTCCTGGTCGGCGAGCGCGCGCTGGCGCAGCCGCATCGGGTGCAGGCGATCCGCGACCGGGGGCACGGCATCGGCAACCACAGCGCCAGCCATCCGGACACGCGCTTCTGGCGGCTGGGCCCGGGTGCGCTGGAGGACGAGATCAGCCGCAGCCAGTCGCTGCTCACGGCCATCACCGGGCAGACGCCGCGCTGGTTCCGCAGCGTGGTGGGTATGACCAATCCCTTCGTCGGCCTGTCGCTGAAGCGTCACGGACTGGCGCGCGTGGCGTGGAATGCGCGCGGCTTCGATGGCGTCGATTGCAAGCCGGAGCAGGTGCTGGCGCGCATCACACGCGACATCGCGCCGGGCGCCATCGTGCTGCTGCATGAAGGCGCGGCGCATGGACACAACGTGGCGATCCTGGCGCAGTTGTTGGCGTGGCTGGACGCGCAGGGCTACCGCACGGTGCTGCCGGAAGCAGAGGCCGTACATGATGCGTTGGGCATCACCGCTTGAATCCTTCTCCCTTCGGGAGAAGGTGGCGCGCAGCGCCGGATGGGGGTCGGCGATGCAGGAAGCTGCCCGATGCTCCGACCCTCACCCCAACCCCTCTCCCGAGGGGAGAGGGGCTCTGATCGAGACCGCTTGAATCCTTCTCGCTCCGGGAGAAGGTGGCGCGTGGCCCCGGATGGGGGTTGGCGATGCAGGAAGCTGCCGGATGCTCCGACCTGCACCCCAACCGGAGAGGGGCTTATGCCAGCAGGTGATGCGCGACGGGGAATGCCAGTCGCGTCCATTCGGTGTACATCGCGGCGGAAGGGTGCAGGCCATCGCCGGCGAGCATCGCCGGTTCCGTGCCACGCGCGCGACTCACGGCGGTGATGTCGACGAAGGCCACGCCGCGTTGCGCGCAGACCTCACGCGCGGCGGCGTTGTAGGCGTCCAGTTCCCGTGCGATCTGCCTGGCGTCGCGGCCGGACTGCGCGGCGAACGGGGTAACGCCCCAGTCGGGAATCGACAGCACGAGTACGCGACCCGGCCGGTTGCGGGCGAAGCCGATGGCGCGCCACAGCAGCGCGGCGAACTGCGTGCGATACTCCTCCACGTCGCGGCCGCGGTACTGGTTGTTGACGCCGATCAGCAGGGTGACGAAGTCATGCTCGCCCAGGGGTTCGGCGGCGGTGATCGCGGCGTCCAGTTCGTCGGTCGTCCAGCCGGTGGTGGCGATGATGCGCGGGTCGCCGACCAGCACACCCTCCATCCGCAGCAGGCGCGCCAGCTGCATCGGCCAGCGGCCCGCTTCGTCCACCGCTTCGCCGATGGTGTAGGAGTCGCCGAGCGCGAGATAGCGCAGCTCGGTGGTGAGGGCGGTGGTGTGCGGGGCGGAGATCGTTGTCATGGGTGAATGATGCGCTCTTCGGATCCCCTGTAGGAGCGACGTGAGTCGCGACCGCAAAGCTGGGTGGTCAGGAAGGCATCGATCATCAGGAGCGAAAAACTGCGGTTGTCGCCGGTTCTCGCGCCATCAAGCATCACGGTCGCGTCGTGGCGTGCGGTCGCGACTTACGTCGCTCCTACATTCGAGCAACAGCCGCGCGGGGACCTAAGCCGCCGCCGGCCGCGACTTGCCCTTGATCGGCACCACCTTGGTGGCAGCCTCGGCACGGCGCGACAGGGCGCGGTCGATGCGGGCGAAGACTTCGCGCATCGTGGCCGCTTCCGGCAGCAGGGTGACGCGGAAATGGTGGCGGTAGGGCACGTTGAAGCTGGAGCCCGGCACGACCAGCACGCCTTCGATTTCCATCAGCTCGAGTGCGAACGCATGGTCGTCGAAGCCCTTGGCGGCATCGCCGACCACCGCCGGGAACGCGTACAGCGCACCGGCCGGGTTCACCAGCTCCAGATGCGCGCTGGCTTCGCAGGCTTCGATCACCGCGCGGCGGGTTTCGTACAGGCGGCCACCGGGCGCGCACAGCGCGCTGATCGTGTCCGGGCCGTTGACCGCGGCGTCGATGGCGTACTGGCCGGGCACGTTGGCGCACAGGCGCAGCGCGCTGAGCAGGTCCATCGCATGCAGGAAGTCGCGCACCACGTCGCCGTGGCCGGATACCACGCCCCAGCCCACGCGCCAGCCGCAGGCACGGTGCACCTTGCTCAGGCCGCTGAAGGTGATGCACGGCACGTCGCCCGCGAGCGGCGCGACCGGCACGAAGGTGGCGCCGTCGTACAGCACCTGGTCGTAGATCTCGTCGACCATCAGCAGCAGGCGGTGCTTCGCGGCGATGGCGACGATGCGCTCCAGCAGCTCGCGCGGATAGGTCGCACCGGTCGGGTTGTTCGGGTTGATCAGCACGATGGCGCGCGTGCGCGAGCTGACCAGCTGCTCGAGCTCGTTCGGATCGGGCAGGAAGTCGTTCTCCGGATCGCAGCGGTAGTACACCGGGCGGCCATCGTTGAGGATGGTGGCGGCCGACCACAGCGGGTAGTCGGGCGACGGCACCAGCACCTCATCGCCGGGATTCAACAGTGCGCGCAGCGAAAGATCGATCAGCTCCGACACGCCGTTGCCGACGAACACGCGGTCCGGGTGCGCATCCGGCGTGCCGCGCTTGGCGTATGCCGCGGCGATGGCCTCGCGCGCCGAGGGCAGGCCCTGCTGGTGCGTGTAGGGATCGGTACGGCCCATGTCGTCGGCGATCGCGCGCTGCAGATGCTCCGGCGCACGGAAACCGAACGCGCCCGGGTTGCCGATGTTGAGCTTGATCAGCTTCTGCCCCTGTGCCTCCAGCTCCCGGGCTCGCCGTGCCAGTTCGCCCCGGATCTCGTAGCGGACTTCGGAAAGGCGTTCGCGCGTGGCGAGCGGTTTGACGGGCGGGGTGGACATGGCGGGACCGCGGGGCTGGTGAAAGAAGGGAAGAAAGGCCAAGCTTAACGGATATTTAGCCTCTCCGGCCCTTCCGCTCCAGTGCCCGTCTAGAATCCGCCCCATGCCCGAAACCCCCGCTCCGAATGTGTCCGACGTCACCCTTCTGCGGTCGATCGGATGGCCGTATGCGGGCGCCCCGGACGACGATGCGTGGCGGGCCGCGATGGACGCACATCCCCAGGCCACCCCGGCGCGGGTGATCGAGCAGCACCGTTCCGGGTACGTGGTCGCCGATGCGCCCGGCATGGGGGTCAAGGCCGAGTCGCTGCCGGAGTGGCAGCGTCCCCGTTTTCCGGCGCACGAACGGCCCGCCGTCGGCGACTGGGTGCTGCTGGAGGATGCGGCGGGCAAGCGCCCGCGCATCGTCGCCCTGCTGCCGCGCCACACGGGCATCAAGCGCGGCGCGGCCGGCGAGCATTACCACCAGCAGGTGATCGCGGCGAACATCGACACGGTGTTCATCGTCTGCGGCCTGGATGCGGACTTCAATCCGCGCCGCATCGAACGCTACCTGCTGCTGGTCGGTGGCGGCGGTGCGCAACCGGTGGTGGTGCTGACCAAGGCCGACCGCACCGAGTACGCCGACGACGCGGTCGAGGTGCTGGCCGATCTGACCGCGCAGGGCGTGCCGGTGTTCACCGTCAACGCGAAGGACCCCGAGAGCGTGGCGCAGCTGGTGCCGTGGCTGGAGCCCGGCCACACCGTCGTGCTTGTCGGCTCCTCGGGCGCGGGCAAGTCCACACTGACCAACACGCTGCTCGGCGACGAACGGATGAAGACCGGCGAAGTACGCGAGAACGATTCGCGCGGGCGTCACACCACCACCTTCCGCGCCCTCATCCCGCTGCCGGCGGGTGCCTGTCTGATTGACACGCCCGGCATGCGCGAACTGAAGCCCACCGGCGAGGAAGACCTGGCCGATGGCGGTTTCGCCGACATCGAGGCGCTGGCGGCGCAGTGCAAGTTCCGCGACTGCTCGCACGACCGCGAGCCCGGCTGCGCGGTGCGTGCGGCGATCGAGCGTGAAGAACTGGACGAAGGCCGCTTCCTCAACTACCTCAAGCTGCGCGACGAAGTGGCCGCCGCCGCCGACAAGCTCGCCAGTCGCCTGGCCGACAGGGCAAATGCCAAAGTGCAGAACAAGGCGTTGAACAAGCGGCTGACCGACAAATACGGCAAGCGCTAGGTTCTTCGCGCGTCGCGCGAAATACCTCCCACGCTTTGCGTTGCAAAACGTGGGCCCCAGCTGACGCTGCCGATCCCCCATTTACGCCGCTGGCGCGAATCGCCCCCTTACCAAGGGGGCTCGTCAAGGGGCTGCGGTCACTTCACGCCGCCCAGCAGCCGATTGCCTCAATCCCAGAAATTGATGAAGCCGGTGATGATCAGCGCGTTGGTGAAGTCGATGAAGAACGCGCCCACCAGCGGCGCCACCAGGAACGCGCGCGGCGCCATGCCGTAGCGCTCCACCAGCGTGCGCATCACCGCCATGGCATTCGCTGTGGTGCCGAGCATGAAGCCGATGAAACCGCCGCCCATCACGGCGGCATCGTAGTCACGGCCCATCACCCGGAACACCACGCCGCAGAACAACGCCACCAGCGCCACCTGCAGCGCCAGGTTGACCAGCAGTGGCGCGGCCAGTCCCGCCAGTTCCCACAGCTTGAGGTTCATCAGCGCCACCGCCAGGAACAGCGAGAGGCAGACGTTGCCGACCAGGTCGGTGGTCGCCACCGGCAGGCCGATCCAGCGAGTGCGGTCGTCGATGTAGCGGATCATCGCGCCGACCATCATCGCGCCGACGGTGGCCGGCAGGGTCATGCCGATGGCCTCCAGGCCGTTGCTGACCCCGGCACCCAGCCACATCGCCACCAGGATCACCACGATGCTCTTCAGGGCGGCATGCTCGCGCGTGGCGAAGTCGGGCGTATCGCGCGCGCCCGCGGGCTCTGCCGCGGATTCGTCCGGCGCGCCCAGGCGCACGCCGCCGTACAGCTTGTGGCGGCGGATCAGCACGGTGGCCACCGGGCCACCGATCAGGCCACCGCACAGGATGCCCGCCATCGCCGCCGCGACCGCGATGGATTCCGCGCCGGCCACGCCCGCCTGTTCGAACAGCGGCGCGAACGCGAGCCCCGTCGCCGGACCGCCGGTCAACGTGGTGGAACCGGCCAGCACGCCGAACAGCGGGTGCAGGCCGAAGCCCATCGCCACGGCCACGCCAAGCAGGTTCTGCGCGATGGCGAACGCGGTGGCGAGCAGCAGGAACACCACGACCTGCCGGCCGCTGATCTTCAGCAGCGCCACGCTGGCGTTGACGCCGATGGTGGTGAAGAAGGCGATCATCAACGGCGTCTGCAGGCTGGTGTCCAGCGTGAACAGGGTGACGTCGCGGCTGCGCGCGAACAGCACCGCCACTGCCACCACCAGGCCGCCGATCACGGGTGGGGGCAGGTTGTAGCGGGAGAACAGCGGGACCACGCGGCAGAGCGCATAGCCGAGGAAAAGCGCCAGGCCCGCGAAGGCCAGCGTCTGCACCGCATCGAGTTCCAGCACGCTGCCCCCGCACCGTTGGAAGAATGCCGAGCATAGTCGAGCAGCCGTGGTTGTGCCGGCTGTCGCGCAGGCTGGGCTACAGTGGCGGCCGGGAGGACCACATGCAGCCTGACATCGCCCATCACGCCGCGCTGGACGCGCGCCTGGTCAAGGCCGTGCGCGGCATCAAGCTGCTGAGCCTGGCCAGCTGGCCGGCCGACGTGCAGGCGCCGTTCCTCGACGGCGTGGCGCGCGGCCAGCCGCAGCTGCCGGTGATCGCCTACCCGCGGCTCGATTTCGGCGATGCGCGTCGCGAACTGGCCGCGATCGCGGCGGCGGCCGATGCCGCGCATCCGCTGGGATGCTATCTGCGCGAGTCGGTTCACAGCTGGGACATCGCCGCGCAGTTGCTGGAGTCGCTGGGGACGCCTGCGGTGACCACGCATTCGGTCGCGCTGTTCGGCACGCCGGAGGAATGCCTGCCCGGCGACGGGCCGACCACGCGCGACGCCGCCGGCCACTTCATCGCCATCGCCAACGAACTGGACCACGAACTGCTCGCGCCGGAGGAACAGATCCCGGTGTCGGCAACGGCGTTGCAGTTGCAGTTGCAGGCGGACCTGGACGACTTCTTCGATGGCCGCGTCATCACCGTGGAGCTGGACCGCAACCTGATCGCCAAGGCCGCTGCGGGCGCCACCCGCATTCGCCTGCGCCACGGCGCGGCCTTCAGCGATTACGACCGCCGCCAGCTGCTGCAGCACGAAGCGCTGGTGCATTCGCTGACCGCGTTGAACGGTCGCGAGCAGGCGGTGCTGCCCAGCCTGGCGCTGGCCTCGCCGCGCGTCACCGCCACGCAGGAAGGGTTGGCCACGTTCGCCGAGCAGATCACCGGCAGCATCGACATCGAGCGGATGAAGCGCATCAGTCTGCGCATCGAGGCGGTAGCGATGGCGCTGGCCGGCGCCGACTTCATCGAGGTGTTCCGCTACTTCACCGACGCGGGACAGAACCCGGCGGAGAGTTTCTCGTCCGCGCAACGCGTGTTCCGCGGCGTGCCCACCTCCGGCGGCGCGGCGTTCACCAAGGACACGGTGTACCTGCGTGGCCTGATCGGCGTGCACACCTTCTTCCGCCACTCGCTGCAGCAGGACCGCCTGCGCCTGTGCCGTCGCCTGTTCGCCGGCAAGATGACGCTGCAGGACGTGGCCACGTTCGAGCCGCTGTTCGAAGACGGCGTGCTGGCACCGCCGCGCTGGCTGCCACGCTGGGTCAGCCGCGCCAACGGCCTGGCCGGCATGCTGGCGTTCTCGCTGTTCGCCAACCGCATCCGGCTGGACCGGTTGTCGGACGACACCTAGCCACAAAGTGCTAACCGCGCCGGCGGTCGGCGATGGCACACTGGCGGCATGAGTTCGCCTGCCATCCTCGTTGCCGACGACCACCCGCTGTTCCGCAATGCGGTGATCCATGCACTGCGCGAGGCGTTGCCCGGTGCGATGGTGTCCGAGGCCGCCAGCGCCGCCAGCCTGGGCCAGGCGCTGGACGCGCGGCCGGATACCGACCTGGTGCTGCTGGACCTGAGCATGCCCGGTGCACACGGCTTCTCGGCGTTGCTGCATGTGCGCGGCGAGCATCCCGAGGTGCCGGTGGTGGTGATCTCGTCGAACGAACACCCGCGCGTGATCCGCCGCGCGCAGCAGTTCGGCGCGGCCGGTTTCATTCCCAAGTCGTCGCCGGCCGAGACCATCGGCGAGGCGGTGATCGCCGTGCTGGATGGGGGTGCCTGGTTCCCGCCGCTGACGGTGGAGCGTTCGGAACAGGATGCGGCGCTGGCCGCACGGCTGGCGCAGATCACCCCGCAGCAGTTCCGCGTGCTGCTGTGCCTGGCCGACGGCCTGCTCAACAAGCAGATCGCGCACGAGCTGGGCCTGGCGGAAAACACCGTGAAGGTGCACGTCACCGCGATCCTCAAGAAGCTGGAATGCCACAGCCGCACGCAGGCGGCTGTGCTGGTGAAATCGCTGGAGCCGGAAGGGCCGCCGGTCGAGTGAGGCTCAGGCCAGCCAGGCAGGCAGCTGCATCGCCAGCGGGACGGTCGCGGCGGCCAACAGGGTCTGCCAGGTCACCAGCGAGGCCATCAGCGGCGCATCGCCGCCCATCTGCCGGGCCATGATGTACGCATTGGACGCGGTGGGCAGCGCGGCGTAGAAACAGGCCGCCACGGTCACCGCCGCACTGGCATCCAGCCACCGGCATACCAGCACGGCCAGCAGCGGCAGCACGAGCAGCTTCAGCGCGGAGGTGGCGCCCAGCAGCCACGGACGTACATCGTCGCGACGGAACTGCAGGCCACCGCCCACGCACAGCAGGCCCAGCGCCAGCGCCGCGTCGGCGAGGATGTCGAGCGCCGCCGCCAGCGGTACCGGCAACGGCAGGCCGCCGAGGTTGAACAGCAGGCCGGCCAGCGTCGCCAGGATGATCGGATTGCGCGCCAGCGCCCGGGCGATGCCGCGTGCGCTGGCATCGCCATGGCCCCAGGCGGCCAGCGCGACGACCGCAATCACGTTGACCACCGGCAGGCAGATCGCCAGCGCGAGCATCACCATCGCGGTGGTCTCCGGCGGGAACAGCAATGCCGCGACCGCCAGCCCGAAGTAGCTGCTCGGCCGCACCGCGCCCTGCACCACCGAGGAGCGGCTGGGATCGGGCAGGCGCTTGGCGAACCGCAGCGCGAGCAGCACGAGGCCGGTCAGCAGCAGCGTGGGCAGCAGCGCGGCCAGCGACAGGTCGAGCGCGTCGGTGGCGGACAGCGCCAGCCGCGCCGTGCCAACGAACAGCAGCGCGGGGAAGGCGACGTAGAAG
Organism: Pseudoxanthomonas sp. 97-1-1; assembly: GCF_057773125.1. Classification (NCBI taxonomy): domain Bacteria; kingdom Pseudomonadati; phylum Pseudomonadota; class Gammaproteobacteria; order Lysobacterales; family Lysobacteraceae; genus Pseudoxanthomonas; species Pseudoxanthomonas sp. 97-1-1. Next base: position 76,942 of record NZ_JBYMTJ010000004.1, on the reverse strand, counting down.
GAGAACCACTCCATCGCCGGGAACAGGCCCTCGGGCACGCGGCGCATCCGTCGCAGCGCGGCGCCGAGCAGCACGATGGCGAGGACGGGAATGACGTAGGTCAGCATCGGCACGGCATGCGAGGGTCCCTCAGCGCGCGCGGCGCACGTGGAGTTGGGTCATCAGTGCGCGTAGCGCCGCGGGTTTCACCGGCTTGGCGAGGAAGCCCCAACCGCGCTCCAGCGCCAGCGCCCGCAGTGCCTCGTCGCGCTCGGCGGTCACCAGGATCACCGGCGGCGTGCTGCCCCAGCGTTCGCACAGGCGCGCGTACAGCGTCGGCCCGTCGGTGTCGCCCAGTCGCACGTCGAGCAGCAGGAGATCGGGTGCCTGGTCCGGCACGGCCGCTGCCATCGCGTCGTCGGGACCGGACGCAAGGTCCACTTCGCACTCCCAGCGCAGCAGCAGCGCGCGCGTGGCTTCGCAGACACGCGGGTCGTCGTCCACGCACCATGCGCGGCGACCGCGCAACGGCGAGCCATCGTCGATGTCATCGAGCATTGGCAACGCTTGCGCTGTCGTGGCGTTGGCCACGCCGCGCGGCAGTTCCACCCAGAACACGCTGCCCCGCCCCAGCTGCGACCGCAGGCCGATGCGGTGGCCGAGCACGCGGCCGATACGTTCCACGATGGCCAGCCCGAGGCCGGCGCCGCGATCGTTCACCACCCCGTCGTTGAGGCGGCGGAACTCTTCGAAGATCTCCGCCTGCAGGCTTTCCGGGATGCCGGGCCCCTGGTCGTGCACTTCGATACGCACCTGTCCGCCGCGCCGACGTACACCGAGCAGCACGCGCCCGCGCGGCGTGTAGCGGATCGCGTTGGACAGGAAGTTCTGCAGGATGCGGCGCAGCAGGGCTTCATCGCTGCGCACGATGCTGCTGGTCGGAATGCACGCAAGCGTCAGGCCGCGTTCGCCGGCGACCATGCCGAACTCGCGCGCCAGCGTTTCCAGCAGCGGCGCCAGGGGGAAATCGCGCACGCGCGCCGGCAGCGTGCCCGATTCCAGCCGGGCGATGTCCAGCAGGCTGTTGAGGATGGCGTCCTGCGCGGTCAGCGCATTGTCCACGTGGTCGGCGATGCGGCGGGCTTCGTCGTCGTGCAGCCGCCCGCGCAGTGCCGACACGAACATGCGCGCGGCGTTCAGCGGCTGCAGCAGGTCGTGTACCGCCGAGGCGACGAAGCGGGTCTTGTAGCGGTTGGCGTTCTCCGCCGCCTGCGTGGCAGCGGCGAGCGCGCGCGTACGTTCCTCGACGCGGCGTTCCAGCGCATCGGCCAGTGAGCGCAGTTCGCGGGCGGCATTCTTGTAGCTGGTGATGTCGGCGTAGCTGGTGACGAAGCCGCCATCCGGCAACGGGTTGCCGCGGATCTCCAGCACCACGCCATCGTCCTTCTCGCTCTCGCGCATGTGCGGCTTGCCGCTGCGCAGATGGTCCAGCCGGCGCTGGATCGCCTCTTCGACCGGTCCCGGCCCGAGCAGGCCGCGGCGTGCGTTGTGGCGGAACACGTCTTCGATCGGGCGGCCGACATGGATCAGGTCGGGCGGGAAGCGGAACAGGTCCATGTAGCGGGAGTTCCATGCGACCAGCCGCAGGTCGGCATCGATGATCACCACGCCCTGTGGCAGGTGCTCCAGGCTGCGGCTGAGGCCGGCATCGGCCTGGCGCGCGGCCTCGACGATGCCGTCCTGCGCGGTGCGCAGTTCCTGCGCATGCTGCTGCAGCACGGCTTCCAGCTCGTCGCGGCTGCGCTGCTGCAGCAACGCGGTGCGTCGGCGCTGCTGCATGAACAACGCCAGGAACGCCAGCGCCAGCCAGCCTCCGCCGGCCGCAAGTGCGGCGGTGCGGCCTGCGGCGGTGATCGCCGAAGCATCGTGCAGCAGGTGCAGGTGCCAGCCTTCCTCCGGCAGCGCCATCGATTGCCACAGCACCGCACCGGCCAGCGCCGGGTCGGTGAACTGCACGCGCCGTGCGCCGGCATCCGTCGTGGACAGGTCCTGCGATTGCAGGGGCGTGAGCCTCTGCCGCGCATACTGGCGGGTGGCAGCCAGTTCGCGACGGTCGGCATCGCTCAGCGCGTTCAACGTGCGATAGCGCCATCCGTCGCGGCTGGCGAGGAAGATCACGCCGTGCGCGTCGCTGACCAGCACGATGTCCGGCGTCTGCAGCCACTCCTGCTCCAGCGCGTCCAGTTCGATCTTGATCACGACCAGGCCGGCGACCTTGCCGTCCGGACCGCTGATCGCCTGCGACAGGAAGTAGCCCGGCTCGCCCGTGGTCAGTCCGATGCCATAGAACTGGCCCCGCCCGGTGCGCAGCGCCTGCTTCACGTAGGGCCGGAAGCTGTAGTCCTCGCCCACGTTGCTGGTGGGCTCGCGCCAGTTGCTCGCGGCCACCGCGATGCCGCGACGGTCGATCAGCGTGAGCGTGGACGAACGGGTGACGCTGTTGGCGTCTTCCAGGCGCTGGTTCAACGCGTTCCGGCGGGCATCGTCCACTGGCCCGGCGAGCGCATCGCGGAGATCCGGATCCTGCGCCAGCACCTGCGGCAGCGTGCGGTAGCGGTCGATGCGCTGCTGCAGTGCCTGCGCGTGCAGGTCGAGCTGGCGGTCGAGCTGCGCGGTCTCCGTCCGCTGCGCGCGCGTGCCGGCCCAGTGGTAGGCCAGTGCCATCACCAGCAACGCGCCGCCCAGGATCGACAGCAGTACCAGCAGGATCCGGCGGTGGCGGCGGGCGCGCAGCATGGGGCAAGTCTACGGGTGCCGCCGCCGCCGGAGTGTGGGCTAGTACCAATAGGTTATCGGTGCGGCGGCGATGCGGGGGTACAACATGCCGGCCACCGATCCGGGTGGCGTCGCCATCCGTTCGGAGTTGACCCATGCACCTGGCCGATACGCCCTACACGCCGCCGCCGCGCCAGCCGCTGTACAGGCAGCTGTACTTCCAGGTGATCGTGGCCATCGTGCTGGGCGCACTGCTGGGGCACTTCGAGCCGGCGTTCGCCGAGTCGATGAAGCCGCTGGGCGATGCCTTCATCAAGCTGGTGAAGATGATCATCGCGCCGGTGATCTTCCTGACCATCGTCACCGGCATCGCCGGCATGACCCAGCTGCGCACGGTGGGCCGTGTGTTCGCCAAGGCGATGGCGTACTTCCTGTTCTTCTCCACGCTGGCGCTGGTGATCGGCATGATCGTGGCGCACGTGGTGCAGCCCGGCGCCGGCATGAACATCAATCCGGCCGACCTGGACCAGTCCGCCGTGCAGGACTACGTGCAGAAGTCGCACGAGCTGTCGCTGGTCGGCTTCCTGATGGACATCATCCCGAAGACGCTGGTCAGCCCGCTGGTGGGCGACAACATCCTGCAGGTGCTGTTCGTCGCGGTGCTGTTCGGCCTGTCGCTGGCGCTGGTCGGCGAAAAGGGTCGGCCGGTGCTGAACCTGCTGGAGGCGCTGACCACCCCGGTATTCCGCCTGGTGCACATCCTGATGCGCGCCGCGCCGATCGGTGCGTTCGGTGCCATCGCCTTCACCATCGGCAAGTACGGCGTGGGCATGCTGGTCAACCTGGCGTGGCTGGTCGGCTCGTTCTACCTGACCTCGCTGCTGTTCGTGATCGTCATCCTCGGCCTGGTGTCGTGGTGGTGCGGGTTCTCGATCTTCCGCCTGATCCGCTACCTGAAGGCGGAACTGCTGCTGGTGCTGGGTACGTCCTCGTCCGAATCCGCACTGCCGTCGCTGATGGAGAAGATGGAGCGCGCCGGCGCGTCGAAGTCGGTGGTCGGCCTGGTCGTGCCTACCGGCTACTCGTTCAACCTGGACGGCACCAACATCTACATGACGCTGGCGGCGCTGTTCATCGCGCAGGCCACGAACACCGAGCTGAGCCTCGGCCACCAGATCATGCTGCTGCTGGTGGCAATGCTGAGCTCGAAGGGCGCCGCGGGCGTCACCGGCGCCGGCTTCATCACGCTGGCCGCCACGCTGGCGGTGGTGCCGGAAGTGCCGGTCGCCGGCATGGCGCTGATCCTCGGCATCGACCGCTTCATGAGCGAGTGCCGCTCGCTGACCAATTTCACCGGTAATGCCGTCGCCACGCTGGTGGTCGCGCGCTGGGAAAACGCGCTCGACCGCGACGCACTGGCGCGCGCGCTGGGCGGGCCATCCGCCCCGATTGCCGCCGCGCCGGATCCGGCCGCGGGCCCGGGCGACCCGACACGACTCACGGCCGACTGACGCCGGCCACACCACGTCTTCAGAGGAGGGACTGAAAGATGCACGATTTCAACCGACGCTCCGCCCCGTTGCGGAGCAGTTTGACCCTGGCCCTGTTGGCCGTGATCCACGCGGCCGCAGCCCAGGAGGCGCCGTCGCAGGCGGCCGATCCGGCGCCGCAGGCCGCCGCCGCGGCTGCAGTGGGCGACGATGCGACCAACCTGGACAAGGTGGTCGTGGTGGGTTCGCACATCCAGGGCGCATCGACCACCGATGCGCTGCCGGTGATGGTGGTCGGCGCGGAACAGATCGACGCCGCCGGTGCGATCTCCGGCGACGAACTGATGCGCACGATCCCGCAGATGGGCGACGTGCTGTTCGATGCGTCCAACAATCCCCAGACCAGCAACGCGGCGCGCGGCGACGTGAATTCGGTGAACCTGCGCTCGCTCGGTGTCGGCAACACGCTGGTGCTGCTCAACGGCCGCCGGCTGGTGCAGCACCCGACCAGCCAGGGCACCTCCGACACCGGGACGGTGCCCGTGCAGAGCTTCAACTCCAACGCGATCCCGGTCTCGGGCCTGGACCGCATGGAGATCCTGCTGGATGGCGCGGCCGCGATCTACGGCGCCGATGCGGTGGCGGGCGTGGTGAACACCGTACTGCAGACCGACTTCGACGACGTCAGCGCTAGCACGCGCTATGGCAGTGCCGAAGGCACCGGCATGCACGAGTTCGAGGTCAACCTGTTCGCGGGCCACAACTACGACCGCGGCAACGTGTCGGCGTTCCTCAACTACACCGACCGCTCGGAACTGATGGCGGCCGACCAGGACTTCACCGAGACCGACGATCTGCGCGGGCTGTTCGCGGACTATCCGGATTTCGCCGGCCTGGCAGTGCTCGATGGGCGCTCCTCGCACACCCCGTGGGCGCGCCTGAGCGTCGGCCCGCGTGCGGTGATCCGCTCCAACGGGACGGCGGTGACGAATACCGCAGGCGCGTTCCGCATCCAGCCGTCGGACTTCGGCTGCGGCGTCAGCCTCGGCAACGACCTGTGCCTGTCCAGCGGCAACCACAACTTCAACACCACCAACCGCGAGATGCGCTACGACACGCGCTACGGCACCAGCGTGCGGCCGTCGGTGGAGCGCATCAACCTGTTCCTGACCGGTCATTACGACATCGGCGACAACGTCGAGGCCTTCGGCGAAGTCGGCTTCTACCACGCGGTCAGCGAAGCCACGCAGCCGCCGGTGGTGAACCTCAACAGCCTGTGGATCCCGGCGACCAACTACTGGAATCCCTTCGGCGCTGCCACGCTGCCCGATGGCTCGCCGAATCCGAACCGCCTGCCGGGCCTGACCAACGTGCCCGCCGCCGGCCTGCCGGTGCAGATGAGCAACTACCGCTACGTCGACACCGGCTTCCAGCGCGTGCGCGTGGAGAACTACCAGGCGCGCTTCCTCGCCGGCCTGCGTGGCGAGTGGAACGGCTGGAACTGGGAAACGGCGCTGCTGTATTCCGAAGCCGAAGCCGAGGATCGTTCGCCCAACATCAACATGACGCTGTTGCAGCAGCAGTTGGCGCTCGCCACGCCGGATGCCTACAACCCGTTCAGCGGCGGCTGCGTGTCCACGCCGACCCATGGCGACTGCTCGCCCAGTTCGCAGGCGGCCATCGACGGCATCGTGTTCGACCTGGTGCGCGAGTCGCGCACCACGCTGACGATGGCGGATTTCAAGATGAGCCGTGGCGACCTGTTCTCGCTGCCCGCCGGCAGCGTCGGCATGGCCTTCGGCGCGGAAGCGCGCCGCGAGACGCAACGGGACGATCGCGACGCCAACCTCGACGGCACCCATACCTTCACCGACATGGTGACCGGCGAGACCAACCCCAGCAACGTGGCAGCCGTCAGTCCGAACCCCGACACGCGCGGCTCGCGCAATGTGGGTTCGGCCTATGTCGAGTTCGCCGTGCCGCTGGTGTCCGAGGACATGGGCATCCCGCTGGTGCACCGCCTGGACATGCAGCTGGCCGGCCGCTACGAGCACTACTCCGACTTCGGCTCCGTGGCCAAGCCCAAGGTCGCGCTGGCCTGGGACCTGGTGGAAGGGCTGCGCCTGCGCGGCTCGTATTCCGAGGGCTTCCGTGCGCCCAATCTGGAGCAGACCAACGCCACCCAGTACGCGCGCCTGGCCAGCGGCGTGGACCACATCCGCTGCGAAGCCGACCTGCGTGCCGGTCGCATCGCCTCGTTCAGTGCATGCGGGCAGAACACCGCCGGTGCGTCGCTGCTGGTGGCCGGCAACCCGGACCTGGAACCGGAGGAAAGCACCAACACCTCGTTCGGCGTGGTGTTCCAGCCCACGTTCATTCCCGAGCGGTTCGGCAGCTTCACCTTCACCGTCGACCGCTGGAAGATCAAGCAGGAACAGATCGTCGGCCTGCTCGGCGCGCAGACGGCGCTGACGGTGGACTACCTCAACCGCGTGGAAGGCGGCAGCAACCCGCTGGTGGTGCGTGACGCGCCCACGCAGGAGGACATCGACTTCTTCGCCGGCACCGGCATCGATCCGGTCGGCCAGGTCATCGCCATCAACGACCGCTTCATCAACCTGCAGCCGCAGACCGCGGGCGGACTCGACTTCGGCGTGGACTGGTCATTGCGGCGCACGCGCTTCGGCTCGTTCTCGGTCAACCTCAACGCGACCCGCCTGCTGGAGTTCACCCGCGATCCCGGCGACATCGTCAACGCCCTGTACGCGGCGCGTGCGGCCGGCACGATCGATCCGCTCACGCCACTGCCCGATTCCACCCGGCTGATCGGGCAGAACGGCCGGCCGGAGTGGCGTGCGAGCGGTTCGCTGACGTGGAACAAGGCGGCATGGCGCGTGGGCTACTCGGCGCAGTACATGAGCTCGTTCGAACAACCGCAGCTGCTCGGCATCTCCGGCGATCCGTGGGTCGTCGAAGACCGGCTGACGCACAATCTCTACGGCCAATACCGGTTCATCGATGGCACGGCGGTGCGCCTGGGCGTGCGCGACCTGACCGACGAGGGGCCGGCGCTGGCCGACGGCGGCTACCGGGGTTCGCTGCACAATCCGTGGGGTCGCTACTGGTACGTCAATATCAGTCGATCGTTCTGAGGAAGCCGTTGCGATGCACCTGAGCCGTCACTGGATCACCGCCGCGTTCGCCGTGCTGGCCGCCACCGCGCTGTCAGGTGGCGCAGCGGCGGCCGATGCGGAGGCAGCGTTCGCGCCTGTCGCCTGTCCTGCCTCGGTCGGCCCGCAGGTCGACTGCCATGAGGCGCAGGATGCGAACGGGGCCTGGCTGCTCGTGGCGATGCCGCGTACCTGGAACCGCAGGCTGATCGTGCATGCGCACGGCGGTCCGCGGCTCGGCGCACCGGAAGCGGGGGATTCCGCCGAGGACCTGGATCGCTTCGCGGTGATGGTGCGCGCCGGCTATGCGTGGATCGGCAGCACCTACCGTCGCGGTGGCTATGGCGTGCGCATGGCGGCGGCCGACGTGGACGTCAGCCGCCGTGCGTTCCGGGCGCGCTGGGGCCGCCCGGAGCGCACCTTGCTGCATGGCCAGTCGTGGGGCGGCAACGTGGCGGCGAAGGCGGCCGAGCTGTACGCGCTCGACATCGACGGTCGCGCCAACTACGACGGCGTGCTGGCCACCAACGGCATGCTGTTCGGCGGCACGCGCGGGTACGGCTTCCGCGCGGACCTGCGCGCGGTGTACCAGTACTACTGCCGCAACCATCCGGCACAGGACGAGGCACAGTATCCGCTGTGGCAGGGGCTGCCTGCGGATGCGCGCATGACCCGCGACGATCTGCGCGCGCGCGTCAACGCCTGCACCGGTATCGATCTCGTCCCTGCGAAGCGCTCGCCGGACCAGGCGGCACGGCTGCGCGACATCCTCGCAGTCACCGGCGTCGACGCGAAGCAACTCGTCTCCCACCTGGCGTGGGGCACGTTCCACTTCCAGGACGTGGTGCAGAAGCGCCTCGGCGGGCGCAATCCGTTCGACAACGCGAAGACGGTCTATCGCGGCTCGCACGACGACACGGCACTGAATGCCGGCATCCAGCGTTTCGCCGCCGATCCCGCCGCGGTCGCCGCATTGGCCTACGACGCCGACCTCTCCGGATTGATCGTGCTGCCCACCGTCACCGTGCACGCGCGCCACGATCCCACGGTGTCCTACGAAGCAGAAGCCGCCTATGCGGCCACCGTGGAGTCGGCCGGTCGCGGCCATCTGCTCCTGCAGGCGCTCACGGACGAACACGACCACAGTCGCCTGCAGGATGCGACGTATGCCACCGCATTTCAGGTGCTCGAACGCTGGCTCGACAGCGGCGTGCGACCACCGGCCGATGCGTTCCGCGAGACCTGCGGCCGCCTGTCGCAGGCGCGCGACGGCTGCCGCTTCATCGCGCCCTGAGGCGCACCTGCACGCGCCCCGCGTGACGCAGCGCCGCAATCGGCCGGGTCCGGCCATCACGGGGAAGGGGTAGAATTGCCGCTCCCCCGCCTTCACCACAGGCACCGTTTCCGCAATGACGAACGACGATTTCAAGCAGGCCGCGCTGGAATACCACCGGCTGTCTCCGCCCGGCAAGATCAAGGTCGCACCGACCAAGCCGATGCTCACCCAGCGTGACCTGGCGCTGGCGTATTCGCCGGGCGTGGCCTATGCCTGCGAGGCCATCGTCGAGGATCCCAACACCGCCAGCGAGCTCACCGCGCGCGGCAACCTGGTGGCCGTGGTCACCAACGGCACCGCCGTGCTCGGACTCGGCAACATCGGTCCGCTGGCCGGCAAGCCGGTGATGGAAGGCAAGGGCGTGCTGTTCCAGAAGTTCGCCGGCATCGACGTGTTCGACATCGAGATCAACGAGACCGATCCGGACAAGCTGGTCGACATCATCGCCTCGCTCGAGCCGACGTTCGGCGGCATCAACCTGGAAGACATCAAGGCGCCGGAATGCTTCATCGTCGAGCGCAAGCTGCGCGAGCGGATGAGCATCCCGGTGTTCCATGACGACCAGCACGGCACCGCGATCATCGTCGGCGCGGCGGTGGTCAACGCGCTGGAAGTGATCGGCAAGAAGATCGGCGACGTGAAGCTGGCCACCAGCGGCGCAGGCGCCGCCGGCATCGCCTGCCTGGACATGCTGGTCGCGCTGGGCCTGAAGCCGGAGAACATCCTGGCCTTCGACCGCGACGGCGTCATCTACACCGGCCGTCCCAACCTGGACCCGGACAAGGCGCGTTATGCGCGCCCGACCGACAAGCGCACGCTGGCCGAGATCGTCGACGGCGCGGACATCTTCCTGGGCCTGTCGGCCGGCGGCATCCTCAAGCCGGACATGGTCGCCACGATGGCCGACAAGCCGGTCATCCTCGCGCTGGCCAATCCGAATCCCGAGATCTCGCCGGCCGATGCCAGGGCCGTGCGCCCGGACGTGATCATCGGCACCGGCCGCAGCGACTACCCGAACCAGGTCAACAACGCGCTCTGCTTCCCGTACATCTTCCGCGGCGCGCTGGATGTCGGCGCGACGGTGATCAACGAAGCGATGAAGGTCGCCTGCGTGCACGCCATCGCCAACCTGGCGCGGCGCGAAGCCTCCGACCTGGGCAGCGCGTACGGCGACGACGTGCCGTGCTTCGGCCCCGAGTACCTGATCCCGCGTCCGTTCGACCCGCGCCTGCTGGTGGAAGTGGCTGCGGCGGTGGCGCAGGCCGCGATGGATTCCGGCGTGGCGCTGCGCCCGATCCCGGACATGTGGGCGTATCGCGAGAAGCTGGGCCAGTTCGTCTACCGCACCAGCCTGATGATGAAGCCGGTCTACGACCGCGCACGCGCCGACAAGAAGCGCGTGGTCTATGCCGAAGGTGAGGAAGAGACCGTGCTGCGCGCCGTGCAGACGGTGATCGACGAAGGTCTGGCGTTCCCGATCCTGATCGGCCGTCCGGACGTGATCGACGCGCGCATCGAGCGCCTGGGCCTGCGCATGCGCGCGGGCGTGGATTTCGAGCTGACCAACCAGGACGACGATCCGCGCTTCAACGACTACTGGCAGCATTACCACGCGCTGACCGCGCGCCGCGGCGTGACGCCGGCGGCGGCGAAGAACCTGATGCGCTCGCGCCCGACCCTGATCGCCGCGGTGATGGTGGCGCGTGGCGAGGCCGATGCGCTGGTCAGCGGCATCGTCGGCCGCTTCCACAAGAAGCTAGGCTACGTGCGCAGCGTGATCCCGCTGGACCCGGGCGTGCAGTCGACCTCGGCGATGACCGGCGTGATCAACAACCAGGGCGCGTACTTCTTCCTGGATACGCACGTGCAGGACAACCCGACCGCCGAGCAGATCGCCGAGGCCACGCTGCAGGCGGCGTACCGGCTGAAGCTGTTCGGCATCGAGCCGCGCATCGCCCTGCTGTCGCACGCCAACTTCGGCAGCCACGAGACCGCCAGCGCAGTGAAGATGCGGCACGTGCGCGAGCTGCTGCTCAAGCGCAAGCCCGATCTCAACGTGGACGGCGAGATGCAGGGCGACACCGCCTGGGACGAAGTGCTGCGCAACCGCATCATGCCGGGCAGCACGCTGACCGGACGCGCCAACCTGTTCGTGCTGCCCAACCTGGACGCGGCCAACATCACCTACAACATGGTGCGCGTGGTGACCGACGGCGTGGCCATCGGCCCGATCCTGATGGGCATCTCCAAGCCGGTGCACATCCTGACCACCAGCGCCACGCCGCGCCGCGTCATCAACATGACCGCCATCGCCGCCGTGGACGCGCAGATCCGCCAGCAGCGCGAAGCCGAGCGCAACGGGCCGGGCTGATCGGCCTGCGGTGCCCGGAAAAGAAAACGCCCCGCATGCGGGGCGTTTTCTGTTGGGGATCCCTGCAGGAGTGGTGCTGGCATGCCCGGCACCGGTGAGTCGCGACCGCATGAATCACGTGCCCAGGGTGTTTGGTGGCATGCGGTCGCGACTCACGTCGCTCCTACATAAACGTCAACTTTCTTCCTCGCCATCCAGGATCCGCCGCTGCAGCGCATCCAGGTAGGCATCGGCATCGGCGGTGGACTCGAAGATCTCGTCCATCGGCACGGCCTGCACGATCTCGATGACCTTGCGGATCTGTTCCTGCGGGTGCACCACCAGCAGACGGCCTTCATGCGGGGCCAGGGCCTTGCGCGCCTTCAGGATGCTGCGCACGCCGGCGCTGCTGATGTAGTCCAGGTGGGCCAGGTCCAGCACCAGTGCCTGCGGGCGTGCAGCCAGCATCGGCGCCAGCTGTTCGTCGAGCTGTGCGTGGCTGGCGGTGTCCAGGCGGCCGCTGAGCAGCACGTACTGGTTGCCGTTGACCGGCGGGTAGATCTCAATCTCCAGCGTCATCGGGCATCTCGGTAATCCGGATATGCCGGGTGGGGGAGCCCGGGAGGGAGGGGAGGGACGCTGGATCGTAAATCAATCGCGCGACGGGCGTATGGCCCGGGCGCGTGCTCGCTCAATCGTCGTCCTCTTCGCCGGCACGCAGCACTTTGCGCTGCATCACGTCCAGGTAGGCATCGGCTTCGGCGGTGGACGAGAAGATCTCGTTCAACGGCACGGCCTTGACCATGTCCAGCACCTTCTGGATCTGCGGCTGCGGATTGACCAGCAGCACCTTGCCGCCGTGCGGGGCGAGCGCCTTGCGGGCCTTGAAGATGGAACGGATGCCGGCGCTGCTGATGTACTCCAGCCCGGACAGGTCCAGCACCAGCGAATGCAGCTGTCGGGTCATCAGCGGTGCGAGGGCTTCGTCCAGGTCTTCGTAGGTGTGCGTGTCCAGCCGGCCAGCGAGGGTGACGCGCTGGCTGCCCTTGCCTGTCGGGTGGATGTCGATGCTGAGGCTCATGCGTCGCTCTCCTCGGTTGGGATGCGCAGGGTCAGGCGCAGCACGTTGTAGTTGCCGATCCGCTGGTAGGCGGCTTCTTCCGCCACCTGGCGCACCAGGTGCAGGCCGAGACCGCCGGTGGGCCGGTCGAGGATGTCGGCATCGAGATCCGGGGGCGGCTGGTCGAGCGGATTGAACGCGGCGCCGCTCTCGCGGAACTCGAGCGTCAGCAGGTGCTCGCGGATGCCGATGTCCACGCACAGTTCGTGCTCCTCGGCTCCCACGCGGGTCGGGTCGCCATGCTCGATGGCATTGCTGGCCAGTTCCTCCACGATCAGGCGCACGTCGCACTGGATCGCGCGGCTGACGCCGTTGTTGGCCAGCACGGCCTCCAGCGACGCGTTGAGGTCGTCCACGCGGGCGTGCTCACGTGGGATGAACAATCGCATCTGCATGCGGGGTCTCCTGTGATGGCGGAGCTTCGGCCGAAGCGGTGGTGCTGTCCAGCCGGCGACGGATGGCCAGCACGGTGATGTCGTCCGATTGCGGGGCGGCGCCCGTAAATGCGTGAACCTGCGCGATCAGCCCTTCGCACTGGTCGCGCGCGGTCGCGCCCGGCAGCAGCGCACCGGGGATGCGTTCCGCACCGAAGGCCTGGTTCCCGTCGTCGAAGGCTTCGGTGATGCCGTCGGTCCACGCCAGCAGGGTGGCGCCCGCCGGCAACTGCCCTGACCAGAGCGGGAAGGTGTCGCCCACTTCGAAGCCCAGCGGCGGCCCCGGCTGCAGCGGCAGTTCCTCGTGGCGTCCATCCGCATGCAGCAGCAGGGGCGCGTCGTGGCCCGCGCTGGCGAGCACGCAGGCGCCGCTGCGCACGTCCACGCGCCCGCACAGCACGGTGGCGAACATGCATGCATCGTTGCCCTGCACCAGCCGGCGCGACGCCTCGGCGAGCACGCGTTCCGGCGAAGCATGCGTGCTGGCGGCCACTTCCAGCACGGTCACGGTGCGGGCCATGAACAGCGCCGCCGGCACGCCCTTGTCGGACACGTCGCCGATGGCGAACCACAGGCCATCGGCGTCGGTTTCGATGAAGCAGTAGAAGTCGCCGCCCACGGCCTTGGCCGGCTCCAGTCGCGCGTAGGCCTCGAGGTGTGCGTGTTCGCGGTCGATCACGCGGCCCGGCGGCAGCATGGCCTGCTGGATCTCGCGCGCGATCGACAGCTCGCTCTCCAGCTTCTGCCGGGCCGCAGTCATGTCCTCGATCTCGCGAAGCTGCAGCTGGATCGAGCCGCGCGCGTGTTCCAGCGTGCGTGCCATCTGGCCGACTTCGTCCCGCCTGCGCACGAAGGGCACCGGCATGCTGTAGTCGCCCTGCGCCAGCCGCGCCGCCGACGACGAAAGCCCTTCCACCGGCTGGCTGATGTGGCGCGCCAGCTTGCGCACCACCAGCATGCACAGCAGCGCGAGCAGCGCGCCCACCGCCGCCAGCATCCACAGCGCCTCGGTCAGGCGGGCCATGATCAGCTCGTAGGACTGCGCGACCAGCAGGGTCCAGCCGCTGCTGCCGACCGGCTCCACCACGGTGTAGCGCCGCTCGCCGCTGACGGCATCCACGTGCGCGTACTGCAGCGGCTGCCGAACGCGCACCGCCTGCGCGGCTTCGCGCAGGTCGGCGCGACCGGCGCGCAGGATGTAGTCGTCCAGGGTCTCCAACCGCTCAACGCCCACCTCCGGATTCAGCGCCAGCGTGCCGGCCGGTGCCACCAGCGTCACCCGCCATCCCGGCAGGTGCGCCAGCGCATCCACCAGGTCGGTCAGGTTGGCCAGCGGCAGGTCCAGGCTGACCATGCCGCGGGTGCGCGCGCCGCGTCCGGGTTCGCGCAGCGGCATGTTGTAGGTGACCATCCACACGCCGCCCGCGGTCTGGTTGAGGTAGGGCTCGGACCACCAGCCGCCGGGCGATGCCACGGTACGCTGGTACCAGCCCTGGTCGCGAAAGCGATAGCCGTCGGCGACGAAGTCGCGGTCGCCGCCATTGCCGGCCACGTAGCGTGCGAACGGTACGTCGTTGCGAGTGCGGGGCTCCAGGATCAGCAGGCCGCCCACGCAGCCGGGCGTGGCGTTCACCATCGCGCGCAGGGTGGTGGTCAGTTCGTCCGGCGACAGCTGGGCGTTGCCCACCAGGTCCGAGATGCCGTGGGTGGTGATCGTCACCACGTGCAGCGCGTTGTCCAGTCGTTGCGCCGCTTCCTGCGCGGTGGCGTGCGTGTCGCGGCGCGCGTCGTCCAGGATCAGCCGGCGCGCGAACCACGCCGTCGCCAGCACCAGCAGCAACAGCAGCACCACGTTGACCAGGCCGGCCCACAATGCGATGCGCGTGCGCAGGCTGCTGCGCCAGTGCGCGGCACCGGCGACCTCATCTGGCACGACACTGCTGGGCACTGCGTTGCGCATGCCGACCCTGATCGTCGCGTTCCCCCCGGAAGCGGATCATAAGCTCACTTTTGCTTGCTGCATTGCAATACGGCAAAGGTCTGATTTTGGTGTGGTCATTGTCCCGGGACAGATACGCTGCATCCGCTCCATACGCCTGCGTAGCCAGGTCCCGCGGCGGGTGCGTGCGTTACACTTCAAGGCTCTAAAAGTATCGGCAATGCCGTGCCCCACGCGCGGCGCAACAGGAGCGGGAATGAACTGGTTGAACGAGATGTTGCAGAGCGATCCGGATCCGCAGGAATCCCGCGAGTGGATCGATTCCATGCAGGCGGTGATCGAGAAGAACGGCGCCCTGCGTGCTCACCAGTTGCTGGAAGGCATGGTCGAAGTGACCCGCCGCGCCGGCGCCTACCTGCCGTTCTCGCCCACCACCGAATACGTCAACACCATCGCGCCGCAGAACGAGGCCAAGAGCCCGGGCGACGCCGCACTGGAATGGCGCATCCGTTCGATCATCCGCTGGAACGCGATGGCCACCGTCGTGCGCGCCAACCGCAAGCCCGGCGACCTCGGCGGTCACATCGCCAGCTTCGCCTCCGGCGCCACGCTCTACGACGTGGGCTTCAACCACTTCTGGCGCGCGCCCAGCGACAGCCATCCGGGCGACCTGCTCTTCATCCAGGGCCACAGCGCGCCGGGCATCTACGCGCGTTCGTTCCTGGAAGGCCGCATCAGCGAGCAGCAGCTCGACAACTTCCGCATGGAAGTCGACGGCCAGGGCATTTCGTCCTATCCGCACCCGTGGCTGATGCCCGATTACTGGCAGACCCCGACCGTCTCGATGGGCCTGGGCCCGCTGGCGGCGATCTACCAGGCGCAGTTCATGAAGTACCTGGAGCACCGCGGCCTGATCGAGAAGTCCGACCGCAAGGTGTGGTGCTTCATCGGCGACGGCGAGAGCGACGAGCCGGAAACCCTCGGCGCCATCGCGCTGGCCGGCCGTGAAGGCCTCGACAACCTGATCTTCGTGGTCAACTGCAACCTGCAGCGCCTGGACGGCCCGGTGCGCGGCAACGGCAAGATCATCCAGGAGCTGGAAGGCGTGTTCCGCGGCGGTGGCTGGAACGTCATCAAGCTGCTGTGGGGCAGCTACTGGGATCCGCTCATCGCGCGCGACACCGACGGCGTCCTGAAGAAGCTGATGATGGAAACCGTCGACGGCGAGTACCAGAACTGCAAGGCGTTCGGCGGCAAGTACACGCGCGACAACTTCTTCGGCAAGTATCCGGAGACGGCGGCGATGGTCGCCAACCTGTCCGACGACGACATCTGGCGCCTCAACCGCGGCGGCCACGATCCGCACAAGGTCTACGCGGCCTACCACGAGGCGGTGAACACCAAGGGCATGCCCACCGTGATCCTGGCCAAGACGGTGAAGGGCTACGGCATGGGCTCGGCGGGCGAATCGCTCAACCCGACCCACCAGACCAAGAAGCTGGACGACGAAGCCATCCGCACGTTCCGCGACCGCTTCAACATCCCGGTCACCGACAAGCAGCTGGAAGAATCGGCGCAGGTGCCGTTCTACCACCCGGGCGAGGACTCGCCGGAAATCCAGTACCTCAAGGCGCGCCGCGCCGCGTTGGGCGGCTACCTGCCGCAGCGCCGCCGCAAGGCCAGCGAGTCGTTCGAGACGCCGAAGCTGGAAGCCTTCGACCGCCTGCTGAAGAGCACCGGCGACCGCGAGATCTCCACCACCATGGCGTTCGTGCAGGGCCTGAACATCGCACTGCGCGACAAGCAGGTCGGCCCGCGCCTGGTGCCGATCGTCGCCGACGAGGCGCGCACGTTCGGCATGGAAGGCATGTTCCGCCAGATCGGCATCTATGCGCCGTTCGGCCAGAAGTACAAGCCGGTCGATGCCGACCAGCTGATGTACTACCGCGAGGACCAGTCCGGCCAGGTGCTGCAGCAGGGCATCAGCGAGCCGGGTGCGATGTCGTCGTGGATGGCGGCGGGCACCAGCTATTCGGTCAGCAACGTGCCGATGCTGCCGTTCTACATCTACTACTCGATGTTCGGCTTCCAGCGCATCGGCGACATCGCCTGGCAGGCGGCGGACATGCGTACGCGCGGCTTCCTGCTCGGCGGCACCGCGGGCCGCACCACGTTGAACGGTGAAGGCCTGCAGCACGAGGACGGCTTCAGCCACGTGGTGGCCGGCGGCATCCCGAACGTGCGCAGCTATGACCCGACCTTCGGTTTCGAGGTGGCGGTGGTGCTGCAGCACGGCATGCAGAAGATGCTGCAGGAGCAGGTGGACGAGTACTACTACGTCACCCTGATGAACGAGAACTACACCCACCCGGAGATGCCGGAAGGCGCTGCGGCGGGGATCATCAAGGGCATGTACCTGCTCACCGATGCCGGCAAGCCGAAGAAGGGCGAGCTGCGCGTGCAGCTGCTGGGCAGCGGCACCATCCTGCGCGAGGCGATCGCGGCGGCCGAGCTGCTGGACAAGGATTTCGGCGTCACCGCCGACATCTGGTCCTGCCCGAGCTTCAACGAGCTGCGTCGCGACGGTTTCGACGCTGAGCGCTGGAACCGCCTGAACCCGGAAGCGAAGTCGCCGCGCAAGGCGTACGTGACGGAGCTGCTGGAAGGCCGCCAGGGCCCGGTGATCGCGGCGACCGACTATGTGCGTGCGTACGCGGACCAGATCCGCGCGTTCGTGCCGGCGGCGTACACGGTGCTGGGCACGGACGGCTTCGGCCGCAGCGACACCCGCGCCAACCTGCGCCGCCACTTCGAAGTGGACCGCTACTACATCGCCCACGCCGCCATCGCCGCCCTGGCGAAGGAAGGCAAGATGACCGCCAAGGACGTATCCCGCGCGATCAAGCAGTACAAGATCGATGTGGAGAAGGCGAACCCCATCGGGGTGTGATTCCGCGCACTCCCTCTCCCGCATGCGGGGGAGGGAAGAGTGGAAGGTAGTGGGTCAGAACGATGAAAACCCTTCGCAAGGAATGCGAACGTGCCTCCGAAGATCCGCGATGTCTTGCAGCAGCTGAAGGACGCAGGCTGGCAGCAGGTTGGCCAGACGGGCAGCCACCGCCAGTTCAAGCACCCGACGCTGCCGGGCCGGGTGACAGTCGCCGGCAAGCCGGGTGATGATGTGGCGCCCGGCACGTTGGGCAGCATCCTGAAACAGGCCGGGATCAAGAGGTGATTTCCATGCGCTACGCCATCGTCATCGAGCAAGCGGGCGGCAACTATTCCGCCTATGTGCCGGACCTGCCAGGCTGCGTGGCCACCGGCGCGACCAAGGCCGAGGTGGAAGCGTTGATCCGCGACGCCATTGCCTTGCATCTCGCCGGAATGCGCGAGGATGGCGTGGAGATTCCAATGCCGTCAAGCCAGGTGGAGTACATCGACGTCGCGGCGTGAGTGCGTGGCGAAGGACGATGCGGTGATGGGCTGCGCCGCATGACGCTGACCCTCGACCACCTGCGCCGCTATGCCGTCGCCCGCAGTCTGTTCAAACCGACCACCCTACCGCGCGCGATCCAGCGGCTGGGGTTCGTGCAGGCGGACCCGATCCGGGCGCCGGCACGCGCGCAGGACCTGACCCTGCGCCATCGTGTCACCGACTATCGCGCAGGTGACCTGGAACGGCGGTATCCACGCCTGCCGCTGGAAGAAGACTTCTTCGTCAACTACGGCTTCCTGCCACGCGAGCATCACCAGCTGATGCATCCGCGCACGGCACGCGAGGCGTGGACGGCCGCGCGCCGGAAGCAGGCGCAGGCGGTGCTGGCTTTCGTCAGAGAGCGCGGCACGGCTCATCCGCGCGAGGTGGATGCGCATTTCGGGCATGGCAAGACGATCAACTGGTTCGGCGGCTCGTCGAACGCGAGCACGCAGTTGCTGGACGGCATGCATTACCGCGGCCTGTTGCGGGTCGCGCGCCGCGAGGGCGGTACGCGGGTCTATGCGCCGCGCATCGGTGATGCGACACCTGTCGCGATGTCTGATGCGGAGGCGCGGCTGGATGCGTTGCTCGACATCATCGTGCGCAAGTACGCGCCGTTGCCGGCGGCGAGCCTGGGCCAGTTGCTGGGTTATCTGCGCAGCGGCGTACCGCAATGGACCGACCTGCGCGCAGCGGCGCTGAAGCGGGCGCGCCAGCGGTTGGGCACGGCGCGGGTCGATGGTGTGGACTGGTACTGGCCGGCGGACGAGGACCCGCGCTCGCGGCGCTGGAAGCCGGATGACCAGGTGCGGCTGCTGACGCCGTTCGATCCGGTGGTGTGGGACCGGCGGCGGTTCGAGTTGTTCTGGGGGTGGACGTACCGGTTCGAAGCGTACACGCCGGCGCCCAAGCGGAAGCTGGGGTATTACGCGCTGCCCGTGCTGTGGGGTGACCGGGTGATTGGGTGGGGGAATCTGAGTGTTGTAGGTGGTCAGTTGCGATCGACGTTTGGGTATGCGGATGGGCGTGCGTCGAAAGATGCCGCGTTTCGTGCTGCGCTGGGGGCTGAGTTGGAAAGGGTTCTCGTTTTTCTGAAATTGAAGTAGGGAGGGTGCGAAATGCTTGTCATGTCTTCAGGATTGCCTCCTGATTGGATCGCGAACAGAGCGGTGATATCTCGCGAGCGTAATCAGGTCTACGCCAATGAGCTCCTGAAGTTGCCGTTGCGTGAGGGAAAGAGGTGGACATTAGCTTGCGATGCTGCGGTGCTGGGAGTCGAACACCAGGGCGCGATCAGCCTTCTGATGTCGAATGGCTACTATTCAGTTGCTCACGCCGTTATCAGGCCGCTCACTGAAACGACGATTCGCGCGATGTGGTTGGTTTACGCCGCGTCCTACGAGTCAGTTGATCGTCTCTCCTCCGGCAGGGCTAAACCTGACTTGGATGACATGGCTAAAGGAATGATCAGGTGCAAGACATATCCTGATCTGAAACCAATCGCTGAAGCCGTCACTAAGGTGGGATCGCCTTTTCACGACTTTGCGCATGCCGGTATCGAGCAACTTAGGCGGCGCCGAAATGGGTTTCCACTCACGGAGATTCGCGCGGGATTCGTCCTGACCGACCTATATGGCTCGATGTCGGCAGCGGTTCTGGCTAGCCTTTACGACTCTGACAGCCTCAGGTCGGCGGTCGAAAAAAATGCTTGGCAGATCGTGGAGGAGGCTCACCGAGAGTTCGGAGTTGCCTTGCCGGGAGATGACTGGAGCCCTCGTCTACCTGAGCCCCCAGATTGGAAAGAGCCAGACTGAGGTATTGGTTCGTCTCAATCTTAGGCTTTACAGAGTCAGCAATCGCATTCTGCCTAGGCCAAGGCCCCGAAGCTCAATCTAGTGCCGTTAGAATCGCCAAGCCAGCGAGCGCCGCAGCCGCTATCGCGTCGCGGCATCCCTCACTGGAGTTCCTATATGTCCCGTCCCCTCGCGCCCGCCGGGCGTCTGTTCGCTGTCGCCGCCTTCATCGAAGGCTTTACTTGGGCCGGTCTGCTGATCGGCATGTTCCTCAAATACGGGCCGGTGGCCAACGAACTGGGCGTGAAGATTTTCGGCCCGCTGCATGGCGGCGCCTTCCTGTTCTACGTCGTCGCCACCGTGCTGTCCGCCCTGCGCCTACGCTGGCCGTGGTGGGCCACCCTGCTCGCCCTCATCGCCGCCGTGCCGCCGCTGGTGACCGTGCCGCTGGAAATGTGGTTCCGTCGGATCGGGCTGCTGAGCCCGCGCGTCTGATATTCCGAGGTGGCGGGCCTGGGCCCGCCCTACGTCGCTGCCGTGCTCAGTTGCCGACGAGCGTCGCGCGGTAGCTCACCGGATCGAGCAGGCAACTTGCCGCGATCGGGCCGTTGAGCGAGAACATGCGTGGACTCTTGCGGAAGTTGAACAGACGGTAGAGGTGGAACTGGTCAACGGCTTCTTCCGAGAAGCCAACCTCGTTCGAACTCACGAAGAAGGGCGTTTCCGGGTCATAGGATGTGGTCTTTACCTCGATGAACCTTTCGCGGCCGTCGGCATCGTATGAAAGTATGTCGAAGCCGAGCCCGTCACCCTTCACCTTGGACGTATGTTCAATCCGATCGACGAGTTGCTTGGCGCCCTCATCGAAGAGTCTGCGGGCTTCAAACTCCATGACAAGTAGTTCGCCTGCATGCCCAAGTGAACGATTCCTTGCCTCTCGTTCCAGGTAATCCCGCTTGATCGCAATGCGTTGAATGGCTGCGGCGGCTGCATCGTTGACGCGATACCTCGGTGCCGGAACCCCGACCACGAAATCTGAGAAATCAGCTATCAAGGGTGGTTCGGCAGCGGTTTCAACGCTTCGAATGGCGGCTTGGTCTAACGCAGCATCCCGCGGCAATAGCTCGCCGACCACATCGATTAGAAGCTTCTGAACGTTTGCTAGCGGTTTGTAGCCCGACACGGACTGCACGCCCAGTGCATGAAGGACAGCGCTGATGTTGCGGAACTTGTACTCGATGGCGCCCGTGTTCCGTGCCGGGATCTGGCTGGCAAGCTGTCGAATGACCTCAGCCTTGACGAAAGTCTGTCCTAGTTCCTGCATTCGAAGCATCCGCAGATAGGCAAGGACCGTAACCTCCACCTCAGCAGCGGACCACGACTCCCCTGCAATACCATCCTCGATTGCCATGCACTCACTCCCGGCCCCTTTGCCAGGATAGTGGATCTGTTTGCGCTCGTCATCGGCGTGGCATTGCGGCGACAGCAGGCGACCTCAGCTGGGTGCCCGCGGTCAATCGGATATGCCAGCCACCGACCCCTGCAACAACGCCATCGCCTGCGTCCGCGACTGCACGCCCAGCTTTTCGTAGATACGGGTGAGCGCGTTGCGGACCGTCTTGTCGCTGATGAACAGTGTGGCCGCGATCTGCGCATTGGTCCTGCCCGCGACCAGCCCCGCCACGATCTCGCGCTCACGCGGCGTCAGCTCCGCCAGGCGTTCCTCACCCTGTGGCGCGCCACCGAGGAACGCCAGCACCTCTTGGCGAAAGCGCTGCCAGGCCGGCTCGTGTTCCAGCAGCACGTGGTTGCGCGATTCCAGTTCGACGAAGCGCGCGCCCGGGATGCCGGCCGCCAGCAGCCGCCCTTCTTCCAGCGGCACCACACCGTCCTGGCGCGCATGCAGCACCAGCGTGGGGACGCGGACCTGGTCGAGCAGCGCGGTGACATTGATGCGCGCGCGCGCCTCCAGCAGCGCGGCGGCGGCTTCCGCCGTGGTCGTGGTCCGTACCAGCTCGTTGAACCAGTGCACCTGGGCTTCCGTGGCGTCGGGAATGAAGCGCGACGTGAACACCTGCCGGAACACCGGGTTCTGGTCGGCCCAGCCGACCCGCGCGATGTCGATGATGGCGTGGTACAGCCGCGCCGCGTCCTCGTCTCCACGCTCGTAGGGCCCGCGCGCGTACGCCCCGTACAGCAGCAGCCGGGACACGCGCTGCGGATGCTTCACCGCATATGCCACGCAGGCCGCCGCTCCCTGCGAGATGCCCATCAGCGCAAAGGGCTCGCGCAGGCCCGCCGCGTCCACCATCGATTCCAGGTCGCCCAGCCAGTGATCCAGGGTCAGATGCCGCGCATCGCCGCCGCTCATGCCGCAGCCGCGTTCGTCATAGCGCAGCAGGCGGTAGTGCTCGCCGAAGAACCGGTACCAGTGCCGCCAGATGGGGCTCTGCAGGTCGTATTCCAGATGGCTGAGCCAGTTCGCCGCCTTGACCAGCACGGGCCCGCTGCCCATCGACGCCCATGCCAGCCGCGCGCCATCGCCTGTGGTCAGGTAGCGGATCGCCTGCTGCATGCGGCCATCCCGGAAGGAAACCGGCCCGCAGTGTAGCCGGGACATTGTTCCCCCGCCTGGCGCGGACGATGCCGTGCGTCGGGACATTGTTCCTCTGCCGCGGACGGCATGGACCGGCCACGCTGCCGCATCCCATCCCGCGCGCCCGCAGCGGCCCCCCGGCTGCGCCGCGCCCACCACGAGGCCATGATGAAACGCACCCTGATCCTGCTCTACGGCGTGGCCTGCTACGCCGTGTTCTTCGCCACGTTCCTGTATGCCATCGGCTTCATCGGCAACCTCTGGGTGCCGAAGGGCATGGATTCCCCGCCCACCGCGCCGTTCGCCACCGCGCTGCTGATCGACCTCGGCCTGCTCGCCCTGTTCGCAGTGCAGCACAGCGTGATGGCGCGTCCCGCTTTCAAGCGGGCCTGGACGCGGCTGATACCGGAATCGGCGGAACGCAGCACCTATACCCTGCTGTCCAGCGTCGCGCTGATCCTGCTGTTCTGGCTGTGGAGTCCACTGGGTGGAACAGTCTGGGATGTCCAGAACCCTGCCGCGCGTACCGCCCTGTACGCGCTCTTCGCGGCTGGCTGGCTGCTGCTGCTGTACACCACGTTCCTGCTGAATCACTTCGACCTGTTCGGCCTGCGCCAAGTCTGGCTGCAGTTCCGCGGACGGCCCTATACCCCGCTGCCATTCCGCACGCCGACCGTGTACCGCTGGGTACGCCACCCGCTGTATGTGGCGTGGCTGCTGACCTTCTGGGCCACGCCGACCATGACCATGACGCACCTGCTGTTCGCGGTGATGACGACGGTCTACATCCTGCTCGCGATCCGCTGGGAGGAGCGCGATCTGGTTGCCGCACTGCCGGAGTATGAAGACTATCGCCGACGCGTGCCGATGCTGGTGCCGGGAACGCGCCGCGCGGAGAAAGCCCAGCGCTCTAGGTCTCTGGCGTGATGGCCGCGTCCAGCGTGCCGCGTATCCGGACGTGCGCTTGCTGCAGCCGCAGAAGCTTCTCCTCGTCGGACGACTGCGCGAACAGCGCGATGCGTCGTTCGATGGCGTCCAGTAACCGTTGCCGCTGCGGCGGCGGCAGGTTGTCCGCCGCAAAGGCCACGGGATCGCCGTGGAAGCCGCGCTGGTCGCACAGCTTGCGGTAGAGATTGACCGCGTACGGCGGGCATAGCAGGCACTCGGCGGCCAGCGTGGCCAGGCGCCGGCGCGTGAGGCCGAGTTGGCGTGATCGCACGGCCAGCCATGCAAGCATCGCGAGCGTCACCGCCAGCCAGGCCAGTAGGCCACCGAGCAGCCAGGTCGGCGGCGCGCCCGTCAGCAACAGATACGGAATGGCCAGCAGCACGACCAGTCCCGCCACCACGCATCCCGCGCGGACCGGCCACAGCTGGCGCGCGAAGGCGCGCAGGTCGTCGGCCGTGTCAGCGACCGCGCTGTCTGCCGGTGCGAGCCAGCTCGCGTGCAGCGTAGTGCGTACCGGTAGCAGCGGAGACGGAATCCAGAGGAAACGACCGCGCATCTCGGTGGCCGCCTCGACCGCGACGCGCCATGTTCGTCCCCCCGACACGACTACATCGTCGAAGTAGGCCAGACGGGCGGAATCCTGGACGTAGAACGCCAGGATGCCCGCGACCAGCAGCCACTCGCTGCTGACACTCACCGGACCGTCTTGTCCTTCTGCTTGCGTTTGAACAGGCCGCGCACCGCGGCGGCCACGCCGAACAAGCCGATCAACAGCAGCTTCCACATCTTGACCAGCACGGCGCCGGCAGCGGCCAGCCAACCCTTCTTCGACGCCACCACCGCCGCACCGCCGGTGATCAACGCCGCCAGGCCCACTTCCGCCACATGGTCGCCGGCGCGGAACTCGCTGTATTTCTCTCCCGCGGCGAAGCTGTAGCCTGGCATCAGGCGCTTGAAGTCCGCGATGGCCGGCTGCAGCGTTTCCGGATCCGCCACCACGATCACTTCCATTACGCCGCGACGACCCAGCACGCGGGTGTTGTAGTTGACGATCTTGTTCTTGCTGGTTTCGGTCTCGGCGAGAATGGCCCACTCCAGCGCCTTGAGCTGGTTGTCGTACTGAGGTTTGAACGACCAGCCGATGATGCGCATGGTCTCCCAGCCGCGCTGGCGCCGTTCTTCGTTGCCGTGCTCGGTCCCTTTGCGGACGCTTTCGAGTACGTCGTCGGCATCCACCTTTTCGTCGTCCTTGACGTAGCCCATTTCCCGGAAAGAAAAGAAGCCGATCCACGACAGGTCATGCGGCGCCAGCGTGTAAGTGTCATTGCCGTCCGCCGGGTTCTCCAGCAACTGGTTGAGTCGGCGCGTGCCGTCGACATCCAGGAACGCGTAACCCTCGGGCACGTCGACCGTGGCCCGAGTGCCGATCTTGCCGACGGTCGGTCCGAGCTGCCAAGGCAGGTCGCCGATCGGATTCGGCGCGGTGTCTTCCTGTGCACTGGCCGCGCCGGAAAACAGGAAAAGCATGAAGACCGCGGCAAGCAGCGCCGCGTATCGGATACGCATCGGTGGTTCCCTCCCATTGGCATGCCGGACTCCCCAGCCGCGCCTCATGGGCGGGCCGCATCGCTGGCCGGCTGCAGCGATACGGTGGCGAGAGTAACAGGCAGGAAGGGGGCCATAGCGGCCATCTTCATCTCAGATTTTCGGCGCGCACGACGCACGACCGGTCACCGGCCCGCAGCCGATTCCTTGAAGAGGTGGCAGCCTGGGATCGCGGTCGTGGAGGCTGCCGCCTGCTTTGCTGTCGCGCGTTCGCGTGCCGGGTTCAGTCTGCCCTGCGCAACCCATGTTCGGCACGTTCGCAGACCACCAGCGCGCCGTCTTCGCTGACGGTGCCGGTGGCCTGCACGCGGTCGCCGGCCTTCAGCGCTTGCACGTCCTCCGGGGGCGGGGCCTTGCACAGGTTCCAGCGTGCGGGCAGGTGCACCTCCACCTCGCCATTCGCACCTGCGATCCTGACCACCGCGCTGCCGTCATAGGTCCACGGCGTGGTGTCCACGCTGACGATGCTGCCGTCGACGGTGGCCTGCTGACCGGCAGCGAGCGTTGCGCTGGTGGCAGGTGGCGTGGTGGTGCAGGCGGCCAGCAGCACGGTCGCGGCGAGGGTGGCGAGACGACGTGCGGTGGGGAGGCGGGGCAGGGTTTTCATGGGGTGTCCGTGGTGGCGGGCGGGGTCGCCTCCGCCGGGCACCTTGGCACACCCGACCCGACGACGCAGTGAATGCAGCAGTCCGCCTTCTCGGGTGATCCACTGCCCGGTGCGTCCTGCACCGGCGGCAGCGCACTCGGCAGCTTCGCCAGTTCCGTCGGCGGCTTGAGCCGCAGGATCGCCGCCCAGTCCTGGCGGTTCATGCTGCACGCCGCCTCGTTGTCCGGCGCGCACAGCGTGCCGTCGCCAATGCGCAGTGGCAGCCCGCCCCAGAACTCGCCACTGCGGTTCAGCGGCAGCATCCGCATGGTCACGGCCTGCTGCACGTTGCCGCCGATCGCGTACGCCGTGCTGTCGTTGTTCGGGTTCACCGCCACCACGATGTCGCAATGCATGTCCAGCGGCCCGCCACTGCGCAGCACCGGCAGCAAGCCTTCGTGGCCGAACAGGCGGCCGGACTGGCGCACGTAGCAGATCAGGTCGCCCACCACCGGCTTGGCCTTCGCCACGTCGATGACGTCGAAGGCGTTGGTCGACGGGTTCTGGAACGCCGCCTGCACATAGGTGAAGTGGCGGCTGGAACCGCGGAAGCCGGGCACCCGGGCTTCGCGCATCACCCACGAGATGAAGGCGGCCGACCACGGCGTATCCACCACGAAGCCGCGGCAGGCTTCGGCCTGCGGACCGGTGGCGGAGGCGTACAGGCACTCGGTCGCACCGCGGCGGTGGCCGATGGCGCCAAGCAGGCCGCTGTCGCGCCAGTAGCGCGCGACGCGTTGCCAGGCGCGGTCATCGCCGATCGACAACAGCGACGACTCGGCTTCCATCATCGGCGCGTTCGCCATCCGGCCGTTGCGGTCGATGAAGGGGCGGTACCACATCAGGTGCTCGCGGCAAGCGACCGCGGCGATGCGGGTGGCGACGTCGGACGGCGTCTGCTGCGACAACTGCGGGCAGGCGTCGGCCGCGAACGCGGCACCGGAAGACAACAACAGGAACGGCAGCAACAACCAAGCACGCATCAGCACATCCTTCGGGGTCCGTGATCCTCTTACGCATCATGCCGCATCCGCAGGACACGCTGCCGTCACGCGGACTGAAGGTATGGAAATGGTCAGCGGACCGCTTCCATCGATGATGCGGATGGCGCACCGCCTTGACCTCAATCGCGCTTGAGGTCGCACAGTGGCCGCCTGCCGATCAAGGAGTCCGCCATGGCCACCGCCCTTACCGACATCGCGCTGTACCTGCACCGCCTGGGTCATGACCGGGCGCCACCGCCCACACTGGAAACCCTGCGCGCGCTGCAGCAGCGGCATACTTCCACGTTCCCGTTCGAAACCCTGTCCACCCTGCTGCACCTGCCCGTGCCGCTGGACCTGCCGGCCATCCAGCACAAGCTGCTGCACGAAGGTCGCGGCGGCTACTGCTACGAACTCAACCGCGTTTTCCTGGCGTTGCTGCAACACCTGGGGTTCGATGCACGCGGCCTGACGGCGCGCGTGGTGATGGGAGGGCCGGAGGACGAACTGACCGCGCGCACCCATCTGCTGGTGCTGGTCACCGTGGACGGTCAGCGCCATATCGCCGATGTCAGCTTCGGCGGCATGGTGCCCACCGCACCGCTGCGGCTGGACACCGAGGACGTGCAAGCCACGCCGCACGAGCCGTACCGCATCACCCGGCATGACGGCCTGCATACCCTGCGCGCCCTGGTGGCCGGCGAGTGGCGGGCGATGTACGTGTTCGACCTGCAACCCCAGGCCGAGATCGACTACATCGTCGGCAACTGGTACGTCAGCACGCATCCGGACTCGCCGTTCCTGGGCCAGCTGCGCGCCGCACGCACCGGGCCGGGCTGGCGCAGGACGCTCAACAACGGCAGCTTCGCCGTCCATCGCCTCGGCCATGCGAGCGAACGGCGCAGCCTGCCGGATGCCGATGCCGTGATCGCGGTACTGCGGGATGAATTCGACATCCGCGCGCCGGACCATCCCGGCCTGCGTGCCACCATTGATGCGCGACTGCGGGCGGAATCCAGCGGCACGTCCTGATCCGTCTGGCGGCAGGGCCATGGCGGACGGTAAGCTCGCCGCTCCGCCGGCTGCCCTGGATCGCGCGTGCCCTTCCTCCTGCGTGTACTGCTGTTGTCGGCGCTTGCGTTGAGCGCGCATGCCGCCGGCCCCGACCGCCGCATCGCCATCACCATCGACGACCTGCCATGGCAGCGCATGGGCAAGACGCCGGAAGCCGAATTGCCGGCGCGGCACGCGCAGTTGATGGCGCAGCTGGAGCAGGCCGGCGTGCCGGTGGTGGGGTTCGTCAACGAAGGCAAGCTGGAGATCGATGGCCAGGTGCAGCCTGCACGCGTGGCGATGCTGCGCGACTGGCTTGAGGCGGGCTTCGAACTGGGCAACCACACCCATGGCCACCTCGACCTGCATGCGGTCGGCCTGCCCGCGTTCCAGCAGAACATCCTGGACGGCGAGCGCGTACTGCGTCCGCTGCTGGCGGAACGCGGACAGGTGCCGCGCTGGTTCCGTCATCCCTATCTTCGCGCGGGGCGCACGCCGGAGGACCGCGCCACGCTGTCGGCGTTCCTCGGCGAACACGGCTACCGCATCGCGCCGGTGACGGTGGACAACGGCGAATGGGTCTGGGCCTTCGCCTATGCGAACGTGCTGGACGGCCAGCCGGATACGCCGGAGCGCGCCGCCACGCTGGAGCGCCTGCGGCGCGGCTACATCCCCTACATGCTCAACAAGGTCGACTACTACGAGCGGCAATCGCAGGCGCTGCTGGGCCATGCGCTGCCGCAGGTGTGGCTGCTGCATGCCAACGAGCTCAACGCGGTGGCCTACGCCGAACTCGTGGCCGGCGTGCAGCGGCGCGGCTACCGGGTGGTGACGCTGGAAGAAGCGCTGCGCGACCCCGCGTATGCCCGCGGCGAGGACGGCTACAACGGTCGCTTCGGTCCCAGCTGGCTGCACCGCTGGGCGATGGCCGAGAAGAAGCCCAGGGACTTCTATGCCGGCGAGCCGGTGGTGCCCGGATGGGTGCTGGCGCTGGCAGGCGTGGCATCGGAATAGCTGGCCCACGGCGCCGGGTTTCCGCGTTGGTCCCGATGGACCAGGGTGGACCGGAGCGCAGGCCAGGCAGGGCGGAACTTCACTTTGCCGGGAACACGCGCATGCAGAAGAAGGTGGACCTGTCGACCCGCCAGGGGCATCTGGTGGAAGTGGTGATCGAGCGGCCGGACGACCGCCAGCCGTGGTCGCTCGCGGTACGCGTGCGCACCGTGCAGGGCGGTGTGTGGAGCGATGCCTGGCTGGACGCCAGCCGCAGCTACTTCACCTGCCATGACGCGCTGGCCGCGGGGAAGGCGCAGGCAGCACGCATGATCGACGGCGATGCGCCGGTCAGTCCTCGCGGCGCAGGGTAGCCAGTTTCAGGAAGGCGTCGTGCTGGTAGCGGCTCATGCGCAACTGCTGGCCGGTGTCCATGGTGACGACGTGGTAGCCGTTGAACCACGGATGGATGTCCTTCACCCGGCGGATGTTGATGATGGCCGAGCGATGCACGCGCGCGAAGCGGCGCGGGTCCAGTCGCGCGGCCAGCGCGGCCATGGTCTCGCGGAGTTCGTGCACGCGGTCGGCCAGGTGCAGGCGCACGGTGTTGCCGCTGGCCTTGATCCAGACGATGTCGTCCACGTCGACCAGCACCACGCGCTCGTCCTCGCGCACGGGCACCCGCTCCAGGTAGGCGTCGCGCTGCTGCAGCGACGCCAGCGCCTGCATGATGCGCGCGGTGGCGTCGGCATCGGCGCCGCGCGCGGTGGCCAGCCGCTGCCTCGCGCGGCGCAGCGTGTCGGCGAAGCGGTCGCGGCTGAACGGCTTCACCAGGTAATCCACCGCATTCGCCTCGAAGGCGCGCACCGCGAACTGCTCGTACGCCGTCACGAACACCGTCGCCGGCATGCGCGACGCACCGATGGTGGCGACCACGTCCAGGCCGGTGATCGCCGGCATCTGGATGTCCAGGAACACCAGGTCCGGCGACAGGTCGCGGATCGCCGCCACCGCGGACACACCATCCCCGCATTCGCCCGCCACCTCGATGTCCGGGTCTTCGCGCAGCAGCCGCACCACCGCGTGCCGCGCGATGGGTTCGTCGTCGATCACCAGGGCGGTCAGGCTCATGCGGGCACGTGCTCCGGCAACGGATCCTCTTCCATCTCGTGGAAGGGCACGCGCAGGCGGCAGGCCACGCCGCGCGGCACGATCAGGTCCAGGCGCAGGCTGGCGGCATCGCCGTAGAGTTCGCGCATGCGCAGCCGCGTGTTGGACAGGCCGATGCCGTGGCCGCCGGCATGGCCGCCTTCGTCCAGCGTGCTGTTGTAGTTGCGCACGTCGATGCACAGCGCGTCGCCCTCGCGCCGGCAGTCGATCTCGACGCAGTCGTCGCCGACGTGCTGGCCGATGCCGTAGCGGATCGCGTTCTCCACGATCGGCTGCAGCACCAGGCTGGGGACGGCCGCATCCAGTACGTCGGGCGCGACATGGATGCGCGTGGTCAGGCGGTCCTTGAAGCGTCGCCGCTGGATGCCGAGATACAGCTCGAGCAGTTCCAGTTCGCGCCGCAGCGGGATTTCCTGGCCGTCGTAGTCCTCGAGGAATGCGCGCAGCAGTTCGCTCAGCCGCAGCAGCATGTCTTCCGCCGACAGCGTGTCCTCGTCGAGCAGGGTGATGATGGCGTGCAGCGTATTGAAGAGGAAGTGCGGCTGCAGCTGAGTCTTCAGCACCTGCAGCCGCGACTGCGCCAGCTCGGTGGCCAGGCGCGTGGCCTCGATCTCGCGCCGCGATTTCTCGGCCTGGAAATGCAGCAGCTGCTGCACGGCCAGCAGGGTCCAGTAGGCGAGCAGGCCGATCGCGTAGTGCTTGCTGATGAACTGTATGAGTTGCTGGCCGAAGCTGCTGGGTTCGAACAGCGTCGATACCAGGGCGCCGATGACCACCGCCAGCAGGGTCACGGCCAGGCTGTAGCCCACGTGCCGCGCCAGCGCGCTCAGTCGTGGCGGGAACGGAATGGGGTGGCGTTCGCCCAGGCGGAACACCAGCGGCGCGAGTCCCGCCCAGGTCAGCCACTGGATCGACCACCAGCGCAGGTAGTCGCCGGGCGACCACAGGTGGCCGTTGACGGCGTCGTTGACGCAGCCCTGCGCAGCGAACACGACGACCACGACCGCCCACAGACCCAGGTAGCGGGACAGTCGCACCTCCATGCTGCCGAGTCGGATCTTCATGCACGTGTTCCCGGAAGGTGCCGGCATCGTAGGCCCCGCCGTCACGGCCGGGAAGGCGCGAACGTCACGGACTACGATTCGCCCCGCCGGCACGACGATTCGTCCCGGATCCGTTGCCGCGCTGGCCGACGCGGCGCGTGATGGCGTGGCCCCGGCGCGCGAGACCCGCATGTCCGGCGGCGCCCATCCCCTCGGAGATCACGCCATGTGCCGCTCGTCCGTCATCGTCCTCGTCATCGCCGCCTGTTCCGCCACGTCCGCCTTCGCAGGCGAACGCATGCACTATCTGGACCTCATCAACCGCGCGCACGACCGGCTGGTATCGGTCTCGGCCACGCCGGCCGGAGGCACGGCCTGGGAAGAACTGCTGCAGGGCGAGCCTCTCGCCGGCGGCGGTGGCGCGGTGACGGTGCAAGTGGCCGGCGACCAGTGCCTGCATGACGTGCGGGTGGAGTTCGCCAACGGCCGGCGCGCGCTGTATCCGGCGGTTGACCTGTGCCGCCATCGCGGCCTGCGCATCCAGCCCTTGCCGGCGGCACGGCAGGCCAGCACCGCGGTCGCCGCGCGAGGCGAGGCGGAGGCCGCCGGCGGGGTGCCACCGGCGGAGTGAGCGCCGCGTGCTTCAGGCGGCCATGTCCAGCACGATGCGGCCTTCGATGGTGCCGGCATGCATGCGCGCGAAGATGTCGTTGATGTTCTCCAGCCGGTCGGTCGCCACCGTCGCCGCCACCTTGCCCATCGCGGCGAAGTCCAGCGATTCCTGCAGGTCCAGCCGGGTGCCGACGATGGAACCGCGCACGGTGATGCCGTTGAGCACCATGCCGAAGATGTCGAGCGGAAACTGTCCCGGCGGCAGACCGTTGAGCGACACGGTGCCGCCGCGGCGGACCATGCCGATGGCCTGTTCGAAGGCTCTCGGCGACACCGCCGTGACCAGGGCGCCGTGCGCGCCGCCGATCTCCTTCTTCAGGTACGCGACCGGATCGGTGGTCTTCGCGTTGACCGTGACGGTCGCGCCGAGCCGGCGCGCGAGGTCGAGCTTGCTGTCGTCCACATCCACGGCGGCCACGTTCAGCCCCATCGCCTTCGCATACTGCACGGCCATGTGGCCGAGTCCGCCGATGCCGGAGATCACCACCCAGTCGCCCGGCTTGGTGTCGGTGACCTTCAGGCCCTTGTACACGGTGACGCCGGCGCACAGGATCGGCGCGATCTCGACGAAGCCGATGTTCTTCGGCAGGTGGCCGACGTAGCCGGCGTTGGCCAAGGCGTATTCGGCGAAGCCGCCGTTGATCGAATAGCCGGTGTTCTGTTGCGCCTCGCACAGCGTTTCCCAGCCGCCGAGGCAGTGTTCGCAATACCCGCACGCGGAATACAGCCACGGAATGCCGACGCGGTCGCCTTCCTTCACGTGGCTGACGCCCGCGCCGACCGCGACCACGTGGCCCACGCCTTCGTGTCCGGGAATGAAGGGCGGGTTGGGCTTAACCGGCCAGTCGCCTTCGGCCGCATGCAGGTCGGTGTGGCAGACGCCGCAGGCCTCGATCTTCACCAGGATGTCGCCTGCCGCAGGGCGCGGCACGGGCACTTCCTCGATCACCAGCGGCTTGCCGAATTCCCGCACGACGGCGGCCTTCATGGTGCTGTCCATTGTCGATGCTCCTGTACCCGATGAAGCTTCACCGTACGCCGGTGGCGTGAGGGACACGTTGATCCGGATCAATTCCACCGGCGTATCCGCCGCCGCCCGTCGGAGGGACATTCCGCTGGGCATCCGCTGCGGCAGGCTGTACCGTCTTCCGGGCGCCATCCGCGCACCGACGATCCCAAGGCGGCTCCGCATGCCTGCACGCACGCCATCGACCGATGTGGACGCCCACCTGAGGGAACTGGAGCATCCGCAGGACGCCGCGATCCGCCGGTTGCGCGCCGTGATCCAGGCGGCCGATCCGCGCATCGGCGAAGGCATCAAGTGGAACGCGCCTAGCTTCCACGTGGACGGGCATCATTTCGCCACGATGCAATTGCGCCGACGGGACAGCGTGCTGCTGGTCCTGCACCTGGGCGCGGCGAAGCGCGCGATGCCCGATGGCGCCATCCACGATCCGGACGGACTGCTGAGCTGGATGGCCGCCGACCGCGCAACGGTTTCGTTCGTCGGCACGCAGGACGTGGACACGCGTGCGGCGGCGCTGCAGGCCGTGCTGCGGCAATGGATGGCGCACGTCTGAAGCGGCCGTGCCGCCACCGCGACCGGATCAGATGCCGCCGACGTTGAAGACCGGCTGGTGCTCGATCCGTCCCACCTTCGCGACGGCCTGCCGCACGTCTTCGCGCGCGAGCAGATCGCGCCAGCGTTTCCGTACGGGTTCGAACGCGGGCAGCGGGGCCGGCTCGAGATAGTCCTGCAGCGCGGCCAGCATGTCGCCCCGCGACGCGGGTGCATCCAGTGCCGCGATCAACGCCTGCGCGGCGTCATCCATGCTGCCCGCTTCCACCAATGCCCAGATCCAGATCTCGCGGGCGTCCTCATGATGGTCGCGCAGGTAGTCGAGCGCGCGCCGTGCGACGACCGCGTCTTTCTGCTGGACCGCCGCGCAGTGCTGGATGGATGCCTGCACCATGCGGCCGTAACCGCTCATGTCGCCCACGCGTTCGATCATGGCCCGTGCTTCGTCCGGACGGCCGCGCTGGCACAGGAACTGCCCCAGGTTGAGCATCGGGCCGACATTCGCACCGCCGGCTTCGTCCATGCCCGAGGCGCGGACCAGGTCCGCCTGCGCATCGTTCAACTTGCCGAGCCCACGCATGGCGATGGCACGGTTGTTGAGTATCCACACCGCATGGTCCGGATCATCGAAAGGCAGCGCATCCGCAGGCGCGTTCGACAGCGCGGCCAGGGTTTCATCCGCCAGCGACACCACGTCCGCGTACCGGCCCAGCGCCAGTTGCGCGTAGGTCAGTTCCATGCGGACTTCGAGGCTTCGCGGTCGTTCGGTGGCGAGCCGGCGCAGGTGATCCACGCGTCGTCGTGCGGCGGCGGCGATGTCCAGCGTCGCATTGCGGCGGTCCAGGAGGGCGTCGAAGCGACGGTCGGCGCGGAACTTCACCAGCGCCTGTGGCGAGGTGGTGAGGGCCACGGCCCTGCGTACGCCGTCGGCATCGCCACGGGCCTGGTAGTCGAGGGCCAGCAGGTACCACAGGTCGCCGACGCCCATGCCGTTGCCATCCCACGCCGCGTGCAGGAGCGCTTCCAGCAATTGCACGCGAACAGGAGCAGCATCCGGTGCCTGGCGCGCGATGCGCAGCACGGCCCCGGTGTCCAGGCGGTCCAGCATGCGTGGCCAGCGGAGCGCCAGGTCGCGCAGGTGGCGTGCGGCAGCTTCCCGGTTGCCCTGGTGGTCTTCGAGTTGCGCGAGCAGGTAGAGGTCGTCGGGATCGCTCGGGTCGGCGCCGATGGCGCGGGTCACCCGTTCGCGTGCGCGCTCGAAGTCGTCCTGGCGGATCGCCATCCAGGCGGCGCGGGACCAGGTCGCGCGTTGCTCGCCCGCCGTCAGTGCAGCGAACTCGCGATCCGCCATCACCTTCGCCAGCGCGCGGTCGGCCTGTGCGGCGTCGCCTTGGTCGCCCATCGCCAGCGCCGCACGCCACTGGCGCGCGTAACCGGGCGACACGCCCTGCTTGCGCTTCTCGCGCGACGGCGGGCCGTGCTTGCTGAAAGCCGACGCCGAGGGAGGTTGCTGGTGATGCGCGTCGTGTGCGGCCGCGGAGGTGGCGGATTGCGCCAGCACGCCATGATTTGCGGCCACCAGGAAGACCGCCCCTATCCACGCCTTCATCCGCACGCATGCCCCCATTGCTCCCAGGGGCATTAGAGCGCAATCGGGCGGTCGGCGGAATCGGCGTGTACGCCACGCCCGCGCAGGAAGCGTGACGGCGCACCACCCGTGCAGGACCAACGACACACGCCGGTGCGTGCAGGCGCGATGAAACTGGCCGTGTCCCCGTGATGCCTGGAGAAATGCCGATGAGGAACACCGTGTCCGCGCTGGTGATGGTCGCCGCCCTGTGCGCTCCGCATGCCTCCCGCGCGCAGGACGCCTGTCCGGATCGCTCGGCGTATGCGCCGGCGCGGGAGATCATCGGTGACCTGGGCCGCATCGTCGCGCCCACGGGCGTGCAGGACGCGTACGCGGTCGAGATCGGCGGCATCCGCCAGTGGGTGAACGTGCGTGGACAGGATCGCGACAACCCGATGGTGTTGTTCGTGCATGGCGGTCCGGCGTCGCCGGTCATTCCCACGCTGTGGCAGTTCCAGCGGCCGCTCGAGGAATACTTCACCGTCGCCAACTACGATCAGCGTGGTGCGGGGAAGACGCTGGCGCTGAATCCGCAGGAGGCCGTCGCCGACACCCTGCACGTGCAGCGCTACGTGGACGATGCCATCGCACTCGCCGAACACCTGCGCACGCGCTACCACAAGCGCAAGCTGGTGCTGATGGGGCACAGCTGGGGCACGGTAGTGGCGATGCATGCCGCCCTGCAGCGGCCGGACCTGTTTTATGCCTATGTCGGCATCGGCCAGGTCATCAACGTACGCACCAACGAGCAGGTGAGCTTCGACTATGGCCTGCGCACCGCACGCGCGCGGGGCAATACCGACGCCGTGCACGAGATGGAATCCATCGCGCCGTATCCCGGCGACACGCCGATCACCCGCGAGCGCATCGTCATCGCGCGCAAGTGGCCGCAGTTCTACGGTGGGCTCACGGCCTACCGCGATGAATCGAAGTACTTCTTCCAGGGCCCGCGCCTGTCGCCGGACTACGACGATGCCGCCCGATGCGCGATCAACGCCGGCAGCGTGCTCACGCTGGGGCGGTTGCTGGACGAATTCCTGCGGGTGGACTTCACCGGCGTGAAGGAATTCCCCATCCCGGTGGTGATGTTCATGGGCCGCCACGACTACACCACGCCCTCGGAACCTACTGCGGCATGGTTGGCCAAGGTACGGGCGCCGTACAAGCAGGGCGTGTGGTTCGAGCGGTCGGCCCACATGATCCCGTGGGAGGAGCCGGGCAAGACGCTCGTCAGCCTGCTGGAGCATGTGCGGCCGCTGGCGGTGGATGACGGCCCTGTACCGCGTTGAAGAGGAGCGCGCGTGCGGATGCAGGTCCCGCCACCGGCATCCGCGCGGTCACCCGTGCGGGCCACCTCGGTGGGGGAGCGATGCGGGTCGCGAGGTGACGCCGTGAACCGGATGGACCGGTACCCATGACGACGACGGGTGTCGCTTCCCCTGGGCAGGACGTCAGCGCACCACGGCCAGCCGGCGCGGCGGCGGCTCTTCGCGCTGGAACAGCACGCGTTCCGGGCGGTGCAGGGCATAGCCCTGGCCGTAGTCGACGCCCAGTGCACGCAATGCTTCGCACATCCGCGGGCTGCTGACCCATTCGGCGACCACCTTGAGGCCGCGCTGGTGGCCGATCTGCGCGATCGCGCTGACGATGGTGCGGCTCATCGGATCGGTTTCCAGATCGCGGATGAAACTGCCGTCGATCTTGATCAGGTCCACCGGCAGGTTCTTGAGGTAACCGAAGGAGGACATGCCGGCGCCGAAGTCGTCCAGCGCGATGCGGCACCCCGCGCGGCGCAGGCGTTCGATCACGCTGACGACCTTCAGCAGGTTGCGCACCGCGACGGTTTCGGTGATCTCGAAGCACAGCGTGTGCGCAGGCACCGCGTACTCGGTGATGCGGGCGAGGATGAAGTCGGCCAGGCCCTCGTCCTCGATGCTGGCGCCGGACAGGTTGATCGCGCAGGTGCCCAGGCGCATGCCGGATTCGTGCAGCAGGCTGAAGTGGGCCAGGGCGTTGCGGATCACCCAGCGGTCGATCGCGGGCATCAGCCCGTAGCGCTCGGCGGCGGGCAGGAAGGCGCCGGGCGGCACCACGCCGCCGTCCTCGTCGCGCAGCCGCAGCAGCAGTTCGATGCTGGTCGCGGTGTCGCTGCCATCCAGTGGCACGATCTCCTGGTAGTCGAGCAACAGGCGGTCCTGTTCGACCGCCCAGCGCAGGCGGCTGGCCCATTCCATTTCGCCATGGCGGCGCGTGGTCTCGTTGTCCTCGCGGTACAGGTGCACGCGGTTGCGGCCGTTTTCCTTGGCCAGGTAGCAGGCGGTGTCCGCCCACGCCAGCAGGTCCTTCAGGGTGGGCTCCTGCTGGTCCACCACCACCACGCCGATGCTCGCGCTGACGGTGTAGGTGCGGTCCTGCCAGACGAACATCAGCGCTTCGATGCACTCGCGCAGGCGTTCGGCCAGCGCGCGCGCGCCCTCGGCATCCACGTGGAAGGCCATCAGGCCGAATTCGTCACCGCCCAACCGCGCCAGCACGTCGCCGCCGCGCAGTTGCTGGCGCATGGCGAGCGCGAGCTGCGCGAGCAACTGGTCGCCCGCCATGTGGCCGGAGATGTCGTTGATCAGCTTGAACTGGTCCAGGTCGATATAGAGCAGCGCGCAGGGATCGCTGGTCGCGCGGCCCTTGCGTTCGTGCAGCGCTTCTTCCACACGCCGCTCGAACTCGCGCCGGTTGCACAGTTCCGTCAACGCGTCGTGCGTGGCCTGGTAGCTCAGGCGTTCGGTCAGCTCGCGCTGCTCGGAGATGTCGGTGGCCACCATCAGCAGGTGCGCCTCGGCGTCCATGTCCACCTGCGCGATCGAGGCGCTGGCCCAGAACGCGTCGCCGGCCGGGCTCATCAGCACCGCTTCCAGATTGCCCCAGTCATCGCCGATGGCATCGGCGTCGCGCGCGCGGTGCTGGAGTTGTGGATCGGAGAACAGGGCCGACAGCGGCAGGCCGGTGGGATCGCCCAGGCGCAGGCGCGCCGCCTGGTTGGCGTAGACGATGCGGCCATCGCGTGCGTCGGCGAGCAGCACCAGCGCGGGCAGCAGTTCGTTGAGCGCGCGAAAGCGCAGTTCGCTCTCGCGGTAGCGCCGGCTCATCTGTTCGCCCAGCGCCATGGCACGCCGCCGCGTGGTGGCCAGCGACCACACCAGCGCGGCCAGCAGCAGGCTGATGACGCCGCCACCGGCAAGGATGGTCTGGAGCCGGCCGAGATCCATCGGGCG
Source organism: Pseudoxanthomonas sp. 97-1-1 (assembly GCF_057773125.1). NCBI lineage: Bacteria > Pseudomonadati > Pseudomonadota > Gammaproteobacteria > Lysobacterales > Lysobacteraceae > Pseudoxanthomonas > Pseudoxanthomonas sp. 97-1-1. Next base: position 38,891 of record NZ_JBYMTJ010000004.1, on the reverse strand, counting down.
CGGGCGGGGTTCCATTTCGATGCGCCATTGCCGGCCACCGAAATCCAGTCGCCGCACCTGCATCGGCAATCCGGTTTCGACCGGCGTACCGGAGTCGTAGAACGGATGCGCCTGCGCGGTCGCGTCGTAGACACGCACGCGGAAGCCCTCCAGCACCGAACCCGCCAGTGCGGTTTCGACCAGCGGCTGCAGGCGCATGCCGATGGCGAGCGCGCCGATCTCGCGCGCGCGCCGCTGGTTGGGCGATGTCGGCGTGGGCCCGTCGGAGTACACCGGCAGGCGCAGCGTGATGCCGAGAGGATTCTGGCCGGCGGGCACGGTCTGGCGCAGCGCGAATGGCGCGGAGATCACCACGGTGTCGGTATCGCGCGCGCGCAGCAGGGCATTCAGGTTCGCCCGCTGCGTGACCATGTCGAAGCCCACCAGCGCGGCATTGCCTTCGTAGGGGGTGACGAACTCGTACCGATACGACACCTCGTCGGCCAGCGGCTGTCCGACGGGCGAGCGGCGCGCGAACGCGACCGATGTGTAGGAGGCGGGTGCCAGCGGGCTGCGCAGGCTCGCGTGGTACTGGCTGAAGCGTGCCTGGTCCATCTGGTCGTTGGACAGGAACACGGTCTGCATGGCGCGCAAGGTGGAAGCCGCCTGCTCCAGCGGTACGCGCAGGCGTGTCGTGCCGGCATCGGCCAGTGCGCGGCGGGATGCTTCCGCGCTTTCCTGCAGGCCGCGCCACTCCCGATGGGCGACGATCACCGTGCACAGCAGGCCCACCACCAGGACAGCCGACGCCCACGCCACCGGCGGCAAGCCGACGCGGCGGGAGGGCGTCCCCGGTGCCGCCGTGGCGTCGCCGGAGTGTGCTGCGTGGAGGGAGTCCACCTGCGGGCCTTGATCCTGCGTGATGAGAGGGCGGTCCAGCTGCGACGGGATCGATCGACGGAAGGAATGCAGGCTTCGTGCCAAGCATCCCGCGTGGGGAAATGCCGGATCTCCGGGGTTTCCGGCCGTGTCCGGCATCCCATACGCCGATCGGAGGGACCGTATGGGTCACTATCGGCCCCAGCAGGGCGTACTTGACGGGCGTGGACGATGACGGGAAGCGGAAGTAAAGCCGATTACGTCAATGGATGAATGGGCGAGTGGATGGCCGTGCGCCGACGCTTCGCGACCGGGATCGCGCGGGCCTGCGCCTGTTCCAGCGTGACGAGGGCCTGCTGCAGCAACGCGAGGTCCTGCAGCAGGCCGAGTTGATCGACCAGTTCGGCGATGTGCCGCGGTGCGACGGCCAGGGGATGCCCGTGCACCTGCCGGCGCACACGGAGTTTGCGGAAGGCGGCCAGTTGCATGCGCAGCCGGCGCGACCTGCGGCGCCAGGCGTGCAGGTCATCGACGCGTCCGCTGGCCAGCGCCGTCGCCTGCGCGCGTTCCTGCCGTTGCACCGAGCGCGCAAGCGCGTTGCGCAGGTCGCCGCCATGGAGCCGGTGCCACGGCAACTGCCGCAGCCGTTCCGCCTGCCGGTGTGCCAGCGCCTGCCGGCGCACGAAGCCGGGATCGTCGCGCAGGGCTTCGGCGAGACGGTGTTCCTGCTGCCGCGACAACAGTGCCAACAACGCCTCCCAGTTCGCGGCTTCATCGGGGGTGCTGGCATCGCGCGCCATGCGCTGTGCCGTGTCGAGCACCACCTGCCCGTCGCGGAGTGCGGAGAGGCTCTTGGTCAACGCACGGAGTTCGCCATCGACCGGGTCCACCGCTTCCTTGCCGAGCGCGCTGCGCGCCAGTGCCAGCAACGAGCGCAGGCGGCGAAGACTCTTGCGCGCTTCGTGCACCCCGGCCGGCTCGCCGGGCGCGATGGCGAGTGCGGCCACCAGTGCCCGCGCTTCGTGGGCCGCGAGCGCGGCGGCGCGTTCGCCGGTGCGTGTGGTGGTGCGGGGGCTCATGGGGGCATCCATGGCGGGGACGGCCAGTCTACGACCGCGTCGCCGCCCGCCATCCCCCTTGCGCCGCCTGAACGTGCACCGTTCGTCGGTCCGCCTGCACTTGGCGGCGAGCGGCATAAAAGGTATAAATCGTTTATACGATTAAAGGGTGTGCCATGGCCAAGTCCCGCAAGGCGCGCGACGCCAGTGCTGTCGACGACCTCTCCGGGGGCGCGGGAGCGCCCGCCAAGCTGGTGCGCGACAGCTTCACCATGCCGGCCGACGACTTCGCGCTGGTGGCGGTACTGAAGGGACGCGCGCTGCAGATGCAGCGGCCGGCGAAGAAGAGCGAACTGTTGCGCGCGGGCCTGCGCGCGCTGTCCGGGTTGTCGCCGCAGGCGCTGACCAGGGCGCTGGATGCGCTGGCGCCGGTCAAGGCCGGTCGTCCGAAGAAGAAGTAGGCGCCGCACCCGTGCGGCGCGCGTTTCCCTGGCCACGGCATCCGCCGGGCCGGCGTGTCGTCCTCCCGTTCCTGTCTGAAGTGCCATCGATGAACGTTGCCGCGATCCTCCGCCGCCACCGCTGGGTGGCCCTGTTGTCCGTCCTGCTGCTGGCCCCCGTGCTGGTGGCCTCGACGCATGCGCCGGTGCGCGCGGCGATGCAGCCGCCGCAGGCGGGCTACAGCGTGCGCGACCTGGAATGGACGGATGCCGAGCGCGGTCGTGCCGTGCCGGTGAAGCTGTTCTGGCCGGACGCGGCGCGCACCGGCAAGGTGCCGCTGGTGGTGTTCTCGCACGGCATCGGCAGCGCGCGCGACGGCTACACGTATCTCGGCCACTACTGGGCGCGGCATGGCATCGCCAGCATCCATGTGCAGCACGTCGGCAGCGACCGGGCGCTGTGGCAGGGCAATCCCTTCACGCTGGTGGCGCGCTTCCAGCAGGCGGCGGGCGAGGTCGAGGCCGTGGCCCGCGTGCGCGACCAGCGGTTCGCCCTCGACCAGCTGCTGGCCGGCGAATGGGGCGCGCATGTCGATCGCGCGCGCATCGTTGCCGCCGGCCATTCCTACGGTGCCAACACCACCCTGATGTCGGCGGGCGCACGGGTGATGCGGGCAGGCAGGGCGATCCAGTTGCGCGACCCGCGCATCACGGCCGCCATCGTGATCTCCGCGCCGCCGTTCTACGGCGACGACGATTTCCGTCCCATCCTCTCGGGCATCACCATCCCCACCCTGCACGTGACCACGGCGGACGACATCATCCGCATCCCCGGCTTCGGTTCCGGCGTGGACGACCGGCTGAAGGTGTTCGACGCCATTGGTGGGGCACACAAGGTGCTGGCCGTTTACCGGCACGGCACGCACAACGTGTTCACCGATCACCGCTACTTCGATTCGCGCGAGGTCAGCGAGCAGGTCAAGCAGGCGACCGAAGCGTTGTCGCTGGCGTTCATCGATACGGCTTACGGCCAATCCACCGCCGAGTTGGCACGCTGGCAGTCCGGCCACCGCGCACTGCTTGCGCGCTACGACGCGCGCTGACTCAGGCCGTCGACCAGACGGCGAGCTCGTAACCGTCCGAATCGGTGAACTGGAAGCGGCGACCACCGGGGAAGGCGAAGATCGGCCTGGTGATCTTTCCGCCCTTGGCTTCGACGTTCGCCAGGCTTTCTTCCAGTGCCGCCGAGTACAGCACCACCAGCGCGCCGCCCGGCTGTGGCGTGCCGTGTGCGAAGCCGCCCGTCAGCCGGCCATCGCGGAACTCGCAGTAGTCCGGGCCGTAGTCCTGGAACGTCCAGCCGAACGCCTCGCCGTAGAAGGCCTTCGAGGCCGCGATGGAGGCGACGGTGAATTCGAGGTAGTCGATCCGATGGTGCTGTTCGGCGTTGCTCATGGTGTGCATCCGTGGAAGAGGCCCACAGTCTGCGGTACCGACATGGCGCTGTCTTGGCGAAATCCGACAGTCAGTCCGCGAGCTGTGCCACGAGTCGGGTCGGGGTCATCCCGGTGAGCTTGCGCACATCGCCCGACAGCTGCGCGGCATCGTAGTAGCCGGCTTCGAGCGCGGCATCCAGCAGCGTGCCATGCCGTCGTCGACAACCCAGGAAGCGCTGCAGCCGCAGGATGCGAGCCAGCCGCTTCGGTCCATAACCGAAGGCGTCCTCGCACCTGCGCAGCAGCGTGCGTTCGGTCATGCCGACATCGTCAGCCAACTGCCGGATGGACGGTGCCTGCGTTGTCGACAGGCGCGCGTGCACGTACTGCATCGCGTCGTCCCGATACCGTTCGCCTGCGAGGAGGTGATCCGCCAGCCATCGCATCGCGGCGTCGGGCGCATGTGCGGCCATCCGGTCTGCAACGCGCGCGACATGGGGGATGCCGAGGTCGCGCAGATCAATCCGTTGGTCGGCCAGGGCCTGCAGCGGCATGCCCAGCCAGCGGGACGCCACGGCGGGCGCGAAACGCAACCCCTGCAGCCGGGTGCCGGCGGCGAGACGGGCCTGCTGTGCCGTGCGGTCGGGGCCGGCGATGCTCAGTCGCACGCCATCCCACAGCAGGTCCACGCAGGCATCCGGCACCACGGTGACCGGTGCCGTGTCCGCGCCTTGGTCGAACACCCAACGGCACAGCAGGGCATTGCCTGCCGCGTAGTCGTGTTGTCGGTAGGAGCCGCTCATGGACGCATCGCGCTAGCGTTCGGAATGCCCGCTCTCATCGTAATCGCGACGCTCGAACAGATGGGGCTGGATCAGTTCGATGAAGGCGCGTGCCTGCGGCGACAGGAACTTGCCCTTGCGCACCACCACGCCGTAACTGCGCGACGGGAACCACTGGCTCAGCGAGCGCGCGGCCAGCCGGTCGCGGTCCGCCTCGGTCAGGCAGATCGAGGCGATGATCGAGATGCCCATGCCCATGCTGACGTACTGCTTGATCACCTCCCAGCCGCCGACTTCCAGCGCCACGGTGTAGGGCACGCGCGCCTGCTGGAACACCAGGTCCACCAGCCGGTAGGTGACCAGCCGCTTCGGCGGCAGGATCAGGGCGTGCGGCGAGAGATCTTCCAGCCGCAGGTCGCGCTTCTTCGCCAGCGGATGGTCGGGCGGGGTGATCAGCATCGGTTCGAAGCGATAAACCGGGGCGTAGCTGAGGTCCGCCGGCACGTCGAGCACCGAGCCCACCGCCAGGTCCACCGCGTCCGAGCGCAGCAGGTCGGTGCCGTCGGCGCTGGCGGCGTTGTGCAGGGTCAGCTTCACCTCGGGATGCTGCTGGCGGAAGTGCTCCACGATCTTCGGCAGCAGGTAGAGGATGGTGGAACTGTTGGCCGCCACGTTCAGTTCGCCGGCCTCCAGGCCGCTGACTTTCTCGCGGAAGCTGGCATCCAGGCCGTCCAGTCCCGCCACCAGCGGTTGGGCCATCTCGTACAGGAGCTGGCCTTCGCGGCTCGGTGCCAGTCGTCGACCGCTGCGCTCGAACAGGGTCACTCCCAGCTCCCGCTCCAGGGCCTGCAACTGCAGGGTGATGGCCGGCTGGCTGACAAAAAGCGCCTCCGCCGCCCGCGATACCGACCCCAGCCGCACCGTCTGGCAGAAGGCCCGCAAGGGCTTCAGTCGGTCGGATTTGTAGGGAAATCGAGGAGTTGGCGCTTCTTTAGAGCTCACGTTCTAACAAACTATAAGCAGTGCTTATTTAATGCATTGACAAAACTGTTTTGTCAAATAATTCGATGGGGGAGCACTGTGCGGTTCCAGCAAGACGCCAGGAGACCTCCATGTCCGCCACCGCTTTCGCCCTGCCGCCGCGCGAATCCCGCGCCGACCGACCCACCCCCGGCATCGCCCTGACCGCCAATGTGGTGGGCCAGGACGCGCTGCTGACCCCCGGCGTGCTGGCTCTGCTCGTCTCGCTGCACCGTGCGATCGAGCCGGAGCGTCAGGCCCGGCTGGCGGCCCGCCGTGAGCGCCAGGCGTTCTTCGATGCCGGTGGCCTGCCGGATTTCCGCGCCGATACGCGCACGATCCGCGACGGCGACTGGACCGTTGCCCCGGTGCCGACCGCGTTGCAGGACCGTCGGGTGGAAATCACCGGGCCGGTGGACCCGAAGATGGTCATCAACGCGCTGAACTCGGGCGCCAGGGTGTTCATGGCGGACTTCGAGGATTCCACCTCGCCGACCTGGCAGAACCTGCTGACCGGCCAGCGCGCGCTGACCGATGCCGTGCGCGGCGACCTGCAGTTCACCAGCGAGAACGGCAAGCGCTATGCGCTGAAGCCGCAGGACGAACAAGCGGTGTTGCTGGTGCGCCCGCGTGGCTGGCACCTGGACGAGAAGCACGTGCTGATCGATGGTGCGCCGATTGCCGGCGGCCTGTTCGACATTGCCGTGTTCGCCTGGCACAACGCCCGCGCGCTGCAGGCTCGCGATCGTGGTCCGTACTTCTACCTGCCCAAGCTGCAGAGCATGGAAGAGGCCGCGCTGTGGGAGACCGCGCTGTCGCACATCGAGGCCGCGCTGGGCCTGCCGCACGGGCAGATGAAGGTCACCGTGCTGATCGAGACGCTGCCGGCCGTGTTCGAGATGCACGAGATCCTGCATGCGCTGCGCGAGCGCATCGTCGGCCTGAACTGCGGCCGCTGGGACTACATCTTTTCGTACCTGAAGACGTTCCGCCGCCACGCCGACAAGGTGCTGCCGGAGCGCGGGCAGGTGACGATGACGCAGCCGTTCCTGAAGGCCTATTCGGAACTGCTGATCCAGACCTGCCACCGGCGCGGCGCGCATGCGATGGGCGGCATGGCCGCGCAGATCCCGATCAACAACGACGAAGCCGCCAACGAGCAGGCGCTGGCCCGCGTGCGCGCCGACAAGCTGCGTGAAGTCACCGCCGGCCACGACGGCACCTGGGTGGCGCACCCGGCGCTGATCCCGGTGGCGAAGGCGATCTTCGACGAGCACATGCCGCAGACCAACCAGCGCGGTGTGCTGCGCGAGGATGTCGCGGTCACCCGCGACGACCTGATCCGTCCGTCCACCGGCACCATCACGCGCGCCGGCTTCGAAGGCAACGTGGAAGTCTGCGTGCGCTACCTGGCCGCGTGGCTGGACGGCAACGGCTGCGTGCCGATCCACTGGCTGATGGAAGACGCCGCCACCGCCGAGATCTCGCGCACGCAGATCTGGCAGTGGTTGCACATGCCCGACGTGCACCTGTGCGATGGCACCCAGATCGACTACGCGCTGCTGCAGCGCACGCTGGCCGCATTGCCCGCCAAGCTGGGCGACCACAGCCGGCTGCCCGGCGGCGAGCGCATCTCCGAAGCCATCGCCCTGCTCGACGCCCTGAGCCGTGCCGACGACCTGGCCGACTTCCTGACCCTGCCCGCGTACGAACGCATCGACTGACCCCCGCCCCCACCCACGACGCCCCACGACGAAAAGAGAGTCCGCCATGAGCACCAAGCAACAGCAGATCGACGCCATCCAGAAGGACTGGGACAGCAACCCGCGCTGGACCGGCATCAAGCGCGACTACGCCGCCGCCGATGTCGTCCGCCTGCGCGGCAGCCTCCAGCCGGAGTACACCCTGGCGCGCCGCGGCGCCGAGAAGCTGTGGAAGCTCGTCAATGGCGAAGCGAAGAAGGGCTACGTCAACGCGTTCGGCGCGATCAGCGCCGGCCAGGCGATGCAGCAGGCCAAGGCGGGCCTGGAAGCCGTCTACCTGTCCGGCTGGCAGGTCGCCGCCGACGGCAACACCTCCGAGACGATGTACCCGGACCAGTCGCTGTACGCCTACGACTCGGTGCCGACGATGGTCCGTCGCATCAACAATACCTTCCAGCGCGCCGACGAGATCCAGTGGAAGAACATCTGCGACGGCAAGGCGAACGACGCCGACGCCATCGACTTCTTCCTGCCGATCGTCGCCGACGGCGAGGCCGGCTTCGGCGGCGTGCTGAACGCCTACGAGCTGATGAAGAACATGATCGTGGCCGGTGCCGCGGGCGTGCACTTCGAGGACCAGCTGGCGGCGGTGAAAAAGTGCGGCCACATGGGCGGCAAGGTGCTGGTGCCCACGCAGGAAGCCGTGCAGAAGCTGCAGGCCGCGCGCCTGGCCGCCGACGTGCTGGGCGTGCCGACCATCGTGCTGGCGCGCACCGACGCCGAAGCCGCCAACCTGCTGACCTCGGACTTCGACGCCAACGACCAGCCCTTCGTCACCGGCCAGCGCACTGCGGAAGGTTTCTACCGGGTCAAGAACGGCCTGGAGCAGGCGATCAGCCGCGGCATCGCGTACGCGCCGTATGCCGACCTGGTGTGGTGCGAGACCGGCACGCCGGACATCGGCTTCGCCCGCGAGTTCGCCCAGGCCGTGCATGCCAAGCACCCGGGCAAGCTGCTGTCGTACAACTGCTCGCCCAGCTTCAACTGGAAGAAGAACCTGGATGACGCGCAGATCGCGCGCTTCCAGGACGACCTGTCGGCGCTGGGCTACAAGTTCCAGTTCATCACGCTGGCGGGCATCCACATCAACTGGTTCAACAGCTTCCAGTTCGCCCACGACTACGCGCGTGGCGAAGGCATGAAGCACTACGTCGAGCAGGTGCAGGAGCGCGAGTTCGCCGCGCGCGAAAAGGGTTACACCTTCGTCTCGCACCAGCAGGAAGTGGGCGCGGGCTACTTCGACGACGTCACCACGGTCATCCAGGGCGGCAGCTCCAGCGTCACCGCGTTGAAGGGCTCGACCGAGGAAGAGCAGTTCTACGAAAAGGAAAAGGCAGCCTGATCGCTGCCCGCAAGGATGCACAAAAGGAAACGCCGGCTTTCGCCGGCGTTTCTTCTTTCAGCGTTGCGGGAAGAAAGCGCGCGCTTACTTCTTCACTTCCTGCGTATGCCCCTTCAGCGCCTCGGCCAGGCCCGGCACGCCATTGGCGCCGGTCGGCACGCTGATGCTCGAACCGGTGAAGTCCTTGCCGATGGGCTCGGCACGACCCCCCAGGCACTGGGCGAGGAAGCCTTCGGTCACCGCGTTGAACGCCTTGTTGTTCTCCGGCCGGGCGAAGCCGTGGCCTTCGTCGGGGAACAGCACGTAGGTCACCGGGATGTTCTTCGCCGTCATCGCCTTGACGATCTGGTCGCTCTCGTCCTGCTTCACGCGTGGGTCGTTCGCGCCCTGGCCGATCAGCAGCGGCTTCTTGATCTGGTCGGCGCGGGTCAGCGGCGAGCGCTCGGTCAGCCACGCCTTGCCGGCATCGGTGCGCGGGTCGCCCATGCGCTTGGCCAGCTGCTCGAAGAAGCTGGCCCAATACGGCGGCACGGTGCTCAGCAGGGTATTGAGGTTGGACGGGCCAACGATGTCCACGCCGCAGGCGAACGCGTCCGGCGTGAACGTCAGGCCGGCCAGCGTGGCGTAGCCGCCGTAGCTGCCGCCCATGATGGCGACCTGGTCCTGCGTGGTGACGCCCTGCTTGACCGCCCACTGCACGGCATCGATCAGGTCATCGTGCATCTTGCCGGCCCACTCGCCGTTGCCCGCATTGGTGAAGCTCTTGCCGAAGCCGGTGGAGCCGCGGAAGTTGACCGACAGCACCGCGTAGCCGCGGTTGGCCAGCCACTGGTTGTAGCCGCCGTAGCCGTAGGAATCGCGTGCCCACGGACCGCCGTGCACCAGCAGCACGAGCGGCACCGGCGCATCGGCCTTGCCGTCGTTGTTCGCATCGGCACTGCGCGGCAGGGTCAGGTAGCTGACCAGCGTCTTGTTGTCGCGCGAAGCGATTTCCACCGGCCACTGCGGCACCAGCGGCTTGCCTTCCAGCTTCGGCCGCGCGGAGAACAGCTTGGTCAGCGTGCCTGCCGGACGGTCGTAGCGGTAGTAGACCAGCGGGGCTTCGGCCGCGGAATACGCGATGATCCAGGTCTTGTCGTCCAGCGTGCGCGTGTTGACGGACACGTCGCCCGGGCCGATCGCTTCCAGCTTCTCCAGGTCTGCCCGGATCGATGGGTCGACGACCTTCCATTCATCGCGCAGGTAATCCACCGACACGGCCTGCACCTTGCCGGTCGCCGGATCTGCCAGGCTGCCGCCGACATCGGCGCGTGCATCTTCCAGCACCAGCGTGCGCTTGCCGCTGGCCACGTCCACGGCGAACAGCGCGGCGGTGTTGCGGCCGCGCGAATCGGTGAAGTACAGGGTCTTGCCGTCCAGCGTCAGGCCACCGGGATTGGTGGTGAGCACATCCTCGAACGGGATGTCGTCGAACTTCTCCCAGCCGCCCTTGGCATCACGCTTCAGCACGTCGGCACCGCCGTCCGGGCGTGAGCGCGTGGCGTACTTGAGGGCATAGTCCGCGTCGGCGATGTAGCCGGCGATCTGCGCGTCGTTCTTCTCCAGCAGGGTGCGTGTGCCCGTGGCGAGGTCGACCTTGTACAGGTCGTGCCACTGCGCATCGCGGTCGTTCATGCCGACGAGGATCGTGCCGGGATGTTTCGGGCTGACGCCGGATACCTGGGCGGTGGTCTTCGGGAACGGCGTCAGGTCTTTGGCCTGGCCGGTCTTCAGGTCCACGGCGTACAGGTGGAAGTCCTCGTCGCCGCCGCTGTCACGCAGATACAGCAAGGTGTCGGGGTTGTACGACCAGAAATAGCTGCGGATGCCGCGCGCCTTGTCCTGGGTGACGGCCTTGGCCTGTGACGGATTGTCCGCCGGGGCTACCCACACGTTGAGCACGCCATCGACGGCGGCAACCCAGCTCAGGTACTTGCCATCGGGGCTGATCTGCACGTTGGCGCGCTCGGGATTGCCGAACAGCGCGTCGCGGGCGATCAATTCGGTGCCCGCGATGCGGTCGGCGGCGGACGGGGCGGCCTGCGCCGCGAGCGCGACGGCGACGGTCGAGGCCAGCAACGTGAGACGGAATGCGGCATGACGCATGGGCGAAACTCCTGGAGGCAAGGAAGGGACAGCGGACATGACGTCCGCCAGCCGGAGGTGTGACTCGAGTAGACCACACCCCACCTTCACCCGCCTTGGCCGGAGGTCATGCGGGATTGCCGCGATCCATGCCCCGGTAGCCCAGCGCTTCGGTCAGGTGTGGCGTGGTGATCGAGTCGCTGCCCGCCAGGTCGGCGATGGTGCGCGCCACCCGCAGGATGCGATGCAGGCTGCGCGCGGAGAGCTGCAGGCGCTCGACGGCGCGCTCCAGCAGCGCCTGGTCGCGTGCCGACAGTCGGCAGTGCGCCATGGTGTCGGCCTGGCCCAGGCGTGCGTTCGCGCAACCGGCGCGCGCCTGTTGGCGCGCGCGCGCGGCAACGACGCGGGCCTGCACCGAGGCCGTGGATTCGCCGTCCGGTGCATCCGGCCTCAGTTCGTGGGGCGGCAGCCGCGGCACATGGACATGCAGGTCGATGCGATCGAGCAGCGGCCCCGACAACCGGCTGCGGTAGCGACGGATGAGGTCCGGGCCACAGCGGCAACGCCCGCTGGGGTCGCCGGCCCAGCCGCATGGGCAGGGATTCATGGCCGCGACCAGTTGGAAACGGGCGGGGAACTCTGCCGTACGCGCCGCCCGCGACACGGTGACGGTGCCGGATTCCAGCGGCTCCCGCAGGACTTCGAGCGCCGCCCGCGACCACTCGGGAAGCTCGTCCATGAAGAGGACGCCATTGTGCGCCAGTGAGATCTCGCCCGGTCGCGGCTGCGCTCCGCCGCCCACCAGTGCGACCGCACTCGCGGTGTGGTGCGGTGCGCGATACGGGCGCTGGCGCCAACGAGCGGGGTCCAGCCCGCGTCCACTGACCGAGGCGATGGCGGCACTTTCCATGGCCTCACCATCGCTCGCCACCGGCAGCAGCCCGGGCAGGCGCGAGGCGAGCAGGGTCTTGCCGCAACCAGGTGATCCGATCAGCAGGAGATGGTGGCCACCGGCTGCGGCCACTTCGAGCGCGCGGCGGGCGTGGGCCTGTCCGCGCACATCGGTCATGTCGGGGATGGAACTGGGCAGCGGAGGCGGCGCCGTTGCGGCGGGCAGCACCTTGCGGCCTTCGAGCAGGGCACAGACTTCCAGCAGCGTGCGGCCGGTGCATGCGCGTCCCTGTTGCGCGAGTGCGGCTTCCGCGCCGCTGGGCTCCGGCACGACGAGGGTTCGACCCGTCGCAGCCACGGCGAGCGCTGCCGGAAGCACGCCGTCCACCGCCCGCAGTTCACCGGTCAGGCTCAACTCACCGAGGAATTCGTATTCCGCCAGCGCTTCGCGGCGGATCTGTCCGCTGGCGGCCAGGATGCCCAGTGCGATGGGCAGATCGAAGCGGCCGCCGTCCTTGGGCAGGTCCGCCGGCGCAAGGTTCACGGTGATCCTGCGTGTCGGGAATTCGAACTGCGCGCACAGGATCGCGGCGCGTACGCGGTCGCGCGCCTCGCGCACGGCGGCTTCGGGCAGGCCGACGATCTGCGTGGACGGCAGGCCGCCCGACAGGTGCACTTCCACCCGGACCGGCGGCGCGGACACGCCCGCCCGCGCCCGGCTGTTCACCAGGGCCAGACTCATGGCGGCGGGGTCAGGACTGCGCGGGCTTGTCGGCCAGCTGGGTTTCCAGCGCGGCCACGGTGCGTTCCAGTGTTTCCAGCTTCTCGCGTGTGCGCAGCAGCACCGCCTGCTGCACGTCGAACTCCTCGCGCGTCACCAGGTCCAGCTTCCCCAGGCCGGCCTGCAGCGCGGACTTGAAGGTCTGCTGCAATTCTTCCTGCGAATCACGCAGGCCGGGCGGCACCAGCTGGCTGAGGCGGCGGGCGAGGTCGTCGATGTGGTTGAGGTCGATCATGTCAGTTCTCCGGCAGTGCACCGAGCTTGTGGGCGATGCCGGTGGCAGGCCATCGGCGTTCGCTGCGCAGCGCTGTCGGAAAAGTCCGGCGGCGAGGCCGCCATTGAACCGCGACAGGACCGGTTGCCGCAACCGCGCGCCGTCGCGCCGCGCTATCCTGCGTGCAGCATCCACGGGAGCAAGCCGCATGAAAATGGTCATGGCCATCATCAAGCCGTTCAAGCTGGACGACGTGCGCGAAGCGCTGGCGGAAACCGGCATCGCCGGCATCACGGTCACGGAAGTGAAAGGCTTCGGTCGCCAGAAGGGGCACACCGAGCTCTACCGGGGCGCCGAGTACGTGGTCGATTTCCTGCCGAAGGTGAAGCTGGAGGTCGCGGTGACCGACGATCAGGCCGAACAGGTGGTCGAGGCCATCGTGAAGGCGGCCGGCACCGGCAAGATCGGCGATGGCAAGGTGTTCGTATACGACCTGGAGCGCGTGGTGCGGATCCGTACCGGCGAACTGGACGCCGACGCGCTGTAGGGGACGGCTGCGATGACCATGGGTGTCTTCGAAACGCGTCTGCAGCGGGCGCTTGCGATGCTGGAGTCCAAGAAGCTCGGCAGGAACACATACGCGCCGCCTTTGTTCCGGCTGATGTGGAAGATGGGCCTGAAGCTGCCACCCCCGCACATGGCGGGTTTCGCCATCAACGCGACGCTGATGGGCGGGTTCTTCGGCGTGTTCTGGGGCCTCTTCATGTGGCTGCTGATGTGGAGCAGGCAAGGCATGCCCGTGCTGGTCGGCGTCGCCACGGCGCTGGTGGCGGGTCTGCTGTTCGGCCTCACCATGGCCTGGTACCTGCGGCATCAGGCGCGCAGGCATGGAATCCCGCGCTGGCGCGAGTTCGACGCCTGACGACGACACGAAAAAGCCCCGCATCGCGGGGCTTTTTTGTTGCTGCATGCGCGGAGGCTTACTCCCCCAGCGCCTTCGCCACGAACGGCGGCGCCACCAGCACGCCCGTATGCAGGTGCGCGGTGTAGTACAGCGTGTCGAACGGCTTGGCCGCCGCGTCTGCCTGGCGGAAGGCGAAATCGAAACCGGCCTGCTTGCTGGCCACGGTGACGCTCCACCAGCCGGTCGGATAGCACGGCTGCGGGAACGGCAGCGTCTTGAACGACTGGAAGCCGGCCTTGCCCATCTCGGCGCGCATGTCCTTGATCAGGTCCAGCAGCGCCAGCGGCGACTCCGACTGCTGCACCAGCAGGCCGTCCGGCTTCAGCGCGCGGAAGCAGCTCTCGAAGAACGCCTTGTTGAACAAGCCTTCGGCGGGGCCGACCGGGTCGGTCGAGTCGACGATGACCACATCGACGCTGCCCGGCTCGCAGTTCGCCATGTAGGCTACGCCGTCGTCGAACAGCAACTCGGCGCGCGGGTCGTCGTTCGATTCGCACAGCTCGGGGAAGTACTTCTCCGCCATGCGCGTGACCTGCTCGTCGATGTCGCATTGCGTGGCCTTCTCCACGTCCGGGTGCTTCAGCACCTCGCGCAGGGTGCCGCAGTCGCCGCCGCCGATGATCACCACGCGCTTCGGCGCGGCGTGGGTGAACAGCACCGGATGGCTGATCATCTCGTGGTAGAAGAAGTTGTCGCGCGTGGTCAGCATCATCGCGCCGTCGATCACCATCAGCTTGCCCCAGTCAGTGCTGTCGTAGATCTCGATCTTCTGGAACGGCGACTGCACCTCGTCCAGCTTGCCGGTGGTGCGGAAGCCGATGGCCGAGCCGGTGTGCGAGAAGTGTTCGATGAACCAGGTGTCGTTGGCGGTCATGGGGCTGTCCTGCATGAAGGGAATGGCAACGGCCACGGGGCCTGCCGCTGCGGGGGCGCATTGTAACGGACCCATGTGACCGCAGCCTGTAGAATGCGCGTCCGCTCGCCTCACCTTGGAAAACGCCATGTCCTGGTCCACCGACCGCGCCCGCAAGACCTACTCCGTCCCGCACTGGGCCGAAGGGTATTTCGACGTGGACGCCGCCGGCCGCATCGTGGTGTCGCCCAAGGGCGCGCAGGGGCCGGTGATCCCGCTGCCGGAAGTCGTGGACGCCGCGCGTGCGCAAGGCGCCCAGCTGCCGTTGCTGGTGCGCTTCCCCGACATCCTGGGCGACCGCCTGGGCAAGCTGCAGGCCGCGTTCGCGCAGGCGCAGGCCGACTGGGAATACAAGGGCGGCTATACGGCGGTCTATCCGATCAAGGTCAACCAGCATCGCGGTGTCGCCGGCACGTTGGCCTCGCACGCAGGCGAGGGTTTCGGCCTGGAAGCCGGCAGCAAGCCCGAACTGATGGCCGTGCTGGCGCTGTCGCGCCCGGGCGGGCTGATCGTCTGCAACGGCTACAAGGACCGCGAGTACATCCGCCTGGCGCTGATCGGCCGCAAGCTGGGCCTGCAGACCTTCATCGTCATCGAGAAGCCGTCCGAGCTGGCGCTGGTGATCGAAGAGTCGCGCAAGCTGGGCGTGAAGCCCGGCCTGGGCGTGCGCATGCGCCTGGCCACGCTCGGTGCCGGCAAGTGGCAGAACAGCGGTGGTGACAAGGCCAAGTTCGGCCTGTCCCCGCGCCAGGTGCTGGACCTGTGGAAGCAGCTGCGCGAGGCTGGCCTGCAGGACACGCTGAACCTGCTGCACTTCCACATGGGGTCGCAGATATCCAACGTGCGCGACATCGCCAACGGCATGCGCGAAGCGACGCGTTATTTCATCGAGCTGTCCAAGCTGGGCGCGACCATCAGCCATGTCGACGTCGGTGGTGGCCTGGGCATTGACTACGAGGGCACGCGTTCGCGCAGCTACTGCTCCATCAACTACGGCATCAGCCAGTACGCCAACAACATCGTGCAGCCACTGGCCGAGGCCTGCGAGCAGAATGGACTCACTCCGCCGCGCATCGTCACCGAGTGTGGCCGCGCGATGACCGCGCATCACGCGGTTCTGGTAGTGAACGTGTCGGAAGTCGAGCAGGCGCCGGAAGGCCGCGTGCCGCCGTCGCACGACGACGAGCCGGCGGTGATCCGCCACCTGCGCGAGATCCATGCCGAGCTGGACACGCGGCCGGCGGTGGAGCTGTTCCACGAGGCGCAACACCACCACAGCGAAGGCCTGTCGCTGTATGCGCTGGGCCAGATCGACCTGGTGCACCGCGCCCGCATCGACGACCTGTTCTACGCCATCGCGCATGCCGTGCGCGGCCGCCTGAGCAGCGACGAGCGCAGCCACCGCGACCTGCTGGACGAGTTGAACGAACGGCTGGTGGACAAGTACTTCGTCAATTTCAGCGTGTTCGAATCGATTCCCGACGTGTGGGCGATCGACCAGGTGTTCCCGATCGTGCCGATCGACCGTCTGGACGAGGCACCTGACCGCCGCGGCGTGATCGCCGACATGACCTGCGATTCCGACGGCATGATCGATACCTACGTGGAGAACGAAGGTCTGGACTCCTCACTGCCGCTGCACGCGCTGAAGCCGGGTGAAAGCTACCGGTTGGGCATTTTCCTGGTCGGCGCGTACCAGGAAATCCTGGGCGACATCCACAACCTGTTCGGCGACACCGACGCGGTGGAAGTCAGCGCCGATGCCGGCACCGGCTACCTGCTCACCCAGCAGCGCCGTGGCGACACCACCGACGTGATGCTCGACTACGTGGGCTACCGGCTGGACGACCTGCGCGCGGTGTATCGCCAGCGCGTGGAAGAGGCGGGCCTGTCGGCCGACGAATCGAAACTGCTGTCTGACGCGCTGGAAGCGGGGCTTACCGGTTACACCTACCTCTCGGACGAACCGCTGGCGTAGCGTGCGCTCTGCGCACGGCCTCGCGATGCCGGATGTCCCGTGACGTGCGCGTGGCGCACGCTACGGGAGTGCGAAGCAACTACGCGCGCGCGACCTGGAAGCCCGCCACCGACTGCGTCACCGGCATGATCTCCAGCCGGTTGATGTTGAGGTGCGGCGGCAGGGTGGCGACGTAGAAGATGGTGTCGGCGATGTCGTCGGCCGTCATCGGCGCGGCGCCGGTGTACAGCTTGTCCGACGCCTGCTGGTCGCCATGCGTGCGTACCAGGGTGAATTCGGTTTCGGCCATGCCGGGTTCGATGGTGGTCACGCGTACGCCGGTACCGTGCAGGTCGCTGCGCAGGCCCAGCGAGAACTGGCTGACGAAGGCCTTGCTGCCACCGTACGCATTGCCGCCGGGGTACGGATACACACCGGCAACGGAACTGATGTTGATGATGGCGCCCTTGCGTTCCACCAGCAGCGGTAGCAAGCGGTGCGTCAGCGTGACCAGCGCGGTGATGTTGGTGTCGATCATCGTGCGCCAGTCGGACAGCAATGCATGCTGTGCAGGTGCGGTGCCCTGCGCGAGGCCGGCGTTGTTGACCAGCAGGTCGATGTCGCGGAACCTTGCCGGCACTGCAGCCAGTGCGGCGTCCATCGCGGCTTCGTCGCGGATGTCGAACGCGGCGGCATGCACCTTGTCGGCACCGATTTCATCCACCAGCGCCTGCAGGCGCTCGGCACGGCGGCCCGTGGCGATCACGCGCCAGCCGGCAGCGGCGAAGCGGCGGACGGCGGCGGCACCGAAGCCGGATGTGGCGCCGGTGATGAGGGCGGTACGGGTCATGGGGATTCCTTCGCGGAGGGAAAACGGTTCGCGGTCAGCGGCGCGCATACCAGAGGGCACCCAGCCAGGTGCCGAGCGCGGCGGCGACCACGGACAGCGTCGCGCTGAGCGCGTTCGTGCGCAGCAGGAAACCGAGGGGGTAGGACATGTCCGAGGCCGCACCGGCGATGCCGGCCAGCACCGACAGCGTCGCGATCCACACCGCCAGCGTCAGGCCGACGGCGACGATCAGGAAGCGATGGCCTGCCAGCGCGCCACCCAGCCCCATGCAGAGGGCGGTCACGACGTAGCTGACCGGTGCCAGGAATCCCCAGCGTGTCTGCACCACCTCCTGCCAGTGTGCGGGCAGGACAAGGCCGACCAGCCACGAGGCGACAAGCAGCGACCCCATCGCCGCGGCCGTCGCCACGATCAGGCGCTGCAGCGTCGGCCGCGTGGCACTCACTGGGCCTTCACCGCCATCGCAGGCAGTCCGCCGCTGGCGAGTTTCTGCTTCGCCTCGGCGAGTTCGCTCGCCGTGCCATACGGGCCCATGCGCACGCGGTAGACGGTCTTGCCGTTGATCTGTGCCGACTCCACGCGGGCGCTCAGGCCCAGCATGGCGATCTTGGCCTTGGTGGCCTCGGCATCGCCCGATGCGCCGAAGGCGCCGGCCTGCAGGATGTAGCGCGCGCCGGTGTCCGCGCTGGCCACGGTGGCAGCAGGCTTGGGTGCGGGAGGGATGTCTGCGGCGCGCGGTGTCTCGGCCGGGCGGGCAGGCGCGGTTTCGTTGATCGGTGTCGGCTGGGCCGCTGCGGCGGCAGCCGGCGCAGCCACGACGGGTGTCGTGGCCTGCCCGTTGAGGGCGGCGCGCGCCTTGCGTGCTTCTTCCTCGCGTGCACTGGCGGCCAGTTCCGCGTCGGACATCTGCACTTCCTTGCCGGGCAGCAGGGTGTAGAAGTCGTACTGGGTTTCCTTCGCGGCGGCATCGTCCGTCGTCGGGGCGGTGGCCGGTGCCTCGTTGCTCGGCGCGTCGGGCACCACGGCTTCCACATCGGCGCTGTCGACGGGGGCGGGTTGCGCGTCAGGGTTGGGCGTGGGACGGAAGAAGCCATCACCGTCCTTCTTGCCCAGCCCCGGCACGACGAAATACACCGCCAGGCCGATGAGCAGGCCGAGGATCAGCCAGACCCACGCGGGCGTGGCCTGACTGGAATTGCGTGTGGCCTGACTCTTGCCGCGCCTTGCTGCCATCTACTGCTCTCCGCTCACATCTTCTCGGGCGCGCTTACGCCCAACAGGTCCAGTCCATTGGCCAGCGCCTGGCGTACCGCCAGTGCCAGCGCCAGCCGCGCATCACGTGCCTGCGCATCGTCGGTCAGCACGGGCGTGCCGGCGTACCACGTATGGAAAGCATAGGCCAACTCGCGCAGGTATTGCGCGACCCCATGGGGTTCGAGCGATTCGCCGGCCGCTTCCACCACTTCGGGATAGCGGGACAGTTCCACCATCAGCTGCAGCGACGTGTCGTCGTCCAGGCGCGCCAGGTTCGCCAGTCCGTTCGCCTGGTCGTAGGCGTAACCCTTCTCGCCCGCCTGGCGCAGCAGGCTGCACACGCGGGCATGCGCGTACTGCACGTAGAACACCGGGTTGTCGTTGCTCTGCTGGCGCGCCAGATCAATATCGAACGTCAGCTGCGAATCCGGCTTGCGCGCGATCAGGAACCAGCGCGTCGCATCCGCGCTGGTTTCCTCGATCAGATCACGCAGGGTGAAGTAGCTGCCGGCGCGCTTGGAGAGCTTCACTTCCTCGCCACCGCGCATCACCGTGACCATCTGGTGCAGCACGTATTCGGGATACCCGGCAGGAATGCCTTCGCCAAGGGCCTGCAGGCCGGCTTTCACTCGCGCCAGCGAGCCGTGGTGGTCGGCGCCCAGCTCAGTGATGGCGCGCTCATAGCCGCGCTGCCACTTGCTGAGGTGGTAGGCCACGTCCGGCACGAAGTAGGTGTAGGTGCCGTCGGACTTGCGCATCACGCGGTCCTTGTCGTCGCCGAAGTCGGTCGACTTGAGCCACAGCGCACCGCCTTCCTCGTAGGTGTGACCGGAGGCGATCAGCTTGCTCACGGTCTCCTCCACTTTCCGGTCCGAGTACAGCGAGCTTTCCAGGAAGTAGCGATCGAACGACACACCGAACGCGGCCAAGTCCAGGTTCTGCTCGCGCCGCAGATAGGCCACGGCGAAGCGGCGGATAGCGTCGAGGTCCTGGGGATCCTTCTCCCCGGTGACGACGTGGCCTTCCACCTCGACCGAATCGCCGTCGAGGTAGGCCTGCGCCACGTCGGCGATGTAGTCGCCGCGATAGCCGTCTTCCGGCCAGCCTTCGCTGTCCGGCGACTTGCCCAGCGCACGTGCCTGGGTGGACTTGGCCAGATTGTCGATCTGCACGCCGGCGTCGTTGTAGTAGAACTCGCGCTTGGCGTTCCAGCCGTTGGCAGCCAGTACGCGTGCGATGCAGTCGCCGATCGCACCTGCGCGACCATGGCCGACATGCAGCGGACCGGTCGGATTGGCCGACACATACTCCACGCCGACGGTGCGCCCGCCACCGCTGTCGTTGCGACCGTAGGCGGCGCCCTGCGCCAGCGCGGTGGCCACTTCGCGCTGATAGGCGCCCGGACTCATGTGGAAGTTGATGAAGCCGGGGCCGGCGATCTCGACCTTCACGACGTCGTCGCTGGCCGGCAACGCCGCCACCAGGGCGGTGGCGATGGCGCGCGGATTGCTGCGCGCCACCTTGGCCAGCTGCATGGCGGCGTTGGTGGCGAAATCGCCGTGCTCGCGCGTCTTGGGACGTTCGACCACGAAGTCGGGTGTGGCGGCATCGGCCGGCAGGGTGCCGGCGGTGCGCAGGGCGTCGATGCCCTGGGCGATCAAGGCGCGAAGGGAAGCTTTCACGGAGAACCGTCTTGGTGCGTGGGAACCGCCTATTCTAGGTTTTCCGGTCCTCCCCGTGGGATCGGCATGGTTCAGCGAAGGCCGTCCTCACACCCATCCACGCGCGGCCATCGACTGGGGTGGCCCATCGCCAATGACGAAGTGGTCCAGCAACCGGACGTCCACCAGTGCGAGCGCCTGCTTCAGGCGCTGCGTCACGGCGCGGTCGGCGGCCGAGGGTTCTGCGCATCCAGAAGGATGGTTGTGGCCGACGATCAGGGCGGTCGCGTTCATCGCCAATGCGCGACGGGCCACTTCACGCGGATGGACCTCGGCGCTGTCCACCGAACCCTGGAACAACTCCTCGAATGCCAGCACGCGATGACGGGTATCGAGGAACAGGGCCGCGAACACCTCGTGTCGCCGGCCGCGCAACCGCTGGGCGAAGTAGCGCCCGGCGGCCTCCGGGTCGCTGATGGCGTCACCCCGTTCGAGGGCGGCGTGCAGCAGGCGGGTGCCCAGCTCCAGCGCGGCCGCCAGGGCACACGCACGGGCGGGCCCCAGGCCCGGCAGCGCCGTCAGTTCGGCGGGGGGACGTTCCAGCAGCGCGCGCAGCGGGCCATGGGTGGCGAGCAGGTCGCGCGCGGTGGCGACGGCATCGCGCCCGCGCAGACCCGAGCCCAGGAAGATGGCCAGCAGTTCGGCGTCGCTGAGGCTGGTGGGGCCGCGGGCGAGCAGCTTCTCGCGGGGGCGTTCGTCGTGGGGCCAGTCGCGGATGTGCATGGCGACAGGATCGGTCGGCGGACGCCGGGCGTGCATCGGGTGATGAGGGGCGTTCGGGTAAGCTAATCGCTTGTATGGACGTAGGGACGGGCCGACGTGAGCGGATCGGACAAGATGCGTGATCTGGCGGGACAGCGCCTCCTGGTGTGCGTGGGCGGCGGAATCGCGGCCTACAAGGCACTGGAGCTGGTGCGTCGGCTGCGCGATGCCGGGGCCGAGGTGCAGGTCGCCATGACGGCGGGGGCCCAGCAGTTCGTGACGCCCCTGAGCTTCCAGGCGCTGTCCGGCCAACCCACCCGCGCCACGCTGTGGGACGGCGCCGCCGAGCAGGCGATGGGCCATATCGAACTGGCCCGGTGGGCCGATCGCGTGGTCATCGCGCCGGCCACGGCCGACCTGATGGCGCGCCTGGCACATGGGCTGGCCGACGATCTGGTGGCCACGCTGTGCCTGGCCACCACCGCGCCGATCATGATCGCGCCGGCGATGAACCACCGCATGTGGCAGCACCCCGCCACGCAGGCCAATCTGGCCACGCTGCGCGAACGCGGCGTAGAGGTGGTCGGACCGAACGATGGACCGCTCGCCGAGGGCGAGTCCGGTCCGGGCCGGCTGGCCGAGCCTGAAGAGATCGTCGCTGCGCTGTCCGGCGCCGCCCTCCGCGCCACCACGGTGCCGCAGGATCTTGCCGGGCTCAACGTGGTGGTCAGCGCTGGCCCCACCTACGAAGACCTGGATCCCGTGCGCTACCTGGGCAACCGCAGCAGCGGCAAGATGGGGTTCGCGGTTGCCGCCAGCGCAGCGCGCCGTGGCGCCAGCGTCACCCTGATCGCCGGGCCCGTGCAGTTGGCCACGCCGGCAGGCGTCGCGCGCGTGGACGTGCGTTCGGCCGCGCAGATGCACCGGGCGGTGTTCGCCGCGCTGCCGGCCGACATCTACATCGGCGCCGCTGCCGTGGCCGACTACACCCCGCGCGAGCCGGCCGCCGACAAGATCAAGAAGTCCAGCGAGTCGCTGGCGCTGGATCTGGTGCGAACGCCCGACATCCTGGCCGAAGTCGCCGCGCAGACGCAGGCCCTGAAGCTGGTGGTGGGCTTCGCCGCCGAGACCAACAATGTCGCCGAGTACGCGCGCAGGAAGCTGGAGGCCAAGCGGCTGGACATGATCGTGGCCAACCGCGTGGGCATTGCCGATGGCGGCTTCGAGAGCGACCAGAACGCGATGACGGCGTACTGGAAGGACGGCGAGCGCAGCTTCGCCTCCGCGCCGAAGACGCAGTTGGCCGATGAACTGATCGACCTGATCGTGGAGCGACTGAACGCATGAGTGCACCCCGTGCCGTGGAAGTGAAGCTGCTGGACCCGCGGTTCGGCGACGAATGGCCGCTCCCGGCCTACGCCACCGAGGCCAGCGCCGGCATGGACCTGCGTGCGGCGCTGGAAGCGCCCCTGGTGCTCGAACCTGGCGACGCGGCGCTGGTGCCCAGCGGCATCGCGCTGCACCTGGGCGACCCGCACCTGTGCGCGGTGGTGCTGCCGCGCTCCGGCCTCGGCCATCGCCACGGCATCGTGCTGGGCAACGGCACCGGCCTGATCGATGCGGATTACCAGGGCCCGCTGCTGATCAGCGTGTGGAACCGGGGGCATGAGACCTTCACCATCCAGCCCGGTGACCGCATCGCTCAAGTGATGGTGCTGCCGGTCGTGCGCGTGCACCTGCAAGTGGTGGATACTTTCGCTGACAGCGCACGGGGGACGGGTGGTTTCGGCCACACCGGCGTGCGATGACAGGGGACAAAGCGATGAACACGACGAACGAGGGCCGCAAGCGGATTCCCGTGGGCGATCTGCGCGGCGCGCTGCCGAAGCTGGCGGTGTTGCTGGCGCTGCTCGCAGCCCTGCTGGCCTGGAGCGGTGTCCGCCAGTGGCGCGAAGCGCGCCTGCTGGAACAGGTCGGGCAGGCCCGCGATCGTGCGGTCGAGGCGGTGCAGGCCAGCCATGCGGCGCAGATCCGCCAGTTCGAGCAGCGGCTCGCATCCGCGCCGGTCAAGGCGGCCCTGGCCGCCAACGATACGGCCGCCGCCGTGGCCGCCCTGAAGGACGGTTGGGCGGGCGTGGAGCACGTCGAGATCCTGGATGGCGCATTGCAGGCGGCCTACGAGGATGCCGCGACCTTCGGCTTCAGCAAGCTGGCACTGCTGGAGGACGGCATGCAGGGCGATGGCATCGCGGCCCGCGTGGTGAAGGACGGCAAGCAGACTGCGTTCGGCATGGCGGCATCCGCGCCGCAGGGCGTCATCTACGTTCGCCTGCCGCTCACGCAGCTGACCCAGGCCTTCGATGGCGTGGCGTTGCCCGGCGGCTATCTTGCGCTGCGGCAGGGCAGCTATTCCATCAAGCAACGCGGCAACAACGGCCTGGAGGATAGCGCGGAGCGCATGGCGCGCGCGGTAGGCAAGACCGGCCTGCGCGTGGCGACGGCGGTCCCCGTCAGCGAGCCCGGTCCGCTGGGGCTGGGCGCCATTCCGGCCATGATCGTGGCGGTGCTGCTCGCCGGCCTCACCGTGGTGTCGGTGCTGGTCGCGCGCGGCGGGATTCGCATGGGTGGTCTGGGCAAGAAAGGAGCAGAAGTGAGCGAGACGGATGAACCCACACTGGGCGAGGCGCTGATGCGCGAACCCCCGCCGCCGCCGGCCGGCGGCACGCGTACCGCGCCCAAGGATGAGTACACCCAGGCCGAAGCCAAGGCCGTGGTGGTGGATCCCGGCATCTTCCGCGCCTACGACATCCGCGGCATCGTCGGGCAGACCTTGAGCGTGGAGGTCGCCGAACTGATCGGCCTCGCCATCGGCTCGGTGATGCGCGACGAGGACCTCACCGACATCGTGGTGGGCCGCGACGGCCGCCTCTCGGGCCCCGACCTGGTCGGCGGTCTGATCGAAGGCCTGCGCAAGGCCGGCCGGAACGTCATCGACATCGGCCTGGCGCCCACCCCGGTCGCCTATTTCGCGGCCTATCACCTGCGCACCGGCAGCAGCGTGGCGGTCACCGGCAGCCACAATCCGCCGGACTACAACGGGTTCAAGATCGTGGTCGGCGGGCAGACGCTGTCCGGTGACGCGATCACCGACCTGTACGAACGCATCCGCGACAACCGCCTGTTCGTGGCCAACGCGCGCGGCGACCTGCAGCAGCGCGATGTCTCGGCCGACTACATCCAGCGCATCGCCGACGACGTGCAGCTGGAGCGCCCGCTGAAGGTCGTGGTGGACGCCGGCAACGGCGTGGCTGGCGACATCGCCCCGCAGCTGCTGGAAGCCATCGGCGCGGAAGTCATCCCGCTGTACTGCGACGTGGACGGCACCTTCCCCAACCATCACCCCGACCCCAGCGAACCGCACAACCTGGAAGACCTCATCCAGACCGTGAAGCGCTTCGATGCCGACATCGGCTTGGCGTTCGATGGTGACGGCGACCGCCTGGGCGTGGTGACCAAGGAAGGCGCCATCATCTTCCCCGACCGCCTGTTGATGCTGTTCGCTGCCGATGTGCTGGAGCGCAATCCCGGTGCGCTGATCATCTTCGACGTGAAGTGCACCGGAAAGCTGCAGGGCTGGGTGTTGCGCCACGGCGGCACGCCGATGATGTGGAAGACCGGCCATTCGCTGATCAAGGCCAAGATGCGCGAGACCGGTGCCGAGCTGGCTGGCGAGATGAGCGGCCACTTCTTCTTCCAGGAACGCTGGTATGGCTTCGATGACGGGCTGTATTCCGCCGCGCGCCTGCTGGAGATCCTGGCCAATCGTGCCGAAACGCCGTCGGAAGTGCTGGCCGAGCTGCCCGATGGCGTGTCCACGCCGGAGATCAAGGTAGCGGTGGACGAAGGCACGCCGCATGCCATCGTCGAGCGTTTCGTCGATGGCGCCGAGTTCGAGGGCGCACGCCTGTCTACCATCGATGGCCTGCGTGCCGACTGGGACGATGGCTGGGGCCTGGTGCGTGCGTCCAACACCACCCCGATCCTGGTGCTGCGTTTCGAGGCGGACAACCGCGAGGCGCTCGAGCGGATCAAGACCGAATTCCGTACCCGCCTGCAGGCGCTTGCACCGGAACTGACGATGACGTTCTGACGCCTGCCGGGCTCCGGAGCGGCATGACCACGACGCCGGGCTTGTCCCGGCGTCGTCGTTCCAGAGGTTTCCGGAGGGGTTTACCGGGTCAGTTGCGCGCAGGTGCCATCGCCGGGGTGGCCGCTTCTTCCGCGGCCTCGGCCGTGATGCCCTTCATGTTGCGGTAGCGCTGCAGGATATCGGCGATCTCGACGTCCAGCTGCGCGCGCTGGGCCTCGAAGCTCTGCTGCAGGCGACGGGTACGCAGCAGCTCGGCATGGCGCTGGTGGATGGTGGCGGACATGTCCGCACGGATCGGACGTCCTGCCAGCTCTTGATCGCCCGCGGTCTGCAGCAGGCTGACAAGGCCTTCGCGCAGGCTGACCGCGTTGTAGCGCGCGGTGCGTACGTTGTTGTCGACGATGGCGGTGCGTTCGTTGAAGACGCGCCGCAACTCTTCCTCGCTGCGGTAGGACATCAGCATGGCGGCATCGGTACGTCGCCGCATTTCCGAGGCGGCGTCGTCGATCATCTTCTGTTGGGCCGCGATGGCCGCCTGGGCGCGTTCCTCTTCGCTCATCGCGCGGCCGACGCCCCCGGTGCGCAGTCCGCTGGTCGCGCTGATCTCGTCGCGTGCCGCGTTGACCACATCGGCGGGCAGCGCATCACTGCAGACGCGCTGGCCTTTCTCTTCCCAGCAGAAGAGTTTCTTGTTGGCGGGCGTGGACGGATTGTTCTTGCCCTGCGCGAGCACGGTGGGTGCCAGCGCCAGCAATACGGCCGACAACGCCAGGGAAGTGCGGACGGTCATGGCAGCCCCCTGCTGCGTCAGTCCTGGGTCGCGCTGCCGTAGCGGGCCCGGTAGGCCAGCAGGTCGTCGCGATGGCGGACAAGGTCGGCGCTTTCGCCGGCAAATGCAAGCAGGTCATGCAGGTTGGCCACGGCCACCACCGGTACGCCGGTCTCCTCGGCCACCGACTGCGCGGCCGAGCGGCGCGCGCCGCCTGTGCCGGGTTCGCCCAGCACCTCCTGCCGGTCGAGGGCGACCACGATCCCGGCCGGGGTGCCGCCGCCCGCGCGGATCAGGCCCAATGCCTCGCGGATCGCGGTGCCCGCGGTGATCACGTCATCCACGATCAGCACGCGGCGATCCTCCAGCGGCGCACCGATCAGCAGGCCACCTTCGCCATGGTCCTTGGCTTCCTTGCGGTTGAAGGCCACCGGCAGGTCGCGGCCACGACGGGCGTACTCGCAGGCCAGTGCGGTCGCCAGCGGGATGCCCTTGTAGGCGGGGCCGAACAGCAGGTCGAACTGCAGGCCGGCTTCTTCCGCCGCATCGGCGTAGCAGGCCGCCAGTCCGGCCAGGCGTCCGCCGCTGTCGAAGCGGCCCGCATTGAAGAAGTACGGACTCTGACGTCCCGATTTCAGCGTGAACTGGCCGAACCGCAGGGCCTGCGCGTGCAGTGCGAGCTGGAGGAAGCGGGAACCGTGATCGGACATGGGCGGTGGCGGGATGAACAGGGCAGGCGACAGGATAACCGCCATGCGGTCGATGCCGCGCGACGGAAGCGCCGGTTCGGGTACGCTTGCCCGGTTTCCGACGAACGTAGTGCACATGCGCATCATCAGCTTCAATGCCAACGGCCTGCGCTCCGCGGCCACCAAGGGGTTCTTCGACTGGTTCGCCGACCAGCACGCCGACGTGCTGTGCGTGCAGGAGACCAAGGCCCAGGAGCACCAGCTGGCCGGACCGGAGTTCCTGCCCGCCGGCTACAAGGCGTGGTTCCGCGACGCCAGCACCAAGAAGGGCTACAGCGGGGTGGCGATCTACGCCAGGCGCGAGCCGGACGAGGTCCGCACGGCGCTGGGCTGGCCGGACTTCGACGAGGAAGGCCGCTACATCGAAGCACGCTTCGGCGACCTGAGCGTGGTGTCGTTCTATATCCCGTCCGGCTCGTCCGGCGATGAGCGGCAGGGCTTCAAGTTCAAGGTGATGGACTGGCTGGCACCGGTGCTGGACGAGTGGCGCCGCAGTGGTCGCCACTATGTGCTGTGCGGCGACTGGAACATCGTGCGCAGCCGCCTGGACATCAGGAACTGGACCAGCAACCAGAAGAACTCCGGCTGCCTGCCGCCGGAGCGCGACTGGTTGAACGGCATGTGCGCGGACGACGGCGGCTGGGTGGATGCATACCGTGTACTGCACCCGGAAGGCCAGGACTACACCTGGTGGAGCAACCGCGGTGCGGCGCGCGCCAACAACGTGGGGTGGCGGATCGACTACCAGTTCGTCACGCCGTCGCTGCGTGACCGCCTGACGGCCTGCTCGATCTACCGGGAGCAGCGCTTCTCCGACCATGCCCCCTTCACGGTGGACTACACCTGATGACGACAACGGCAAGCGAACGTCCCGGCAAGCCTTCGGTCTGGCGTGCGTTCGCGCAGCCGTCGGCATGGACGATGTTCTTCTTCGGCTTTGCCTCGGGCATGCCGTTCCTGCTGGTGGCGGGCACGCTGGCGTACTGGCTGACCGAGAACGGGCTGGAGCTGAAGAACATCACGCTGATCGCGAGTGCCGGCCTGACGTACACGCTGAAGTTCCTCTGGGCGCCACTCGTGGATCGCTGGCGCCTGCCATTGCTCGGCCGTCTGGGCCAGCGGCGCGGCTGGCTGTTGCTGGCGCTGGGTGCAGTCATCGTCGGCCTGCTGCTGATGGCGCATCTGACGCCCGGGAAACTGGCGCCTTTCATCTGGGTCACGTTGCTGACGGCGTTCGCCGGTGCCACGCTGGACATCGCCGTGGATGCGTACCGCATCGAGATCGCGCCGCAGGAATCGCAGGGTGCGCTGCTGGCCACGTACTCATTGGGTTATCGCATCGCGCTGATCATTACCGGTGCCCTGGCGCTCATGCTGGCCGATCAAGTGTCGTGGCCGCTGGTCTACCAGGCGATGGCGGCCGTCATGCTGATACCGGTGGTCGCGGTCCTGCTGTCGCGCGAGCCCGATGTGGTGCGGATCCGCATGACGACGTGGAGCGAGGGTCTGCAGGAGGGGGTCGTGGAGCCCTTCGCCGACTTCTTCCGTCGTTTCGGCATTGCGCTGGCCATCGCCCTGTTCGCGTTCATCCTGCTCGCGAAGATTTCCGACCAGTCGCTGGGCGGCGGCATCATGGCGCCGTTCTACCTCAGCCAGGGTTTCACCAAGACCGAGATCGGCGCGGTATCGAAGATCTGGGGCGTCTGGGTGGGCCTGGTCGGCGTATTCATCGCCGGCATCGCCGTCGCGCGCTGGGGCGTGAAATGGCCGCTGTTGGCGGGCATCGTGCTGGGGGCGATCAGCAACCTGCTGTATGTCTGGCTGATCGGCGCCGACGGTGATGTGTGGAAGCTGACGCTGGTGATTTCCGGCGAGAACCTCGCGCAGGGCTTCCAGGGCACCACGCTGGTGGCGTTCCTGTCCGCGCTGGTCAACCAGCGCTTCACCGCCACCCAGTACGCGCTGTTCTCGTCGCTGGTGATGCTGCCGGGAAAACTGCTGGGCGCGGTGTCCGGCGGCATCGTGGAGCAGACAGGGTATGGGGTGTACTTCTGGATCACCGCCCTGGTCGCGATCCCGGCGGTCGCGCTGTTCTTCTGGCTGGCCCCGCGGATCCGGTTCGGCGGCGACCATGAGCCGGCGAGTGGCATCGACAGGTCGGCGGGCGGGGCACCGGACTGAGCGCGTGCGCTACAGTCTGCCCAGGGGGCATGCAGGGGACGGGACAATGACTGACATCGTGCTGAAGGACGTGGATCCGATCCTCGCCGAACGTATCAGGCGGGTGTCCCAGGCGCGTGGCTGGGCCATCCACGACACCATCTTCAACCTGCTGGAACAGGGCCTCTTCGTCTGCGAATCCGAAGTGCGCGGCGGCCTGGATGACCGCGAAGTCAACGCGCTCGCCGATGCGATCAGCGCGTTGAAGGATGTGCCGCCCGGCAAGGGTTTCTAGGCCGGGTACACCACGCCCAGCACGCGGCGTCCGACGGCCCCGGTGACTGCCGGCAGATTGCCCGACCGGCCGGCCAGCGTTTCGCGCGCCAGCCAGGCAAAGCCCATCGCCTCCACGTAATCCGGATCCAGGCCGTGTGCGGCGGTGGATTCCACCACCGCTTGCGGCAGGTGGGCGGCCAGCCGTGCCATCAGCACCGCGTTGTGAACGCCACCACCGCAGACCAGCACGCGACGGGTGGCCGGCTGGGTGATCTGCAGCGCGTCGGCGACGGTGCGTGCAGTCAGTTCCAGCAAGGTGGCCTGCACGTCGGCCGGCGAGATAGTGACCTCGCCCATGCGCGCCTGCAGCCAGTCCAGGTGGAACTGTTCCCGCCCCGTGCTCTTCGGTGGCGCCAGCGCAAACCAGGGTTCCGCCAGCAGGCGAGCCAGCAGAGCGGCGTCCACGTGTCCGCTCGCCGCGAAGGCGCCGCCGGCGTCGTAGGCGCGCCCGGTATGGCGCGCGCACCAGGCGTCCATGAGCGCATTCGCCGGCCCGGTATCGAAACCGCGCACGTCGCCCACCCTCGGCAGCAGGGTGAAGTTGCCGATGCCGCCGAGGTTGAGTACGGCCCGGTCTTCCTGCAGCGAACCGAGCAGGGCGGCATGGAACGCCGGCATCAGCGGTGCACCGTGCCCGCCTGCCGCCACGTCCCGCCGGCGGAAGTCGGCCACGGTGTCGATCCCGCTGCGTTCGGCGATGACATTGCCATCCCCGAGCTGCCAGGTGAACGGCGGGTCCGCGTGCGGGCGGTGACGGATGGTCTGGCCATGCGAGCCGAGCGCGCGCACGCGTCCGCGAGGCACGCCCGCCTCTTCCAGCAGTGCGGATGCGGCATCGGCGAATGCGCGCGCGGCAAGGCCGTCCAGCGAACCGAGTCCGTCCAGCGACACGTTGTCCGCGCCCTGGCCCAGGGCCACCCACTGCGCACGCAACGCCGGATCCCAGGCGAATGTGCGGCCATGGACCAGCTCGCAACCCAATCCCGTCGGGGAGTCTTCGAACCGGACCAGCGCGGCATCGATGCCATCGGCGCTGGTGCCGGAGATCAGGCCTAGGTAAAGCTCGGTGGAAGCGGGGGTCGTCATGCGGAATCGACAGGCAAAGAAAAAGGCGGGACAGTGTCCCGCCTTTTCCGGATTGCCGCCATGCGTGGGTGAAGGATCAGCCCTTGCCGCCCTTGCCGGCAGGCTTGGCCGCCGCGACGGTGGCGGGCTTGGTCGCTCCTTCGGCCGGGCCCACGTCGGCGTAGATGACGTCTTCCACGGTCCGAATGCGTGTCAGCGCATTGGCCGTGTACGTGCGGAATGCCGCCAGCTGCGCGCCGCCCAGCGGTTCCGGCGGCGGCATCGTCACCGACAGCGGATTGCGGTGCACGCCGTTGATGCGGAATTCGTAGTGCAGGTGCGGGCCGGTCGACAGCCCCGTGGTGCCGACATAGCCGATCACGGTGCCCTGCGCGACGCGTTGGCCCTGCTTGATCTTGCCCATCCGCGACATGTGCGCGTACAGCGTGGTGTGGCCACGGCCATGGTCGAGGATCACGGTGCGTCCATAACCGCCCTGCCAGCCCGCGAACTGCACGCGGCCATCGCCGGCCGCCATGATCGGCGTGCCGCTGGAGGCGGCGTAGTCCACGCCCTTGTGCATCCGCATCGTGCCCAGGACCGGGTGGCGACGCGCGCCGAACTTGGAGCTCATGCGCGCGTAGGGGATCGGCATGCGAATGAAGTTCTTCTTCAACGGCCGGCCGGCGGCGGTGAAGTACTCCGGCTTGCCGCCGGGGCGGGTGAAGCGGAAGCCCGAATGCAGTTTGCCGTCCACCGTGAACGTGGCGGCCTGCACCGGCCCGGTGCTGATCAGCTCGCCTTCGCGCCAGGTCTGTTCGACCACCACGCTGAAACGGTCCTCTGCGCCCAGATCGGAATTGAAGTCGATGTCGTACTTGAAGATTTCGTCCGTCAGCGAGTTCACGTTGGCGGAGGTCAGGCCTGCCTTGCGCGCGGAACGGTTCAGCGAGCGCCCAACCTTGCCGCTCAGTACCACCGTTCGGGTGGTCGTCTCGCGGGCGATCACGCGCTCGGTGACCTTGTCCGCGCCGACCAGCAGTTCCACGCGATGGCTCGGGTCGCGGTCGTAGCGCAGCGTGCGCAGTCCGC
>NZ_JBYMTJ010000004.1:0-2500 GCF_057773125.1 Pseudoxanthomonas sp. 97-1-1 | reverse complement strand
CCGGGTGATCTAGTCATGCCCAGGGTGAAGGTGCCGTAACAGGTACTGGAGGCCCGAACCCACTCCCGTTGCAAAGGTAGGGGATGAGGTGTGATTAGGAGTGAAAAGCTAATCGAACCCGGAGATAGCTGGTTCTCCTCGAAAGCTATTTAGGTAGCGCCTCGTATGAATCTTCTTGGGGGTAGAGCACTGTTATGGCTAGCGGGACATCGCGTCTTAGCAAACCATGGCAAACTCCGAATACCAAGACAGAATGTACGGGAGACACACGGCGGGTGCTAACGTCCGTCGTGAAAAGGGAAACAACCCAGACCCACAGCTAAGGTCCCAAATTTCGTGCTAAGTGGAAAACGATGTGGAAAGGCACAGACAGCCAGGAGGTTGGCTTAGAAGCAGCCACCCTTTAAAGAAAGCGTAATAGCTCACTGGTCGAGTCGGTCTGCGCGGAAGATTTAACGGGGCTAAGCACGAAACCGAAGCTTGGGGTGCATAACTTTGTTATGCGCGGTAGAGGAGCGTTCCGTAAGCCGTTGAAGGTGACTTGAGAAGGTTGCTGGAGGTATCGGAAGTGCGAATGCTGACATGAGTAACGATAATGCGGGTGAAAAGCCCGCACGCCGAAAGCCCAAGGTTTCCTTGCGCAACGTTAATCGACGCAGGGTTAGTCGGTCCCTAAGGCGAGGGCGAAAGCCGTAGTCGATGGGAAGCAGGTTAATATTCCTGCACCTCGCGTGAGTGCGATGGAGGGACGGAGAAGGTTAGGTGTACCGGGCGTTGGTTGTCCCGGGGAAAGGCGGTAGGTTTGGATCTTTGGCAAATCCGGGATCCTTTAAGACCGAGCACCGAGACGAGTCCTTTTGGACGAAGTCACTGATACCACGCTTCCAGGAAAAGCTCCTAAGCTTCAGCTCACGCAGACCGTACCGTAAACCGACACAGGTGGGTAGGATGAGAATTCTCAGGCGCTTGAGAGAACTCGGGTGAAGGAACTAGGCAACATGGCACCGTAACTTCGGGAGAAGGTGCACCCTCTTTGGTGGCCCATGCGGGCTATAGCTGAGGGGGGTCGCAGAAACCAGGCCGCTGCGACTGTTTATCAAAAACACAGCACTCTGCAAACACGAAAGTGGACGTATAGGGTGTGACGCCTGCCCGGTGCTGGAAGGTTAATTGATGGGGTCAGCCGCAAGGCGAAGCTCTTGATCGAAGCCCCAGTAAACGGCGGCCGTAACTATAACGGTCCTAAGGTAGCGAAATTCCTTGTCGGGTAAGTTCCGACCTGCACGAATGGCGTAACGACAGCGGCGCTGTCTCCACCCGAGACTCAGTGAAATTGAAATCGCTGTGAAGATGCAGCGTTCCCGTGGCAAGACGGAAAGACCCCGTGAACCTTTACTATAGCTTTACATTGAACGTTGAGTTCGTCTGTGTAGGATAGGTGGGAGGCTATGAAACCGAGGCGCTAGCTTCGGTGGAGCCAACCTTGAAATACCACCCTGATGTGCTTGACGTTCTAACCTAGGTCCGTAATCCGGATCGGGGACCATGTATGGTGGGTAGTTTGACTGGGGCGGTCTCCTCCCAAAGAGTAACGGAGGAGCTCGAAGGTACGCTCAGCGCGGTCGGACATCGCGCACTGTGTGCAAAGGCATAAGCGTGCTTGACTGCGAGATCGACGGATCAAGCAGGTACGAAAGTAGGACTTAGTGATCCGGTGGTTCTGTATGGAAGGGCCATCGCTCAACGGATAAAAGGTACTCCGGGGATAACAGGCTGATACCGCCCAAGAGTTCATATCGACGGCGGTGTTTGGCACCTCGATGTCGGCTCATCACATCCTGGGGCTGTAGTCGGTCCCAAGGGTATGGCTGTTCGCCATTTAAAGTGGTACGCGAGCTGGGTTCAGAACGTCGTGAGACAGTTCGGTCCCTATCTGCCATGGGCGTTGGAGATTTGAGAGGGGCTGCTCCTAGTACGAGAGGACCGGAGTGGACGAACCTCTGGTGTTCCGGTTGTCACGCCAGTGGCATTGCCGGGTAGCTATGTTCGGAAGCGATAACCGCTGAAAGCATCTAAGCGGGAAGCGCGCCTCAAGATGAGATCTCCCGGGGCACAAGCCCCCTAAAGGAACCATCAAGACTAGGTGGTTGATAGGTCAGGTGTGTAAGTGGGGCAACCCATTGAGCTAACTGATACTAATGATCCGTGTGGCTTGACCATATAACCTCAAGTGGCCTTGGACTCGACGATATCGTCAGAGAAAATCCAATGCCCGCTACGTCACAAGACCCTATGAGAGATTGGCGCCTTAATCCGTTCCTTGGATGGCGACGCTCCAACCCTCTCCCTGGTGAAATTAGCGCTGTGGTCCCACCCGTTCCCATCCCGAACACGGAAGTGAAACGCAGCCGCGCCGATGGTAGTGTGGCTTAAGCCATGCAAGAGTAGGTCATCGCCAGGGGCTTTACCCCGAAACCCCCGTCCGATAGGACGGGGGTTT
>NZ_JBYMTJ010000003.1:426292-734876 GCF_057773125.1 Pseudoxanthomonas sp. 97-1-1 | reverse complement strand
AGGCGGACCGAGGTTCCGGTCCGCCCTTGTCGCTGTCCGGCGAGTCCTCGCCGGGACCGCAGGGGCTTACTTGATGATCTTGGCCACCACGCCGGCGCCGACGGTACGGCCGCCTTCGCGGATCGCGAAACGCAGACCTTCGTCCATCGCCACCGGGTTGATCAGGGTGACCACCATCTTGATGTTGTCACCCGGCATCACCATTTCCACGCCTTCCGGCAGGGTCACGGCGCCCGTGATGTCGGTCGTGCGGAAGTAGAACTGCGGACGGTAACCCTTGAAGAACGGGGTGTGGCGGCCGCCTTCGTCCTTGCTCAGCACGTAAACTTCGGCTTCGAACTCGGTGTGCGGGGTGATCGAACCCGGCTTGGCCAGCACCTGGCCACGCTCCACGTCGTCACGCTTGGTGCCGCGCAGCAGCAGACCGGCGTTGTCGCCCGCCTGACCCTGGTCCAGCAGCTTGCGGAACATTTCCACGCCCGTGACCGTGGTCTTCTGGGTCGGACGGATACCGACGATCTCGATTTCCTCGCCCACCTTGATCACGCCGCGCTCGATACGGCCGGTCACCACGGTGCCGCGGCCCGAGATCGAGAACACGTCTTCCACCGGCATCAGGAACGGCTTGTCGACGTCGCGCTCCGGGGTCGGGATCCAGGTGTCCAGCGCGTCCACCAGCTTCAGGATCGCCGGCACGCCGATCTCGCTCTGGTCGCCTTCCAGCGCCAGGCGGGCCGAGCCCGAGATGATCGGGGTGTCGTCGCCCGGGAACTCGTACTTGCTCAGCAGTTCGCGGACTTCCATCTCCACCAGCTCCAGCAGCTCGGCATCGTCCACCATGTCGGCCTTATTCAGGAACACGACGATGTACGGCACGCCGACCTGACGCGAGAGCAGGATGTGCTCGCGGGTCTGCGGCATCGGGCCGTCAGCGGCCGAGCACACCAGGATCGCGCCGTCCATCTGGGCGGCACCGGTGATCATGTTCTTCACGTAGTCGGCGTGGCCCGGGCAATCCACGTGCGCGTAGTGGCGCGCGGCAGATTCGTATTCCACGTGCGCGGTCGAGATCGTGATGCCGCGCGCCTTCTCTTCCGGCGCTGCGTCGATCGCGTCGTACGCCTTGAACTCGCCACCGAAACGCTCCGCGCCGATCTTCGTCAGCGCCGCCGTCAGCGTCGTCTTGCCGTGGTCAACGTGACCAATCGTGCCCACGTTCACGTGGGGCTTGGTGCGTTCGAACTTACCCTTTGCCATGGCTGCTGGTTCTCGAGTGGATCAATGGATGGAAGTGGTGCTCACGAAAGGAATCGAACCTTCGACCTCCTCCTTACCAAGGAGGTGCTCTACCGACTGAGCTACGTGAGCGTGAAACCGGTTGTGCTGCCTGGATCGCTGCAGACCCCGTGCTGGTGTTCAGTGGAGCGGGAGACGGGAATCGAACCCGCACTAGTAGCTTGGAAGGCTACAGTTCTACCATTGAACTACTCCCGCACCGGGAGACCACTACAACTCAAAACAACAACGAAAACGTGGTGGAGGGAGGTGGATTCGAACCACCGAAGGCGTAAGCCAGCAGATTTACAGTCTGCCCCCGTTGGCCGCTTGGGTATCCCTCCGGGATCACCGGACTGACTGGGCCGGGGCCAAATCAAACCAGGGTGAAACAGCCCGAGATTTTGGCGCGTGCCGACCCTTCTGTCAACGCGCCAGCCATATTTTTTTCTCAGACGTTGAACCGGAAATGCAGGACATCGCCTTCCTGCACGCGATATTCCTTGCCTTCGAGCCGCAGGCGCCCCGCGTCCCGGGCACCGGCTTCGCCCTTGTACTTGAGGAAGTCGTCAAAGGCGATGGTCTCGGCGCGGATGAAGCCCTTCTCGAAATCCGTATGGATCACGGCCGCCGCCTGGGGCGCAGTGGAGCCCGCCCGTACGGTCCAGGCACGTACTTCCTTCACGCCCGCCGTGAAGTAGGTCTGCAGGCCCAGCAGCTTGTAGGCCGCCCGGATGACCCGGTTCAGCCCCGGCTCGTCCAGGCCGAGGTCCGCCAGGAAGGCGTCACGGTCCGCGTCGTCCAACTGGGACAGCTCCTCCTCGATGGCCGCGGACACCGGCACCACCTCGGCACCCTCGGCGGTGGCGCGAGCACGCACGGCTTCCAGGTGCGGATTGTTCTCGAAACCATCCTCCAGCACGTTGGCCACGTACATCACCGGCTTCAGGGTCAGCAGGAACAGGTCGCGGACCAGCGCCTTCTCCTCGTCGTCCAGGCCCAGCGCGCGGCCCGGCTTGCCGTCATTCAACCCTGCCTGCAGCTTCTGCAGCACCGGCTTGCGGGCGATGGCGTCCTTCTCGCCCGCCTTGGCGGAGCGCTCGGCCCGGTTGAGCGCCTTTTCGACGCTCTCGAGGTCGGCCAGTGCCAGTTCGGTGTCGATGGTGTCGATGTCCGAGAGCGGGTCGATCCGGTTGTTGACGTGGATGACGTCATCGTTCTCGAAGCAGCGCACCACGTGGGTGATCGCATCCACTTCACGGATGTGGGCCAGGAACTTGTTGCCCAGGCCTTCACCGCTGGCGGCGCCCGCCACCAGGCCGGCGATGTCGACGAATTCCACTGCCGTCGGGATGACCTTCTGCGGCTTGACGATCTCGGCGAGCTGCCCCAGGCGCGGATCCGGCACGGGTACCACACCCACGTTCGGTTCGATGGTGCAGAACGGGAAGTTGGCCGCGGCGATGCCCGCCTTGGTCAGCGCGTTGAACAGGGTGGACTTGCCGACGTTCGGCAGGCCCACGATGCCGCATTTGATGCCCATGTCTACATCCGGGATTCGTGATTCGTGATTGGTGATTCGCGGCCCGATCCGTGCCCTGCAAATCACCAATCACCAATCACGGCTTCTGCGTGTGCAACCGCGTCATCGCATCCATGAAGTTGCCCGCCACCGCCAGCGGCAGCACATCCAGCGCATCGTCGATCGCCCGCGCGATCAGGATCTCGTCGTCCTTGCCCGGTTTGCCCAGCACCCAGCTGGTCACCCGGTCCTTGTGGCCGGGATGGCCGATGCCGATCCGCAACCGATGGAACTTGCCGTGCCCAAGATGCTGCATGGTGTCGCGCAAGCCGTTCTGTCCGCCGTGGCCACCATCGAACTTCAGGCGCGCCGCGCCCGGGGCCAGGTCGAGCTCATCATGCGCCAGCAACGCCTCTTCGGGGGCGATCTTCCAGAAACGCAGCGCCGCCGCGACCGACTTGCCACTGAGGTTCATGTAAGTGGCGGGCTTCAACAACCAGACTGGTTGCCCGGCCACCACCACTTTGGTGGTCTCTCCGAACAGCTTGCTCTCCAGCCCGAAGCGCTCACCCTGCCGTTCCGCCAGGGCATCGACAAAATGGAACCCGGCATTGTGCCGGGTTCGGGCATGTTCGGTACCGGGATTGCCCAGTCCGACGATGAGGCGCAAGCCTGCCATGGGGACGCATCGCATACCCTCGCCCGCCAGAGCGGGCGAAGGCTCATGCGATTACTTGTCGTCCTTCTTGGCGACCTTGGCCGCCGGCACTTCGGCCGACTCCACCGGAGTTTCCTCGGCCTCTTCCTTGCCGTGCTTGGCGATCACGACGGCGACGTCGTGTTCCTTGCCCAGCTTCAGCTCGGGGATAACCACGCCGGCCGGCAGCTTGACGTCGGACAGGTGGACCACCGCGCCGATGGCCAGGTCGGCCAGGTCGATCTCGATGAATTCCGGCAGGTCCTTCGGCAGGCACTCGACGACGACTTCGTTCAGCTCGTGGGTGACCACCGCTTCGGCGGACTTGCCGGCCGGCGACTTGTCTTCGTTGAGGAAGTGCAGCGGCACCGCGGTGCGCAGCGTCTCGTTCTCGTTCACGCGCTGGAAGTCCAGGTGCATGATCTGCTGCTTGAACGGATGGCGCTGCATGTCACGCAGCAGCACCTTCTGGATGTCGCCATTGAGGCTCAGGTCCAGGATCGACGAGTAGAACCAGTCGTGCTGGGAGGCCAGCCAGACTTCGTTGTGGTTCAGCTGGATGCTGACCGGCTTCAGTTCGCCACCGTAGACGATGGCAGGCACGGTGCCCGCGTGACGGAGGCGGCGGCTCGCACCCTTACCCTCGTCTTCGCGGCGCTCGACCTTGATTTCATGTGTCTTAGCCATTTGCTTCACTACCTAGGTTGTAGACCGTCTCGCGACGGCTGATGAAAGGTTCACCCGCGACCAGATGAACCCGGAGAGCCGCACGCCGGTGTCCCGGCGTGCGACGGAGAATCAATCCACGTACAGCGAGCTGACCGACTCGCCGAAGGCGATGCGGCGGATCGTTTCCGCCAGCAGTTCCGCCACCGACAGCTGGCGGATCTTGCTGCAGCCCTGCGCCTGCGGCGAGAGCGGGATGGTGTCGGTGACGACGAGCTCGTCGAGCACCGAATTGTTCAGGTTGTCCACTGCCGGGCCGGAAAGCACGGGATGGGTGCAGTACGCCGCCACCTTGTTGGCACCGTGCTGCTTCAGCGCGGCCGCAGCGGCGCAGAGCGTACCGGCGGTGTCCACGATGTCGTCCACCAGCACGCAGTCCTTGCCTTCCACGTCGCCGATGATGTTCATCACCGTGGCGACGTTGGCGCGCGGGCGGCGCTTGTCGATGATCGCCAGGTCCGCGTCGTCGAGGCGCTTGGCCACCGCACGGGCGCGCACCACGCCGCCGACGTCCGGCGACACGACCAGCAGGTTCTCGGTGCCGTAGGCGCGCCAGATGTCGGCCAGCAGCAACGGGGACGCGTATACGTTGTCCACCGGGATATCGAAGAACCCCTGGATCTGGTCCGCGTGCAGGTCCACCGTCAGCACGCGGTCGGCACTGACCGCGCTGAACATCTTGGCCGCCACCTTGGCCGTGATCGGCACGCGCGAAGAACGCATGCGGCGATCCTGGCGGGCGTAGCCGAAGTACGGCACCACGGCGGTCACGCTGCTGGCCGAGGCGCGCTTCAGCGCGTCGATCAGCACCAGCAGCTCCACCAGGTTCTCGGCGCTCGGCGCGCAGGTCGGCTGCACGACGAACACCTCCTGCCGGCGCACGTTCTCCTGGATCTCGACCTGCACTTCGCCGTCGGAGAACCGGGACACCAGCGCCTTGCCGGGACGCACGCCCAGCTCGCGGCAGATGCTGTTCGCCAACGGCTTGTTGGCATTGCCGGAGAAGACAAGCAGGTTGCGTTCGTCTTGCATGGTCGTCTCGGCAGATGCAGCTAGGACACAGTGAATTGGCAGGGGCGGAAGGATTCGAACCTACGAATGCCGGGATCAAAACCCGGTGCCTTAACCACTTGGCGACGCCCCTAGGCGTATTTCTCCGTTCCGCAATACTGCTCAAGCGTGCGCAGCAGTGGCGAGCGCCCGGCACCCTCCACCACCCAGGCACGCAGCCCGGCAGGCAAGGTCGCCAGCGCCGCCTCGGCAGAGGCCTTGTCGGCGAACTCCACGAAGCAGCCGCCGCCAGAACCGGTCAAGCGTGGCGCACCGACGCGTGAGAGCACCTGGAAGACCGCCTCGATGGCGGGTTCCCGGCGACGCACGACCGGCTCGAACGCGTTGCCGAGCAGTGATCCCGAAACGAAGTCCGATATTTTCGCGGGTGCAGCATCACGCGTCAAATCCTGTGATGCGAAAAGTGCCGCCGTGGGCACGTGGACACCGGGATCGACCAGCAGATACCACGCCGGCGGCAGCGCCAGCGGCGTCAGAACCTCACCCACCCCCTCCGCCCAGGCATTCCCGCCGCGGACGAAGACAGGGACGTCCGCCCCCAGCCGCAGCCCCAGGGACGCCAGCCGACCCGGGTCCAGACCACACTCCCAAAGCCGATCCAGAGCCACCAATACCGTGGCAGCGTCCGACGACCCACCACCGAAACCGCCGCCGGCAGGAATGCGCTTTTCAACGCCAATGTCTGCTCCTTTGGCGACATTGGCTTCCGTTTTCAGCAACTTGGCCGCGCGAACAACGAGATCATCCGCCTCGGAGACGCCCTGAACGGACTCCCCCACCCGCCTGATATCGCCATCTTCACGGGCGCGCACATGGATCGTATCCCCCCACTCCAGCAGCCGGAACACGGTCTGCAGCAGGTGGTAGCCATCCGCACGGCGACCGGTGATTTGAAGGGTCAGGTTCAGCTTGGCCGGTGCGGGCCAGGCCGACCAGCCCTCGTCGACCGCAAACGCGGTCATTGCGGTGCCAACTGCCACTGATCGACGGCGACCTTCACCGTCGCGCCCTGCCGTCGCGCCTCCATGCGGCGCGGCATGAACGGCTGGGAGCCCTCGGCTGGAAACCAGTCCAGATAGTCCACTCGCCAACCCTCCTGGGTCAGGGTCCGCAGCCGGCCGTCGGCATCGTATTCCACGCCTTCCGTGGGGGCGGAGGGATCGGCGACACCGCGGGCCCAGTGCACCATCGAGGCCACCGGGATGTCCCAGCCGGTGGCCTCGCGCAGCAGGCGGTCGGCATCGGCCCCTTCGCGCAGCCCGCCCTCCAGCCCTTCCAGTCGGGCGCCACGGGTCTGCAGGTCCCCGCCCAGGCGCCAGCTCTGCCGGGTAACCGGGGCACTCAGCGCGACCAGATAACCGGCGCCCGTCTGCTGCCAGTCGATCCGGCCGCTGCCGCCCTTCCCGTTCGCATTGACCGCCACGCGGCCGGCGAACGACCAGTCCGGCTGCGAGGCGAGCCACGCCGCGCGGGTGGCCTGTGCCGCGTGCGCCGCCGCCACTGCCTCGGGGTCGCGCAGGGCCGGCGAATCCACGGCCGGACCGCGTGTGGCGCAGCCCACCATCGACAGGGCCACGAGCCCCGCCAGCAGGAATCCTGAAACCTTCATGCGCCTGTCTTCTCCAGCGCCCGCAGCAGCGAGCGGTTGTCGGGGTCGAGCTTGCGGGCTTCGTCGAAATAGCGGCGCGCCTCGTCCTTCTGCCCCATCACCCACAGCACTTCCGCCACATGGGCCGCGATTTCCGGGTCCTTCTGCAGCGTGAACGCGCGACGCAGTTCCACCAGCGCCTCCGCATTGCGCCCCAGCCGGTAGAGCACCCAGCCATAACTGTCGATGATGGCCGCGTCTTCCGGGGCGGCGGTGCGCGCCCGATCGATCAGTTCCAGCGCCTCCTGGTAGCGCGTGGTGCGGTCGGCCAGGGTGTAGCCCAGCGCGTTGAGCGCGGCCACATTGTCCGGCTCGATCACCAGGATGCGGCGGAAGTCGGCCTCGGCGTGGTCGATGCGATCGCGCCGCTCCCAGGCCAGCCCGCGCGAATACAGCAGCGCAAGGTCATCGGGATACGCCGCCAGACCGCGGGCGAAGACCTCCATCTGGCCTTCGTCCTGCTTGTCTTTCTGGCGCAGTTCGGCCTCCATCAGATAGGCATCGCGGCGGGTACCGTCTTCGACGCTGGCATCGCCCTGCAGCTTGCGGGCCTCCGCGAAGGCTTCATCCTTGCGCTCGAGTTCGAACAGGGTGTTGATGGCGCGCAGGCGCGCCTCGGCGCGCTGCTCGCCCGCGGGCACGCTGCGGTACCACTCCAGAGCTTCATCCTGACGCTTGAGGAACTCCGCCATCTGCCCCAGCAGCAACCGGCGATCCGGACTGTACTGGGTCGGTTGCCCCGCACCCGACGCCGCCTGCTTCAGTTCCTCATACAGCTCGCCCAGAGACGCCGTATCGTCCGCCTTGGCCAGCAACTGCGCCCGCAAGCCATAGGTCAGCGTGTCCTGCGGGCCCTGGCCCAGCGCGCGCGAGGCCGCCGCCGGGTCGCCCAACCTGTCGTATTCCTCGGCCAGCTTCAGCCGCAGCGCCGCGTCGCTTGAAGCCTTCGGAAGCAGACCGTCCAGCACCGCGCGGGCCTCTTGCTTGCGATCCGCCTGCAGCAACTGGCTGGCCTGCAGCAGGGCAACCAGCGGCTCGCCGGAGAAGCGCTTGACCACATCGCCGACCATCCGTTCGGCCAGCACGGGCTCGTCCATCTGCTGGGCCAGCCCGGTAAACGCCAGCCAGGCCTGCAACGTGTCGGGCATGGCGCCATCGTCGAGCAGATCGCGCAGCAGCCGCGCCGGCAGTTCAGGATCCTTCCCGCCACTGGCCAGTGCCGTGAGCGCGTAACGCCAACCCAGCTCGTCGGGATCCTTCATCAGCCCGGCCAGTTCGCGACGTGCAACCCGCCTCTGCCCCTGGCGCAGTGCCAGCGTGGCCTCCGCACCGCGCAGCGCGAGCGTGCGGGGCGAACGCGCGCGCCACAGCTTGATCGCTTCGGCCGCACGGGCATCGTCCTTGGCCAGCAGCGCAATGCGGGTGGCGCGTTCGGCAAGCCCGGCGTCGTCCTGCTCCCGCGCGGCGTCCAGGTACCAGCGCGCGGCGTCCGGCAACTGGCCCGCCTGCAGGGCGAATTCGCCCGCCATCACCGTGGTCAGCGCGTCGTCCTGCCGATGGCCGGGCGGGATCGACGATGCGGCCACCGCGGAGGGTATGGCGGCCGCCATCGCCAGCGCGGCAAACAAGGTGCGAATCATTTCGGGCATGAACGTCACGTCGGCCGTAAAATGGCGGCCCTGATATGAGCCAGCAGCTTACTGCAAGCGCCTGAACGATGACGTTGTGGGTCCTCGGATTGAACCACCAGACCGCGCCGGTCGACCTGCGCGAACGGGTGGCGTTCGACGCCGGCACGGTGCCGCACGCGTTGTCGTCGCTGCGTGCGCTGCCCGACGTGGTCGAAGCCGCCCTGCTGTCGACCTGCAACCGCACCGAGCTGTACGCGGTGGCGGAAGACGGCGACGTGCTGGCGAGCTGGCTGGCCACCCATGCCGAAGGACTCGAGGGTTACCTCTACCGCCACCGGGACGCGGATGCCGTCCGCCATCTGTTCCGGGTCGCGACGGGCCTGGATTCGATGGTGCTGGGCGAGCCGCAGATCCTCGGCCAGGTGAAGGATGCCTGGGCCACGGCGCGCGAACATGGCGCGCTAGGCAATCGCCTGGACCGCCTCTTCCAGCAGACCTTCGCCGTGGCAAAGCGCGCACGCACCGACACCCGCGTGGGGGCCAATCCGGTATCC
Organism: Pseudoxanthomonas sp. 97-1-1; assembly: GCF_057773125.1. Lineage (NCBI taxonomy): Bacteria > Pseudomonadati > Pseudomonadota > Gammaproteobacteria > Lysobacterales > Lysobacteraceae > Pseudoxanthomonas > Pseudoxanthomonas sp. 97-1-1. The sequence goes on along the minus strand of NZ_JBYMTJ010000003.1, from coordinate 725,752 downwards.
GTCGCCTCCACGGCAGTACGCCTGGCACAGAACTCCTTCGCGCGCCTCAGCGAATCCACCGTGCTGCTGGTCGGTGCCGGTGAAACCATCGAACTGGCCGCCAAGCACCTCAGCGAAGGTCGCGTGCGCCGCCTGCTGGTCGCCAACCGCACCTTGGCGCACGCGCAGGAACTGGCGACCCGCCACGGTGGCTATGCGCTGCCGTTGGCCGAACTGGAGCGGCACCTGGCCGAGGCCGATGTGGTGTTTTCCGCCACCGCCGCACGCGAACCCGTCGTATTGCATGCCCAGGTCGCGGCCGCGCTGGCCAAGCGCAAGCACAAGCCGATGCTGCTGTTCGACCTGGCCGTGCCACGCGACATCGAAGCATCGGTAGCCGAGCTGCGCGATGCCTATCTGTACACCGTCGACGACCTCGAGCGCGCGGTCGAGGACAACCGCCGCAGCCGGCGTGAAGCCGCCGACGCCGCCGAAGCGATCATCGACGTGCAGGTCGGCCGCTTCATGGAAATCCTGCTGGCCGGTTCCCGGCAGGAACCGCTCAAGCGCCTGCGCGCGCTGGGCGAGTCCACCCGCGAGGACGTGCTGGCGAAGGCACGCCAGCAACTGGCCAACGGCCGCGACGCCGACCAGGTGCTCGAATTCCTCGCCCACACGCTGACCAACCGCCTGCTGCACCCGCCAACCGCGGCGTTGCGCGACGCGGCCATGAGCGGCGACGCCGAACTGGCGCGCGCCGCCGATCGCCTGTTCCCCGCGCAACCGCCCTACTCCCACCTGAAGAAAGACAAAGACGATGACGCCGACGCTGCGCCGCAAGCTTGAAGCGTTGGCTGAGCGCCGCGAAGAACTCGAACGCCTGCTCGCCGATCCGGACGTGATCGGCGACGGAGACCGCTTCCGCAATTTCTCGCGCGAATTCGCCCAACTGGAACCCGTGGCCAGTGCGATGGCGGAAGAGAAGCGTGCGCAGTCCGACCTGGCCGCCGCGCAGGCGATGCGCGACGATCCGGAACTGGCGGAACTGGCCGACGAGGAAATCACCGCCGCACAGACGCGCCTGGCGCAACTGGACGAAGCCCTGATGCTGCTGCTCGTCCCGAAGGACAACCGCGATGAGGGCAACCTCTTCCTCGAGGTGCGCGCCGGCACCGGTGGCGACGAGGCCGCGATCTTCGCCGGCGACCTGTTCCGCATGTACGCCCGCTACGCCGAGCGCCAGGGCTGGAAGGTGGAAATCGAGTCCGACAGCCCCGGCGAGCACGGCGGCTACAAGGAAGTGGTGGCGCGCGTGGTGGGTCGCGGCGCCTATTCCAGGCTCAAGTTCGAATCCGGGACCCATCGCGTGCAACGCGTGCCGGAAACCGAATCACAGGGCCGCATCCACACGTCCGCCGCAACGGTGGCGATCATCCCGGACGTGGACGAGGTGGACGAGATCGTCATCAATCCGGCCGACCTGAAGGTGGACACCTTCCGTTCGTCCGGCGCGGGCGGCCAGCACGTCAACAAGACCGAGTCGGCGATCCGCATCACCCATGTCCCCAGCGGCGTGGTGGTGGAATGCCAGACCGAGCGCAGCCAGCATGCCAACCGCGACAAGGCCATGAAGCGGCTGAAGGCGCAGTTGCTGGATGCGGAACGCAGCAAGCAGCAGGCGGCTCAGGCCGAATCGCGCAAGCTGCAGGTCGGCAGCGGCGACCGCAGCCAGCGCATCCGTACCTACAACTTCCCGCAGGGCCGCATCACCGACCACCGCGTCGAAGGGCTGACGCTCTATGACCTGCCCAACATCCTGCAAGGCAACCTGGACGAACTGGTCGACCGCCTCGGCCGCGAGCACCTGGCCGACGAACTGGCGCGACTGACGGAGGCAGCATGACGACGGTGGTCCGCCGGACGGGACTGACGCACCTGGATGTCGTCGCCCGCCTGTTCGACCAGTACCGCGGCTTCTACTGCCAGCCCTCGGACCCGGCATTGGCACGGGATTTCATCCGCGAGCGGATGGAGCGCGACGAGTCCGTCATCCTGTTGGCCTGGGTAGACGACGCGGCCGTCGGCTTCACCCAGTTGTATCCGGCCTTTTCTTCCGTCAGCGCGTCGCGGGTATGGATTCTCAACGACCTGCTCGTACTGCCGGAGGCGCGTCGCATGGGCGTCGCGCGCGCATTGCTGTCGTCCGCGGCCGAGTTCGCGCGCGCCGACGGGGCGTTGCGGCTGGAACTGGAAACCGACCACGACAACGCGAGCGCACAGGCGCTGTACCGGGCCATGGGCTGGGTGCCCTACGACGGCACGCTGCGTTTCCGCCTGCCGCTCTAGCCTGCGCAACGTGGAAGCCGGCTTCCCCGATGCGGAAGCGACACCCGTCGCGACATGGGTGCCCCTTCGCGACGGGCGTCACTCCCACATGCATCGCACGTGGCGCAAGGCTTGTCGCGCGCTGTCGATGATCGCTAGGCTGCCGCCCATGATCGTCGCCACGCGTCCCGCCAGCGCCACCTGCACCCTCGAGCCAGGCGGTCGCGGTGACCGTTGACGGTCCACGCGACGAGCGCGCGCGATTGCGGCTGCATGTACGGCAGGCGCCGCAGGACTTCATCGCCTGGGTCATGCTTTCGGATGCGGAGCTCGACCACGGTGATGCCGAGGCGGGGCGGCGCGCCGCCGAGCACGCGCTGGGCCTGCGCCCCCGCCATCCCGAAGCCCTCGCGCGACTCGGCCGCAGCCACTGGCTGTCGGGTCGGCACGCGCAGGCGGCACAGGCATTGAGCGCGGCCGCCGCGCAGGCGCCCCAGCACCCGGGCATCGCGTTGTGGCTCGGCCACGCCCTCGAGGATGCCGGTGAAGCCGAGGCCGCCGCGCAAGCCTACGAGCATGCCTACCGGCTGTTGCCGGGCGAGCCCATGTTCGCCGCCCACCTGTTGAACTGGCGCCGCAAGCTCTGCGACTGGCGTGACCTCGACGCGCTGTCGGCGCAGGTGCGGGGCGCCGTGCGCGAGGGTCGCGGCGTGGTGGAGCCGTTCGCCTTCCTCAGCGAAGACGCCAGCGCGCAGGAGCAACTGGCCTGCGCTCGGCAACGCGCGCAGGCGCTGGCGTCGGTCGTCCGCCCGCTTCCGCCCGCACCGCACGCGCCGGCAGACGCGCCGCTGCGCCTGGGCTTCCTCTCCAACGGTTTCGGCGCGCATCCCACCGGCCTGCTGACGGTGGCGTTCTTCGAAGCCCTGCAGGCGCATGCAGCGGTATCCACGTACCTGTTCGCCCTCACGCCCGACGATGGCAGCCCCATCCGCCAACGGCTGGCGACGGCCACGCACTTGCACGATGTCGCGGGCCTCCCGCACGCACGTGTCGCGCAGGCCATCCGCGACCAGCGCATCGACGTGCTCTACGACCTGCGCGGCTGGGGTGGCGGCGGCACGCCGGAAGTGCTGGCCATGCGGCCCGCATCCGTGCAGGTCAATTGGCTGGCCTATCCCGGCACCTCCGGTGCGCCGTGGATCGACTACGTGCTGGCAGATCGCTTCGCCTTGCCCGGGACGTTGGTGCCGGCGTACAGCGAAGCCGTCGCCTACCTGCCCGGCGCCTTCCAACCGTCCGACACGCGTCGCACGATCGACACGCCGCCCCCGCGCGAGGCCTGTGGCCTCCCCGGTACCGGCGTGGTCTATGCCTGCTTCAACAACAGCTACAAGGTGAACCCACGCAGCCTGGCCAGGATGCTCGACATACTGGCGAACGTCGACGGCAGCGTGCTGTGGCTGCTGTCCGGCCCCGGCCGGGCCGACGACCGCCTGCGCGCGGCGGCGCAGGCGCGCGGCGTGGATCCGGCGCGCCTGGTGTTCATGCGCAAGCTGCCGCATGCGGAGTACCTGGCGCGCTACCGGCATGCGGACCTGTTCCTCGACACGCATCCCTACAACGCGCATACCACCGCGTCCGACGCGCTGTGGTCAGGCTGCCCGGTGCTGACCTGCCCGGGCGCGACGTTCGCCTCCCGCGTCGCAGGCAGCCTCAATCATCATCTCGGCCTGAACGAAATGAACATGACCGACGACGAGGCCTTCGTCTCGACCGGGATCCGGCTGGGACGCGATGCCGCGGCACGCGCGGCCCTGCGCGAGCGCCTGCGGGCCGCGATCGCGCACGCACCGCTGTTCGACATGCCGCGGTTCGCGGAAGGCTTCGCCGACGTCGCCTGGCGCATGGCTGACCGGCACCGCAAGGGGCTGCCTCCCGCACCGCTCGGCTGACCCGCGATTGCGCTACCCTTCGGGCATGAGCCATGCCGACGCCTTGATCCCGTTGCACCTGTGCGTGTTGACCGTCTCCGACAGCCGTACACTCGCCGAGGATCGCTCCGGCGACTACCTCGCCGATGCGCTCGCGCAGGAAGGACACCACCTGCATGACCGCGCGCTGCTGCCCGACGACCGTTACCGCCTGCGTGCGCAGGTCTCGCAATGGATCGCCGATCCCGCGGTAGATGGCATCCTGGTGACCGGCGGCACCGGCTTCACCGGTCGCGACTCCACGCCCGAGGCGCTGCTGCCGCTGCTGGACAAGGAAATGCCCGGCTTCGGCGAACTGTTCCGCCATGTCAGCGTCGAAGAGATCGGCACCTCGTCGCTGCAGTCGCGCGCGTTCGCAGGCCTCGCCAACCAGACCTTCCTGTTCTGCCTGCCGGGCTCCACCTCGGCCTGCCGCACGGCGTGGGAGAAGATCATCCGCGCCCAACTCGACGCACGCACACGGCCCTGCAACCTGGCCACGCTGCGTCCCCGCCTGAAGGAATGAGCAAGGAGAGCCCGCCATGTCGCTCGATGCCACCCTGCGCCTGCTGACCAAGGCCAGCGGCCTGACCGCCGCCGATCTCGCCGCCGCCATCCCGCGTGCCGGCGTGACTACGGTGAAATCCTGGCTGGCCGGCGAGAAGCTGCCCGGCGGCGACCAGCTCGCCGCCCTGGCGCGTGCCTTCGGCGTCCCCGCAGGCGCGCTGCTGTCGGAACTGGCGACGACGCTGGATCCCGCGCGCACACGGGGCGAGCACGACCTGCTGGCCGCCTACCGCGCCCTCAACACGCGCCAGCAAGGCGCCCTGTTGGAAGTCGCGCGCGGCATGGCAGGCCATGCCCGCCGCAAACGCTGAATCCTCCGCACCGCACAGGACACGCGATGAAGACCCTCAAACGCAAGGACTACGAAGCCCGGCTCACACCATTGCAGCTCGAACTGGCGGCGATGGCACGCTGGGCGTCGCACTGCGGCGCCCGCATCGTGGTGGTGATGGAAGGCCGCGATACCGCCGGCAAGGGCGGCGCCATCGGTGCGATCACCGAGCACCTCAACCCGCGCCAATGCCGCGTGGTGGCACTGCCGAAACCGAGCGAACGCGAAGCCACGCAGTGGTACTTCCAGCGCTACATCACGCACCTGCCGGCCGCCGGCGAGATCGTGCTGTTCGATCGCAGCTGGTACAACCGCGCCGGCGTGGAGAAGGTGATGGGCTACTGCACGGACGAACAACATGCGCGATTCCTCGCGCAGGCGCCGGTGTTCGAGAAGGGCATCACCGACGACGGCATCCTGCTGTTCAAGTACTGGCTGTGCGTGGACCAGGCGCAGCAGGAAGAGCGCTTCGCCGAACGCGCCGACGAGCCGCTGAAGAGCTGGAAGCTGTCGCCGATCGACCTGAAGGCGCGCGAGAAGTACACCGACTACACCGCCGCGCGCGAAACGATGCTCAAGGCGACGCACACGAAGCATGCGCCGTGGACACTGGTCGACTTCAACGACCAGCGCACCGGGCGGCTCACGCTGATCCGCGACCTGCTGGATCGCCTGCCCGACACGCAGGTGCCACTGGAGCCGCTGGGTCTGCCGCCGCTGAAAGGCAAGCTGCACAAGGAACGCTACACCGTGCTGAAACCGATCAAGCCGCAGCGCGGCGGCTGATGCATGCGGGCACTCCTGATGGCCGCCCTGTGGCTGGCGTCGTCGCATGCGATGGCGCAGCAGGCTGCTACGACGGACGACACCTCCGCGACCACGCTGGAAACCCTGACCGTCAGGCCGGATCCGGAAGAGGTGGTGGATCTCTACCGCTTCGAGAATCCCGTCGACGTCGCACCCACGGTGTTCAGCCGCCGCTGGAAGGAACCGGCCAGCCTCGAGCAGCTCGGCAAGAACGGCGGCATCGTGCCCGTGCTGGTCGGGTTGGCCGCGCAGCAGGTCCAGAAGGGCGCGCGCAAAATCCCCGGCTGGAAGGAACCGGAGCAACCGGCGACTGCGCGGCCACCGCCACTGGACGAACAGCAGGCCGCGCGTGCCCTGCGCCTGCACAACGCGGGCGACCAGCCCTAGGCAATCGCTGATTCAGTGACCCCGCTCGCAGCGAGCCTGTCCTAGACACCGTCCGTGGTGGGCTTGTCGTGGACCCTGCTCATGGTGAGCCCGTCACAGATCCCGTTCGTGGTGAGCCTGTCGAACCACGCTCTTTGCGTTGAATCCGCAGGTCAAGACAACCCCGCTTTGCCGCGAAAAGCGTGGTTCGACAAGCTCACCACGAACGGCATCCAAAGGGCACGCCTGCCTGCTGACTTCGTTCCGCCCGCCCCGGTTCGGTCCGGTCAGCCCGTGACGAAGCCGTCGTTCACCCATCCCGTCCACGCATCGCGCACGACCGAGTCAACGCGCGCGGCAGGTGGCCCCTGGTGAAGCCACGCCTCCAGCGCATCGAGTGCCGTCGCATCGCCCTGGGCGATCACTTCCACGCGACCATCGGGAAGGTTGGTGGCGCGACCGGCCAGTCCCAGATCGAGCGCGCGCTCCCGGGTCGATGCACGGAAGAACACCCCCTGCACCTTGCCGCTGACCAGAAAGCGGGCGGTCGCCATCACGCCTTCGCTGCGGGACCGCCGGCCGCGGCGATGGCAGCCTCGATTTCCTTGCCGGTGACCGGACCCAGGAACTGCTTGGCGACCTTGCCGTCCGGCGCAATCAGGTAGGTCAGCGGCAGGCCGCGGGGCGTGGCGAAATCCGCCGGCGGGTTGTACACGTCGAGGATGGCGATGGGATACACCACCGGCCGTTCAACGAGAAACGCCTTCAGCTCGTCGGCTTCGATCTCTTCGTACGCCAGCCCGATCACCTCGATGTGGTCGTTGTCCTTGTCCAGCGCCGACAGGTCGGGCATTTCCTTCAGGCAGGGCGCGCACCACGTCGCCCAGAAGTTCACCACCACCCACTTGCCGCGGTGCGAGGCCAGGGCGTAGTCGGCGCCATCAAGCGTCTTCACCTGCAACACCGGGATGTCGACGGTGCGGTCTGCAGGCTTTTCCGCGGCCGGATCGACGTCCTGCACGTGCGCCTCGATTGCCGGTTCCGCCGCTTCGGGAGGAGCCGAGCCGGCATTGCACGCCGCCAATGACAGCACGATGGCCAGCGACAGGGAGGAAACAGACTTCATGCAGGCTCCTGGTGGGATTCGGTGAACAGGTCGCTGACGCGCTTCTTGAGCAGTTCACGCAGCGGTACGCGCAGGTCATCCAACGCCATGCGGGCGGCACGGCCGAGCGCATCGTCATGGAACGGCAGGTGCGCCTCGGCCACCGGCACGCGCAACTGGCAGGCTTCGTACAGATCGCACAGGGTCAGGTCGTCCAGGTCGCGTGCCAGCAACCACTCGCCTTCCTCGTCGCGGCGCAGCAGGTTGATCTCGGACAGCTGCCCCAGCATCTGCTGGATCAGCGAATCGGTCAGCATCGGCTCCATCGCCAGGATCTGGTCGCTGTGCAGCCCCCGCCCCTTCCCGCGGGCCTGGGCGAAGCGCCCCAGCATGCGCAACAGGCCGTAGAGTTCGTAGCCCAGCGGCAACCGCAACGCGGCGGGCTGGTAGCGGAACGCCGCCATGCCCGATGCCAGCGAAGCGCCCAGCAGCACGGCGATCCAGCACAGGTAGATCCACAGCAGCAGGATCGGCGCTGCCGCGACCGCGCCGTAGATCTTCTGGTAGGTGTTGAAGCTGCCCAGGTAGGCGCCCAACCCCCACTTCGCCAGTTCCAGCAACACGGTCGCCAACAAGGCACCCGCCATCGCATAGCGCCACTTGATGGTCCGGTGCGGCACCACGCGGTAGATCACCACGATCGCCGCCAGTTCGATCAATACCGGCGCCACGCTGAGCGACAGCGTCTGCAACCAACGCCCGCCACTGGTCGCGAACACCGGCAATGCGTAGAACCGCGCGGACAACGCCAGCGATGCGGCGGCCATCAGTGCACCCAGCGTCAGCACGGTCCAGTACACCAGGAAGCGCGACAGCTTCGGCCGCGCGCTGCGCACGCGCCAGATGCGGTTGAACGTGGCCTCGATGCTGTTGAGCGTGATCAGCAGCGACGCCACCAGGGCGATCACGCCCACCGCGGTCAGCTTGCCGGTGTTGGCGAGAAAGCCGTCCAGCTTCTCCTTCAGGCTGACCGCCGCGCCCGGCAGGAAGTTGGCGAAGATGTAGTCGCGCAGCTGCGCGCTCCACTCCTGGAACACCGGGAACGCGGACAGCACGCCGAACACCACCATGGCCAGCGGCACCAGCGCGAACAAGGTGGTGTAGGCCAGCGAACCGGCGGCCTGGAACAGGCGGTCATCGAGGAAGCGCTTGGCCAGGAAACGGAAGAACGTGCCCATGCGTGCGCGGTCGCGCATGCGCTCTGTCCAGCGGTTCAACGAGTCCAATGGCTCCATGGGCGGAAGGGTAACCGATGCGTCATGGACGCGACATCGCCGATACTAGGCACTTTCCCGGTGACGAAGACGGTCCGATGCCCGAGATCCTGGTGCTCTACTACAGCCGCGGCGGGTCCGTGGCGCGGCTGGCGCGGCAGATCGCGCGCGGCGTGGGCGAAGTGGACGGCATGTCCGCGCGCCTGCGCACCGTGCCGCCCGTGGCCGCCGTGACGCAGCAGGCCGCACCGCCGGTACCCGAGGAGGGCGCGCCCTACGTGGACCGGCAGGACCTGGCCGAATGCGCGGGCCTGGTGCTGGGCAGCCCCACCCGCTTCGGCAACATGGCCGCGCCGGTGAAGCACTTCATCGACGGTCTGGGCGCGGAGTGGGCCAGCGGCACGCTGGTGGGCAAGCCCGCGGGCGTGTTCACCTCCACCGCCACCCAGCACGGCGGACAGGAGTCGACCCTGCTGTCGATGCAGGTGCCCCTGTTGCATCACGGGTGCGTGATCGTGGGCATTCCGTTCACCGAACCGCAGCTCAGCAGCACGCGCACGGGGGGCACGCCCTATGGCGCAAGCCACGTAGCCGGTGGCGATGACGATCCGCATCCCAGCGAAGAGGAGGCGGCGCTCGCACGTGCATTGGGGCGCCGCGTGGCCGACATCGCCCGCCGCCTGGAGACACGCTGATGGACCGTTCGCGCCTGCTGCTGGCCGCGTTGCTGCAATTGCTGGCCGTCCTCTACGCGGTGTGGTTCTACGGCGACCGCCAGTACACGCTGGCACTGCTGGTGTTCGCCCTGCCGCCGATCCTGCTGATGATCGGCGTGATGGCGCGTCGGCGCACGGCCGCGTTCTGGGCGGGCGTCTTCGCGCTGTTCTGGTTCTCGCACGCGGTGATGGTGGCGTGGGCCGATCCGGTGAAGGCGAAGTTCGCCTGGGTCGGCATCGTGCTGTCCATCGGCATCGTGCTGGCCACGAGCTGGCCCGCCTTCGCCAAGCGGTTCGGCAGGAAGGCGTGATGCGTTTCGTTGCTACGCTGCTGCTGTGCCTGCTGGCGCCCAGTGCATGGGCGCAGGACGCCCTCTGCGAGGCGGGCGATCCGGCACGCGTGGAGAACCGCGACGGCAGTACGTTGTCGCTGCGCGCCGAGTGTTCCACTCCCGCCACGCGCCGCTACGTCGCCGAGCTGACGTGTGCCGACGGCCTCGTGTGCGACCGCCTGCAGGTCGAGCAGGACGTCACCGAGACGCCCATGGGCCATGCCGGCCTGGTGGACCTGGACGGGGACGGGATGCACGAGGTGGAAGTCCGCGGCATGTGCGGCGCCGGGCCGAACTGCGAGGGCGACGTGTACCGGATCGATCCGGCCACGCGGACGCTGCGCCACTTCTTCAGCGGCGGCTATTACGAGTTGCAGGTCATCGATGGCTGGCTGGTGGAATCCGGGCGCAGCAGTTGCTGCAGCTGGGAATTCCACCTGTGGCGCCTGGAGACACCACGCGCCGGGCCGCTCGACTACGACAGCATGGACCTGATGGTGCAGGTGGATGCCGGTGGCGACGACGACGGCAACGTCACCAGCGTGCAATGCACGTTCACCCGGCAAAGCGGCGATAATCGCGTGATCGTCGCGCCGCCGTCGCCCGCGCTGGAAGCGATCTGCCGGCACTACGGCGAGCCGTACGACCTGACATCCCCGGATACAACGCCAGGCGCGCCGTGAGCGCTGGCAGGAGCATAGAGATGGACGAGCTGCTGATCGTCACCACCGGTGGCACGATCGACAAGATCTACTTCGACGACAAGTCCGACTACCAGATTGGCGATCCGCAGATCGGCATGATCCTGCGCGAGCTGGGGGTGACGTTCCGTTTCACGGTCATCCCGATCCTGCGCAAGGATTCGCTGCACATCACCGACGAGGACCGCGAGCTGATCCGCGCGACCATCGCCGCGCAGCCGACCAAGCACGTGCTGGTGACCCACGGCACCGACAGCATGGTGCAGACGGGCCATGTGCTGGCCTCCATCCCGGACAAGACCATCGTGATGACCGGCGCCCTCAGCCCGGCCCGCTTCCGCGGCTCGGACGCGGAGTTCAACATCGGCTGCGCGATCGGTGCGGTGCAGTCCCTGCCGGCGGGGGTGTACATCGCGATGAACGGGCGGATCTGGGATCCGGCCAAGGTGCGGAAGAACGTGGCGGCGAATCGGTTCGAGGCGGTTTGATACCGACAGGCTGGTGGATGCTTCGGTAACAACAAGGCCCGCTGATGCGGGCCTTGTGCTTTCACGGGAGAGGGCATTGTTCTCCGACTCTTACGACCCGATCGGAAAACCCACTCTGACCCCTGTTTCGAAGGGTCAGGCCTACGGCGGAGAGATGACAAAGGCGCAGAGGCTGGCCGACAACGGGACGGCCTTTGCGCCCATGGCCTCATAGAGCGCGATAGCCCTGAAGTTGCTGGAACGCACATTGTTGATCACAAGCTCACGGCACCCCTTGTCACGCGCCTTCTGTCGCAGCTGCTCGATCACCGTACTTCCATAGCCACGTGAGCGCTGCCGTGAATCAATCTCGATCTTCTCCAGCACAAAGCTCTCTCCGGGCTCGAACCAGCCATGAGCACGACCTACCCGGCGACCATCGAGCCACGGCTCAATGACATAGTGCCGCCGCTGCTCGCTCTCTTCGAAGCGCCAGTCTGTTTTCATTTGGAGATCGTTTGCTTTCAATGGTTCTCTACTTGTCTGCTATGGCCGGACACCTGAGTCAAGTCGCGCCGCCTCGCGGCCAGGGCAAGGGGGAAACAGGGGTCCGGAAACGGGCGCCAGAATACCTTCTCCAAGCGGATCCGCGCGACCAAGGCCATAGGTTGGGGTGAGCGCAGTGTTCTGCCGCGAATGTCACCACACGCGTGACGGGCGTCGCCCCCCCTAACCCCCACGCTTCGCCTTGTGATACGCCACCAGCGCATTCGCATGCCCGTGACCCATCTTGTGCTCCGTCTTCAGCAGGGCCACCTGCTCCATGTGCTTGCGGTCGCTGACGGCGTCCAGGACCTTGAACCAGTGTTCCACCGGCTTGCCGTACTGCTTCTCTATCGAGGGGAAGTAGGAAGCCGGGCCTTTCACCTTCTCGTTCGTCGTCATGCATCGCTCCTCAATGGAATGAGGCAGTGGCCGCCACGCTGGCTGCCATGATCTGCCCCTGCCTCACCGACGAAGGAGTAGGCAGCGGATCGACACCGCCGGCTCCGCTCGGGCTGCCGGCAAGGAGGATCTCCCTGGTCGCGAACCTTCAAGGTGAGCTGACAGGGAAGTTTTCCTTGGCATCGAGATGCTTTCAGGTGAGCCGACGAGGAAATTCTCCTGCCGTCGACGCATTCCGGTCCGGGCACGAGGCTCTTCGCCTTGGCGTTGAACCATCGAGGCGCGGAAGCGAGGTTCAAAGACTCGGCGGCGAGGAAGATTTCCTGCGGCGACCGGAAGCGTGACAGGAAAACGTACTCTGCCCACACTTTCCTGAGCCCTGTTTCCGCGGCATCCGGGATCCGGTCGAGGTTTTCAAGCACGCGGCGGCGAACTGTTTCCAAGCTGCCTGGCGCAGCGCGTTCATCCACCGCGCCCACTGCATGCGCGCGTGCGCCTGCGCATGATGTGGCGCTGCGTGCGCGCATCCATGTAAATGAATGTAGCTGATTCTCCTTGATGCGCTGACGAGCGGTATGCGACCGCTGGCCCTTGCCCACGGACCTGCGCGTTGTTCCCGTTGAAGCAGGGCGGTACACGATCGCCAGCACGTGATCCGGACGCGACACGTAGGCGCGTGACCGGAGCGCGCCGCGCAATACACGCATCGCGCGCGCTCCTCCCTGCTGCAGCTGCGGCGCAGTCCTCCCCCGGACGCACGCGCCGCCACGCTCGCCCATCCACGGCGAAGGCAGTTCACCCGATAGGAGATCTGGACATGGCAACCAAGAAGACCCCGGCATCGCGTAGCGCAGGCCGCGGATCCAATGATGGCGGCAACGGCAGGACGGGCGAGTTCAGGGGCGCAGGACCCGTACGCACCGCACTGATCCGTGGCGACACCTTCGGCGTCAGGCCGGTGCAGTACGTGGAGGTGGACGGCATGGCGATGTTCGAGGGCGACATCGTCCTGGGCACCGTGGAAGAAGTCGAACGCATGTCGGACATGCTGCGCGAGGAAAGCGCGGCGGGCGTCGTGCACGCGGTGATGATTTCCGGCGCGCAGTTCCAGTGGCCGAACTGCCGGGTGCCCTTCACCATCGACCCGGCGCTGCCCAACCAGCAGCGGGTCACCGACGCCATCGCGCACTGGGAAGCCAACACCCGCTTCCGCTTCGTCGCCAGGACCACCGAAGCCGACTTCGTGACCTTCCGCACGGGCTCGGGATGTTCCGCGCAGGTCGGACGGCGCGGCGGCCAGCAGTTCGTCAACCTCGCGGCGGGTTGCACGCTGGGCAACACCATCCACGAGATCGGCCACGTGGTGGGGCTGTGGCACGAACAGAGCCGCGAGGATCGCGACATGTTCGTCCGCATCAACTGGGACAGGATCCAGCCGGGTTTCGAGCACAACTTCAACCAGCACATCACCGATGGCGATGACATCGGACCGTACGACTACGGCTCGATCATGCATTACCCGTTGAATGCGTTCTCCACCGACGGCAGCAACACCATCACGCCCATCGGCACGGTGCCGCCGGGCACGACGATCGGCCAGCGCAACGGACTGTCGGCAGGCGACATCGCGGCGGTCAACTCGCGCTGCCCGGCCGTCACCATCAAGGAGCAGATCAAGGACAACATCGCCGATACCCGCAAGGAGCAGATCTTCGATACGCGCAAGGAGCAGATCAAGGATGTGCGGCTCGATACGCGCAAGGAACTGATCACGGACACGCTGAAGGAGCAGATCCGCGACACGATCAAGGAAGGCATCTTCGATCCCGGCCCCACCCTGGCCGAAAACGTACTCACGCCCGGCCTGCCGCAGATCTCGGTCAATCCGCAGCTCAATCCTTCGCTCGGGGGCGCGGCGCCGTTCGCCGTGGTCACGCCGCATCAGGACGGTACCGCCACTGGCACGGCGGGCACGGCCGCAGAGCTGGACGGTCATCTCCAGCAACTGGCCGACGAACTCGGCCGGCTGGATGCCGCGCGCGGCTCCCTGCAGGCGCAGTACGACCAGACACGCGCACTCCTGGAGCAGTTGCTGCGCCAGGAAGACGGCGCGGCAGGCTGAAGGAGAGCCCCATGATCGTGGTGATCTCCCACCCGGACGACGCGCATGCCATGCGCGTGGTCCGTTGCCTGGAAGAGCGCGGAGAACCCGTGCTGTTGCTGGACCTGGCCCAGCTCCCCCGTCGCGCGACGCTGACGGTGGACTATCGGCACGGGCCGCGCCCGCGTATCCGCTATCGCAGCGACGATGGCCAGGTGCACCGGCTGGACCAGGCCAGCGCCGTGTGGTGGCGCCGGCCACAGGCGCCGGACCTGTCGGACGTGAGCGATCCGCAGACCCACCTGTTCACGGCCAATGAGTGGAACGAGGGGCTCAACGGCCTCTGGCAGCTGATGCTGGACGCGCGCTGGATGAACGACCCCAATCGCGACGATGCCGCCTCGCGCAAGGCACGCCAGTTGCGCGTGGCGGCCGAAGTGGGCTTGCGCACGCCCCGCACGCTGATCACCTCCGACCCCGACGAGGCGCGCAGCTTCATCAGCGAACTCGCGCCGCTGGACGTCATCTACAAGACGTTCTCGTGCACCCATGCGATCTGGCGCGAAACCCGCCTGCTGCAGCCTGCGGACCATGCGCAGCTGGATACGGTCCGCGTGGCCCCGGTGATCTTCCAGGAGTACGTCCGTGCCCAGGCCGACCTGCGCGTCACGGCGGTGGATGGCGCCCTCTTCGCTGCGTCCATCGCATGGACACCGCGCGCCGGCTCCATCGATTTCCGCCGCAATGTGGGGGAGGCGACAATCACGGCCGAGGTCCTGCCCGCCGACATGCAGGCGCGCCTGATGGCACTGATGGAACGGCTGGGGCTGACGTACGGTGCGATCGACCTGCGGCGTACGCCGGAGGGCGAGTACTACTTCTTCGAAGTGAACACGGCGGGCGAATTTCTTTTCATCGAGGATCGTACGGGCCTTCCCATCGCCTCGGCCATCGCCGACTGGCTCGCCGGACGTCCGGCTATCCGATCCGACGCAGTTCCACGCGCATCCGCCCGGACGTTCGCGATGTCAGCGGATACGATTGCGTCGTGATGTAGTCGCCGGCCGACACCCTGCCATCGCCGTCCGCATCGAGATGGACCCAGACGATGGCGTCGGCCGGCAACGTGTCCAGTCGCAGCTCCACGGGGAACAGCGAGGCGTGCAGCGGCACCTGGGTTTCCAGGCGATGCAGTACACGCGCGGGCGCATCGGCCCAGGACGCATCGCGCACCTCGATGCGCAACGCCCCGCCCTGCGGCAGCTCGGCCCCGTCCATGCTTGCGATGTCCAGCCAGATGCTCATGGGGCCGAGTATAAGGAAATGCCGGCAGTCCGCGCCGGCACCGCTTGCCATCCGTCGGGCGGCGACGGCACGTCCAATCCGACGATGGTGGACGGTGCATCGCCGGATTCCCTGCCTAGGGCTGCGACCTGAGCTTCGCCGCCCGGTACTGCCCCTTGTCGCCGGCACGCGGCCCGTCCGGATTGGCGTTGGTGCAGACCACACCCCCGCAGATCACCGCATCCGAGGCATAGAAGGCCTGCACGACCGGCACGGCGTCTTCATAGCGCTGGAGTTCCTCTTTCGTGGCGGACAGTTCGCGGCGGTAGTAGCCCAGCACCGTCCAGGCCACCAACAGCACCAGCAAGAGGGTGGTGCCGATGGCGGCAAGCCACAGCCACACCGTTCTGCCAACGCTGCGCAGCTGCGCGGACGTGGCGGATACGGCATGGCCGTACTCGGCGGCAACGGGAGAAACCGCTTCACGGGCATCCCGCGCAATCCGCGTGCCTGCGTCCTCGACGACAGCAGCGACATCGCGATGGAACCGGCCTGCTTCCTGCCGCAGCAACTGCACGTGTTCATTGATCGTCGCGCTCATGCGCGCCTCACGCTGGACCATTTCGGCACGCAGCAGCATCAGCGCCTTGATGGCATCCGATGGTGTGGCGGCAGCCGGCACCGTATTGACGTCGTCCATGACACCTCCTCCTTCTCGACTTCCGTGTGGATGGGCTCTTCAGATGCTCAGCTAGCGCGCCATCTGCCGGTCCTGTGCCTGGGCCTGCTCGGCGGCCTGGTGCTGGGAAAGCCATTGGTCTCCCTGTGCTTCCATGTGCCGGCCTTCGGCGGAGCGTGCGAACGCGGTTGCCGCTCGATCAGCGGCCGCACTATCGCCGGACAGTGCGGCGGCGAGGTAGCGATCTACCGAGGAGTCACTGGTACCCAGTTCATGCCTTTGTCGGTCCTGCCGGTCGTCAGCGGGCGCATCAGGCCTCTGGTGGGGTGGAAGTTGCCGTGGCTCCTGCCCCTGCTCATCGCCCCGGTTCACGTCATGAAACAGGCCTCCCTCCGTCGACGTGAGCACGTATTGCCAGCGGGTCTGTTGACGGTTTCCTTGAACGGCAGCAATGAATCGGTCGTACTCCCCGGGATGGATTGTCTGGCAGCCGGCCGAGTCCGTGTTGTAGAGCGATCCTGCATGGATCTTGAAAGAATTGTTCAGCTGTTGAACGCCGTCGATGTCATTCTGGGTGAACCACCCGTCACCATTGGTATCGCGCTGGACGAGACCTGTGTTTCGGGGTTCTCTTGCTTGCTCAGGCGTTGGCCTAAGTGAAAAGTCATTGGGATTTCCCCTGGCGGGGTGCGTGGCCCTCAGCATCTCAAAGGAGCCTTCCGCCATCCGCCCCAGGTCTGGAATCGCGTCGCCATCGGCTCGCTCTCCCTGCGGTCGTCGCCACTGGACATCGGCGTAGGCAGTGTCTTCTCGACCTTGCACAGGGCGCGCATGTGCATCGTACTGTGCAGTGGGCTCTGTGCTGGCGCGATCGGCCATGAACCAATGGCGACTCCCATCCACGTCCTTCCGCAGCACCACGATATGGTCGTCATACACACCCGTACCCCGCCGCAACTCTCCGTCATGGACACCGGGAATGCGCGGATCGTCGATGGACTCCACAGTAGATGTTTCCTTTCGCAGCCCAAGAATCACGCTCTCTTCGTTACGCAAAGCGTCGAATCCGGCTTGGCTCCCGCGCGCTTCCACGATGCTGGCGTAAATGTCGTACTTCTGTTCCAGCGTCAGGCCAACCAGTTCATTGGGCGCATTCGCATCCCTGCCGTTGTACTCGGGCATGCGAGGCGGACGAGTTGCCTGTTGCAGGCGTTCAAGCGCCGGGGTCGATTCTTGCGCCCAAAATCGAACTGCCCGATCCAGTTCAGATCGTGCGCCCACTGCGACGTAGCGATCCAACGCCTCCTGCACCACCAGCCGCTCACCGGTGCGTTCCTGCTCAAGTGCTCGAAATGCGTCCGCATACCGCCTTTGCTGGAAGTGCTCGACTACCCTATCCGCTGCCGCGCGGATGTCGATGTCCGTCTCATTGGTGGGATGGGGATTCGTCATGTGGCCCTCCTGGCCGTTGGATAGCGGCATGGCTGAGATAGCGGTCCGCGAGACTGTCATACCCGGTGTCGCAGATGGACAAGACCGATCCACTCGTGCGACACGGCCAGAGTTCTTCCGATAGGGTCTCGCGCAACTCCAAGCGCCTTCCGTTCCACACTAGGAAACCGAAGTGGGCGACGTTTCTGTTTCCCCAGTAGTAATCCACGAATGCTCGCGGATCCGATGCGGGCATGCCAGGTGGCTCATAGTCGCCCTCCTGAACCGGGCGCAATACCCAACGAAGCACGGGAACGTAGACAAGTCGACTCACATCCAACTTGATATCCGCGTCACTCGCTTCACTTTTCGGCTGCAGGTAGACGCCATATCGGCGCCGCTCTTCCTTGGTCAGACGCGGCGGCGGCGGCGCTAGTGCACGCGTCACATCTTCCGGGCGCCCACCCTTCCTTACTCGGTACAAGGTAAAGTCGCGAGAGTACGCATTGCCGGAACGGCATCTACGCTCGATGGAACCTGTTGCCGAAGGCAAGGAGTCATCGCAATCGGGACCGTACACCATATACACGGTGACCTCCGGATCCGGGCCCTCAAAAGAACGGATCCAGAAAAGACTGTAGTGGTTAATTACCGCGACCACGTCGGCGCGCCGACCTAGCCCGTTGACCGCCTTAAAGCTCTGCCGGGACCTTACGATCAGCTCTCGCTCGGACGCATCCAGGAAAGGATGGCTGTCAGGCAAGTTTCTGAGAAACGAGACCAGATGCTCCGGCAACATCCCGTCACATGCCGCGTCCTCAAGTGGCGGGGCGCCCATCGCGCTACCGTTGCAGTCCGCTCCGACTTCCATGGCGAAGCCGGTGGATCTACGACGTTCGGCGCTCCCAGCCTCCGATGCACCTAAACGGAAATCCGTCAGCTCTTCTGAAGATTCAGAACCAGACGCCCCCGAGGACCTGCAGGCTGCTATTGGCAGCACTAGAGCCAAACCTGTCAATACGGCGAAGAACTTGAGTAACACGCTACAACCTCCTGTCGAGCGAAACTCCCGTACTGGCTTTTTTCGGAAATGCTCTGAGTTCATTGCCGAGCTTCCTAGATACACCAATTTCTCGATGAAAGCACATGTCCGCTCTCACACACATGGCGCCTTCTGAATGTCTTCTCACATAAAAAAAGAACCCCGGCCAAAGCCGGGGTTCTTCCTGCACCTCCCTGTGCTCCCCTCGGGGGCAATCCTCAGAAGGTGATGCTCCAGCTGTTGATGTAACCCGTGTCCACGCTCGCGCGATCACGCGCACGCAGACTCCAGTTGCCGTTGAGCGCTTCGCTGGACAGGTTCACCGTGTACGTGGTGACGATGTTGTCGGCGCTACCACCACTGCGGTTGTGCACGTTGTAGACCGACCCGTCCGGCGCGATCAGGTCGACGATCAGGTCACCCTTGTACGTGTGCACGATGTTTACGGCGACCTGGGCATTGCTGGGCGCGTTGCCGGTGCGGCCCGATACCGCGATGCTGCTGCTGACACCGGTGTTGTTGTTGTCCGGGATGTTGTAGTCGGTGGTGTTGGTATAGGTCTGCGTGCCGCCGCCCGGCGGCGTGCCGCCCTGCGCCGCCACCACCGCGCCATCGGCGTTGGCGATGCCCGCACCGCAACCGCCCGAGCATGTGCCCGGCAGTGCGCGCGCCGTGCTCTTCAACATGCTTTCCACCTGCGCCGGCGTGAGCGGTGAAGGCGCGGCGGCCTGCATCAGCGCCACCACGCCCGCCACGTGCGGCGCAGCCATCGACGTGCCGTTGTACGAGGCGTAGCTGGCACTGCCGGCGGTGGTGGTGCCGGTGTTGAGCGTGGACAGGATGCTCTGCCCGGGCGCGGAGATGTCGATGCCGGTGCCGTAGTTGGAGAAGCTGGCACGCGATCCGGCCGACGTCGTCGCCGCCACGGCGACCACGTTCGGGCAGTTCGCCGGCACGGCACTGGACACGTTGGTGTTGCTGTTGCCCGCCGCCACCACCACCGTGGTGCCACGGCCGACGGCGCCGTTGATGGCGTTCTGGTACGTGGCCGAACAGGTACCGCCGCCACCCAGGGACATGTTGATCACTTCAGCGGGATTGGCGTTGGCGGGAATGCCGCTGACCGTGCCGCCCGAGGCCCAGGTGATGGCGTCGGCGATGTCGGAGGTCAGGCCACCGCAGCGGCCCAGCACGCGCACCGGCACCACCTTGGCACCGAACGCGGTGCCGGCCACGCCGGTGGCGTTGTTCGTCACCGCCGCCACCGTGCCGGCCACGTGGGTGCCGTGCCAGCTGGAGTTGGTGACCGGCGAGCCGGCATAGCACTCGCCTGCGACGGGATTCCAATCGCCTTCGTCGTTCGGGTTGGAATCGCGGCCGTTGCCATCGCGCGACACGAAGGTGTCGCTGATGAAATCGTAGCCCGGCAGGATGTTCGCGTTGAGGTCGGCGTGATTGGTGATGCCGGTGTCGATGACCGCGACCACCACGCCCGCACCGGTGGACTTGTCCCAGGCAGGCCGCACGTTGATGCCCGAGGTGGTGGTGCCGAAGCCCCACTGCTCGGAGAAGCGCGTGTCGTTCGGTGTCAGCAATGCGTACATGCGCTGGTCGACTTCGACGTATTCCACGTTCGGGTCGGCCGCCAGCTGGCGCATCAGCGATTCGGCCTCCACCCGGTCCAGCTTGCGGTCGGCGCGCACGACGTCCGCACCGCCCGCTGCCAGGCGGCGCAGCTTCTGCAGGCCCAGCGCACGGCCACCGCGCTTGGCCACGCCGGTGCTGGCGGCCGTGCTCAGCGAGCGCTGCAACTGCGATGCATCACCGCTTTCGGCGCTGCCATCGCGGTATTTCACGATGAAACGATCGTAGCCGCCGGGTTCTTCCACTTGCAGACCGCTCATGTCCACACGCCCCGCCATCGCAGGCAACGCATACAACGAGGCGATCACGGCCGACGACAGGCACAGGAGGCGGAGGCACGAACCACGCTTTGCAATTGCAGACATCAGACTCTCCCTCAAAGGTTGAAAGCCGCGAATGCGGCAAAAGCCCGGTCGGGGGCGCATGGCTGGCACGGGAGGGGGTGGACGGGCGGTTGCGTTCGACCGGGTACACGACCACGCAGTGCGTGGTGCATCCAGAAACTAGCGGAGCGCGACCCGATGAATCAGCGATGAAAGACACACTTCGCGACAGCATGTTGCAAACGTAATCGTTGGGCTACACGCGTGTAGCGAAGTCACCGGTGGACAGCGACGCGTAGATTCATTTACGTGGTGGAGGCGTGATGGCGCGCGAATTTTTTATTCGCACGAGCGCGGTCTCCCTACGCAAAAAAGCCCGCTTTTCAGCGGGCTTTTCATCGACCGGGCGGCGAGGATCAGTCGCGCAGCTTGACCAGCCAGCCATGGCGATCCGGAAGGCGCCCGTACTGGATGTCGGTCAGTTCCTTGCGGATGCCCATCGTCACCTCACCTGCTGGCGCACCGATGTCGCCCACGGCGAAATCCTTGCCCTTCAACTGGCCGATCGGCGTGATGACGGCGGCGGTGCCGCAGGCGAACACTTCACTGATGTCGCCCGATGCCACGCCCTGCTTCCATTCATCGATGGAGACCTTGCGCTCTTCCACCGCATGGCCGCGGTCGCGCGCGATCTGCAGGATGCTGGAGCGGGTGATGCCCTCCAGGATGCTGCCGGAGAGTTCCGGGGTGACGATGCGGCCATCCTTGTACACCAGGAACACGTTCATGCCGCCGAGTTCTTCCAGGTACTTGCCCTCGACCGGATCGAGGAACAGCACCTGCGAACAGCCCTGCGCCTGGGCTTCCTGCTGCGGCAGCAGCGACGCGGCATAGTTGCCACCGCACTTCGCGGCCCCGGTGCCGCCCTTGGCGGCGCGCGCATAGTCCTCGGAAAGCCAGATGGATACCGGCGCCACGCCCTTGGCGAAGTACGCGCCGGCCGGGCTGGCAATGACGTAGTAGCCGGCTTCCTGCGCCGCGCGCACGCCGAGGAAGGCTTCGGTGGCGATCATGAAGGGACGGAAGTACAGGCTCGTCTCCGGCGCCGACGGCACCCACGCGTGATCGACCGCGACCAGCTGGCGCAGCGACTCCACGAACTCGGACACCGGCAACTGGGGCAATGCCAGGCGCGCCGCCGAACGCTGCAGGCGCGCGCCATTGGCGTCGGGGCGGAAGGTCCAGATGGAGCCATCGGCATGCCGGTAGGCCTTGATGCCTTCGAAGATCTCCTGCCCGTAATGCAGCACCGAGGCGGCCGGATCCAACGACAGCGGACCGTAGGCACGCACTTCGGCGTCATGCCAGCCATGCGCCCTGTCCCACGTGATGGCGACCATGTGGTCGGTGAAATGCAGGCCGAATCCCGGGTTGGCGAGGATGGCGTCGCGCTCGACGGACGACTTGGCGTTCGCGGCGGCGTTCACGCGGTAGGTCAACGGGGTGGCGTTCATGACGTTCATCTCTTCCTTCCTGACGGTTCTGCGTAACGGGTGGGAGTCGCGCGGGACTCAGAGCATGCCGGTCTCGAGCTTGGCGGCATCGGACATCATGTGGCGGCCCCACGGCGGGTCGAAGACCAGTTCGACATCGGCGTCGGCGACGGTGGGGATCATCTCCAGCTTGCTGCGCACGTCATCCACCAGGATCTCGCCCATACCGCAGCCGGGGGCGGTCAGCGTCATCTTGACCTCCACGTCGCGCTGGCCGTCGTCGCGCTTGCTGAGGTTGGCTTCGTACACCAGGCCCAGGTCGACGATATTGAACGGGATCTCGGGGTCGAAGCAGGTGCGCAGCTGGTTCCACACCAGCGCCTCGACCTCTTCGTCGCTGGCGTTGTCGGGCAGCGACAGCGGCTCGGTGGGCTCCTTGCCGATGGCATCCGCATCCTTGCCGGCAATGCGGAACAGGTTGCCTTCCACGAAAACGGTATAGCTGCCGCCCAGCGCCTGGGTGATGTAGCCGTAGCTGCCGGCCGGCAGGGTGACGAGCTCCCCTTGCGGCACCAGGACGGCGGCGCAATCGCGGGAGAATTGGACGGGTTCGCTGCTGCGGGAGTACATGCCGGACCAGATGGGGGCGCGCGTGGGGCGCTGCAAGGCGTCCTATTGTAGCCCCCGCACCCCTGCGGCTGCGTCCAGGCCGTATCCTTGGCGGCCCTTCCGGAGTCTCCATGCCCCCTGCCCCGCGTCGCATCCCCCGTTGGTTGCTCCCCGTGATGCTCGTCGTGGCCAGTGCCTGCGTGCTGGTGATCTGGGTGGCGCTGGCGCTCTACCTGCAGCGCCAGACAGGCTGGATGGCCCTGCTGGTCGCCCTGGACGTGGTGCTGGTGCTGCGCCTGGGCGGGATGGCCGCCGGCACGCGCCGCGCAGTGCTGGCCGCAGTGGTCACGGTGATCATCTCGGCGCTGGCGCTGTGGGCCCTGCCCGCGACCCAGCTCGGCTTTGCGTTCGGGCTGACCCCGTGGGAATCCGCACTCCGGCTGGGTGCGCACCACGGCTGGACACTGATCTCCCTCACCACGACGCCGCTGGACGTGGTGGCGCTGGTGGCGGCGCCTCTGCTGGCGGCGTGGTGGACGCGCTGACGCCGCGGCGTCAGGTCCGCTTCTTCAGAACCCGCTCACCGGTAGCCCCGGTCACCAGGTCGAACCGCTCGCGCACGAGTGCGGCATCGATCTGCGCCGTGTCGTCGTAAAGCCGCTGGCTGCACAGGTCCGACGGCAGCAGCAGGAACTGCACCTCGCAGTCGCCCCCGGCATCGCGCTGGAACAGACCGACGCCGTGGCGGCGCGTCTGCGCATGCCGGATGCGCGGCTCGCCCGCCGCCAGCAGGGCATCCAGGCCGGCGACGAGCCGTTCACCCGCAGATGCGGTGGCGGGATCCGCCTTCGCCGCATCCGCCATGATGGCCGAGAGCGTGGATGACGAGATCGCGGGCGCGGTGAATTCCACCGTGCTTGCCGAATGCTGCGTGGCGAAACTGGCATGGATGTCGCCCGACAGCACCACCGCGCCGGCCGTGCGGTCCAGCGCCGCGACCAGCGCATCGCGCTGCAATCCGAAGCCGTCCCACTGGTCGACGTTGAGGTAGAACTTCCGGCGCAGCAGTGGCGGCGCATCGAGCACGGGATTGGACAGGTCGAGCACCATCGGCGTCATCGACACCGAGCTGGCCACGAAGAATGAGCGCGTCGGCGCGTCGGCCAGTTGCGCGGCCAGCCACGCCTGCTGCGCATCGCCCAGCGCGGACGGCAACGACCCGTCCGCCCGACGCAACGCCAGCAGCAGGTCGTAGCTGTCCTTCACCACCATGTAGCGGCTGCCCAGGTGGCTGAAGAGCGCGCTTTTGCCGAAGGCCAGCCACGGCAAGCCACGCAGATACTCGTCATGGGCGTCCGGCGGAAGATCGACTTCCATGAAGCCTGGCACTGCCGCGTTGTAACGCGTCAGCACATCGCGGATCACGTAGACCGCCATCGGCTGCGTGGACAAGGCGGTGGCGCGTGCCGTGGCGTCCCGCTTGTCCACGCCCGCGTCGATGTACGCCTTCGCCAACGCACGCCGCAGTGGTCTGCGCAGGGGCTCCCAGTGCTCGTCGCCGAGATCGAGGTAAGGCATCAGTGCCGTCGACAAGGCCGACCAGTCCATGCCGAGAGCGGGCGCCAGCCGGCGCAGCGCAGCTTCGTCGTAGGCCAGCGCGCCGGGGAACGCATCCTCCGGAAGGGGATGGTCCGGACGGTGGCTGCGGTAGTCCAGCAGCAACAGGCTGACGTCGCGCCCATAGTCCAGTCGGCGCCACAGCTGCCCATTCGGGTGCAGGCGGTCGTCGTCCACGGTGTGTGCACCGGTGGCCTCCACCTCGCCGACGGCCACATCGACCGGCATGTACTCGAAGTAGGCGCGCTCAGCGTTACGGCGACGACGCACATCACCTTCCTCGCGGCGTCCGTCTTCGTACGTGGCATGGTCCTGCCAGCAGTCGTCGCTGAATTCGTGGTCGTCCCAGATGGCGACCAGCGGCGCGCGCTCCAGCAAGGCCTGCAGCGCGGTGTCCGTGCGGTATTCGCGATGCAGCTGGCGATAGTTGTCCAGGCTGGAGGCGGCGAGATAGCCACTGTCCGCAGCCCCGACGCGCAACGCGCCGGCCATGTCGTCGAACACGATGCCGCGTGCGCCGTCGGCGCGCTGGAAACTCGTGTCGCCCACCGATTCGTAGATGAAGTCGCCCAGGTGCAGCACGAAGTCGAGGTCCTCCCGCAGCAACGGCACCAGACTGTTGTACCAGCGACCGCCGTAGTCCTGGCAGCTCATGAAGGCGAAACGCAGCCGCGGCGTAGGCTCATCTGCCGCGGGCGCGGTGCGCGTGCGTCCGACCGGTGACGAGACCCACGCGCCTTCGCGCTGCCGCAGGAAACGGTAGTGGTAACGGTGTCCGGGCAGCAGGCCGTCAACGCGCACGCGCAGGCAGTGATCGTGGCTGGCGTGTGCCGTCAGTTCGCGCTCGACACGCAACTGCGAGAATGCCGCATCGTCGGCGACCTGCAGGCGCACGACGACATCGCGCCCGTCGACGTCGGGTGCGCGCGTCCACAGCAGTACGCGGTCGGGACGCGGATCGCCGGAAGCGACGGACTGCGGGAAGTCCGCGCGCGACATGCTCGGCACCTGCGCATGCGCAGGAAACCAGCGGCTGGCGAACGGCAGCGTCGCCGCAGCAAACGACAGCTTGAGGAAGGCACGGCGCGACGTGCGCGCAGACGACGGATCGGATACGGCCAAGGCAGCACTCCACAGAAGAGGCGGGAGCAACGCCATCCACAGGCCGCGGCTCGCAACGCGAAGCCGCGGAGGATCGCCGCCGCACATTGCGGTGATGTGGCAACGGCACCGTCATGGCGCAGCAACATGAACAGGTCAGCCTGTGTCGCCATACCGCTGCGCACGCAAGGCGCGGCGTGCCGCCCTTTCCCTCACGCCACGGTCCACCATGACGCCGACTCCCCGCCCCGCGCATCGCCCCGTCCGTCACGCCCTCGCTTCCGCGCTGGGCGTGGCGCTCGCGCTCTCCGCCACCCAGGCGCTCGCACAGCAGTCGCCGGACGCCGATGTCGGCAGTCCCACGCAGTTGGACACCGTCGTCGTCACCGCGCAGAAGCGCGAGCAGCAGGTGTCGGAAGTGCCGATCGCGATCACCGCGTACTCCGGCGATTTCCTCGACCGCCAGGGCATGACCACGCTGGGGGATCTGGCGGGTTTCGTGCCCGGCCTGCAGGTGCAGGAACAGAGCCCGAACAACCCCGGCTACGTGATCCGCGGCATCACCTCCGACAGCGGCGAAGCCAACGTGCAGCCGCGCATCTCGGTGTTCCAGGACGGCGTGTCGATCAGCCGTTCGCGCGGCGCGTCGGCGGCGCTGTTCGACATGGAACGCGTCGAAGTATTGCGCGGACCGCAGGGCACGCTGTTCGGCCGCGCCGCGCAGGTCGGTGCGGTGCACTACATCCAGAACAAGGCCAAGGACGACACCAGCGGTGCGTTCGAACTGGGCGCCGGCAGCGACAGCCAGCGGCTGGCCAGTGGCTACTTCAACGCGCAGATCGCACCGGAAGCACTCGCGGCGCGCGTGGCCGTCTTCCATGAAGAACGCGACGGCAGCATCGAGAACGCGGCCGGCGGCACACTCAACGGCAAGGACACCACCGCATTGCGCGCCAGCCTGGGTGCGCTGCTCGGCGAAGCCAGCCGGATCGACCTGATCGCCAACTACCAGAAGGACACGCCGCCAGGCACGGCCTTCATCAGCGGCACCATTCCGAACCGCCAGGGCAGCACCAGTCCATACGCGGATGCCGAACTCAACCGCGGCGATGAGCTTGGCCTGGACCGCACCGTGCGCAGCCTGACCGCGCTGGGCTCGTTCTGGCTGGGCGGCAACTGGACGCTGGACACCATCGGTGGCTGGCGCAGCTTCGATTCGCACGAGGAATTCGACGCCGACGGCTCGCGCCTGAAGGCGATGGAGTTCGCCGAAATTGCCGAGGGCGACCAGTTCAGCCAGGAAGTCCGCTTCAACTTCGACAACGACACCTTTGCCGGCTTCTTCGGCGCCAGCTACTTCGTCGAGGACGGCTCGCAGTACGTGCCGTTCGCCACCGACGAGCGCAGCTTGCTGGCGCTGCTGTCGCAGGATCCGTCGTTCCGGCAGCAGATCGGCGCGCTGCTCGGCGGCATTCCGTTCCCGGCGATCCCGCTGTTCGGTCCCGACGGCAATCCGCTGACCGCCTACACCCTGCCCGGCGGACTGCACACCCTGCTGAACCCGGATCACCGTGAGGCGTTCGCCAACTACGGCAGCACCACGTCATGGGACGTGTTTCTGGATGGCACCTGGCGCGCCACGCCCTCGCTTGAACTGAGCGCCGGCCTGCGCGCCACGTGGGAGAAGCAGACCGCGGGCTACCAGGGCTTCGCCGGCAACGCACCGACGCTGTTCAACGGCCTGGGTGCGGGCGCACCCGCCCCGCTGATGGGCAACAACATCCTCAACAGCGCCACCGCAGGCAAGCTGGAACGCAGCGAGAACTTCGATTCGGTGGTCGGCCGCGTCGCCGCCCGCTACGTGTTCTCGTCGACGCTGAGCGGTTTCGCCACGGTGTCGCGTGGTCGCCGGCCCAACGTCATCGACATCACGCCGCAGGGCAGCCAGGTCCTGCCGGCCGAGATCGTCAACAGCTACGAGATCGGCCTCAAGGGCGGTACGGCCGGCGGTCGCCTGGCCTATGACGTGTCCGCCTACTGGTACGACTACAGCGACTTCCAGACGCAGATCCCAAACCCCAGCGGCGGCACGCCGTTCCTGATCCCCACCAACGGTGGCAACGCCACGGCCAAGGGCGTGGAAGCCTCGATCACCGGCGAAGTGGTCGACGGCCTGGTGCTGTTCGCCAACTATGCGTGGACGCATGCGCGCTTCGACGATCGCGACGACGACGGCAACGCACAGCGCTACGCCGGCCACCGCTTCCGCCTGACACCGGACCACGCCGCCGCGATCGGCATGGACTGGCGCGTGCCGATGGGCAGCGCCAGCTTCTACCTGCGCCCGTCGTACAGCTGGAAGTCGAAGGTCTACTTCGAAGACGAGAACACCCCCGGCCTGGAACAGGACGCCTACGGCCTGCTCAACCTGCGCATGGGTGTGACGCTGGCCGATGGCCGCTGGGACCTGGGTGTGTGGGGCAGCAACCTGACCGGCAAGGACTACCTGATCGACGCAGGCAACACGGGGCGCCAGTTCGGTACGCCGACCTTCGTGGCCGGCCAGCCGCGTGCGTACGGCATCACCGCCAAGGTCCGGTTCTGATACGAAGCACTCCGCTCCATGAAAAAGCCGGGCAATGCCCGGCTTTTTCTTCGCCCCGCATGAGAACCGGTGCGGTCAGTGGCCGCCGTCGAGCGCCTTCAGTTCGCTGACCAGCGCATTGGCCATCTCGGAACCGTCGCCGTACAGCATGCGGGTGTTGTCGGCGTAGAACAGCGCATTCTCGATGCCGGCGAAGCCGGTGCCCTTGCCGCGCTTGATGACGATGGTGTTCTTCGAATTGACCACGTCGAGGATCGGCATGCCGTAGATCGGTGATGCCGGGTCGGTCTTCGCGACCGGGTTGACCACGTCGTTGGCACCGATCACCAGCGAGACGTCGGTATTGGCGAACTCGGGATTGATGTCGTCCATGTCGGCGATCAGGTCGTAGGGCACGCCGGCTTCGGCCAGCAGCACGTTCATGTGCCCCGGCATGCGGCCGGCGACGGGGTGGATGGCGAACTTCACCTTCACACCGCGATCCATCAGCTTCTGGCTGAGCTCCCAGATCTTGTGCTGCGCCTGCGCCACCGCCAGGCCGTAGCCCGGCACGATCACCACGCGCTCGGCATAAGCCATCATCGCGGCCACATCCGCAGCCTCGATGGGCTTCATGGAGCCGCCGATTTCCTGCATCGCCGCACTGCCGCCGCCGAAGTTGGAGAACAGCACGTTGCTGATCTTCCGGTTCATCGCCTTGGCCATCAGTCGCGTCAGCAGCATGCCGGCCGCGCCGACCATGGTGCCGGCGATGATCAGCGCCTCGTTGCCCAGCACGTAACCTTCGAACGCCACCGCCAGTCCGGTGAAGGCGTTGTACAGCGAGATCACCACCGGCATGTCGGCGCCGCCGATGGGCAGCGTCATCAGCACGCCCAGGGCCAGCGACAGCGCGAAGAACGCGACGATCCACGGCATCGCCAGCGTGGTCAGTGCCATCACGCCGCAGACCACGGCAGCCAGTGCGACCAATGCGTTGAACCATTGCTGGCCGGGGAACGTGTAGCGCTTGTCCATGCGCCCGTCGAGCTTGGCCCAGGCGATGACCGAGCCGGTCAGCGAGACAGCGCCGATCAGCGCGCCGATGACGGCGAGCGAGAGCGTGAACGTGGACGGTGCCGGTTCGCCGGACGAATAGCGCACCAGTTCCACCGCGCCGATCGCTGCGGCCGAACCACCGCCCATGCCATTGAACAGCGCAACCATCTGCGGCATGTCGGTGATCGCCACCTTCTTGCCCCACACCCAGTTCAACCCAACGCCGATGACGATGGCGGCGATCATCAGGCCGATGTTGTGCAGGCCAGGCAGGAAGAACGTGGCAACCGTCGCGATCAGCATGCCCATGCCGGCCCACTGGATGCCGCTGCGTGCGGTCTTCGGGCTGGCCATGCGCTGGAGGCCCAGCAGGAACAGCGTGGCAGCGACGAAATAGCTCAGCTTCACCAGCGTCAACGCACTCATGCACGACTCCCTTCCGACGAAGCGGGTTGCTTGTCCAGCCGATGATGTTCACGCATTTCGATGGCGGTCTTCAGCAGGCCCACCATGCCCAGGCCGAACGCCACCAGGCCCAGCGACAGCTGGTTCACCCCCGTGCTGTCGGCCATGTAGGCGCCCGCGAGCCCCATCGCCATCGCGCCGAGCGCGTAGAGGCTCAGCAACACCAGCATCCAGCGCCCCTTGCGTGGGTCCTGCCAGACCCGGCGGGACACCTCATTCTGGGTGCGCGTGGGATCCTGCAGCGACGACAGGCCAATGCCGATGCCCGCATACAGCAGCACGTAGTTCCAATCGTCGAAGACGGGCGACCAGCCTGTGGACCTGGTCGCCGATACCGCCCATCCGGACTTCACCGCGTAGGCGATCGCCGCCAGCATGGCGGGGTACTGCAGGTAGCTCAGCCGCTGGAAGACATCGCGCGCCGCGGCACGCGGACGTGCACGCATCACGGGTACCCCACTGTTCACTTGCCACCCGCGGGCTTGCTGCTCTTGAACATGTCCAGCATGCGCTCGGTGACCACGTAGCCGCCGGCGGCATTGCCGGCGCCGAGCAGCACGGCGATGAAACCGATGGCCTTCTCCAGCGTGGTATCGGCGTGGCCCAGCACCACCATCGCACCGATCAGCACGATGCCGTGGATGAAGTTGGAGCCGGACATCAGCGGCGTGTGCAGGATCACCGGCACCCGCGAAATGATCACGTGCCCGGCGATGGCCGCCAGCATGAAGATGTACAGCGCCACGAACCCGTCGCTCATCCGCTCCCCCATCCTGTCCACGTTGTCGACACCGTTGCGCGGCGCGCAGGGTGTGTCCGCATCATAACCGCACCTGAACCCGGCGGGTGCCACTGTCCGGCCTGTCAACCGCGCCCCGCGCAGCGCGTTCCCATGCCTGCACCACCCACCCCCGAGGACCCGACCATGAAACGCATGTCACTGCTGGCACTGACCGTACTGCTGCTGGGCACCACCGGCGTCGCCTCCGCGCGCGATGCAGGAGACCGCATCGACCACCGGCTGGATCGCAAGGGCGACCGCGCGGAGCACCGCATGGATGCGCGTGGCGACCGCATCGAACGGCGCTTCGACCGCAGCGCGCAGTGGGCCGACACCCATGGCCATCCCCGCGCCGCGAAGCACCTGGAGCGCCGTGGCGACCGTATCGACCTCCGCCTGGACCGCAAGGGCGAGCGCGCCGAAGCGCAGTGGGACCGTCGCGGCGACCGCATCGACCGCCGCCTGGATCGTCGCGGCTGATTCACGCCACTGGCCGCTAAGCTATGTTGGTGAGCACTGCCCCCAGTCCGTCGCCGGAAACGTCGCCGTCCAGCCCGCTGGCGGCGACGCTCGATCTGTTCCTGGCTGACATCGGGCCGCGCGCGTTCCGCTTCGCCGAAGCCGGCCTGCGCCATCGCGAGGATGCGCTGGACGCGGTGCAGGACGCCATGATGAAGATGCTGGTGTACGCCGACCGCCCTGCTGCGGAATGGACGCCCTTGTTCTGGAGCATCCTGCGCCGGCGCATCGTCGACCTGCAGCGCCGCGCCGGCTTCCGGCTGCGCTGGCTGCTGCCGACCGGCGACCGCGGCGAAGAAGGCCCGGTGGACTGGGCGCCCGACCACGGCGCCGGCCCCTCGCAGGCGCACGACCAGCGCGAAGCCTACGCGCGCCTCGTGCATGCCCTGCGCGCATTGCCTGCCCGGCAGCGCGAAGCGTTCACCCTGCGCGTGCTGGAAGAACTGGACGTGGCCGACACGGCGCGCGCGATGGGCTGCTCGGAGGGCTCGGTGAAGACGCACCTGTCCCGTGCGCGCGATGCCCTGCAACGGCAACTGGAGGAATTCCGATGAACCCCACCCACGACAATGACCACGGCTTCGACCAGGAAGCCCGTCGCCTGCACCGGGCCGCCCTGGCACAGGTGTCGCCACAGACGCTGATGCAACTGCGCAACGCCCGCCACGAGAGCCGGCGCAACGCCCCGGCGTCCGGTAGCCCGCGTACGTGGCGCTGGCTCACGGCGACAGCGTTCTCCGCCGTGCTCGCGGTGGGGCTGGGACTGCAATGGCTGCCGCGCACGCCGGATGCCTCCGCACCCACGGCGGCTACCGCCATATCTGCGGTTGCTCAGGCGGAGAACGACACCACCGCCGATGAACTCGGCGTGCCGAGCGCGCTCGATGAAGACCCCGACCTGTATCTGTGGCTGGCTTCCGCCGATGCCCAACCCCTCGCCATGGAGTCGACCCCATGATGGTCCGTACCCCCCGTCTTTTCTTCCTCGGCCTGCTGCTCGCCAGCGGCCATGCATGGGCGCAGTCCGCACCCGCGCCGCTGCCTGCGTGGGAAAAGCTCACGCCCGAGCAGCGCGAGGCGCTCATCGCACCCGTGCGCGACCGCTGGAACCGCGAGCCGGACGAGCGCGGCCGCATGATGGAGCGTGCACAGCGCTGGCAGGCGCTGACGCCCGAGCAACGTGCGCAGGCACGGCACGGCATGAAGCGCTTCGAAGGCATGAGCCCCGACCAGCGCCGACAGGCACGCGCGCTCTACGGCCGCATGAAGACGCTCACCCCCGAACAGCGCGCCGATCTGCGCGAGCAATGGAAGAAGATGACGCCCGAACAACGCGAGGTCTGGATGCGCGACAACGCGCCGCCGCCGCGTGACCGCGACCGGCGACCAGACCGCTGAGATCCGCCGTCAGGGGACGGCGGGCGTCGCCGGCGGCCGCTCCGGCCACACCGTCTTCGCCAACAGTTCGTCGTCCCAATCGAACTGCAGCGCGCCTTCCCTGACGAACAGCGACACGAAATTGAGCACGTTGCGGGCATACATCTCGCTGGCGTGGACCGCGCCCAGGCTGGCGAGATTGAGGGGTCCGGCCACGGTCACGCCCTGGTGCTCATAGGTCTCGCCCGGCCGGGTGAGTTCGCAGTTGCCGCCGGTTTCAGCGGCCAGGTCGACGATGACGCTGCCGGGCTTCATGCCCGCCACCATCGCCGCACTGATGATCTTCGGCGCGGGCCGCCCCGGCACCGCCGCGGTGCATACCACCACGTCGATGCCCTTCAGGTGATCCGCCAGCCGCTGCTGCTGCAGCGCGCGCTCTTCGTCCGTCAGCTGGCGCGCATACCCGCCATCGCCTGCCGCGCTGACACCCAGGTCCAGGAACTTCCCGCCCAGCGATTCGATCTGCTCGCGCGTCTCCGGACGCACGTCGAAGCCCTCCACCTGCGCGCCCAGGCGCTTGGCCGTGGCAACGCCCTGCAGGCCCGCCACGCCGGCGCCCACGATCAACACCTTCGAGGGCCGGATGGTGCCGGCGGCCGTGGTCAGCATGGGGAAGAAGCGCGGCGCCAGCTGCGCGGCGATCAGCACGGCCTTGTAACCGGCCATGCCCGCCTGCGAACTCAGCACATCCATCGCCTGCGCACGCGTGGTGCGCGGCAGCCGCTCGAGCGGGAACGCCTGGATGCCGCGTGCGCGAAGGGCTTCGTCGCGCGCGGGATCGGCCGACGGTTGCAGCACGCCCACCAGCGTGGCGCCCGTCTTGAAATGGCGGATGGCGTCGGGCGCCGGCGGCTGCACGCATAGCAGCAGGTCGGCCCCCCCCCGGCCTTCGCTATCGACGAGCTCCGCCCCCGCATCGGCATACGCCTGATCGACGAAACCGGCCGCCTGGCCCGCGCCGCGCTCCACGGTCACCCGTGCGCCTGCGGCCAGCATTTTGCGGACCGTTTCCGGCGTCGCGGCCACGCGGCGCTCACCGGTCGCGGTTTCCTTCAGTACCCGAACTTCGACCGCCATGCGCCCCTCGTCGTTAGGTCATCCGTGTCGCGATGCTAACAGAGCGCGGCATCCCCGCGCGGAAGCGGAGGACCGACGGTCCCGGCGTGTGCTCAGACCGCCGCGGCGGGCGACGGCGCGGGTTCGAGGCGCTCGATCACGCCCTGCATGGCACTGTCGAAGGCGTCCTCGCTCTGGTGCGTACGCAGGCGGCCCAGGCGCACCATCGCGGCCAGTTCTTCCGGCGAAGCGACGCAGAAGCGTACGCCGCGGCGATTGACGAACAGCAGACGCGAGGAGATCGGGCTGACCCACGACAGCTTGCCCGCCTGCACCTTGTTGTCCTTGTCGATGAAATCGAGCCAGGTGCCGATCGCAAGATTGCGGAAGTGGTCGGCATCGCTGTGGTCGAACTCGAGCGTATCCGCACCGGCGACCAGCTGGATCGGCGTGGCTTCCTCGTCGATGACCGGTTTCGGCAGCACCACCTGCGGCAGTTCCGGCAGCGCTTTTTCCAGGTCCGGCCGCGCGGCGGCCACCGCCTGCAGCGTGTCATGCAGGGCATCCACCGCGCCGCCGGCGGCATCCTGGTTCATGCCGACGCTGGCGAAGACCTTCAGCAGCGCCGGTCGCCACGCCTGCAACCAGGGCTTGCCGACGACATGGCGCTGCGCTTCAGTGAGCTCTTCCAGCACGCCGTCCGCCAGGGTGAGCGACTCGCGCAGGCCGTCGCCGTCCTCGCCTTCGCGCAGTACCGTCATGGTGACGTGGTGCGCCCACGGCTGGCGCAGGAAATCCTCGATGGCCTGCGGCACCCGGCGATCCGCGAGGCGTTCGTCCAGTTCGGCGTTCATGCGCGCACGCGCGGCTTCAAGGCGCTCCTGCCCGCGCTGGATCTCGGCGGCGCGGCGTTCGGCGATCTCGATGCGGCGGCGATGCTGCTCCAGGAACGCACGGAATTCTTCTTCCAGCGTCAGGAAGATCGCGAGGTTCTCGTTGAACTCGGCGACCAGGCGGTCGACCACCTCTTCCACCTTGGTCAGCAAGGTGCGCTCGGCGGCGCTCTCGCCGTTGTTGCCCTCGCAGGCCTCCGCCAGCACGTTGAGCAGGCGGCGCGCCGGGTGCGTCTTCTGCACGAACATGCGCCGGTCCAGCAGCGCGACCTTGACGAACGGCACCACGAGGCGGCCGATCAGTTCGCGCGGACGGCCTTCCAGGTCGCGCTCGTCCAGCATCACGTCGAACAGCATGCCGACCAGGTCGATCGCATCCTCGTCGACGGGCGCCAGGCGCGCGGTGGACGGGTCCACGCCCAGCTGCATGGCGCTGCTGAGTACTTCGTTCTTCAACCGCTGCGCCAGCGATTCCCCGTTGTCGCCGATCGCCGCACGCAGCGTGGCGCTGGGCGTGGCCTGCAACAGGGACAGCACCGACAGCATTTCACGCTGCGAGAGGTCACGCTGGCGCTGGTCGGCCGCGCGCGCTTCCGCCGCATCGCCCGCATCGCGACCACGGCGCGACTCCTGCAACAGGTGGTGCAGGGCTTCAAGCAGGACGCCTTGCGCACCGGGCGCGGCGCCGTAGCCCGGAGGCACGTCGCCGAAGCCGCCCATCATCGGGGCGGCGCGCGTGGCTTCGAGGCCACGGCTCACGCCCGCCATCCGATTGAGGAAACGCGCTGCCCACGCGGGTGCGCCGGGCTCTTCGCCACCGTCAGCCTCGTTTTCCATGTCCGGCGGCGCGCCGGCCTCGGGCTTCGGCGCGCGGCGCGATGGCAGTTCCGGCATCACGCCGACCTGCATGAGGCGCTGGTCCAGCGACGCATAGATGCGCGCGATCGCGGGCACCAGGTCCCGTTCGCACAGCTTGATCACCACCAGCCGGACCTCGGGTGCGAGGTCGCACGCCGAGAACGCCTGGTGGACGGCCACGCCGATGTGCTCGGGGCCGATGGGGTTGAGCTCCACGTCCAGCACGACATCGCCGGCGATCCAGCCCAGGCGGCGGTCCAGCCGGGCGAGGACAGGCTTGCAGTCGCGCTGGATGACGCTGGCCAGGTTGCGCACCGCCAGCCGGGACTCCAGTTCCTGGTCCGTTATCAGGGTCAGTCCGTCTTCCGACCCCTGCGCGAACGCCCGCTCCATGGACAGCGGCTGCCCTTCCTGCAGCGCGCTCCAGGCACGCTGCAGATGGGCGCGGAAGCGCACGATGATGTCTTCGCGGCGGCGGCGCAGTTCGCGCATCGCGTCGAGGAAGGCCATCTGCGAGGGACCGGCCCGCTCGGCGCGGTCGAACAGCGCATCGTCGAAACGACCCAGTGCCACCGCGAAGGCGTCCACCAGCGGCGGAATCGCGGCGTCACGCGCCTGGTCCAGCAGGCGCGTGTCCCGACCGGGCCGATCGGCGATATTGAGGACGTTCGACATGCGCAAGGTTCCCCGCCTTGGCAGGCGAAAGGAGTTCGGGGGATGCGGACCGGGGATCCGCCATGACATCGTAGGAAATCCGGCGGACCGGCAACCGTGATGGCCTCGGCATTTTAGTGCCATGCAACAAGATGTGGCACGGTAAACTTGACGCATGTCGCTTACCGATCCCCTGCACGCCCTCGACGCACGCCGTTCCGTGCCCTCCAAACAACTCGGCGAACCCGGCCCTGACGACGCCACGCTGCTGCGGATGCTCGCTTCCGCTGTCCGCGTACCGGATCACGGCAAGCTGGTGCCGTTCCGCTTCATCCGCGTCCAGGGCGACGCCAGGCATGCACTGGGCGAGTACCTGGCGGCACGCACCTTGCATCTCGATCCCGCTGCGGCGGACGCCGTGATCGCCAAGGACCGTGCGCGCTTCTCGCATGCGCCGGTCATCATCACCGTGGTCGCGCGCCTCACCTCGGGCCACAAGGTGCCGGAACAGGAGCAGCTGCTCACGGCCGGCAGCGTCTGTTTCGCCCTGCTGCAATCCGCGCAGGCACTCGGCTTCGGCGCGCAATGGCTGACCGGCTGGATGGCGTACGACGACGCCGTGGCGGAAACGCTCGGCCTGGCTGCGAACGAGAAGATCGCCGGCTTCATCCACATCGGCACACCGCTGCTGGACGCACCCGAACGCGAACGTCCGGATCCTGCGGCTCTGCTGAGCGACTGGACGCCCCATGCCTGAGCAGGCCGTCATGCGCCCGCTCCATCTGGTAGACGCCAGCCTGTACGTGTTCCGCGCCTGGCACTCGATGCCGGACGAATTCCAGGATGCCGATGGCTGGCCCACCAACGCGGTGCACGGCTTCGCGCGCTTCCTGCTGGAGCTGCTCGAGAAGGAACGCCCCGCGCACATCGCGATCGCCTTCGACGAGGCGCTGGACAGTTGCTTCCGCAATCGCCTTTATCCGGCCTACAAGGCCAATCGCGACCCCGCACCGGAGGAACTCCGGCGCCAGTTCACGCACTGCAAGGCGCTCTGCGCTGCACTCGGCCTGAGCGTGCTCGCGCACGGCGAATACGAGGCGGACGACCTGATCGGCAGCGCATTGCATGCCGCAAGGCCGCAAGGGTTCCGCGGCATCATCGTGTCCGCGGACAAGGATCTGT
Source organism: Pseudoxanthomonas sp. 97-1-1 (assembly GCF_057773125.1). Lineage (NCBI taxonomy): Bacteria > Pseudomonadati > Pseudomonadota > Gammaproteobacteria > Lysobacterales > Lysobacteraceae > Pseudoxanthomonas > Pseudoxanthomonas sp. 97-1-1. Next base: position 689,055 of record NZ_JBYMTJ010000003.1, on the reverse strand, counting down.
CGCAACTCCTGCAGGAACACGACGAGCAATGGGATTTCGCCCGCGGCCAGCGCTGGGGCATGCATGGCGTGAAGGCCCGGCACGGCGTGGAAGCGCGGCAGATCGCCGACTACCTCGCGCTGACGGGCGACGCCGTGGACAACATTCCCGGTGTCACCGGGATCGGGGCGAAATCCGCCGCCGTGCTGCTGGCGCACTTCGGCGATCTGGACACCCTGCTCGCGCGCATGGATGAAGTCGCGTTCCTGCGCCTGCGCGGCGCCGCGACGCTCGCCGTGCGCCTGCGCGAACAGCGCGAACATGCCCTGTTGTGGCGCCAGCTCACGACGATCGCCCTGGACGCGCCGCTTGGCGAGGTGGAGTCCGGTCACGCACGAGGCCACGCCGATGGCGACATGCTGGCGGGCCTCTCGGATGCATTGCGCTTCGGCCCGATGACGCGGCGGCGGCTGCGGGTGGCTGCGGGGCTGGAGTGACAGTGACGCAGGGCGCTGCGACAAGCCGTTAGAATGGAGGTACGCACGACGGACCGGTATTCACAGGATGAAGCTGCCCCATTTTCTTTCCAGCTATCTGAAACACAGCAAGGATCTGCTGGACACGCACGATGAATCACTGGCCATGTCGCTGGCTGTCGGTGGCGACTATGAGGCCGTGGGCAAACTTGAGCTTGAACTCCTGAAACATCTCGGCCTGCAACCTCACCACTCCGTGATAGACGTGGGATGCGGTAGCGGTCGCCTCGCCTCTCAGCTCAGCTCTTATCTCACGGGGTCGTACGTCGGCATCGATATTGTCCCCGAGTTGTTCCAGTACGCTCACAGAATGTCCGGCCGCGATGATTGGCGTTTTTATGCAACTGCGGGCACGGCGATTCCCGAACCTGACCATTCCGCGGATTTCATCACTTTCTTCTCCGTTTTCACACACCTTCAGTTCGAAGAATCCTACCGCTATTTACAAGAGGCGAAGAGAGCCCTGAAACCAGGGGGCAAGATTGTCTTCTCCTTTCTGGAGTTCCGAATGCCTTCGCATTGGAACATTTTCGAGGCCTCACTCAGCGACCCGAGGGCCGACAAAGTACTCAATCAATTCATGGATCGTGACGCGATCAATGCTTGGGCAGCCCATATCCCGCTAAGTGTCACCCAGATCCTGGACGGCGACTCCGCCTATATTCCCCTTGCAGAACCCGTCGTCTGGGACGATGGCCGAATAATGGAAAATATGGGTAGCCTCGGTCAGTCCGTATGCTGTATGGAGCACGAAGCGTGATCAGGGAAGTGGAAGTATCGGAAGAGTTGATGGCAAGCCTTCACCAGAACACCATCCTGCTCTCCTACAACAGCCCCGCGCCCGCCAATGGGCGCTACGGATGGCTGCACGCCGGCCAACGCTTGAAACTCAGGCACTCAGTAACCGTTGAGCAGAATTGCGGACTGTACGGTGGAACCTACGCGCCATTCGTTGGCGGCCATCCCTCATGCGGCCTCTGCACAATGGGGGCGTTCAGTTATTCCTACTCCCCCCTTCCGGACGGGCTTACCGTAGGCAGATACTGCTCTATATCCACAGGCCTGAAGTTCATCGACTCTCAGCATCCGATTCAGAGCTTGACGACCTCCGCGCTCCTTTTCCGGCCAGAAAACAATCTGTTCAAAGAGTACGTGACGCCCTCGACCCGCAAATTTGCCTCTGGCTTCTCGACGGCAGGCGAGAAGAAGTATCCCGTGATCGGTCACGATGTCTGGATAGGCGCCAACTGCACTTTGGCACTGGGGATCACGATAGGCTCAGGTGCGATCATCGCCGCCAATAGCACAGTGACTGGCAATGTCCCCCCATATGCGATCGTCGGGGGGAATCCCGCGAAACTAATAAAGTTCCGTTTCGATTTCGAGACGATCGCACAACTCATCGCTTCGCAGTGGTGGACCTATGACCCCAGGGCAATATTTTCAGGCCAAGCTCTTGAGCCGAGCGATCTACTCCCAGCCATCAGAGACACAACCCCGGTGTTCAATCCTTTGACCGTGACCCTGTAAGCGGCGTTCTTGCCATGGATATCAAGGACAGCCCTCCGGACGAGCTTAATTCCGCTTGTACTTCCGGCCTTCTTTTTTCCCATACTTGGTCCAGTGTGCCTTAGCCGTGTTTTCTCCACTGATTCCAATCGTACGCAGCACTGGATTCATGTCTACGTAAATGGCCTGCGCAAAATCCGGCGGCACTGAGTACCGGAGAATGCGTCCCTCGCTGCGACCATAGTGCAGATAGTGCAGAATCGCACCAACCTGATTCGCATGCCCGGCTGCCGCTATGTCGGGATTGAGAAAAAGATACTCCCTCCAAGCAAAGCCCGGCGGGGTATGCTGGAACTGGAACTTGGCGGAGTAACCTTCGGCAAGCAGCCCGAAATTCCCATTGAGAATCTTTCCATACTCCCCAATGGGTGCTCCCTTCACGTAGATACGGCGCCAGAATTGGAAGAGTGCCAGCGAGCGCGGATCTTGGACTGTGGAGACGCCTGTATCCCTACCCATATACGGAATCTTGATTCCCACGACTTCCGATGGCTCGATATCCATCGCCATCCGCAGAAACTCGAATGCCGTATCGCCGAGGGGATCACCCCCGTGATATCGACAGACATCAAGAATTACGCGCATGAATCCGGCACGGAGCGCAGCGTTCAGCTCCTGGACATCCCCGCACTCAATCACCACATGCCGGGTCGCACCAGCTTCTGCCGCCAAGGCATGTAGGACTTCAAGGACAAATGCGTACTCGTCACCCTTGGCAACGATATTGCAGACCACAACTTTATTACGTTTCGCCGCAACCGCGATTGCTTCCGATGCACTGATCGGCGTCAATAAGCCATCAAACTTGCACGACAGGAAATCCTGGGTTGCTACGTCCTTAAGCTGCACATCGAGGTTGTATCTGCTACCAGAACCCTCATGGGCAACGTGCACGCCATTCGAGGCAAGCGAAAAATCCAGCTCCACGAAATCAAGCCCTGCCATCATGCCTTGGAGAGCCTCTCGAGACGACGAGGGCCCATGCGGCCCCATACGACCACCACCACAAGCGATCAATGTGTTTCTGGAAAATAGAAGATTCTCATGCGCCAATGCATAAGTGGCGACCGAATGCTTTCGCGCTGCACGAGTCGTCGCCAGCGCGGTCGCCGTCAATTGGCACGCCCGCGCAATCTCATCAACGATAGCTACCGAGCTATCGTCTACGATCGACGTCCCTCGAAGTATCCGGCCCCTCATTCCAGCGAGCGCTGCCAAGACTTCCACCGAACCAGAAAGCACACGCTCGACAGCCGCTTTCACCCCTTGAGGTCGGCAAGGCAGCCCCCCACAGAACAGCTCGGACGTCCCTGCCGAGTAGGGAAAATCGAACATCGACGCATTGTTGTCCGAGTATTCGGCCAACAGGATCTGGACAACCGGCTTACCTAGCGCTGCAGCCTCAAAAATAGTTGAAGACAGTTCCGAAATCACGCAGTCAGCATGCTTCAAGAGCTCACTCAAGACGCCGTTCTCGTTTGCCGCCAAGTTCAATTTGGAAGTATCGATGTGTGCCGTTTCTGGATGCAGCAGCGCGACATGGTTATCGATCTCCGCGATCTGCTCGATAGCAATTGCGATGTCACGATTGTTGGTTATATACCACGTGGGAACGAACAGTACGATTGGCTTCAGAGGGTCCAGATTGCATCCCGCGCATACTTCCTCGCGCGTTCGCAGCGGAGTTCCTAGCAATTGTTTCGACTTGATGAATCCTGCGGACCGTACTTTCCCCTGACCATCGGGAGCGTCCGGAAAGAACGTCAAGAGAGATCGAGTGTGATCAGGACCCGCAGTGATGATGACGTCGAAGAAATCAAATCGCCGCTGATTTGCCAGAAACCACTTCAGGTTGCTGGCCCCATGATCGATCAGGACCCGAGGCTTGCCGGCGTATTCACCGGTCGGCGCATTGACGGGCAAATTGAAGTACACGATGCAGTCACAGTCTATGCCAGGCGGAAGCGCTTTTCCCTGCGTGAGGACCGGCGCCATGTTCGCGCCGGTCATCTCATTGACAAGGCTGAGTGCACAGTCGTAGTGCTTCTTCAGGTAAGTGTCGCCAAACAGCACCCGGAGGGGCTTGAATCGTTCTCCGATACTGGCCTTTACCTCAGTCGACGACACGCCTTCCGTCCTGGGCAGGTAAACGACCTCGCATGACACCCAATCGAACCTGCCCTGCCAGTCGTCGCCCATGACGAGCATATCCGCGCGATGCTGGCGGATGTACTCGTCCTTCCGCTCCAGCGAATCCTCGAAGAACACCTCATCCACACAGGCGAGGGCCGCGACACATTCCTTGCGATGCTCTTGGTCGAAGAACGATCGCTTGCCCTTTTCCGCATTCAGGCGATCCGTCGACACGCCGACAATCAAGTACTCGCCCTGCGCCTTGGCTCGCTCAAGGATCCTCAGATGACCTTCGTGCAGAAGATCGAAGGTGCCGAAGGTGATTACTCTTTTCATCGATAACCAGATTGGTGGATCAGTACACTGGCGCAGCCATTACGTACGGCAACGCGTCAGTTCCAGAAGCGTGAAGGCGCGAATCGCTCGTGGGAGAAGTTGGTGATGCGGCGAGCCGCATCCATCGAGATGACCCCTTGGGGAGCCGCAAAGCCATCTATCTCAGCAGGCGTGAAGTAGGTGCTCAGCGCGTTCCTGACCTTTGCTGCCTGCTGCGCATCACCCCACTTCCTCGCAAGGTAGTACGCCCCCGTCAGCATGGCCTTGGCGCGCGCGATCTCGACGTCCTGCGTCTCGACGGCACTGAACCTGGGCGTGACATCGTGGACGAAACGTGCGGAGGGACACACCTTCAGCAGACCTCCAAGCAACCTGACGCGCCAAGAAAGGTCGACGTCTTCACTGTACATATGGATGGCGGGATCGAAACCGCGCGTCTCCGCCCACAGCGCCTTCGGCAGCGCAAAGCAGGCTCCCGAAACCCAATTAGTATCCAACGTTACCGGGTCATGCCACTTCGGATGATCGACCGGCGCCGCCACCGCCTCTATGAGCGCCTGGCCCTTAAAATAGTCGGACATGTCGATCAGCGCCTTGATCGATCCGGGCGTGAAGTAGCCATCCGGATTGGCGCCGACATAGAGCGAGTCTTCATGGAACGCTCGCTGCATCAGTTCATTGTGCGCGCGCCCGAAACCAAGATTGTGCCCGCCCTCTGCCACGAGGATTCGCCTATCGACGATCCGCTCGTACCTCTCGACGTTGGCGGGATCGTTGGAGAAGTACTGCCAGCGAATGCGGTAACCTTTGTGCTCGGCAGCCTCACGCTTCAGCGAAGCTTCCAGCTTGCGGAGCTCCTGGTCGCTGTTGTTGTAGAGCACGATCCCGACAAAGCAGTTCCGGCCGCCCTTAACCGCCTCGTGAATCAGCGCGGGAAGCCGCTTTTTCGTGAACGGGGTCGGCCACTGCGGACCCGCGAGCTGGCCCGTAGCCCCATTGGCAGCGATGAATCCGGGCAACGTCTTCATGCTGTCGTCGCCGAACAACGAAGCGGCATTTCCAAGGAAGCTTTCGCTCACGCATTTGGCGGGCGAAAAGCGCCGGCCCTCGGCGAGACCGAACTGCAGCAAGTGCATAAGCGGGACAACGCCCGCCTGCTCTAGATCGCGGTTGTTTGCCATGTAGTACTTGAAGGACGCGATCGAGGAGCATTCGAGATAGCTCCCCCCGTTTCGTCCGCGCCTTGCGATGTAGTGCTCGAGCGGAATGTCGACAGCGCCGATGGGAATAGCGTGATGCTGGCTTCGATAGACTTTGTTGTTGAAGAATATGTTCGGATCAGCACCCGTCTCCAGCAAGGCTTGCCGGAGACCGGGGTAGCGCTCCAGCGATTTTCGCCTGTCGGCCAGGGTTATTGGACGCCCCACGTCACCGATCAGCTGGTTGGTTACGTGCATCATGTCGACCAAGGGCGATGGCGACCTTGCGTCCTTGAAACCCTTCTGCACATAGTGCAAGAGCGGATTGATGCCGGCATCCTTGATCTCGGGAACCTGACCGAGGTAGTAGCGCCCATCGAACAACGGCGAAGTCGCCGCCGCCCAGTAGCTGGGATTCTCCAGATACAGCAGTTCGATGGGTACGCCGGCTGCGTCCGCATCCATTCCCATAGCGGCTGCGAGGTACATCCTGTCCACCAGCCCAGACGCGCGAAGCAGGTTAACGTCGTTCATTCGTTCGTTGATCATCGCTCTACTTCCTTTCAGAGGTCGGACGCAAACAGCTTGACTTCGTAAGTGCTGCGAAGACTGTTCAGCAGATCGCGATTCGACTTCCAGACCTCCTGCTTGATCTTGTCTTCAGGCGTGTCGACGCCTTTTGGCGTCGTATTGCTGTCGTCACTTCGTTGGATGTACGCGCCAATGCACACCTTCAGCTGACTGAAGTCGCAAGGATTGGGGCCTGCCACACGCAGCAGGAAGTCGTAATCCTCGACACGGTTCAATTCGCTCCTGAACTGGAGCTCGTGAGCCGAGACCTTGCTGCAGTCCACCATATAGGAGTGGAGCGGCGCGAAATTCTCGTGCACGAGGTCCAGCTTGTTCTTCCCCTTGAAAGGCTTGCTCATGTCATAGATGAAGTCATAATCCTGCAAGCCAACCGCATGGGCCATTTCCATGCCGGCGAATGCGACTGCCGCCGCCGTGTTCGACAGCGCCGCAGTGAGCGTCTTGTACGCGTGGGTATAGAGCAGATCATCGTAGTCGAGGAAGGCAAGGTAGCGATTGCCACGTCGCTTGTGCTCCTCGATGCCAAGATTGATCAGATCCGACCTGATGTCACGGCGCGACTGGTCGGCATGATTTAGGACAACCGGCCGCGGCATCCACTCGAAGAACCATTGCCTACCCACGCACTCTCTGACCCGCGCGAGATCGTCGCCATTGAATCCCTGGGTGACGACGATCGTTTGCACAAGAACGTCCGTCTGCGAATGAAGACTTTGGATCGCACGCTCCAACCTGGCCAAGCCGGCTGGATCGTGGAATCTGACGACGGTGCTGACGACTTCATTCATAGTGATCTAGTTTCCACATCATTAATTGAGCAACGGGGCGCTGACCGCGGCGCCGTGTGCAGATCGCAGCTGCCTCAGTCCGTCTCGACGACGCTCGCGCGGACCAGAGGCAAGGGAGGGCTGAGTCGCGAAGTATTCTTGCCGACGCTGACCCGCAAGTGCTCGACGAGGTGCGCGACATCGGTCGCTTCCAGCAAGGGCAGCGACACGCGAAAGCCGTACTTTCCGGACGTCTTCCCGAGGTAAGAGCTCACGTCGTCGCGCTGGATGCGTTCGAAGGTCTCTATCAGGTGCTTCTCGCCGGAGAATTCCAGGCACACCACGGCAGGCTCCTTTCCGCGCTCGTCCATCGCCCAGCCCGAGACCTCGAGTGCCCCACCGGCGGCCCGGATGCGCTCGACCACACCTGTCGTGCTTCCGAACAGGATGGGATCGTCGCCGGCCGCCGCATCCCGAACATCGGCGGACGCGAGCGAGATCATTTCGCGATACACATCCAGGCCTTCGGTGATTTCACCGAAAAACCTCATCTTCCCCTTGTCCAGTACCATTGCCTTGTTGCAGGTGTTCCTCAGGAGCCCGGTACTGTGGCTCGCGATCACGACGATCCGGCTTCCTTCGAAACGGTCCGTCATGCGCTTTCTGGCTCGCTGGACAAATGAAGCATCACCGGTCGACAGCCACTCGTCCATCAGCAGGATATCGGGTTGCACCGCGGTCGAGATGGAGAATCCCAACCGCATCCTCTGGCCGCTGGACAACGAGTACAACGGATACTCAGCGCGATCTGTAAGACCCGCAAATTCCAGGATCTCCGGAGCTGCGATCTTCAGTTGGCGGTAGCGCAGGCCCATGGCCGTTCCGCGCAGGAAGATGTTTTCAGCGACCGACGCGAACTCGGAGAAACCAAGCAGAGGACTTAGCAGGGACTGCCGGGTGCCCTCGGCGCGCACGACCCCGGCGGTGGGAGGATAAGCTCCATTGAGGACGCGCAGGAGCGTGGTCTTTCCCGCGCCATTGAGCCCCATGACGCCAATACGGTCGCCGTCGGCCGCCGCGAAATTGATGCCGGAAAGGATAGTGGACTGGTAGCGGACGGCACCCGAGATCGTAGCCAGCAGGTCGCTATAGCCTTTGCGACCCGTCTTGTGGACTTCCGTCGGCAGCTCGAGGGAGACGTTGTATGCGCGCAGGGAAACTGTCACGTCGGCCTCCTCAGAGCCAGATCGGAACGCGACGTGCGAACCGCGAATAGGAGAACGCCGATATCAGCACTCCGGCCACCGTCATCGCACCGATGTAGATGTAGGTCGACATCTCGATCGCCTCATCGAGGATCGGGCCTCGAACCACGGCGAGCATGTGATGGAAAGGATTGGCGCGCATCAGCGTGCCGTGCATCGTGTCCGCAGGCGCCGCTTCGGCGAGCCAGACGATGGGCGTTATCAGGAACACCGCGAGCATCACGCTACCGAAAAAAACGTTGACGTCGGGATAGCGCGCGCCGACGAGCGCCACCAGCACCCCCAAGAAGAAGAGATTCAACAACACGACCAACAGGCCCGCGAACGAAAAGAGCAACCCTAGCGGCGAAACGGACGCCTCCCCTACCAGCACCAGTGCCAACAGAGGAATGGCGAACAGGAAATGGATAAGCGCCTTGGACAAAGTCCGCAGCACGTAGTCGGTGAGCCTCAAGTTGCCGTCATGGATATACGGAAGATGTGCCGCGAACGTCGCTCCGGCTTCGATGAACATCGTCGACATCAGCCGGAAGAGCATGAATCCGAATCCTATGTGAGCCAGGAACGAACCCATCTGCTTGCCCTGGATCGCGCCCATGAACGCGCCCAGCCCCCAGATGTAGACGGTAGGCGGAAAGAAGATCCAGAACAGTCCCAGCGCGTTCTTGCGGTACTTGGTGATGACATCCAGCCAGCTGGCGTAGAGCCAATGGTCGGGTTTACGGAGGCTTTCAGCGAGATGCCGGAAAAGAAGACTCATTGTTCGATTGCCTGGGACTTCAGTGTTGGGTGGGTGCGCCGGCGATGCGCAATTTCGGCGAGCGCGGCGGGAAGGCCAGGCCGTAATCGCCCTGGTCCAACGTGAGGTTGGGGTTGTAGGCCGCGTCGTCGTGCAGCAGATCACCCCAGCGCCATTTCATGGCATGCACTTCCGCAGCGAAGCGCGCCTGCTTCTCGGGCGAGTCCTCGCTGCCGCGACTCGCGGATTCGTGGTGGTAGAGCTCGGCATACGGTGTCCAGACATTGCGGTAGCCGGCCCGCAGCAGGCGCAGGCAGAAATCGATGTCGTTGAAAGCAACGGGCAGCACTTCGTCGAAGCCACCCACTTCCTCGAAGACTGCTTTCCTCACCGCCATGCAGGCTGCGGTTACGGCACTCATGTTCTGGGCGACCCATGCCCGCGCCATGTAACCCGGCGCACCGCGATCCATGCGGGTATAGACATGGCCTGCCACGCCACCCAACCCCAGCACCACACCCGCATGCTGGATGGTGTCGTCGGGGTAGTAGAGCATCGCGCCGACCGCGCCCGCGTCACGCTGGATCGCACGACCCACCAGTTCATGGAGCCAAGACGGATTGATGACCTCGGTGTCGTTGTTCAGCAAGCAAAGGACGTCTCCCGTCGCATGCCGGACACCATGGTTGATGATCGCCGAGAAGTTGAACGGGATGGGATAATCCAGCACGCGGACCTGAGGCGTCTGCCGCAGCTCCTTCAACAAGGCGCGCGCATCGGGATCTAGGCTGCCGTTGTCCACCACCAGGACTTCGATGTCCGGATACTCCGTCTTCTTCAGCACGCTCCCCACGCACAGCGAGAGCAGGTCGGCGCGATCCTTGGTAGGAATGATGACGCTGACCTTGGGGGCGGAAGCGGGCAGCACCAGCAGGGTGCGGTAGCACCCTGCAGATACGATCTCCACTGCGCCGTCCCGCCGTATACGCTGCAGGTGATCGCTTACCGCACGGCGCCCGGCCTCCGATGCATAACTCTTCTGGTCACCCCCGAGCGCAGTCGAACCTTCTATAGCGCGCCAGTGATGCAGCACTTTGGGGATATGGCAGATCTGCTCGGGAAGCAGCACCTCGGTGCACCTGAGCACGAGGTCATGATCCTGCGAACCCTCGAAGCCCGTGCGCAACAGGCCGACCTGCGCCAACAAACTGGTCTCGACCACCATCAGGTGGCAGATGTAGTTTTGGGAACGGAGCAGTTCCGGATTCCACCCCGGCTTGAAGTGCGGGTCGAAGCGACGACCTGACGCATCGATCTTGTCCTCGTCGCTGTATACCAGTCGCGCCCGGGGGTGTTCCGCGAGAGCCAGCGCTACCTGACGCAGCGCATCAGCACTCAGTTCGTCGTCATGGTCGAGGAAGGCGACATGAGTACCGGAAGCCATCGCCAGTGCACTGTTGGTGGCTTCGCTGATGTGTCCATTCTGCGTGCGCATGACGACCTTGATCCGCGCATCGTCCCTGGCATAGGCGTTGAGACACTCCGCAACACGGGGGTCGGGCGAGGCATCGTCTGCAATACAGAGCTCCCAGTTCCGATATGTCTGACCTCGCACGCTGTCGATGCATCGCCTGAGGAATGTCAGTGGGGTGTTGTAGACAGGCAGCACCACTGAGATCAGCGGGCCATTCGTGAACTGGTCGGCATTGATGCGTGCCTGCTCAAGTCCACGCCCCTTGAGAGGGTCGAAATGATCCAGCCATTGAACATAACCGCCGGCGGCATGGCGCGATGCGCCATAGTGACAATGCACCAGGGCATCGACCGCAGGACTGAGTCCCTGCCGGCCAGCGTCTTTGACAAAGCGGATCAACCGCGCAAGCAAGGGCGCGATTTGCACCTCGCTGGATTTGTCGGCGCCCCGCAGCAGCATCCACAAGGCGCGTGGACGTGTAATCCGGCTGAACTTCAGGACACCAATCCGGAATCGCGCGGGCCGGATGGTCGGATCGAAGCGCATGGCACGCAGTGTCCGGCTGATCAGGACCAACGCTCTTATTCGCCCCAAGGCATCCGGTTGGGGGAGCGGGATGCGCGTCGCCTCGCTGCAGCCGCCGCCGTAATCGGGATACAGGCAGGGGCGCTGGATAGCTCCTTCTGTGGCTTGAAGAACAACCTCCATCACATACCAACCCGGCACCAGCGCATGGATGCCAAGATCGGGATCAACGCGGAATTGCGGGTCGTCCCCTTCGGCCACGTACTCGGCCGCTCCGGATGACACCCCGTGAGTCACCAGTTGCAGAAGCGGGATCAGACGCACACTCAGAGGTGCCATCCAGGAGGGTCGCCAAGAGCGCAAGGACATGATTCGATTGGGCTTTCCTTCAATGGCGCCCGATACTCCTGAAGTACGGGGTCACGGCCCCCCGTTATTGACGTGCAACAATGTTTTCTCATCATTCGTCATGCGACTGAAATGAAGGACACTCCAATGGCGCATGTTGATCTCACATTTGCATTCCCGTGGACCAGGACGGACTTCGCCTCATGAGCGACACCCACCAACAACCCGCCCACATCGTGTGGCAAGGCAAGTACCAGCGGATGATGGTGCGCGGCACGTGGGAATACGTGGAACGCGCGCATGCCGGTGGGCTGGCGGCCATCATCATCGCGGTGACGCCGGACGACGACGTGCTGTTCGTGGAGCAGTTCCGCGTGCCGTTGCAGGCACGGACCATCGAGATGCCCGCGGGCCTGGTCGGCGACATCCATGCCGGCGAGTCGATCGAGGTATCCGCCATCCGTGAACTGGAGGAGGAAACCGGCTGGACGGCGCAGCAGGCCGAGGTCCTGATGATCGGCCCGACATCCTCCGGCAGCAGCAGCGAGAAGATCGCCTTCGTCCGGGCGACCGGGCTGCGCAGGATCGGCGAAGGCGGCGGTGATGGTGACGAGGACATCACCGTGCACGCCGTCCCGCGCACGCGCGCCGCTGCGTGGCTGGTGCAGAAGATGCGGGAGGGGTACGAACTGGATGCCAAGCTCTGGGCGGGACTTTGGATGATCGACCACACCCTGGACGGCACGCCGCGCGGCTGACGCGCCTCAGTCGGCCTTGACCGCGTAGCCCGCCAGGCGCCAGACGCCTTCGTCCTCGCGCCGCAGCGTCACCGTTTCGCGATGCGGCGCGCCGGTTTCGCCGAACATCACCGAAAACTCCAGCACGGCATACGTGCCCGGCTGCCATCGCGGCCGCTGACTCGGCTGGTCGACGCGCACGGCCGCCCAGCGACGGCTTCGCCCCCGACCCAGCGCACCGTGCCGCTGCGCCATCAGCGCGACGAACGCCTCACGTCCCATCGCACGACGGATCGATGCGGAGGCAGCATCCCACAAGACGTCGTGCTGGCCCTGTTCGATCGCCTTGATGAACCGCATGGCCGCCATCCCGAGCCGCGGGATGTCGACATCCTCCAGCCCGATCCTCGCGTCGCCCGCCTGCATTGCCGCGTGTGCCGTCATTGCTCGATCCGCTCCAGATCACGTGGCCTACGCCGTCACGCCTCAAGGAAGGAGCGGCACCCACACGACTGGATCGCACCGCTGTGCGTGCACCGGACACGCCCGGCACCTCACGGGTGGCGCAGGGAGCCGTACGTCGATCAGGCGAGCTGCAGGCGGAAGAACGCGAGCGTGCGTTGCCAGGAGAGGTCAGCGGCCGCCGGGTCGTAACGGGGCGTGGTGTCGTTGTGGAATCCGTGGTTGACGCCCGGGTAGACATGCGCCTCATAGGACACACCGGCTGCCTTGAGCGCCTGTTCGTAGGCGGGCCACCCCGCGTTGACACGCGTGTCCAGCTCGGCGAACTGCAGCAGCAGGGGCGCCTTGATGCGCGCCGCCTCTTCCGCTGTGGGCTGGCCTCCGTAGTACGGCACGCCCGCGTCAACCAGCTCGGGCAGCCGCGCCGCCAACAGGTTGGTGACCAGGCCACCGAAGCAGAACCCGACCACGCCCAGTCTGCCGTTGGTGCGCGGGAGCCCATGCGCGAAGTGCGCTGCGGCTTCCATATCCGCCATTACCCTGGCGCGGTCCAGCGTGGCCTGCATCTCGCGTCCGGTGTCGTCATTGCCGGGATAACCGCCAAGCGGATACAGCGCGTCGGGGGCGAAGGCGATGAAGCCGGCCACCGCCAGGCGGCGTGCGACGTCTTCGATGTAGGGATTCAAGCCGCGGTTCTCGTGCACCACCAACACCACCGGGTGGCGACCCGCAGTCCGTGGCATGGCCAGCAAGCCACGCCCCTCACCGTGACCCGCGGGCGCAGGGAACGTGCGATAGACCGTGGTGATGCGTGGGTCATCCGTTGCCACCTGCGCCGCCAACGCGTACTGCGGCATCAACGCCGCGAGCAGTCCCGCAGCGGTGGTGCCGGCCACGGCGAACTGCGCGGCACCGGAGAGGAAACCGCGCCGGTCTATGCGGCCGTGCGCGTAGTCGTCGTAGAGATCCAGCACGCGCTGGTCGAACCCGGAAGCCTGCTTGCGCTGATCGTCCATTTCCTTCCCCTCAAGCTGCGGCAACGAGGTCGACGTGCCGACCTCAGGCGAACTCGTCCGTTGCGCGCACCAGCGCGTCGACGTTTTCCGCCTCGAATGCCGAATGACCGGATGCCGGTGTGATCTCGAGCTTCGCTTTCGGCCAGGCCTTGTGCAGTTCCCAGGCGTTGGCGACCGGACAGACCACGTCGTAGCGGCCGTGCACGATCACGCCGGGGATGTCGGCGATGCGCGACGCATCACGCAGCAACTGGTCTTCGACCTCGAAGAAACCACCGTTGACGAAGTAGTGGTTTTCGATGCGCGCGAACGCCAGCGCGAATTCGGCGTCTTCGTGCCCGCTGACGAAATCCTCGTCCACGTGCAGGAAGCTGGTGGCGCCTTCCCACACGCTCCACGCACGCGCCGCCGCCAATCGGATATCCACGTTGTCCGAGGTCAGGCGACGGTGGAAAGCGGAGATCAGGTCATGCCGTTCGACAAGCGGGATGGCGGCGAGGTAGTGCTCCCACGCATCCGGGAACAGGCGGCTGGCGCCCTCCTGGTAGAACCATTCCAGTTCCCAGCGGCGCAGCATGAAGATGCCGCGCAGCACCAGTGCGGTGACGCGCTGCGGGTGCGTCTCCGCATAGGCCAGCGCCAGCGTGGAGCCCCAGCTGCCGCCGAACACCTGCCAGCGGTCGATACCCAGTGTCTCGCGCAGCTTTTCGATGTCGGCCACCAGGTCCCAGGTGGTGTTGTCCACCAGGTCCGCATGCGGCGTGGAACGGCCGGAGCCACGCTGGTCGAACAGCACGATGCGGTACTTGGCCGGATCGTGGAAGCGGCGCATCTTCGGGCTGCAGCCTGCGCCCGGCCCGCCATGCAGCAGGACGACCGGTTTGCCGTCCGGGTTGCCGCACTGTTCGTAGTACAGCGTGTGGCGGTCGTCGACCTTCAGCGTGCCGGTGTCGAAGGGCTCGATCTCGGGGTACAGCGTGCGCATGGGCGGCGTTTCCTGGGCGAAAGCCGATAGTCTAGCGGCTCGCGTCCTGCGCTTCCGTTACGCGTCCGAGCGTGACCCGGTCGCGGTGCTCCAGGTCGGTTTCGGTTGCCACGTCGATGAATCCGCGCGCCATCAGCAGCGCGCGTACCGGCGCACCCTGATCCCAGCCGTGCTCGAGCAACAACCATCCGCCCGGCACCAGATGATCCGGCGCCGCCAGGACGATCGCGCGTACCGCATCCAGTCCGTCCCTGCCGGACGACAGTGCCGACGGCGGCTCGAAGCGCAGATCGCCCTGCGCGAGGTGGGGATCGTCTTCGGCGATGTAAGGCGGATTGCTGGCGATCAGATCGAATCGCTCGCCGGCCAGCGGCGCCAGCCAGCTGCCGTGGCGGAAGGCGACGTTGGCGATGCCGTTGGCCTGCGCGTTCGCTCCCGCGACATCAAGCGCCTCCGCGCTGATGTCCGTCGCCACCACCTGCGCGAGCGGCCGCTCGCTGGCGATCGCAAGCGCAATGGCCCCGCTGCCGGTGCCGAGGTCCGCGACGCGCAGCGCGTGATCGGGGGGCAGGCGCGCCAGCGCCAGTTCGACCAGCCGCTCGGTTTCCGGTCGCGGAATCAGCGTCGCTGGCGACACCTGCAGATCCAGCGTCCAGAAACCACGCTGGCCAAGGAGATAGGCAAGCGGCTCGCCGACCATGCGACGCGCCAGCAAGTCTTCGAAGGCCGTTGCCGACTCGGCGGGCAACGCGTCGTCGCCATGCGAGAACAGCCAGGCGCGGTCGCGGCCGAGCACGTGCAGCAGCAGGTGCTCGGCCTCGTGGCGCGCATCCGGGCCGGGCAGGCGTCCCGCAGCGACGCGCAGGGCCTGGTCGAGTCGTGAAAGGGACGGTTCGGCGGGCATGGCTGCGCATGGTACCGGGGCGGCACGGGCCTGACGCAGCCCCGTCACCGCGGCGCACCATCATGGTGCTCAATGGCGTATGGACGTCAGTCCCCCGCGTTCGAGTGTTTCACCCAAGGCCGAAGGCGCCACGGCCCGCGTCCGGCGACGCGGGACAGGGGGCCACGTCGTTGCCGCCAGCCAACCGCCTTTCCTGCAAGCCCTTGAAAAACATGATGTTGAAAGCCATTTCGGATACAGAGGCCTGTGCAAACGCGGGTCTCGCGCCGTGCAATTTTGCTCTTTGATAGGAAGAAACTATCTATTCAATCTTATTAATCGATTTGAGGAATCAATAGTCTCTACCTACCATGGCGCCATCGCTTCACCACACCCACTCCACTCACGAGGATCTCCGATGTCCCTGATCAACACCCCGGTCCAGCCGTTCAAGACCACCGCGTTCCACAACGGCGAGTTCGTCGAAGTCACCGACGGCACCCTGAAGGGCAAGTGGTCGGTCCTGATCTTCATGCCGGCCGCCTTCACCTTCAATTGCCCGACCGAAGTGGAAGACGCCGCGACCCATTACGCCGAGTTCCAGAAGGCCGGCGCCGAGGTCTACATCGTCACCACCGACACGCACTTCTCGCACAAGGTGTGGCACGAAACCTCCCCGGCGGTGGGCAAGGCCCAGTTCCCGCTGGTCGGCGACCCGACCCACCAGCTGACCCGCGCCTTCGGCGTGCACATCGAAGAAGAAGGCCTGGCCCTGCGCGGCACCTTCGTCATCAACCCGGAAGGCGTCATCAAGACCGCCGAGATCCACAGCAACGAGATCGCCCGCGACGTGTCGGAAACCCTGCGCAAGCTGAAGGCCGCGCAGTTCACCGCCGCCAACCCCGGCCAGGTCTGCCCGGCCAAGTGGAAGGAAGGCGCGCAGACGATTGCCCCGTCGCTGGACCTGGTCGGCAAGATCTGAGGCTTCAAGCACGCGTCATCGGCGCATCCGCCACGCGGCTGCGCCTGTTCCACCGCATCACACCACCTCCGGGCCGCGCGCCCGGAGGTCGGCCTCTTCGGACGTTTGCAGCAGCGGCATGTGCCGCTCCCGGTTCCCTCCCTGCCGGACTCTCTCCCGGCGCATGCCGCTCCTGCAAACGCCTGACCTCCCCGCTTCCCAAATTCCTCCACGGAGACGTTCGCCATGCTGGACGCCAATCTGAAGACGCAGCTCAAGGCCTACATGGACAAGGCCGTACGCCCGATCCACATCACCGCCCACCTGGACGACAGCGCCGGTTCGGCCGAACTGCAGGCGCTGCTGAAGGACCTGCAAGAGGTATCGGACAAGATCCGCGTCGACGAGCAGCGCGGCGGCGAACGCACGCCATCGTTCTCGCTGACCTCGCCGGGCCATGACATCCACCTGAGCTTCGCCGGCCTGCCGATGGGCCACGAGTTCACCTCGCTGGTGCTGGCACTGCTGCAGGTCGGTGGTCATCCGTCGAAGCTGGCGCAGGACGTGGTCGAACAGATCCGCACGCTGGACGGTGAATACCGCTTCGAAACCTACTTCTCGCTGTCGTGCCAGAACTGCCCGGATGTCGTGCAGGCGCTGAACCTGATGGCGGTGCTGAACCCGAAGATCCAGCACGTCGCCATCGACGGTGCACTGTTCCAGCAGGAAGTCGAAGAGCGCCAGGTGATGTCGGTACCGACCATCTTCCTCAACGGCGAAGTCTTCGGCGCCGGGCGCATGGGCGTGGAAGAGATCGTCGCCAAGCTCGATACCAACGCCGGCAAGCGCGAGGCCGAGAAGATCAAGGCCAAGGCGCCGTACGACGTGCTGGTGGTCGGCGGCGGTCCCGCCGGCGCCGCCGCGGCCATCTACGCCGCACGCAAGGGCATCCGCACCGGCGTGGCGGCCGAACGCTTCGGTGGCCAGGTGCTGGACACCATGGCCATCGAGAACTTCATCTCAGTGCCGTACACCGAAGGCCCCAAGCTCGCCGCGGCGCTGGAACAGCATGTGCGCGATTACCAGGTGGACGTGATGAACCTGCAGCGCGCGGAGAAACTGGTCCCCGCGGGCGCGGATGGTCTGGTCGAAGTACGACTGGCCAACGGAGCGGCACTGAAGTCGAAGACCGTGATCCTTTCCACGGGTGCACGCTGGCGGCAGATGAACGTGCCGGGCGAGAACGAGTACCGCAACAAGGGCGTCGCCTACTGCCCGCACTGCGACGGCCCGCTGTTCAAGGGCAAGCGGGTGGCGGTGATCGGCGGCGGCAACTCGGGTGTCGAGGCCGCGATCGACCTGGCCGGCATCGTGGCGCATGTCACCCTGATCGAGTTCGACGGCAAGCTGCGCGCGGACGACGTGCTGCAGCGCAAGCTGCACAGCCTGCCCAACGTGCGCGTGGTGACCAGCGCGCAGACCACCGAGGTACTGGGCGACGGCAGCAAGGTCACCGGGTTGGTCTACAAGGACCGTACCGGCGGCGACACGCACCGTGTCGAACTGGAGGGCATCTTCGTGCAGATCGGCCTGCTGCCGAACACGGAATGGCTGAAGGGCGCGGTGGACCTGAGTCCGCGTGGCGAAATCATCGTCGACGACCGCGGCCAGACCAGCCTGCCGGGCGTGTTCGCCGCAGGCGACGCGACCACCGTGCCGTACAAGCAGATCGTCATCGCCATGGGCGAAGGATCCAAGGCCGCCCTGAGCGCGTTCGATCACCTGATCCGCTCGTCGGCGCCGGTCGAACCCGTCGACGCCGTCGCGGCGTAAGCCACCTGCGTCGGGCGCCGTTTTCCCGATAGAGTGGCACCCACCGGCTCGGAGGGAGCCCATGAACCTGCGCGATCTGAAGTACCTGGTGTCGCTGGCCGACCACAAGCATTTCGGTCGCGCGGCTGCGGCCTGCTACGTCAGCCAGCCCACGCTCTCCACGCAGATCAAGAAGCTGGAAGACGAGCTGGGCGTGCCGCTGGTGGAGCGCGCGCCCCGCAAGGTGATGCTGACGCCCGCCGGTCGCGATGCCGCCGATCGCGCACGCCGCATCGTCGCCGAAGTCGAGCAGATGAAGGAAGCCGCGCGCCGCAGCCAGGATCCCGAAGCCGGCACCGTGCGGCTGGGGTTGTTCCCCACCCTGGGGCCCTACCTGCTGCCGCACGTGGTGCCGCGGCTGCGTGCGCGGTTTCCGCATCTGGAACTGCTGCTGGTCGAGGAAAAAAGCGACGTGCTGCTGTCGCGCCTGCGCGAAGGCAAGCTCGATGCCGGTCTGCTGGCGTTGCCGGTGGCGGACGACCAGTTGCACACCGAGTTCCTGTTCGAAGAACCCTTCCTGCTCGCGGTGCCGGAATCGCACCCGCTGGCGAAACGCGAGTCCTTGACGCTGGCCGAACTCTCGCAGCATCAGCTGTTGCTGCTTGAGGACGGACACTGCCTGCGCGAGCAGGCGCTGGACGTATGCCGCCTCTCGGGCGCCAACGAGAAGTCGGAGTTCCGCGCCACCAGCCTGGAGACGCTGCGGCAGATGGTCGCCGCCGACGTCGGCATCACCCTGCTGCCGACCCTGGCGGTGAAGCCGCCGGTAGCGCGTTACGAAAACATCCATCTGCTGGGCTTCAGCGATTCGCATCCCAGCCGTCAGATCGCCATGGTGTGGCGCAGGAGCTCGGCCATGAACGATTTCCTGATGGAACTGGCCGGTGTGTTCCGCGACCTGCCGCCCGGTCTTTTCGAACTGGACGCGTCCTTCGTCAGCCCGCAGGCCGCGAGCGGCCGCAACACACCATCCCGCTCGCCGTAGTTGGCTTGAACCCTCGTCGCTTCCGGGCTACGGTAGGCGCGCAAAACAGGACTCCGATGGGCGGCGCGGCAACGCGTCGCCCGTTTCCTTTTGCGCGACCCCAAAATCCAGAGAGAACCGTGATGAACAACACCCACACCAGCGGCCTGCCGCCTTCGCTGCCCCCGCTCGTCGTCTCCAGCCGCGACATGTCCCGCCTGGAGGCCCTGCTGGACACCCCCGTGCTGCGGCGGCACCCGGCCGCGCTCGCCCTCATGGACGAACTGAACCGCGCCGACGTGCGCGCACCGGACCGGATGCCGGACAACGTGGTGACGATGCACTCGCGCGTGGAGTGCGAAGACGAACTCACCGGCGAGCACCACCGCCTGACGCTGGTGTACCCGCACGAAGCAAACGTCGAGACCGGACGGGTTTCCGTGCTTGCCCCCGTAGGCAGCGCCCTGCTGGGAATGTCGATCGGGCAGACCATCGACTGGCATGCGCCGGGCAACCGGCCGCTCAGGTTGCGCGTAACCGCGATCAGCTACCAACCCGAAGCCAACGGCGACCACCATCGCTGAGCCTGCAACGCCGGCTATCGCATCAATCCACGAAAAGTACGCTCCCGCAGCCGGCCCGTCCCTGCGGGACAAGGCATACTTGTGGCCCGATTTCCCCCACTCCATCGACGCCCATGACCGACACCGCCCCCTCCAAGCTGCAGCAACTGCGCGACCTCTCCGTGGTCGTCGCGGATACCGGTGACTACGACGCCATCAAGCGCCTCAAGCCCGTGGACTGCACGACCAACCCGACCCTGGTGAAGAAGGCGCTGGACCTGCCGGTGTACGCCGACCTGATCGAAGAGCAGCTCGCCTGGGCGCGCACGCAGGGCGGCGGGGAGGCACTGGTGGATGAGGTCGTGGATCGCCTGACCGTCGGCGTCGGCGCGAAGCTGGCCGGCCTGATCCCCGGCCGCGTTTCCACCGAGGTGGATGCCGACCAGGCCTACGACACTGCGGCTACCGTGGCCAAGGCCCGCAAGTTCGTGCAGATGTACGCCGACCAGGGCATCGGCCGCGACCGCATCCTGATCAAGGTCGCCTCCACCTGGGAAGGCGTGGAAGCTGCACGCGTGCTGCAGGCCGAAGGCATCGACTGCAACCTCACCCTGATCTTCAATCCGACCCAGGCCATCGCATGTGCCGAGGCCGGCGCCTTCCTGATCTCGCCCTTCGTGGGCCGCATCCTGGACTGGTACGTGGCCAACGGACAGGCACCGGCGAACATCGACGAGGACCCGGGCGTGGTGTTCGTGCGCGGGGTGTATGCCGAGTTCAAGCGGCGGGGATCGGCGACGGTGGTGATGGGCGCTTCGTTCCGCTCGACCGCGCAGATCGAAGCGCTGGCCGGTTGCGACCGGCTGACCATTTCGCCGGACCTGCTGGAGAAGCTGGACCAGGACCACGACCCACTGCCGCGCAAGCTGTCGCCGGTCCAGGTCGAACCGGTCATCGCAACGCCGGTGACGGCGGAGAGTTTTGCCGCGGCCATCGCGGCCGATCCGATGGCGAAGGAAAAGCTGGCCACCGGCGTCGAGATCTTCGCCAAGGACCTCGAAGCACTGCGCGCGACGATCCGCGAGAAGCTCACCGCCTGAGACGGATCACCGCGCGTGCCTGCGCACGCTGGCGGGCGATCGGAACCCGGGTTTGCCTGGCCTGCGCGCGGGTCCCCACCGCAGGCAAGGCAACGGGCGGGAGCGACGCAAGTCGCGATTGCAGGCCCTTGGCGTAGCGGGAGCCGCGTCGCACCTGACGCCGCTCCCACAGGGACAGACCTTCAACCTGCAGCATCGCGCAGTTGCAGGCGTCAGGTTTCCAGCCCGATCGGGCAACTCACGCCCGTGCCACCCAGGCCGCAATAGCCGTTCGGATTCTTCGCCAGGTACTGCTGGTGGTAGTCCTCGGCGTAGTAGAACGGCGGTGCCGGATGCACGATCTCGGTGGTGATGTCGCCGTAGCCTGACGCGTGCAGCTGTCGCTGATAGGCCTGCAGACTGGCTTCGGCGGCCGCCTGCTGCTCCGGCGTGTGGCAATGGATGCCCGACCGGTACTGGGTGCCCACATCATTGCCCTGGCGCATGCCCTGGGTGGGGTCATGACTCTCCCAGAACACCTGCAACAGCTGTTCGAACGACACCTGTGCGGGGTCGTAGACCACGCGCACGACTTCGTTATGGCCGGTCTGGCCGGAACAGACTTCCTCGTAGGTCGCGTTCCGCGTGCCGCCGCCGGCATAGCCCGCCGACGTGCTGTACACGCCCGGCAGGTTCCAGAACTTGCGCTCGGCACCCCAGAAGCAGCCCAGGCCGAACTCCACCTGCTGCAATCCCTCGAATGCGTCGCGCAGCGGATGGCCGTTGACGAAATGCACGTTATGCAACGGCAGTGGCGTCTCGCGTCCCGGCAGCATGTCTTCCGTGCGCGGCATGCGCTGTTTGTAGGCTCCGATACCCAGCATGGCGAACCTCTTGATCGTGGGGGAAGGACGGATCAGGCGGGCAGGATGCCGACGCCCTCATCGTCGCCTTCCAAGATGGGGCCGTCGTCGCGCGATTCCAGTCCAAGCGCTTTCACGATGTCCTCTGCTTCAGGAAACGCCGGGTCCGGAACGCAGACACGCAGCACGCCGAAAAGAGGCAGTTCACCCATGCCGCCCAACAGCGATTCGCCGAACACGAACGCGGGAATCTCCGCCTCCTCCAGCGCGTGCTTGACCAGATGGGCGTCGAACAGGTTGTCGGCCAGGTAGACCACGCGCATGGATGTGTCCTCCGGGACCAGCCTACACCGGGCGTCCGCTACAGCGGGGAGCGCAGTGCCTCGGTGGCCGCAACCGATTCAGTTTCCTCCGCCGCCGCTGCGCGCCATTCCCGCATCGCCGGCAGCGCGAACAGCGCATCCATGTAGCGGCGCGCGACGGCGTCGACCGGCACGCCGTAGCCATCGAAGCGGACTGCCACCGGCGCGTACATCGCATCGACGATGCCGAAGTCGCCGCACAGGAAGTCCCCGCCATCGCCTTGCGCATCACGAAGCTGGCGCCACAGTCCCTGCACGCGGTCGATGTCGCGCTGGGCGGCGGCATCCCAGCGGTAGGCGTCCGGAGTCCGCCGGCTGTTCATCGGCAGCTGCGTGCGCAGTGCGACGAAGCCGGCGTGCATCTCCGCCGCCGCAGCGCGCGCCATGGCGCGGGCGGCCAGGTCCTTCGGCCACCCCCGGCCGTCCAGCCAGCGCTCGTTG
This sequence comes from Pseudoxanthomonas sp. 97-1-1, assembly GCF_057773125.1. NCBI lineage: Bacteria > Pseudomonadati > Pseudomonadota > Gammaproteobacteria > Lysobacterales > Lysobacteraceae > Pseudoxanthomonas > Pseudoxanthomonas sp. 97-1-1. The sequence goes on along the minus strand of NZ_JBYMTJ010000003.1, from coordinate 666,406 downwards.
GCGTACTCGCAGATGGCCAGCGAATCCCAGACCGGGACGTCGCCATCATGCAGTGCTGGTACCTTGCCCGTCGGGGAGTGGCGCAGGACTTCATCGGCGAACTGCGGCGTATCGAGGGGCAACCGGACCTCCTCGAAGCCCACCCCGAAGTGCCGCAGCAGCAGCCACGGCCGCAGCGACCAGGACGAGTAGTTCTTGTTGCCGATGACCAGGACAGGAAGGCTCATGCGGGGATCCACGCGCGTCGGGCTGTTCAGGATAGACCAGTGCGAGCGCCGGACCGGCTAAACTTGCGTTTTTCCGAGCCTGTCCGCCCCGATGTCCAACGACGACGCCCACCCTGCCGCCCTTCCGGATGATGTCGCTCCCGAGAAACGGGATTTCATCCGCCAGATCGTGCGCGAGGACCTGGCCAGCGGTCGCCACACCTCGGTGAAGACCCGCTTCCCGCCCGAGCCCAACGGCTACCTGCACATCGGCCACGCCAAGGCGATCTGTCTGGATTTCGGCATCGCCGGCGAGTTCGATGGCGTGTGCAACCTGCGCCTGGACGACACCAATCCGGCCAAGGAAGACCCCGAGTACGTCCGCGCCATCCAGGACGACGTGCGCTGGCTGGGCTTCGACTGGCACGACCTGCGCCACGCCTCGGATTACTTCGAGGTGCTGTACCTGGCCGGCGAGAAGCTGATCCGCCAGGGCGACGCGTTCGTATGCGATCTGAGCGCGGACGAAGTGCGCGCATACCGCGGCACGCTGACCGAACCGGGCCGCAACTCGCCGTATCGCGACCGCAGCGTGGAAGAGAACCTGGACCTGTTCCGGCGCATGCGCGCGGGCGAGTTCCCCGACGGCGCGCGCACGCTGCGCGCGAAGATCGACATGGCCAGCGGCAACATCAACCTGCGCGACCCGGCGCTGTACCGCATCAAGCACGTCGAGCACCAGAACACCGGCAACGACTGGCCGATCTACCCGATGTACGACTACGCGCACTCGCTGAGCGACGCGGTGGAAGGCATCACCCATTCGCTGTGCACGCTGGAATTCGAAGACCACCGGCCGCTGTACGACTGGTGCGTGGACAAGGTGGACCTGGCCAACTCGCCGGACCTGATCGCGCCGCTGCTGGCCAAGGGCCTGCCAAAGGAAGCGAGCAAGCCTCGCCAGATCGAGTTCTCGCGCCTGAACTTCAACTACCTGGTGATGAGCAAGCGCAAGCTGCTCGCGATGGTGGAAGACAACCTGGTCGACGGCTGGGACGACCCGCGCATGCCGACGCTGCAGGGCATCCGCCGCCGCGGCTACACGCCGTCCGCGTTGCGCCTGATGGTGGATCGCGTGGGCATCAGCAAGCAGAACTCGCTGCTGGACATCTCGATCCTGGAAGGCGCGCTGCGCGAAGACCTGGACGCTGCCGCGCCGCGCCGGATGGGCGTGATCGATCCGGTGAAGCTGGTGCTGGCGAACCTGCCGGAAGGCCACGAGGAAACGCTGACGTTCTCCAACCACCCGAAGGACGAATCCTTCGGCCAGCGCAGCGTGCCGTTCTCGCGCGAGCTGTGGATCGAGCGCGAGGACTTCGAGGAGGTGCCGCCGAAGGGCTTCAAGCGCCTGACCACGGGCGGCGAAGTGCGCCTGCGCGGCGCCGGCATCGTGCGCTGCGATGAAGTGGTCAAGAACGACGCAGGCGAGATCGTCGAGTTGCGCGGCTGGCTGGACCCCGAATCGCGTCCCGGCATGGCCGGTGCCGAGCGCAAGATCAAGGGCACCATCCACTGGGTCAGTGCGAAGCATGCCGTCGCTGCGGAAATCCGCCTGTACGACCGCCTGTTCACCGTGCCGAACCCGGACGACGAGTCGGAAGGCAAGACCTACCGCGACTACATGAACCCGGAATCGCGTCGCACGGTGACCGGCTACGTGGAGCCTGCCGCAGCGAGCGCCGCGCCCGAGCAGTCGTTCCAGTTCGAACGCACCGGCTATTTCGTCGCCGACCGCTACGACCACACCCCCGAACGACCGGTGTTCAATCGCAGCGTGACCCTGCGCGATACCTGGGCCACCAAGGGCTGAGCCGGCGGTTTCACCGCCCGTTGAGGCGGTGCGCGGCAGGCTGTCGTTTCCAACAACGAAGAATGGAGTCCGCCATGCCCCGCACCGTCCTGCGCCTGCCGTTCGCCCTGCTGCTGATGCTGGCCCCGTTGATGGCGCTGGTCGGGTGCGCGGCACCGGCGTCCACCGACAGTTCCGCTGCCGAGCCGCCCGCCGCGTCCGCGCACGCGCCCAAACCCACGGGCGGCACATTGCCGCCGCGCGAAGCCGGCGCAGTCACCGTCGACTACGCCTGCAGGACCAGCGCCGACTGCGCGGTGAAGAACGTGGGCAACTGCTGCGGCGCGATGCCGGCCTGCGTGAACAAGAACAGCCCCACCGATCCGCAGGGCGTGCAGGCGCAGTGCGCGGCCAGCGGACGCATGGGCGTTTGCGGCTTCGCTGACGTGACCGCCTGCCAATGCGTCAGCGGCCGCTGCGAATCCGATTCCTCCATCGCCAGACTCCCTGCCCAGTAATGCTCTACCAACAGATCCACCTCACCCTGCCCGCCTGGACCCACGACCTGGTCGACCCCGCGGCGACCTACGCGAGCGACGAAGCCAAGGTCGCGCTGGCCATCGACCTGTCGCGCCGCAACGTGGACGCCAATACCGGCGGCCCGTTCGGCGCGGTGGTGTTCGGCCCCGATGACCGCGTCATCGCCCTCGGCGTGAACCGCGTAATGCCCCACACCTGCTCGCTGGCGCATGCCGAGAACATGGCCTACATGCTGGCGCAGCAGCGCCTGCAGACGCCGCGCCTCAACGACCGCATCGCGCCGGTGGTGCTGGCCACGTCCTCGCAGCCGTGCTGCCAGTGCTACGGCGCCACGGTGTGGGCCGGCATCGACCGCCTGCTGATCGGCGCGCGCGCCGAGGACGTGATGGAACTGACCGAGTTCGATGAAGGTCCGCTGCCGGCGGACTGGATCGGCGAGCTCAACAAGCGCGGCATCGAGGTCGTGCGCGACCTGCGCCGCGAGGATGCGCGCGCGGTGCTCCGGCACTATGGCGAGTCGGGCGGCGACACGTACTGAGCGACGCGCGGAGAAGCCATCGCACCCGGCTTCTCCTGTACCCTGTCCTCGCGGCAGGAGCCGCAGCCATCCGCTTCACGCGACCGCGCCATGTCATCGACGACCGGCCTGCTGGCTTATTGCCGCCAGGGATTCGAACCCGAACTTGCTGCCGAACTGACCGAGCGCGCCGCGTTGGCCGGGTTCGCCGGCTATGCGCGCGCGCAGCGCAACGATGGTCATGTCGTGTTTGTCTGCGAGGAAGCGCAGGCGCTGGACCGCGCCCTGCCCTGGCGCGACCTGATCTTCGCCCGGCAGAAGCTGCGACTGCTCGCCGAACTGCGTGGCATCGACCCCAAGGACCGCATCACGCCGCTCCTCGCCGCCCTGGCGGGCAGCGGGCGTTACGGCGACCTGTGGGTGGAACACCCGGACTCCGACAGCGCCAAGCCGTTGGCGGGACTCGCGCGGAGTTTCGGCAATGCGCTGCGGCCGGCACTGCGCAAGGCCGGCTTCCTGAGCGAGAAGGACGATGCGCGCCTGCCGCGCCTGCATGTGGTGTTCGTGCAGGGCGACCACCTGTTCCTGTGTGTCGCCGATGCACGCGACAGCGCGCCCTGGCCGCTCGGTATCCCACGCCTGAAGCTGCTGCCCGATGCGCCGTCGCGCTCTGCATTGAAGCTGGAAGAGGCCTTCCTGTCGCTGCTCGACGAACGCCAGCGCGAGGCCCTGCTGAGGCCCGGCATGACCGCCGCCGATCTCGGCGCCGCGCCGGGTGGCTGGACCTGGGTACTCACGCGCCATCACCTGCGCGTGACCAGTGTCGACAACGGCCCGCTGCGCGAGCATGTGCTGGCGACCGGCCTGGTCGAGCATCTGCGCGCCGACGGCTTCCACTGGAAACCCTCGCAGCCGCTGGACTGGATGGTCTGCGACATGGTGGAGCAACCGCGGCGCGTGGCCGAGCGCATGGCGTACTGGTTCCGCGAAGGCTGGTGCCGGCACGCCGTGTTCAATCTCAAGCTGCCGATGAAGAAACGCTGGGACGAAACGAAGCTGTGCCTGGACCTGTTCGCCGAACAGGCCGGCAGGTCGCTGGAGGTGCGTGCACGCCAGCTCTACCACGACCGCGAAGAGATCACGGTATTCGCCACGCCCGGCTGAGCCGTGGAGACCTGCCTACACGCCACCCGAGGGGATACGGATGACGTTGCACCGAATGAAGACGCTGCTCGCACTTGGCTTGGCCGCAGGGCTGGCGGGCTGCAACCACACGGACGACGTCGCGCGGGCGACGCCGGAATCCCTGTACGTTGCACGCGACGTCGTGGGTGATGGTGTTTTCAGCACGGGGATCGAAGGCCCGGCCTTCGGCCCCGACGGCGCGCTGTATGCGGTGGGTTTCGGACGCGATGGCACGATCGGCCGGGTGACGTTCGATGCCGACGGCGCCGGCGACGCGGCCCTGTACGTGACGCTGCCGGAGGGCAGCACCGGCAACGGCATCCGCTTCGATGCAGACGGCTTCATGTACGTGGCCGACTACACCGGCCACCGGATCCTGCGCATCGATCCCCGCGACCGCACGATCGGCGTGTTCGCCACCTTGCCCGGCGCGCACCAGCCCAACGACATCGCGTTCGCGCCCAACGGGATGTTCTACGCCAGCGATCCGGACTGGAGCACGGGCACGGGCCAGCTCTGGCGCGTGCTGCCCTACGGGGCGGCGACCCTGCTGGAAACCGGCATGGGCACCACCAACGGGGTGGAAGTCGGCCCGAAGGGAGATGTCCTGTACGTCAACGAAAGCGTGCAACGACGCGTGTGGGCATACGACCTGGATGGCAGCGGCGGGATATCCGGCAAGCGCCTGCTGGTCGCCTTCCCCGACCACGGGCTGGATGGCATGCGTACCGATGAGAGGGGCAACCTCTACATCGCACGCTACGGTGCGGGCACGGTGGCAGTGGTGTCGCCGCAGGGCAAGGTGCTGCGCGAGGTGAGGCTGAAAGGCCGGAAACCCACCAACGTCGCCTTCGGCGGACCGGACGGACGCACCGTCTTCGTCACCCTGCAGGACCGGGGTGCCATCGAAGCCTTCCGCGCGGACTATCCGGGGCGCGAGACCGGCCTGTGACGGCGTGCCGCGGACGTCTCAGGCGCTGACATGCCGGCGTGGCAAGATGCCTCCCTGACAAGGAGACCCGCGATGCTGCCGATCGAACTCAAGGACCCCGCCGGTTTTGGCAACGAGTTCCTGCGCCTGACCCTGCTGCAGGGCTTCCAGTCGCTGACCAAGCGCGATCTTGAACTGCTGATCTTCGTGCTGCTGGAACGCGACGGCGCCATCGGCCGCGACGAATCCAATTTCACCGTCGCCGGCAAGCTGCGGGTCACGCCGGCCAAGATCAAGGCGCTGCGCCGCGATGGTTACGCACGCTGGCGGGCGCTGGTGCCCGAGGAGCGCGATGCCGCCCTGCAACGCATCGTCGCGACGGCATTGACCGAGACCAACCTGAAATCGGGTGCGAAGCATGTCAGCGAACGCAGCCGCAAGGAAGGCTTCCTCGCCATCCGCATCGAGCATCCCGACGACCATCAGCAGTTCGAACAGGCCATCCTCGAGGTGGGTGCGCTGCCCGTGTACGAACGCAATCGCGACGTGGTGGCGGTGCGCTTCGATACGCTGCTGGCCATTGCCGAACGCTGGGGCTACCTGCAACCCGACCCCGCTGCCGTGACGGCCGAGCTGAAGAAGCTGATGCCCGCGACGGAAGAGGTCGCCGACCTGCTGAAGAAGGACCTCACCAAACTGCGCTGGCAGGATGCGCGCAATGCGCTCAACAGCCTCGGCGCCAAGGCCGTTGCCAGCACCGCCGAGGGCGGATTGAAGGGCGTGCTGAAGATCGTCTTCCCCTTCATCCCCGGCTGACGGATTTCAGGCCGCCGCAATCGCCACGCGCGTACCCCCGGCGCGTGCCGAGGCGAAGATCGCATCCAGCGCCACCATGTCCCGCAACCCCTCCTCGCCCGGCACGCGCGGCGGCATGCGCTGTAGGATGGCCAGCGCGTCGGCATCCATCTGCCTCGCCTGCTGCGCGGGCGTCGCGCCGATCACGGCGTCGAACCGGCGCCCGTCGCTGGCTTCGCCGCGAACGCCTTCGTAGGCCTGGAACGGCGACAGTTCGTACCATCCGTCCGTGCAGTCGGCATGCAGCAGGTTCATGTTGCGACCGAAGCTGGTCGCGCAGTCGGCTACGACGCCATCGGGGAATTCGAGCCGGAAGCGCATCGACTCGTCGACGCCGCGGAAGATGTCGGCGCGTTCCACATGCGGCGTCGCCGTCGCCGCGATGGGCTCGGTACCGGTGGTATAGCGCGCGGCATTCAATGCGTACACGCCCATGTCGTACATCGCGCCGCCGCCACGCACGGGATCCAGGCGCCAGTTGTCGCCGCTCGCGCCATCGAATCCGCGGAACCCGGCTTCCGCGCGGATCCGCTGCAGCCGCCCGAACGGATGCGACCGGGCCAATGCCATGACCGCCTGCGTATTGGGTTCGTGCTGCATGCGGTAGCCGATCGTCAGCTGCACGCGATGCTGCCGGCAGGCCTCGATCATCGCGCGCGCCTCCGCCGCGTCCATTGCCATGGGCTTCTCGCACCACACGTGCTTGCCCGCGGCCGCCGCGCGCAGGGTGAACGGCTTGTGCAGGTGGTTCGGCAGGACGATGTACACGACATCGATGTCGGGATTGTCCGCGATGCGGTCGAAGCCCGCATAGTCGTAGACGTTGCGGTCGGGAATGCGGTGACGACGCTGCCATTCCTCCGCCTTGGCCGGCGTACCGGTGACGATGCCGGCCAACCGGCAGTGCTTCGTCATCTGCAGCGCAGGTGCGAGCAGGTCGCGACTGTAATAACCCAGGCCGACCAGGGCGACGCCGAGCGGGCGTCGATCCGTCGCCCGCGCGGCAGGCAACATGCCGACCAGGCCGGCGGCGCCAAGCCCGCCCAGCACACGGCGGCGTGAAGGGTCATGGGGGGGATGCGCAGGATTCATCGCGGATACTCCGGCCGGGAACGGCGAGGCTACCGCATGCGCTGCATGCCCGTCGTCAGCGCGCGCGCTGTCCCGCCGCGTGCCGCCAGAGGAAATCCACCAGCGGCGGCACCCTGCCCGCGAGGCCCAGCAAGGGCCCGCGCACCAGGGTCAGGTGCATCTCATCGTTCGAGAACACCTTGTTGATGCCGTCGAAGGCATGGGCGGCAGTGGCATTCTCGCTGCGTCGCTGCCGTGCCCATCGTTCCAGCCTGTGGGGCGTCGACCAGTCCACATGCCGGGCCAACGCGTCACGGATACCTTCGCGCAAGGCCGCGACGTCACGCAGGCCCAGGTTGACGCCCTGCCCGGCCAGGGGATGCACCACGTGCGCCGCGTCGCCGGCCACGATCACGCGACCTGCGACATAGTCCTTCGCCAGTTGCCGCCGCAGCGGGAAGGCCGCCCGCTCCGATGCCACCACCACCTCGCCGAGTTGCCCGCTCATCGCCAGCGCGAGTTCATGGCCGAACGCCGCATCGTCGAGCGCCAGCACGCGCACGGCCTCGGGGTCGGGGAGCGTCCAGACGATCGAGCTGCGGCCGTCGGTGAAGGGCAGGAAAGCCAGGGGACCGGTCGGCAGGAATCGTTGCCACGCCGTGTCCTCGTGCGGCCGCTGCGTCCGCACGAAGGCCACGACGCCGCGCTGCGCGTAATCGTGCGAGGTGACGTCCAGGCCAGCGAGCCGGCGCAGCGTGGAGTCGGCGCCATCGGCGGCGACCGCAAGCCTGGCGTCGACGCGCGCACCATCGTCCAGCCGCAACGTCACGCCCGCTTCGTCCTGCTCCATGGCTTCCACGCGGGCGGGGCAGCACAGCTGCACGCCCGCCGCCGGCAGGGCCGCCCACAGCCGGTCCACCAGCAATGCGTTCTCGACAATCCAGCCCAACTGCGAACGCCCAAGGGCATCGGCATCGAACTGGAGCTCACCGCCACCGGCGGCATCCCACACCCGCATGCGCCGATAGGGCTGCGCGCGCGCATCGCGCACCGCGCGCCATGCGCCGGCCTCCTCCAGCAGTGCCGCATTGTCGGGCGCGAACGCGTACACGCGCAGGTCCGGCTGGTCCTGCGACCAGCGCGGAGGCTCGCGGCCCTCGACCAGCGTCACCTGCAATCCCTCGCGCGCCAGCACCAGGGCGCACGCGGCACCCACCACGCCGCCACCGACGATGGCGACATCGATCTGTCCGCGACGCTTCATGCGCTCTCTCCGCGGCACAACGCCGGCACATCCCCGCGGAATCCCATGGCGCCCCCTACCAGGAACGATTGCAGCGACGCATGTGCATCCACCGCCATCAGGCCGAGGCTGCGCAGGGGCTTCAGCAGCGGCGACGGGTTGGCGGTCAGCCGCGCCAGCCCGTCGGAGAACGCCAGCGTACGTTCGCGGTCTTCGTGCCGGCGCGTCGCATAGGCCGCGAGGCTGCCCGCATCGCCGGGATCGTCGCTGCGTGCGATCTCTTCGGCCAGCGTCAGTGCGTCCCGCAGGCCCAGATTGAAGCCCTGTGCGCCGATCGGATGGATCGTCTGCGCGGCGTTGCCCAGCACGACTGCCCGCTCGGCGACAATCCGTTGCGCGACGACACGCACGATGGGGTAGCCGCTACGCTCCCCGCTGCCGACCAGCCTGCCGATGCGCCAGCCCGCCTCGCGCTGCAGGCGCGCAAGCCACGCAGCCTCGCCCAGCGCCGCGACTTCGTCGGCTTCCGCGCGCGCCACGCCGTGCACCACGCCCCACTGGCGATCACCGCGTGGCAGCAATGCCGTGGGGCCGGCATCACCGAAACGCTCGTATGCCGTGCCATCCGGCGCACGCGTGGCGCGCACCCGGGCGACGAACAGGGTCTGCAGGTAGTCGTGTTCCTCCACCTCGATGCCGAGCGCATCGCGCACGGTGCTGCGCGTGCCATCGGCAGCCACCACCAGCGACGCGCGCAGTTCGCGCTCGCCGCCCGCATCGGCGATGCGCAGGACGCGGCTTCCCGCGTCGCCCGGCGCGAACCCGACAAAGCGTGCCGGCCGATACCGCGTCAGCCGCGCCAGTTGGTCGAGCCGCGCTTCCAGCGCCTCGCCGAAATCGCGCGCCACGACCACCTGCCCGAAAGCCTCGCGGCCATAGTCCACGGCATCGAGTTGCACGCGACCGAAATCGCCCTGCCGGCTGATGTGGATGCAGCGGATCGGGCCGGTCGGCGCACGCAGCCGCTGCATCACGCCGAGCACGGTCAAGGCATTGACGGTGGCCGCCGCGAAGCTGAGGTTGCGCTGGTCGAACACCGCCGGCATCTGGCCCGCAGGCGTCGCCTCGACCAGACCCACGTCCAGTCCCTGCCGGTCCAGGGCGATGGCCAGGCTTGCACCGACCAACCCGCCGCCCACGATCACCACGTCATGCCGTTCTGTCATGCGGCCATGATACCGCCCCGGTCTCCAGGCCCCGTCCTGCGGCCTGCCGGACGCAGGCTCCGGTAGAATGCGGGGCTGAGTCTCCGGAACCCTGCCGATGAACACCACTTTCCAACGCGCCCTCGTGCTGATGCTGGTCGCCGCCCTGCTGGTCCTCACCCGCCTGCACCTGCCCACCACGTTCGGCCACATCGGCCCGTTGCCCGATGCCAGCTGGGCCGCCTTCTTCATCGGCGGCTACTACCTGCGCACCTGGTCGCGCTGGGCGTTCCCGTTGTTCATGGCGGCAGCGGTCGTGGTGGACTACATCGTCATCAGCGGTCAGGGCATCAACTTCTGGACGCACTACTGCGTGTCGCCGGCGTACTGGTTCCTGCTGCCGGCCTACGGTGCGCTCTGGCTCGGCGGCACGCTGCTGCGCCGCTACCAGACCGAGAGCCATGGCCGCACGCTGGCGCTGCTGGTGGGCAGCCTGCTGGCCTCGGTCACCGTCTGCCACCTGCTGAGCCAGGGCAGCTTCTACTGGCTGAGCCCGGTCGTCAGCGAACCGACGCTGGCCGGCTGGTGGAAGAACTTCAGCGACTGGTACCTGCCGTACCTGCGCGTGGCTGCGATCTACGTGGGCCTGGCCGTCATCGTGCACGTGGTGGTCGAACAGGTCGTCCGCCTGGCCCGGCCGCACGGCCGTACCGCCGACTGACCGACCCGGCTTCGCGATGGGCAACCGGCTCTCGAAGATCTATACCCGCACCGGTGACGACGGCAGCACCGGCCTCGGCGACGGCACGCGCGTAGGCAAGGACTCCGCGCGCGTCACCGCCTACGGCACGGTGGACGAAGCCAACTCGGCGCTCGGCGTGCTGCTGGCGGTACCCGGCGTGCCGGACGACATCCGCGCCCTGCTGACCACGGTGCAGCACCAGCTGTTCGACCTGGGCGGCGAACTGTGCATCCCCGGCCATGCCGCGATCACCGGCGACGACGTGGATGCGCTGGAACGGCAGCTGGACCACTACAACGACGACTTGCCGCCGCTGAAAGACTTCATCCTGCCGGCCGGCGGCGAGGCGGCTTCGCGCTGCCACCTGGCCCGCACCATCGTGCGCCGCGCCGAACGCGAGACCGTCACCCTGGCCCGCCACGACGCGGTGCGACCGGAAGCGATCCGCTACCTCAACCGGCTTTCGGACCTGCTGTTCGTGCTGGCGCGCGTGCTCGCGCGTGCCGACGGCCAGGGCGAAGTGCTGTGGAAGCACGAACGACGCCACTCCTGAGCGGGCGTCTTCCCCCAAGGTCGAGTGCCGGCACACCCGGCGCCGCGCTTAGAATGGCGCCGGACTTCCATAGCGGAGAGGCGGATCCCGCCCCGTCGAGGGCAACGCCGGCACCTTGATCATCTTCACCCACCCCGCCTGCCTGCTGCACGATCCCGGCCCCGACCATCCGGAGCGGCCGGCGCGGCTGGAAGTGGTACTCGAGGCGCTGCGGCTGCACCACGGCGACGCTGACTGGCGCGAAGCGCCGATGGTCAAGCTGGGCGACCTGCGCCGGGTGCACGACGAGGCATTGGTGCGCGAGGTGCTGGAGGCGGATGTGTCCGGCTACCGCATGCTCGATCCGGACACGGTGATGTGCCCGGCCTCCCGTGCCGCCGCCCTGCGTGCCGCCGGCGCCGGCGTGGCGGCGGTGGATGCCGTGATGAATGGCGAGGACCTGACCGTGTTCTGCGCGGTAAGGCCCCCCGGCCACCACGCGACCAGCGGTGCCGCCATGGGCTTCTGCCTGTTCAACAACGTCGCCGTGGCGGCCGCGTATGCCTGCGACAAACACGGGCTGGAGCGCGTGGCAGTCATCGACTTCGATGTGCACCACGGCAACGGCACCCAGGCGATCTTCTACGACGACCCGCGGGTGGCCTACTTCAGCAGCCACGAATCGGGCATCTACCCGCACAGCGGCGCGCCCTACGAGCGCGGGGTAGGCAACGTGTTCAACGCCCTGCTGCCGCCGGGCAGTGGTGGTTTCCGTTTCCAGAACACCTGGGCGGACGAACTGCTGCCTGCGCTGGACGACTTCAAGCCCCAGTTGCTGCTGGTCTCGGCGGGTTTCGACGCGCACATGCGCGATCCGCTGGCGGACCTGATGCTGGAGACCGAAGACTTCGGGTGGCTGACCCGGCAGTTGCGCACCCTGGCACAGCGCCATGCCGGGGGACGGATCGTCTCGATGCTCGAGGGTGGTTACGACCTGGATGCCCTGCGCGAGTGTGCCGTGGTCCACGTGGAGGCGTTGCGCTGAGGCCCGAAAGCCCTGTCGCTGAACCCTGCCCGACATCGGCCGATGGCCTTCATTGCCCGCATGCATGGGATGGGGCAAGCTAACGACCGTTTTTCGTTCGACAGCGAGCCCAGCACCGCGTGCGCCCTGCCCTTCGCCTGCTCCCGTTGCCCTTCAGCATCGCCCTGTGCCTGCCCGCGCTGGCGGCTGACGAAAAGCCCGAAAGCTGGGCGTTGTGTCCTATCCAGGATGTGATCCCGACATTCGGGGGAGCGCCGCAGCCACCAGCGCCCGGCAGCGCCCAGGCGTCGCGGGAGCAGCGCGCCGAGCAACCGACCTCGATCGAGGGGGACCAGCTCTCCGGTACCGAGGCCAATCCCCAGTACAGCGGCGAGGTCGTCCTCACCCGTGGCGACCAGTTCCTGGGCGCAGACAACCTGAAGTACGACCAGGAGCAGGACACCTACGTCGCTGACGGCCACATCCGTTACCAGGATGCCGGCATCCGCCTGATCGCCGACAGCGCCCGTGGCGACCAGGGGGCCGACGCCCACCAGATCGACAACGTCCGCTACCAGCTGGTCTCCCGGCGCGGCAACGGCGGCGCCGACCGCATCGACATGAAGGGGCCGGAAGGCAGCCTGCTGCATTCCACCTACTCCACCTGCGATCCCGAGGACCGCCGCTGGGAGCTGCGCTCGCGTCGGATCGACATCAACACCGACGACGGCTGGGGCGTGGCCCGCGGCGCGACGATCCGGCTCGGCAAGGTACCGGTGCTGTACGTGCCCTACCTGAAATTCCCGATCGACGACCAGCGCCACACGGGCCTGCTGTACCCGGCGGTGGGGCTGTCCGGCCGCAACGGCTTCGACTACCAGCAGCCGATCTACCTGAACCTGGCGCCGAACTACGACGCCACCCTTGAACCGCGCTACATGAGCGAGCGCGGGTTCCAACTGGGCGCGGAATTCCGCTACCTGTACGAGAAGGGCCGTGGCGAGATCCAGGGCTCCTGGATGAACAAGGACGACCTGATCCGGGACCGGATGAACGAGGTGGACTATGACCCGCTCAATCCGAACAATCCGGATCCGGACGACGGCCGCGGCTTCTTCTCGTTCGCAGGTAACCACCGCTTCAACACGAACTGGCAGGCACGCGCCAACCTGATCTGGCTGAGCGACGCGCGCTATCAAGAGGATTTCGGCAGTTCACTGTATGGTCAGGCGTATTCGTCGGTAACCAGTACGGCCGGCGTCTACGGCGCCGGAGAGTTCTGGAGCGCCGGCGTGATGGCCGACCACTGGCAGCTCTCCGATTACCTGAGCAGCGAAGCCTCGCTGCCCTACAACAGGCTGCCGCGCGTCTACCTCAACTGGAGCCAGCCCCTGAGCCGCTGGATCAGCGTGGGTGGGCACGCGGAAGCGGTGAAGTTCCAGCACGACGAGAAGCCCGGCGGCAGCCGCCTCGACATCAAGCCAACCATCTCGTTCCCGCTGCAAGGCGCCGCCTGGTACATCACGCCAACGCTGGCGTACCGCCATACCGAATATCGCCTCGACGCCGATCTGGCGCAGCAGATCGCCACCAGTCGCGCCGTCGAGGCGTACGGAGTCCCCGCTGCGCAGGTGACGCCCGCGATGATGGCGGAATTCTACGACCGATCGCCCAGCCGCAGCCTGCCGATCGGCTCGCTGGATGCGGGTGTCTATTTCGACCGCGAGACCGAGATCAAGGGCGACCGCTTCCTGCATACGCTGGAACCTCGCCTGTTCTACCTCAACGCACCGTACCGCGAGCAGGAAGGACTGCCGATCTTCGATACCCGTCCGTTCAACTTCAGCTACGGCCAGTTGTTCCGCGACAACCGCTACACGGGCCCCGACCGCCAGGCCGATGCCAACCAGCTGACGCTGGCACTGACCACGCGCCTGCTGCGGCAGAAGGACGGCTTCGAACGGCTGTCGGCCAGCATCGGCCAGATCCGCTACTTCGAAGACAGCCTGGTCACCTATTCCTCCGCAGAAACGCCGCTGGAACAAGGCAAGTCGGCCTGGGTGGTGGACGCCAACTACGCCCCGACCGATCGCTGGACCATTGGTGCCTCGTACCAGTGGGACCCGAAGTTCCGCCGCGAGGACCTGGCCAGCGTCCGCGCACGCTACCTGCTGCCGGACGATGGCGTGGTCAACATCACTTACCGCCGCCGCCGCGACCTGCTGGAACAGGCCGACTTCTCGTTCCTCTATCCGGTGACCCCGGCATGGAGCGTTGTGGGCCGCTACTACCACTCGTTCTACCGTGATGCCGCCACCGACCAAGAGCCTGGCCTGCTGGAAGGCGTGGCAGGCGTGCAGTGGGACAGCTGCTGCCTTGCCGTGCGTGCGCTGGTGCGTCGCTACGTACGGAATCGCGAGGGCGACATGAACACCGGCTTCCAGGTCGAGTTCGTCCTGAAGGGCCTGGGCTCGGCGGGCCAGAACACGGACCGCACGCTGCGCCGTGCTATCCTCGGTTATTACCGAGACGACCTCTATCTCGTCCCGCCGAGCAATATCGCGCCGCGTCCGGACGACAACACTTACGATCCGGATCCGATGCCATGACCAAGCCTCTTTCCCACCTCCTGATCGCCGGCCTGCTGGCCCTGTCGGCAGCCTCGACGCCCGTGGCAGCGCAGACACTGCAGCCGCTGGACCGGATCGCCGCCGTCGTCAACGAAGACGTCGTCCTGCAGAGCGAGCTGGAACGCGCCGTGAGCAACGTCCTCGCCCAGTACGCCAACCAGCCCGGCCAGCTGCCCCCGCGCGCGGTGCTGGAGCGCCAGGTGCTGGAGCGCCTGGTGCTGGTGAAGCTCCAGGTGGCACGAGCTGCGGAGACGGGTGTCCGTGTCAGCGATGCCGACCTCAACAACGCCGTCAACGCCGTGGCCCAGCAGAACGGGACCACGCCCGACGGCCTGCGCCAGCGGCTTGAAGCCGATGGGATGTCGTTCGCCGAATTCCGCAACTCGATGCGTGATGAAATCACCATCCAGCGCCTCAAGCAGAGCTTCGCGCAGAGCCGCGTGCAGGTCAGCGAGGCCGAGGTGGACGCAGCCCTGGCCATGCAGGCCAACAGCGGCGCGCAGTACCACCTGGCGCACATCCTCGTCAGCCTGCCGGACGGAGCAACCGCCGAGCAGATCACCGCCGGCCAAGGCAAGATCGATGGCATCAAGGCGTTGATCGACAAGGGCGAACTGGACTTTTCCGCCGCTGCCGTCCGCTATTCCGACAGCCCGAATGCACTGGAAGGCGGCGACCTCGGCTGGCGCAGCCTGGACGAAATCCCCACCGCCTTCGTGGAGATGCTCAAGGGCATGTCGCCGGGCCAGTCGGTCGGCCCGTTGCGCGGCCCCAGCGGATTCCAGCTGCTGAAGCTGGTGGAAGTCCGCGATGCCACGCAGGCCGAGAAGCGCAGCGTGACCGAGTACAACGCCCGGCACATCCTTGTACGGATCACCGAAACCCAGGACGCCGCCGCCGCCAAGGCCAAGATCGACACGCTGCGCGCCCGCATCGCGGGGGGCGCCGACTTCGTTGCCGTGGCAAAGGAATCCACCGAGGACGCCAACAGCCGCGATGACGGTGGCGACCTGGGCTGGTTCCCCGCCGATGCGTTCGGTCCGGCCTTCGGCCAGCAGGTGACTGCGCTGCAGGATGGCCAGGTCGGCGCACCGTTCCGTACCGATGCCGGCTGGCACATCGTGCAACGCGTGGGCAGCCGCCAGACCGACGTGACCGACCAGAACCGCCGCGCGCAGCTCCGCGACACCATCGGCCGTCGCAAGGCCGAGGACGAGTACAACCGTTACCTGCAGGAGTTGCGCGGCGAAGCCTACGTCAGCTTCCGCAGCGGTGACCGCGCCGAGACTACGCCGGGCGGCTGAGGTGATTCCGCGGCTGGCGCTGGTACCGGGCGAGCCGGGCGGCATCGGCCCCGAACTCTGCGTACGGCTCGCGCAGCACCCGCGCAGCGACTGTACCCTGCTCGCGTTCGGGGATCCCGGCACACTGCGCGCCGCGGCCGACGCACTCGGTCTGCCGCTTCGCCTGCTCGACGAGGCCGTCGTCGCCGTCGAACCGGGTGACCTGCGCTTGCGGGCGGTGCCCAATGCAGCGCCCAACACCTTTGGCGTTACCGATCCCCGCAATGCGCGCGCCGTCATCGATGCACTGACGCAGGCCGCCGATGCGTGCCTGCAGGCATCCCTGGATGGCATGGTGACGGGCCCCGTGCACAAGGCGGCCATCAACGCCGGCGGAATCGCGTACAGCGGCACTACCGAACTGCTGGCAGAACACGCCGGCCGCAAGGTCGTGATGATGCTCGCCAACGACATCGTCCGCGTCGCACTGGCGACCACCCACCTGCCGTTGCGGGATGTCGCGGACGCGATCACGCCCGCGTTGCTGGAAGAGATCCTGCGCATCACGCACGCGTCCTTGCGGCAGGACTTCGGCATCGAAGATCCGGTCATCGCCGTCCTGGGACTGAATCCGCATGCGGGTGAAGCCGGACACCTCGGACGCGAGGAGATCGAGGTGATCGGGCCGGTGCTCGCCGTCCTGCGTGCAGAGGGCATGCGCCTGGAAGGCCCGCTGCCCGCCGACACCGCCTTCCTGCCCCAGAAGCTGCGCGGCTTTGATTCCGTGGTGGCGATGTACCACGACCAGGGCCTGCCCGTGCTCAAGTACAGCGGGTTCGAGCAGGCGGTGAACCTGACCCTGGGTCTTCCCTACCCGCGCGTGGCCGTCGACCACGGCACGGCACTGGACCTGGCCGGCAAAGGCATCGCGGATCCTTCCAGCCTGTTCGCGGCCGTCGCCACCTGCGCACGGATGGCCTCCCAACGCATCATGGGCCGCACTTGACGCCACGCAGTACGCGAGCGTTCCCGCATAATCCATCCATGTCGCATTTCAAGGCTCCCCCCAAGAAGTCCCTCGGCCAGCATTTCCTGACCGATCGCAGCTACATCGACAAGATCGTGAGGGCAGTGAATCCGCAGCCCGGCGACCGCCTGGTCGAGATCGGCCCTGGCCAGGGCGCGATCACGTTCCCGCTTCTGAAGAAGCATGGCGAGCTGACCGCCATCGAGTTCGACCGCGATCTGATCACGCCGCTGATGGAAGCATCGGAAGGCATCGGGCGATTGACCATCATCCACAAGGACGTGCTGTCGGTGGACTTCGGCAAGCTCGCGGGCGAAGACACGCTGCGCCTGGTCGGCAACCTGCCCTACAACCTGTCCTCGCCGATCCTGTTCCACGCCATCGAACATGCTGCGGCGATCACCGACATGGTCTTCATGCTGCAGAAGGAAGTCGTCGACCGCATGGCGGCCGAGCCGGGCAGCAAGGTCTACGGCCGGCTCAGCGTGATGCTCCAGGCCTACTGCCAGGTGGATGCCCTGTTCGTGGTGCCCCCGGGCGCCTTCCGTCCGCCGCCCAAGGTGGACTCCGCCGTCGCGCGCCTGGTCCCGCGCGATCCGGCCACCATCGGCATCCAGGACCCTAAGCGCTTCGAGCATGTCGTGCGCGCCGCCTTCGGCCAGCGCCGCAAGACCTTGCGCAATGCGCTGTCCGAGGTGTGCAGCAGCGAGTCGATCGAAGCCGCCGGTGTGCGCCCGGATGCGCGCGCCGAGCAGATCGCGGTGGAAGATTTCATCCGGCTGGCCAATCAGGTGGCCACTGCCTGAGATGGAGGCGGGTAGTTTCCGCTTTCACCTGCGTTTGAATACACTGCGGGGATGAATTCCCCCGACTATGCCATCGATGTGGACGTGGCCACGCGCTTCCTGGACGACCAGTCCGCGCCCGAGGACGGGCGCTACGTGTTCGCGTACACCATCCGTATCCACAACCGTGGGCGCGTACCCGCGCAGCTGCTGCGCCGCCACTGGGTCATCACCGATGCCAACGGCAAGGTGGAGGAAGTGGAAGGCGAAGGCGTCGTCGGCGAGCAGCCCTGGCTGAGGCCCGGTGAAGATTTCCGCTATACCTCCGGTGCCATCCTGGAAACGGCGCTGGGCACCATGCAGGGAAGCTACGACATGCTGGCCGACGACGGCACCCGGTTCGACGCCCCCATCGCCCCGTTCACCCTGTCCGTTCCACGGACCCTGCACTGAGGCCACGGCACAATGAGTGTCTGGGCCATCGGTGACCTCCAGGGCTGCTACGACGCCACGCAGCGACTGCTCGAGAAGATCCGCTTCGATCCGGCGCAGGACCGCCTGTGGTTCTGCGGTGACCTGGTCAACCGCGGTGGCCAATCACTGGAAACGTTGCGCCTGGTGCATTCGCTGCGCGAGCACAGCACCGTGGTCCTGGGCAACCACGACCTGTCCCTGCTGGCCATCGGCGAGCGGTCACCGGACGAGCAGCGCAAGGTCAATCCCGACCTCCAGCGTGTAGTACTGGCCGACGATGCACGCACGCTGCTGGACTGGCTGCGCCTGCAGAAGCTGGTGCATGCGGACCGCGAACTCGGGTGGATGATGGTACATGCCGGTCTCGCTCCGAAATGGACCACCACGCTCGCCGAGAAACATGCGCGCGAGGTCGAGCAGCAGCTGCATGGCAACGCCTACCGCAAGCTGTTCCGCAACATGTACGGCGACAAGCCGAACTGGGCACCGCACCTGTCCGGCTACGACCGTGCGCGCGCCATCATCAACGTGCTGACGCGCATGCGTTATTGCACCCCGCGCGGCCGCATGGCGATCGAGGAAAAGGGCGCGCCCGGCCGCCAGGCCCAGGGCCTCTACCCCTGGTATGAAGTCCCCGGTCGCGCCGAGCGCGACCTGAAGATCGTGTGCGGCCACTGGTCCACGCTCGGCCTGATGATCGGCCACGGCGTGCATGCCATCGACACCGGTGCCGTGTGGGGCGGCAAGCTCACTGCGCTGCAGTTGGATACGGACGACATCCGGCTGGTGCAGGTCCCCGGCCGCGACGTGCCGCCACCACCGAAGGGCGAGTTGCCGAAGGACTGAACATGCGGCTGGCACGGTGCGCATCGCTGTGCCTGATGCTGCTGACGCTCGCGGCATGCCGCAACGAAACACCCGTCGCCTTCGAACCCGCGGCGGCGCCGACGACGGTGCCGGACGCGCCGCCCATCCTTTCTCCGTCGCTGGTCTCGGCGACACGCGCGCAGATCGGCGTGGTCCGCGTCTACGACCCGGCCTACTTCAGCCTGTCCTATCCCGGCGGCGACGTGCCGGCCGATCGGGGCGTGTGCACGGACGTGGTGATCCGCGCGCTGCGTACGCAAGGACTGGATCTTCAGCAGGCGATCCACGAGGACATGCGCGCGCACTTCGCCCTGTACCCGCGCCAGTGGGGCCTGAGCCGACCCGACCGCAACATCGACCATCGTCGCGTCCCCAACCAGATGTACTGGTTCAAGCGGCAGGGATGGCAACAGCCCATCGGTCGCACGGAGAAGGACTTCGCGCCCAGCGACATCGTGGCGTGGAAACTCGGCGGCAGCGGCCTGCTGCACATCGGCATCGTCTCCGACCGCCGCAGCCACGACGGCACGCCATTGATCCTGCACAACATCAACGCCGGCACGCAGGAAGACGACATCCTGTTCCGCCACGCCATCATCGGACACTACCGGCAACCGGAGACGCGCACGCCGGGCGCGCCTCCCTAGCGCAGGACCCGCTCGATGCCGCAGGCCGTCCGCTCGCTGCGAACCCGCCCAAAGACGCCAGAGGGTGGACTCCGCCCGTCATTCCGACGAAAGCCGGAATCCATCTTGATCCTACGGTCAGATGTGCGTCAGCTGACGACCAATGGATTCCGGCTTTCGCCGGAATGACGGACCAGGGTTGAAGGCGTACCGCCTGCTTTCAGGTGCGCCGATACTCGACGAAGTCAAAATCCAACGCATGCTTCGCATCCACCGGATGCGATTCGCGCGCGATCTCGCGCCACTGCGCGGTATCGAACGCGGGGAAGAAGGCGTGCGCGTCCTCGACGACGGTATCGACCTCGGTCAGATGCAGCACGTCGGCGCGGGACAGCGTCAACGCATAGATCTCGCCGCCGCCGATCACGCACAGTTCGTCGCTTCCCCGCTCCATGGCGATCCGGACCGCCTCGTCGATCGAGGCCACCGGCTGCATGCCGTCGAACGGCACGTGGCCGCTGCGTGTCATCACGAGATTGAGCCGGCCGGGCAACGCCCGCCCCAACGACTCGGCCGTCCTGCGCCCCATCACTACCGGCTTGCCCAGCGTCAGCGCCTTGAAGCGCTTCAGGTCATCCGGTAGGCGCCACGGCAGGTCGTTGTCGCGGCCGATGGCGCGGTTGCGGTCGAGGGCGGCGATCAGGGAAATACGCATCGGCACCTAGACCGCCACCGGCGCCTTGATCGCGGGATGAGGATCATAGCCGTGGATCTCGATGTCGTCGTAGGTGAAGGCGAACAGATCCGTGACGTCGGCACTCAGGTGCAGCTTCGGCAGCGCGCGCGGTTCGCGCGACAGCTGTTCACGCGCCTGCTCGTAGTGGTTGGAATACAGGTGCGCGTCACCCAGCGTGTGCACGAAGTCGCCCACCCCCAATCCGCAGGCCTGCGCCACCATGTGGGTCAGCAGCGCATAGCTGGCGATGTTGAACGGCACGCCCAGGAAGATGTCGCCGCTGCGCTGGTAGAGCTGGCAGCTGAGCTTTCCCTCCACCACGTAGAACTGGAACATCGTGTGGCAGGGCATCAGCGCCATCTTCGGCAGGTCGGCCACGTTCCAGGCCGACACGATCAGCCGGCGCGAGTCTGGATTGCGCTTGATCTCCTCGACGACCCATTTGATCTGGTCGATCTCGCCGCCGTCGGCCGTGGCCCAGCGACGCCATTGCTTGCCGTAGACCGGGCCGAGTTCGCCGTCGGCATCGGCCCATTCATCCCAGATGCTGACCTTGTTGTCCTTGAGGTAGGCGATGTTGGTCTCGCCCTTCAGGAACCACAGCAGCTCGTGCACGATCGAGCGCAGGTGCAGCTTCTTCGTCGTGACCAGCGGGAAGCCTTCGTTGAGGTCGAAGCGCATCTGCCAGCCGAACACGCTGCGCGTGCCGGTGCCGGTGCGGTCGGACTTTTCGGTGCCCTGCTCCAGCACGTGTCGCAGCAGGTCGAGGTACTGCTTCATTCTTTGCCTCCGGCGGATGGCTTCATGCGATGTCCTTGCCGGCACCGGGTGCGGGCAGGACGGGCTGCAGGGTGGGCGCGCGACGCGACAACGCGAGCAGGAACAGGCCCAGTGCCACCAGCGGCAGGCTCAGCACCTGGCCCATCGTCAGCCAACCGAAGGCGAGATAGCCGATGTCCGCATCCGGCACGCGCACGAACTCCACCACGAAACGGAACACGCCGTACATCAGCGCGAACAGGCCGGAGATGGTGTAGCGCGCGCGTGGCTTGCGCGACACCGTCCACAGCACCACGAACATCACCAGCCCCTCGAGGAGCGCCTGGTAGAGCTGCGAAGGATGGCGCGCGAACGGATCCAGCGCACCCGCCGCATACTGCGCCTGCAACTGCGCCGCATCCAGGCCGCGCAGCGCGGGATCGGTCGGGAAGATCACGCCCCAGTCGGCACCGGTCGGCTTGCCCCACAGTTCGGCACCGATGAAGTTGCCGATGCGGCCAAAGCCGAGCCCGGGAGCGACCACCGGCGCAACGAAATCCATCGTGTCGAAAAAATGCAGGCGATGTTTGCGCGACCACCACCATGCGGCGGCCATCACGCCCAGCAGGCCGCCATGGAAGCTCATGCCGCCTTCCCAGACCTTGAAGATCGACAAGGGATTTTCGAGGAAGGTGCCAAAGCCGTAGAACAGCACATAGCCGATGCGGCCGCCCAACACCACGCCCAGCATGCCGTAGAACATCAGGTCGGAGAACGCGTTGGCGTCCACGCCGGGCAGTCGCCCCTGCGATGCGCGCATGCGTCCCAGCCACCAGGCGGTGACGAACGCCAGCAGGTACATCAGGCCGTACCAGTGCAGCTTCAGCGGACCCAGCGAAAGGATGATCGGATCGATCTGGTGGAGGTAGATCATGCGCCTCGGCTTGGCCGGTGGGGATGGGCTATTTTGCCCCACCCTGCCCGCGCGTGGCGGATCCCGGACTGATCGGCGATCGGTGGATCAGTCCAGCAAGTGCGGCCGGTTTGGGAGTTCGTCCTCGTCCGGACGGTCGTCCAGCTGCGGAAAATGCAGCGCCAGCAGGTCCGAGACTGCGCGGATGCCGTCGATGACGGCCTGTTCCGCCCGGTTCTCCGCCATGCCCACTTCAATCAGGTGGCAGACCTCGCGCCATGCCGCGTCGCT
Source organism: Pseudoxanthomonas sp. 97-1-1 (assembly GCF_057773125.1). Taxonomy (NCBI): domain Bacteria; kingdom Pseudomonadati; phylum Pseudomonadota; class Gammaproteobacteria; order Lysobacterales; family Lysobacteraceae; genus Pseudoxanthomonas; species Pseudoxanthomonas sp. 97-1-1. The sequence goes on along the minus strand of NZ_JBYMTJ010000003.1, from coordinate 644,115 downwards.
GACGAGGCCGTTCAAGCCGCGGTCGGCGACGATCTCGATGCGGTGGTCGGCCAGCAGCAGGTAGATGAGCACGCCGTTGTTGGCTTCCGTGTCCCAGGTGCGCAGCCGCACGAACACCTCGTGCGCGCGCTCGCGCGGCTCCACCGCGGAAAGTACCGCACCCAATGGCAGGTCCGACTCCACCGCGAACATCACCTCGCCGCGGTGCCTGCGCTCGCCCTCGGCAATGGCGTCGGTGATGTGGTGCAGGGTCGATTCCGGGAACAGCCGGCGCGCCGAACGGGCGAACAGATGGCGGAGAACGCGCATCACCAACTCCCGGAGGCGCCACCGCCCCCCGACATGCCACCGCCACCACCCCAGCCACCTCCGCCGAAGCCCCCGCCTCCCCCACCAAAGCCACCGCCTCCGCCACCCCAGCCGCCCCAGTCCCGGTGCCGGGCGTACCCGCCGCGGGTCGACACCGACATCAGACCGTAGAGCAATCCCAGCACGGCGGCGATGCCACCGACCGCAAGCAGCGACGACAGCAGCAGTGCAACACCACCGGCCGCACCGCCCGTGAACAGTCCGCGGATGCCGGAGGGCGCACGGCTGAACATGCCGCGCACGATGGTGGCCACGACGAAGGCGGCGAATGCGGCGAACAGCACGCCGCCGCCCCTGCCGCCTTCACCGGAAACGCGATGCGTGCTGACCGGTTCGGGCAGCGCTTCACCGTCGATCAGTTTCACCAGCGTCGCGGTCGCGTCGCCAATGCCGCCCGCGTAGTCACCGGCGCGGAACCTGGGCGCCAGGTATTCCTGGATCACGCGGTTGGCGATGGCGTCGGGAATCGCGCCCTCCAGTCCGTAGCCTGTTTCGATCCGAACGCGGCGGTCGTCCTTGGCCACCAGCAGCAGCACGCCGTCATCCACGCCCTTGCGGCCCAGCTTCCATTGTTCGAACACGCGCACCGCGTACTGTTCGATGGTTTCGGGCTGCGTGCTGGGCACCATCAACACCTGCAGCTGGCTGCCCTTGCGCTGCTGCAACGCCAATGCCTGCGCTTCCAGTTGCTGCTTCTGCGCGGCATCCAGCGTGCTGGTGGTATCGACCACCGGCGAATCGAGCGCGGGAATCGGCGCCAGCGACTGCGCCCAGGCGGGCGCGGCGATCAGCAGCAGGCAGAGCGCCAGCGCACGCAGCATGGAAGCGCCGGGACGCTGATCAGTTGCCGGGCGACGGCGGAGGCGGCGGTGTCGGAGCCTGCGGCGTCGCCGGGGCCGGCGTACCGAAGTCGACGGCCGGCGCTTCGGAGATGGCCGCTTCGTTCTCGACGGTGAAGTTCGGCTTCTCCTTCGCGCCGGTGACCTTGGCGGTGATCACTTGCGGGAACTGGCGGATGTAGGTGTTGTAGTCCTGCACCGTCTGGATGTAGCGCCCGCGCGCCACGGTGATGCGGTTCTCGGTGCCTTCGAGTTGCGCCTGCAGGTCGCGGAAGGACTGGTCGGATTTCAGGTTCGGGTAGTTCTCGGTGACGACCAGCAGCCGGGACAGTGCCCCGGAAAGTTCACCCTGCGCCTGCTGGAACTGCTGGAGCGAGGCGGCATCGTCGGCATTGACCTGGATCTGGCCCACGCGCGCGCGCGCGTTCGTCACGTCGGTCAGCACCTGGCGCTCCTGCTGCGCATAGCCCTGCACGGTCTTGACCAGGTTGGGAATGAGGTCCGCACGACGCTTGTACTGGTTGAGCACCTCGGACCAGCCCGCCTTCACGGCTTCGTCCTTCTGCTGGATGGTGTTGTAGCCGCAGCCGGACAGCAGCACGGTCAACACGACGAGCAACCACAGACGCGAAACCTGCATGGCACGACACTCCCTTGGACGGACGCGCCGATTGCAGCACCTTGCCCATGACCACGCAAGCATCCGCCACGTCACAGTGCGTGGTGCGCCGACTTGTTAGCCCCCCGTGAAAATAAAAGGGCTCCCGAAGGAGCCCTTTGCGGCACGCGATGGATGCAAGGCTCACTCGCGCAGCATGCGCCGGCCGGCCCGCTTCTTCGCCCACAGGTTGAGGCACTCGACCACGGCCGAGAAGCCCATCGCGCCGTAGAGGTAACCCTTCGGGATATGCATCTCGAAGCCGTCCAGCAGCAGATAGGCGCCGACGGCCACGATGAAGGCCAGCGCCAGCATCTTGATGGTCGGGTTGTTGTCGATGAATTGTCCCAGCGGCTTGGCCGCCAGCAGCATCACCGCCACCGCCAGCAGGATCGCCGCCACCATCACCGGGGTGTGGTTGGCCATGCCGACTGCCGCGATCACCGAGTCCAGCGAGAACACGATGTCGATCACCGCGATCTGCGCGATCACGCCGGCGAACGACACCGCCGGGCGCGTGTGCACGTCTTCGGAATCGGGTTCGCCCTTCACCAGTTCCAGGATTTCCTTGGTGCCCTTCACCAGCAGGAACACACCACCCAGGATCAGCACCAGGTCGCGCACCGAGATGCCTTGCCCGAACAGCGTGAACAGGTCGGCGGTCAGGCCTGCCAGCCAGGCCAGCGTCAGCAGCAGCAGGATGCGGGTGATGCACGCCACCGCGATGCCGAACTTGCGTGCGACTTCGCGCTGGTGCGGCGGCAGCTTGCTGACCGCGATGGAGATGAAGACCAGGTTGTCGATGCCCAGCACGATTTCGATCGCACTCAGCGTGATCAGCGTGATCCACACCTGCGGATCGGTAAGCAATTCCATCATCGGGTAGAGACCTTGTTCATATCAGGATTTCACAGGTAGCGCGGCGCAAGGATCAATCCCCAGCACAGCAGCACATTCATCATCAGCACGAAGACCGCCGCCGAACCCATGTCCTTCGCGCGGCCGGCGAGTTCGTGGTGTTCCGGACCATAGCGTTCGATCACGGCTTCCACCGCGGAGTTCAGCAGTTCGGCGGCCAGCACCAGCAGGCAGCTGCCGATCATCAGCGCGCGCTCCAGGCCGGTTCCGCCCAGCCACAGCGCCAGCGGCGCGAGCACGACAAGCAGGTACACCTCCAGCCGGAAGGAGGATTCGTGCATCCACGCCGCGCGCAGGCCCTGGATGGACCACACGGTGGCTTTGAGGATGCGGCCGGGGCCGCGGGGAAGGTGTCCGGTTTCGTCAGCCATGGCAGGTCGATGCGAAGGAAGCCCCGCATCGTCTCCGGCCGGTCAGGCAAGGGCCTGGTCCAGTGGGAGGTCGGATCGGGTGGAGCCGGCGCGGATACCGCGCCAAGGTGGTAATTTTGCCACAAGGCGCCCGCGTACCGCCCCAGGGCGGTTTGCATCGCCCGGCACGGGCTGGTCCACTAGGGCCCGTCCGACAAGAAGGAGCCCTCCCCCCGTGCCTTTCCTGAACACGTTCCGCCTTTCCCTGTCCGTCGTGCTGCTGGCTGCCCTGGCCGCGTGTGCCGGCACCCCGCCCACCGGGCCGGAGGCGGTCGCGGAGCCCCGGGCACAGACGGCCCCGCGCATCCCGGACCAGGTCTCGAGCCCGGCCTGGGAGGCCGACATGCAGCGTTTCGAGGCTGCCGACGCGAAGTCCCCGCCCGCGCGCCGTGGCGTGCTGTTCATCGGCAGCTCTTCGATCCGTTTCTGGGACACGCTCGCGCAGGACTTCCCCGGCGTGCCGGTGATCAACCGCGGCTTCGGCGGCTCCGAACTGCGCGACAGCACCTGGTACGCCGATCGCATCATCGTGCCGTATGCACCCCGGCAGCTCCTGATCTACGCAGGCGACAACGACCTCAACGCCGGCCGCACGCCGCAACAGCTGCAACAGGACTTCACCGCCTTCGTCCAGCGCGTCCGCCGCGATCTGCCGGAAACGAAGATCGCCTACATCAGCACCAAGCCGAGCCCGTCGCGCGCCCAACTGCTTGCGACGCAACGCGAAGCCAACATGCTGATCCAGGCCGAAGCGAAACGGCTGGGCGTGGACTACATCGACATCTTCACGCCGATGCTGGACGCCAAGGGTCAGCCGGACGAGACCTTGTTCATCGACGACCGCCTGCACATGAATGCCGCCGGCTACGACATCTGGCAGCGGGTGATCGCGCCGTACGTGAAGTAACTGCAAAAAAGAAGCCCGGCATTGCCGGGCTTCTTCATGCCTGGAGCATCGCGGAGCGTCAGAAACCGCTGACGTCGAGGCGTCCGCCCGTGACCGTTTTGCCCTGCAGCGAGGGTGTAGGCACGGCGGCGCCGAGGATCGCCGCCTTGATCTGCGCCGCGGTCACGCCCGGGCGCGTGGACGCATACAGGGCCGCTGCGCCGGTGACGTGCGGCGTCGCCATCGACGTGCCGTTGTAGCTGGCATAGCCGGACACGATCTTGCCCTTCGACGAGGTCGGCACCGTCGACCAGATGCCGTAGCCGGGCGCGCCCAGGTCCACGGTGGTCACGCCATAGTTGTAGACCAGCGCGCCGGTGGAGCGCAGTGCCGCCACCGAGATGATGCTCGCATTGGGATACGACGCCGGGTAGCAGGCACCGGAGGTGTTGCCTTCGCAATTGACGCTGTCGTTGCCCGCCGCGACGATCGTCAGGATCTCGGCCTGGCCGGCGCGGTCGATCGCATCGCTCAGGGCCTGCGAATAACCACCGCCGCCCCACGAATTGTTGGTCGCCACCAGGTTCAGGCCATGGCGGGTCTTGAGGTCGGTGAAGTAGTCCAGCGCCTTGACCGCATTGGCCGTGTTGCCGCCGCGACGGCCGAGGAACTTGCCGCTGATCAACTTGACGCCGCTCCAGCACACGCCGGCCACGCCCTTGCCGTTGCCGCCGACGCCGGCGATGGTGCCGGCCACGTGGGTGCCGTGGTCGTCGTTGGCGCCGCCGGAATTGATGTTGTTGCTGTTGCCATCGAAGTCCCAGCCCCGCACGTCATCGACGTAGCCGTTGCCGTCGTTGTCCACGCCGTCGACCGGGTCGTACGGATTGGTCCAGATGTTGGCCGCCAGGTCTTCGTGGCTGAAGTAGATGCCTTCGTCGATCACGCCGACGACGACGTTGCCGCAGCTGGTGTGGCCGGCCGCCCATGCCTCGGAGGCCTGCGAGCCGTAAGCATTCGCGGGCGTGCCCGCATCACCGTACATTCCCCACAGCGAGCCGTTGGTGGCGTAGGTGTCGTTGGATACTGCGTTGTGCTGATACGTCCAGTTCGGTTCAGCGTACTCGACGGCCGGATCGGCGCTGAGCGCCTGCACGGCCGCAGACAGGTCCACGTTGCCCGGCAGCTTCAGCAGCGCGATTTCGCCACGGCGTCCATTGCCGCGGCGCACCGTCTCCAGCTTCTGCGCACCCAGCCCGTGCACGACGGCGTCGCGGTCGCCGGCCACCGCGCCATCGCGATACTTCACCAGCAGCTCGCCACTGACGTGGGGCTGACCTGCTTTCAATCCCTTGATCACCAGGTCCGGCCTGCCGCCCGCGTTGGCGGCTTGCGCCGCGCCCATCGTCACCAGCGCCAAACCCACCCACTTCGCCATGCGATTCTTCTTCATAAGCCGATCCGACTCCGAGTGTTGTGATTGCCGCGCCGGACAGCGCAGTGGGCCGAATCTAGCTTGTAATTTTCGTTCTAGATACGGATTTACAGCTCACATTTTCATGCCTGGGAGTGAAGTGCAGGATGGCACCGGTAGCCATGAGAACGAGTCGCATCGCGAAGGACTGTTCCGCCGCGACGCGACCGCCCATGTGGTGCGATTCAGCGCCTGCGGGCGGCGCCGGCGGGTTGATGGAGGCTCAGGACATTGCCGTCGGGATCGAGGAAATCCAGTGACAGACCTCCATCGGGCGATTCGCTCACGGGCACCACGATCTCCACCTGACTGGCTGCCAATGCCTCGGCATAGTCATCGATGCCGCCCTCGAGACTGAAGACGACGACCGGCGATTCTCCCGCGCGGGCAGGGCGTGGAATCAGGACCAACGCCAGCCCGTCCACTTCGCCCGTCGCCCATGGGCCGTCATGCCCGTCCAGCAACTCCAGCGGCAGCCCGAGGGTGTCGCGATAGAACGTCACCGACCGGGCCAGATCGGAAACGAAGAAAACGATGGCGCCTACCTTGCAGTTCGTGAGCATGGGATCTCTTTCTGTGGGATTCACTTCTTTCTGTTGCCGCGGGAAGGCGATGTGTGAGCACCGGCGTCGATCAGGATCAGGTGGCCGTCGGGATCGTGCGTTCCCAGGCCCTCGCCCACGCGCATGGCGGCCTTCAGCACTCGCCGGGTCAAACCGAACTGCAGCGCCACGCAGCGCGTCGGATCGCGTGCATACGCCAGGGCGATGCTGTCCGCACGCACCGCCGATGATTGGGCCGCCAGTGTCCGCCGGATGCGCGTGAGGCGCTGGCGGAACGCCGTGGGTTCGATGCGCAGCAGCCAGCGGATCTCGTCCGCAGACAGCCCGTGCAGCGCCAGTACCGCGACGCGACGCGCCGAAGGCGGCAGCCCCTCCAGCCAGGGCGGCACCAACGCCGCGGTCTCCCCTGCGGATCCGTCGGCGGTATCATCGATGTCCGCCGCCGTCGCTTCGCGTGCGCGCCGCCGCACCGCCGTGCGCGCGGTGAGCATGGCCTGCCGTCGCAGCACGCCCGAGAGCCAGGGCAGATCATGGCGACCCGCCTGCAGGGCGATCAGCAAGGTGTCCTGCACCAGGTCATCGGCATCCTGCGCACGCCGGCACAGGCGCAGGGCCTGCGTGCGCAGCTGGCGGCACGTGTCCTCACCGAGCTCAAATCCACGCGCACCACCGGACGCAGGCGACACTCAGGCGTCCTGGTAGATGGCGATGCCGCGCGAACCATCCGGACCGATCCAGCCCCGGTACATGCCTGTCGTGCTCAATACGAGCGCGATGTTGCCCTCGCGGTCGAGCGCGATCGCACCTCCATCGCCACCGTGCGCGGGCACCTCCCCCAGGATCACGTCCTCCGCGGCCACCTGCAGCCGGTCGCCGCGATACGCCACGCGTGCCGCGATGTCGTGCGCCACCGCATTGCGGATGTAGTACTCGCCCCAGCCGGTGCATGAAACGGCGCAATGTGCATCGGCCCATGTGCCTGCGCCGATCAGTGGCGAATCACCGACACGGCCCCAGCGCTTGTTGGTCATGCCGCCGGTGGAGGTGGCCGCCGCAACGTGCCCGTGCGAATCCAGCGCGACCGCACCCACCGTGCCGAAGTACTTCCCGCGCAGGTCCTGGCTGGCCTGCCACGCGCGCTGCTCACGCTGCTGCGCCTGCCGCAGCTGTTCGCGGCGCGGCTCGGTGTCGAACCATTCGTTGGGTACGCGCTCGATGTCGGGATGGGTGTCGGCATATTGTTCAGCGCCTTCCCCGATCAGGAACACGTGCGACGACTCCTCCAGCACCCGGCGTGCCAGCCGCACGGGATGACGCACCGTCGACACGCCCGCGACCGCGCCGGCGCGGCGACCGTGGCCATCCATGATGGAAGCATCCAGTTCGTGTCGTCCGTCGGCAGTGAACACGGCCCCGTAGCCGGCATTGAAGTAAGGCGAGTCCTCGAGCATCGCGACTGCCGCTTCCACCGCATCCAGCGCCGTGCCACCGTTGCCGAGGACCGCGTGGCCCGCATCCAGCACGCGATCCAGTTCGGCCCGGATCGCACGCTCGGCCTCCGCGCCCAGCGCGTTCCGTTCGATGACACCGGCACCGCCATGGATCGCCAGCGCCAGAGGCCTACGGAGTTGACGCGCACTCATGGCAAGCGGCCACCGTACGAGGCGACGGGAGACCAGCATACTCCCGCCATCGCGTCGCACCAGCCCCGCCGCCGGCTATTGCGAACGCAGCGCTTCGATGGGGTCCAGCTGCGAGGCCTTGCGCGCGGGGTAGTAGCCGAAGAACAGGCCGGTCGCGATCGAGAAGCCGGCGGCCAGGCCGATCACCTGCCCGTTCAACGCCACCGGCAGCTCGCTGAACTGGCCCACCAGCAGCGCGCCGACCACGCCGATGACGATGCCCAGCACACCGCCGCCCAGCGACAGCAACATGGCCTCGGCGAGGAACTGCCGGCGTACGTCGCCGGGCCCCGCACCCACCGCCATGCGCAGGCCGATCTCGCGGATGCGCTCGGTCACCGACACCAGCATGATGTTCATGATGCCGATGCCGCCGACGATCAGCGAAATGGTGGCCACCGCGCCCAGCAGCAGCGACATCAACTTGGTCGTGGCCGTTCGCGTGGCGACGATCTCGGAGATGTTGCGGACGTTGAAGTCGTCCTCTTCGCCCGGATTGATCTTGTGCCGCTGGCGGAGCAGCGCTTCCACTTCGCCCTGCACGTAGCTCAGGTCCTTGGCATCGGCCACGGTCAGCGCCACCTGCATCACCGCGCCCGGCGGCAGGCCCATCGAACCGAGCAGGCGACGGCGCGCGGTCTCCAGCGGCACCATCATCACGTCGTCCTGGTCCTGGCCGAAGCCGCCCTGGCCCTTCGGCGCCAGCGTGCCCACCACGGTGAACGGCACGCGTCCCAGGCGCACGGTCTGGCCGACGCCGCTGTCCTCGCCGAACAGGGTGCGCCGCACCGTCTCGCCGAGGATCACCACCTTGCCGGCGCTGGAGTAGTCCTGCGCGTCGAAGCCCTCGCCGTTGGCGATGACCCAGCCGTTGATGTCGAAGAAGTCGGCCTGCACGCCCTGCCAACTGGTCGATGCGTTGTTTTCGGCGAACACGATCTGGGTGTTGCCGCGCAACGCACCGGCCACGTACTGCACTTCGGGGATCTCGTTGCGGATCGCTTCCACGTCGCCCTCGTTGAGGGTGTAGAAGCTGCTGGAACTCATGCGCACGCCACCCCCGCCGGGACCCCGGCCGGCACCCGGGCTGATGTCCAGTCGCTGGGAACCCAGGCCGGAGACCAGCTTGTCGATCTCGGCCTGCGTGCCCTGCCCCACCGACACCATGACGATGACGGCCGCGATGCCGATGATCACGCCCAGCGAGGTCAGCGCGCTGCGCATCCAGTTCCCGCGCAGCGCATGCAACGCCGTGCGCAGGATGTCGGAGAACTTCATGACCGGCCTCCCGCGTGGTCCGGGTCTTCGTGCAACTCACCATCGCGCATCACCAGGATGCGGTCGGCATGCGCGGCGACTTCCGCGTCGTGGGTGATCAGGATGACGGTGTGGCCGTCGTCGCGCAGGCGCTTGAACAGCGACAGGATTTCCTCGCCGGTCTTGCTGTCCAGTGCGCCGGTGGGCTCGTCGGCCAGCAGGATGGGCGGCTGGTTGATCAGTGCGCGCGCGATCGCCACGCGTTGCTGCTGGCCGCCGGAAAGCTCGCTGGGCCGGTGGCCGGCGCGCTCAGCCAGCCCGACCGCGGCCAGCGCCTGGCGCGCGCGCTCGGTGCGTTCGGCCGGCGGTACCTGCGCATACCCCAGCGGCATGGCCACATTCTCCAGCGCGGTCATGCGCGGCAGCAGGTGGAAGCCCTGGAAGACGAAGCCGATCTTCTCGCGCCGCAGGATCGCCAACTGCTCGGCGTCCAGCGTGGCCACGTCGATGCCGTCGCAGGAATAGCTGCCGTCGCTGGGGGTGTCCAGGCAGCCGATCAGGTTCATCAGCGTGGACTTGCCCGAGCCCGACGGCCCCATGATCGCGACGAAGTCGCCCCGTGCCACGCGCATGTCCACGCCGCGCAATGCGACCACTTCCGCTTCGGTGCCTGCGGAATAGACTTTCCCCAGCGCGCGTGTCTGGATGACCGGCACGCGGTCGTCGGCATTCGCTGACGGCATGCTCATTCCTTCGCGCGCTCGCCCACGACCACCACGTCGCCTTCCTTCACCGGGCCGGACACCTCGGTGCTGGTACCGTCGCTGGCGCCGATGCGGACCTGCACCATCTCGGGCTTGCCGTTGACCAGCGCGTACACCGGCGCACGCTTGGCGGCAAGCAGCGTGCGCAGTTCGCCGTCCCAGCGTTGCTTCTGCGTGTCGTCGAGCGCGGCGCGGAACGGCGCGAAATCCTGCTGCATGCGGTCGGCCATGCGCTGGCGCATCTGCGCCTGCATCGCGCCCGAACCACCCCCGGCATTGCCACCGGAGCGTTGCCCGCCACCCGGTCCGCCGAACATGCTGGCCCCGCGTTCCTGCGCCTGCGCCATGCGGGCGGCCTGGCGCTCGCGCAGCGCGGCAAGCGCCGCATCGAAAGCGGCCTGCTGTTCGGGCTTCAGCTGCAGGGTGCCGGCCACGCGCACCAGGTCGTCGCTGACGCCACCCCCGCGATTCTGTCCGCCCTGCGGCGTCGCCTGCGCGGGCGACGCCGCGCCCGACTGTTCACCGGTCGGCTTGTAGCGCAGGGCCGCGTTGGAGATCTTGAGGATGTTGTCGCGCTTGCTGACCTCGATCTCGGCGTTGACGGTGAGGCCCGGCAGCAGGGTGCCGTCGCTGTTGTCCACGCTGACCACCACCGGATACGTCACGACGTTGCTGGTGGTGGTCGCCGACAACCGCACCTGCTGCACTTCGCCGCGGAACTGGCGATCGGCGAACGCATCGACGGTGAACGAGACCGACTGCCCGACCTTCACCTGGCCGATGTCGGCTTCATCGACGGCCAGCTCGATCTTCATCTTCGACAGATCTTCGGCGATGGTGAACAGTTCCGGTGCCTGCAGGCTGGCCGCCACGGTCTGGCCGGGCTCGATGGTGCGGGTCAGCACCACGCCGTCCACCGGCGAGCGGATCACGGTGCGGTCGAGGTTGACGCGGGTGGTTTGCGTGGACGCGGTCTGTTGGCGGATCTGCGCCTGCGCCGCGTTGACCTGCGCGCGCGCCTGGTCGCGCGAGGCGCGCGCCAGGTCGACGTCGCTCTGCGCGACCAGCTTCTGCTGGCCAAGGTCGGCCTTGCGCGTGTAATCCAGTTCGGCGTTCGCCAGCGTTGCCTGCGCCTGCCTCAGGCTGGCCTGGGCGTTGGCGATCTGCGCGTTGCCCTGTTCGATCTGGGCCTCGTAGGTGCTCGGGTCGATGCGCGCAAGCACCTCGCCCTTCTTCACTTCGCTGTTGTAGTCGACCAGCACGTCGGTGACCTGGCCGGAAATCTGGCTGCCCACGGTCACGGTGGAGATGGCGCTGAGCGTGCCGGTGGCCGAAATGGCCACGCGGATGTCGCCGCGCTCGACCGTCGCCGTGCGATAGGCGCTTTCGACGCCGTCTCCCTTGCGCGTGGCCCAGTACCAGGCGCCGCCGCCCAGAATGGCGACCACGGCAATACCCAGCAGGAGGGTGGGCAGCGGGGATTTCTTGCGGAGAGGGGTGCGTGCAGGCTGGCTCATGCAGTGAGTCGGCTCGGAAGGTGGGGAGTCGTGGGAGGGAACGCGTCGGGAGCGACATGGTTGACAACCCGTGTCGCGGGTCAGTTCCCGTTCGGTTTACGGAACGAAGCGGATCGTCGCAGTGGTTCCGCGCCCCGGCTCGCTGTCCAGTTCGATCTTCCAGCCGAAGCGATCGCACAAGCGGCTGACGATGGACAGGCCCAGACCGCTGCCGTGCGGACGCGTGGGGTCTGCGCGGTAGAACGGCTCGAACACCCGTGTCATCGATTCGGCCGACATGCCGATGCCGGTGTCGCGCACGATCACGCGGTCCGGCTCCAGCACCACGTCTATGCGGCCCCGGTCGGTGTACGCGCATGCGTTGCGCAGCAGGTTGCTGACCACCACCTGGAACACCCGTGGCGGTGCGTGCAGCCTCGGCCGTGCATGCAGGGTGACTTCCAGGTCCACGGGCTTGTTCAACAGCAGGGCACGTGCGTTCTCGGCCTCGTCCATGACGATGTCGGCGACATCGAAGTCCTCGCTCTGCGGTTCGACCTCGGCTTCGCGGGCCAGGATCAGGAACGCATCGATCACGGCCTCCATGTCGCGGCCGGCGCGCTGGATGCGTTGCAGCGCGCGCGCGACGCGCGGCGGCGCGTCTTCGGCCATGCCCATGTCGGTGGCCACGCGGATCACGGTCAGCGGCGTCCGCAGTTCATGGCTGGCGTCGCGGGTGAAGTCGCGCTCGCGTGCCACGTGTGCGGTCACGCGCTGCGCCAGCCCGTGCAGCGCGGACGCAAGCTGGCGCGCCTCGCCCTGCACGTCGCTGGGAAGGCGATCCGGGGCCAGAACGCTGACGTCGGGACGGCGCGGATCCCATTCCGCCACCTGCCGCGCGAGCCAGCTGACCGGGGACACCAGCCGCTTGGAGGCGCGATAGGTCAGCCAGGACACCAGGTAGATCGCCACCAGCGTCATGATGATCGGCACGGTGCCGAAGTAGAACGCCAGCCGCTCGGCCTGGGAACGCAGGAACACCAGGTAGAGGCGGCCGGCGGGCTCTTCGTCCACCAGCACCAGCTGGTCGTCCTGCTTCAGCTCATGGAACCCGGGCGCGAGGTTGCGCAGGTTCTCCGGCAGGACGAGGTTGGAATGCCCCTTCACCACCAGGTAGCCGCGCAGGTTGTGGGTGTTGGGCGGCGGCTGCGCGGTGCTGGCGCTGTAAAGCTCCCAGAAGTGCGTCGCCTCTTCCTGCAGGGCGGTATTCATCAGGCTGTGCTTGATCACCGCGGAGATGAGGTACACGCCCAGCACGATGGCCAGGCTGACCATCACGGCCTGCAGGATGAAGGCGATCCTGAGTTTGCGGGGCAGGCCGTGGCGCATCGGCGTATCGTCGGGCGAGGACGGGATTATGACGCGCGTGCCCGACGGTCGGGTCAGCCGATGTCCGCGATGCGGTAGCCCGCGCTCTGCACCGTATGCAGCAGCGGCTTGTCGAACGGCTTGTCGATCACCTTGCGCAGGTTGTACAGGTGGCTGCGCAGCGTGTCCGAATCCGGCAGGCCGTTGCCCCAGATCTCGCGTTCGATCTCCTGCCGGGTCACCACGCGCGGCGATTCACGCATCAGGATGGTGAGCAGACGCAGACCGATCGGCGACAGCATCAGTTCGGTGCCGCCGCGGGTCGCGCGCATGCTGACCGGGTCCAGCACCAGGTCGGCGACCTTCAGCACTTCGGCTCCGACCTGGCGGCGCTCACGGCGGATCAGCGCGCGCAGGCGGGCTTCCAGTTCCTGGATGGCGAAGGGCTTGGTGAGATAATCGTCGGCGCCGGAACTCAGGCCGGTCAGCTTGTCGTCCAGGGTGTCGCGCGCGGTAAGCATCAGCACGGGCGTGGATTTGCGGGCTTCCGTGCGCAGGCGCTTGCAGACTTCCATCCCGTCCAGGCGCGGCAGCATCAGGTCCAGCACCAGCACGTCGTAGCTGTTCTCCACCGCCAGCCGGTACCCATCCAGGCCATCGGTGGCGTAATCGACCTCGAATCCCCGGCCCTCGAGATACTCTCCAATCATCTCCGAGATGTTCCGGTTGTCTTCCACCACCAACACCAGACCCGCGGTTTCCTGACTGTGTCGCATGACAACTCCTTCAGAGGCTTCAGGTTTGTGAAGCTACCGGCCTCCCGGTGGACATCATGTGAAGGCGGCAGCTCCATTCAGCCCACAGTTGGGATTACGCTTCGCCACCCCTCCCGACGGCCCCGCCATGATCGAACGCGTCCTGCCCCTGTTCCTGCTGCTGGCCTCCAACGTCTTCATGACCTTCGCCTGGTACGGGCACCTGAAGTACAAGTCCTCGCCGCTGTTCGTCGCGATCCTGGCCAGCTGGGGCATCGCCTTCTTCGAGTACACCCTGATGGTGCCCGCCAACCGGATGGGCAGCGCGGTCTACTCGGTGGTGCAGCTGAAGACGATCCAGGAGGTCCTGACCCTGCTGGTCTTCGCCGGCTTCAGCACCTGGTATCTGGGGCAGCCGCTGAAATGGAACCACTACGCGGCCTTCGCTCTGATCGTGGGCGCGGCCTTCCTGATGTTCTACGAGTGAGGTCGCTCGTCACCGGTACTCAACGGGCGTGTCCGGTGCGGGCCAGCAGCCACTCGGCGCGCGCTTCCACCCGCCGGTGGTCCCGCAACACGTAGGAACCCTGGATGACGGCAACGGTGCGCGCCGCTTCGAGGGGCGACAAGGCATCCAGGGACGTGCGATGTTCGCGTCGCGCGAGTGCCGCCAGGCCACGGTCAGTACCGTTGTAAGCCTGGGACACGATGAGGCCATACATCGCGGAGTCGTCCAGGTGCAGCGGCAGCAGGAACCGCCAGAGCAGTTCGCGCACATGCCGGCCCACCGCACTGCGCCTGTCCGTGCCATCCACGTGCGCCAGCGCGAGACGTGCTCCGTAGGCGTCCGGGGAAGCCACTCCGGCATCGATGAGGTCGCGAACACGCTGCGGAGGCGATGCCTCCAGCGGTTCCGCCCTTGCAAGCAGCACCTCGACCTCGGCGACATGCGGCCTGACTGCCACCCAGTCGTATGCGAACAGTCCGGCCAACGGTAAGCCGACCAGCAACGCCGCGGCGCGGACGGTGTGCCGGACCACGCGGCTCATGCGCCGCTCAGAACCGGATCTTGCCGGTGAGGATGTCCTTGAACATCACCCAGTCGCCGGCGAAGGAATAGAACGGATGCTTGAAGGTCGCGGGCCGGTTCTTCTCGAAAAAGAAGTGGCCTATCCAGGCGAAGCCGTAGCCGCAGAACAGCGCGGCGAGCAGCCACCACGCATTGCGTTCGACGAGGGCCAGCACCAGCAGGGCCAGCACGCCGCAGCTGCCGATGAAGTGCAGCCGGCGCGAGGTGCGGTTGCTGTGTTCGTTGAGGTAGAACGGATAGAACTCGCGGAAGCTGGCGAAGCGGCTCATGTCCCCTCCCACAGGGTCAGGCGGCGCGTGGCGAGAACATGATCACCGCCATGCCGGCCAGGCACAAGCCGGCGCCGAGCAGGTCCCAGCGGGTGGGCTTCACCGCGTCCACCGCCCACAACCAGAAGATCGCCGCCGTGATGTAGACACCGCCGTACGCGGCGTAGACGCGGCCGGAGGCCGTCGGATGCAGGGTCAGCAGCCATGCGAACAGCGCCAGGCTGGCTGCGGCGGGCACCAGCAGCCAGGCGCTGCCTTCCTTGCGCAGCCACAGGTACGGGAGATAGCAGCCGACGATCTCGGCCAGCGCAGTCACCAGGAACAGCAACAAGGTTTTCATGAGACCCCTGTAGGAGGGGCTTCAGCCCCGATGCCTTGTGCAGTCGGGGCTGAAGCCCCTCCTACAGCCCTTGCTGCTTCACCCGCGCCCACAACGCTTCCTGTTGCTCCAGCGACAGCGCGGACATCGAGGTGCCGTCTGCCGCGGCCAGCGCTTCCATCGCACGGAAGCGACGTTCGAACTTCAGGTTGGCGCGACGCAGCGCACCACCCACATCCACCTTCGCATGACGCGCCAGGTTGGCGGCGACGAACAGCAGGTCGCCGATCTCGTCTTCCAGCCGCACGTCCCGCTCGGGCGAGGGCGCGGCGGCGAGCTCGACGCGCACTTCGTCGATCTCCTCGTGCAGCTTGTCGATCACCGGCGCCGTATCCGGCCAGTCGAAGCCCACGCGGGCCGCGCGCGATTGCAGCTTCACCGCGCGTTGCCACTCCGGCAACCCGCGCGAGATGCCGGCCAGCGCCGAGGTGTCTTCCTCGCCGGCGGTCTTGCGCTCGGCCGCCTTGATCGCTTCCCAGTTGACGGTCTGCGCCTCGGCATCGGCGAACGAGGCATCGCCGAAGACATGCGGATGACGCCGCACCATCTTGTCGCAGATGGCATCGACCACGTCCCCGAACGCGAACGCGCCCTGCTCGTTCGCCATCTGCGCATGGAAGACGACCTGCAGCAGCAGGTCGCCGAGCTCGTCCTTCAGCGCCGGCAGGTCATTGCGGTCGATCGCGTCGGCGACTTCGTACGCTTCCTCGATCGTGTAGGGCGCGATCGAGGCGAAGTCCTGCTCGAGGTCCCACGGACAACCGCCCTCGGGATTGCGCAGGCGGGCCATGATGCCCAGCAGGCGCGCGATGCCACCGTCAGGCGCTGCGGGCATGTCCATGGTCGCCGTCCTGCGCCCGCGCCAGCCAGTCACGCCATGGCAGCGTCATGTCGCCCAGCGCCACGAAATCACCATTGAGCAGGGTCTCGCGGCGGTTGTAGCGGAATGCACGTCCATCCGGCGCGAGCAGTGCACCGCCAGCGGCTTCCAGCACGCACTGCGCGGCGGCGGTGTCCCACTCGCTGGTGGGGCCGAAGCGTGGATAGACGTCCAGGGTACCTTCGGCGATGCGGCAGAACTTCAGCGAGGAGCCGAGCGAGACCTCCTCGATCCCGCCCATGCCCTCCAGGAAAGCCTGCGTGCGCGCGTCGCGGTGCGAACGGCTGGCCGCCACCTTCAGCGTGCCCCTGGCGGGCGCACGCGTGCGGATCTGCGCGTCGACCTCGCCGATGCGGCGGTACGCATTGCGGCCCTGGCGCGCATGCCAGGTCTCGCCGGTCACCGGCGCATGCACCACGCCGAAGATGGGCTCGTTCTGTTCGATCAGCGCGATGTTCACGGTGAACTCGCCATTGCGCTTGATGAACTCGCGCGTGCCGTCCAGCGGGTCCACCAGCCAGTACGTCGGCCACTGGCTGCGCTCGGCCCACGGAATGTCGGAGGCTTCCTCCGACAGCACCGGCCATTGCGGGGTCAGCCGGCGCAGGCCATCGGCGATGACCTGGTGCGCGGCCATGTCGGCGGCGGTCAGCGGGCTGTCGTCACTCTTGCGCTGCACATCGAAGGCGTTCTCGTACACGGCCAGGATGGCCTGGCCCGCTTCGCGGGCGATGACGATGACGGCTTCGTGCAGGTCGGCGGTCATGCGACTCATGTCCGCTCTTTCAGCCATTCGCGGGCGATGAACAGAGCCGCCAGCGAACGACCTTCCGAAAAATCCTCGCGCAGCATCAGCTGGTCGAGGTCTTGCAACTTCCAGGGCACTACTTCCAACTCCTCGGGTTCATCCCCCGGCAGGCGCTCGGGGTACAGGTCTCTTGCCACCACCAGCCAGGACTGGTGGCTCATGTAAGTGGGTGCCAAGGTCAGGGCGCGCAGCACATCGATACGGCGCGCACCGAAGCCGGCTTCTTCCTTCAGTTCGCGGTCGGCCGCCTGCTCGGGCGTTTCGCCGGCATCGATCCGGCCCTTCACCAGGCCCAGTTCGTAACGGTGCATGCCGGCGGCGTATTCGCGCACCAGGAGCACGGTGTCCTCGTCCTGCATCGGCACCACGACCACCGCGCCATGACCCTGCGCACGGAGCCGATGGTAGCGACGGCGTTCGCCGTTGCTGAACTCCAGGTCGAGTTCCTCGACATGCCGGTCCGGCCCGTCTGCGCGCTGGGTGATGCCGTGGATGGTGGGAAGACGGCTCATGCGGCGGCGCGGCGTCCACGCCCGGCACGCAGGGCGTGGCGACGGAAGGGGGTGGGGGCCGATATCATGTGGGGATGCGACAACAGGATCATCAAGCGGGAATGCTAGCAGAGGCGGACGCCTGGCGTGCCCGCGATCTGTCGGTGGTGTGGCATCCCTGCACCCAGATGCGTGAGCACCCGCACACCTTGCCACTGGTACCCATCGCGCGCGGCGATGGTGCATGGCTCATCGGGCACGATGGCACGCGTTACCTGGACGCCGTCAGCAGTTGGTGGACCAACCTGTTCGGGCATGCGGAGCCGCGCATCGGCGCCGCCGTCGCCACCCAGGCCATGGCCCTGGAACAGGTGATGCTGGCCGGCTTCACCCACGCACCGGCGGTGGAACTGGCCGAACGCCTGCTTGCGATCGCACCGCGCCAACAGGGACGCACGCCGCTATCGAAGGTGTTCTACGCCGACAACGGCTCCGCCGGCGTGGAAGTGGCATTGAAGATGGCGTTCCACTGGTTCCACAACCGGGGCGAACACCGCCGCACCCGGTTCATCGCGCTCGAGAATGGCTACCACGGCGAGACGCTGGGAGCGCTGGCGGTGGGCGACATCCCGCTTTACCGGCGCGTCTATGCACCGCTGCTGGCCGAGGCGCTGTTCGCACCCTCGCCCGATGCCTACCTCGCGCTGCCCGATGAATCGCCGGCCGACTGCGCCGCGCGCGCCGCGGCCGCGCTGGCGACCCTGCTGGAGCAGCATCCGGGTGAAGTCTGCGCAGTGATCGTGGAGCCACGCGTGCAGTGCGCGGGCGGCATGCGCATGCACCACCCGGATTACCTCGCCCGCGTGCGCGAACTCTGCGACGCCAGCGGCGCGTTCCTGATCGCCGACGAGATCGCCGTAGGCTTCGGCCGCACCGGCACGCTGTTCGCCAGCGAGCAGAGCGGCGTGATGCCCGACCTGCTGTGCCTGTCGAAGGGGCTGACCGGCGGCTTCCTGCCACTGGCCGCAGTCCTGGCCACGGAGACGATCTACGATGGCTTCCTCGATGACGCGCGCGAACGCGCCTTCCTGCATTCGCACAGCTACACGGGCAATCCCCTGGCCTGCGCGGCGGCATTGGCCTCGCTGGACATCTTCCGCGCCGACGACGTGCTGGCGCGCAATCGCGCCACGGCGCGCGCCATGGGGGCACTGGCCGAGCCGCTGGCCGCGCACCGCCACGTAGCGGACGTGCGCCAGGCCGGCATGATGCTGGCATTCGAACTGACCCGGGACGGCGACAAGGCCACGCCCTTTCCGGCAACGGCGCGCGTTGGCCTGAAAGCCTACCGGGCTGCATTGGCCCGCGGCGTGGTGCTGCGCCCGCTCGGCGACGTGCTGTACTGGATGCCGCCGTACTGCGTGGACGAAGAGCAACTGCAGATGCTGGCCGATGTCACCCGCGCGGCGATCGACGAGGCGACGGCATGACGTGCCCCCGCCAGAACGCTCCCTGTCGGAGCTTCAGCCCCGACTGTGGGTCCGGAAGCGCCGACATGGCCATCCACCCAACGGGTGCGCTGCAGCGCGTTCGTTGTCATGGCGGCGGGCATGTCGTCGTGGCGCGGGCTGAAGCCCCTCCTGCAGGGAGCGTCACATGCGTCTGACTCGTTGTTTCGTTGAACGCCCGTTGCAGACGGGCGCGCGGCTCGCCCTGCCGGAGTCCACCGCCAACCACCTGGCCCGCGTCCTGCGCCTGCGCGAAGGCGACGCCTGCGTGCTGTTCAATGGCGACGGCCACGACTACGACGCCCGCATCACCGCCATCGGCAAGCGCGAGGTCGTGGCCGAGATCGCGTCGATGCGCGCGGTGGACCACGAATCCCCGCTGCACATCACCCTGCTGCAGGGCATCGCGCGGGGCGAGAAGATGGACCTGATCCTGCAGAAAGCGACCGAGTTGGGCGTGGCCGCGATCATCCCCGTGACGGCCGAACGCACCGAAGTGAAGCTGGACGCCGAGCGCGCCGGGAAGCGCGTGGCGCACTGGCGCAATGTCATCGCGTCCGCCTGTGAACAGAGTGCGCGTGCGCGCCTGCCGTCGCTGTCGCCACCGGCCGCACTGGCGGATGCGGCGCGCATGGTCGACAGCGGCGCGGCGCGACTGACGCTGGATCCTGCCGGCGACGTGTCGATGGCCACCGTGCAGGTGGCATCAGGCGCGGTGGTGGTGGCGATCGGGCCGGAAGGCGGCTGGTCACCACGCGACCGCGAGGTCCTGTCGGCGGCGGGATTCACCGGATTGCGCCTCGGCCCCCGCATCCTGCGCACGGAAACCGCAGGACTGGCCGCCATCGCCGCCTTGCAATCGCGCTTCGGCGACCTGTAGGGCGGGCCCTGGCCCGCCAGCATGCATCGCGGAAAAGCCGCTTCGCTTGCAGGATCCGTGGAGGCGGGCTGAAGCCCACCCTGCGACAGCGATATCTCAGGCCGCGTTGGCCAGCGCGTCGCCGATCATCGATTCGACCACTTCCAGGTCGGGCAGCACGGCAGCTTCGTCACCGAGCAGCACGCGCACCTTCACCCCGACCGGCAGGTCTTCTTCCGTCGCGTCGGCCAGCAGGCCGTCACGCGGGACCGACACCAGGCGCGGGAACGATGGCGTCAGCAGCGCGAAGTAGGGGCGATCCTTGTCGCCACTCAGCGCCTTCAGCACCACGATCTTGCTGTTGAGCGCCACCGGCTCGTTCGGATTGCCACTCAGGCGGCCGAATGCGACCAGCGGTACCGGCCAGCCATGCCAGTCGATCCGGCCCGGCAGCCAGTCGGGCATGTCGGCGATCGGCTCGACCGGCGCACGCGTGAGCACTTCGGCCACGGTGGCGTTGGGCAGCAGCAGGCGGTACTCGCCTGCCTGGATCAGGACGCCGCGGATTTCGTCGTTGGAATGGGCCATCGTATGTTCCTCAGAACCAGCGGTCGGTCAGGCGTTGCGCGAGCTGCATGGGCGCGGCCAGTTCGGCACCACGCGATGCCAGCGCCTTCGGTGCCACCGGGTCGTAGCAGCCATCCTGCGACTGGCCCAGCACCAGCGCACCCTGCTCGCCCAGCCCGGCGACCGGATCCACCAGTGCGCTGTCGCTGCCGCTGAGCAGCAGCACCGCGCTGTCGGCGGGTGGCAGTTGCGGGATCATCGTGTGGATCACGGCACCCGGGCGGAAGCTCACCACACCTGCATCGACAAAAGGCACCACGTCACCGGGCAGCACGTAGATGTGTCCCGCTTCGGCGGGTTTGCCGGCTTCGGCCAGCAACACCGGCATGTGCGCCACGCGCTCCATCTGCCGGACCAGGTTGTCGTAGCGGCCACCGTCCAGGCGCAGGTGCACCAGCACGGGCTTGGGGAAGCCATCCGGCAACTCGGCCAGCAGCTTCCGCACTGCATCGGGACCGCCGATGCCAGCGAAGACCAGCACGGCGCCCTGCACGCGCGCCGCACCCGTGGCACCGCCGGATTCCAGCGGTTCCAGTTCCAGCGTGGACAGGTCGAAGGTCGAAGCAGGCACTGGCGGTGGCGCCACGACGGGCGCTTCCGGGAGCGGCGGCGGCATGGAGGGTGCCGGCGCGGCAGCGGGCGCCGCGTCGACCGTGGCATGACGCAGCCAGTCGTCCGCGTCGATGACCTGTTCCGCGGCTGAGCGCGTCGCCAGGCCACCGGTGTAGGCGAAATCATCACGCGGAAGTTCGAACGCGATGTCGGCCGCTTCTTCCAGGTGCAGCGAAATCTCCGCGCCCTCGTGCAATTGCGCGGGCGTCACCGGCAAGCCGGGTTCAAGCTGCAGGCCGACGTCTTCTTCGCGACCAGGCGGCAACACGTCCTGGTGCCCGTGCAGTTTTGCCGCCAGGTGCCGCGCCCAGCGCTGGGCTTCCCAGCCCTGGCGCCGCGCAGCCAATTCGGCTTCGTCGAAGATCACCGCGACCGCCGGGTCGTGCAGCACGCTGTCGAAGCGCTCCAGGCTGTCTTCGATGGCCGGCTCCAGCGCCACCAGCACCACCTGCGGCGCACTGCCGCCGAGGGCTTCCACATCGAGCGCATTGGGATCGTCTTCCAGCACGATGTCGGCGCCGGCTTCATGCAGCGCCACACGCAGGCGCTCGCGCGCTTCGCCCGGCCGCGCCAGCAAGGCAACGCGTTTGGCTTCACTCACGGACACGGGCGATTCCCAGCAGGTCGTAGACGTTGCGCATCAGGTCAAGCTCCTGGTACGGCTTGCCCAGGTAGCGCTGCACGCCGATATCGAAGGCGCGCTGGCGGTGCTTGTCGCCGGTACGCGACGTGATCATCACGATGGGCACGTCCTTGAAACGCGGATCGGCCTTCATCGCGGTGGCCAGCTCGTAACCGTCCATGCGCGGCATTTCGATGTCCAGCAGCATCAGGTCGGGCACGCGTTCTTCCAGTTTCTCCAGCGCTTCGACGCCATCGCGCGCGGCGCTGACCTCGAAGTTATGGCGTTCCAGCACGCGGCTGGTCACCTTGCGCATGGTCAACGAGTCGTCGACCACCATCACCAACGGCACCCGGCGCTGCTCGACCGCGGTGACCTGCTGCGTCGGCTGCTGCGGCTGCGCGAGATGGCGACGCACCAGCGGCGCGGCATCCAGGATCACCACCACGCTGCCGTCGCCGGTGATCGTGGCGCCGTAGATGCCGGGGATGGACGCGATCTGCGGCCCCACCGGCTTGACCACGATCTCGCGATTGCCAAGCACCTGGTCGACCGCGACGGCCGCGCGCAGATCGCCCGCGCGCACCAGCAACAGCGGCACCTGCGGCTGGCCTTCCGCCTTCGCCGGTCCCTGTCCCACCAGGTGGCCCAGGTTGTAGAGCGGATAGTCCTCGCCTGCGTAGTGGTAGCTGCCCACGCCCGCACTGAAGCGCGCGTGGCTGATGCGGCCGATGCCGCTGACCGCCGCCACGGGCACCGCGAACTGCGTTTCGCCGATCTGCACGAACACGGCCTGACTGACCGCCAGCGTCTGCGGCAGGCGCAGGGTAAAGGTCGCCCCCTTGCCCGGTACCGAATTGATTTCCAGCGAGCCGCCCAACTGGCGCACCTCGTTGTACACCACGTCCATGCCCACGCCGCGGCCCGCCAGCTGGCTGACCTGGTCGTAGGTGCTGAACCCGGGCTCCAGGATCAGGCGGTCCAACGCGCTGTCGGGCAGCACCGCGCCCGGCTGCAGCAGACCCCGCTGCTCGGCGCGCTTGCGGATGGCATCACGGTTGAGGCCGGCACCGTCGTCGGATACCTCCAGCACCATTTCCGAGCCTTCGCGGCGCAGCGCCACGTGCACGGTGCCTTCTTCCGGCTTGCCGGCCTTGCGGCGTTCCTTGGGTCCTTCCAGCCCGTGCGCGACCGAGTTGCGCAGCAGGTGCTCCAGCGGCGCGGTCATGCGGTCCAGTACGTTGCGGTCCATTTCACCGTGCGTTCCGGAGAACTGCAGGCTGACCTGCTTGTGCGTCTCGGTGGCGGCCTGCCTCAGCACGCGGCGCAGGCGCGGCACGATGCCTTCGAACGGCAGCATGCGCGCACGCATCAGGCCATCCTGGAGCTCCGAACTGACGCGGGACTGCTGTTGCAGCAGGCCGTCGTACTGGCGCGCCAGGTCGTCGAGCACGCCCTGCAGGCCGCTGATGTCCGCCGCCGATTCGGCCAGCGCGCGACTGAGCTGCTGCAGCGTGGAGAAGCGGTCCAGTTCCAGCGGATCGAACGTCGGGTCCTGCTTGTCGTGCTCGCGCTGGTAACGCGCGACGATCTGCGCCTCCGTCTCCAGGTCGAGACGGCGCAACTGGTCGTGCATACGGATGTTGGTGCGGTCCAGTTCGGCCATCGCACCGCGGAACGCGCCCAGCTGCTGTTCGAGGCGCGCACGGTAGATCGCCACTTCGCCGGCGTTGTTGACCAGGCGATCCAGCAGGTCCGCGCGCACGCGCACCTGCTCCTGCTGGCCCATCGGGAAGAACTCTTCCTCCACCGGCGCCGCGACCTCGGTCTCGATCGGCGCCGACAACGGCGCCAGCTCGACCGGGGCGATGGACGTTTCCGCTGCCGTCGGCGTCTCAGGCAGTTCGATGCCGCGGGCGCGCGCATTGAACTCCGCGATCATGCCGTCCGGAATGGCGACGGCGCGACGCGCGGTGACGCGGGCAAGCTGGGCGTGAAGCGTGTCGAAGCCGCGCTCCAGCAACTGGATGGCGCGACGGTCCAGCTCGGTGCGCTGGCCGGCGATTGACTCCAGCATCGATTCGATCGCGTGGCCCAGGTCGCCCACGGCGTGGATGCCGGCCATCCGGGCGCCGCCCTTCAGCGTGTGCAGATCGCGCTGCAGGCCGATGACCAGCGAGCGGTCTTCCGGTGTCTCCCGCAACTTGGCGATCAGATCGTCGGAGTGGTCGAGCAGGTCGTTGCCTTCCTCGATGAAGATCTCGACCAGGTCCAGGTCGAGCCCGGTCAGGTCGAGGGCCTCTTCCGGCTCCGGCATGTCGGCGGGTGCACTGGTCACGGCAGACTCCTCGACTTCCACGGAGGCGACGACATCGGACGGCGCTTGTTCGGCAGCTTCGAAGGCTTCCGCGTCTTCCGTTGTTTCAACCGGCTCGGCAGCGTCTTCGACAGGCGTGTGCTCCGCCGCGACGGCGTCGTCCACCAACGGCTCTTCCACGGCGCCATCGAAGCCGGTCGCCCCGTCGGCAACCTCGGTCGCCGCCTCTTCGATGGAGAGACTCTCGACTGCGGGCGCGTCGGCACCCTGCTCCTCGGTGCCGTCCTCTTCGACGATGAGCGGCGTTACCTCGCCCATCGCAACCTCGTCATCCTGCGCCGCCACGCGCTCGTCGGTGGCATCGGCGACGGACGCCGTTTCGTCGGTGACGTCGACGGTCACGACCGCATCGACGGACGCTTCCACCGGATCAGGCTCGCCTGCTTCCGGCACATCCATCGCGGCAACGTCGGCGAGATCGGTCGCGTCGGTGATGTCGTCCGTGCTTCCGGTGCCTTCGGCGACCGCCACGTCCGTGATCGCGTCATCCGGCACCGGTGCCGTGTCGACAACGACGGCTTCGGTTTCGACCAGGAACGCAGGCAAGTCGGCGTCCACCAGCAGCGCGTCATCGATCGGCGCGGCGAACGCTTCTTCTTCCTGCGCCTCCATGGAAGCTTCCGGCGACGCGTCGGCAACGGTGGAGGACGCCATCTCGATCGTGGCGCCATCCGCCACCTCGGCATGAACGTCTTCGCCCGCCCCGGCCGGCGCCGCCGCGTGATCGACTTCCGATTGCCGTGCGCGAGGCAGGATGCGGTAGTCGATGTCGTAGAACGTCACGCCCTGCGATGCAGGCTGCTCCACGTCCGCCGGGGTGGTTTCCCCGGTGTGCAGCACTGCATCGGGTGCGGCATCGGCCGTTTCGACGACCGCATCTTCCGGCGTGGCGTCGTCCGCCATTCCGGTCGCGGCAAGATCGCCCGCACCGTTGGCGGCGTCGCTGTCGAGATACGCGGACAGGTCCAGCGCGGACAGTTCGATGTCGGACGGCGCGACCGGCGGTGCGATCGTCGGCATCTGCCCGACATAGGTGCCCTGGTGTGCATCGTCCACGATCTGCGCGCCATGGCGCAGGTCGGGCAGGCTGTCGCGCAGCGCGGCGAGCTGGCCCGCCAGCGCCGCGAATACCGGAATGCGCGGCGACGGCGCCTGCAGGGCGGCGATGCTGCGGCGGATCGCCTGCGCGGTGTCGGCCAGTGCGGCCACGCCTTCCGGCGGTGGCGTCTCGCCCGCCGACAGCAGGCGTTTGACGTACTGCTCCGCGGACGAGGTGACATGGGTGATTTCCGGCACGTCCGCCATCGCCAGCGCACCGTTCATCGTATGCACGGCGCGCAGCAGTTCTTCCGTGACCGGCGTGGCTTCCACCTGGGCCTTCTGCAGCCAGGTATCGACCGTGTCGAGATGGTTGTCGACCTCGGTCTCCAAGATCTCGCGCAGCACCGCATCGACGGACGCCGGCGTGCCTTCGGTCTCGGGTTCGAACACCGCAGGCACGTCTTCGGTGACCGGCACGGTCGTCTGCGCGAACGCCGGCTCGACGAAGTCCGCTTCCTCGTCCAGCACGGTCGGCTGGGCGCTGTAGTACGCCTCTTCACCCGCGGCCAGGCGATCCGCCACGTCCTGCAGGCCGGCCAGGTCGGCCGTCACGCTGCCCTGGCCGCGCAGCGCGGCGTTGAGTTGCGGCAATGCGTCGCAAGCCTGTTCCAGCAGGACTTCCACCGCGTGGCTCGGCGCGCGCGTGCGGTCGAGCACGCGATTGAGCATGTTCTCGACCTTCCAGCTGAATTCGCCCAGCGTCTTGGCGCCCACCAGGCGTCCACTGCCCTTCAGGGTATGGAACACGCGGCGGATCGGGCGCAGGCGATCGAAATCTTCGGGATTGCTGCGCCAGGCGGGCAGCAGCTGGCGCAGGTTGACGATTTCCTCGTCGAACTCTTCGAGGAAGACGTCGCGGATCTCGTCGTCGATATCCGTGGCATCGCCGTCGAAGCCGCCCACCACGCTCACCGCCGGCAGCGCGGCCGCCGCAGCGGCAATCTCGTGGCGCAGGTCGGGCAACGCATTGGCATTGGTATCGACAACGTCCGGCGTCGCCTCGGACAGGTCCGCGGCGGTTTCGATGTGATCCCCGGCAAAAGGTGCATCGCCAGCTTCCAAGACGGGCGCGCCGGTGTCTTCCAGCACCGACAGCGGCGAGGCCGCCTCGGCATCACCGTCTGCTTCTTCGAAGCCGACCGGGTCGAATGGATTGGCGCCGCCGGGCGAAGATACGGCGGGCGCGGCGTCGATCGGTTCCAGCGACAGCCCGGAGAACGAGACTGGCGCGGGCGCTTCCTCCACGGGGACGGGAATTCCATCGACCACGGGCGCTTCAACGACAGGCGCTTCGGCGACCGGCGCCACGACGGGGGCCACCGCGACCGGCGGGATTGCTTCTTCAGCCACCGGGGCTTCGGCCGGCAGCGGCCAGTAGCGCAGGGCTTCCAGGCTGCCGCGGGTGATCTCGAGGATGTCCTCGCGATTCGGGCGGCGCTCGCGCAGCGCTTCCAGGTAGTACTCGAGGCTGGCCATCGCATCGGCCAGGGTGTCCAGCTGCTGGCCGCCGGGCACGCGCTTCTTGCCGATCAACTCGCCGCTGACGTAACGGCGCACACCGATGACGTAGTCGCCCGCCTGCGCCAGTTCGAGCATGCGCAGCGCGCCCGCGACCTCGTCCAGCAGGCGCGGTACGTCGGTCAGTTCGGCATGGTCCCAGTTGGTCTCGATGAACGCGACGAAACGCTCGCGTGCACCGGCGAAATTGATGATGGCCTCCTGTGCCAGCACTTCGACCGTGCGTTGCGATTCGGCCGTGCTGGGATCGGGCGCCGCATCGCCGGCACTGCCCAGGCGCGCGACCTGATCGTCCAGCGAGGCATCGACATACAGCAGTGCGCCGGCGACATCGAGCAGCGTGCCTTCGTCCGCAGGACGGGCGCCCGCCACGACTTCGCGCAGGGTGTCGCGCTGCTGCATCACCACATCGCGCGCCACGCCCAGGCCCATCATGCCCAGGGTATCGGCCACGTTGCCGAGTTCGGCAACCTGCGATTCGAGTTCCTGCGCCTCGCTGCCGGTGCGCAAATGCAGGTCCAGCGCGTCCTTCACGCGCAGGAGCTCTTCCTTGACCGCGTTGCCGACGGTATCGAGCAGTTCGCGGTTGCGCCCACTGAGGCTGCTGCGCGCGTGGTCGATCTCGGCCTCGCTGGGCGTCGCGTCGTCGCGCGCACCCGGCGGGAACAGCATACTTTCGTTGAGGCCCGATGCACCGCGCGACGCGCGGATTTCGTTGAGCAACGGCAGCAGCACGATGGGGATGTCCCGGTGGCCGTCCTGCAACCGTTCCAGGTAATCCGGCAACAGCACCGCGCCGCGCATCAAGGTGGAGCAGGCTTCGTCACGGTCGGCCACGCCGCCTTCCTGCAGCACCTTGGCGAGCAGCTCCAGCTCTTCGGCCACCATCGCGGGCGCGTACAACTCGACCATGCGCAGCGTGCCCTGCACCTGGTGCAGGTAGCCGGCGCAGAAGCGCATGCGGCTGGTATCGGCGGGCGTTTCGACGAAGGCTTCGATTTCCTGCCGCACCAGGCGCAGGGTTTCGTCGAGCTCGGGCTTCACCCAGCCGAGCACGGCGTGGCTCATGGCTTCGCGCAGCGCACTCATGGGCATGCTCCCGCGGCGACGGCGGAACCGTCAGCCTCGCGCTGCTGGCAGGCGGGATGGCGTAGGAAGTTCATGCAGTGCGTCCCGTCCTCAGCCCGGCAGCTTGAAGTCGGCGACCGAGCGGCGCAGGTCCGCGGCCAGTTGCGCCAGGTGACCGATGGATTCCGCCGTCTGCCCCGCACCCAGCGAGGTCTGCGAGGTGATCTGGCGGATCACGCCCATGGTCTGGGTGATGTCCAGCGCGGCGGCGGACTGCTGCTGCGCGGCGCCGGAGATGCCCTTGATGAGGTTGTTCAGGTCGTTGGACACGCGCTCGATCTCGCCCAGCGCGGTACCCGCGTCCTCGGCCAGGCGTGCACCGGAGACCACTTCGGCCGTCGTCTGCTCCATCGAGCTGACCGCTTCGTTGGTATCGGCCTGAATCGTCTGCACCAGCGATTCGATGCGGCGCGTCGCGCCCGAGGTGCGTTCGGCGAGGCGCTGCACTTCGTCGGCCACGACCGCGAAACCGCGGCCCGCTTCACCCGCCGAGGCCGCCTGCACGGCGGCGTTGAGCGCCAGGATGTTGGTCTGTTCGGAAATGTCGTTGATCAGTTCCACCACCGAGCCGATTTCTTGCGAGGACTCGCCCAGGCGCTTGATGCGCTTGGAGGTCTCCTGGATCTGGTCGCGGATCTGGTCCATGCCGCGGATCGTCTCGCGCACGACGCCAGCGCCCTCGGTCGCGATCTGCACCGAGCGCTGCGCCACTTCGGCGGACTCGGTGGAGTTCTTCGACACCTGGTCGATGCTGGTCGCGATTTCGCTGATGCGATCGGAGGCGGTGGTGATCTGGTCGGCCTGGTGGCCGGCGGCTTCCGCCAGCTGCAGCGCGGTGGCCTGGGTTTCCTGCGTCGATGCAGCCACCTGCACGGAGGTGTCGTTGATCGTGGTGACCAGGTTGCGCAGTTCGTCCACGGCGTAGTTGATGGCGTCCGCGATGGCGCCGGTCATGTCTTCCGTCACCGAGGCCTTCACCGTCAGGTCGCCTTCACCCAGCGAGCTGATTTCGTCCAGCAGCCGCATGATCGCCTGCTGGTTGCGGCTGTTGTATTCCACCTGCGTCTGGTAGCGCACTTCCTGCTCGCGCTGGCGGGTGCGGTACAACGAATACAACAGGCCGATGATGGAGATCAGCGCCGCGATACCCGACGCGATGCCCAGCCAGAAATTGGGGAACAGGCGCGTGTCGCGCACCGAGCCGAACGCCGAGAAGGCCTGGAACAGGTTGGTACTGTCCTGCAGCATCTGGCCCGAGCCGTTGGTCAGCGCGGCGGCGGCGGATTGGGCGGCGAAGAGGTTGCGCGAGCTGGCCAGGATGGCATCCAGGTCCTTCTTCATCGCGGTCCAAAGGGTCTGCGAGTTGTCCAGGGCGGACAGGGCGGCGCCATTGCGGACGGCCGCGATGCCGAGGTCGGCGTTGCCGTTGCGCAGGCCTTCCAGCACCTGGCCGAACAGCACGGCATCGCGACCCAGCGCGTCACCGGCGGTGGCCGCACCCGCGCCACCGGCGCGGATTTCCGTCACGCGGCGCGCCATGGTGCCGGCCAGCACGACCTGCTGCAGCGCGCTGTAGATCTGCGACGAAGGCGCGCCGCCGGCGGACATCGCGCGGACGACTTCATTGAGCTGTGCCTGCAGGTTGGGCACCTGGGTGGCGAAACGATCGGCGTTGCCGGCCAGCGCCAGCACGGCGGCTTCGGAGGTCACGATCTGGTCGGCGTTCTTGCCCAGCGGCGCCCAGGTGGCGGTCAACTTGGCCAAGGGACCGGCGATGGCGCCTTCACTGCCGAAGCGGCTCTGCAGGTCGGAGACGGTGGACTCGACCGACTGCTTGGTCTCCTTGAACGCCTTGAAGGCTTCGGCATTGCCGGCCACGGCCTCGCGACCCTGGTTGGCCAGCTGCTGCGACAGCACGCGCATGTCGGATGCGCCGGTGCTGGCACCGGACAACCGGCTGCCCTGGTAGGTGGCCACGCCGGTGTTGGCACCGAAGACCAGCACCGAAAGCGCGAGCAGCAGCAACCAGAAACTGTTGCCGAAACTGCCGATCTT
The DNA here is from genome assembly GCF_057773125.1 of Pseudoxanthomonas sp. 97-1-1. Lineage (NCBI taxonomy): Bacteria > Pseudomonadati > Pseudomonadota > Gammaproteobacteria > Lysobacterales > Lysobacteraceae > Pseudoxanthomonas > Pseudoxanthomonas sp. 97-1-1. The sequence continues at coordinate 614,352 of NZ_JBYMTJ010000003.1, read as the reverse complement.
GCTGGCGCTGGGAGAATCCGTCGCAGTGCTCATCGTTCAACCCCTGGATTGTTCTTGTTGTCCGCGCTCAAAGCGCGGTCTGACGGAATTCGGGCGTGCGCGCGAGCAGTCCCAGCGCAAAAACACCCCATCGCTGGTCGTCGCTGGCGAAGGCCCGCTCGATGAAATGCGCGTAGCGGCCGTCCGCCAGTTCCCCCGGCTCGACCTGCTGCGATTCATGGAAGCTGCGCTGCCCGTACAGCTCGTCGATGGTCAGCGCGACATCGCCGCCGGCTTGGCGCATGACCAGTACGCGCTGGCCTTCATGCAGCACCGTGCGCTCGCCCTCGAGGAACTGCTTCAGGTCGACCACCGGGAACAGGTTGCCGCGCAGGTTGCCGATGCCCAGCAGCCACGGATGCGCGCCCGGCACGGGCGTGACCGGCGGCATCTGCACGATTTCCACCACTTCCCCGAAGTTGGAAATCAGCCGGCGCTTGCCCACGCGGTAGCCGACGCCACGGTACTGGTCCTGCGCCATTTCCCGCGCCGGCTGCGCCACGGCGTGCGCCAGGCTGCGGCGCTCGTATTCGGCAAGCGTATCGAACGGTGTGCGGATCATGGCCCGCCCCCTGTGCGTTCAGTGCGAATGGTCGCCATGCCGCCAGCCCCCTCAGGTGCTGACGTGGGCGCGGATGGCGTCGAGGAGTTCCTCGCGCGTGAACGGCTTGGTCAGGTACTGCTCCGAGCCGACGATGCGCCCGCGCGCCTTGTCGAACAGGCTGTCCTTGGACGACAGCATGATGACCGGCGTGGACTTGAACACCTGGTTGTTCTTGATCAGCGCGCAGGTCTGATACCCGTCCAGGCGCGGCATCATGATGTCCACGAAGATGATCTGCGGCTGCTGGTCGGCGATCTTGGCCAGGGCCTCGAAGCCGTCCGTCGCGGTCACGACTTCGCAACCCTCGCGTTTGAGCAGGGTTTCCGCGGTGCGGCGGATCGTTTTCGAGTCATCGATCACCATGACCCGTAGGCCGTGGAGTCCACCGGCCTGGCCTTCGTTCTGCGTCATTACCTGATTTCCCCATGCGCGCGGCGCTTCATTGACGAACCGGCCCCGCTGCGTTGCTACTTATATCCCAATCCCCTTGCGCACTGTCAAGCGACACCTTCAGCGCCCCTGCCGCTGAACGGCGCGATGCGAACTGCGTCTCAATTTTGCGGCGGCCCGGCAAACGCGGTGTTCCGCCAGTGCCGGGGCGTGGAATGCGCGCCGCCTGATACCATCCCCGCGTCTCCTGCAGAACCGCCCCCATGCCGCTGGACGTCGTCGTCGTCATGGATCCGATCGGGTCCATCAAGATCGCCAAGGACACCACTTTCGCCATGCTGCTGGAAGCCCAGCGGCGCGGCCATCGCCTCCTCTACGTCGTCCCGGGCCGGCTGGCCCTGCGGGACGGGCAGGCCAGCGCGCAGGTCGCCCCACTGACAGTCAGGGACGACAAGACGGACTGGTTCATCCTGGGCGAAGCGCGCGAGCTGGCGTTCGGTCCCGGCCAGGTGGTGCTGATGCGCAAGGATCCCCCTGTCGACGACCAGTACCTCTACGACACCCACGTGCTGGGCATCGCCCAGCAGGCGGGCGCGCTGATCGTCAACGACCCGCAGGGCCTGCGCGACTACAACGAGAAGCTGGCCGCCCTGCTCTTCCCGCAGTGCTGCCCTCCCACCCTGGTCAGCCGCGATCCGGCCGCGCTCAAGGCGTTCGTTGCCGAACATGGCGAGGCCGTGCTGAAGCCGCTGGACGGGATGGGCGGGCGCTCGATCTTCCGCGTGAAGGCCGGCGACCCCAACACCAACGTCATCCTGGAAACCCTGGTCGGCGACGGCAGACTGACCCTGGCGCAGCGCTTCATTCCCGGCATCAGGGATGGCGACAAGCGCGTGCTGCTGGTCGATGGCGAGCCGGTGGACTACGCGCTTGCACGCATCCCGCAGGGCGACGAATTCCGCGGCAACCTTGCGGCGGGTGGTCGCGGCGAAGGCCGCCCACTGAGCGAACGCGACCGCTGGATAGCGGCGCAGGTGGGGCCGGAGATGAAGCGCCGCGGCATGCTGTTCGTCGGGCTGGACGTGATCGGCGACTACCTGACCGAGGTCAACGTCACCAGCCCCACCTGCGTGCGCGAGCTGGACGCACAGTTCGGCCTCAACATCGCCGGCCTGCTGTTCGACGTCATCGAGAAGAAGCTGGCCTGAGATGTCGGCGGTTCCCATGACCCGGCCGAAGATCGGCGCGAACGAGCGCCTCGGCGCCACCCTCGCCCTGTCGCTGATCGTGCATGGCCTGCTGGTGCTGGGCGTGGGCTTCGCGCTCGACGACGCCGCGCCCGTGATGCCGACGCTCGACGTCATCCTCAGCCAGACCAGTACGCCGCTGACGCCGAAGGAAGCCGACTTCCTGGCCGCCGCGAACCAGGAAGGCGGCGGCGAACACGACCAGGCCAGGCGCCCGCGCGACAGCCAGGCCGGCTGGATTCCGCAGCCCGATACCGGTCTGGCGCCACAGCCACTGCGTGCGCAGACCACGGCCCCGGTGCCCCCCCCGGAGAGCCGCGTCGTCACCGCCCGCGACGGCGAAGCCCGTGCGCCGGCACCGGAAGCGCGCCCGCAACCCGACCGGCCCGAGCTGCCCCAGGGCGAACAGAAGGTGCAGCGCGATGCCGAGATGGCGCGGCTCGCCGCCGAGTACCACCTGCGCTCGGAGCTCTACGCCAAGCGGCCGAAGCGCAAGTTCGTCTCGGCCAGCACCAAGGAGTACGTCTACGCGAACTACCTGCGCGCCTGGGTCGATCGCGCCGAACGCGTGGGCAATCTCAACTATCCCGACGAGGCGCGCCGCAAGCGCCTGGCCGGCACGCTGGTGATCAGCGTGGCGGTGCGCCGCGATGGCAGCGTGGAGCAGACCCGCATCATCCAGTCCAGCGGCATCCCCCTGCTGGATTCCACCGCGCAGCGCATCGTGCAGCTGTCCTCGCCGTTCCCGCCATTGCCGGAAACCGCCGAGAACGTCGACATCCTGCATGTCACCCGCACCTGGCGCTTCCTGGCGGGCGGTGAAGTGCGCGACGAGTAGCGTGCGGGCCTTCAGCGCGAGGCGCGCAGCGCCTTCTGCTCTTCGAGGGTAAGGGCGACGTTGTTGCGCAGGTAGGCCGGTTCGACGTGCTCGGGCGCGATGATCTCGCCACGACGCAAGGCGTCGGCCGCCAGTCGCGCGAGATCGGCGGCATGCGGCAGTGCCTGCGCATCGACCCGACGGAAGCGGTCCTGCAGGCGCGCGGCGAACACGCCGTCGGCTGCGGCGAATCCCGTGCCCACGCCTATCCAGTCATTGTCCGCGCCCGGCAGCGCATAGTCGGCCGGGGCCCCCACGGCTTCGGCTGACGTGGCTTCCAAACGGTCGCCGCGATGCACGAACGTGCCCGTGTAGACCTCGCCCATGCGCGCATCGATGGCCGCCAGGATCGCATGCGCCATGCCGACATCGCAGCCGCATTCGCCCGCCGTCACGCGGGGCGCCGGCACCTGCGACGCCAGCACGGCAAGCGTGGATACCGGCACCAACGGCCGATCCAGCGCCAGCGCGATGCCTTGCGCCAGCGCGATGGCCAGGCGCACGCCAGTGAACGCACCCGGGCCACGGCTGAGGGCGATGGCATCCAGTTGCGCGCGCGCGATGCCGGCTTCCGCCAGCAACTGATCCGCCCACGGCAAGGCGAGTTCGGCGTGCCGACGCGGCGCGACCTCGAAACGTTCGCGCACCTCGCCATCGACGTATACGGCGACGGAACAGGCTTCGGTGGCGGTTTCGAAGGCGAGCAGCTTCATGGGCGACAGGAGTTTCGTGAGGTGCCTAGCTTAAACGCTGCGGTCCGCGATGCGCTCAGAAGCGGGCGTCGGCGAACCAGTCATCGCCGCCGTCACCGGCTGCCGCCACCGGCTCCGGCGCAGCCTCGACGCCGAAGAACCCCTGCACGTCCTGCACCCGCTGCGTGCGCCGGAAGGGCGGCAGCGAATCCAGGAACACGCGCCCATACGGCTTGCCGGTCAGGCGCGGATCGCACAGCACCAGCACGCCACGATCGGTCTCGCTGCGGATCAGCCGGCCGACCGCCTGCTTCAGCGCGATCACCGCCTGCGGCAGTTGCTCATCGCGGAAGGGATTGCCGCCGGCGCGACGCACCGCTTCGAGCCGCGCTTCGAACACCGGGTCATCCGGTGCCGCGAAGGGCAGCTTGTCCACCACCACCACGCTCAGCGCATCGCCGACCACGTCAACGCCCTCGCGGAAACTCGCCGTGCCCAGCAGCACGCCGTTGCCGGATTCACGGAAACGCTGCAGCAGCGTGCCGCGTGGCGCCTCCCCCTGCACGAACAGCGGCCAGGGTCCACCGCGCAAAGCGTCGGCCGCCTCGCGCAACGCGCGATGCGAGGCGAACAGCAGGAACGCGCGCCCCCGCGAGGCTTCCAGCACGGGCCGAAGTGTGGCGATCAGCGACTGGCCGTAACCCGGTGCATTCGGATCGGGCAGCCCGGTGGGCAGGTAACACAGCGCCTGCCGAGGCCAGTCGAACGGACTGGGTTGCAGCAACGTGGGCGGATCGTCCAGCCCCAGCCGCACGGCGAGATGGTCGAAGCGACCGCCTACCGCCAGCGTGGCCGAGGTGAACACCCATGCCGCGCGCGATTGCTCGCGGTGCTGGCGCAGCGGGCCGGAGACATCGAGCGGCGTGCGCTGGCAGCGGAAGGCGCGCGGCGTCAGTTCGTACCACAGCACGTCGCTGGCGTCGTCGGCCCTGGAGGTTTCTTCGTCAAACGCGCCTCCGCCCGACGGTGCCTCGTACCAGCGCGACAGCCGCGTGCCGAATTCCTTCGCCCGCGCCGCGCAGGCTTCCAGTCCGAGCGAGGCCGCCGCCAGCGGAGCAAGGGCCGCAGACAGGTCGCCGAGCGCGCCGGCGAGCGCGTCGAAGCCTGTCGCCACCTCCGGCTTCGCCAGCAAGCGCTCGCGGGTGCCGCGTGCCGGCAGTCCTTCCATCGCCGCGCGCAATTCGCGCAGGGACTGCTCCAGCGCGCGCACCGGCGGCTGCAGGACCGACAGAGCGCCCGCTGCGTCTTTCGATTCGGCCAGGCAGTCGCGTGCCAGTTCCTGCAGGGGGCGCATACCGAAGCCTTCGCCAAAGAAATTGGCGGCGAGTTCGGGCAACTGGTGCGCTTCGTCGATGACGAAAGCCTGCGCACCGGGCAGTATCTCGCCGAAGCCTTCCTGCTTCAGCGCCAGGTCGGCAAGCAGCAGGTGGTGGTTCACCACCACGATGTCGGCGGCCTGCGCGCGCTGCCGCGCCTGCACCACGAAGCAGTCGTCCCAGAACGGACATTCGCTGCCCAGGCAGTTGTCGATGGTGGACGTGACCAGCGGCAGCAGCGGGGAATCGTCCGGCAACGCAGCCAGTTCGGCCATGTCGCCGAACTGGGTGCGCCCGCCCCAGGCGACGATGCGCTGGAACTGGTCCACCTGCTCGCGGCTGGTGAAAGTGGTCCGCAACGCCTGCGGATCGCCCTTGGCCTGGTTGAGGCGGTAGCGGCACAGGTAATTGCTGCGGCCCTTCAACAGCGCGGACTTCAGGCCCGCGACCCCGAGCGCATCCCGCACGCGCGGCAGGTCGCGATGGTACAACTGGTCCTGCAGCGCGCGCGTACCGGTGGAGACGATGGTCTTCAGGCCCGAGAGCAGCGCAGGCACGAGGTAGGCGAAGGTCTTGCCGGTGCCGGTGCCGGCCTCGGCGAGCAGCACGTCGCGCGCGTCGAAAGCATCGGCGATCGCCGCCGTCAGGCGCTGCTGGGCGTCGCGGGGGGCAAAGGCGTCGAGTCGTTCCGCCAGCGCACCGCCCTCGCTGAGGGCGTCGCGGCTGGCCTGGGCTAGCTGGGACATCGTGGAAACGTAGGGCGGCGTGCAGCGACAAGGGTACCGCGTCGCATCGCGCGCGGCATGCGCTTCACATGCGCTCGATCACGGGCACGGTGCAGGCATCGCGCCGGCTTTCGGCGTCGGTGATCGCCGCCCGCCTGGTCGCTGCGCGGGCGGCATGCTGTGCGGCATCTTCGGGCGTGTGGCGGGCGGGCAGCGATGGCTGCACCGCAAGCTCGTGCTGGCGCACCTGGCGCACGGTCTCCCAGTGCTGGCGGCACAGCGGTCCCACCTGAGATCCCAGCTGGAAAGCACGCTGCGCCAGCGTGTCGGCACGTGCATAGTCGCCCTGCGACAACGCCACTTCGGCCCGTTCCTGCAGCACGGCGGGATCTTCGGGGACCAGCAGCAACGCCTGGTTGAGCGCCTCGGCCGCCCCCGCGTAATCGCGGGCCGCACGGGCCCGCTGCGCCTTCTCACGCAGGTCCTCGACCTGCGGATCGCGCAGCGGCTGCACCGCGAGTTCGCGGTCGTCGTCACCTGCAGCGGCCAGGATGGCGGCAACGCGCTGTTCGGGCGTCACAGGATCGCGGGCGACCGGGGTTTCCGGCACGGGTGCGGTCGCGCAACCGGCCAGCATCATCAGGAACAGGAGGAATACGTACTTCATGGTCACGGCTGCTGCGGGGGAGTCTCTTCGGGTGGCGGCGCGGCTTCTTCCTTCCGGTCCAGGCCGAACCAGCTGCGCCAGCCGCCACCTTCGGGCTCCTCGCCATCGATCACCGGCTGCTCGACCACGCAGGCCGCATACGCGGGCGCGAAGCCTGAAACGAAGGGCAACTGGCGTGCGCCGGCGCAACCGGCATCGGTGCTGTTCGAACCGACGACCCATTGCCAGTCCAGCCCCTTGTCCGACACCTTCAACGGTGCGGTAGGCAGGCGAGCGAACAATCCGGACCACACGCGCATCGCGCCCGTACCACCGTACAGTCCGGTCTGTTCGTTCTGGTCGTTGCCCATCCACACCACGGCCAGGTGATCGCCGGTGTAGCCGGCATACCAGCTGTCACGGCCATCGTTGCTGGTGCCGGTCTTGCCCGCGGACTGCAGGCGGCCCAGCCCGTCGCCGATCAGCTGGCGGCCGGTGCCGTTGGACACCACTTGCTGCAGGGCCACGGAAATCAGGTTCGCCGCGATGGAATCGCCTTCCTGTGCCGGGGCGGGCGTCTTGTCGTAGCGCTTGAGCAGCTTGCCATCCGGGTCGAGCACGCCGCGCACCGCGTGCAACGGCTGGATTTCACCGCCCGACGCGAGGAACTGGTACAGCTGCGCCATCGCGTACGGGCTCTGGTCGGTCGCGCCCAGTATCAGCGCGGGATTCGGCTCTGCTTCGATGCCGGCCAGCACGCGGATCAACTGCGCCAGGCGTTCCGGCTCGACCTTCATGCCCACGCGCACGGTGGCCTGGTTGTACGAGCGCGCGAGCGCATCCACGAGGCGCACGGTGCCATGGCTGCGACGGTCGGAATTGGCCGGCGTCCAGCGCCGGTTCTTGCCGAGTTGGACGGTCACCGGCGAATCGTCGACCCACGATGCCAGCGAATACTGGTCCGGCTGCGCAAGCGCGAGCAAGTAGACGAACGGTTTGAGCAGCGAGCCCACCGGACGTTGCGCTTCCACCGCACGGTTGAAGCCCACCTCCGACACGTTGCGGCTGCCGACCACCGCCAGCACGTCGCCATCATGCACGTCGGTCACCACCATGCCGGCCTGCAGCGGGGGCCGGCGCTTGTTCTCCAGCGCCTTGATCGTGCGCGTGACCGATGCTTCCGCGTAGGCCTGTGCCGACGGCGACATGCCGGTCAGCACACTCAGGCCCGCCCCCTGCAGCGCGCTCTCGGGGTAATCGCGCGCCAACTGGCGGCGAACGAGGTCGACATACGCCGGGAAGCGATTCGCGGCGGCCATGCCCGGCGTCTTCGTCACCCCGAGCGGCGCGGCGAGTGCGCGCTTGTATTCGGCGTCGTCGATCAGCCCGGTCTCATGGAGTTTCAGCAGTGCGTAGTCGCGGCGGTCCTTGGCGCGATCCGGATTGCGTCGTGGATCGTAGTGCGACGGCCCCTTCACCATGCCGATCAGCAACGCGACCTGTTCGGTGGTCAGGCTGTCCAGATCGCGACCGAACCAGAATTCCGATCCCGCGGCCACGCCATGGATCGCCTGGCTGCCGCGCTGGCCCAGATACACCTGGTTGAAATACGCCTCCAGGATGGTGCGCTTGTCGTAGCGGGCCTCGAGGATCAGCGCATACAGGATCTCGTTGAACTTGCGCGTCGGCGTCTGTTCCTTGCCGATGCCGAGCAGGCCGCTGCGCGCCAGCTGCTGGGTCAGCGTGCTGGCGCCTTGGCGCGTATCGCCACCCGAACGCACCAGCAGCCACGCCGCACGCACCATGCCCGACAGGTCGACGCCGTGATGATCCTTGAAGTCGCGGTCCTCGACGGCCTGCAGGCCCGTCACCAGCAGTTCCGGCACTTCCTCCAGCCGCACCAGCCGGCGCTCTTCCTGCTTCTGCCCGTACAGCGTCGCGATGCGCGCCGGATCCAGCCGCGCCGCTTTCAGCGCCTGCTTGCGCGCGATGTCGCGCACGCTCGCCACCCGGCCGCCGGACAGGCTGACCTGGATGCGCCGGGGCGCCACGCGACCATCCACGTCGATGTAGCCGCGACTGGAAATGGTGAAGCGACCACCTTCCCGGGCGTAGGTGCCTGGGGCCTGGCCCGTGCCATCGTCGCGATACGACGCGGCATCGAGCTCGGTCTTCAGCGTCTGCGCGTCCATCGCCAGCCCTGGCGCGACCTGCAGCGGACGCGCGTACACCCGGGTGGGGATCTGCCAGCGCAACTCGCCGAAGCGCTCGGTGACCTGGTGGTTCAGATACAGCGTGTAGGGGATCAGGAATCCCAGGCCCAGACCTACCAGGGCCAGGCCCCACGTCAGCAGGCGCTGCCGCCAGCCGGGGCCGCCGCCGTCATCGATGTCGTCTTCGTCCAGCGCTTCGTCGTCGTAGTCGTTGCGGGCCACAGGGGATGCGACAATGGGAATTCGGGCGAGTCTAGCGCAGTCCCAAGGGTGCGTCCGGCCCGGTTTCCCCCTTCGCTCAGCTGGAGTTGCAACGGAATGTCGATGTCGTGGGCCCACGTGCGCTTCATGCTGGAACGCGCGCGCGGCCTGGTCCGTCGAGGTCTGGCCAGCCTGCGCACGCGCGGCCTGGGCCCGACCTGGGCGCGGGTGCGCCGGCAGTTCGCGCGACGTGCGCCGCCGGCCTCCGGGCCCCTCTACTTTCCCCATGCCGGCGCATTCCAGCCTTTTGCGGTGCCGGCCAGCGGCGCGCCGCGCGCCAGCATCGTGATCCCGGTCTACAACCAGGCGGCGCATACCCTCGCCTGCCTGCGGGCACTCGCCGAACACCCTCCCACGACCGCCTGCGAAATCATCGTGGTCGACGATGGCTCCCACGACGAGACGCACGCATGGATGCCGCAGATCACCGGACTGCGCTACCACCGCCGCGCAGTCAACGGCGGTTTCATCGCGGCCTGCAACGACGGCGCATCACGCGCGACCGGTGACTGCCTGGTATTCCTCAACAACGACACCGTGCCACAACCCGGCTGGCTTGACGCGCTGCTCGCCACGTTCGATGCACACCCGGAGGTGGGCCTGGTCGGTGCACAGTTGATCTATCCGGATGGCCGCCTGCAGGAAGCCGGCGGCGTGGTATTCAACGATGGATCGGCCTGGAACTACGGGCGCTTCGACTCGCCCGACGACCCCCGCTACGCCAGCGTGCGCGACGCGGACTATTGCTCCGGCGCGGCGATCGCGGTGCGCGCTGCGCTGTTCGAGGAAGTGGGCGGATTCGATACACGTTACGCGCCGGCGTACTACGAGGACACCGACCTCGCCTTCGCCTTGCGCGTGCTGGGCCATCGCGTGCTGTACCAGCCGGCGTCGCGCGTGGTGCATCTGGAAGGCGTCACCTCCGGCACCGATACCGGCAGTGGCGCCAAGGCCTACCAGGTGCGCAACCGCAGTGTGTTCGCAGAGAAATGGGCAGCGGCGCTTGCCACGCACCCCTCCGCGGACAGCCTGCCTTCGGCCGGCTCCGTCGTCCAGCCGCAGCGGCAGATCCTCATCATCGATGCGGAAACACCGCGACCGCAGCATGATTCCGCGTCCCTGCGCCTTGCCAACCTGATGCGGCTGCTCAATGCCGACGGTGCCCACGTGGTGTTCCTGCCGGCAGATCTCCGCTATGCGGGCGACGACACGGCGCGCTTACGGCAACAGGGCGTCGAAGCCTGGCACGCGCCGTTCGTGCAACGCCCGTCCGCGTGGCTGCATGAGCACGGCCATCGCTTCGACGTGGTGATGCTGTCACGCCACTATGTGGCGGCGGAGTTCCTGCCCCTCGTCCGACGATTCGCGCCGCAGGCGCGCGTGGTGTTCGACACGGTCGATCTGCACTTCCTGCGCGAGATGCGTGGCGCGGAACTCGCCGGTGACGCCACGCTGCGCCACGCTGCCGAAAGGACGCGCGAACGCGAGCTGTCGGTGATCCGCGCCTCGGACACCACGCTCGTGGTCAGCCCGGCCGAACGCGACATGCTGTCGGCGCTGTTGCCGGGGGCCGATGTCGAAGTCCTGGCGAACCTGCACGAAGTGGCGCATACCGGGTTGCCCTTCGGGCAGCGGCACGATCTGGTCTTCGTGGGCGGCTTCCGCCATCCGCCCAACGTCGATGCCGTGCTGTGGTTCGGCCGCGAGGTCTTCCCGCTCATCCACGCGCGGCAGCCGGACATCCGCTTCCACTGCATCGGCACGGCGCCGCCGGCCGACGTGCTCGCACTGCAGGCGCAGCCCGGCATCGTGATCCATGGGCACGTGGCGGACCTGGGGCCCTACATGGACGGTGCGCGCGTCGCGGTGGCGCCCCTGCGTTTCGGTGCGGGCGTCAAGGGCAAGGTGAACCTGAGCATGGCGCACGGCCAACCGATGGTGGCCACGGCCTGCGCCGTCGAGGGCATGCACCTGACAAGCGGGCACGACGTGCTGGTCGCTGACGACGCCGCGGGATTCGCCGATGCCGTCCTCACGTTGTATCGCGACGAAGAACTGTGGGAACGACTCGCAGCCCATGGTCGCGCGAACATCGAGCAGCATTTCTCGATGCAAGCGGCACACGGCACCGTGCAGCGTGTTTTCCGGCGCTAGCGTGCGGGCGCGGCCTGCGCCACCTTGACGCGCGCCTCGAAGTCATCCAGCCCGGGCGAGTCGACATCCAGCTTGCGCGCTTCCTCGAGCGCCCGCGTCGCGAATGCCACGTCACCTGCGCCCAGTCGTTCCGCACCCACCGCGATCCATTTTTCCGCCAGCCGCCTGCGTACATCGGCCAACGCAGGATCGCGGGGCTGCAAGGTCTGCCATGCCTGCTGGCAGGCTTGCGCGCGACGGATGCGATTGGCGCGCAACTCGTCTTCGTAACAGTCGCGCACCGCCGGCAACAGCCGCGCTGCGGCCTGCCTGACCGCGGGGTGGTCAGGCGACAACGCCTGTGCCGCGCGCAACGTGTCGTAGGCGCTCTCCCCGGGAGGGGTAAGCCATTGCCCTTTCGTCTCGGCCTGTTCCATGGCTGTGAGCAATGCACGCACGCGCTGCTCGCGCTCGCGCGCCGGCACGTTGGACTCCCGGCCCTGTCGTTGGTGCGCCTCGCGCGCACGTGCCACGGCCTGCTCGGCCTGTGCCACGCGCATCGACTGCGGCGCCAGGGTGCGCGCCAGACCGAGTTGGTGCTCTGCCGGCCCGAAGCGGAAATCGGCCGCCTGCCGTTCCGCCTGCCGGGCGTATGCGATGCCCACCTGCTCCAGTCCCTGCCTCGCAGCGGCGTCTTCCGGCAAAGCCACGAGCACCGCCTCGTATGCCGAGCGTGCGGACTCCAGGCGTCCCCGCGCCAGATCGCGTGCGCCAGCACGGCGCCGCGCGTCCAGCGCCTCCGTCAACGCGGCTTCCGCCTGGGGAAGATCGACGTGGCCGGCGTCGAATCCGCGCGCCGCCGCGATCCGCGCAGCGGCTTCGGCGAGTTCATGGCGCTGGAGATGCCTGTTCGCTTCCTGGAGGAGATCGGACAACGCATCCTCCCTCCCCTCCAGCGCCTCGATGCGTGTCGGCTGCAGGGCGAGCACGCGCTGGTAGAGCGGGAGCGCGGCATCGTCACTGCCCAACAGCCGATGCGCGGCATGCGCCTGCGAGGCCGCCTGGAGCACGCCGTCGATGCCTGCGTGTTCGGCCTCTCGCGCGCGCAAGCGTGCGGCGAGCGCATCGGCCTGTGGGCGAGGCACCTGCAGTTCACGCGCCAGCAGAAGGTGCGCGCGCGCCTCGTCGAAGCGATTCTGTTGCAGCGCTTGCCCCGCCGCGCGCAAGGCTGCCTGGGCGACGCGCGCAAGGCCCTTCGCGGCCTCGTTGCGATCCGCATCGAGCGCTTGGGCCGCTTCGTAAAGCTGGCGCGCGCCCGTGCCGTCGGCGGCATCCAGGCGCCCCTCGCGCAGGGCATGATCCGCCTGGCCAAGCAACGCCTGTACGCGCGTCTCCGGCCACAGCACATCCGCCAGTGGGCGGCGCAGCAGCATCACCAGTACGATCAGGACGAGGACCGATGCCGCCGCCCAGCGCCAATATCGGCGGCTACGCCATGCGGGGACCGGCGCGACACGGAATGACACGTCCGGCGCCGGCGCGCGGGTCCAGTCGATGCGCGGCTCGATACGACGGCTCCGTCCGGCGTCATGGTGGTCTTCGCGGGTCACGCCCGCAGCATAACCAGTCAGCCTGAACGTCGCGCGTCTTCAACGCCCGGCAGCGCGTCCAACTTCCCCAGCAATGTCGACAGCTGGCCGAAATCGGCCACCTTCAGGCGCAGTCGCAGATGAACGCGCCCGTTGGCGCGGTTGCCCTGGCTGTTGATGTCCAGCACGTTGGCTTCTTCCTGCGCGATCAGCGTGGTGATGTCCTTGAGCAACCATTTGCGGTCAAGCGCGGTGACCTGCACGTCGACCTCGTAACCGCCGCCCGCCTGCCCCCACTCCACCGGCAGCACCCGCTGCGGACTAGCCGCCGCGAGCCGGGCGAACGCCGCGCAATCGGCGCGATGCACGGTGACCCCGCGCACACGGGTCAGATACCCCGCGATGGGCTCGCCCGGCACCGGCTGGCAGCAGCGCGCCAATTGCACGAGCAGGTTGCCCACGCCCTGCACGGTGAACTTCGATTTGCCTGGTGCAGCGACTTTCCTCGGAGGCCGGCGCAGCGGCAGCGACGTTGGGTCGGGCTCGACGGCGGCGCGCTGCTCCTCGTGCAGCGCGCGGCCCACCTGGTGCGGCCCCACGTCGCCGAGGGCCACCTGGATGTAGAGCTCGTCGACGCTGTCGGCATGGAACTTCTTCGCCGCGCCGGTCAGGTCGGCGTGGTGCAGTCCCAGCCGCTTGAGCTCCTTCTCCAGCAGCTCACGCCCGGCCTGCAGATTGCGTGCCCGGTCCAGCTTGTGGAACCAGGCCCGCACCTTGTCGCGCGAGCGCCCGCTGGCCAGGAATCCATTCGCCTGCAGCAACCAGTCGCGACGCGGCTCCGGTTCCTTCGAGGTCAGTATCTCGACACGGTCGCCGCTGCGCAGCACGTGATTGAGCGACACGATGCGGCCATTGACCTTCGCGCCGCGCGTGCGGTGCCCGACCATCGTGTGCACGTGATATGCGAAGTCGAGCACGGTGCCGCCCTGCGGCAGATCGACGACCTCGCCCTTCGGCGTCAACGCGTAGACGCGGTCCTCGACCAGCTCCGCATCCAGGTCGCCCGCCAGCGCGCCGTCGCCGGCGGCACCTTCGGCCACCCCGTCCAGCAGCCGGCGCATCCAGGCGATCTTGCGATCGAACGCATCGCCACCGCCCTTGCCTTCCTTGTATTTCCAGTGCGCCGCCACGCCCAGCTCGGCCTGCGCGTGCATCTCGTGCGTGCGTATCTGCACTTCCAGCGTGCGGCCTTCGGGGCCCACCACGGCGGTGTGCAGCGACCGGTAGTCGTTGGCCTTGGGCCGTGCGATGTAGTCGTCGAACTCGCTGGGAATCGGCACCCACAGCGCATGCACGATACCCAGCGCGGCATAGCAGGCAGCCACATCGTCCACGGCGATGCGTACCGCGCGCAGGTCATAGAGCTCGTCGAACGCCACCTGCTTGCGCTGCATCTTCCGCCAGATGCTGTAGATGTGTTTCGGCCGCCCGCTGACATCGGCACGGATGCCGTTCTCGCCAAGGGCGGCGCGGAGCGCTTCGATGACCGCGCCGATGTAGCGCTCCCGGCCCATCCGCTTCTCGTCCAGCTGCGTGGCGATCTGCTTGTAGGTCTGCGGCTGCAGGTACCGGAAAGCCAGGTCTTCCAGCTCCCATTTCAGCTGCCAGATGCCGAGCCTGTTCGCCAGCGGCGCGTGGATGTCGCGCGTGAGCCTGGCCAGCGCCTGGCGTTCCTCCTCCGGCAGGGCGCCGGCGGCGCGCATGCGCGCCAGTTGGCGGGCCAGCAGGATCGGCACCACGCGCAGGTCCCGCACGATCGCCAGCAGCAGCCGGCGCAGGCCCTCGGTATTCACCCCGCGCGCCTGTTCCGCGTGCAGGGCCCACACCTGCGCCGCAGCGACCTGGCCTTCCAGCAGATCGGCCAATCCGGGCGCAAGCCTGGCGACAGCGGGCTGCACGGCCGGCAGCCCATGCAGGATCGCCGCGAGGATGACATCGCCATCCGCGCCCAGCGTCGTCAGGGTATCCAGCGTGTCCGCCAGCACGCCCACCGGATCGGGCATGCCCTCGCCGGCGCCCGGTGCGGCCGAGGCATCCGCGAGCGCACGTCGCAGCGGTGCGGGCAGCGCCTCCAGGGCGGGCCTCTGCAGCAGCGTGGCGATGTCGGGATCGGGGGAGGTCATCGGGATTCGGCGTGGCGGTCAGTCGCCGCCAGAATGACTACACTACCGGCCAGTCGCCCAAGGGAACAACCATGAAGATGAGCCGCTTGTTTCTGTCTGTCGCACTACTGGTGGCCACATCGCCGGTATTCGCGCAGGACGCCGCGAAGGACGCGCACCTGGGCAAGCTGCGCGAGGCGATGACCGACACGGAGTTCAAGGCGGCCGGCCTGGACAAGCTCAGTCCCGCCGAACTCGCCACGCTGGACGAATGGTTGCAGCGTCGCGTCGGCCAGCAGACGGCGCAGGCCGTACGGCAGGCCAAGCAGGAAGGCCGCAAGGAAGTTGAGCAGGAGACGCGCGGCTTCTTCGATTTCGGCACCGCCGAACCCATCAAGAGCACCATCGTGGGGGCCTTCACCGGCTTCGCGCAGGGCCGCCAGTACACGCTCGCCAACGGACAGGTCTGGGAGCAGGTCGAAGCGGTCTCCCTGGCCGGGGTGCGTCGCCAGGACCCCACCGTGAACATCACGCCCTCCCGCTTCGGCAACAAGTGGTTCCTGAAGATCGACGGCTACAACACCGCCGCCCCCGTCCGCCGCATCAAGTGATGCCCACCTCGAGGATGCCCATGCGCCCGATCCGTCTTTTCCTGCTCGCCGCACTGTTCGCCGCCACCCTGCCCCTGCAGGCCCGCGAGTACGTCGCCATCGAGAAGCGGCTGTCCGCCGACCAGATGAAAGCCACCGGCCTGGACCAGTTGACCGGGCAACAGCTCGACCTGCTCAACCGCCTGCTCAGCGACGACCAGCAAGCCGTCGTGAAGGCCGCACGCGAAGACAGCGCCACGAAGGTGCGCGGCGCTTCGTTCTCGGACGAGGGCGTCAAATCCATCTCCAGCGCCCTGGTGGGCGAGTTGCGCGGCTGGACCCGCGGCACGGAGTTGACCCTCGCCAACGGTCAGCGCTGGCGCGTCACCGAGGGCGACTACACCTCGATGAAGCGCATCTCCAACGCGAACGTGACCATCACGCCGGGACTCGTGGGCGGCTGGTACCTGCAGGTCGAGGGACATGTGCCCAGGCCCAAGGTCACCCGGATCGACTGACGCCCGCGACATGCATCAACCGCGCAGCGCCTGCAGGCGCTGCGCGAGCTTCTTCGGCGACACGCCCGCGCGCGCGCCAAGCTCCTGTGCGAACACGGACACCCGCAGCTCTTCCAGCTCCCACCGCAACGCCTGCCAGCCGGCGTCATGCGCCACGCCGGACGCATAGGCGCCCTGCAAGGCATCCACGAAGGGTTTGAGTTCGAGCATCCGTGCCTGGTCACGCGCCGGATCGCGTTTGGCACGTTCGGCACGCAGCGTCATCGCCTTCAGGTAACGCGGCAGTTGCGCCAGCGCATCGGCGGGCGTCTCGCGCAGGAAGCCCGGATGCACCAGCGCCGCCAGTTGCTCGCGCAGGTCATCCAGGTTGCCGCGCGCCCACCCCATCAGCGGCGCCTCAAGCTGCGGCTTCAGTTCCGCCACCGCGGACAGGATCGCGTCCGCCAGTTTCAGGCGTTCCATCGCTTCACCGAACAGGCGTCTGCCCGCCTCGTCACGCCGCTGCTCGAAAGCCGGTCGGTCGCGGATCCCATCCAATCCTTCCGCCAACACGGCGTTGATCGCCGCATCCACGATGTCGCCGCGCAGGCGCTCCTGCGATTCGATGCTGGCATACAGCAACCCTGTCTTCGGCGACACCGGCAACTGCTTGCGCGCCTGCTTCATCTTGTCGGCCAGCGCGAATTCCAGCAGGCGGCGCACGCCAAGCGGATGCGCGGCCTGCGCCTGCGCGCGATCGGCGAACACGTGCAGGGCCACGCTGTCGCCGTCATCACGCAACGCGGGGTACGCGGGCACCCCGGCCTCGCCCGGTACCTGCAGTGGAATCGGCTGCGCCGGGAAATCATGCAGGCCGGTCGCCGCCATCTCGCGGCCCGCGCGCGCGGCGAACGCCTGCCCGGCGCGATCACCGAAGCGCGCACGCAAGTCCTCGAGATCGCGCGACTCGGCCAGCACGCGGCCTTCACCGCCGCCTCGCGGGTCTTCGCGCAGCCGCAGGTTCATGCGCAGGTGCGGCTCCAGCGCGGTTTCGTCGAAATCGATGGCGGCGACCGCCACGCCGGTGGCGCGGGAAAGGAATCGCGCGAGTTCGCCACGCACATCGTCGGCGCTCGGCTTCGGGAACGCCTCGAAGAACGCCCGCGCAAAATCCGGCGCCGGCACGTAGTTGCGCCGCATCGCCTTGGGCAGGCTGCGGATCAGGCCCGACGCCTTGTCGGCAACGAAACCCGGCGCCAGCCACGACAGGCGCGCGGGGTCGAGCGCATTGAGCAGGTGCAACGGCACCTCCAGCGTCACGCCGTCATCGGCTGCACCCGGCTCGAATCTGTAGTGCAGCGGCAGCCGCGCATCGCCGAGGGCGAAATACTTCGGATAGCGATCCTCTTCGCTGCCCTCGCCGGGCAACAGGTCCACAAGTGACCAGTGCAACGCACGGCGCTTGTCCGCCGGCAGCGCCTTCCACCACGCATCCAGACCGGCGGCGGAATGGATGTCGGACGGTACGCGGTCGAGGTACCAGCGGGCCTGCCAGTCCTCGTCGGCCACCAGGCCGGCGCGGCGCAGCTTGGCTTCTTCCTCGCGGGCCTGTTCCAGCGTCTTCAGGTTGTCGGCCACGAACGCCGCACGCGTGTTGATTTCGCCGGTGACCAGGGCCTGGCGCACGAATATGTCGTGCGCTTCGCCGGGCGCGATGCGGCCATAGTGCACGGGTTTTTTCGGCGCCAGCACCAGTCCGAACAGACTGATCTGCTCCGACGCCAGCACCTGCCCCTGCGCGCGCGACCAGTGCGGGTCGAAATGCTTGCGCAGCAGCAGATGCGGCAGTTCGGCGATCACCCAGTCCGGCTCGATCGCGGCCAGGGTCATGCCCCACACTTTCTGCGTGTCCAGCAGGTTGGCCGCCAGCAGCCACGGCGGAGGTCGCTTGGACAGCGCCGAACCGGGAAACGGCAGGAAGCGGCGCTGGCGTGGCGCCTGGAAGTCGCCCTTCTCGGTGCGATGACCGATCTGCGTCGGCAGGCCGGCGATCAGCGTACGGTGCAGGGTCTGGTAGGCGCTGGCGCGCGCGCGTTCGCTGTAGCCGCCAGCGGTCGGCACCTGGTCCTGCTGCGCGCGCGCGGCCACCGGTGCAGGTGCGACATCGGCCTTCCCTTCGCGGGCCAATCGTGCGGCACGATGCAACTGGCCACGTGTGGCCTTCACGGCCGCTGCATCATCGCGCGCGACCGGCGGCGCACGGCTGCCGTCCAGCAACGGCGCCATCGAGGCATCGGCGTCTTCTTCCTTCCAGCCCAGTTCCTCGCACAGCAGGCGCAACTGCCGATGCAGCTCGCGCCACTCGCGCATGCGCAGGAAGCCCAGGAAATGGCGGCCGCACCAGTCGCGCAGCTTCGACTGGGTCAGGTCTTCGTGGGCCTGCCGATAGGCATCCCACAGGCGCAGGACACCGACGAACTCGGAGCGGCCATCGGCAAACTGCGCGTGCGCGGTATCCGCCGCGCCGCGCGCATCGGCCGGACGCTCGCGCGGATCCTGGATCCCCAGGAACGACGCGATCACCAGCATCGGCCGCAGGCAGCCCGCGGCCTGCGCGGCGACCAGCATGCGTGCCAGCTTCACGTCCACCGGCAGCCGCGCCATCTGCTTGCCGATGGTCGTCAAGCGGCGTTCGCCGTCGATGGCACCGAGCTCGGTCAGCTGCTGCCAGCCATCGGCGACGGCGCGTTCGTCGGGGGCTTCCAGAAACGGGAAGTCCTCGATCCGCCCCAGGCCCAGCTGCAGCATGCGCAGGATCACCCCGCCCAGGCTGGAACGGCGGATTTCCGGGTCGGTGAACTCGGCGCGGGACTGGAAATCGGCCTCGGCGTACAGGCGGTAGCAGATGCCTTCGGCAACACGGCCGCAGCGGCCCTTGCGCTGGTTGGCGCTGGCCTGCGAAATGGGCTCGATGTGCAGGCGATCGAGCTTGTTGCGCGGGCTGTAGCGCTTGACGCGGGCGAAGCCCGGATCGACCACGTAGCGGATGCGCGGCACGGTCAGCGAGGTCTCGGCCACGTTGGTCGCCAGCACGATCCGACGGCTCGGTCCCGGGTTGAACACGCGGTCCTGGTCCTGGTTGGACAGCCGCGCGTACAGCGGCAGCACTTCGGTTTGCCGGTACTTGCGCCGCTCCAGCGCCTGATGCGCATCGCGGATCTCGCGTTCGCCGGGCAGGAAGACGAGCACGTCGCCACGTGCATCCAGCCGGGTGATCTCGTCGATGGCGCCGACGATGGCATCGTTGACCGTACGGTCGCCGCCGCGGTCTTCCTCGCCCTCGTGCGCTTCCCCTTCAAGCGGCCGGTAGCGGACTTCCACCGGGTAGGTGCGGCCTTCCACGCTGATCACCGGCGCATCGTCGAAGTGGCGGGCGAAGCGTTCGGTATCGATGGTCGCCGAGGTGACGATGACCTTCAGGTCGCGGCGCTTGCGCAGCAGCTGCTTCAGGTAGCCGAGCAGGAAGTCGATGTTGAGGCTGCGCTCGTGCGCTTCGTCGACGATGATCGTGTCGTAGGCCGACAGCCAGCGGTCGCTGGCGATTTCCGCCAGCAGGATGCCGTCGGTCATGAACTTGATGTGGGTGTCCTCGCCGACCTGGTCGTTGAAGCGCACCTGGAAGCCCACACCCCGGCCGAGCTCAGTCTTCAGCTCTTCCGCCACGCGTCGCGCCACGGCGCGTGCCGCAATGCGGCGCGGCTGCGTGCAACCGATCATGCCGGCCGCGCCACGCCCGGCCGCCAGGCACAGCTTGGGCAGTTGGGTGGTCTTGCCGGACCCGGTCTCGCCGGCGATCACCACCACCTGGTGATTGCGGATCAGCTCGATGATGCGTTCGCCCTCGCGGGCGATCGGCAGCGACGCGTCCAGCGTCACGGCCGGCACGGTGGACTGGCGGCGCTCGCGGGTGGCGATGGAGGCATTCAATGCCTGTTCGAAGGCCTGCCGTGCGCCCGCATCGGCCGGCTTGCCCTGCCAGCGCGACCACAACCCGTGCAGGCGGCCGCGGTCGCGGCTCAGGGCGCGATCAAGCGATCGCCGCGCCTGTTCGAGAACGACGCGGTCGGGGCTGGCAGGGGAAGGGTCGCGGGAAGTCGTCATCTTTACAGCAAGCGCTTGAAACTTTTTGCTCACGCCACATGTTCTAGTGTGTCTATTGTGCCGTCTCAACCCACCCTCAGGAGAATCCGCATGGCCAAGCCGAAGACCAAGCCCGCCAAGACCAAGGCCGCGCCCGTCACCGCTCCCCTCGCATCGGCCCCGTCGGCGCCGAATATCGATATCGGGATCAGCGGCGGCGAACGCAAGAAGATCGCCGACGGCCTGTCGCGTTTCCTGGCCGACAGCTACACGCTTTACCTGAAGACCCACAATTTCCACTGGAACATCACCGGCGCGATGTTCAATTCGCTGCATACGATGTTCGAGACGCAGTACACCGAGCAGTGGACGGCGCTGGACGAGATCGCCGAGCGCATCCGTGCGCTGGGGTTCAACGCCCCGGGTTCGTATCGCGAGTTCGTCAACCTGACCTCGATCCCGGAAGAGCCTGGCCTGACCGACAGCGCCGACTGGCGCGAGATGGTCCGCCAGCTGGTGATCGGCAACGAGGCGGTCTGCCGCACGGCGCGCAAGGTGCTGGACATCGCCGACGACGCCGACGACGCCCCGACCGAGGACCTGCTGACGCAGCGCCTGCAGACCCACGAGAAGTACGCCTGGATGCTGCGTTCGCTGCTGCAGTAACCGGAGCCCGAGTGAAGCGCGAGACGCCCGGCTGGTCCGGGCGTTTTGCTGTCAGCCTCTCCCTGCTGTCAGGCCCCTTTTCCTGTTTTTGAGCCCCTCTCCCCGCGGGAGAGGGATTGGGGTGAGGGCCAACGGAGTCCGTGTCCTTCCCTGCCTCAGGCCGCAACTACATCCGCGAAGGCTTTACGTTTGGTGGCCTTACGGGATGGACTTCTTCTTGGATGCATGGCGCCGCTCGCCGCGGAGGCATTCTTTCTTTGCTTGTGCAAAGAAAGAATCAAAGAAACACACCCCAGGCGGCACGCCCTGCGCTTCGCTCCGGGTTCGCGAGCGGGTCGGGAATTTCCGTAAGGCACATTCCTGTGCCATACGGAAACGCCGCCCATCCAGGGCGGCGCCCTTCGGGTTTTACCCGGCCCACTCGCCGTGCCTCATGGGGGCCCAAAGGCAAGAGCAAAAAACCAAGCCCGCTCACGATGCTTCAGGTGCAGCTCTTGGGGCCCCTGAGGTCCGGCAGTCACGTCGGGTCAACCCCGGAGGGCGGTGCACAGGCCAGCGGCACCATGCTTAGCCTCAGGCAGACCCACCCCGAAAGATGCCCTCCATAGGCTCGTCGAGGGGGAGCGCTCCGGTGAATCGCGGATGCTGTGGCGTCGCCGGCTGTCGACCTTGACTGGCTTCGTTGACCCTCACCCCAACCCTTCTCCCGCGGGGAGAGGGGCTTGATCTCGTCCCGCCCAAACCCGGATGAATTCCTACCCCGCGGCACGCTCGTTTCCGATCGCTCCCGACACCATACAAGCAGGCCGCCGCACCCGCTCGCGGTATCCTGTCCCCATGTCATCCCCCGCACTTGAAACACTGCAGCGCGTTTTCGGTTACAGCGCCTTCCGTGGTCACCAGCAGACCATCGTCGAACATCTTGCCGCCGGCCACGATGCCCTGGTCCTCATGCCGACCGGCGCCGGCAAGTCCCTGTGTTACCAGGTGCCGTCGCTGCTGCGCGAAGGCACCGGCATCGTCATCTCGCCGCTGATCGCGCTGATGCAGGACCAGGTGGACGCCCTGCGCCAACTCGGCGTACGCGCCGCTTTCCTGAACTCATCGCTGGAAGCCGCCGAAGCCGCACAGGTGGAGCAGGCGCTGCTCGGTGGCGAACTGGACCTGCTGTATGTCGCGCCGGAGCGCCTGCTGACCGGCCGCTTCCTGTCGCTGCTGGACCGCAGCCGGATCGCCCTGTTCGCCATCGACGAGGCGCACTGCGTCTCGGCCTGGGGCCACGACTTCCGCCGCGAATACCTGGAACTGGCCCTGCTGCACGAGCGCTGGCCGGACGTACCACGCATCGCCCTGACCGCCACCGCCGACCCGCCCACCCAGCGCGAGATCGCCGAGCGCCTGAACCTGGTCGATGCGCAGCGCTTCGTCAGTTCATTCGACCGCCCCAATATCCGCTACACGGTGGTGCAGAAGGACAACGCCCGGCACCAGCTGCGCGACATGCTGCGCAAGCACAAGGGCGAGGCCGGCATCGTCTACTGCCTGTCGCGCAAGCGGGTCGAGCAGTTTGCCGACTACCTGGCCGAACAAGGCTTCAATGCGCTGCCGTACCACGCCGGGCTGGATGCCGGCGTGCGTGCGCACAACCAGCGCCGCTTCCTGCGCGAGGACGGCATCGTCATGGTGGCGACCATCGCCTTCGGCATGGGCATCGACAAGCCCGACGTGCGCTTCGTCGCGCACGTGGACCTGCCCAAGTCGATGGAGGGCTACTACCAGGAAACCGGCCGCGCCGGCCGCGATGGCGAGGCCGCCGAAGCGTGGCTGTGCTACGGGCTGGGCGACGTGGTGCTGCTGAAGCAGATGATCGAGCAGTCCGAGGCCGGCGAGGAACGCAAGCGACTGGAACGGCGCAAGCTGGACCAGTTGCTGGGCTACTGCGAATCGACCCAGTGCCGCCGGCAGGTGCTGCTGGCGGGCTTCGGTGAAACCTATCCGCACGATTGCGGCAACTGCGACAACTGCCTCAGCCCGGCCGAGACCTGGGACGCCACCGAGGCCGCACAGAAGGCGCTGAGCTGCGTGTACCGCAGCGGCCAACGCTTCGGCGTGAACCATGTGATCGATGTGCTGCGCGGCAGCCAGAGCGAACGCATCCAGCAGTGCGGCCACGAACATCTGACCACCTACGGCATCGGCAAGGACCTGGATGCCACCACGTGGCGCAGCGTGTTCCGCCAGCTGGTGGCCTGCGGGCTGCTGGAAGTGGAGGCCGAGTTCGGCAGCCTGCGCCTGACCGAAGGCAGCCGCGCCGTGCTGAGGGGCGAGCGGCGCCTGCAGTTGCGCAAGGAGCAGCGCGAGCGCCGCGAACGCGAGCGTGGCCCGCGCAGCGGACTGCCGGTGGAGGCCGCGGACCTGCCGCGCTTCCAGCTGCTGCGCGACCTGCGCGCGCAGCTGGCGCGCGAGCAGAATGTGCCGGCCTACGTCATCTTCCACGACAGTACCCTGCGCAACATCGCCGAACTGCAGCCCGCCACCCTGGACGAACTGGGTCGGGTGGGCGGCATCGGTGGGGCCAAGCTGGAGCGCTATGGGCAGCGCGTGCTGGAGGCACTGGCTGCGGCCGGCTGAAGTTCCCGTCCGTCGACCGCCGCCATCAGCCGGCATTCAATCCACGGCTGTTACGTTGCCATGCAGGTCCGCCATCCGGCGCACCACCGCTCCGGGATTCCCCATGAAGACCCTGCCCCTCGCACTGCTGGCCCTGCTGACCACCGTGCCCGCGTGGGCGCAGTCGAGCGCGGAGGCATTGGACCTCAGCCTGCCGCAGGCAGCGGCCTACACCAAGGATCCGCCCGGCACGTGGTACGGCGACACCCGGCCAACGCGACCGAAATCGACGGCACCTGCAACGCCCGTCGACCCCTGCGTCTGGTACGGCGATGACGACGGCGACGGCGTCTCAGGCAGCGTGACCACCGGCATCGGCTACAGCAAGGGGCACGGCCGCAGCACCTACAACGCGGTCAACCTCAACCTGTGCAAGACCACGTACAACGACGAAGGCAAGCCGCGCACGTTCAATTTCAACATCAACGTCGACCGCTATGACGGTCCCGGCGGCTACTACGGGCCCTACGATGCCTATCCCGGCGGGCCGATGATGCGCGGCACGCCGCGCCGCTAACGCGGCAGCAGTTCGAAACTCACCGCCTCGCCAACGGCGCTCGAGGGCGCCACCCACAGGTCGAACAGGCCGGGCTCGGCCACCGGACGATTGTCGACCCCGTGGAATTCCACATCGGCACGGGTCAGGGTGAACTCCACGTCCTGCGATTCGCCCGCTGCCAGCGTGATCTTGCGGAAACGCTTCAATTCGCGCACGGGCCGCACGCGGCTGGCGGTACGGTCGCGCAGGTAGAGCTGCACCACTTCTTCTCCCTCGCACGTGCCGGCATTGGTGATGCGGGTGCGGATGGTCAGCGTGTCGTCCCAGCCGAGCGCTCCGGTGCTGAGCTGCGGTACACCGTAGTCGAAGCGCGTGTACGACAAGCCATGGCCGAACGGATACAGCGCGGCGTGCGTCACCTCGCGCCAGCGCGTCTGGAAGGCGCGGGGCGTGCCCGGCACGTTGGGACGCCCGCTGGCGGGATGGTTGTAGAAGTACGGCTGCTGGCCCGCGTCCTGCGGGAAGCTCACCGGCAGGCGTGCGGACGGGCTGTAGTCGCCGAACACCACGTCGGCCACCGCCGGCCCGGTCTGCGTGCCGAGGAACCACGTGACCAGGATCGCCTGCGCATCGCGTACCGCGCCCTCCAGCGCCAGCGCGCGGCCATTGCGCAGCAGCACCACGACCGGCGTGCCGGTGGCGGCCACCGCCTCCGCCAGCGCCTGCTGCGGGGCAGGCAACACGATCTGCGTGCGCGACTGCGCCTCGCCGGAAAACTCGTGCGGCTCGCCCACGGCCAGCAGCACCACATCGGCACCGCGCGCAGCGGCGACTGCTGCGTCGATGCCACCGTCGAGGGCCTCCTCGATACCGCTGCCCGGCACGATCGTCAGCGCGGATGGATCATCCAGCGCGGCGAGCAGCCCGGTTTCCAGATCGATCATGCGCGCTGCGTCACCGAAGATGTTCCAGCAGCCACCGAGGTTGGCCGTGTCCTGCGCAAACGGACCGATCAGCGCGATGCGCTGGCCGGACTTCTTCAACGGCAACAGGTCGCCGTCGTTCTTCAGCAGCACGATGGAGCGCCGCGCGCAGTCCCGCGCCAGTGCATCGTGCACGGGGATGTGCGACTGGTCGGCTTCGCGTTCCGCATCCAGGCAACGATAGGGATCGTCGAACAGGCCGACGGCGGCCTTCACGTGCAGTACGCGCCGCACCGCCTCGTCCACTTCGGCCATCGTCAGCCGGCCCTGCTCGACCAGCGTGGCGACATGGCCGGCATAGATGCCGCTCTGCAGGCTCATGTCCAGGCCGGCCGACAGCGCCTTCTGCGCCGCGTCGGCTTCGTCGCTGGCGTAGCCGTGCGCGACCAGTTCCAGGTCCGAGGTGTAGTCGGAGACCACGAAGCCCTCGAACTTCCATTCGCCGCGCAGGATATCGGTCAGCAGTTCGCGGTTGGCCGAAGCCGGCACGCCGTTGATGTCGTTGAACGAGCTCATCAGCGTCAGCGCGCCGGCGTCGATGGCGGCCTTGAACGGCGGCAGGTGCACGTCGCGCAGCGTCTGTGGCGCCATGTCGACGAAGTTGTAGTCCAGGCCCGCGGAGATGGCGCCGTAAGCGGCGAAGTGCTTGGGCGTGGTCAGCAGCGAATCGGGGGCGGTCAGGTCGGCGCCCTGGAAGCCGCGCACGCGGGCGGCGGCGAATTCGCACGTCAGGTACACGTCTTCGCCGGAAGTTTCGGCCACGCGGCCCCAGCGCTGGTCACGCGCGATGTCGACCATCGGCGCAAAGGTCCAGTGGATGCCGGCGGCGGTGGCTTCCTTGGCGGTCGCGCGCGCGGTGCGTTCGGCCAGGTCCGGCTCGAAGCTGGCGGCTTCGCCCAGCGGAATCGGGAACACGGTCCGCATGCCGTGGATCACGTCGGCGCCCAGCAGCAGCGGAATACCCAGCCGGCTCTCTTCCACCGCGATGCGCTGCGCCTCGCGGCCTTCCGCCGCGCCCACGCCATTGAACAGCGCGCCCACGCGGCCGCTGCGGATCTGCTCACGCACCTGCTCGGCATCACGGGCAAAGGTTTCCGGATTCACCTCGAAGGCGAACGGCCGCAGCGCATCGGCAAAGGCGCCGAGCTGGCCGATCTTCTCCTCCAGCGTCATGTCGGCGATCAGGCCCTCGATCCTTCGCTGATGCGGCATGTAAGCGATCCTCCCGGGAACGCGGGTGTTACGGGGAAGCCATTATGAAAACGTTTACAGTTACGGTCAAACCCGCCCGGACCCTGGGTGGACGCCCTCGTCGCTACCCCCTCGGATCGCTCAGCCGGCCATCCCGGAATGCCGCAGCAGCGCCTCGATGCGCGGCGCCCTGCCGCGGAACGCCCTGAAGTTCTCGGCGGCACCGCGGCTGCCGCCCCTGGCCAGGACCTCGTGCCGGAATCGTGCGCCGGTCTCCGCGACCTGGCCCGGCGCTTCCTCGAACGCCGCGTAGACATCGGCGCTGAGCACTTCGGCCCATTTGTAGCTGTAGTACCCGGCCCCGTAGCCGCCGGCAAAGATGTGGCTGAACTGGTGCGGGAAGCGGTTCCATTCCGGTGGCACGTTCACCGCCACCTCGCCGCGCACGCGAGCAAGCAGGGCGAGCACGCTGTCGCTCGCTGCGTTGAAACCACTGTGCAGCTGCATGTCGAACAGGCCGAACTCCAGTTGGCGCACGGTCGCCATGCCGCTCTGGTAGTTCTTCGCTTCCACCATCCTGTCGAACAGCGCGCGCGGCAGTGGCTCACCGGTATCCACGTGCGCGGTCATCGCCTGCACACGCTCCCATTCCCAGCAGAAGTTCTCCATGAACTGGCTGGGCAGCTCCACCGCATCCCATTCCACGCCATTGATGCCGGCGACGCCCAGTTCGCCCACCTGCGTGAGCAACTGGTGCAGGCCGTGGCCCATCTCGTGGAACAACGTGGTCACGTCGTTGTGGCTGAAGGTGGCCGGCTTGCCGTCCATGCCCTTGCCGAAGTTGCAGACCAGGTAGACGATCGGCGTCTGCGCGCCACGGGCGGTATCGCGACGGTTGCGGCAGTCATCCATCCACGCGCCCCCCCGCTTGCCCTCGCGGGCATACAGGTCGAGGTAGAACTGGCCCACCAACGCGCCGTCACCATCGGCCAGGCGGTAGAAGCGCACATCGGGATGCCAGGTCGGCGCCTGGTCCTGCTCCACGCGCAGCCCGTACAGATCGCCGATCACGCCGAACAGGCCCGCCAGCACCGCCGGCTCGGTGAAGTACTGCTTCACCTCCTGTGCGGAGAAGCTGTAGCGCGCCTGCTTGAGTTTCTCGCTGGCGTAGGCGATGTCCCAGGCTTCGAGCGTTTCAAGGCCGAGCTGCTCGCGCGCGAAGACGTCCAGCTCCTCGCGGTCGCGCTGCGCATAGGGCCTGGCACGTGCGGCCAGGTCACGCAGGAACTGCAGCACTTCGTCCGGAGTATCGGCCATCTTGGTCGCCAGCGAATACTCGGCGTAGCTCCCGAAACCGAGCAGCGAGGCGAGTTCGGCACGCAGTGCGAGGATGCGGTCGATCAACGCGGAGTTGTCCAGCGCCTCGTTGTCGGCGAGTTCCGATGCACGCACCGCGTTGGCGTGGTACAGCGTCTCGCGCAACGCGCGATCATCCGCATACGCCTGCACCGGCAGGTAGCACGGCATCTGCAGCGTGAACTTCCAGCCCGGCTCATCCTCGGCCTTGGCCGCGGCACGCGCGGCAGAAACGACGTCGGAAGGCAGTCCTCCCAGGTGCTGCTTGTCCTTGATCCAGAACTCGTACTCGTCGGTGGCATCGAGCACGTTCTGCGAGAACTTCGCCGACAGGCCGGCTAGTTCCTCCTTCAATGCGCCGAAGCGCGCCTTCTGCTCGTCCGGCAGTTCGGCGCCGCCGAGGCGGAAGTCACGCAATGCGTTGTCCAGCACCTTGCGGCGTGCTTCGTCGTACCGGACCGCCTCCGGCGCCCCGGCCAGCGCGCGGTACTGCCGGTACAGCGCGAGGTTCTGCGCGAGCCCGCTCCAGAAGCGCGTCACCTTCGGCAATTGTGCGTTGTAGGCGTTGCGGAGTGCGGGGGTATTGACCACCGCCTCCAGATGGGTGACTTGGTTCCAGGCGCGCGCGAGCCGTTCGGTGGCGTCGTCCAGCGGGACGACGAACGTGTCCCATGTCACCGGCGCGACCGCTTCCGCCGTCTTAACCGCGATGTCGGCCTCGGCCAGCAGTTGCTCGATGGCGGGCGCGATGTGTTCGGCGCGGATCGCGTCGAAGCGCGGCAGACCGGAAAAATCGAGCAATGGATTGGTCATGGGAACACCTTCTGCAATGGGAAATCAGTTCGGCCAGTCGGCCATCGCCAGCGTTGGCAGCCCGCGTCCGGCGACGGCGGCCGCGATGGCATCGTCGCTTTCCACGATGGGGATGCCGCGCTCCAGATACCAGTCCCGGTTGTAGTAGCTGTGCGCGTAGCGTTCGCCGCTGTCGCACAGGATGCTGACGATGGAGCCGGTCAGGCCCTCATCGCGCATGCGCGAGGCAGCGGCGAGGATGCCGACGAAATTGGTGCCGGTCGATCCGCCGACACGCCGCCCCAGCACCGCGCTGACGTGGCGCATGGCGCCCAGGCTGAGTGCATCAGGCACCTTCACCATCGCGTCGACGCACGCCGGGATGAAGCTGGGCTCGCAGTGCGGGCGTCCGATGCCTTCGATGCCCGAGCCGCGCTCGCAGGTCAGTCCACCGTCGGGCTGGCCGGCGCAGGCACCGCGATAGTGGTCGAAGAACACCGAATGCTCCGGGTCCGCGCACAGCACGCGGGTGGGATGGCGGCGGTAGCGCACGTAGCGCCCCAGCGTGGCGCTGGTGCCGCCGGTGCCCGGGCTGCACACGATCCATGCCGGGACAGGATGCGGTTCTGCCTCCATCTGCTTGAAGATGGATTCGGCGATGTTGTTGTTCGCGCGCCAGTCGGTGGCCCGTTCGGCATAGGTGAACTGGTCCATGAAATGGCCACCGGTCTCGCGCGCGAGTTGCCGCGACACGGCGTTGATCGCGCCCGCCTCCTCGACCAGATGGCAGCGACCGCCCTGGAACTGGATCGCGGCGACCTTGTCGGGCGAGGTGGTGGCCGGCATCACCGCAATGAAGGGCAGGCCGAGCAGCCGCGCGAAATAGGCCTCGGAGACCGCGGTGGAGCCACTGGAGGCTTCGATCACCGGCGCACCCTCCCGCAGCCAGCCATTCGCCAGCGAGTACAGGAACAGCGAACGCGCCAGCCGGTGCTTCAGGCTGCCGGTCGGATGGCTGGATTCGTCCTTGAGATAGACGTCGATGCCGGGAAAACCAGGCAACGGCAGCGGGATAAGGTGGGTATCGGCGGACCGGTTGAAGTCCGCTTCGATGCGCTGGATCGCCTGCGCCGTCCAGTCACGCGCTGCCGTGGTCACGCCGATTTCCTCGCGGGCGCCGACGCGGATACGGCGCGATGATGACGCGGCGGGATGTGCGTGGTGGGCCGTGAAGGATTCGAACCTTCGACCAAAAGATTAAAAGTCACGCAATTTTAGCCGTCGCAACAAGCACTTAGAGCCCCGAATTTTTCCGGTTGCCCCCCGTGAAACCAGCGCCAAATCGAGGGGACCGGAGTTATTTTTCCGCTGCCGCTTGCCTGCGCAGAAGCAAGTACTTGCTGTAGCGGCTCCCACGCGTTCACGGTTACCGGGCTGCAGCGCCATTCGCTCGGTCAGCGATGTGCTGAGTTAGACGAGGACGCCACTTCGCAACCAAGTCCGCCAAATCAATAAACGCGAGAGGCTGCCCCGCTCCGCCTGGAGCAGCTTGATTAGTCCAATCAATCAGCGGCTTAGCTCGGTCGTACAGTCGGACCACCGTTGAACTAATAGTGTCGTACAGCAGATCTTCGTCCAAGTCACCGGCCTTAATTCCCACAGCCATGAACTCGAAGTAGTTGAGTACGTACTTAAGTGCTTGTATTGCTTCTGCCTGA
Organism: Pseudoxanthomonas sp. 97-1-1; assembly: GCF_057773125.1. NCBI lineage: Bacteria > Pseudomonadati > Pseudomonadota > Gammaproteobacteria > Lysobacterales > Lysobacteraceae > Pseudoxanthomonas > Pseudoxanthomonas sp. 97-1-1. The sequence continues at coordinate 584,296 of NZ_JBYMTJ010000003.1, read as the reverse complement.
TCGAGCCTCGCTGGATCGGCAGGCTCACCAGAAGCCATGCTTTCCCGATGCATCCTGGCAAGTTCGACGCCAGGGAAAAATTCTGCGTACAGATTTGGAATGGGGTCGCTGCCGGCAGGAAAGTGTCGGGTCATTGCTTCATAGCGCTTCAGGAACTCACCGCTTTTGCGCATCTCCATGATGATTGCGAAAGCATTGTTAGTTCGATGAGCCTTCGTGCTCAGCCTAAAGTGCACTAGCCACCCAAGTGCTGCCGCCCAGATTGCGACGAACACCGGCACCACATTCAAGACTTTGTCGTACTTCTGGGGCTCGCTCCCAAAGAAAGCGAAGAACGCGAAGAAACTCAGAAAAATGCCGAGCAGAACCAATACGAAAGACCAGACGCAGACCGTTAGCAAATGACGATGGCCCGCGTAAGCCGCGTTCAAAAGCGGGCGCGCGAAAAATGCGCATAGCGAACAATAAGCCGCTATAGCAAGCCAAGCTTGTGTGGGACCTGCGGCTCCATGCGCAATAACTGTTCCCGTGATGCCGGCAAGTCCTACCGCTACGGCCAAGGCTACCCAGGACCACCAGCACTTGGTGACCAGGTCTTTAAAAATGAATTCCATTTTCCCTCTCCCCTTAACGCCGAAGGGCCCTAGAAAGGACCCTTCGCTGTTCACTTTACTCTTCGATTCCAATGTTCATGATCGCTCTCCTCCGAGGGTAAATCCTTGCATTACGTTTTCCCCAAATCGCAATACAAACTGCCTGCTCATTGGACCGTTGTACGTACTTACGGTTGCAAATTGGGACACTCGCATTCAGCTAGCGGCAGGATCCGAAAGAACTTAAGAACCCCGGATCCACGCCCGGACGCTAGCAACCTACTGGTGAACCTGTCATTCAGGGATCTATCACTCACTGTCGCAAAAGCATTCAACCAATAAAATTCAACCACTTAGGGATGAATTCACCTTTAGTTGACCCGCTTTATTGCTGCATTGCAACATATATTTGCGAATTCTGGAACCTGATGCCCATGAGGCTCTCTGCTATCCCCTCCTCAGGTGGAGCTTTCGGAGGGGATAGCAGAGAGCCTCATGGCATAAGCATTGTACTTCAGCCTGTCAACAAAAGCTCTTGTTGACCGAGCAGCGCATCGTCGATCTAGGGCGAAAAACTACACCCCCTGCGCGTGCCTGCGCGGGAAGAACATAGAGCCCCGTTTTCCACGGTCGACCACCGTGCCGACTCGGTGCAGGGCAATGAATCATCTGGGCTGACGTAAGCGAAATGCTCTTCCGCACAGAGCGCCGCTCGATCGATGCGGGCGTGTTCCACATGCAAGTGGAACTTCGCATCCGATTTTTCCGGGAATTTTTCCGTGCTCTACCTAAGAGCCCCACAAAATCACGCGTAAGCAATTGATTTCAAATGGTGGGCCGTGAAGGATTCGAACCTTCGACCAAAAGATTAAAAGTCTTCTGCTCTACCGACTGAGCTAACGGCCCGGGAACGCATCCCGGCCTTGCACCGGGATGCGCATTCTAACGCATCGCCCGCGATGGGGCGAAACCCGCCCGGTTCACGCGTAGTGCGTGGGGTCCGCCACGCCGGCATCGGCGAAGCCGGCGGCACGCAGGCGGCACGCATCGCAGTGGCCGCAGGCGCGGCCCTGCCCGTCGGCCTGGTAGCAGGACACGGTCTGCGCGAAGTCGACGCCCAGCCGCATGCCCTCGCGCACGATATCGGCCTTGCTCATGTGCAGCAGCGGCGCCTGGATGCGCAGGCCCGCCCCCTCGACACCCGCCTTGGTGGCCAGGTTGGCGAGCGTCTCGAATGCTTCGATGAACTCCGGGCGACAGTCGGGATAGCCCGAGTAGTCCACCGCATTGACGCCGCAGAAGATGTCGCTGGCGCCCAGCACCTCGGCCCAGCCCAGCGCGACAGACAGCATGATGGTGTTGCGCGCCGGTACGTAGGTCACCGGAATGCCCGGGCCGCCGGCTTCCGGCACGTCGATGTCGTCGGTCAGCGCGGAGCCACCGATGCTGCGCAGGTCCACGTGCACGGTCTTGTGTGCAGCGGCACCGAGCGTGGCGGCGACGCGCGCGGCGGCATCCAGTTCCGAGGTGTGCCGCTGGCCATAGCGCACGCTCAGCGCGTGCACGGCGAAACCCTGCTCGCGGGCGATGGCGACGACGACGGCGGAATCCATGCCACCGGAGAGAAGGACGACGGCGTTTTTCATGGGGTACGCGATTCGTTATGAAGGTTACGGGGCCGGGGATCAGGCTCGCCATCCCAGCGCACGCTGGGATCCATGTTGCCGTTGCGTCCGCTCATTGTCCAAGCGAAGAGCGAATGGACCCCAGCGTGCGCTGGGATGACGGCAACCTCCAGGGATCATCGCCCCGGCTCGTCGTTCCACAGCAGCTTGTGCAACTGCATCTGGAAGCGCACCGGCAGGCGGTCGGCGATGATCCAGTCGGCGAGCTCACGCGGCTCCAGTTCGGACTTGCTGGGCGAGAACAGCACGTCGCAACGCTCGGCCAGGCGGTGCTCGGCGAGCATCCCGCGCGCCCACTCGTAGTCGGCGCGGCCGCAGAGCACGAACTTGACCTGGTCGCGCGCGGTCAGCTGCGGCAGGTTCTCCAGCCGGTTGCGGGCCATTTCCCTGGAGCCGGGTGTCTTCAGGTCCACCACGCGCGAAACGCGCGGATCCACATCGGCGATGTCGATAGCGCCAGAGGTTTCGAGCGAGACGTCATGGCCGGCATCGCAGAGCTTCTTCAGCAGCAGCAGGCAGCGCTTCTGCGAGAGCGGTTCGCCGCCGGTCACGCAGACGTGGCGGACGCCATGGCGGGCGACCTCGGCCACGATGTCGTCGATCTCGCGCCACTGCCCGCCATGAAAGGCGTAGGCCGTGTCGCAATACTGGCAGCGCAGCGGGCAGCCGGTCAGACGGACGAAGACCGTCGGCCAGCCGACCGCATTCGCCTCTCCCTGCAGGGAGAGGAATATCTCGGTGATCTTGAGGCGTTCCAGCGGGGACTGGACGATCTCGCTGGGGCGGGCGGCGTCATTCATGGGGTGCGCATGATACGCCCTGCCGGCCCGGCGGCCCCAGGTGGGGCCGGAGACGGCGTTTCTTCAGCGCAGGCGGCCGAGCTGGATGGCGCGCAGCCGGTCGTCGGCGGTGCGGGCGACATCGGTGCCCGGATACTTGGCGACGACCTCGCCGAGGATGCGCTCGGCTTCAGGCAATTTGCCCAGGCCGTAGTCGCAAAGGCCCATCTTCAGCAATGCACCGGGCGCCTTGTCGTGGGTCGGATACTGCGCCAGCAACGCACGGAACTGGTCCGCAGCCAACGCGTAGTTCTGGGTGACGTAATAGCTCTCGCCCAGCCAGTACAGGGCGTTGGGCGCGTACACGCCGCCGGGGTAGAGCTGGAGGAAGCTGGTGAACAGCTGCGCGGCATCGGCGTACTCGCCCGCTTTCAGGCGGTCGAAGGCGACGTTGTACGCGGTGCGTTCATCGCCGGCAGCGGACATCGCCCCCATGTCGCCATGGACGCTGGGCGGCGGCTCGGCGGTGGCTACGGCGGCGGGCGCCGGCACAGTGGCCGGCGGCGATGCGGGAGCCTGGCTACCGAGGGGCGGGCTGGCAGGCGTGGTACCGACGGGGGCCGGCGCAGTACCGCCCTCGAGGCGGTTGAGGCGACCGTCCAGGTCGAGATACTGGTCGCGGCCGCGCTGCTTGAGCTGCTCGTTCTCGTTCTGCAGCTGTTCCAGCTGCGCACGCAGTTCGCGCAACTCCGCTTCCTGCTGCGTGAGCTTGTTGAGCAGGTCGAGGTTCTGTTGCGGGTTGTTGGCCTTCGCTTCCAGCGCCGCAACGCGGTCAGCCAGGCTGACGCGTTGCGCCTGGGCGGGAGCGGCGGCCACCAGGGCCGCCGCCAGTACCAGCATGTACTTCTTCGCGATCATCGTGGCGATGACGGCTTACTTCGCCGTGTACACGATCTCGACGCGACGGTTCTGCGACCAGCAGGACTCGCTGGAATCGGTGCAGACCGGACGCTCTTCGCCGTAGCTGACCACGGTCAGCTGGGCGGCCGAGCCACCGCTGGCCTGCAGGGCCGAGTTCACAGCGTTGCCGCGGCGCTCGCCGAGGCCCAGGTTGTACTCGCGGCTGCCGCGCTCGTCGGCATGGCCTTCCAGCGAAATGCGCGAGGACGGACGGTCACGCAGGTACTTGGCATGGCAACCCATGATGGCCTGGAACTCCGGCTTCAGGGCGTCCTGGTCGAGGTCGAAGTAGACCACGCGCTGGCGCAGGCAGGCGTCGGTGTCCAGGTCGTTCGGGCCGTAGACGCCCGAGGTGGTCGGCGTGGTCGGGGTGGTCGGCGTCGTCGTGGTGGTGTCGGTCGGCGCTTCCGGCTTGACGGCTTTCTTGCAGCCTGCCAGCACGGCAACGGACATCAGGGACAGCATCAGAACACGGGCGGTGTTGTTCATGGTGATTCCTTCGTCGATAAAACGGGGGGTCAAGGGAACGGACATTGTAGACAGAAACTTAACGCACGGTGCGATAGGGCGACCACGCCGGCTCGCGCACATCGGCGTTCGCCACGACCAGACGCTGGCGTACGCGCGCATCGGCGGAGACCGCGTACAACACGCCCCGCCCGCCTTCGCGCGCGGCGTACAGCACCATGCTGGCGTTGGGGGCGAAGCTGGGCGATTCGTCCAGCGAGCCCGGCGACAGCGACGACCAGCGCGCGCCACCCAGGCTGCTGTCCATCAGCGAGATGCGGTAGTTGTTGCCCGCGCCCTGCACCACCGCGATCTTCTTGCCGTCATACGACACGCTGGCGGTCGCGTTGTAGCTGCCGTCGAAACTCACCCGGCTCGCACTGCCGCCACCGGCGGGCACGCGGTAGATCTGGGGGCGGCCGCCGCGGTCGGAGGTGAAATAGATGCTGCTGCCATCGGGACTCCACACCGGCTCGGTGTCGATGGCCGAGGTGTTGGTCAGCTGGCGCAGCGACCGGCTGCCCAGGTCCATCACGTAGATCTCGGGATTCCCGCTGCGCGACAGGGTGAGTGCCAGCTGGCGGCCATCCGGCGAGAACGAGGGGGCGCCATTGATGCCGCGGAAGCCGGACACCTTCTCGCGCGCACCCGTCGAAATATCCTGGATGTAGATCGCCGAGTTGCCGCTCTCGAAGCTGACGTAGGCCAGCTTGCGGCCGTCGGGACTCCATGACGGCGACAGCAGCGGCTCGGCGGAGCGGACCACGGTCTGCGGATTGAAGCCGTCCGAATCGGCCACCATCAGCGCGTAACGCGTGGCCTTGCCGGTACCGGCGGCGGTGATGTAGGCGATGCGCGTCCAGAACGCGCCACGCACGCCGAGGATCTTCTCGTAGATGGCATCGGCCATCTGGTGGGCGACATCACGCAAGGCGTTCGAGCGGGCCGTCATCGCCAGGCCGAGCATGCGCTCCTGCTTGGCGACATCGAACAGTTCGTACTCCACGCGATATCCACCATCGCCCGCATCCACGACCCGGCCGACCACGATGTAGTCCTGGCGCAGCGCGCGCCATGTCGGGTACTGGATTTCGCCACCGCGCGTCGGGCGCTCGGTGATGCTGGCTTCGGGCAGCGTGCGGAATGCACCCGAACGCTCCAGATCGGCGCGCACCACGGCCGAGACATCCGTCGGCGGCGTGCCCGCACTGCCCTGGTAGGGCATCGGCACCACGGTGATGGGCAGGGCGGAGGCATTGCCGCCGATGATGTCGATCTCGAGCCCTTGCTGCTGGGCGGACGCCAGGGCGGGCACCAGCGTGAACAGGAACAGGGCGAACCAGCGCAGCGGTTTCTTCATGGGCAGCGACTCTGCGGTTGTGCGGGGCGGCAAAGGGATACCAGCCCGCGCGTGAACGTTTTAACAATTGTGAACGGAGGGCAGCGAAACGCCGCGTGAAGTCAGCGGTCGCGGGCCTCGAAATTCAGGGTAAGTGTCCGGGCGAACACGGATTCGAAGCCCTGGTAGGGCAATGGCCGGGCCTTCAGGACCGCACGCTCGATCGAATCCTGCCCGGCGGCGTCCATGGCACAGCCGGGCTGCACCTCGGCACTGACCACGTCACCGCCGGGCAGCTGGCGGATCACCACGCGGCAGCGCGTGCCCACCGGCACCGATTCCGGGCGCGTCCACTGGCGCAACACCGCCTCCTGGATCGCGGCGGCATAGCGGCCACGCAGGTCTTCGTCGGTCCCGCCAGTACCTGCGGGGCCGGTCGCCGGTGCAGGCGTGGAGGCCGCTGCGCCCGCCGCCTGGCGCGCACGCGCATCCGCGAGCTGGCGCAGTTTCTGTTCGGCCAGCTGGGCCTCGCGCGCGGCCTGGGCGCGCTGGCGGCGGATTTCCTCCAACCGCTTCTGGTCCGCCGCCTTCTGCTGTGTTTCGGCGGCCACGCGCTTCTGGCGATCTTCTTCCTGCTGCGCAGCGAGGCGGCGCTGCTGCTCGGCCTGCTCCTGCCGCTTGCGCTCCGTCAGGTCGATCTGCTCCTGGCGCCGCTTGGCTTCCTGCTCCTGGCGGGCCTTCTCCTGCGAGATGGCATCGCGGCGGGCTTCGTCCTGGTCGACCGTATCCGGCACCGGCACGCGCTCCTGGGCCTGCGCCTGACGCTCGACCGGCGCATCCTGCGGGGCCGGTTCGGGGATCGGCTGAGGTGGCGGGATGGTGTCCTCGGGGGCCGGCTCCTGCACGGGTTCGGGCATCGGCTCCGGTTGGAAATCGAGTGCCTGTGCGACCGCACGCTGGTCGGCCGCGGACACATCAAGCGTGGCTTCCATCGCCTGCGAGCCTGCCGCATTCAGGCGATCACGGTCCCAGGTCAGGAACGGCGACACCAGCAACAGCACGAGCAACAGCACATGCAGGCCGATGGCCCATGCCACCGCCCTGCCCAGCCCTTCGTCCTGCACGGGCCGCTGGCGCTGGAGGACTTCAGCGTGCATTGCCACCCGCGTTGGTCATCAGGCTGACATTGCCGACCTTCGCGCGCCGCAGCACATCCATCGCGTCGAGCACCTTCTGGTACGGCGCTGCACCTTCGGCCGCGACCATGATGCGGAGCTCATCGCCCTGCTGCGCGCGGATCGCCGCAACCTTGGCTTCCAGCGCTGCCGCGTCCAGCACTTCCGGCAGCTTGGCTTCGGGCAACTTCAGGCCGTACCGGCCGTCGGGGTAGGCAATGACGATCACCGGTTCGTTGCGCGTCTCCACCGCCTTCGCGTTGGATGACGGCAACTTGACGTCGACGCTCAGCGTGAGCAGCGGCGCGGTCACCATGAAGATGATCAGCAGCACCAGCATCACGTCGATGTAGGGGACGACGTTGATCTCGGATTTCAGCTTGCGCCGCTTGCGATGGAAGATGCTTCCGGCCATGGTGGGCTCCGCTTACTCGGCCGAATTCTGTCGCTGCAGGATGGAGCTGAATTCCTCGGCGAAGCTCTCGTAGCGCACCGACAGCCGCTCGACGCGGGTGGTGAAGCGGTTATAGGCCCACACGGCCGGAATGGCCACGAACAGACCGATGGCCGTGGCGAACAGGGCCTCGGAAATGCCCGGCGCCACCGCGGCGATACCCGCCTGCTCACCGCTGTTGAGCATGTCGTGCATGGTCACCATGATGCCGAACACCGTGCCCACCAGGCCGACGTAGGGCGCGGTCGAGCCGATGTTGGCCAGCAATTCCAGATTGCGTTCGAGCTGGTCGACTTCGCGCGTGTAGGTGACGCGCATCGCACGCTGCGCACCTTCCAATTGCGCGCGCCCGTCGAGGCCGCGCTTGTCGCGCAGGCGGGTGAACTCGCGGAAGCCGGCTTCGAAGATCGCTTCCAGCCCGGTGACCACGCGGTTGCGGTCGGCGGCGCCGGCATACAGCTTGTGCAGCTCCGCGCCGGACCAGAACCGGCCCTCGAATTCGTCGGCGTCGCGGTTGGCGGTCTTGAACACGCGCGCCTTGCGGAAAATGATCACCCAGCTGATCAACGACCCGGCCAGCAGCAGCAATACGATCAACTGGACCGGCAGGCTCGCCTTGAGCATCAGGTTGATGTAGTTGATCCCGCTGTGCACGGTGCCTGCCGTGGCCTCGGCGGCGGCGGCCGCGGTCTCCGGCGGCAATGCCTCCACCACGGTGTCCTGGAAGGCCAGCAGCGTTGCGATCATCCGTTGTTCCTCGAGTCTCGGTTCGTGTTGCGTATCGGGTTAGAGCGGACGGCCCGGTGTCTCGAGCCGGCGGAACTCCTCGTACAACGCCCCAGGCAGCGCGACGGGTCTGAAACCCGAGGCGCTGAGCGCGGCGACTTTCACCTCGGCGGTCAGCAGCACTTCGCCATCCCGCTCGATGGACTGGGCGAAGATCACGCTGGCCCGCTTGCACTGGTGGATGCGCGCGCTCACCTGCAGCAGATCGTCCAACCGGGCGGGGCGCAGGAAATCCAGGCGCATCGCACGGACGGCGAACACCAGGTCGTGGGTCTGGCGCAGTTGTTCCTGGGCGTATCCACGGGCCCGCAACCACTCGGTGCGGGTCCGCTCCAGGAAAGCCACGTACTGCGCGTGGTACACCACGCCACCGGCGTCGGTATCTTCCCAATAGACGCGTGTCGGAAAGATGAACGGAGCCGGATCCCCGGCGATCATCGGCGAATCAGTCGTCAAAGCATGCGCTCCCGCACGTTGTCGTGCATACCATCCTGAAACCAGTGGCCGTCAGAAGAGTTCGCCGGGCGCATCACCCGCATCGGGCACGCGGCCCTTCGGCGTCAACCCCAGGTGCAGATAGGCCTTGCGGGTGGCCATCCGGCCGCGCGCGGTACGGACCAGGAAACCCTGCTGGATCAGGTAGGGTTCGATGACGTCCTCCAGCGTGCCCCGCTCTTCGCTCAGGGCGGCCGCCAGCGACTCCACGCCCACCGGGCCGCCGTCGAAGTTGTCCACGATGGTGCGCAGCATGCGGCGGTCGAGTTCGTCGAAACCCTCCGGGTCCACCTTCAGCATCTGCATGGCGGCGCGCGCGACGTCGACGTCGATGTGGCCATTGGCCTTGACCTGCGCATAGTCGCGCACGCGGCGAAGCAGCCGGTTGGCGATGCGCGGGGTGCCGCGCGCGCGCCGGGCGATCTCCCCTGCCCCTTCCGGCACGCAGTCCATGCCCAGGATGCGCGCCGAACGCTGCACGATGCGGGTGAGCTCGTCGGGCGTGTAGAACTCCAGGCGCTGCACGATCCCGAAGCGGTCGCGCAGCGGCGCGGTCAGCAGGCCGGCACGCGTGGTGGCGCCGATCAGGGTGAAGGGCGGCAGGTCCAGCTTGATCGACCGCGCGGCAGGCCCCTCGCCGATCATGATGTCGATCTGGAAATCCTCCATCGCCGGATACAGCACTTCCTCGACCACGGGCGACAGGCGATGGATCTCGTCGACGAACAGCACATCGTGCGGCTGCAGGTTGGTCAGCAGCGCGGCCAGGTCGCCCGCCTTCTCAATCACCGGGCCGGACGTGGACCGCAGGTTCACGCCCAGTTCGTTGGCGATGACATGGCTCAAGGTGGTCTTGCCCAGCCCCGGCGGCCCGAAGATCAACACATGGTCGAGCGCTTCACCGCGACCTTTCGCCGCCTGGATGTAGATGTCCAGCTGCTCGCGGACCGGCTTCTGGCCCAGATACTCGTCGAGCCGCTTGGGGCGGATGCTGGCCTCGATGGCCTCGTCTTCGCGCGTGGCGGACGAGGTGATGATGCGGTCTGCGGTCATGCGGGGATTATGCGTGAAACCGCCCGCCATGCTTCATCTTTCCCGCGCCGCGCAGGTCAGATTTCGACCTGCGCCCCCAGTTCCACCAACCGGTTGCCGGGAATGCGGAAGAAGCCGGTCGCGGGCGCGGCGTTGCGGTGCATGACCGCGAACAGCTTGTCGCGCCAGACCGGCATGCCGCCGTGGCGCGCGGCCACGATGGTTTCGCGGCTGGCGAAATAGGTGGTCTCCATCGGGTCGAAGTACACGCCACCCTGGTCACAGGAGCCCATCAGCGCCTGCGGCACGTCAGGTGTCTCGGCGAAGCCATAGCTGATCACGACGCGGTAGAAATCGTCGCCGATGGGCTCGATCTTCAGGCGCTTCTTCTTGGGCGCATAAGGCACCGTCAGCGTTTCGACCGTGAGGAACACGTTGCGTTCGTGCAGCACCTTGTTGTGCTTCAGGTTGTGCAGCAATGCGTGCGGCACCACGCCCTTGTCGGCCGTCAGGAAGATCGCCGTGCCGGGCACGCGCACGGGCGGCGCCAGCATCAGGCCCGGCAGGAAGGTATCCAGGCGGATGCCTTCCTTCTGCACTTCGCCATGCAGCAGTTCGCGACCGCGGCGCCAGGTACGCATCATGGTGAACGCGGTGATGCCGATGAACAGCGGTACCCACGCGCCGATTCCGGTCACCAGTTTGGCGCCGTTGGCGAACAGGAAGGCCAGGTCGATCACCAGGAACACGCCGCACAGCGGCAGCACCCATTTGCGGGAATCCGGCCAGCGCGTATAGGCCACGATCGCCAGCAACAGCGTGTCGATCAGCATGGTGCCGGTGACCGACAGACCGTATGCGGTGGCCAGCGCGCCGGAGCTCTGGAAGCTCAGCACCAGCACGATCACCGCCAGGTAGAGCATCATGTTGACCGAGGGCACGTAGATCTGTCCGATCGTGTCCTTCGAGGTGTATTTGATGTGCAGGCGCGGCAGGTAGCCCAGCTGGATGGCCTGGCGCGTCACCGAGAACGCACCGGTGATGACCGCCTGCGAAGCCACCGCTGCCGCCGTGGTCGCCAGCACCAGCATCGGGATCTGCGCCCACCCGGGGATCGACATGTAGAACGGATTGGCCACGGCTTCCGGGTGCTTCAGCAGCACGGCGCCCTGGCCGTAGTAGTTCAGCACCAGCGCCGGCAGCACGAAGGCGAACCAGCCCCAGCGGATGGGACGCTTGCCGAAGTGGCCCATGTCGGCATACAGCGCTTCGCCACCGGTGACGGTCAGCACCACCGCGCCGAGGATCAGCACCGCGTGCCAGTCGTGGGTGACGAAGAAATGCCAGGCCCAGTAGGGATTCAGCGCGGCCAGCACCGAGGGGTTGTGCGCGATGTTGTAGATGCCGAATCCGGCCAGCACGATGAACCAGATGATCATCACCGGTCCGAACGCCTTGCCCACCTTGGCCGTGCCGAAGCGCTGGAACGCGAACAGGCCGGTCAGGATGACCAGGCTGATCGGCACCACCCATTGCTTGAACACCGGCGAGACCACCTCCAGGCCCTCGACCGCGCCCAGCACGGTGATGGGCGGCGTGATCATGCCGTCACCAAAGAACAGCGCCGCGCCGAAGATGCCCAGGATGCCGACCGTGTAGCTGAGCCGCGAGCCCTTGGTGAGGCTGCGCTGGGCCAGCGCGGTCAGTGCCATGATGCCGCCCTCGCCATCGTTGTCGGCGCGCATGATGACGATGACGTACTTCAGCGTGACCACCAGCAGCAGCGACCAGAAGCCGAGCGACAGCAGGCCGCGCACGGTGTCCGCGTCCGGCGTCAGGCCGAAATGGGGATGGAACATCTCCTTGATCGTGTACAGCGGGCTGGTGCCGATGTCGCCGAACACCACGCCGACGGCGCCGGCCACCAGCGCGGCCATGCCGGCTTGCGTATGACCGTGCTGCCCGGTGTTGCCGGCGTCGGTATGGGGAGAGGAAGGGCTGGACATGGCGGCCGGAGGGTAGCGCTCGATGAGTGAAGAGGTGCTCTAAAGCCGCGATCAGCGCAAGGCGGACTGCAGGGCCTTGCGGATGATGGTGGCGGCATCGTCGCCGGCCGCGGTCGCGTCGCGTGCCATGCGGGTCGCTTCCGCCGGCTTGTAACCCAGCTGCTGCAGGGCGATGGTGGCTTCGGACTGCGGATCGGCCGGCAGCGCGCTGATGCCGCCCACGCCGGTACCCATCAGGTCGGCCGCGCGGTCGCGCAGTTCCACCACCATGCGTTCGGCGGTCTTCTTGCCGATGCCGGGGATGCGCGTGAGCGCAGTGATGTCGCCGGCCTGCACCATGCGCGCGAACTCGTCCACGCTGGCGCCCGACAGCACCGCCAGCGCGATCTTCGCGCCCACGCCGCTGACCTTCTGCACGTCGCGGAACAGCCTGCGTTCGCCTTCGCGCAGGAAGCCGTACAGCGACACGCTGTCTTCCTTCTGCGCGTAATGGGTGAACAGCAGCACCTCGCGGCCGACATCGGGCAGATCGTAGAAGGTGCTCATCGGCGCTTCCAGCTCGTAACCGACCCCGCCCACATCGATGACCAGCCAGGGGGGCGACTTGTACGCCAGGATCCCGCGAAGACGTCCGATCATGGAGAAACTCCTGCGTTTCCCTTCTCCCACCGGGAGAAGGTGGCGCGACGCGCCGGATGAGGGCCGAACCGAGTCCATGGCGGCGAACAGCGGAGCGCGGTCTGTCGCATGAGTCCTCGATCATCCGGACTTCCGCTGCCCTCACCCCAACCCCTCTCCCGCCGGGAGAGGGGCTCGCTCAGCGAACGCCGACCGATCATTTCCTGCTCCAGGCCAGTTGCGAACTCACGCCCAGCCGCTTGGCCGTGGCGCGTACGTGCGCGTGGGTGATGGCGACCGCCAGCGCGTCGGCGGCGTCGGCCTGCAACTTGCCCTGCAGGTTCAGCATGATCCCGACCATGTGCTGGATCTGGCCCTTCTCGGCGCTGCCGCGCCCCACGACGGCCAGTTTCACTTCCTTGGCCGCGTATTCGTGCACGGGCAGGTCGCGCAGTACGACCGCGCTGATGGCAGCGCCGCGCGCCTGCCCCAGCTTCAACGCCGAATCGGGATTGCGCGCCATGAACACCTTCTCGATCGCGACTTCATCCGGCTGCCAGGTGGTGATGATGTCGGCCAGGCCGTCCAGCAGGCGGCGCAGCCGCTGCGGGAAATCGTCGGCACCCAGCAGCACCAGCGGCGCATGATAGACGTGCGTGGTCTTGCCCGCCGCATCCACGTCGATGATGCCCACGCCGGTACGCTGAGAACCCGGGTCGATGCCGAGGATGCGGGTCACGGGACGTGATGGCCCGCCATCACCCGTCCCCATGCACGGTGACTACGCATACGCATCCGCGCCCAACTCGGCGTTGGAGTAAACGTCCTGCACATCATCCAGGTCTTCCAGCATGTCCAGCAGCTTCTTCACCTGCATGGCCGTGTCGCCCTGCACGGCGATGTCGTTGTCGGCGCGGAAGGTGATCTCGGCATGGCCAGGCGCCAGTCCGGCGGCCTCCATCGCGTCCTTCACCGACGAGAACGCCTCGGGCGTGGTGACCACGTCGATGGACCCGTCATCGGGATACACCACGATGTCGTCGGCGCCGGCCTCGATGGCGGCTTCGGTGATCTTCTCTTCGTCCGCGCCGGGGGCGTAGCTCAGCACGCCCAGCCGCTTGAACATGAAGGCCACCGAGCCTTCGGTGCCCATGTTGCCGCCGCACTTGCCGAACGCATGGCGGACTTCGGCCACGGTACGCACGCGGTTGTCGGTCAGGCAATCGACGATCACCGCGACGCCTCCCGGGGCATAACCCTCGTAGCGGATCTCCTCGAAGACCACGCCTTCCAGCTCACCGGTCGCCTTCTTGATGGCGCGCTCGATGACGTCCTTGGACATGTTGGCCGACAGGCCCTTGTCCACCGCTGCGCGCAGTCGCGGATTGTTGGCTGGCTCGCCGCCACCGGCGCGGGCCGCCACGCCGATCTCGCGGATGATCTTGGTGAAGATCTTGCCGCGCTTGGCGTCGGTGGCGTTCTTGCGGGCTTCGATGGACGGGCCTCTGCCCATGGTGACTTCCGGAGTGCACTGACAAGGGCGCGGATTATACGCGCCCCCATGCGCACGTCAGTCCTGCCCGTCGAAGCGGCCATCGCGCAGGAAACGGGCCGCCTGGCGCGCGGCATCGGCCGAGAACACCAGCCCCGTATGGCTGGCCGGCACCACGCAATGCGCGGCCAACCCCGGCAGCCGGGTTTCATCCAGCCCGACGGTGCCATCGGATTCGCCGTCGAAGCGGGTGATCAGCCGACCGATGCCCCGCGCCACGTTCCCGGCCACCATCCCCACCGGCACCGTTCCCTGCCAGGGCACGCAACCTGCCTGCAGCAGCGCACCACTGCGGCCGAGCACGGCCGCCGTCCATGCCCGCCGGCCCAGGCTGCGGGCCGCGCCGCTGCCACACAGCGGCGACCCCAGGCAGACCATGCGCTGCACGGGCAGGCGGGGCGCGCGGCGCAGCGCTTCCAGTCCGATCAGCCCGCCCAGGCTATGGCCCACCAGATGGGTGGGCGGGCCGTCCTGCAGGCGGTGGATCAGTGCGGCGATCGCCGGCTCGGGGCCACCCAGGATGCTCGGATAGCCGAACACCTCCACCTCGAAGCCCTCGTGCCGCAGGCGCCGCGCAAGCGGCGTCAACCAGGACTTCGCATTCCAGATGCCGTGCACCAGCAAGACACGTGGCCTTGAACTCGCCTCGACTTTTTCCATGGTTCCAGTCTGGCGTGGCCGCCGCCGGAACACCACCGCATCAGGAGGCGGGCTTCTTCACCGTCACCCGCGTCCCTGCCTGCAGCAGCGCATTGGGCGACAACACGACCTGGTCGCCCACGCTCAGTCCGTCGAGCACTTCGACATCGCCCCCCAGGTCGCGCCCCAGCAGCACGGGCCGGAACTCGAGCACCGAATCCGCACCCACCCGGGCCACGCGCGAGCGCCCGGCCGGACCGGAGATCGCCGACAGCGGCACGAGCACCGCCGGCGCGGCGCGCGGTACCTGCAGGCTGACCTGGCCGACCATGCCCGCCGGAATGCGGTTGTCCGGGTTGGGCAGGCGCAACTCCACCCGCATGCCACCGGCCTCGTCGGAAATGCTCTGCGCGCTGCGCACGATCTCTGCGGCGAAGCGCTCGCCCGGCAGCTCGGGGAAGGTCACTTCCGCCTGCAGGCCCGGCCGCACCTGCAATGCGGCGCCCTGCGGCACGTCCACCAGGATCCGCAGCGGATCGAGTGCGTTGAGTTCGAACAGCGGTGCGGCGGTGGCGGCATCGCCGACCACGCGGTCACCCCGGTCCACGTTGCGCGCGGCGATCACGCCGGCGAACGGTGCGCGCACGCGCTGGAACCCCTGTCGCTCGCGCGCGCTCTCCAGTCGTGCCTGGGCCGCTGCCAGCGCGGCCTGTGCGGCATCGCGGTTGGCGCTGCGGTCGCTGTACAGCTCGCGCGAGATCGCGCCGGATTCAACCAGCGCGGCGGCGCGGTCGTAGTTCACCCGAGCCAACTCCAGCGCCGCGCGCAGGCGCACAACCTCGGCCTGCGCCTCACGCACGGACTGGTCGGCCTCGGGATTGGCGATCACCGCCAGCACCTGTCCTTCCGCGACGTGGTCGCCCAGATCCACGAGGCGTTCGCTGACGAAGCCCGTTGTCCGCGGATAGAGCTGCGCGGTCTCGCCGGCCAGCGCGCGCGCCGGCAGGGTCATCGCGAAGTCCGCCTCGGCGGCGCGCGCCTGTGCCGTCAGCACTTCCGGCACGGCCTGCGCCGCAGGCGCCTCGGCCGCGCTGCGGCTGCAGGCGGACAGCAGCACCAGCGCGACCGGCGCCAGCGCGATGGGGAAATACTGACGCATGGCAAGCATCGGCTTCATATCGCTACTCCTGCATCGGCGCCCTGAGCGCCGGCTTCGATTCGGGATTCGGAACGCCGCAGGCGGCGGCCCAGCACGGCCAGGATGGACGGCACGATGATCAGCGTGGCCGGCGTGCCGAACAGCAGGCCGCCGATCACCGCACGGCCCAGCGGCGCGTTCTGCTCACCGCCCTCGCCCAGGCCCAGCGCCATCGGGATGATGCCGAGCACCATCGCGCTGGCCGTCATCAGCACCGGACGGAGGCGCACGGCGGCGGCTTCGTACGCGGCCTGTTCGGGATCGTGGCCGTCGGCGATCAGGCCGCGGGCGAAGCTGGTGACCAGCACGCTGTTCGCGGTGGACACGCCGATCACCATCATCACGCCCATCAGCGCCGGCACGCTGAGCGGCGTGCCGGTGACCAGCAGGCCGACCGCCGCGCCGGCGATCGCGATGGGCAGACCGGACATCGCCACCAGCGGCTGGATCCACGACTGGAAGTTGACCACCAGCACCAGGAACACCAGCACCGCCGACATCAGCAGGCCCGTGGCCAGTTCGCCATACGCGTTCTGCATCTCGCCGGCCTGGCCGACGATCTCGATGCGGTTGCCCGGCTTCAGGCGCGGCTCCAGGCCGGCGACGATGTCGCCCAAAGCCGCATGCACGGCGCCGAGATCGGTGCCCTGCACGTTCGCCATCACGCTGGCCGTGGGCGCCATCATCGTGCGCCCGACGCTCGCCGGCACGGTGCGCGGCGACACCTGCGCGATGCTGCGCAGGAGCACCGTCTGGCCGTCGTCGCCGATCCGTACCGGCGTGTTGAGCAGCGTCTCCAGCCCGGCCAGGTTCGCCGGCGGCGCCTGCACCTGCACTGTGTACGACGTGGCATTGGCCTGGTCGACCCAGTACACCGGGCTGACCGTGCCGGCCGAGCCCAGCACCGCGAGCACCGCACGGCTGGCGTCCTGCGCGCTGATGCCCAGCTGCGCGGCCCGCGTGCGGTCGATGGCGATGTAGTACTCTGGCAGATCCAGCACCTGGCGCAGCATCACGTCGACCGCGCCCGGCACGTCGCGCAGGCGAGCTTCCAGTTCGCGCGCCAGCACCAGGTTACCGGCGGCGTCGCGACCGTTGACGCGCACTTCCAGCGCACCGACGGCGGAGCCGGCCAGCGTGCGGCTGGTCGCGTCCGGCGGACGCTCGAATACCTTCACGTCGGGATACTTCTGCGCCACGCGCTCGCGGATCTTCGCCAGGTAGTCCGCGCTGGGTCCGTGCGGGCTGCGCAGCTGGAGCATCACTTCGGCCTCGAACGAACCGACCACCGCGCTGTCCACCCACGCAAGGTTGACCGCATCGGGAATGCCGATCTGCTCGTAGACCGTCTGCAGTTCGCTCGCCGGCACGATCTCGCGGATCTCGCGCTGGATGTCGGCCAGCCGCTGTGCGGTCTCTTCCAGTCGCAGGCCGGTGGGCAGGCGGACCTGCAGGCGGATCTGGCCCGCATCCACGTGCGGAAAGTACTCGCGGCCCAGCGACAGCGCCGACACCGCGCCTGCGCCGATCATCAACAGCGCCACCACCAGCAGCACGCCACCATGGTGGCCGAGCTTCACCAGCAGCGCGTGGTGGCGGTCGCGCAGGCCGTCGAGCACGTGCTCCACGCGGTGATTGACCGCGAGCAGGCGGCGCTCGGCCGCCCAGCGCGGCGCCTGCCGGCTGCGGATGTCGGCCGGCAGCAGCAGGTAGCACAGCACCGGGATGAGCGTGCGCGAGAGCAGGAACGAGGCGGCCATGGCGAAGATCACCGCCAGTGCGAGTGGCGTGAACACCCACGCCGACAGGCCCGTCATCAGCAGGATCGGCGTCAGCACGATGCAGATGGAGACCGTGGAAACGAATTCCGGGAACACGACTTCCTTCGCGCTGGCCAGGATTGCGCTGCGCACATCCTTGCCCTCGGCGATGTGGCGGTTGGTGTTCTCCACGTCCACCACGGCATTGTCGACCAGGATGCCGATGGCCAGGGCCAGCCCGCCCAGCGTCATCACGTTGAAGGTGTAGCCCAGCAGGTAGAGCATCGTCACCGAGGCCAGCAGCGCCAGCGGGATCGCCGACAGCACGATCAGGCTGGAGCGCCACGAGCCGATGAACACCAGCACCACCAGCGCCACCAGCACGCCGACCAGCATGGCCTCGTGACGGATCGAGCCGATCGCGTTGTCGACGAACACCGACTGGTCGAAGATCGGTTCGATCCGCATGCCGGGCGGCGCGGAAGCCTCGATCTCGGGCAGGCGCTCGCGCACGGAACGCACGATCTCCACCGCCGAGGCGCCGCCCATCTTGATCAGGGCCACCGACACGGCATTGGCGCCGTCCATGCGCGCGATGTTGGTCTGCAGCGCGCCGCCGTCGCGCACCGAGGCGACATCGCGCACATAGATGACGTTGCCGCCGCGCGTGGCGATCGGCAGGTCGAGGAACCCCGCGGCGTCGGCCGGGCTGGTTTCCAGTGCGATCTGCAGTTCACGCGTGCCTTCGCGGATCGTGCCGGATGGCAAGGTAGGGCTGCCGCGCTCCAGTGCGCCGGTGACCTGTGCGGGCGTCAGCCCATGGGTCTGCAGCGCACGCGGATCCAGGTCCACCATGATCTGCCGCGCAGCACCGCCGTACGGCAGGGTCATGCGGATACCGGGGATGGACTGGATCTGCGAACGCAGCTGCAGGCGTGCGTAGTCGTACAGCTGCGCCTGGCTCAAGGCATCCGACGACAGCACCAGCTGCAGCACCGGCGTGCTGGAGACGTTGTTGCGCACCACCAGCGGCGGCGACGTGCCCGGCGGCATGCGCCGCAGGATCGTCTGCGAGACCGCGGTGATCTGCGCCAGCGCACGTTCCAGGTTCACGCCCGGCTGGAAGTCCACCCGCACGATACCGATGCCGCTCAGGCTTTCCGAGCGGACTTCCTTGATGTCGTCGACGTTGTTGAGGACGGCGATCTCGGAGAACGAGGTGAGCTTGGCCGCCATCTCCGCCGCGGGCAGGCCGCTGTACGTCCAGATGATGTTGACCGACGGAATGCCGACCTCCGGCAGGATGTCGGTGGGCATGCGGCGTGCAGACTGCACGCCGAACAACAGGATCAGGATGGCCAGCACGCCGATGGTGTATCGGCGCGACAGCGCGTATTCGACGATCCACATCGGGATGTTTTCCGTCAGCCTTGGGGGAGGAGATGCCGCCGCATCGCGCAACGCGACGACATGCAGGCACGATAGGCCAGCGCCTGCCCTGGCGGTTAGTGCATTGCTGCGCGAAACTTGCCCGATTCTGCAAACCACGCAGGCGCGACGATGCGCGCCCACGCTTCGTCGCGCTAAAGTCACGCTTCGCCGCATGGACCCCCACGCCATGAACGACAATGCTTTTCCCGACAGCGTCGCGCAACTCCCGCGCCACGCACCGCAAGCGGAACTCGCCGACCGGATTGCCCGATTGGCGACCGACGACGGCGTGCATGCCACGGCCATCCCGTCGCTTTTCCTCATGCGCTTCAGCGAACCGCGGCCGTGCAGTGCCGTGCTGTACGAACCCCGCCTGTGCATCGTGGCGCAGGGCCGCAAGATCGCGATCCTGGCGGGCGAGACCTACCACTACGACCCGCTCCACTACCTGGTGGTGTCGATGACGCTGCCGGCACTGGGCCAGATCATCGAGGCCACGCCGGAGTACCCCTACCTGAGCCTGCGCCTGGACATCGACATGGACCAGCTGGGCGCGCTGATGCTCGAAACACCGGCTTCGCGCACGGCCGAAGCGGTGGACCGCGGCCTGTACTCGGCGCGCGCCAGCGGCGCCCTGCTCGATGCGGTGCTGCGGCTGATGCGGCTGCTGGAGGAACCGGAGGACGTGGGCGCACTCGCTCCGCTGATCCAGCGCGAGATCTATTACCGCGCGCTCACCGGCGACCTCGGCCACCGCCTGCGCGAACTGGTCACCGCCGGCAGCCGTTCGCACCGCATCGCCCGCGCGGTGCAGGCCCTGCGCGACCGCTTCCACGAGCCGCTGAGCATCGATGCGATGGCCGAATCGCTGCACATGAGCGTGTCGTCGCTGCACCACCAGTTCAAGGCGGCGACCTCGATGTCGCCGCTGCAGTTCCAGAAGCACCTGCGCCTGCACGAGGCCCGCCGCCTGATGCTGGGCGAAGGCCTGGAAGCGAACACGGCCGCGCGTCGCGTCGGCTACGAGAGCGCGTCGCAGTTCAGCCGCGAGTACAAGCGCCTGTTCGGCGCGCCGCCGCGTTCGGAAATCGTGCAGCTGCGTGCGCAACCGGCCGCACGCCGGCAGGACGCCTGACGCGGCTCAGGCCGCCGCTCCGGCCTGGCGTTTCCATTCGCGCGGCGACAGGCCGCTGTGCGCCTTGAACGCACGCGACAGCGCGGCCTCGCTGCCATAGCCCACGTCGGACGCAACCACCTTCAACGGCTTGCCGCGCTGGAGCGCCTGCTGCGCCAGGCCCACGCGCCAGCCCTGCAGGTACTGGCCCGGCGTGATGCCCAGCGCC
This sequence comes from Pseudoxanthomonas sp. 97-1-1, assembly GCF_057773125.1. NCBI lineage: Bacteria > Pseudomonadati > Pseudomonadota > Gammaproteobacteria > Lysobacterales > Lysobacteraceae > Pseudoxanthomonas > Pseudoxanthomonas sp. 97-1-1. Next base: position 563,944 of record NZ_JBYMTJ010000003.1, on the reverse strand, counting down.
TCGCGGAAATGCGTGGCGAACACGCTGCGCGACATGCCCGCCACGCGCGCCAGCTCATCCAGCGTCCAGTCCTTCGACGGCGCTTCGTGCATGGCGACGATCGCGTTGCGCAGGCGCGGATGGGAGAGGCCGGCCAGCATGCCGCCCTTCACCTCGCCGGTTTCCATCAGCTGGCGCAGTATCTGGATCATCACCACTTCGAACAGCCGGTTGACCAGCGCGGTGCGCCCACAGCGCTGGGTGAAAGCTTCCTCGAACAGCAATGCCAACACGTCCGACGCGCCGAAGATGCCGTCCAGCGGCAGGCACACCACGTCCGGCAGCGCGGCACAGATCGGGTTCTGCGCGCCACCTTCGAACCGCAGGTTGGCGCACGCCATGTCCGCGCCTTTTTCCGCATCGCTGACAAACCGGTGCGACATCGCGCGCGGGTAGAGCAGCAGGCTGGGCTGGTCGATGCCCAGGGACGTGTTGCCGTGGAAGACCTCCAGCGGCCCACGCCGGATCAGGTGCAACTGGCCCACGCCCGCCTCGCCTTCCAGCGTGTTGATGCCGCACAGCGCGCCGGCATGGAACACCTGCGCCGTGACCGAGAAACGTTCCAGCAGGACCGCCAGCCTGTCGACCATGAAGAAACTCCTGATCAAGTTTTCAGGATTCTACATCACCCTTCGTACTGCCTGGCGGCGCAAAGTACACCTCACCGGACGACACCCCGCCGGACCACCCACTCACCAGAAGGAACACCGCCATGTCCATCGAAAAGATCCTCTACACCGCCACCGCCACCGCCACGGGCGGCCGCGAAGGCCAGGCCACCTCGTCCGACGGCGTGCTGGACGTCAAGCTGTCCACCCCGCGCGAACTGGGCGGCGCCGGCGGCGACGGCACCAACCCCGAACAACTCTTCGCGGCCGGCTACTCGGCCTGCTTCCTGGGCGCGCTGAAGTTCGTCGCCGGCAAGCAGAAGGTCACCCTGCCCCCCACGACCACCGTCACCGGCAAGGTCGGCATCGGCCAGATCCCCACCGGTTTCGGCATCCAGGCCGAACTGACCATCGCCGCCCCGGGTGTCGCCCGCGAGCAGCTGCAGGCCCTGGTCGACGCCGCCCACATCGTCTGCCCCTACTCCAACGCCACGCGCGGCAACATCGACGTGACGCTGGTGATCGCCGACTGACCTTCCTTCCTGACCCACCACCCCTCGCAGGAACCGACACCATGAACGCCTTCACCCGCACCCTCGCCGCCACGCTGCTGGCCGTCGCCACCCAGGCCAGCTTCGCCGCGCAGCCCACATCCACCCCCGCCCCGGTCGCTGTCGAACGCACGGCGAGCTACATCACCACCGCCGATGGCGTGCAGCTGTACTACAAGGACTGGGGCCCGAAGAACGGCCCGGTCGTCACCTTCAGCCACGGCTGGCCGCTGTCGTCGGACAGCTGGGAATCGCAGATGATCTTCCTGGCCTCCAAGGGCTACCGCGTGGTTGCGCACGACCGCCGCGGCCACGGCCGCTCCAGCCAGCCGTGGGACGGCAACGACATGGACCACTATGCCGACGACCTGGCCACCGTGATCAACACGCTGGACCTGAAGGACGTCACCGCGGTCGGCTTCTCCACCGGCGGCGGCGAAGTGGCGCGCTACATCGGCCGCCACGGCACCGGCCGGGTCAAGAAGGCCGTGCTGATCAGCGCCGTGCCGCCGCTGATGCTGAAGACCGCCGACAACCCGGGCGGCCTCCCGCTCGAAGTCTTCGACGGCATCCGCAAGGGTGCGCTGGAAAACCGCTCGCAGCTCTACCTCGACATCGCATCCGGCCCGTTCTATGGCTTCAACCGCCCGGGCGCCAAGGTGTCGCAGGGCCTGATCGACAGCTGGTGGGCGCAGGGCATGCAGGCCGGCCACAAGAACACCTACGACTCGATCGCGGCGTTCTCGGCCACCGACTTCCGCGGCGACCTGAAGAAGTTCGACATCCCCACCCTGGTGATCCACGGCGACGACGACCAGATCGTCCCCATCGACGCCTCCGGCAAGGCCTCGGCCAGGCTGATCAAGGGCGCCCAACTGATCGTCTACCCCGGCGCCCCGCACGGCCTCACCGATACCCACAAGGACCGCGTCAACCAGGACCTGCTCGACTTCCTGCAGAAGTAAGAGAAGCCCCGCAAACAGCAACGGCCGCTAACGCGGCCGTTTGCTTTTGATCGTTCCTGTCCCGACGCGCCAGCGAGCCCACCAGACCCGAAGGGCGGCGGACAAGGATGTCCGCCGTTTTCCGCCTCGCCAGGAAGGCGAGTCGGAAAATCCCGATAGCACCCGAGTTATGGGATTGCTTCGTCGAGGAATGGCCTTTCTTTTGGTGACTTTTCTTTGGCCAGACAAAGAAAAGTTACCCGCTGGCCCGAAGGGCAAGCGGAAGCTTTTGCATCAAGCGACTAAGGCCGCATCACGTCTAAGGATGAACTCATCATCCAGCGTCTTCCCCACCGCAAACTTGTACCCACCCACGCGCGAGAACCCCTGCCGCTCATAGAACCGCTGCGCGCCGAAATTCTCCGACCACACCCCGATCCACACCGTCCGCGGCCCATCCTTCATCAACCACCCCTCGACTTCCGCGAACAGCTTCCCGCCCCACCCACCATTCTGGTGCGACGCCAGCACGTACAGCCGCTTCAGCTCGCCATCGCCCGCCTGCACCTCCGGATGCGGCAACCCGCACGGCCCGGCGGCGGCATGGCCCACGGCCACACCGTCGTCTTCCAGCAACCACACCGCGTAGTCCGGGTGAGACAGGATCGTCCGCTGCTTGCCCACCTCGTAGGCATCGGCGAGGAACGCCGCCAGATCCTCGGCGGGATACAGATGGCCGAAGGTCTCAGTGAACGTACGCGACGCCAGGTCCGACAGCACGGCAGCGTCATCGACGGTGGCGCGACGGATCCGCACGCTCAGGCGTCCTCTTCTTCCTCGTCCTCTTCGTCCGCCTCGTCTTCCTCGTCGGCGTCCTCGTCTTCTTCCTCTTCGTACTCTTCTTCGTCTTCTTCTTCGTAATCGTCTTCGCCGAAGTCCTCACCGTCCCAGCGACCCTGGCCGTCCGGCACGAACGTCACCGCCATCGCCGCCGGCGACGTGCCGACGCGCACCAGCCAGCCACCGAACACACGCGCGCGCTCCGTCACCAGCGCCGCATCGGCGCCTTCATTGCCCAGGCGTTCCCATTCCAGCGAAAAAGCAACTTCCGTCATTTCTTGGTTCTCTCGATCAGTCTTTCTTCGGTCGGACCTGGATGTGCACTTCCGCCAGCTGCTCATCCGGGATCGGCGACGGCGCGCCGGTCATCAGGCACTGCGCGGTGGTGGTCTTCGGGAACGGAATGACGTCGCGGATCGACTCCGTACCGGCCATCAGCGCCGCGATGCGGTCGATGCCGAACGCGATGCCGCCGTGCGGCGGCGCGCCGAAGCGCAGCGCGTCCAGCAGGAAGCCGAACTTGGCTTCCGCTTCTTCCGCGCCGATGCCGAGCAGCTCGAACACCGTGCTCTGCATCTCGGGGCGATGGATGCGGATCGAACCGCCGCCGATCTCGTTGCCGTTCAGCACCATGTCGTAGCCGCGCGATACCGCGGTCTTGGCGTTTGCGCGCAGATCGGCGATGTCGTCCACTGCGGGGGCGGTGAAGGGGTGATGCAGGGCGACGTAGCGCTGTGCTTCGTCGTCGTATTCAAACATCGGGAAGTCGGTGACCCACAGCGGCTTCCAGCCGTCCTGGACCAGGCCGAAATCCTTGCCGGCCTTCAGGCGCAGCGCGCCCATGAAGTCGCTGACCTTGTTGTAGCCGCCCGCGCCGAAGAACACGATGTCGCCGTTGCCGGCGCCGACATGCTTCACCAGCGCCGCGAAGGCGTCTTCGGCGAAGAACTTCTGGATCGGCGAGCTGACCGCGCCGGCCTCGTCGATCTTGATGTAGGCCAGGCCCTTGGCGCCGTACTTGGCGGCATGCGCGGCGTACTCGTCGATCTGCTTACGGCTCAGCGACGCCCCGCCGGGGATGCGCAGCGCGGCCACGCGGCCGTCCGGATCGTTGGCCGCACCGGTGAATACGGCGAACTCGCTGGACTTCACCAGCTCGGCCACGTCCACCAGCTCCAGCGCGATGCGCAGGTCGGGCTTGTCCGAACCGTAGCGACGCATCGCCTCGGCCCAGGTCATGCGCGGGAACTGTGCATCCAGCTGTACGTCCATCACTTCGGCGAAGATGTCGCGGATCATGCCTTCCACGGCGTCCTGCACGTCGCGCTCGCGCACGAAGGCGAACTCCATGTCGAGCTGGGTGAACTCCAGCTGGCGGTCGGCGCGCAGCGCCTCGTCGCGGAAGCAGCGCGCGATCTGGTAGTAACGGTCGAAGCCGGCCACCATCAGGATCTGCTTGAACAGCTGCGGCGACTGCGGCAGCGCATAGAACTCGCCCGGGTGCATGCGCGCCGGCACCAGGAAGTCGCGCGCGCCTTCCGGCGTGGCCTTGGTGAGAATCGGCGTTTCGATGTCCTGGAAGCCGCGCGCGTCCAGCCAGCGGCGCAGCGCCTGCACCAGCTTGATGCGGGTGCGCTGCTTGCGCTGCATGTCGGGCGTGCGCAGGTCCAGATAGCGGTACTTCAAGCGGATGTCTTCGCCCGGGTTCTCGTGCGCGTGGAACGGCAGCGGCTCGGCCTTGTTGAGCACGGTGATCCTGGTGGCGATCACTTCCACCTGGCCGGTGCGGATCTTGGTGTTGACGGCTTCGCGCGCACGCACGACACCCTCGACCTGCAGCACGTCCTCGTAGCCCAGCGACGCGGCGACCTTGAACACCTCGGCATTGGACGGGTCCACGGTCACCTGCACGATGCCCTCATGGTCGCGCAGGTCGATGAAGCACACGCCGCCGAGGTTGCGGGCGACGTCGGTCCAGCCGCACAGGGTCACGGTCTGGCCGATCAAGGCCTCGTCGACGAGGCCGCAGAAATGGGTACGCATGGGGGCTCCACAGGTCGTCCGGCAGTGCCGGAAGGTTTCAAAACAGCCACTGGCTGGTCAAGCCGGCTAGTTTACCCCGTCATCCGCCCGCCTACCCTCCCGGCCTTCCCTGCATGGCCTTAACGGCTCCGGCGTATGCTGGCGCCTCCCTCGGAGGGTACCGCCATGAAGAAGCCGTTGTTGCAGTCCGTCCTCGTACTGTTGCTGGCCTTCATGGCCGGCAGCGCGTTCGCCCAGGTCGGCACGCGGGCCTACGCCCCGGAAGACCTGCGCCAGTTGTCCGTCCAGGACCAGACGCGCGTGATCAGCCTGGAATACTCGGAGCAGTCCCGCGGTCGCCGCATCCCGGACGACCAGCTCCGCTTCTACCTCGACCAGGTCAACCGGTCCCGTTGGACCTTCAGCCGCATCAAGCAGGACATCGCCCAGTCGCTCGGCGGCAACAATGGCGGCTGGAATCCGAATCCGCCCGCCAACGGCCAGGTCACCTGCGAGAGCAAGGACAATCGCCGCCGTGAATGCCGGACCGGTTTCCGGCGCAACGCCGTGCTCGCGCAGAACCTCTCGAGCACCCGCTGCGTGGAGGGCCAGAACTGGGGCAGCGGCAATGGCGTGGTCTGGGTGGATCGCGGCTGTCGCGGCCGTTTCACCGAAGGGTCGGGCGGAGGCTGGGGCGGTTCGGGCGGCTCCACCGTGGTCTGCGAAAGCGCCAACAATGCCTACCGCGAATGCCGTACCAGCTTCCGCGGACGCGCGGTGATCCAGCGCAACCTGTCTTCGACCCGCTGCAACGAGAACCAGAACTGGGGCCAGCGCCAGGGCATGATCTGGGTGCGGAGCGGCTGCCGCGCCGAGTTCCGCGACTCGGGCAACGGGTGGGGCGGTGGTGGCAACAACGGCTACACCATCACGTGCAGCAGCGACGACAACCGCCGCAAGACCTGCGCCTACGACCCGCGCCAGGGCCGGCCGATCCTGCAGCAGCAGCTGTCCAACACCAGTTGCCGCGAAGGCTACAGCTGGGGTTACTCCGGCACCCAGGTGTGGGTGGATCGCGGTTGCCGCGGCCGTTTCGGGCCACGCTGACATCCGGTCATTCGCCCCCTTCAAGGACGACAGCAGCAACATCGATTTGGGTCCCGGCTTTCGCTGGAACGACGAAAGTGCACAACACCTCTTCCGTCATCCCAGCGAAAGCTGGGACCCGTTTCGGCTCCCGCCTCTCCCGCCTGACGATGAGGCCGGGCGCCTCATCCGCCCTCGCCACTGCCCCACGGCGCCGGTGGCAGGGCCACCGGCGTGGTGAGGTCGAACTCCACCCGGAACAGGCGGCCATTCGGCCGGCTCAGTTCATAGACGAAGGTCTTCGCGGGCACCAGTTCCATGGCCCAGGTGTTGTTGAGCGAGGCATTCAGGCCTTCGCGCTTGAACATCGCCACCGATTCGGCATCCACGGGAAACGCCTGCCGCTGCGCCGTGCCGGCATCCACCGTGTCTCCACCGTACATCGTCACCGCGTCCGGACTGCCGTCTTCATGGCGATGGTCATGCTTCAAACGCAGGCCGGCCGCCGTACGCGTGACCACCCAGGTGCGCGAGTGGTCGTCGCCGACATGGAACGGCACGCGGATCTCGCGGGCAGGGTCATCGCAGCCACGTACATGCATCACCAGCGCCTTGCCCTCGAACGCGTCCGGCGTGGTCGACGCGGGCTGGTTGGCGGTGATACGGCCCGCATAGGCCTTGCCGCACTGGGTCGCCAGCGCAGCGAGGAAGGCGTCGGCAGGCGTCGATGACGACGCGCCCGTGGATGACGTGGCGCAGCCGGCGACGGACAACGCAGCGAACGCGAGCAGGGTCTTCTTCATGGCATCCCTTCTTTGCAGGAAGGGATGCACCTTACACCGCCGGCCTCAGGTCGAGGACGTCGACGACGGCGTTGCAGGCTTGGCGTCCGTCTTCGCAGGCGCGCTTTCGGTCTTCGCCGGCGATGATTCGGCAGGCTTGGACTCGCTGGACGGCTTGGCGCCTTCGCCACCGTCGGCCAGGTTGCGCTTCTTGTCGCCGTCCTTCTTGAAATCGGTCTCGTACCAGCCACTGCCGGCCAGCCGGAACGACGGTGCGGTGAGCTGACGCTTCACCGCCTGCGTACCGCATGACGGGCAAGTATCGGGGTCGGGATCGGACAGCTTCTGCAGTCGGTCGAAACTGTGGCCGCACTGGGTGCATTCGAAAGCGTAGATGGGCATGAGGCGGGGGATGCGGGCGTAGACCGGACGTATTGTGGGGCCACGACGCAAAGTTTCAACATCGAGCACGCGCGGGGGAATCGTCTGGGCAGATGGCGGCGCGGCTCCCGTGGCTGGAGGTCCGCTGACGCCATAGTAGAAGCGCGGCATGCACGGTCCATCCGCGCACGACAGGTAAGCGGGGCCTGACGAGAGGCGCTCCAGCGGGCCTACCGTGGTACTGGTCCCATCGTGGATGAACGACGTGAAGTAGATTTCGCTGATCCCGTAGTAACGGTCCCCCGTGGACAGCACCGGGCGGAAATAGTTGAACTGGATCGCGCACAACTGCGCGCCTGCCGCTGTCGCTTCGGCGCAGCTGCGGAAATGTCGACTGCTGCGGTCCGGCATGCGTGCGGTCGCGCGCCATTCGAAGAAGGCGTTGCCGGCCACATCCCAGTACATGGAACTGCTGTCGATGATCGTACTGCCGTCGAAGGCCTGGTTAAGGCTGGTGCCGTCGCTGTTCCGCACTGTCTGGTACTTGAACGGTGTCGCGCTGTATCGGGGCGACCACGCTCCCGTCCAAGGCTCCCATCCCCATGTGCCGAGCGCATCTGCCGAGGACAGAGTGTCCACCGTCTGGATTGCAGTCATCGTGATGCCAACGCGAACCTGCCCTGCCGTCACGCCGGTGCTGCTGCGAGCAAGGTAGGCGGCATTGCCGATGGATCTGGAGGGGCCTTGCAGGCGCCAGAATTCGGTACTCGTCTGACTGGACGTGATGCGCAGCACGCCACGTGCGTCCAGCTCCCAGGAAAAAGGCTGCCTTCCCGAAGAAGGCGCGATCTGATGGCTGGCCGGGTCGACATGCCACCCATGGCCCAGCGTCCAACCGTGGCCCGGCATGCCCGCGCCCAGTTCATGCAGCACGTAGTCGCAGTTTTCCAGCCGCTTGTACGACGTCTCCCGCCTACCTTCGCAGAACCAGGGCAGCATGCGCGCCATCGACGTCGATGCGGGCCACCCGTCCTGGCGCGACCATGCATCCAGCGAAGTCGCTGCGAATACATGGTGCTCGACACTCGTGCCGGACACGCCTTGACCCCATTGCTCCCAGCGCGCTTCCCTGACCCACACATCGACCCCATGACCGGCACTCAGCCTGCGTAGTGCAAGAACTTCAGCGATACCGTCGATGACGCCATTGCCGTTGGACCACAGAGACCTGTGGATATCGGCGTTCGGATAAAGCTCGATGTATCCGCCGTCGTAAAGCCTGGCGCGGTAGTTCGGCTGTTTGAGCGGATAGTCTTCGTAGAAATCGAAACTCCCGTCGGATTGCCGCGCCAGCAGGGCAACCGGGTTGGCGCCGAGTCCTGGATCATTCGGGTCCAGGGCGGGGGCGCCGCCATATGGCAGACCTGACACCATCAGCAACCGGTCCGGAAATTCGGACAGGCTGCCAATGGGTGCACTGTCGGGGGTGCTCCACAGGGCACCTTTGGACAGATCCGTCACCCATCCCTGCTGCGACAGCGCGATATAAGCGGTTCGATCCTCCACCAGCGCCAGACCGCTTTCAAAGCCAGCGGGGAGGATGTCGGCTTCGCGCGCGAACCTTGCCAGCACATAAGTCATCGGCTCGAGTTCGACGGTGACTGCCGCCCGCAGGGCTTGGGTCACCTCGGTGTCGTTCGTCGGCAGACGACCGCCCAAGACGAAGCGCGTCCTGACATACAGCGCCGAGCGGAACGGAGAAGGCGCGAGCGCCGAGACTTCGCGGTCCTCGACGATCGCGTCGCTACCTTCGTGCTGCCTGAGATAGGCCACGCTGCCGACAAGCGACTTGAAGTGGGCAGTGCCCGCACGCGCCTCCACCACGACCATCGCGGCAGGATCGGGCACGCCGATGTCTATCACGTAGGTCCGATCCTGCACCTGCGCCGCATAAACATGCTCTCCGACATGCACGAGCACCTGCAGTCCTGCCAGTCCTTCCGGCATGCCGAGCACTCGACCGCTCAGTACGAGGTTGCGCGCGCGCACGAGCGGCTGCGACCCGTTTTCGCGTATTGCCCCCTCCGGCACGCTGGCCTGCGCGCCGGCCGCGGGACGGCCCTCCTGCCACAACCTCCCCTGCACCGCCCACCACGTGGACGCGGCTGCTGCGAACACCACGAACGCGATAGCCCACGCAGCCATCCCTGCCTTCTTCCACTCCATGCCGCCCCCGATCGCACGGGCCCCGGAGTACGTGGCACCCCTGCCGCGTACCGCCCCGTCGCTCGGCCTAGGCTAGCTCATCCCTGCCGTTAGCGGCAGCCCGTCACGCCTCGTCGTACAACGCCGACCAGGCTGCCTCGGCCTTGGCGAGCTGCTGCTGCAGGGCTTCGCGATCACGACCCAGACGGGCGGCGAGATCGGCATCGGCGTAGCTAGCGGGATCGGCGAGCTGCGCGTCCACGTCGGCCAGCCTGGTTTCCAGTTCGGCGACCTTGGCTTCGGCGGCGGCCAGCTTGACCGGATTGACCTTGCGCGAGGGCGTCGGTGCCGGCTTCGGCGGCGGCGCAGGCTCGCTGCGCAGCGGCTTGCTGCCCTGCGCGGAGGCACGCGTGCGCAGCCAGGCGGCGTATTCGTCCAGGTCGCCGTCGAACGGCTCGACCACGCCATCCGCCACGCGCCAGAACGTGTCGCAGACCAGGCCGATCAGGTGGCGGTCGTGCGAGACCATGACGATGGCGCCATCGAAGTCGCTGAGCGCTTCGGCCAGCGCTTCGCGCATTTCCAGGTCGAGGTGGTTGGTGGGTTCGTCGAGCAGCAGCACGTTGGGCTGCTGCCACGCGATCAGCGCCAGGGCCAGGCGCGCGCGCTCACCGCCGGAGAAGCCATCGACCGGTTCGAACGCGCGGTCGCCGGGGAAATTCCACTTGCCGAGGAAGTCGCGGAACGACTGGTTGCTGGCGTCCGGCGACAGATCGCGGAAATGGTCCATCGGCGACTGGCCTTCGTGCAGCGATTCCACCGTGTGCTGCGCGAAGTAGCCGATCCGCAGGTCCGGGTGCGCCATGCGGTCGCCGGCCAGCGCGGGCAACTCGCCCACCAGTGTCTTCACCAGCGTGGTCTTGCCGGCGCCGTTGGGGCCGAGCAGGCCGATGCGCTGCCCCGCTTCCAGGCCGAAGCCGACGTTGTGCAGGATCACCGCATCCGGCCCATAGCCGGCTTCGACATGATTCAGGCGGATCAGGGAGAACGGCAGCTTGGCCGGCTCGGCGAACTCGATGCGGAACTCGCGCTCGGCGCGCACCGCCTCGGTGCCGGCCAGCTTGGCCAGGCGCTTCATGCGGCTCTGCGCCTGCGCGGCCTTCGAGGCCTTGGCCTTGAAGCGGTCGATGAAGCTCTGCAGGTGCGCGCGCTCGGCCTGTTCCTTCTCGTGCGCGATCTGCTGCTGACGCAACTGCTCGGCGCGCTGGCGTTCGAAATCGGTGTAGCCGCCCGTGTAAAGTTTCGCGCCGCCGCCGTGCAGGTGCAGCGTGTGGGTGGCGACGTTGTCGAGGAACTCGCGGTCGTGCGAGATCAGCAGCAGCGTGCCGGGATACTTCAGCAGCCACTGCTCGAGCCACAGCACCGCGTCCATGTCGAGGTGGTTGGTGGGTTCGTCGAGCAGCAGCAGGTCGCTGGGCATCATCAGCGCACGCGCCAGGTTCAGGCGCACGCGCCAGCCGCCGGAGAACGACGACACCGGCCGGTGGTGCGTATCGGCCGGGAAGCCCAGCCCGTGCAGCAGCTTGCCGGCGCGCGCCTCCGCGTCGTAGGCGCCGATCTCCGCCATGCGGGTATGCGCGTTGGCCACCGCCTCCCAATCCTCGCGCGCGGTGGCGTCGGCTTCGGCCTGCAACACGGCGGCCACCTCGGTGTCGCCCCCGAGCACGAACGACAGCGCCGGATCGGGCAGCGACGGGGTTTCCTGCGCCACGCTGGCGATGCGTACCTTGCCGGGCAGGTCGAGGTCGCCCTTGTCGGCTTCCAGTTCGCCCTGCACGGCGGCGAACAGGCTGGACTTGCCCGCGCCATTGCGGCCGACCACGCCCACGCGGTAGCCCGCATGCAGGGTCAGGTCGACGTTGGACAGCAACAGGCGCTCACCGCGGCGCAGCGCGAAATTACGAAGGGAGATCAAGAAACAACCTAAGGGGATTTGGGGGGAAGCGGCCGCGTAGTTTATCGATAGCGCCTCTGTCCACAGTTGTTAAGAAACCATTGACATCCATGTCATGGCCCTGTAACCAGAGTCTGTAGCGCCTAAGTCCATGGTTTCAAAGGAAACTTTGCAAGCCCTGATCCACTTCAAGCATCACTTCGCAGTCCTTCCCGGAGCCCCCATGACCCGCAAGCTGTCGCCCCTGACCTTCGCCATCAGCCTGGCGCTGGTCGCCCCCGCCGTATTCGCCCAGGAATCCGCCCCTGCCGAGGCGCGCACGCTGGACACCCTGATCGTCACCGGCACGCGCGTCTCCGACCGCACCGTCGCCGAATCGCAGTCGCCGATCGACATCATCACGCCGGAGGCCCTGCAGGCCACCGGCACCACCGAACTGGCAACGGCACTGGCACGCGCCCTGCCCTCGCTGAACTTCCCGCGCCCGGCCGTCACCGACGGCACCAGCGGCGTCCGTCCGGCGCAGCTGCGCGGCCTGTCGCCGGACCAGGTGCTGATCCTGGTCAACGGCAAGCGCCGCCACATCTCGGCGCTGGTCAACGTCAACGGCAGCATCGGCCGCGGTTCGTCGGCGGTGGACCTCAACGCCATCCCCGTGTCGGCGATCGAACGCGTGGAAGTGCTGCGCGACGGCGCTTCGGCGCAGTACGGTTCCGATGCCATCGCCGGTGTGGTCAACATCGTGCTGAAGGGCGCGGGCGAAGGCGGCCGCCTCGCGGTGGATGTGGGCGGCTATTCCGCCGGCGACGGGCGCAGCACGCAGCTGTCCGGCGACACCGGGGTGTCCTTCGGCGGCGGTCGCGGCTTCGTGCACGTCGCGGGGCAGCTGACCCAGCAGGACGAAACCAACCGCGCCGGTCCCTACCAGGGCACCGCGCCCAACACCGGCAACAATCCCGCCATCGGCACGGTGGCCTTCGTCTACGGTGATCCGCAGGTGGATGCCGGCGCGGTGTCGGCCAACGCAGGCTTCGACTTCAGCGACAACGTCAGCGCCTACGCCACCGCCATCGCCAGCAACCGCGACATCGTCTCGTTCGCCTTCTACCGCTCGATCGGCCACAACGCGCTGGTGCCGCAGGTGTATCCGGAAGGTTACGTACCGGAGATCAACCAGCTCTCGCAGGACCGCTCGCTGGTGGCGGGCGTCAAGGGCGACACCGAAAGCGGCTGGAAGTGGGACGTCAGCTACAACTACGGCTACAACCATTTGAAGTTCCACACCCAGAACAGCATCAACTACAGCCTGGGCGCGACCAGCCCGCGTCGCTTCTACGACGGCGCGCTGGAGTACACCCAGAACGTGCTGAACGCCGACATCAGCAAGGCGCTTGAGATCGGGCTGGCGTATCCGGCCACGCTGTCGTTCGGCGCGGAGTACCGCGAGGAGAAGTGGAACCAGTCGCCTGGCGAACTGGCCTCCTACACCGGCAGCGGCGCACAGGGTTTCGGTGGCTTCACACCGGCCAACGCGGTGCATTCGGACCGCGACAGCTATGCGGCCTACGTGGGCCTGGAAGCCGACCTGACCGAGAAGTTCTCAGCCGGCATCGCCGGTCGCTACGAGGACTATTCCGACTTCGGAAGCGAGGTGTCGGGCAAGCTGTCGGCGCGCTATGCCTTCACCGATGCGGTGGCGCTGCGCGCGACCGTGGCCAGCGGCTTCCGCGCGCCGGCGCTGGCGCAGCAGTACTACCAGGTGGTGACATCGCAGTACAACGCCACCCTCGACCGCTTCTTCGAATCGGGCACGTTCCCCGCCACCGGCCCTGTCGCGCAGGCGCTGGGAGCCGATGCGCTGACCGCCGAGACCTCGCTGTCGTACGGACTTGGCCTGGTGCTGCAGCCGGTGGACCGCCTGTACGTCACCATCGATGCGTACCAGATCGACATCGATGATCGCATCGTGCTGTCCTCCAACCTGCTGCTCGGCGGCAACGCGGCGGCGCAGGCGCTGCTGGCCAGCCTCGGCGTCAATGGTGTCACCAGTGCGCGCTACTTCACCAACGCGGCCGACACCCGCACGCGCGGTGTCGACGTGATCGCGCAGTACACCGTGCCGCTGGCCAACAGCAGCCTCGCTCTGACCGCCGGCTACAACTACAACAAGACCGAGATCCAGCGCATCGCACCGAATCCACCGGAGCTGACCGCCCTGGGCGCGAACCTGTGGCGCATCGGCCGCGATGAGCAGGGTCGCATCGAGGAAGGCTATCCGCGCGACAAGACCACGCTGACGGCGGCATGGAACCTGGCACGCTGGGACTTCACCTTCGGCGCCACCCGCTACGGCGAGTTCACCACCCGCGTCAGCGAGACCGGCAATCCGGTCAACGACCAGACCTACGGCGCCAAGTGGATCCTGGATGCCTCGACCAGCTACCGCCCGAGCGAGAACTGGACGCTGACGCTGGGCGCGGACAACCTGCTGGACGAGTATCCGGACCGCACCATTTTCCCGAACTCGAACAGTGGCCAGTTCCCCTACAGCAGCCAGTCGCCGGGCGGTTTCAACGGCGCGTACGTGTACGGGCGCATCGCTTACACGTGGTAACACGCTGCGTTGCCTGATGCACCCGGAACGCCCCGCCCCGTGCGGGGCGTTTCCGTTGTGGTGATGACGAAAGGCGCGGAACACGACACGCCCGATGGCCCGTGCCGGTTTGCGGCGGAGCGTCCGCATCGGCGACACTCGACGCTCATGCCGAGGAAAAACGCCCATCGATGCATCATGACACCGACCTGATCAACATCATCGCGGTGGGGCTGGCCCTGGCCTTCGTGCTGGGTGCGATCGCCCACAAGCTGCGCTTGTCGCCACTGGTCGGTTACCTGCTTGCAGGCATCTTCGTCGGTCCGTTCACGCCCGGCTTCGTGGCCGACCAGGAACTGGCCAACCAGCTGTCGGAACTGGGCGTGATGCTGCTGATGTTCGGCGTGGGCCTGCACTTCTCGCTGGAGGATCTGCTGGAGGTCAAGGCGATCGCCATCCCCGGCGCCATCGCGCAGATCGTCGTGGCCACGGCGCTGGGCTGGGCGCTGGCATGGGGCATGGGCTGGACGCCGTTGAACGGCTTCGTGTTCGGGCTGGCACTGTCGGTGGCGAGCACCGTGGTGCTGCTGCGCGCGATGGAGGACCGACGCCTGCTGGATACAAAGCGCGGCCGCATCGCGGTGGGCTGGTTGATCGTGGAAGACATCGCGATGGTGCTGGCGCTGGTGATGCTGCCGGTGCTGGCGGAAACCTTCGGCGACACCGCAGGCGGCGAACCCGCCAGCTTCGGCACCTTCGCAGTGGCCATCGTGTGGACGCTGATCAAGCTGGGCGCCTTCGTCGCCTTCATGCTGGTGGTCGGCCGCCGGGTGATTCCGTGGACGCTGGAGAAGATCGCCGCCACCGGTTCGCGCGAGCTGTTCACGCTGTCGGTGCTGGCGATCGCCCTGGGCGTGGCGTTCGGCTCGGCCACGCTGTTCGGGGTGTCGTTCGCACTGGGCGCGTTCTTCGCCGGCATGCTGCTCAACGAATCCGAGCTGAGCCACAAGGCGGCCAACGACTCGCTGCCGCTGCGGGATGCCTTCGCGGTGCTGTTCTTCGTATCGGTCGGCATGCTGTTCAACCCGGCGATCCTGGTGGCGCATCCGTGGCAGGTGCTGGCCACCTTCGGGATCATCGTGGTGGGCAAGTCGGTGGCGGCGTACTACATCGTCAAAGCGTTCAAGCACCCCACCGGCACCGCGCTGACGATCTCGGTCAGCCTGGCGCAGATCGGCGAGTTCTCCTTCATCCTCGCCGCCCTGGGCGTCTCGCTGAAGATCCTGCCCCCGGAAGGCCGCGACCTGATCCTGGCCGGCTCGCTGCTGTCGATCATCGCCAACCCGTTCCTGTTCTCATGGCTGGACCGCTGGCAGAAGAAGCAGGAGGCGCTGGCACCGGTGCCGGCGGAGCCCGAGATACCGCCCGGACCATCGCTGGACGTCACCGACCACGCCATCATCATCGGCTACGGCCGTGTGGGCAGCGAACTGGCGCGCGTACTGCGCGACCGCGGCGTACCGCTGATCGTCATCGACGACAATGGCGACCACGTGGCACGCGCGCACGATGCCGGCATTCCGGCCATCCGCGGCAGCGCGGCAGCCGACAAGGTGCTGGCCGAAGCGCATCCCGAGCGCGCCAAGATCGCGGTACTGGCGATTCCCCAGCCCCTGGAGGCCGGCGAGACCCTGGCCAAGCTGCGTGCGATCAATCCTTCGCTGACCCTGCTCGCCCGCGCGCACAGCGAGGGCGAAGTGAAGCATCTGCTCGAGCACGGTGCCGACGGTGCCGTGCTGGCCGAACGCGAACTGGCGTTCTCGCTGGCGGAGATGGTGATGTCGACACCGCCCTACCGCCCGCAACGCATCAATGGCTGAGCCGACGGATCAGCTGCGGAAAACGGCGGCCTCTGCGGCAGTTTCCGCCAGCACCTCGGCCAACGGCCGCGGGGCACCGTACAGGTAACCCTGCACGCGCTGCACGCCCAGTTGCCGCAGGCAGTGCTCCGTGGCTTCGTCCTCGACGAACTCGGCCACGGTGATCGCGCCAAAGGCGTTGGCCACGGCAACGGATGCCTGCACGACCGCATGGTCCTTGCCCAACTGGGCTACGTTGCGGACGAACGAGCCATCGATCTTGATGACGTCGACAGGGAGCTCGCGCAGGCGCGCGAAACTCTGCATGCCGGTGCCGAAATCGTCGATGGCGATGTGGCAGCCCAGCGCGCGCAGGTCGGCCAGCAGGTGGCTGGCGGCGGCCGTGTTGGAGATGGCGGCAGTTTCGGTGACTTCGAAACACAACGCGCTCATCGGCAACGGCGAACCTGCCAGCAGGGTGCGCAGTTCCACCTGGAAACTCATCGAGGCCAGGCTCTGGCCGGTCAGGTTGATCGCGATCTCGCGGCAATGCGGCAGCGCGGCGGGCGACTTGCGCAGCAGGCGGAACAACGCGCGCACGACCGCAAGGTCCAGTTCCGCACCCCGGCCAGCCGCTTCCAGCGGCGCCATGAAGCGCGCGGGCGACATGATCTCGCCCCGCTCATCCAGCAAGCGACACAACACCTCCCCCGTCAGCCCACGTGGCTCGCCATGGACATCGGCAAGTTCGCGGATCGGCTGGAAGTACAACACCACGCGCTCGTTGCGCAGGCTCGCCAGGGCCTCGGTGGCGTCGTGCAGTTGCCGGCGATGCGTGCGCCGCAACTGGCTATCGCCGATATCGGTGTAGCGGGGCCTCAGTTCGCCGTGGTGGCGAGCCTCGAAGGCCAGATGCGAAGCGGCGACCACCGCCGCATCGATCACGCTCGCCTGCGTACCGTTGAACGCGGCCACTCCCAGGTAGGGCAGCAAGCGCATCGGCTGCCCGCCCGCATCGATCTCCGCGTGCTCCACGCGCGCCATGACCCGCTCCCACAGATCGGCGTCGCGCGAGAACTTCGGCAGCAGCGCGAACTGGCCGGTGCCGACGTAATACGTCTCCACGATGTCCTCCAGGCGCCGTGCGGTCGCATTCATCGCCTGCGCCTGCGTATCCAGGCCGAAGCCCGCCACCAGCGTGTCGGTCTGGTCCAGCAGCAGGTACCCGAGTTCGGTCCGCGCGAGCGGCCGCGCCACCCGCTCGCGCAACGCCTTCAGGTTGGGCAGGCCGGTGATCTGGTCGCGCAGGGTCTCGCTGGAAAGTCGTTCGGCCAGTTCGAAGCGGTCACGGTTGGTCAGCCACAGGTACATCATCGCCAGCAGCAGGATGTTCAACTCCAGCGTGATGTGCAGCAGGTTGAAGAAGCCCACCGGACTGTTCGCGTATTCGGCCGTGCCCGCCACCATGCCCACCAGCAGCAGCAAGGTCAGCGACAGGGCCGCCATCGCCCACCGCGACGACAACCGCAGCATGCTCCAGCCCAACACCAGCAGCAGCGCGAAGCGGTAGTCCATCAGCACCATGCGCGGCGCGGTGCCGTCCGCCATGTAGGCCTGCCGCACCAGCACCGCCATCCACACGCTGAGCACCAGCCCGGCCGCCAGCGCGACCGGCCACATCCAGTGCGAAGCAGCATCTAGCCTGGGCGCGGGATACCCGCGTTCCCGCCACGCCACCACCAGCGGCAATGTCACCACGGCCACGCCGAACTGCTTGGCGAAGAACATCTGGAACGCCGAACTGATGGCCAGCGCGGATGTCGAAATCGCCGCGATGCTGAAGCCGGCAAGCGCGAGCACCAGCGGATAGAGCAACAGGCCTATCGAAGCGAACCGGACCAGGTCGCGCCGTTGCACGCGCTGGCCGGGCGCACGCGGCCACCGCATCCATCGCGCGCACGCCAGGCTCCAGCCCAGCGTGAAAAGATAGCTGGCCGCACCCCAGGCAAGCACCGGACCCGGTTGCCACTGGTCGAAATAAAGCTGGCGCACGGTCCAACCCACGAACGTCAGCAGGAAACAGCCCGCCACCACGCGGCGGTCCCTTTCCAGCATGGCGATGGCCAGCAGCAGGCCCGCATGCAGGTGGACCAGTGAAGCGTGGGCCAGCTCGCCGAAGAAATCGATGCGGTAGCTGACGGGGATCTGCTGCAACAGCAGGCACAGCCCACCCAGCAGGAGCACTTTCGTGCTTCCACCCATTCCGTGCTCTTCCCTGTGGACACCGTTGGCAACCATCAGTCTGCTGGTCCCCCGACGCGTCGCCATCCTGCCACGGATTCCTGAGGGCAGGCCATCGCCATCGCATTTGCCCAGATTCAGGCTCAACGGGATGGGCGGCGCCGGCCGGCCACCATCAGGAAACGAACATCAGCGCGCGTGGAGGCCGGAATCGGGCAGCAGCCAGTCGAAGATGGGGCGGGGGCGACCCAGATGGTAGCCCTGCCCCCACTGCACCCCCAGTGCGCGCAACTGCAGTACCTGGCTGGCGTTCTCCACATATTCGGCAACCGTCGCCAGGCCGTGAGCCTTGGCGACCGCTACGGCCGCCCGCACGATTTCCAGGTCACCCGGCTCGCTATCCAAGTGGCGGATGAACTGGCCATCGATCTTCAGGCTGTCCACCGGCACCTGTTTCAGGCGCTCGAAGTTCTGCACTCCGCTGCCGAAATCATCCAGCGCCAACCGGCAGCCATGTGCCCGCAGCTCCTGGAAGAGCTTGAGGGCGGAATCCTGGCTCGCGATCACGGCGGTCTCGGTCAGTTCGAAGCACAGCGCGCGATGATTCAACGGCGAGCATCGCAACAGGTCGGCAAAACGCGCGCGGAACGAGGCAGACGCCAGGCTGCGACCGCTCAGGTTGATGCCCAGGCGCGCGATACCGGGCATGGCGTCGGGATGCGCCTTCAGCCAGTCGAACAGGCATTCGACGACGGCGATGTCCAGATCCGCCACATGGCCGCTCTCCTCCAGGTCGGGGATGAATTCGGCCGGCATCAGCAGCCGCCCCTGCGCTGTGCGCAGGCGGCACAACACCTCGCCCTGGAACCCGGACAGCGCGGCGCCTCCATCAATACGGACGATAGGCTGCAGATGCAGTTCGATGCGCCCTGCGTGCACGCACTCCAGGGCCTCCGCGGAGGCCACCAGCCGATGCTGCCTCGCCAACACGGCGCTCCCCTCCCGCGTGGATACGTAGTGCATCGGACTGCATTCCCCCTCGCGACGTGCGCACAGGGCTGCATCGCACGCGTTGGCAAGACATTCGTCCAGCGACTGCGCGCCCAGCCGTTCGGGTCGCACCAGGCCCAGATAGGGGTTCAGTCGCAATTGCGCGTCTTTCCACTGGAACACATGCCCCTGCAGGCGTTTCAGGATGTCGTCCCAGGCGCACGCGTCGCCGCCCGTGCCGGCAAGCTGGCGTGGCAGCAGGACGAAATGCCCACCCCCCAGGTGAAAGGTGCGCGCCAGCGGTGCCATGATCCGCCCCGCTTCGCGCAGCAACAGCGTTTCGGCGCGCCAGCCATAGCTGCCGAGGACACGTTCCACCTGATCAAGCAGCAGGAAGCCCATGACGGGCGGCGTCGCGGGAAGCATTCGCCAGGCTTCCTGCAGGGCGTGGGCATTGGCCAGTCCGCTGCTCGCATCATGCCGTCCCATCTTGCGCACATGGCGATAGCGTTCCATGCGTTCGCGGTTGAGCAGGAACAGCAATGCGAGCACCAGCACCATGAAATTGCACTCGACCATGTGCACCAGCAGGCGCTGCATCTGCATGGCAGACTCGGCCTGCTGGGCCTGGTCCGTCAGCGCATGCAACAACAGCAGGTGGGTCACCGTCAGCAACGGCATCGAATACTCCACGCGCCAGAGCAGCATGGCGATGGCCATCAATGCGCCGATCAACGTGCGGTACTCGTAAACCAGTTCAAGCCATGGCCGGATCACGCCATCGCTCGAGTGCTCAAGCAGCGCCCCCACCACCAGCACCAGACACAGCCATGCCACGATGACGAACCAGCGATGCCCGGGAACCTGTCGCAGGCGCTCATCGCTCCATACCAGCAGAAAGGGCAATGTCAGCATGCCCACGCCGACATGCTTGGCGAGCAGTAGTTGCAGCGACGCGCTCGCCACTACGGGCGGGCCCTGCCCGATCAATGTGTACAGCGCGGCTGCCAGGGTCGCCCAGCCGAAAGGAAACAGCAGCAGGCACACGAGCAGGTAACGCCCGATGCCCGACACCTGCATGCGTCGGCGACGGCCCATGGGGCCGCCGGCCCATCCTGCACATGCCACGGTCCAGCGCCATTGCAGCATCATCGCCGCGGCAACGGCCACGATGTAGAGGGGCGACAGCGGCATCTGCAGCTGCGCACGCCACCACCACTGCACGAAATTGGCCAGGAACGCCATTGCCAGCACCCGCCAGTCGCCCCCCAACAGGGCGATCGCCATCAGCAGGCCGGCATGGGCGTGCAGCAGCGAGGCCTGTCCGCCCTGCCAGCGTTCACCGAAGAAGTGCGCGCCATACCCGACCTCGATGCTCTGCAGCACCAGACAGGCCAGCGATACGAGGCCAGCATCAATCCACCAGGCACGGGGTCGTGTGTCCATCGTGGCGCGCATCCCTTCACGTGATGACGGGATGCACGCATCGACGTGCTACCCCCGCTAGGGAGGCACACTACTCTGGCATTCGTGCATGCGCGATACCGCGCATGCAAGTGTGATTTGAACCGCGCACGATGGCGCGGTCACCCTTCACCGGTCAGACGTCCGCAGTGCGCCGCTCGAACTGCAGGTGCCCGCCGTCGGCGTGCACACGCACCTTGTCGCCTGCTCCGAATTCGCCCGACAGGATCTTGTGGGCCAGCGGATTCTCCAGCTGCGCCTGGATCGCGCGCTTCAGCGGCCTCGCGCCATACACCGGATCGAAGCCCACATTGCCCAGCAGCATCAGCGCCGAGTCGTCGAGTTCCAGCACGATCTGGCGTTCGGCCAGGCGCTTGGCCAGGTAGCGCGTCTGGATGCGGGCGATCTCGCGGATCTGCGCCTTGTCCAGCGGATGGAACACGACGATGTCGTCCAGACGGTTGATGAATTCGGGCCGGAAGTGCGCCTGCACCACACCCATCACCGCCGCCTTCATCTGCGTGTAGCTCTCCGGCGTGTCGCCCGCGCCGCCACCATCGCTCATGTCCTGGATCAGGCTGGAGCCCAGGTTGGAGGTCATCACGATGACCGTGTTGCGGAAGTCCACCGTGCGGCCCTGGCCGTCGGTCAGGCGTCCGTCGTCCAGCACCTGCAGCAGGATGTTGAACACGTCCGGGTGCGCCTTCTCCACCTCGTCCAGCAGGATCACGCTGTACGGGCGGCGACGCACGGCCTCGGTCAGGTAACCGCCTTCTTCGTAGCCCACGTAGCCCGGGGGCGCACCGACCAGGCGGCTGACCGCGTGCTTCTCCATGAACTCGCTCATGTCGATGCGGATCATCGCATCGCTGCTGTCGAACAGGAATTCGGCCAGCGCCTTGCACAGCTCGGTCTTGCCCACGCCGGTCGGACCGAGGAACAGGAACGAGCCACTGGGTCGGTCGGGATCGGAGATGCCGGCGCGCGAACGGCGCACGGCGTCGGACACGACCTTGATCGCCTCCTCCTGCCCGATCACGCGGCCGCGCAGCGACTGCTCCATCTGCAGCAGCTTCTCGCGTTCGCCTTCCAGCATCTTGCTGACCGGGATGCCGGTCCAACGGCTGACGACCTCGGCGATCTCCTCGTCGGTGACCTTGTCCTGCAGCAGACGGAAGCCCTTCTGCTCGGCCTCCTGCGCGGCCGCCAGCTGCTTCTCCAGTTCCGGCAGCTGGCCATATTGCAGCTCGCTCATCCGCGCGTAGTCCTGCTTTCGCTGTGCGGCTTCCAGTTCCAGCTTCACGCGCTCGATCTGTTCCTTGATCTTGGTCGCGCCGGTCAGCGTGGCTTTTTCGGCCTTCCAGATTTCTTCCAGGTCGTTGAACTCGCGCTGCAGCGATTCGATCTCGGTCTCCAGATCGGCCAGGCGCTGCTTCGACTGCGCGTCCTTCTCCTTCTTCAGTGCTTCGCGCTGAATCTTCAGCTGGATCAGCCGGCGCTCCATGCGGTCCATTTCTTCCGGCTTGGAGTCGATCTCCATGCGGATGCGCGATGCCGCTTCGTCCATCAGGTCGATGGCCTTGTCGGGCAGCTGGCGGTCGGCGATGTAGCGGTGCGACAGCGTGGCCGCGGCGACGATGGCGGGGTCGGTGATCTCCACACCATGGTGCACGGCGTACTTCTCCTTCAGCCCGCGCAGGATGGCGATGGTGTCCTCGACGCTGGGTTCGCCGACGAACACTTTCTGGAAGCGGCGCTCCAGCGCGGCGTCCTTCTCCACGTACTTGCGGTATTCGTCCAGCGTGGTCGCGCCGATGCAGTGCAGTTCGCCACGCGCCAGCGCGGGCTTCAGCATGTTGCCGGCGTCCATGGAGCCTTCGGCCTTGCCGGCGCCGACCATGGTGTGCAGTTCGTCGATGAAGAGGATGATCTGGCCTTCGTTCTTGGCCAGGTCGTTGAGCACGGCCTTCAGGCGCTCCTCGAATTCACCGCGGAACTTCGCGCCTGCGATCAGGGCGCCCATGTCCAGGCTCAGCACGCGCCTGCCCTTCAGGCCTTCCGGCACCTCGCCGTTGACGATGCGTTGCGCCAGGCCTTCGACGATGGCGGTCTTGCCCACGCCGGGCTCGCCGATCAGCACGGGATTGTTCTTGGTGCGGCGCTGCAGGACCTGGATGGTGCGGCGGATTTCCTCGTCGCGGCCGATCACCGGATCCAGCTTGCCGATCTCCGCGCGCTCGGTGAGGTCGATGGTGTACTTCTCCAGCGCCTGGCGCTGGTCTTCGGCATTCTCGGATTGCACTTTCTCACCCCCGCGCAGACGATCGATGGCGGCACGCAGCTTCTGCTTGTCGGCGCCGCTGGCCTTCAGTTCCTGCCCGGCGGCCCCGCTGTCGTCCAGCGCAGCCAGCAGGAACCACTCGCTGGCGATGTAGGTATCGCCACTGTCCTGCGCCAGCTTGTCGGTGACGTTGAGCAGCCGCGACAGGTCGTTGCCGATGGACAGGTTGCCGGCCTGGCCGGTCACCTTGGGCAGCTTGTCGAGCGCTTCGCCCAGCCGCTCGCGCAGCAGGGGCACGTTGACGCCGGCCTGCGACAGCAACGGACGCGTGCTGCCGCCCTGCTGTTCCAGCAACGCGGTGAGCACGTGCACCGGTTCGATCATGGTGTGGTCGCGGCCCACGGCCAGCGATTGCGCGTCGGCCAGCGCCTGCTGGAAACGCGAGGTCAGTTTGTCCATCCGCATCGGGAGAACCTCAAGGAAAGTAGGGGCCGGCGAACGCCAGCCGATGCTACCCAGATGAGGTTAAGCAGCGGTGTTTCAAGGCCGACTGAGACCCGGATTCACCGTAGGGTGGGCCCTGGCCCACCTTCTTGCACGTGCCGAATGGCGGGCCAGGGCCCGCCCTACGCTTTCTTCTGCAAGGACAGCAGGCCCAGCAGCACGGCCAGCGCGGCGTAGGCCCCTGCGAACTGCCACAGGATCGTCGCGCGCAGTCCTTCCACGTCCCACGGCAGATAGATGCCACCGCGCGGGTCGACCGAATGGATGATGCCGAACAGCGTCAGCACCGCGCCGACCAGCAGCGCGACGACGGCGCGGCCGTTGCGCCCGTCGATCATCGCCACCAGCGCGGTGGTCCAGATCATCGCGGTGATGATGAAGCCGTTGCCCAGTGTCACGATGGTGGCCAGGTCGGGCAGGCCGTGGCCATCGACGCCTTCGTACAGGCCAGCGAAATGGTCGGGAGCGATCCACGCCGGATTGCCGAACTTGATCGTCAGCAGGTAGGCCACCGACGGCAGGAAGCCCAGCGCCACTGCAATGGCGTGCTTGCGCGGCGTTTCGGTGAAGGCCTGCACGGTGATGTCGAGGCCCACGTAGACGATGATCGGCGCCAGAACGGCGACCGGCAGCCACTGCACCAGCCCCGACACGTAGCCCAGCACGCCGCCCAGGCCGATGAAGAGCCCGGTCAGCAGCGTGTAGCCCTTGCGCGCGCCCATGTGCTTGTACGCAGGCTGGCCGATGTAGGGCGTGGTCTGCGCCACGCCCCCGCAAAAGCCCGCGACCAGGGTGGACACCGCCTCGGCCAGCAGTACGTCGCGTGTGCGGTAGTCGTCGCCGGCGGCGCGCGCGCTTTCGCTGACGTTGATGCCGCCGACCACCATCAGCAGGCCGAACGGCAGCAGCAGCGGCAGGTAGGGCACCGTGTAGGCCAGGCCGTCCAGCCAGCCCAGCGTGGGCAACGGCAGCGTCACCGCCAGCGGCACGGCGTCCGGCACCTTGAAGCCCGGCGCGCCAAGGCCAGCGAGACCCAGCGCGTAGTACAGCGTGGTGCCGACGATGAAGGCCAGCAGCACGCCCGGGATCTTCACCGGCAACTTGCCCTTGGCCACCAGCACATACAGCAGCAGGCCGAAGGTGACGAAGCCGACGATGGGCTGACGCAGCGTTTCGATCAGCGGCAGGAAGCCCAGCAGCGTCAGCGCCGCGCCACCGATGGAGCCCAGCAGGCCCGCGCGCGGCACCGCCCGCGTGACCGCATCGCCGAAGAACGACAGCACCAGCTTCAGCACGCCCATCACCACCAGCGAGGCCATGCCGAGCTGCCAGGTGGCAGTGGCCGCGGCCTGTTCGTCCAGGCCGGCCTGTTTGAAGCCGACGAAGGCCGGGCCCAGCACCAGCAGCGCCATGCCGATGCTGGTGGGCGCGTCCAGGCCCAGCGGCATCGCGGTGACGTCATCGCGCCCGGTCTTGGCCGACAACCGGTGCGCCATCCACGTATAGATCAGGTTGCCGACCAGCACGCCCAGCGCGGTGCCGGGGAACATGCGGGTGAACACCACCTCGGCCGGGAACTGGAAGATGCCGATCAATGCGGCGGCAATGAAGCCGAGGATGGACAGGTTGTCCACCACCAGGCCGAAGAAACCGTTGAGGTCGCCGGGAACGAACCAGCGGCGCACGGGAGAAGCCGATGCGGTCATGGGAGGCCGAAGAAGGAAAAGGGAAAGGAGGGAATGGCGGACCACAGGATAAGCCGCCTTCCCCCGCACGCGGGGGAAGGAGCAGATCGACTCAGAACGATACGTCCACCGCGTGGCGCGACCACAGCACCGACTGGTGGCCGGTGGCCTGCTTCCACGCCAGGCGGATCGCCTCGACATCGGCGCGGCGCTGCGGCGTGTCCTCGTGCAGCACCACCAGCACCTTGGTCTTCAGGCGATTGGGTTCCTTCGCACCACGGAACAGCCACTGGCCGTAGGCATCGAACACGGTCAGGCCGTCCGGGAAGCGCGAGGTCACTTCCTTGTCGAGGAAGGCGCGCCACGTCGCTTCGGTGATGGGCTCGGCCTGGGGGCGGTCCGCCGGTCCCGTCTCCTCTCCCACCCCGAAGTACAGCTCGCTGCGCACCCAGCCACTCGCGCTGGCCGGACGCAACGTGTCGCCTTCCAGCGTGGCGGTGGTGGCAGAGGGCGATGCGACAGGCGGCGTGGACGCACACCCGGCAAGCGCAAGAAGGACCAGCAGCCAGACAGCACGGTGCGACATGGGGGAAGACCTCGTGGGAGAAGGACAGGATGGAGCATGCCGCCGCGATGGCCATATGACGCGGCGGCATAAGGTGATGGAGAGCGGAGATGACACACGGTCCGCAGCGGCGGTTAATATATCGCTTCATCGCAATATAGCGATAGACTCCGCCCTGCTCCCTCCCTCGCCCCACGAGACCCGCATGTCCCACCCCGTCCTTGCTCCGCTCGGCGCCGCCATCGTGCTGGCGCTCGCCGTCCCCGCCCATGCCCAGACCGCGCCTGCCGGCGCCACCGACCTGGACGCCGTGATCGTCACCGGCACCCGCGCCACCGACCGCACCGCGCTGGAATCCACCTCGCCCATCGATGTGCTGACCGCCGAAGACATCCGCCAGGCCGGCGTGCTCAACGGCGAGCTCGGCAGTGCGCTGCAGGCGCTGCTGCCGTCGCTGAACTTCCCGCGCCAGTCCAACTCCGGCGGCGCCGACCACATCCGCGCCGCGCAGCTGCGTGGCCTGAGCCCCAACCAGGTGCTGGTGCTGGTCAACGGCAAGCGCCGCCACACCAGCGCGCTGGTCAACACCGACAGCAAGATCGGCAAGGGCAACACGCCGGTGGACTTCAATGCCATCCCGGTCAGCGCGATCAAGCGCATCGAAGTGCTGCGCGACGGCGCTGGCGCGCAGTACGGCTCCGATGCCGTCGCCGGCGTCATCAACGTCATCCTCGATGACACGCCGGAAGGCGGCGCCATCGAAGCCAGCTATGGCGCGCACCACACCAAGGTGGAGCCGATCGACCAGACCGTCACCGACGGCCAGACCGGCTTCTTCAGCGCGCAGGTCGGCGACCGCATCGGCGACGGCGGCTTCTTCCGCGTGGGCCTGGAGTACAAGCAGCGCGAAGGCACCAACCGCGCCGGCTTCGACCAGATCCCGTTCTTCGAGGAGCAGACCCCGGACAACCTCGCCCTGGCCGGCCAGCGCAACTACGTGCTGGGCGACGGCAGTTCGAAGGACATCAACGCGTGGCTCAACGCGGCCGTGCCGCTGGGCGAATCGGCCGAGCTGTACGCCTTCGGCACCTACCACCAGAGCGATACCGAAGGCGCGAACTACTTCCGCTACCCCGATGGTGTGGCGAACTGGAAGGAGGTCTATCCGAACGGCTACCGCCCGATCTCCGAAGGCGAGAACCTCGACCTGGCCGGGGTGGCCGGCGTGCGCGGCCAATGGGGCGAATGGGATTACGACGCCAGCCTCAATCATGGCCGCAACGAATTCACCTACCGGCTGCGCAATTCGCTCAACGCCTCGCTGGGCCCCAGCAGTCCCACGCGCTTCAAGACCGGCGACTACGAGTCCGCACAGACGCTCGCCAACCTCGACCTGAGCCGCGTGTTCGGCGCGCATACGTTCGCCAC
The DNA here is from genome assembly GCF_057773125.1 of Pseudoxanthomonas sp. 97-1-1. NCBI lineage: Bacteria > Pseudomonadati > Pseudomonadota > Gammaproteobacteria > Lysobacterales > Lysobacteraceae > Pseudoxanthomonas > Pseudoxanthomonas sp. 97-1-1. The sequence continues at coordinate 536,922 of NZ_JBYMTJ010000003.1, read as the reverse complement.
CGGCCTCGAGTTCCGTCATGAAACCTTCGAGACCGGCGCAGGCGATCCTGCCTCGTACGCAGCCGGTCCCTTCACCGACCGCCCGACCGGCTCGCAGGCCGGCGGCGGGCTGACGCCGCAGGACACCGCCGACCTCGACCGCGATGTGTCCAGCGTCTACGCCAGCCTCAGCAGCCAATGGGGCGAGAAATTCACCACCGACATCGCCGCGCGCTACGAACATTACGACGACTTCGGCGGCGAACTGACCGGCAAGCTGGCCGCCCGCTATGAGTTCGCGCCCGCCTTCGCGCTGCGCGGCTCGGTGTCGAACAACTTCCGCGCACCGTCGCTGAGCCAGATCGGCTTCGAATCCACCTCCACCGGTTACGACGCGTCCGGCCAACTCACCCAGGGCCGCCTGCTGTCGGTCAACAACCCCATCGCCCGCGCCCTGGGCGCGCAGGACCTGGACCCCGAGAAGGCGCTGAACCTCAGTCTCGGCTTCACCAGCCGCATCGGTGAGCATTTCGACGTATCGCTGGACGTGTTCCGCATCGACATCGACGACCGCGTGGCGATCACGGAACGCATCACCGGCGATGCGCTGACCGATTTCGTGCTGGACAATTTCGGCGTGCCGGGCGTGCAGAGCGCCAACTTCTTCATCAATGCCGCCGACACCCGTACCGAAGGTGCGGAGCTGGTGGCCAACTGGCGGCAGGTGCTGGGTGACGGCAACCTGCTGTTGACCGGCGCCTACAGCTACGCGAAGACGGAACTGAAGAACATCGCCGTTACGCCCGCCGAACTGCTCGCCATCGACCCCACCTACGTGCTGTTCGGCGTTGAGGAGAGCAACACGCTGACCGATGCCGCACCGCGCACGCGTGGCATCTTCACCGCGAGCTGGAACAACACCGATTGGTCGCTGCTGGGACGCGTCAGCCGCCATGGCAGCGCCAAGCGCGTGTTCAACTTCGGCGGCGGCTTCGAGCCGGAACAGACCTACGGCGCCGAGTGGCAACTGGACGCGGAAGTGGAATACCGGTTTTCGCCGCAGTGGAGCGTCGCGCTGGGCGGCCTGAACCTGACCGACGAGTACCCGGACCTGTCCAGCGCGGACATCGCCTACTTCGGCAACCTGCCCTACGACGTGCTGTCGCCGATCGGCAGCAACGGTGCGTATTACTACACGCGGGTGCGCTACACCTTCTGAGTGCCACGGGCATCGCCGCCTCCCTCACGGAGGCGGCTCGACGAACTGATCGTCCGGGGGCCGCAGACCACGAACGCATCGCAATGCGCCCGGACGGTGAACAACAGGGACGCCGCCTTGCAGCCAAGCATGAAGAACTCGCCGCCACGCGCCCGGATGACGAACAACCTGTAGGAGCAGCTTCAGCCGCGACCGGATACCTGCACGCCGCAGGAAACACATGCGCATCGGCTGCCATCGCCCGCGACAGGCATCATCACGAGCACGGTCGCCGTGCGGTCGCGGCTGAAGCCGCTCCTACAGGAAGCGCGCCCGCTCCTCCTCCGTCGGCACCCGGCATGCCGTCATCCCGAACCACCGGTACCGGTGTCGCGCGATCCAGCGGTATAGCGGATCGCGCACACCACGCGGCACCAGGGCGATCACCAGGGCAAGCCGCCACGCACCGCCCAATCCCATCAGCACGCGACGGATCGCATCGCTGTCGGTCCATGCGCAATGACCATCGACCAGCAGGAACGACGCAGGATCGTCGGGATCCAGCCCATGCCCTGCCAGCAGCGCGCGCCCTGCGTCCGACTGCATGGCGGCGAAGCGATAACGTCCCACGCGATCATGCTTCAGCAGGAAGCGTACCCATCCATTGCACAGCACGCAGATGCCATCGAAGACGATGATGGGGCCTTGTGCAGCGGAGGGGTCGTTTGGGGTCATTCAACCTCTCCGTGACGCTTGAGGGCTCCCCTCTCCCCGCATGCGGGGGGAGAGTGCCAACGACGAGTGAGGGGCGAACGGAGTCCGCCATCCGTCGGCCCACTGCGGTGATGCAACAGGCGACGCACGGACATACGCTCGTCTTGCGAGCGACGAAAAGCGCCCCTCATCCGCCCTCCGGGCACCTTCTCCCCCGCGCGCGGGGAGAAGGAAGGCCCATCACGCGTCGCGGACATCGAGCCACCCGCGGTAGTGCACCAACAATCCGGTGAACGGCAACGACGCCCAGACGTCGAACCGGTAGCGCCCGTCCTCGCCGAACTCTCGTGCGCCCACGCCCGTGAACCAACGCGCCGGCAACGACACGCCGAACACACTCACCCGAACGACGCGCCATGCGATGGCGTGGTCCACGACCTCCAGTCGGAAGCCGAACGTCGCCAGGCCCAGCCGCTCGCACAGCACCTCACCGTCGCGCCACAGGCGCGAGGGCATCGCACGCCCGCCGATGAAGCGCGTCCAACGCTCGGTGTCAGGCGATGCCTCGATCTCCACGCATAGCGGGCCGGCGCCAGGCGGCGGAAGATGGGTGGCCGCGGCGATCAGCCGTGACAGCCATCGACCGCCGCGCTCGACCTCGACGCCACCCCGATATCGATTCACGCCCTGCGCCATGTGCAACGCGCGCACCGGCACCGGCAGCCCGTCGAACGCCGGCCCCAGCACCTGCGCGAACAACGACCTTACGGCTGCATCCATGCCAGCGTGGCGATGCGGCCGCTGCGGCCATCGCGGCGGTGCGAGAAGAAGCGCGCGGGCTCGCTGATCGTGCAGAGATCGCCGCCGTGGATGTCCGCAGGCGTCACGCCATGCGCGGCCAGCCGTCGGCGTGCCAGCGCCGGCAGATCGGCCAGCCAATGGTTCTCGCGTGTCGGCACGAAGCAGGCTTCGGCATCCGCATCGTGTGCGACGAACACGTCGAAGACGTCCTTGCCCACTTCATACCGCCGCGGCCCCGCAGCCGGACCTATCCACGCCATCACCTCCGCCGCCGGCGTCGTCATCGCGTCCAGCGCGGTTTCCAGCACCCCTTTCGACAGGCCGGGCCAGCCGGCATGCGCGGCCGCGATCTCGCTGCCGTCCTTCGCGGCGAACACCACCGGCAGGCAGTCGGCGGTGAGGATGGCCAGTACCACGCCGGGTGTCGCCGTCACCAGCGCGTCGGCCACCGGTTCGTCGGTATCCGGATCGGCAGGCGCATCCACACGCAGCACGTCGATGCCATGCACCTGCTTCAGCCAGTGCGGCACCGACGGCAGGCCGGCGAGTTCGACCAGTTGCGCGCGATTGCGCGCCACCGTGGCCGGGTCATCGCCATCGGCGGCGTAGCGGTTGCCGAGGTTGAAGGTGTCGAACGGTGCCGCCGAACATCCCGCGCCATGACGCAAGGTGGTGAAGGCATGCACGCCGGGAGGCGCAGACCAGCCGGCGGACACGACCGGCGCGCGGTTCATCCGCGCTGCGCCTTGCTGTCCGCGCGCAGGGCCGCCAGCAGCGCCACCATGTCGGCCGGTACCGGCGCGGTGACGCGGACCGGTTCACCGGTGGCGGGGTGAGCGAACTCCAGGGTCTCGGCATGCAGCGCCTGTCGCCGGAAGCTGCGCAACACGGCGATCAGTTCCTCGCTGGCGCCCTTGGGCAAACGCAGCGGCCCGCCGTACAGCGGATCACCGATGATCGGGTACTTGATGTGCGCCATGTGCACGCGGATCTGGTGCGTGCGGCCCGTTTCCAGCCGGCACTCCAGCGCGGTGTGCGCGCGGAAGCGTTCGCGCAGGCGGTAGTGGGTAACCGCATCGCGGCCATCCTCGCGCACCGCCATCTTCAGTCGATCGCGCGGGTGGCGGTCGATCGGCGCATTCGCCGTGCCGCCTGAGACCATCGCCCCGACCACCACGGCCAGGTACTGGCGGTGCACGTCGCGCGAGGCCAACTGCGCCACCAGCGAGGTATGCGCCGGCACGGTGCGTGCGACCACCATGACGCCGGAGGTGTCCTTGTCCAGCCGGTGCACGATCCCGGCGCGCGGTAGCGCCGACAGCGACGGGTCGCGGAACAGCAGCGCGTTGACCAGGGTGCCGGTGGGGTTGCCCGCACCGGGATGCACCACCAGCCCGGCAGGCTTGTCCAGCACGAACACATGCTCGTCCTCGTACAGCACGTCCAGTGGGATGTCTTCGGGCAGTGCGTGGGTCTGGGTGTCCAGTACCACGTCCAGGCTGGCGGTCTCGCCGCCGCGCACGGGGTCGCGCGGGCGCACCACCTGGCCGTCCAGCAGGGCGTTGCCGGACTTGATCCACTCGGTCAGGCGCGACCGGGAGAACTCGGGGAACAGCTCCGCCAGCGCGGCGTCGAAGCGCCGGCCGGCCGCGCTGGCGGGCACGATGGCGGTGCGGAGGCTGTCGGGGGAATCGGTATCGGTCATGCGGAAAGACATCCAGGGAGGCCATGCTCGGTCCGTATTGGCCGATTGTTCATGGCGAAGGCGGCGCCTAGGCTATCATCGACAGCCTGTTTCCCTGCCGCGGCCTGCCGCCAGCCCATGACCCAGCGTGCCCTTCCCCGCTCCACCCGCCGTTCCGCGCCCGCCCGTTTCGTCCTGCTGGCGCTGGTAATCGCCTTCGCCGGGACCGGCTGCGGCAAGATCTTCAAGAAGAAGGAAGCAGCGGAAAACCAGCCTGTCGAGGTGATGTACCAGGAAGCCCACCAGGCGATGATGAACAACAACTGGGACCGCGGCCTGCAGAACTTCCGCCGCCTGATCGCCCAGTATCCGTACGGCCCTTACACCGAACAGGCATTGATGGAATCGGCCTACGCCGAGTACAAGTCGGGCAAGCTGGACGATGCGGTCACCACCATCGACCGCTTCATCCGCACCTATCCGACCCATCGCAACGTCCCGTACATGTACTACCTGCGCGGGCTGGCCAACTCCAACCGCGACACGGTGTTCCTGCAGAAGGTCTGGCGCCTGGAAGCCAGCCGTCGCGACCTGGCCACGCCGATGCAGGGTTACAACGACCTCAACCGGGTCGCCGAGAACTACCCCAACAGCCGCTATGCCGCCGATGCGCGCCAGCGCATGAGCGTGCTGCGCAACCAGTTCGCCCTGCACGAGCTGGACACCGCGATCTACTACCTGCGCCGCGATGCGTGGGTGTCCGCCGCCAGCCGCGCCAAGTACCTGCTGGAAACCTACCCGCAGAGCAGCCACCAGAACGACGCCATCGCCGTGCTGGCCGAGGCCTACACCCAGCTGGGCAACGAAACCCTCGCCGCCGACGCCAAGCGCGTGCTGGAAATCAACGATCCGCAGCACCCCTGGCTGGCCGGCAAGTGGCCCGACTACCCGTGGATGGTGCGTCGCCTGAACCCGTTCGGCGCCGAGAAGTCGATCAATACCGCCGACAGGCGCAACGACGACTGATCCAACCGGACACGGAAACGGAAAAGGGCCGCAAGGCCCTTTTTCATGTGCGGATGCCTGCGCGCCCTGCATGCGCAGGTGTTCCGGCTCCGCCCGGAGCGCGGCGACTCACTCGTCGTCCGCAGCACCTTCCCAGTCGAAGCGCGTAAGCACCGCCAGCTGTTGCGGTTCGATCACGCCGTTGTGCTCGATGCCATCGATGACCCAGGTAGGGAACACGGTCACGCCCGCCGCCGCACAGGTAGCCGTCATCGGCGCGTTGCGCCCGCCGGGTGAGCATTCCACGTAGGGCAACTGCTCCGCCGCGTGCCCGAAATGGCGCTTCTGCCGGCTGCACTCCACGCACCACGAAGCACCGTAGAACTTCGCGCCATACGCGGACAGATGCTGCGCCAGCGCCTCCGCACGTCGACTCTCCGGACGCTGGTGCAGCAGCCCGCTCTGGTGCACGTGCAGGACCGCGACCACCAGCAGCACCGGCAGCGCGTGGACGCCCCACCAGCGGCCCCAGGGCTGGCCTGGCGCGGACGCGGGGCGACGCGCCTGCAGCCACGCGAACATCGCCACCAGCACCGCCAGCGATGCCAGGCAACCCACGCAGAAGGCATCCAGTACCCACGCACCGACCACCGTCAGGTAAACGCTGATCGCCAGCCCCAGCAGCACCAGCCGCCACTGCCGTTGCCAGCGCAGCAGCGGCGATGCCTTGCTCATCACGGATACCAGCCCGACCACCGCGTACAGGCCGAAGCCCCACAGCGCCATCGGCACGCCGAGCAGGGTCGACCAGCCGCTGCGCTGGATCGCATCGCAGCCGCCGTCGCTGGTGCAGAACGCCGAAGCCGAACCGCTGCCCGCCGTCCAGGCCAGGTAGCCGGTGATCAGCAGGCCCAGCGCCGCCAGTGCCAGCATCACCCGGTCCGGCGGTGTCGCGTGACGGGGTGCGGGGGATGCCGTGCGGTCGCGGTGCGGCGAGCGCTTCTTCTTCCTTGCCATGCCGTTTCCTTCCTACAACGCGTACTTGTTGGTGATCGGGTAGCGGCGTTCGCGACCGAAGGCCCGGCGCGACACCTTGGGGCCGGGCGCCGCCTGGTGGCGCTTCCACTCGTTGATGCGCACCAGTCGCAGCATGCGGTCCACGGTCGCTGCATCGAAGCCGGCAGCGACGATCTCGTCCCGCGACTGCTCCAGGTCCACGTAGCGGAACAGGATGGCGTCCAGCACATCGTACGGCGGCAACGAATCCTGGTCCTTCTGGTTCTCGCGCAGCTCCGCGGACGGCGGACGGTCGATCACGGCAGGCGGGATCACCGGCGCACCGCCCACGGTGTTGCGCCAGCGCGCCAGCGCGAACACCTCGGTCTTGTACAGGTCCTTGATCGGCGCATAGCCACCGCACATGTCGCCATAGATGGTGGCGTAGCCGACCGCGTATTCGCTCTTGTTGCCGGTGGTCAGCAGCAGGCCGCCGAACTTGTTGCTCAATGCCATCAGGATCACGCCGCGGCTGCGCGACTGCAGGTTCTCCTCGGTGGTGTCGGCGGGCGTGTCGCCGAACACCGGGCCGAGCGCTTCAAGGAACCCCTTGAACGGCGCCTCGATGGAGATCGCCTCCAGCTTCACGCCCATCGCCGCGCACTGCTCGGCGGCCAGGTCGTTCGACAGGCCGGCCGTGTAACGCGACGGCAACCGCACCGCGGTGACGTTCTCCGCGCCCAGCGCATCCACGGCCAGCGCCAGCACCAGCGCCGAATCGATGCCGCCGGACAGGCCCAGCCACACCTTCGAAAAGCCGTTCTTGCCGCAGTAGTCGCGGATGCCGCGCACGATGGCGCGCCACGCCAGCGCATCGCGGCTCTCGTCGCCATCGTCCATCCAGACCACCGGACTGAACTTGCGCGTGGCCACGTCGAAATCGACCACCAGCCACTGGTCGGTGAATGCCGCCGCCGCAGGATGCACGGTGCCGTCGCCATCGGCGACCACGGAGGCCCCGTCGAACACCACCGCATCCTGTCCGCCCACCACGTTGAGGTAGGCCAGCGCCATGCCCGTCTCGCGCGTACGCTCGGCGATCAGTGCGTCGCGCTGCGCATGCTTGTCGCGGTCGAACGGCGAGGCATTCGGCACCAGCGTGAGCACCGCGCCGGCCTTCCCGGTTTCGGCCAATGGCTCGGGGAACCAGAGGTCTTCGCAGATGACCAGCCCCACCTGCGTGCCTTTCACCTCGAAGACACAGCTGCCACCGTCCGGATCGACATCGAAGTAACGGCGCTCGTCGAATACCGCGTAATTGGGCAGTTCGCGCTTGCGGTAGGTCACCTCGACCGCGCCGTCGCGCAGCACGCTGGCCGCGTTGTAGACCACGCTGCCCGCACTCTGCGGCCAGCCGACCACGGCGACGATGCCGTGCGTGGTGGCGGCGATCTCCGTCAGTGCCGTCTCGCAGTCGGCCAGGAAGCGCGGCCGCAGCAGCAGGTCCTCCGGCGGATAGCCACTGATCGCGAGTTCGGGAAACAACACCACGTCGGCGCCGTATTCGTCGCGCGCCTCGGCGATCATGCGCTGGATGCTCGCCGTGTTCTGCGCGACGCCGCCGACCGGGAAGTCGAACTGCGCCATGGCGATGCGGAGGGTCTGGGTCATGTCGGCCTTCTGAAACTGCCTCTTCCCCCGTGCGCGGGGGAAGGCTGGGATGGGGGCGAGTGTCCGAGCCAACGGAGTATCAGCGCCCGGACACCTTCAAGATTCGCCATGACCTCATTATTCCAGAAGCGCAGGGTGCGGAACCCTTTCTCACGGAGAAACGCATCGCGCGCGCAGTCAGTCTCGGCGTCCATATGCTGTCCGCCATCCACCTCGACGACCAGTGCGCCTTCGAGGCACCCGAAATCGGCGATGTATGGGCCTATCGGAACCTGCCGACGGAAGCGGAAGCCTTCAAGTTGCCGACGACAGAGGATGCTCCAGAGCCGGCGTTCCGCGAGCGTCATGCCGCGCCGCAGTTCGCGCGCGCGGTTGCGTTTCTGTCCTTGTCGCATAGTGCACGCCCTGTGCTTGGGCTTCGTGGCCATTTTGCCCCCATCCCAGCCTTCCCCCGCAAGCGGGGGAAGGGGCGGACCGCGCGCGGGATCGGGATCGGGATCGGGATCGGGGATCTTGGACCGGAACCGGGAAACTTTGCGGCCCCCGGACAAGGCCCCCTCCTCCGCTTGCGGGGGAGGGTTGGGGTGGGGGCAACGAAGCCTGTGTCCCCACACTTGCCCGGAACAACCCGAACGTCACTCCCTTTCACCCGCCGCCCAGAAAGCAGAAAGCCGCCCGAAGGCGGCTTCCTGCGTGAAGCGCGACAGCGAGGCTTACTTCACCAGCTTCGCGATCGCCGCGCCCAGGTCGCCCGGCGAACGGACGGTGACCACGCCCGCTGCTTCCATCGCCGCGAACTTGCCTTCCGCCGTGCCCTTGCCGCCCGACGCGATCGCACCGGCGTGGCCCATGCGCTTGCCGGCCGGAGCCGAGGCGCCGGCGATGAAGCCGACGACCGGCTTCTTCACGTACTTGGCGATGTACTCGGCACCGGCTTCCTCGGCGTCGCCGCCGATCTCGCCGACCATGATGATGCCTTCGGTCTGCGGGTCTTCGTTGAACAGCTTCAGGCAGTCGACGAAGTTCAGGCCGTTGATCGGGTCGCCGCCGATGCCGATGCAGGTCGACTGGCCCAGGCCCACTTCGGTGGTCTGCTTGACCGCTTCATAGGTCAGCGTGCCGGAGCGCGACACGATGCCGATCTTGCCCGGCTTGTGGATGTGGCCCGGCATGATGCCGATCTTGCATTCGCCCGGGGTGATCACGCCGGGGCAGTTCGGCCCGATCAGCACGGTGTCCGGGTGCGAGCCCTTCAGCACGTTGTCCACGCGCAGCATGTCCAGCACCGGGATGCCCTCGGTGATGCAGACGATGACCTTGATGCCGGCCGCGGCCGCTTCAAGGATGGCGTCGGCCGCGAACGGCGGCGGGACGTAGATGACGGATGCATCGGCGCCGGTGCTCTTGACGGCATCGGCGACGGTGTCGAACACCGGCAGGTCGATGTGGGTGGTGCCGCCCTTGCCCGGGGTGACGCCGCCGACGACCTGGGTGCCGTACTCGATCATCTGGGTGGCATGGAAGGTGCCCTGCTGGCCGGTGAAGCCCTGCACGATCACCTTCGTGTTCTTGTTGATCAAAACGCTCATGGATAGTTCCTTCGGTGTCGTGGATCAGGCGGCAGCTTTGACGGCAGCGACGACCTTCTTGGCACCGTCGTTGATGTTGTCGGCCGGGATGATGGCCATGCCGCTGTCGCGCAGCAGCTGCTTGCCTTCTTCCACGTTGGTGCCTTCCAGGCGGACCACCACCGGCACCTTGACGCCCACTTCCTTCACCGCGGCGATGATGCCCTCGGCGATCATGTCGCAGCGGACGATGCCGCCGAAGATGTTGACGAAGATGCCTTCGACCTTGTCCGAGGACAGGATCAGCTTGAACGCCTCGATCACGCGCTGCTTGTTGGCGCCGCCGCCCACGTCGAGGAAGTTCGCCGGCTCGCCGCCGTTGAGCTTGATGACGTCCATGGTGGCCATGGCCAGGCCCGCGCCGTTGACCATGCAGCCGATGTTGCCGTCCATGGTCACGTAGTTGATGTCCATCTCCGAGGCCAGCACTTCGGTCTCGTCTTCCTGGCTCTTGTCGCGCATCGCGACCAGGTCCTTGTGGCGGAAGGCGGCGTTGTCGTCGCTGTTGAACTTGCCGTCCAGCGCGTACAGGTTGCCGTCGTCCAGGATCGCCAGCGGGTTGATCTCGACCAGCGCCAGGTCCTTCTCGTTGAAGATGCGGTACAGGTTCACCATGATGGTGGCGAACTGGCCCGCCTGCTTGGCGGTCAGGCCCATCTTGAAGCCGAACTCGCGGCCCTGGTACGGCTGCACGCCTTCGACGAAGTCGACGTTGAGCGTGTGGATCTTGTCCGGCGTCTCGGCCGCGACCTGCTCGATCTCCACGCCGCCCTCGGACGAGGCGATGTAGGTGATGGTGCGGGTGCCGCGATCGACCAGCACCGACAGGTACAGCTCCTTCACGATCTCGCCGGCGGTGGTCACCAGCACCAGGTTGACCGGCAGCTCCACGCCGGCGGTCTGGTAGGTGGCCATCCTGGTGCCCAGCATCTTGCCGGCGGCCGCCTTCACGTCATCGACGGTCTTGCAGAACTTGACGCCGCCGGCCTTGCCGCGACCGCCCGCGTGGATCTGGGCCTTGACCATCCAGGGGCCGTTGCCGAGGGACTGGGCGGCAGCAACCGCTTCGTCCGCCGTGGCGGCGACTTTGCCGGCCGGGACCGGGATGCCGTACTCGGCCAGCAGCTGCTTGGCCTGATATTCGTGGAAATTCATGCGTCACCGTGGGTAGGGAACAGAAGACATCGCCCACGGCCGGGGCCACGGGGGCGGCGGCGCGGGCGAGCCCCCTATTGTCGCCGACCGGGCCGGATGGCGCAAAACCCGGTACCTAAGCCTTTGGTGGAACAGGCGGAAACACGGTCCCGGCGCGCAGCCGGGGGCCAGCCTGCCTATACTGGCCGCCTCGTCACGGGGAAGTACGAGTCTTGCGTCAGGCCCAGTCGCTCCTGTCCCGCATCGAATCAGTACCGCGCCGCGAACTGTATTTCTTCGCGCTGTACCGCGTGCTGGAAGCGGGCATCCTGGCCGCGCTGATGTTCAGCCCGCTGGGCGATGTGCTCGGCCAGCCCCGCCACGAAGACCTCGGCATGCTGGTGGCCATCGGCTACCTGGTGCTGGCGCTGGTGCTGTTCTTCGTCGGTCGCAGCGTGCAGTGGCTGGTGTGGATCGTGTTCGTCAGCGTCTGCCTGGACGTGCTTGTCGCCGCGCTGATCACCCACGCCCTGCCTGGCGCCACGGCCGGCGTGGCGATGATGCTGCTGTTCAATGTGTCCGCAGCGGCCCTGCTGCTGCCGTCCACCCGGATGGCCCTGGTGGTGGCGCTGATCGCCATTGCCGCGCTGTTCGGCGAGTATTTCTTCACCCTGTTCCACGACCAGAACAGCAGCCGCTCGCTGGCCGAAGTCATCATGTTCGCGGTCAGTTACCTGGCCCTGGCCTACCTCGCCCACCAGGCCGGGCAAAAGGCGCGTGCCAGCCAGGCGCTGGCGGACAAGCGTGGCGAGGAAGTCGCCAACCTGTTCGAAGTCAACGAACTGATCATCCGGCGCATGCGGACCGGCGTGCTGGTGGTCGACGCCGACAACCACATCAAGCTGTCCAACGAGGCCGCCAGTCTGCTGCTCGGGGACGGCGGCGATGGCAAGGGCGTCGACGGGAAGGGACTGTCGCTGCAGCACGCGGCGCCCGAACTCGCCCGCCGCCTGCAGCGCTGGCGCAATGGCTGGCAGACCGACGAAACCCCGATGCAGTTCTCGCCGGACCAGCCGGAAGTGCAGCCCCGCTTCGCCCGCCTGCTGGCCGACAGCGACACCTCGTTGATCTTCCTGGACGATGCCACGGTGGTCTCGCGCCGGGCCGAATCCCTGACCCTGGCTGCGCTCGGCCGCTTTTCGGCCAGCCTGGCGCACGAGATCCGCAATCCGCTGGCCGCGATCAACTACGCCGTGCAGCTGCTGGAGGAATCCCAGCAGGTCAGCGACGGCGACCGCCGCCTGCTGCAGATCATCCACCAGCAGTGCCAGCGCACCAACGGCATCGTCGAAAGCGTGCTGGGGCTGGCCCGTCGCGAACGCGCCACCCCCGAGCACGTGGACCTCAATACCTTCGCGCGGCGTTTCGTGGACGAGTACCAGCAGACGCTCTCCATCGAGACCGACACGCTGGAAACCATCATCGGGGCCAAGCCGGTGCCTGCGCTGGTGGATTCACGCCACTTGCAGCAGGTGGTCACGGTCCTGGTGCAGAACGCGCTGAACTACGGGCGCCTGCCGGGGGAACCCGCGCGCATCCGCATCCGCGTGTTCAATGCCGATGGGCGCCCGACCATCGACGTGATGGACCGCGGCCCCGGCATCCCCGAGGCCGTGGCGGCGCAACTGTTCCGGCCGTTCTTCACCACGTCCGAGCATGGCACCGGCCTGGGGCTCTACATCGCCCGCGAACTGTGCCGGGCCAACCAGGCCACGCTCGAATACGTCCCGGTGCCGGGCGGCGGCAGCTGTTTCCGCATCATCCTGCCCGGGCCGCACGCGTTGTTACCCGCGTAGGCACGGCTGGCCGCGCCGCCGGAATCCCCTGCAGGAGGCCCTTCATGCCCCACCGGGGCACATGGGCAGGATGCCTTCAGATGTGATCATGCAACCGCTTCTTGCCCAAGAGCGCCCATGCGGGCAAGCCCGGGACGCACGGCATACATGCCACGCCACGATCACAGGCCGTTGCCTACCATGATTCACATTCAGCCGGTACACTGCCCGCACAGGGGCAAGAGGGGGGATGCATGAATCAAAGCCGTAGTGCCCTGATCGTCGATGACGAGCGCGACATCCGCGAACTGCTGACGCTGACGCTGGGCCGCATGGGCCTGCGCATCGACACCGCCGCCAATGTAGGTGAGGCCCGCGAGTTGCTGGCACGCAACACCTACGACCTGTGCTTCACCGACATGCGCCTGCCCGATGGCAACGGCATCGACCTGGTCGGCGAGATCTCCCGGAACTATCCCAATACGCCGGTCGCCATGATCACGGCGTTCGGCAACATCGAGCTGGCGGTGGAAGCCCTAAAGGCTGGTGCCTTCGATTTCGTCAGCAAGCCCGTGGACCTCGCTGTCCTGCGCGGGCTGGTCAAGCACGCGCTTGAACTGAACAACACCGATCGCGCTCCCCCGCCTCCTCCTCCGCCCGAACAGGCCAGCCGCCTGCTGGGTACGTCGGCCGCGATGGATGCGTTGCGCGAGACGATCGGCAAGGTGGCGCGCAGCCAGGCGCCGGTCTACATCATGGGCGAGTCCGGCACCGGCAAGGAGCTGGTGGCCCGCACCATCCATGAGCAGGGTGCGCGCGCTGCCGGTCCGTTCATTCCGGTCAACTGCGGCGCGATTCCCGCCGAGCTGATGGAAAGCGAGTTCTTCGGCCACAAGAAGGGCAGCTTCACCGGCGCGCACGCCGACAAGCAGGGCCTGTTCCAGGCCGCCAGCGGAGGCACGCTGTTCCTCGACGAGGTGGCCGAGCTGCCGCTGCCCATGCAGGTCAAGCTGCTGCGCGCCATCCAGGAAAAAGCGGTGCGCCCGGTTGGCGCGTCCGGCGAGGCGCAGGTGGACGTACGCATCCTGTCGGCCACCCACAAGGATCTTGGCGAACTGGCCGCCGACGGCCGCTTCCGCCACGACCTGTACTACCGCATCAACGTGATCGAACTGCGGGTGCCGCCGCTGCGCGAGCGCACGGGCGACCTGGCGCAGCTGACCAGCGCCGTCCTCGAACGCCTGGCGGCCCAGCACGGCCGCATGGCGCCGTCGGTCTCGCCGGAGGCGATGGAAGCGCTGGGCCGTTACCCGTTCCCGGGCAATGTGCGCGAACTGGAGAACATCCTGGAGCGCGCGCTGGCCATGTCCGAGGGCCACAGCATCGAGATCGACGACCTCTACCTGCCGCAGGCGCCTGCCGGCAAGAAGTTCGGTGGCGATTTCAGCCCCGGGGAAGTGATCCGCGATGTCCCGGGCGCGGTGGATGTGGACCCTGCAGCCGGCGCCCTGCCCGAGTACATCGAGCAACTGGAGCGCGCCGCGATCCAGAAGGCGCTGGAAGAGAATCGCTGGAACAAGACCAAGGCCGCCGCCCAGTTGGGCATCACCTTCCGGGCGTTGCGCTACAAGCTGAAGAAGCTGGGGATGGAATAGGCCAGCGCACGCCGCGCGCCATTCCCAACGTACCCGCAGGATCGGCCCCGGGCTCGATGCTCCTGGATGGGTCACTCGTGAAAGCATCGCGCCGAAGGGCGCTCCTGCGCGACGTATGTCATGCACCGGGGCGCTGTGGGATACCGCGCCCGCATGCGCGATGCGTTGGACGCGGCCTGCGGAGACACCTTATATATGTGCCTCCGCACAAACGTGCGCCGCATCTCACAGTGACCCGGGCGACCATTCGCGTCACTTTCTGACGCAAATGGTCACATGGCCGTGCAAGCGCCATTGGATTGACGCGCACCACCTCGACAGGCCGATGTCGCAATCTGTGAACTGCTCCGGCATTGACCACGATTCCCGATACACAACAGCCGGGAATGATGCGATAGTCCCGCCCGACTTCGGCGTCAGGGTTTCCTTCCGGGGAAGTGTGGGGGAATCGCTGGGGGTATCAGAAGTTGGCACGCAACCTGCTCTACATCCCGTGCACGCGTCGTTTAAACGCGGCGCCCACGGTCCATGTAGGGACACGGGGCTTGTGTCCCTAACCATCAAGCCAATCCTGAAAGGGGAAACACCATGAAGAAGAACGCCCAGGGCTTCACCCTGATCGAACTGATGATCGTCGTCGCGATCATCGCCATCCTGGCCGCCATCGCGCTGCCGGCTTACAACAACTACCGCATCCGTTCGGCCGAAGGCGCTTGCCAGGCTGAAGCCAAGGCCTACATGAACTCGGCCGTGGCTGCTGCCCAGACCCCGGGCATGACGGTCGAGGTTCCGGAAGCCGAAGCCTGCACCGCGCCGGTCGCTGCCCTGACGGCAGCCCAAGTAACTGCTGGCGCCCAGATCACCTTTACCCCCGCCACGCCGGGCGTGCTGGCGACGATCTGCGACGCCGATACCGCCACCTGCCGTATGGCGACTGCCGCTGCTCCGTAACAGTGTTACGTCACCAGATGCAAACAAACCCCGCTTCGGCGGGGTTTGTTTTTTGCGCCCGCTCAACCCACGAAAAATTGCAGCGGTCCGCCGCCTCATGAAACGCACGGGTTTCAGCTTGCGCAACGCAAGGTGACACTCATCACAGATTGTAGAATGAACAACCACGCAGCGGCCAGCGGCGCCCTCATTGGCGTGGTCCTTGCTTGACTGGAGCACGCGGTTTTCACTTCAGGGGTAGCTCACATGTCACGCACCACACGCGGCTTTACGCTGATCGAGCTGATGATCGTGGTTGCCATCATCTCCATCCTGTCCGCCATCGCACTGCCGGCGTACAACAACTACCGGATCCGCGCGGCAGAAGGCGCTTGTCAGGCCGAGATGAAAAGCTACGCCAACTTTTCTTTGGCCACGCTGCACAACAACGACACACCGGATGCCGCCCCGCTCGAGGCATGCAGTGCAGCCGTAGATGCGACCGCCATCGGCGCGGACATCACGGGAACGCCACAGGAGCCCGGCACGCGCCGCACGCTCTGCGATATGGAAACCGGCAACTGCGTACTGGAGTAAGTCATCCGGCGGATGCCGCTTCCGCATGAAGGCAAGCGCACAGTGGCGATGAAGACATTTCGTATCATTGGGGGCACGGTGCTTCCCATGACTAAAATGCAGCGCCTGAGCTAAAGTCTCACGCAGATTCCGGAGCTTCCCGCCATGAACGCAGTCCCCGCAGCCAATCTCGTAGGCATCACCGGCCTCGCCCGCCGCTTGGTCCAGGACGGCGCCATGGACGAGGTCAGCGCTCGTGCCGCCATGGCCCATGCTACGGAAGCCAAGGTGCCTTTGCCGCAGTGGATCGCGGAAAAGCGGCTGGTCACAGCACCGCAACTGGCGGCCGCGAACGCGATGGAATTCGGCATGTCGCTGCTGGATGCGACCGCGTTCGACCCGAGCCATAACGCGCTGAAGCTGGTCAGTGAGGAACTGGTGCAGAAGCACCAGGTGCTTCCCCTGTTCAAGCGCGGCAACAAGCTGTTCGTCGGTGTCGCCGACCCCACCCGCAGCCATGGCGCACTCGACGAGATCAAGTTCCACACCAACCTGATCGTCGAACCCGTGCTGGTGGACGAGGACCAGCTGCGCCGTACCCTTGAGCAATGGCAGAACGCCGCCAACAACCTGTCCAGCAACTTCGGCGATGACGACGATGGGCTGGAAAGTCTGGAAGTGGATGCTTCCGATGAGGATGGCGGTACCGACAATGCGGTCGACTCGAAGGGCGATGACACGCCGGTCGTGAAATTCGTCAACAAGGTCCTGGTGGATGCCATCAAGCGCGGCGCCTCGGACATCCACTTCGAGCCCTACGAAAACGACTATCGCGTGCGGCTGCGCGTGGACGGCATCCTGAAACAGGTGGCCAAGGCGCCGACCAAGCTGAAGGACCGCATTGCCGCGCGCATCAAGGTGATGGCGCAACTGGACATCGCCGAGAAGCGCGTGCCCCAGGACGGCCGCATCAAGCTGAACCTGTCCAAGAGCAAGCAGATGGACTTCCGCGTCAGCACACTGCCCACCCTGTTCGGCGAGAAGGTGGTGCTGCGAATCCTGGACGGCAGCGCCGCCAAGCTGGGCATCGACAAGCTGGGCTACGAGCCTGACCAGCAGAAGCTGTTCGAGGAGGCCATCCAGAAGCCTTACGGCATGGTGTTGGTCACCGGCCCCACCGGCTCGGGCAAGACCGTGTCGCTGTACACCGCGCTGGGCATCCTCAACGACGAGACGCGCAACATCTCCACCGCCGAAGACCCGGTGGAAATCCGCCTACCCGGCGTCAACCAGGTGCAGCAGAACAACCGTCGCGGCATGACCTTCGCCGCCGCGCTACGCAGCTTCCTGCGCCAGGATCCGGACATCATCATGGTCGGCGAAATCCGCGACCTGGAAACGGCCGAAATCGCGATCAAGGCCGCACAGACCGGCCACATGGTGCTGTCCACGCTGCATACGAACGACGCGCCCCAGACCGTCGCCCGCCTGATGAACATGGGCATCGCGCCGTACAACATCACCAGCTCGGTGACCCTGATCATCGCGCAGCGCCTGGCGCGCCGGCTGTGCTCGAAGTGCAAGCGCCCGGTGCAGCTGCCCCCGCAGGCCCTGCTGGCTGAAGGCTTCAGCGAGGCCGAGATCGCCGCCGGCTTCACCGTCTACGAGGCCGTCGGTTGCGACGAGTGCACGGGTGGTTACAAGGGCCGTACGGGCATCTACCAGGTGATGCCGATGAACGACGCGATCCAGGAGATCGTGCTGGAAGGCGGCAATGCGATGCAGATTGCGGAAAAGGCACAGAAGGCCGGCATCCGCGACCTGCGTCAGTCGGCGCTGCTGAAGGTACGCAACGGCATCACCAGCCTGGCCGAAATCAACCGCGTTACGAAGGATTGAGGCGGGAGACACTGGCCCCCGCCCCGTATTCCGCACCTGATGTTCCGCTCCCTCGCGTTTGTAGGAGCGCCTTCAGGCGCGATGCTTTTCGTTCGGACCAGATTCGAAGGCGTCTCGCCGAAGCGTCTCCCTACAAATGAGCTGGGCTGGGCTGGCAGCCTTGTCTGTGATGCGCTTCGGGCAAGAGCATCGCGCCTGAAGGCGCTCCTACAGACGCAAGATGGGGTCCCGCCCGGGAGACACCTGGCCCGGCCATATCACCGAAACCCGGCCGCCGTCACAGGCGCGGCGCTTCCCTTGGGCGGATAACCGGCTAACATGGGGCGATGAAGTCCGGATGGGGAAAGCCGGACAGGGGAAATCCGATGGCCGTGACCCGTTCCGCCGCCAAGAAAACCGCCTCCGCGCCCGTCCGCGAGAACCCGCTGAACCTGTTCGTCTGGGAAGGCACCGACAAGCGCGGCGTCAAGATGAAGGGCGAGCAGCAGTCCAAGAACGCCAACTTCCTGCGTGCCGAGCTGCGCAAGCAGGGCATCACGCCCAACGTAGTGAAGGTGAAGGGGAAGCCGCTGTTCGGCTCCGCCGGCAAGCCGGTAACGGCGAAGGACATCGCCTTCTTCAGCCGCCAGATGGCGACGATGATGAAGTCCGGCGTGCCCATCGTGTCGTCGCTGGAGATCATCGAAAGCGGACAGAAGAACATCCGCATGAAGAAGATGGTCGAGCAGATCCGCTTCGACATCGAAGGGGGATCTTCATTGCACGAAGCAATCAGCAAGCATCCTGTGCAGTTCGACGAGCTGTACCGCAATCTGGTGCGGGCTGGCGAGGGCGCCGGCGTACTGGAAACGGTGCTGGAGACCATCGCCAATTACAAGGAAAACCTCGAAGCCCTCAAGGGCAAGATCAAGAAGGCGTTGTTCTATCCGGCGGCGGTGATCGCGGTCGCCATCCTGGTCACCTCGGTGATCCTGATGTTCGTGATCCCCGAATTCGAGAAGACTTTCGCCAGCTTCGGTACTGAACTGCCTGCGTTCACTCAGATGATCATGGGCGCCTCGCGGATCATGGTGAGCTGGTGGTGGGCCATCCTGATCGTGGTCGCGGGCAGCATCTTTACCGCCCTGTTTTTCTTCAAACGATCCCCCGCGTTCCAGCACGCAGTCGACCGCGCCATCCTGAAAGTGCCGGTAATCGGACAGATCATGCACAATTCATCCATCGCCCGCTTTGCCCGCACTACGGCGGTGACCTTCAAGGCCGGCGTGCCACTGGTCGAGGCGCTGGACACCGTTGCCGGTGCGACCGGCAATACGGTCTATGAGAAAGCGGTCTTTCGCATGCGCGACGACGTATCGGTCGGTTATCCGCTGAACATGGCAATGAAGCAGACCCAGTTGTTCCCGCACATGGTGGTCCAGATGACCGCTATCGGTGAGGAAGCCGGTGCGCTGGACACCATGCTGTTCAAGGTGGCCGAGTACTTCGAGCAGGAGGTCAACAACGCGGTGGATGCGCTGGCCAGCCTGATCGAGCCCTTCATCATGGTCATCATCGGCGTGCTAGTGGGTGGCCTGGTCGTCGGCATGTACCTGCCCATCTTCAAGATTGCGGCGACGGTGGTCGGCTGATCCATGGCGTTTCTGGACCAGCACCCCGAACTGGGGTACCCGGTGGTGGCAGGCCTGGGCCTGCTGGTGGGCAGCTTCCTCAATGTGGTCATCCTGCGGCTGCCGCGGCGGCTGGAGTGGGAGTGGAAACGTGACGCCCGCGAGGTGCTGGAGGAGCCGGAGATCTACGATCCGCCGCCTCCCGGCATCGTGGTGGAACGCTCGCACTGCCCGCACTGCAAGACGGCGCTGTCGTGGTACGAGAACATCCCGCTGTTCAGCTGGTTGGCTCTGCGCGGCAAGTGCCGCCACTGCAAGGCTTCGATCTCGCCGCAGTACCCCATCGTGGAATTGCTGACCGCGTTGCTGGCGGTGGCCTCGGTGTGGCGGTTCGGGTTCGGCTGGCAGGGTTTCGGCGCGGCGTTGCTGAGCTGCTATCTGGTGGCGCTGAGCGGCATCGACCTGCGCACGCGGCTGCTGCCCGACCAGCTGACGCTGCCCTTGATGTGGCTGGGCCTGATCGGCAGTCTCGACAACCTCTACATGCCCGCCAAGCCGGCACTGCTGGGCGCCATCGCCGGCTATGTGTCGCTGTGGCTGGTGTGGTGGCTGTTCAAGCAGATCACCGGCAAGGAAGGCATGGGCCGGGGCGATTTCAAGCTCCTCGCGGCCCTCGGCGCCTGGGTCGGGTTGAATGGCGTGCTGCCCATCATCCTGATCTCCTCGCTCGTGGGTGCCGTGGTCGGTTCGGCCTGGCTGGCGATGCGGGGCCGCGACCGCGCCACGCCGATTCCGTTCGGCCCCTATCTGGCCATCGCCGGCTGGATCGTGTTCTTCTGGGGTCAGCAGATCGTGGACGCCTACCTGCGTTTCGCCGGCCTGAAGTAGGGGCGCCCCGCGGGCGCTCGTACATAATCCGCCCATGAGCGACTACTTCATCGGATTGACCGGCGGCATCGCATCCGGGAAAAGTGCGCTTGAGAAGGCGTTTGCCGCACATGGCATCACGGTGGCGGATGCCGACCTGCTCGCACGCGAGGTGGTCCGCCCCGGCGAACCTGCGCTGGACGCCGTGGTGGCGCGCTTCGGGCGCGATGTGCTGATGGCGGATGGCCAACTGGACAGGGCGGCGCTGCGCGTGCGCGTGTTCGGGAACGACGAGGAGCGGCGTGCGCTGGAAGCGATCCTGCATCCGGCCATCCGCGCGCGGCTGCTCGCCCTCTGTCGAACTGCCGACAGCCCCTATGCGATCGCGACGGTCCCCCTGCTCACCGAAGGCGGGGGCCGCCGGGCCTATCCCTGGCTGCACCGCATCGTGGTGGTGGATACCCCGGTCGCCGTGCAGAAGGCACGGTTGATGCAGCGTGACGGCATCGACGCGGCACTGGCGGAGAAGATGATGGCCGCCCAGGCCTCGCGCGCCGAGCGCCTGGCGCTGGCCGACGACATCGTCGTCAACGACGGCGACCTCGCCCACCTGCAGCGTGCAGCCGATGGACTGCACCTGCGCTACCTGGCGTTGGCTGGATTCGTCTCCTCGTAGAGCCGAGCGTGCTCTGCTGGAGCCTGTCGGAAACGCATCGCGTAACCGAACACACTCGGCTCTACGTCATCCACGGCGCTTCCTAGGCGGCGGCCGGCCACAGTCCGCGGATCGCGGCGATGCCCTGCGCACCATGCCGGCGCGCGTCGGCGATGTCGTCGGTCGTCATGCCGCCGATGGCATAGATCGGCAACGACACGCCCTCGCGCAGGCCGGCGAAGCCCGGCCATCCCAGGGGCTCGCCGCCGGGATGGCTCTGGGTCGGGTAGATGCTGCCCACCACCGCGAAATCGCATCCCAGCGCCTCCGCCTGCCGCAGGTCCGCTGCGGCATGGCAGGACGCCGCGACCGGCAGTCCTTCCGGCAGCGGCCGGGTCGATAGGGCCGCCAGTTGCGTGGCGCGCAGGTGGACGCCGACCTGCAGTTCGCGCGCCAGGTCGATGTCGCCGTTGAGCAGCGTCTCGACGCCCGCCTCGCGGCAGCGCGCGACGGCCTGGCGGGCCAGCGCACGCCAGGGCTCGCCCTCCAGTCCGCGCGCGCGGATCTGCACGCGACGGGTACCGCGCGCCACCGCTTGCTCGAGGCCATCCAGCCAGCGCGGGACGTCGTCCGGCTCCGGGGTGACCAGATAGCGATCCGGCTGTAGCAGCGCGGCCACCACCGGGCGATCGGCCGGCGGCATGTCATAGCGCATCAGCTTGTCCGGTGCGACCCAGGCCAGCGCCTGGCCTTCGTGTCCGCGCGGCGTGCCCTCCCATCCGGTCAGGTGCCGCACTTCCAGGCACAGGCGCTTGTCGGGGTATTGCTGGGGCACACTGATGATGTGGTCGCCGACGCGGGCCTCGATGCCAAGTTCCTCGCGCAGTTCGCGCACCAGCGCCTCCTCGGGACGTTCCCCGGGCTCCTGCTTGCCGCCAGGAAACTCCCAGCGCCCTGCCAGGTCGCGTCCTTCCGTCCGGCGTGTCAGCAGGATGCGGCCGCGCGCGTCGGTGATGACGGCGGCCATGACGTGGATGGAGCGCAGCGGAGTAAGCATGGAAAAAGCTTGCCGGGAACGGTCAGGTAGACGCAAATAGTCTCGCCCGGACCGGATGTCGCGCGCAAAGAAAAAGCCGCGCAGTGCGCGGCTTTTCCGTCAGGCGGGGTGGTGTTGCGGCGACTCAGCCCAGCTGGCCGTGGCAGTGCTTGTATTTCTTGCCGCTGCCGCAGGGACAGGGATCGTTGCGGCCGACCTTGGGCGCATCGCGGTGCGCCGGCATCGGACCGGACTGCACGTAGCCACCCTGCGCCGCGGCCAGTTGCCGAGCCTGTTCGGCTTCCTCGTCGGCGCTGTAGCCGCCGGCATCCTGGTGCTGGAACTGCATCTGCCGGGCCTGCGCCTCGGCCATGGCGCGCTCCTGCGCTTCCAGCGCGGCGACTTCCTCCTCGCTGCGGATGCGGACGCGCGACAGCAGGGTCACCACTTCGCTCTTCACCCGCTCCAGCATGCTGGAGAACAGCTCGAACGCTTCCTTCTTGTACTCCTGCTTCGGCTGCTTCTGCGCATAGCCGCGCAGGTGGATGCCCTGGCGCAGGTAGTCCATGCGCGCCAGGTGCTCTTTCCAGTTCTTGTCCAGCACGGTCAGCATGACGTGCTTTTCCAGCGCACGCATGGTCTCGTCGCCGATCACCGCTTCCTTGTCGGCGAAGTGCTTGTCCATCGCCTCCTGCACGCGACGCTCGATGGTCTCGGCATCGAGTTCCTCGGCGTCCTCGCGCCAGCGGCTCACGGGCAGCTCCACGCCCATTTCCTCGCCGAGCTCGCGCTCCAGGCCCTGCAGGTCCCACTGCTCGTCCACCGAATTCAGCGGCACGAAGCGGGCGACCGTCTCGGCGACCACGTCGCCGCGGATGCCGTCGATGTTGTCCTTCACCGAATCGGCGTCGAGCAGTTCGTCGCGCTGTGCGTAGATCACCTTGCGCTGGTCGTTGTTGACGTCGTCGAAATCGAGCAGGTTCTTGCGGATGTCGAAGTTGTGCGCTTCCACCTTGCGCTGCGCCTTCTCGATCTGCCGGCTGACCAGCTTGTCCTCGATGACGTCGTCTTCCTTCATGCCGATCAGCTTCATCGCCTTCTGGACCCAGTCCGAGGCGAAGATGCGCATCAGGTTGTCTTCCAGCGACAGGTAGAAGCGGGACGAACCCGGATCGCCCTGGCGGCCGGAACGGCCGCGCAGCTGGTTGTCGATGCGGCGCGATTCGTGGCGCTCGGTGCCGACGATGTGCAGGCCACCGGCGGCCTTCACTTCGTCGTGGCGCTTCTGCCATTCGGCCTTCACCGCGGCGCGGTCGGCGTCGCTGGCGTCCTCGGGAAGCGCTTCGTACTCGGCTTCCAGCGAGCCGCCCAGCACGATGTCGGTACCACGACCGGCCATGTTGGTGGCGATGGTGATCGCGCCCGGGCGACCGGCCTGCGCCACGATGTGCGCTTCGCGCTCGTGCTGCTTGGCATTGAGCACTTCGTGCGGCACGCCGGCCTTGGTGAGGAAGTCGGACAGCATTTCCGACGTCTCGATCGAGGTCGTGCCGACCAGCACCGGCTGGCCGCGCTGGTAGCACTCCTGGATGTCGGCCAGCACCGCCTTGAACTTGCCCTGGCGGTTGAGGAACACCTGGTCGGGCGAATCCTTGCGCACGGTCGGGCGGTTGGTCGGGATGACGATGACTTCCAGGCCGTAGATGCTCTGGAACTCGAAGGCTTCCGTATCCGCCGTACCGGTCATGCCGGACAGCTTGTTGTACATGCGGAACAGGTTCTGGAACGTCACGCTGGCCAGCGTCTGGTTCTCGCGCTGGACCGGCACGCCTTCCTTCGCTTCGACCGCCTGGTGCAGGCCGTCGGACCAGCGGCGGCCTGTCAGGGTGCGGCCGGTGAACTCGTCGACGATGACCACTTCGCCATCGCGCACGATGTAGTCCACGTCGCGCTGGTAGATAGCATGCGCGCGCAGTGCGGCGTTGAGGTGGTGCACGACCGACAGGTTGTTGGCGCCGTACAGCGGTTCTTCCTCGCTGATGATGCCGGCCTGCAGCAGCAGTTCCTCAGCGTGCTCCATGCCCGCTTCGGACAGGTGCACCTGCTTGCCTTTTTCGTCGACCCAGTAGTCGCCTTCCGCTTCCTCGTTCTCCTGCTTGATCAGCTGGGGCACGATGCGGTTGACGCGGATGTACAGCTCGGGCGATTCGTCGGCCGGGCCGGAGATGATCAGCGGGGTGCGCGCTTCGTCGATCAGGATGGAGTCGACTTCGTCGACGATGGCGTAGTGCAGGCCGCGCTGGAAGCGGTCGGCGCGCGACATCGCCATGTTGTCGCGCAGGTAGTCGAAGCCGAATTCGTTGTTGGTGCCGTAGGTGATGTCGGCGGCGTAAGCGGCGCTCTTGTCGCCGTGCGGCATGCCCGGGTACACCACGCCCACGCTCAGGCCCAGCCAGTTGTACAGGCGGCCCATCCAGGCGGAGTCGCGGCGGGCCAGGTAGTCGTTCACGGTGACGACGTGCACGCCCTTGCCTTCGAGCGCGTTGAGATAGGTGGGCAGCGTGGCGACCAGCGTCTTGCCTTCACCGGTACGCATTTCGGCGATCTTGCCCAGGTGCAGCACCATGCCGCCGATCAGCTGCACGTCGTAGTGGCGCATGCCCAGCACGCGACGGCTGGCTTCGCGGCAGACCGCGAAGGCTTCGGGCAGGATCTTGTCGAGTGCTTCCCCGCCCGCGATGCGCTGCTGGAACTCCGGCGTCTTGGCCTTCAGCTGCTCGTCGGTGAGCTGCTGCAGCTCCGCTTCCAGCGCGTTGATCTTGTCGACGGTGCGATGCAGCTGCTTGAGCAGGCGTTCGTTGCGACTGCCGAAGACACGGGTAAGCAGGTTGTTGATCATGTAGGGAACCGGATGGGAAAAGGACGCCGGGGCCGCGCGGCGGTTGCGGGCCCAAAACGAAACAGGGCGCTAGGCGCCCTGTCTGGCAACACCGTATTGTAGCTTGGGGCGCCGCCCGGGGAATCAAGGCCGGCGGTAGGACCGCGACCTTCCCGTTTGGTTCCGCGCGCTATCAGCCGCGCTTGACCTGCCCCACCGGCGTGGGGCCTTCGCCCAGGAACTTGCGCGGATTGACCACACGCTCGTTCTCCCACACTTCGAAGTGCACGTGCGCGCCCGTCGAACGACCGGTGGAACCGGCCTTGGCCACTTCCTGGCCCACGCGCACGAGGTCGCCGGCACGTACGGTCAGGCGCGAGTTGTGTGCATAGCGGGTGACGTAACCGTTGCCGTGGTCGACATCGACGACATTGCCGTAGCCGCCCTTCACGCCGGCGAAGCTGACCACGCCGTCGGCCACCGCGAGCACGGGATCCCCCACGCTGGCCTTGAAGTCGATGCCCTTGTGGTATTGGCCACCACCACCGAACGGATCGGCGCGACCACCAAAACCGGACGTGATGTAGCTGTTCGCGATCGGCATGCGGCCCGGGGTCGCATTCCTGTCGAGTTCGCGGTTGAACAGCAGCGCCTCCAGCACGGACAGCTGACGGCCAGACGCGGCGAACTGCTTCTCCAGCTTGTCCACGCCGGAGGTCAGGTCGGCGGGCTTCATGTCGTAGGACACATCGTTGCCGCCCACGCCGACCGGCTCGTTGAAGTCGAACTCGCCGTCCTGCAACTGGCCCACGCGGGTGAGGCGTTCACCGAGCGCATTCAGGCGATTGGCCTGCGCCTGCAATTCGCCAAGGCGCGCGGCCATGGCGTTGATTTCCTGCTGGGCACCACGGCGGACCTGCTCAAGCTCGGTATCGCGCTGCTCGGCCTTGGCCTGCAGCATCGAGACCTGCGCCATGCCGAGGGCACTGCGCCCCCCCATGCCCACCAGCAGGCCGGCGGCGACGAGCACCGCAGCGCTGGCGAGCGGCCGGGCGTGGAACGCGAGGCGGATTCGATAGGCACCATGGGCCGATGCATGGGCCCACCAGGTACGCGAATTGTTTACGATGGTCTTAAAGCTCATAGATACCGATGTCTGATTCGAAGTCCAAGCCGCGCCGTACCGGCACCGCGCAACCTGCCCTGCAGGCTGCCTTGACGGATGCCGCCACCGACCCGGTGCGTCGTGCCATGTGGCTGGACGCCTTGGAACAGCAGCTTCGCCCCTGCCTGCCGCCTGCCCTGGCGCCCCATTGCCGGTTGGCGAACGTGGCGGGCAAACGGCTCGTTTTTATCGTCGATTCCCCGGTGTGGCACGCCAGGCTTCGCCTGGCCGCACCCGAACTGATCAACGTGGCCCAATCCATCGGACTGGCGGTCACCGAAGTCACCGCCAAGACGAGCCTCGCGCCGCTCCATCCCGTGAAGCCTGCGCAAGATCCGGTCGTACCTGTGTCGGAGGCGTCCCGCAAAGGGCTGCAAGCAGCCCTCGACCTCCTGTCCGCCCCGGACTCCGCCGGTACGCCCACCCCGGGGGGTGGTCATCGTAGACGCCGCGGATGTTGAGCCGGCCATCACGAGGGACGGGGCATGGTACCGGCCACCGTCGGTCGGGGCGTTAGCCAAAGGTTAGGAAAATGTTATTTCCGGCCAGATTTCCTGACACAGTTCACATTTTGACCAAGGCGTAACCATTCGCACACCACTGCGTGATGACGGTGGGAAACCGGTCGACAGCAAGGTCACCGTCCGCAGCGGACGGGCGTCTCAGATCGCCAGGACGGGCGTCGCATAGGTGACCGGGGACGGCGCGGTGCGGTCCTCGAAGGTCACTTCTTCCCAGGCCGAGGTCTCGGCCAGCAGGGCGCGGACCAGCTTGTTGTTCAAGGCATGGCCCGATTTGAAGCCCTCGTAGGCGCCCAGGATGGGGCGCCCGGCGAGGTACAGGTCGCCGATGGCGTCCAGGATCTTGTGGCGGACGAATTCGTCCGTGTAGCGCAGGCCGTCCTCGTTCAATACGCGGAACTCGTCCAGCACGATGGCGTTGTCCATCGAGCCGCCGAGGCCGAGATTGCGCTCGCGCATGTATTCCAGGTCGCGCATGAAACCGAACGTGCGCGCGCGCGCGACTTCCTTGATGTAGGCACCGGTGGAGAAATCCACTTCGGCCCGCGACTGCGAGGCGGGGATCATCGGGTGATCGAACTTCACCGTGAAACCCAGCTTGAAGCCGTCGTACGGCTCGAAGCGCGCCACCTTGTCGCCCTCGGTCACTTCGATGGGACGGGTGATGCGGATGAAACGCTTGGGGGCGTCCTGCTCGGCAATGCCGGCGGACTGGATCAGGAACACGAACGGGCCTGCGGAGCCATCCATGATCGGCAGTTCGGCCGACGACAGTTCCACGTAGGCGTTGTCCACGCCCAGGCCGGCCATCGCCGACATCAGGTGTTCGACGGTCTGCACCTTGGCGCCCTCGCAGGTCAGCCCGGTGCACAGCGTGGTCTCGGTGACCAGCTCCGCGCTGGCGGGAATCTCCACCACCGGCTCCAGGTCGACGCGCCGGAACACGATGCCGGTATTCACGGGAGCCGGGCGCAGGGTCATGTAGACCTTTTCGCCGCTGTGCAGCCCCACGCCCGTCGCGCGGATCACGTTCTTGAGGGTGCGTTGCTGGGCCATTCGAAGGAATCGCAGGTGGGGGGAACCTGAGCGGGCAGCGAGAATATCACGCAGACCACTGAATCTTAACGGAAGAACCGGTCTGTCCCACCCCTGCAACAACGGAATGCTACGGCCGTCGGGAAAGGGCTGCCGGACCGGTGAAGGTCCGGCAGCGAAGGGACACGGCGATGAAACGGCACATCATCTGCGCCCTCCCCTGTTTACGGGGGAGGGTTCCACTTCTACGTGATCAGTCCGCCTGGCGGCGCAGGAACGCCGGGATGTCCAGGTAGTCCGGCGGCAGGTCGGCCGCGATCGGGGCCGATACCGGCGCGGACGATGCCGGCGCAGCCGACCCACGACGCAAGCCCATGCCGCTGGTGGCGGCGCTGATCGGGTCCACGGCGAAGCCGTCGTCGATCGCCATCCCGGTGGTGGCGTCGCGGACCAGCTTGATCGGCGCGCGCATCGGCTCGCGCAGGTCGCTGCCACGGCCGACCGGCTGGCGGGCGGCATTGCGGTTCAGGCCGGTGGCCACCACGGTCACGCGCACTTCGTCCTGCATGTCCGGATCCAGCACGGTGCCGACCACCACGGTGGCGTCTTCCGAGGCGAAGCCTTCGATGGTGCGGCCCACTTCGTCGAACTCGGCCATGGTGAAGTCCGGACCGGCGGTGATGTTGACCAGGATGCCGTTGGCACCGTTGAGGTTGACGTCGTCCAGCAGCGGGTTCTGGATCGCGGCCTCGGCGGCGGCCTGCGCGCGATCATCACCGCGTGCCGAGCCGGTGCCCATCATGGCCAGGCCCATCTCGCTCATCACGGTGCGCACGTCGGCGAAGTCGACGTTGATCAGGCCCGGACGGACGATCAGGTCGGCGATGCCCTGCACGGCGCCCAACAGCACGTCGTTGGCGGCGCGGAACGCCTGGATCATCGTCGCGTTGCGGCCCAGCACGGTGATCAGCTTTTCGTTCGGGATGGTGATCAGCGAATCGCAGTGGTGGCTCAGTTCCTCGATGCCCTTCAGCGCGACCTGCATGCGGCGGCGGCCTTCGAACGGGAACGGCTTGGTGACCACGGCGACGGTCAGGATGCCCATCTCCTTGGCCAGCTGCGCCACGACCGGCGCGGCGCCGGTACCGGTGCCACCGCCCATGCCGGCGGTGATGAACACCATGTCGGCGCCATCAAGGGCGTCGATGATGCGCTCGCGGTCTTCCAGCGCCGCCTGGCGGCCGACTTCCGGATTCGCGCCGGCGCCCAGGCCCTTGGTGACGTTGCTGCCGAGCTGCAGCTGCAGCTTGGCGCCGCAGTTCTTGATCGCCTGCGAGTCGGTGTTGGCGGTGATGAACTCCACGCCATCCACGCTGCCGTTGACCATGTGCGCCACGGCGTTGCCGCCGCCGCCGCCCACGCCCACGACCTTGATCACCGCATTCGGGGCCATCTTTTCAACCAGTTCGAAATGTGCCATGTCCTTGTCCTCGTTTATTTAGTTATGTGTTGCTGGGTGGAACGAACGTCGTGATGCCTTTCACTTCGCGGAGGATGTCGCCTCACTCAGAACTCGCCGCGATACCAGTTCTGCAGTTTCTTGAACCAGCTGCCCGCCTTGCCCGTGGGCAGCGACGGACGCCGGGGATGTTCGATCTGGCTGCCCATCAGCAGCAGGCCGACGCCGGTGGCATGCACCGGGTTGCCGACCACTTCGCCCAGGCCGGTGACGTGCTGCGGAATGCCGACGCGCACGGGCATCTGCAGCATTTCCTCGGCCAGTTCGACCACGCCTTCCATCTTCGATGCGCCACCTGTCAGCACCATGCCGGCGCGCACGCGCTCCTCGAACCCGGAGCGGCGCAGTTCCGCCTGCACCATCTCGAAGATCTCCTCGTAACGCTGCTGCACCGCCTGCGCCAGCGCATGGCGCGGCAGGCGGCGCGGCGGGCGGTCGCCGACGCTGGGCACCTGGATGCTTTCTTCCGCCGTCGCCAGCTGCGCGAGCGCGCAGGCGTAGCGCACCTTGATCTGCTCGGCTTCCGGCGTGGGCGTGCGCAGCATGTGCGCGATGTCGTTGGTCACCTGGTCGCCGGCGATGGGCAGCGATGCCGTGTGGCAGATCGCGCCCTGCACGAACACCGCCAGGTCGGTGGTGCCCGCGCCCATGTCGACCAGCACCACGCCAAGCTCGCGCTCGTCGCTGGTCAGCACGGCCACGCTGGAGGCCAGCGAGGAGAAGATCAGGTCGTCGATCTGCAGGCCGCAGCGCTGCACGCACTTGCTGATGTTGGCGGCGGCCGACTGTGCGCAGAACACCAGGTGCGCGTCCACCTCCAGGCGCACGCCGGTCATGCCGACCGGGTTGCGGATGCCTTCCTGCGAATTGTCCAGCTTGTACTCGCGCGGGATGGCGTGGAGGATCTTCTGGTCGGCCGGGATGGCGACGGCCTTGGCCGCTTCCAGCACGCGGTCCAGGTCGCCCCAGGTCACCTCGCCGTCGCGGATCGGCACGATGCCGGGCGAGTTGCGGCACTGCACGTGGTTGCCGGAGATCGACGCGTACACCGAGCGGATCTCGCAGCCGGCCATCAGCTCGGCCTCCTCGATCGCGCGCTGGATGGACTGCACCGTCGACTCGATGTCCACGACGACGCCGCGCTTGAGGCCGCGTGACTCGTGCGAGCCGATGCCGATCACCTCGATCGGATTGCCCGGTGCGTACTCGCCGACCAGCGCCGTCACCTTGGAGGTGCCGATGTCCAGCCCGACGATCAGCGATTTGTCACCCTTGCGATTCATGTAGTGCCCTGCAGAAGACGACCTGCGACCGCGATCGGCGCAGGCAATGGAGACGGTGTGGAAGCTGGCGGCGGCGCCTTGGGCGCTTCGCCCCAGCTGAGCGCGAACCCGTTGGTGTAGCGCAGGTCCGCGCGCACCAGCGGCTGTGCCTGCGCGGTGGCCAGCAGCTGCGGCAGCATCCGCGCGAAGCGGCCCAGGCGTGGACGCGCATCGGTGCGGCCGACGACCACCTGGGTGCCGTTGCCCAGCAGCAGCGACCAGCTGCCGCGCGCATCCATCACCAGGGTGGTGACGTCCAGTCCCAGCGGTGCGAACAGCTGGCGCGATTCGTTGTAGAGCGCGGTCACTTCCTGCACCTGGGAGTCCGGCCCACCCAGCTGCGGCAGATCCAGGCCGGCGAGCTCCTTCGGCAGCGGAAACAGGCGGCCGTGCTCGGACAGCAGTTTGTCGTTGCCCCAGCGCGCGAACGGCTTGTGCTCGGTGATGCGTACCTCCAGCACGTCCGGCCAGCGCTTGCGCACGTCCGCGCGTTCCACCCACGGCAACCGCTCGACCGCGTGCTTGGCGTCCTCCAGCGGGACGGCGAAGAAGCCGCGCTTCGCGTACGGCAGCACGGCGGCCTGCAACTGCGCCGCGTCCACGCGTTCGAACTCGCCCTGCACGCGCAGCCTGGACAACGGCCACCGGTCGGCGCCGATCCAGCCATTGACCACGGCCACGACCGGCAGCGCGACCAGCGCCAGCGCCAGCAACCAGGCCATGATGCGCAGGGCGGCATTCATCAGCCGGCGACCTCCGGCACGGTCTGCTCCAGGATGCGCCAGCACAGTTCCTCGAAACCGATGCCGACCTGCGCCGCTTCCTTGGGCACCAGCGAGTGACTCGTCATGCCCGGGGCGGTATTGACCTCCATCAACAGGAAACGTCCGTCCGCGTGACGCATCACGTCGACCCGCCCCCAGCCACTGCAGCCGGCGGCGCGGAAGCCTTCGAGCGCCAGTGCACGGATCTGTGTTTCCTCGGCCGCGTCATCCAGACCGGGACAGAGGTACTGCGTATCGTCGGCGATGTACTTGGCGTGGTAGTCGTACCAGCCCTGCGCCGGCACGATACGCACCGACGGCAGTGCGAGGTCGCCCAGGACGGCCACGGTGAACTCGCCGCCGGTCAGCATCTGCTCTGCCAGCAGCTCGCCGGGGTAGGTGGATGCGAACGTCGCGGCGGGCACGAGGTCGTCTTCACCCAGGATGCGGAACACGCCGACGCTGGACCCTTCCGCGCTCGGCTTCACGAACACGGGGAAGCCCAGCGCGCGGACCGCTGCCGCGAGGTCGCCACCCGGCGGAATCCGCACGAAGCCTGCGGTCGGCAGACCGGCCGCCTGCCACACCTGCTTGGTGCGGATCTTGTCCATCGTCAGCGCAGAACCCAGCACGCCCGGGCCGGTGTACGGCACCCCGAGCGACTGCAGCAGGCCCTGCAGCACGCCGTTCTCGCCATCGCCGCCGTGCAGGATGTTGAACACCCTGTCGACCTTGCCCGCGCGGATCGCCTCGATGAGGGCCGGCACGCCATCGACGGCGAACGCCTGCACGCCGCGCGCCAGCAGCGCCGCCAACACGTTCTGGCCCGAGTTCAACGACACTTCGCGCTCGCTGGACACGCCGCCCATCAGTACGGCGACGCGGCCGAAACGGGCCGGATCCTTGAAACGCGGCGGTTGCACGGTCACGGTGGTCATGCCGGGTCCTTCGCGGTGAAGCCATGCGCGGCGATGTGTTGCGACATGTGGCCGATGTCACCGGCCCCCATCAGCAGCAACAGGTCGCCGTCCTGCAACACGTCCGGCAGCACGTCGACCAGGTCCGCGACCTGGCTGACCACCACGGGTTCGTTGCGGCCACGCGCACGGATGGCGCGCGCCAGCGATTTCGCGTCGGCGCCTGCGATCGGCTGCTCACCGGCGGGGTACACCTCGCTCAGCACCAGCGCATCGACCTCCGACAGGACCGCGGCAAATGCATCGAACTGGTCGCGCGTGCGGCTGTAACGGTGCGGCTGGAAGGCCACGACCAGCCGCTTGTGCGGCCAGCCACCGCGTGCGGCGGCGAACACCGCCGCCAGTTCCTTCGGATGATGGCCGTAGTCATCGACGAGCTGCACGCGCGCGCCCTGCGGCGTGGCGATCTCGCCCAGGTCGTTGAAGCGGCGACCGATGCCGGCGAACTTCTCCAGCGCAGCCGCGATGTTCTCCGGCGACACGCCGAGCTGCCATCCGATGGCCGCCGCAGCAAGCGCGTTCTGCACGTTGTGGCGCCCCGGCAACGCCAGGCTGACGCGGATGCTCGCGTCCTCCGGCAGGCGCAGGGTGAAATGCATGCGGCCGCCGTCCTGCTCCACGTCTTCGGCACGCACGTCGGCGTTCTCCGCGAAGCCATAGCTCATCACGTGGCGCGGCGTTTCCGCGGCAATGGCGGCGACTTCCGGATCGTCGATGCACAGCACCGCCAGGCCGTAGAACGGCAGACGCTGCAGGAATTCGGCGAAGGCCGCCTTCACGCGCTCGAAGTCGTTGCCGTAGTTTTCGAGATGATCCGCGTCGATGTTGGTGACGATGGAGATCAGCGGATTCAGGCGCAGGAAGCTACCATCGCTTTCGTCGGCTTCCGCCACCAGCCATTGCCCGTCGCCGAGCTTGGCGTTGGCGCCGGCCGCAAGCAGCTGGCCACCGATGACGAAGGTCGGATCCAGCCCGCCTTCGCTCAGCACGGCGGCCGTGAGACTCGTCGTGGTGGTCTTGCCGTGCGTACCGGCGACCGCGATGCCGCGACGGAAACGCATCAGCTCGGCCAGCATCGCCGCACGCGGGACGATCGGGATGCGCTGGCTGCGCGCTTCCATCAGTTCGGGGTTGTCCTGCCTGATCGCACTGGAGACCACCACGCAATCGGTGCCCAGCACGTTGGAGGCATTGTGGCCGCGCATCACGCGCGCACCCAGCGACGCCAGGCGACGGGTCGCGGCGTTGTCGGCGTTGTCCGAACCGGATACTTCATAACCCAGCGTGCACAGCACTTCCGCGATGCCGCTCATGCCGGAGCCGCCGATGCCGACGAAGTGCACGCGGCGGAACTCCTTCGCCAGGTTGCCGGTGTGTTGCAGGCGGCGCTCGCGTGCAGCAGCCATCATCATGCCTGCGTCCTCATGTTCGTTGTTTCCTCGAGAATGATGTCGGCGATGCGGTCGGCCGCATCGGTCTTCGCCAGCGCGCGCGCGGCCTGCGCCATGGCCAGGCGCTTGTCGCTGTCGCCAGCCAGCTGCCGCAGCGTGGTGGCCAGCGCGTCGGCCAGCGTGTCGTCCTGCTTCAGCAGCACGGCTGCACCACGCTCGACCAGGTATTCGGCGTTGCGGGTCTGGTGGTCATCGACGGCCTGCGCGAAGGGCACCAGCACGCTGCCCACGCCGACCGCGCACAGCTCGGCCAGGGTCGAGGCGCCGGAGCGGCAGACGACCAGATCGGCCCACGCGTACGCGGCCGCCATGTCGGTGATGAAGGCTTCCACGCTCGCGGCCACGCCGGCGTCGACGTAGGCCCGGGCGGCTTCGTCGCGCAGCTTTTCGCCGCATTGGTGACGCACCTCGATGCTGCCCGCCGGCAACGTCGCGATGGCCTGCGGAACTGCGAGATTCAGCGCACGCGCGCCCTGACTGCCGCCCAACACGAGCACCCGCAGCGGGCCACTGCGGCCCACCAGGCGTTCGGCCGGCGGCGGCAGCACCGCGATCTCGTCCCGCACCGGGTTGCCGACCACTTCCTCGCGCGACGGGAACGCACCGGGGAAACCGGTCATCACGCGGCGCGCGACCTTCACCAGCATGCGGTTGGTGAAGCCCGCGGCGCGGTTCTGTTCGTGCACCAGCAGCGGCAAACCCATCAGGCGCGCGGCGACACCGCCGGGACCGGCCGCGAAACCACCGAAACTCACCACCGACCGCGGCGCGCGACGGCGCAGCACGAAGCCTGCCGCGCGGATCGCGCGCAGCACGCGCACGGGCGCACCCAGCAACGCCAACCGGCCTTTGCCGCGCAGGCCGGTGATGGCCAGTGTGTCCAGCGGAATGTCGTGCGGCGGCACCAGGCGCGTTTCCATTGCCCCGTCCGCACCCAGCCAGACCACCGGCACGCCTCGCGCGCGCAACACCTTCGCCACGGCCAGCGCAGGGAAGATGTGGCCGCCGGTACCACCGGCCATGATCATGACGGGAGCGCCCGCACTGCTCATGCGATCCTCTCGAACGTGGGCTCGACGCGTTGCTGCAGGCGGCTGGTGCCGCGCAGCGTCTGCGAGAACGAAGCAGGCGCGGCAGGCACCGGGCGCGGATCGACCGGCGCAGGCGAATCGCCCGCACCCTGGATCACTTCCCCGCGCAGCGCGACCTGGCGCTGCGTGCGCTCCAGCTCGTAGGACACGCGCAGCAGCAGGCCCATCGCCACGCAGGTCATCAGGATGCTGGAACCGCCCGATGAGATCAGCGGCAGGGTCAGGCCCTTGGTCGGCAGCAGGCCCAGGTTCACGCCCATAGAAACGAAGCTCTGCATGCCGATCCACAGCGCGACGCCGAATGCGATGTAACCCGCGAAGTGCCTGCGCATTTCCACGCAGCGCAGGCCGATGACGAAGGCGCGCCCCACCAGCAGCGCGTACAGCGCCACCACCAGGCAAACGCCCACGAAGCCAAGCTCTTCGCCGATCACCGAGAAGATGAAATCGGTGTGCACTTCCGGCAGATAGTTGAGCTTGAGCACCGAACCGCCGAGGCCGATGCCGCCCCACTCGCCGCGACCGATCGCCATCAGCGCATTGGTCAGCTGGTAGCCGCTGCCGAACGGGTCGGCCCAGGGATCGGAGAACGAGGTCAGCCGGCGCATGCGGTACGGCTCGGCGATTGCGATCACCGCAAGGATCGGCAGGCCCACCAGCACCGGACCGAACATGCGCGGCATGTTGACGCCACCGAGCACCAGCATGCCGGCGGTGATCGCCAGCAGCAGCGAGGACGAACCGAAGTCCGGCTGCATCAGCAGCAGCGCGACCAGGACCACTACCACGCCCAACGGCTTGAGCATCGCGGCCCACGTTGCGTTGACCTCGTCGCGGAAGCGCACCAGGTAGCTGGCCAGCCAGACGATGAAGAAGACCTTCACCGCTTCCACGACCTGGAAGTTGGACACGCCCAGGTTGATCCAGCGGTGCGCGCCCTTCACGCTCACGCCCAGCCCGGGCACGAACACGAGCAGCAGCAATACCACGCACCCCAACAGCAGCAGGTGGTTGCGCGCCTCGATGCTCTTCAGCTCGGTACGCATCACCCACCACGCCAGTCCCGCGCCGGCGACGAGGAACATGCCGTGGCGGACCAGGTAGTAGAACGGATTGCCGTGCTGGTAGATCGACGCCGACGCCACCATCACCACGCCCAGCGACGCCAGCGCCAGCATGGCGCCGAGCAACCAGGGGTCGAAGCGGCCCCCGATGGCTTCAAGACGTGTGGCCTGGCGCGGCGTGTCGTTCATCAGCGCACCTTCAACGTGGCCAGGCCGACCAGGACCAGCACGACGGAGATGATCCAGAAGCGCACGATCACGCGCGGCTCCGGCCAGCCCTTCAGTTCGAAGTGGTGGTGGATCGGCGCCATGCGGAACACGCGCTTGCCGGTCAGCTTGAACGACGCCACCTGGATCATCACCGACAGCGTCTCGATGACGAAGATGCCGCCCATGATCACCAGCACCAGCTCCTGGCGCACGATCACCGCGATGGTGCCCAGCACGGCGCCGAGCGCCAGTGCGCCGATGTCGCCCATGAACACCATCGCCGGATAGGTGTTGAACCACAGGAAGCCCAGGCCGGCGCCCGCGATGGCCGCGCAGATGATCGTCAGCTCGCCCGCGCCCGGCACCTGCGGGATCTGCAGATAGCTGGAGAACACCGCGTTGCCCGAGGCGTAGGCGAACACGCCCAGCGCACAGGCCACCAGCACCGTAGGCATGATCGCCAGGCCATCCAGGCCATCGGTCAGATTGACGGCGTTGGAGAAGCCCACGATCCAGAAGTACGCGATGGCGACGAAGCTGATGCCCGCCAGCGGCAGCGCGATCGACTTGAAGAACGGCACGTAGAAGGTCGTCGCCGCCGGCACATCGGCATACAGATAGAGATACAGGCCGGCGGCAAGGCCGAAGATCGACTGCAGCAGGTACTTCCAGCGCGACTTCAGGCCGTTGGGATCGCGCTTGACGATCTTGATCCAGTCGTCGTACCAGCCGATGGCGCCGAACGTCGCCATCACCAGCAGCACCACCCATACGTACTTGTTGCGCAGGTCGCCCCAGAGCAGCACCGACAGCAGCACCGTCACCAGGATCAGCGCGCCGCCCATCGTCGGCGTGCCGGCCTTGGAGAAGTGCGACTGCGGGCCGTCCTTGCGGATCGGCTGCCCGCCCTTCAACTGGCCGAGCTTGCGGATCACCGCCGGGCCGAGCCACAGCGACAGGAACAGCGACGTGAGCGCAGCGAGAATGCCGCGGAACGTCAGGTAGCCGAACAGGCCGAAGAAATTCTCCAGGCTCTGCAACCAGCGAGCCAGCTCAAGCAACATGCGATGTGTCCTCCCCGGTGGACAGCAAGATGGCGACGATCCGGTCCATCGCGCTGCCACGCGACCCCTTGACCAGGCAGCGCACGCCGGGTCGCAGCTCGACGCCCAGGGCATCGGCCAGCGCAGCGTGGCTGTCGAACGGATGCGCGCCTTCACCGAAGGCGGCGGCAGCGGCGGCACTGAGCGGACCCAACGTGTACAGGCGACGGATCCCGGCGGCCTTGGCGCGACGACCGGCATCGGCATGCAGCGCCTCGGCATCGTCGCCCAGCTCGCGCATGTCCCCGAGTACCAGCCACCCTTCGCCACCGGCCTGCGCACTCGCCGCGGCCAGCGTGTCGATGGCGGCCACCAGCGAGCCAGGATTGGCGTTGTAGCTGTCGTCGATCACTACCGCGCCATTGGCGAGCGCATGCGCCACCTGGCGACCCGCTACCGGCTGTGCGGCCGACAGGCCCTCGGCGATGATGGCGAGTGACACGCCGCAAGCCATCGCGATGCCGGCGGCCGCCAGCGCATTCAGCACGTTGTGCCGACCCGGCAGGTGCAGGCTCACGCCCACCTCGCCGTGCGGAGCGACCAGTACGAAATCCGAACCCTCCGCCGTCGCGCGGATATCGCGCGCGGAGAGGTCGGCCGTGGTCTCCAGGCCGAAGCGCAGGATCCGGCGATCCGGCACGCGGCTGGCGAAGTACTCGGCGAAGGCATCGTCGGCGTTGATCACCGCGGTACCGTCGGCGGGCAAGGCGTCGTAGATGGCGCCCTTGGTCTCCGCCACGCCCATCAACGAGCCCATGCGCTCCAGATGGGCGGCCGCGATGTTGTTCACCAGCGCCACTTCCGGCGTCACGATGTCGGTCAGGTAGGCGATGTCGCCCGGCTTGCCCGCACCCATCTCGTAGACCGAGAAGTCGGCATCGTCGGGCGCGTCGATGACGGCCATCGGCAAGCCGATCTCGTTGTTGCGGTTGCCGGGATTGAAGTAGGTGACGCCAGCGCGCTGCAGGATGGAGACCACCAGCGTCTTGACCGTGGTCTTGCCGTTGCTGCCGGTGATGGCCACGGTCTTCTCCACCCGGTCGCGCTGCAGGCCGGCGGCGATGCGCGCGATCGCCAGCAGCGTGTCCGGCACGACGACCTGCGGCACGTCGACCTTCACCTCATGGTCGACCAGCACTGCGGCAGCGCCGCGCATGGAGGCGTCGTAGGCGAAATCATGGCCATCGAACCGCTCGCCGCGCAGGGCGACGTACAGGCTGCCCGGCACCAGCGTGCGCGTATCGTGGGTCAGCGAGCCGATCACGAGGTCATCGCCCAGCAGTTCACCGCCCGCCCAGTGCGCCAACAGGGAAAGGGGAAGACGCTTCATCGGCGCTCCTCCAGTGCCTGACGCGACACGGCGGTGTCATCGAACGGGTGCTTCACGCCATGGATTTCCTGGTAAGGCTCGTGACCCTTGCCCGCGACCAGCACGATGTCGTCGGCGCCGGCCTGCGCGATCGCCTGCGCGATCGCCTGTGCGCGGTCGCGCTGCACCGTGACGGCGTCCGGACGGGAGAAGCCCGCGATGATGTCCGCCACGATGCGGTCGCCATCTTCGGTGCGCGGATTGTCGTCGGTAACCACCACCACGTCCGCCAGGCGCTCGGCAATCGCGGCCATCTGCGGACGCTTGCCCGCGTCGCGATCGCCGCCGCAGCCGAACACGCAGAAGAGCCTGCCCTGCACGTGGTCGCGCAGGCTGGCCAGCGCCTGTTCCAGCGCGTCCGGCGTGTGCGCGTAGTCGATGACGACCAGCGGGCGAAGGTTGCCTGCGGCATCGCTGTCGCCGCCGAGCCGGTTCATCCGGCCATGGATCGGCGCCAGGCGCGACAGCGTGCGCGCGATGTCGGCCGTGGTATCGCCCAGCGCATGCAGCGCGCCGGCGACCGCCAGCAGATTGTCCACGTTGAAGCGCCCCAGCAGGCGCGACTGCACAGGCTGCACGTCGTCGCCGACGACCAGTTCGAACGCGATGCCGTTACCGTCCAGGCGCAGTGCATCCGCACGCACGCTGGCCTCGGCCTGCCCGCGCGAGCTCACGCCGATGCGCTGCACGCCATGCGGCAGGCGCGCGAACAGGTCGCGCCCGTAGGCATCGTCGAGATTGACCACGCCGGCCTTCAGGCCGGCACGAAAGAACAGCAGCGACTTCGCGGCGCCGTAGCGTTCCATGTCGCCGTGGTAGTCCAGATGGTCGCGGGTGAGGTTAGTGAACACCCCGACATCGAAATGCACGGCGTCCACGCGGCCCTGGTCCAGCGCATGCGAACTGACTTCCATCGCGACGGCCTTGGCGCCGGCGTCGCGGAACTGCGCCAGCAGCGCATGCATCTGCAGCACCAGCGGCGTGGTGAAGCCGGTGGGCACCACTTCGCCGTACATGCCGGCGCCCAGGGTGCCCACGGTTGCGCAGCGCACGCCGCGCAGGTGCCACGCCTGCGCCAGCAGCTGCACGGTCGATGTCTTGCCGTTGGTGCCGGTGACGCCGACCATCTTCATGTCGTGCGACGGCGCCGCGTGGAAGCGGTCGGCCATGACGCCCATGCGCGCGCGCAGGCCGGGCACCGCGATCGCATCGCGCGGCGCCTCCAGTCCGTCAGGCACCGGCGGCTCGAACAGGATCGCGCTGGCGCCGTTTTCCTTCGCCTGTGCGGCGAAGTTCAGGCCATGCGCGCCGAACCCGGCGATGGCGACGAAGGCATCGCCCGGCTGCACGCTGCGGCTGTCCAGCGTCAGGCCACGCACGACGATGTCGCGCGGCACCTCCACGTCGGGCAGCAGTTCGGCCAGGGCCATCATCCGCCTCATCGCGTCGCCCCCGTCGCCGGCAACACGGCCCGCGGGGCGTCGAACGCGGACGGGTCCATCGCGTCGACGGCGTCGTCGACGAGGGCCGCCGGCACGGGTGCGCTGCCTCCGTTGGGCTTCTGCGTGTTCCTGGCCTGCGCGGCGAGCCACGCCTCGATGTCATCCGGCGGCACGTCCATCAGGCGCAACGTTCCGTCCATCACGTCGTGGAATACGGGGGCGGCGACCAGGCCGCCGTAATAGCCGCCTTCCTGCGAATCGTTGATCACCACGACGGCGGCGAAACGCGGATTGCTGGCAGGCACCAGGCCGGCGAAGAACGACGCGTAGCGACCTTTCGCGTAACCACCGCCGGACGCGATGCGGGCCGTACCGGTCTTGCCCGCCACGCGATAGCCGAGCACGCCGGCACGCTTGGCGCCACCCTCGGTCACCACGGTTTCCATCATGCCGACGACTTCGCGCGCGATCGCAGGATCCAGCACCTGCGGCGCTTCGCCCCGCTGGCCCTTCACGAACGTCGGCGTCACCAGCCGGCCGCCATTGCCCAGCGCCGAGTAGGCGCGTGCGATCTGCAGCGGCGTGACCGCCAGGCCGTAGCCGTACGACATGGTCGCCTTCTGCAGGCCATTCCAGCGATCCGGCGGCGCCAGCATGCCGGCGGACTCGCCCGGGAAGCCGCTGCCGGGCTTCTGGCCGTAGCCGAAGCTGTGGATGCTCTCGTAGAAGTAGGCGTTCGGGAGCTTCTCTGCAATCTTGATCGAGCCGATGTTCGAGCTCTTGGTGATGACGCCCGTGACGGTCAGCACGCCGTTGTTCCGGGGAACATCCCTGATGGTGTAGCGGCTGTTCAACGCCATGTAGCCCGGATTGGTGTTGATCAGCGTCGAGGGCGTGACCACGCCGGCCCTCAACGCCGTCGACACGGTCAAGGGCTTCATCGTCGAGCCCGGCTCGATCATGTCGGTCAGTGCGCGGTTGCGGCGCGCGTCCGGCTTCACCCGCTCGATCGCGTTGGGGTTGTAGGTCGGCAGGTTGACCATCGCCAGCACTTCACCCGTGGCCACGTCCATGATCACGATCGAGCCGCTGCTGGCCTGGTGCTCGAGCAGTGCATTGCGCAGCTCGCGGTGCGCGAGGTACTGGATGCGGCGGTCGATGCTGAGCGTCAGGTCCTTGCCCGGCTGTG
Source organism: Pseudoxanthomonas sp. 97-1-1 (assembly GCF_057773125.1). Taxonomy (NCBI): domain Bacteria; kingdom Pseudomonadati; phylum Pseudomonadota; class Gammaproteobacteria; order Lysobacterales; family Lysobacteraceae; genus Pseudoxanthomonas; species Pseudoxanthomonas sp. 97-1-1. The sequence goes on along the minus strand of NZ_JBYMTJ010000003.1, from coordinate 495,949 downwards.
CGGAGCGGATCAGGTCGACGTTCTCCACGATGCGGCCGCGGTTGTCGCGGATCACCTTCTGGGCACCGGGCGTGCCGCTGAGCCATTCGTCGAACGCCAGTTCCAGGCCTTCCTGGCCGCGGTCGTCGATGTTGGTGAAGCCCAGCACGTGGGCCATCGCCGGCCCCTGCGGGTAGAAGCGGCGGAATTCGCGCTGCGAGAACACGCCGGGAATCTTGTGCGCCAGGATCCGCTGCGCTTCGTCCGGATTGATCCGGCGCTTGAGGTACAGGAATTCCTTGTCGGCACGCTGCGACAGGCGGTTGGTCAGGTGGTCGACCGGCACGCCCAGCGCCTTCGCCAGCTCGGGCAGACGATCCGGCGCCTTCAACAGCTCCTGCGGATTGCCCCATACCGATTCCACCGGGGACGACACCGCGACCGGCTCGCCATTGCGGTCGGTGATCATGCCGCGCGAGGTGGGGATGGGGATCTCGCGCAGGAAGCGCGCATCGCCCTGCCGCTGGTAGAAGTCGTGGTTGATCAGCTGCACATAGGCGGCGCGACCGACCAGGCTGATCGAGCACAGGCCCATCGCGCCCAGCACCAGCGCAAGGCGTCCGCGCAGGTTGAACCGGGCGCGGTTGCGGTTTTTCGCGGGCGCGGCGTTCATGGCCTGATCACCACCACGTCAGCCGTCTCGGGGAACTTCATGCCCAGGCGGACGCGTGCCACCTGGTCGATGCGCGTGGCCTCGGCGACGGTGGCCTGCTCCAGCTGCAGGCGGCCGAACTCGACGTTCAGTTCGTCGCGGGCACGCTCCAGCCGCGTCACTTCATCGAACAGCACGCGGTGGCGATGGCGCGCGTACACCACGCCGATCGCCGAGGCGATGCTGGCCAGCACCAGCACGATCAGCAGGAAGCGGGTCATGCCGCCACCTCCAGCTTCTCCGCCACGCGCAACACCGCGCTGCGTGCGCGCGGGTTGGAGGAGACTTCGTCGGGTTCGCCCTTCTGTCCACTGCCGATCGCTCGCAGCGTGGGCACGAAGGTATCCGCCACGGGCAGGCGTCGATTGGCTGGCGGTGCCTTCGCGTGCCGGTTGATGAACTGCTTGACGATGCGGTCCTCCAGCGAATGGAAGCTGATCACCGCCAGCCTGCCGCCCACCTTGAGCCGCGCCAGCGCCGCGTCCAGTCCTGCCTCGAGATCGGCCAGCTCGCGATTGATGTGGATGCGGATGGCCTGGAAGCTGCGCGTGGCCGGATGGATCTTGTCGCCGCGCGGCATCACCGACGCGATCGCGGCGGCCAGGTCGGCGGTGCGCACGAACGGCTGGGTGGCGCGGCGCGCGACGAGGGCGCGCGCGATGCGGCGGCTCTGCTTCTCTTCGCCGTAGGTCCAGAGGATGTCGGCGATCTCGCGCTCTTCGGCGCGGGCGATCCAGTCGGCGGCGCTTTCGCCGGCATCGGGATCCATGCGCATGTCCAGCGGACCATCCTTGCCGAAGCTGAAGCCGCGCTCGGCGACATCGAGCTGGGGCGACGACACGCCCAGGTCGAGCAGTACGCCATCCAGGCCTGCGGCGGTTTCGTCCCATTGCGCCATCGAGGCGAAGCTGCCGCGACGGATCGCCACGCGCGCGTCGCCCGCGAACATCTGTTCGGCATGCGCGATCGCGGCGGGATCCTTGTCCATCAACAGCAGCCGGCCTCCCGGGCCGAGTTGTTGCAGCACGCCGCGCGCGTGGCCTCCGCGCCCGAAGGTGCCGTCCAGGTATGTTCCGTCCTCTTTCACCTGCAGCCCTTCCATGACCTGCGTGTACAACACCGGCAAGTGCAGCGCTGGGAGGTGACCGGCCGGCGCGGACTGCCGCATGCCGTCACCCTTGCTCACAAGCGCAGCTCGAGCATGTGCGCGCTCAGATCGTCGTCAGTGAGGGTCTGACGGATCTGCGCGTGGTGCGCCTGTTCGCTCCAGAGTTCGAACTTCTCGCCCATGCCCAGCAGCACGGCCTTCTTCTCGATGCCCACCGCACTGCGATGGCTGGCCGGGATGCTGATGCGCCCATTGCCGTCCAGTTCCACGGGCGAGGCGGCACCGACCAGCTTCAGTTGCAGGTTGCGGTGCGCGCGCTGGGTGCTGGGCAGCTTGTTGACGTCATCGCGTACGCGCTGCCAGACCTGTTCCGGGTAGAGATAGAGGCTGCCGGCTTCGAAGGGGTTGTAGGTGATGACCAGGCGATTGCCGCACTCGCGCGCGACGAGGTCGCGGTACGCGGTGGGCACCGCGAGCCGTCCCTTGTCGTCCACTGTGATGGCGGTCTCACCCTGAAACACGGCCCCTGCCTTCCCGGTTCGCTAAAAGAGCGATCAATTGAACCACGGAAAACCACTAAAAACCCGGTTTTCCCTCTGCTACCCACCTTAGCACTGCGCACAGGGTTGTCAACAGGAAAGCGGAAGGGAAATCGCTTGGCGGATCAATGGCTTGCAGCAAACTTCAGAGACTTGTTCAAGCCTTATCCACAAGTTGCTGTTTCGTCTCAAATTTTGAGATTGAGGAAGGATTCAGTGAGGTGATCGTCGTTTCACATATCGGCTGACGGCGACGCAGGGGCCGGAGTGGAACTGCGCAAACCACCGGTCCAGAATCCCCCCATGTGCCTGGTCGCGCTCGCCTGGAACGTCCATCCCCGCTGGCGGCTGTTGCTGGCGGGCAACCGTGACGAGTTCCACGGGCGCCCGACCGCAGCGCTGGCCGCCTGGGCCGAGGCGCCGGGCGTCCTGGCGGGCCGCGACCTCCAGTCGGGCGGCACCTGGGCCGGCGTGGACCAGCAGGGCCGGATGGCGGTGGTGACCAATGTGCGCGACCCGGCCATCCAGGTGCCGGGGGCGCCCTCCCGGGGCCACCTGGCGGCGGGATTCCTGGGCTCTCCCGACGGCGCCGACCATCGGGCGGCGGGTCTGCTGACGGCGGCGGAAGGGTTTGCCCCGTTCAATCTGGTGCTGGCCGATGCGGTCGCATGCGAATACGTCAGCAACTACCCCACTCCACGCCGGATCGCCCTGGCACCCGGCCTGCACGCCGTCTCCAATGGGGACCTGGACGAACCCTGGCCCAAGACGATGGCCCTGAAGGAACGACTGGCCGCGTGGGTCGCCTCCGGGGAAGATGACGTGGCGCCCTTGTGGCACGCCCTGTCGGACGAAACCCGCGCGCCGGATACACGCCTGCCCGACACGGGTGTTGGACGGGACCTGGAGCGAATGCTCTCGTCCGCCTTCATTCGCGACGCCCGTTACGGCACCCGCGCCAGCACCCTGATCGCCATCGACCACGGCGGACATGGCTGGATAAGCGAGCGCCGGTTCGGTCCGGAGGGGGTGTTCGAGGGGGAGACGACATTGCGGATAGGAACGGGCGCGTAGTCGACCCTTCCACGTCTGAAGTCGTGCGGTCGCGACTGACGTCGCTCCTACAAGAAAACAGCGAGCACCTGCTTACCCGCCCCCTGAGTCAGGAGACGGCGAGCGCAAAGCACGAGCGGGGTCTGGAGGCCAAGGACCTGGGTCCCAAGGTTTGCGCCGCAAACCTTGGGACTTTCCGAAGCGCCGGTGGCGCTTTGGAAAGCGGCGGAGCCGGCCGGTAAGCCGGGTTCTGTCGTGGACAGTCATTCCTCTAGGCGCAACGTCACCGTTACGCTCAAGCAACCTACCCGGACCCGACGCGGGCCGCGCCATGAGGTCCCTATTTGGTCTTGCTCCCGGTGGGGTTTGCCGTGCCGGTCCGTTGCCGGACTCGCGGTGCGCTCTTACCGCACCATTTCACCCTTGCCGTCCTGCCGAAACAGTCTTAGGCGGTATCTTTCTGTTGCACTTTCCGTCGGCTCGCGCCGCCCAGGCGTTACCTGGCACCGTGCCCTGTGGAGCCCGGACTTTCCTCGGCATTGTTTCCAATGACGCGACTGTCTGGCCGGCTCCGCCGCGTGCATTGTCGCACAGCTGCCGCCCCCGGCCCGTCGCGAATGATCAGGGGAATGCGTGCAGCAACATGCCGAGCAGAGGCATCCCCAGCACGACCCACGCCATCGGCACCCGCATCGCCAGCGCGGCGATGCCCGCAACCACGGCTACCACGTCCCATGCCCCGGACACCGCTTCCGTCCAGAGCGGATCGTAAAGCGCTGAAAGCAGGAGGCCCACCACAGCCGCATTGATGCCCGCCAGGACGCCACGCATGCGCGGCAGCGCCACGATGCGGTGCCAGAACGGCAGCACCCCGACGACCAGCAAGAACGAGGGCAGGAAGATGGCGACCAGTGCCAGCAAGCCGCCGGCCCACCCGCCGGATCCAGCGCTCATGGACGCACCCAGGTAGCCGGCAAAGGTGAACATCGGTCCCGGCACCGCCTGCACCGCGCCGTAGCCCGCGATGAAGGCGTCCTGCGCCAACCAGCCCGGCGCGACCACACCCGATTGCAACAACGGCATCACCACGTGCCCGCCGCCGAACACCAGCGCGCCCGCGCGATAGAAAAGACCGAACACGTCGGCGGAAGAACCTGGCCCGGACAGCCACCACGGCAGCATCAGCAACGCGGTGAACACAACCAGCGCGACGACGCCCACCCGGCGCGAGGGTACGCCACGCATCGATGGCGTCGGCGCACTCTTCAGGTCCCGCCGCAACGCCAGCCCTGCCACCGCACCCGAGACGATGACGGCCAGTTGCATCCATGCCGCCGGCCACGCGATCAGCACCGCCGCGCACCCCAGCATCAGCAGCCACGTGGCCGCATTCCGGCAGAACGCACGCGCCATTCCCCATGCCGCATGCGCAACCACGGTCACCGCCAGCAGCTTGAGTCCATGGACCAGGCCCTCCGGGATATCGCCCCATCCACGCGAGATGCCGGCACCCAGGCCGATCATCAGCAGTGCGGAAGGAAGGGTGAAGCCACACCAGGCCGCGAGCGCACCGGGAAGACCCGCACGGCCCAGGCCGACCACCATGCCCACCTGGCTGCTGGCCGGCCCTGGCAACAGTTGGCACAGCGCGACGATGTCCGCGTACCCGGCCTCGTCCAGCCAGCGACGACGCACCACGAACGCCTCGCGGAAGTAGCCAAGATGGGCGATCGGCCCGCCGAACGAGGTCAGCCCGAGACGCAGGAAAACAACGAAGACGCGCCACGCTTCCATGGCGTCAACGAGGTTTGCGCCACGCCATCAGTCTTCCGCCTTCATTCCGTACAGCGCCTTGCGCGGCGCGCCGGTGATCTCGGCTGCCAGCTTGGCGGCCGCCGATGGCGGCAGGTGCGCGTTGAGCAGGGCGTAGACACGGCGCCCCTCCACCAGTTGCGCACTTTCATCGTCCGCGGCGCCCTGCACCATCACCACGAACTCCCCCTTGCGCTGGTTGTCATCGGCATCGACCCGCGCCTGCAGCTCGGCGAGCGTGCCATCCAGCACGGTCTCGAACAGCTTGGTCAGCTCACGCGCGATCACGGCAGGACGGTCTGCGCCAAAGGCCATGCCCATGTCCGCGAGGGATTCGGCGATGCGGTGCGAAGACTCATAGAACACCAGCGTGCGCGCCTCGCCCGCCAGGCGCTGCAGCTGCTCCCGCCGCGCGGACGCCTTGGCAGGCAGGAAGCCTTCAAACGTGAACCGGTCACTCGGCAGCCCGGCCACGCTCAGCGCCGCGATCGCCGCACACGCGCCCGGCAAGGGACTGACCTTGATGCCCGCCGCGCGCGCCGCACGCACCAGGCGGAAACCCGGATCGCTGACCAGCGGCGTGCCGGCATCGCTGACCAGCGCCAGCGAGTCGCCGGCCAGCAGGCGTTCGACCACGCGTTGCGACAGGGCGTCCTCGTTGTGCTCGTGCAGCGCCAGCAGGGGCGTGGAAACACCGAAATGCGACAGCAACTGGCCGCTGCGCCGGGTGTCTTCGGCGCAGATCGCCGCGACGTTGCGGAGTGTCTCCAGCGCGCGCGGCGTGAGGTCGCCGAGATTGCCGATCGGCGTGGCGACGATGAACAGGGTTCCGGCAGGCATTCCAGTGGGGCTCGATGGCTGAGGGTAGAATCGTAGCCGGTTCCCCTGCCCGATCGCCGATGCCGCCCATGAACCCGCCTGTTGCAAGCATGCTTTCCGTACGCATCCGCCCCGCAAGGGCCCTGCTCGCGCTGCTGCTGGCCACGTTGCTGGCCAGTTGCGCCACCACGCCCGGCGCCGGACCCACCGCATCGGCAGTGCGTTTCGCCCCGGCGTTCGGCAATGCCGCGGCGCTGGCCCGGCAGGACGCCACCCTGAGCGGGCAGGCGCGCAGCGACAACGCGCGCGAGATCGACCGCCTGCTCGCCACGCTGGACGATGCCACGCTCGCTCGCGACGCCGCCGCATTGCAGGCTGGCGATCCGCTGTACAACTTTGCCGGTCGCGCGCTGCAGCGCCGCGGCCTGCCGCTGCCGCGCCCATTCGACCGCGGCACGCAATGGCATTTCGATGCGGGCAACCGCCCGCCTGCGGATGCCGACGGCTACCGCCCCCCCATGAAAGTGGCCGTCCTGCTCCCGCTGTCCGGCACCCTCGCCACCGCCGCCGCACCCGTGCGCGACGGCCTGCTGGCGGGTTACTACGGCGAACACCGCCGCCGCCCCGAAGTGCAGTTCTACGACACCACCGGCACGGCAGCGGGTGCGACCGCCGCGTACGCGCGCGCGGCGGCCGAAGGCGCCGATTTCGTGATCGGCCCGCTCGGCCGCGACGAAGTCAGTGCGCTCTTCCAGCAACCGCAGCTCGCTGTCCCGATGCTGGTGCTGAATCGCGGCGTGGTGGCACCGCCGGACGGCAAGGCCGGCTTCTCGCTGGCCCCGGAAGACGATGGATTGGCCGCCGCGGAGTATCTGCTGGCGCGCGAGCGCCGCATGGCGCTGATCATCGAGGGCAGCGACGACAACGGCCGCCGCGCATCCCAGGCGTTCCGCGAGCGCTTCAGCGAGCGCGGCGGCAAGGTCACGCGGGTGGTCAGCGTGGCCGAAACCCCCGGCGACCTGTCGACCATCCTTGCGACCGCTTCGCAGGAGGGCGTCGATGCGGTCTTCCTGGCCGTGCGCGGCAGCACGGCGCGCGTCCTGACCCCGCAACTGGCGCTGGCCGGCCTGGGCGGCAAGACGCGCGTGGGCACTTCGCAACTGACCTCGGGCACCGGCAAGCCGGTGGAAGACATGGCACTGGACGGCATCGCCTTCCCGACCGAAACCTGGACCTCGCGCGGCGTGCCGGCACTGCCCGCCGCCAGCGTGACCGGCGAACGCGTGCCGACCGCACGGGGTGCTGCCGCACGGCTGTTCGCGTTCGGCTATGACGCCTGGCTGCTGACGGCCTATCTGGAGAAGTTGGCGCTGGGGGCGAACACCGAGATCCGTGGCGCCACCGGGCGCCTGCAACTGGACGGCTTCGGCAACGTGGTGCGCACGCCCTCGTGGTCGGTGTTCAGTGGTGGCCAGGCCGTGCCCGTGGCGGATGGCGGTTGACCGCAGGAAACGCGGGCAAGCCGTCGAAGCAGCGGCGCGCGAGTTGCTGCGCCGCGCCGGCCTGACCGATCTGGCTGCCAACGCCCTTTACCGCGGCGGTGAACTGGATCTGGTGATGCGGGACGCCACGCGCCCCGGCACGCCGACCGTGGTGTTCGTGGAAGTGCGCTACCGCCAATCGCAGCTCTTCGGTGGAGGCGCGGCATCGGTCGATGCCGGCAAGCGTCGCCGCCTGGTGCATGCGGCCCTGCGCTTCCTCCAGGACCACCCCGCCCTCGCAGATGCCCCCTGCCGGTTCGACGTGATCGACGCGCAGGGCGATCCTGCCGCACCCCGGCTCACCTGGATCCGCGACGCGTTCCGCGCCGACGAAACCTGAGCCGTGCACGCCGCGCCTACAATGACGGCGTGAATCCGTCCTTGCCCACCGAACTGCACGAAGCCCTGTCCACGCGCCTGGGGGACAGCTGGCTCACCGGCGATGCCTGCCGTCCTTATGGTGGCGACGATTCGCGCCAGTGGGCCATGCCGTGGGCCGTTGCCCTGCCGCGCACGCACGAAGACGTGCTGGCCCTGGTGCGCGCATGCCGTGCGCATCGCGTTCCCATCGTTGCGCGCGGTGCAGGCACAGGCACCACCGGCGCCGCCGTGCCTGCACAGGGCGGCGTGGTGGTCTCGTTCTCGCGCATGGACCGGATCATCGACATGCGCGCTGCCGACCGGTGCGTGGTGGTGGAACCCGGCGTGCTCAACGGCAACCTGCAACAGGCACTCGCACCCCACGGCCTGTTCTGGCCACCCGATCCGTCCAGTGCCGACCTGTGCAGCGTGGGCGGCAACCTTGCCACGAATGCCGGCGGACCGCGCGCGGTGAAGTACGGCACCGCACGCGACAACGTGCTGGGGCTGGTCGCCGTGACCGGTGCGGGTGAACTGATCCGCTGCGGGGGCGCCTACACCAAGGACGCGACGGGTTACGACCTCACCCACCTGCTCGTCGGCAGCGAGGGCACCCTGGCGCTGATCGTGGAAGCAACCCTGAAGCTGGCGCCGCGACCACGTGCGCAGGCCGGACTGCGCGTGCTCTACCGCGACGCCGCCACGGCCGCGGCGGCGGTGTCGCGCATCATGGCGCGCCCGGCGACGCCGACCATGCTGGAATTCATGGACCGCAGCGCCCTCGCGTTGATCCGGCGCAACGGCAGCGATGTGCCCGAGGCGGGTGCGATGCTGCTGGTCGAAGCGGACGGCGATAACGACACGCTGCCGTATTTGCTGCAGGCATTGGCCGACGCCGCCGAAGGCGATGGCATGCTCACGCTCGACGTCGCGCAGGACGGTACCGCACGCGACCGGTTATGGGCCGCACGGCGCGCCCTGTCGCCAGCGCTGCGTACCATCAAACCCGGCAAGATCAACGAGGACGTGGTGGTGCCGGTGTCGCGCATTCCGGATCTGGTGGCGGCAATGGAAGCACTGTCGATCGAGGCCGCGCTGCCGATCGTCGTGTTCGGCCACGCCGGCAACGGCAACCTGCACGTCAACATCATGTATGACGACGGTGACGCCGCCGAGACGGCACGTGCGCATGCGGCCTTGCCGAAGGTCTTCGCGCACGTGCTGGCGCTGGGCGGCACGCTGTCCGGCGAACACGGCATCGGCCTGAGCAAGCGGGACTTCATGACGGATGCGTTCAACGTGGCGACGCTCGATGCGATGCGTGCGGTCAAAGCCGCGCTCGACCCCGACGACATCCTGAACCCCGGCAAGGTCCTGCCACCGCGGAAGCCCGTGTAGGAGCGACGGGAGTCGCGACCGTGCGCCATGCGCGCCGTGAAAGCCACCGACAGACTTCTCCGTTCCCTCTTGCGCTTGATGCCGGGCCACGAACGCCGACGACATGCGGTCGCGACTTACGTCGCTCCTACAACAGCCTCAGGACTTCGCAAAGTGGTCATAACCGCGGCGCGGTGAAGACCACGGCGTGCCATCGGAACGCATCGGCTGCACCCCCTCGCCCGCCACGATGCGTCCTATCCGCGTGATCCGCAGATCAAGCTGCGAGAACACGGCATCGATGCGTCCACGCGCATCGGCAGGTGCGGTGAAGCAGAGTTCGTAGTCATCGCCGCCGCTGGCCTGCAACGGCACGCGCGTCGCTTCATCGAACGTCGCCATCAACGCATCCGACGCCGGCAACGCGTCGATGTCGACCTGCGCGCCCACGCCGCTCCGCGATGAGATATGGCCGAGATCCGCCAGCAGCCCGTCGGAAATATCGACGCAGGCAGTGGCGATACCCCGCAGCGCGCGACCCGCTTCCACGCGTGGCGTGGGACGATCCAGCCGCGCACGCAGCGCATGAGCCGGTTCGCGGTCGAGCAGCACCAGGCCGCCGGCCGCATCGCCAAGCGTTCCGGTGACCCAGACGTCATCGCCAACGCGCGCGCCGTCGCGGCGCAAGGCTCGACCGGGCTCGACCAGACCCATCGCCGTCACCGAGATCGAAAGGGGACCCCGCGTGGTGTCACCCCCCACCAGCGCGATGCCGTGGCGACCTGCCAGATCCAGGAAGCCATCGAGAAAGCCATCGATCCACGCCGCATCGGACCGGGGCAACGACAGCGACAACGTGCACCATGCGGGTTCGGCACCCATCGCGGCGAGATCGGACAGGTTCACCGCCAGCGCCTTCCAGCCGATGTCGGCCGCTGCGCTGTCTTCGGGAAAATGGACGCCGGCATTCAAGGTGTCGGCGGTGACGACGAGCTGCAAGCCCGGCGGTGGCGCCAACAGCGCAGCGTCGTCGCCGATGCCGAGCACGATGTCGGCGCGCGTCCCCGCGCGGGCACGGATGCGGGCGATCAGGTCGAACTCGCCGGCACTCATGGCGGCGTCAGGCGCGCGATCGCGCGAAATCGACGGCGGACTGGATCGCCGCACGTGCCTGCGGGCTGTTCTTCCAGCAACTGGAACCGGTCAGCCCTGCGGCACTGGCGACGATCTCCGATGGTTTTGCGGCGGCCAGCTGGCGCAGCGAAGCAATGCCCATCTGTTCCAGCCGCTGCACGACAGCAGGGCCCATCCCCTTCAACGCGAGCAACGCATCGCGCTCTTCCAGGGGGAACCGTGTGTCGCCGCCCGACACGTCAGCGCCGTGCCTGCGCCTCGGCGGGGCGCCATGCCACGGCCGCCTGGTCGAGCACGCCGTTGATGTACGTGTGCCCGTGTTCGGAACCGAAACGCTTGGCGGTCTCGATGGCCTCGTTCAGCACCACGCGGTACGGCACGTCGATGCGGTGGATCAACTCGTAGGCGGCGATGCGCAGCACCGCGCGCTCGATGGGGTCGACCTCTTCGACCGTCCGGTCGAGGAACGGAAGCAGCGCCTCGTCCAGCGAGGCGCGATGCTTCACCACGCCGCGCACCAGGTCTTCGAAATACTCGAGGTCCGCGATCTCGTGCGCCTGCTCATGGGCGAACTGCGCGATGACCTGCCCCACTTCGCCACCCGACATCTGCCACGCATAGACAGCCTGCAGCGCGCGGCGGCGCGCACGGGCACGCGTGACCGGATCGACGCCGTCCTTGCGGTGGGATTGATGATGTCGGCTCACGTCTGCTCCTGCGATTCTTGGGTTACGGCAACTGTTCCAGCAACTGCGCCATCTCGATGGCGGCCAGTGCGGCCTCTTCGCCCTTGTTGCCATGGCTGCCGCCGGCGCGCGCCTCGGCATCCTCGATCCTTTCCACCGCCAGCACGCCGTTCAGCACGGGCACGCCGGAATCCAGCTGCACGCGCATCAGGCCTTCAGCGCAACCATCGGCGACGTGCTCGTAGTGGCGGGTGTCGCCACGGATCACGCAGCCCAGCGCGATGATCGCCACATGGCGCCCGTCTCGGGCCAGACGCGCGGCGGCGACCGGGATCTCCCACGCTCCAGGCACGCGCACCACGTCGATCGCCTCTTCGCCCACGCCGTTGCCGGCCAGGCTCTGGCGCGCGCCGGCCACCAGCACATCGGTGATGCGGGGGTTCCAGCGGCTGGCGATGATCGCGAAGCGGGCGCCGTCGGGCGCGCGCAGATCGCCTTCGTAGTGGGACATGGCGGGTTCCTTGGGGGTGGGAAAGTCTAACAGCCGGGCGCGGTGACGGGTCCGCCCGGTGGGGATCAAGGCTGGACGTACTCCACCACGTCCAGTCCGAATCCGGCCAGGCCGACCTGCCGGCGCGGCGTGCCCAGCACCCGCAACCTGCCCAGGCCCAGGTCGGCCAGGATCTGCGCACCGGCACCGTTGCGACGCCACTGGCCCACGTCCTTGGCGTTGGCGCGCACTTCGGGCTGCTTGCGAAGCCGCGCCAGCAGCGCCTCGGCGCTGCGGGGTTCGGCCAGCACCACCATCACGCCCTGCCCTTCGGCGGCGATCGCCCGCAGTGCGTCCGTGGCGTGCACCCCGAAATCGTCGCGCCGCCAGTGCAGCAGGTCGCTCAGCGGGTTCTCCACCTGCACCCGTACCAGCGTGGGCGTGGCCGCCTCGGGCGTGCCGCGCACCAGGGCGAAGTGCAGGTCATGGGCGATACGGTCGCGGTAGGTCACCAGCCGGAAAGGACCGAACTCGGTCTCGATGTCGCGCTCGTCGATGCGCTCCACCGTGTGCTCGGTGGCCAGCCGGTAGGCGATCAGGTCAGCGATGGAGCCCATCTTCAGGCCATGCTCGCGCGCGAACACCTCCAGCTGCGGGCGGCGCGCCATGCTGCCGTCGGGGTTCAGCACTTCGACCAGCACGCCGGCCGGTTCCAGCCCGGCCAGCATCGGCAGGTCGCTGGCGGCTTCGGTGTGCCCCGCGCGCGTCAGCACGCCGCCGGGCTGGGCGATCAGCGGGAAGATATGCCCGGGCTGGCTGAGGTCGCTGGGCTTCGCATCCGGCCGCACGGCCGTACGCACGGTGTGAGCGCGGTCGTACGCGGAAATGCCGGTGGTGACGCCTTCCGCTGCTTCGATGCTGACGGTGAAGTTGGTGTGGAACTGCGCGGTGTTGGTCTGCACCATCGGCGCCAGGCCCAGCTGCGTGCAACGTTCGCGCGTCAGCGACAGGCAGACCAGGCCCCGCGCATGGGTGACCATGAAGTTGATGTCGGTCGGCTTCACCAGCTCGGCGGCCATGATCAGGTCGCCTTCGTTCTCGCGGTCCTCGTCGTCGACAATGACGACCATGCGGCCGTTGCGGATCTCTTCCAGCAGTTCGGGAATCGGGGCGAAGTTCATGCGGCGTCTCCGCCAGCGCGCGCGCCCAGCAGGCGTTCGACATAACGGGCGACCAGGTCGATCTCCAGGTTCACCGCATCGCCGACGGCGGTCTGCGAGAAGGCGGTGTGCGAGACGGTATGCGGGATCAGCGCGACCTCGAATCCCTCGCCGTCCACCTCGTTGACGGTCAGGCTCACGCCATCCACGCAGATCGAGCCCTTCTTCGCGATGTACTTCAGCAGGGGGGCCGGCGCGCGGAAGCGCCAGCGCTGCGCGCGTGCGTCCTCGTGCACCGACAGCACCCGGCCGACACCGTCCACATGCCCGCTGACCAGGTGGCCACCGAGGCGATCGGTAGGGCGCATCGCACGCTCGAGGTTCACCAGTGCGCCCTCGCCCAGGCCACCGAGTGTCGTCAGCGACAAGGTCTCGGTGGACGCATCGGCCTGGAAGCTCGATGCATCGAACGCGATCACCGTCAGGCACACGCCATTCACCGCGATGCTCTCGCCGAGTTGCACGGCGTCGAACGGCAGCGTGCCGACGGCGACGGTCAGGCGGACGTCACCGCCCAGCGGCTGCAGCGCGGCGATGTGGCCGACGCCCTCGATGATGCCGGTGAACATCAGCACACCTCCGGCAGGAGGACGGGGAACGCAAAGGGAATCGTGGAAGGCATGGAACGTCTCTCGCTTGAACAGAGCGGAGACGCCTCCGGGCGCGAAGGCAGGCGCACGACGCCACGCTCGCGCATGGCTCGGCGATGCCGTCTTCTTTCATCCGGACTATGACCGTCGGCTCCGGCATCTGACCGGATCTGCTGACCCTTCGGCGGGACCGAAGGCGCTCGCGGGCTCGTCGCTGGGCGACCTACCGCCGGTGGGGAATTGCACCCCGCCCTGAAGACGTCGTTGGTGGTATGCCGGCGAACCGGCCGGGGCATTCTACCGCCTCGCTCCGGCGAAGGCCCTGAACGCAGCGTTCCGCGCCACTGCAGGAGGGGCTTCAGCCCCGATGCTTCCGGCGCCGTTGCGGATGGAAAACGGCCGGTCGGGGCTGAAGCCCCTCCTACACGGCTTTCCTGCGCAGGTGCAGGATCAGCGGCCAGCGCATGGTACGGACGCGCTGAGGATCGCCCCAGACTTCGGCCAGGGCCGGTGTATGGGCGTAGACCGGATCCTCGCCGGTCGCGGCGCGGTAGCTGCCGGTCGCCGACAGGCTGCCGAAGTAGCCCAGCAACGTGGGCAGGTTCCATTCGGCGGTCAGCCACAGGCGTGGCGTGGGTACGGCCTCGAACGGCCACACGTAGTCGCCGTACCCCATGTCCACGTCGGCGCGTTCGGGCGGCCAGTAGGGGTCGATATCGTCGCGGACCTTTTCGGCCACCTCGGCCAGGTCGTCTTCGAAAATGATGTCCTGGTAGGTCCAGGCGGCCAGTACGCCGCCTGGCCGCAGCACGCGGTCGCAGGTATCGAAGAAGCGGTAGCGGTCGAACCAGTGCAGCGCCTGCGCGACGGCCACCAGGTCCACGCTGAGGTCCGGCAGGCGGGTGTCTTCGGCCGGTTCGACCGCCAGGCTGACATTGGCGACGGCGCGCTCCTTCGCCCAGTGGCGCTCGATCTGCGCTGCACTGGGGTCGGTGGCGTACACATGGGCGAAGTGCGCCGCCAACCCGCGCGTCGCCTGGCCGCTGCCGCAGCCGGGCTCCCAGACCCGCGCATTGGCGGGCACGGCCGACGCGATCGCCTCGTACAGCGCCTCGGGATACGTGGGGCGCGAAGCGAGGTAGACATCAGCGACGCCGGAAAAATGATCCTTGAAAGCCACCATGGCGGGCGGTCAGCGGGCAGGTTGCAGCAGGAGGCGGTGATCTTCGCCAATCATGCGGCTGTCGACAATCTCCAGCTGCAGGCGGTCCGCCATCGCCTGGATGCCCAGTCCCCCGAACAACGGCCGGGCCTGGTCGCCCAACAGCATCGGCGCGACGTACAGCAGCACCTCGTCGGCCAGCCCGGCGGCAAGGAACGCGCCGGCCAGCGTGGCGCCCGCCTCGGCATGCACCTCGTTGATGCCGCGCGCGCCAAGCAGCTCAAGCACCGCCTTCAGATCGAAATTGCTGCCCGTCGCCGGCGCCACCACGCGCTGCACCGCCGTGTCGCGCGGTGGTTTGGCATCCGCGGCATGGATGTACAGCGTGGGTGCTTCGCCCTGCCGCACATTGCCGCGCGCCACCGTCGCCAGCCCGGGGTCCAGCACCACCCGCAGGGGCGGCTCGAACACCGTGTCATCCCCGAAGCGCACCGTCAGCGACGGATCATCCGCCAGCACGGTACCGGCGCCGGTCAGGATGGCCCCCGCACGGGCGCGCCAACGCATCACGTCGCGGCGGGAGGCTTCACCACTGATCCACTTGGAATCCCCGTTCGCCATCGCCGTGCGGCCATCCAGGCTGGTCGCCAGCTTCACCCGCATCCAGGGCCTGCCGCGTTCGACGCGCGACAGGAATCCACGATTCAGGCGCCGCGCCTGCGTCTCCATCAGTCCGGACTGCACGGCGATGCCTGCCGCGCGCAGTCTGTCGAAACCGGCACCATCGACCTGCGGGAAGGGATCGCGCATCGCCGCCACCACCCGGACCACACCCGCCGCGATCAGCGCATCCGCGCACGGGCCCGTGCGACCGGTATGCGCACACGGCTCCAGGGTGACGTAGGCCGTCGCGCCCTTCGCGCGTTCGCCCGCCGCCTGCAACGCGAACACCTCCGCGTGCGGCCCGCCGGCTTTCTGGTGCCAGCCTTCACCCACGATCTCCCCACCCTGCGCGATCACGCAACCCACCATCGGGTTCGGACGCGTGGTGTACGCCCCGCGTTCGGCCAGACGCAACGCACGCGCCATGCAGGTGTGATCCAGGGAGGAAAAAGCGAATTCGGTCATGCGTCATCCACGCGGCACGTCAGGGGCATGTGAACCAGTATGCGCCACGCGCTGCGCGGGCCGGATGGACATGACCACCACCGGTGTCCCATGCAGCGACGTGCACTCATCGACCTGCCAGCCCAGCGAGGTGTAGAAATCCTCATGCCACAGGGTGAACAGCCGGAGCACTGCCACGCCTTCCTGCGCAGCGTGCGCAACGGCGGCATCCACCAGGACCCGTCCACCGCCACGACCGCGCGCCTCCGGCAATACGAACAGGCTGCCCAGCCAGGGACTGCCGCGATCCTGCAGCGCCGGCGCATCCTCCAGCAGCAGACTGACAGACCCCAGCAGCGCCCGGTCATCCATCAGCAACAGCGTCGTCGGCACCGACGTGCGCGCCGCGTGATCCTCCAGCTCATCGGTGGCCGCCTGCAGGGTCCAGTCGTCGTACAGGCCGCCCCATTCGGCGTGGTGCCACGCGGCGAGCGCAGGTATGTACTGCCGGTGCCGACCGATCCAGTCGATGTGCACGAATCAACGCTTCTTGTTCTTGTCCGCGTGCTTGTCGAACGGCACCACATCACCGCCCAGCAGCGAGAGCTGGCCGGCGCCCGCAGGCAGGTCGCGCTCCAGCTTCTCGATCTCCTCGCGGAAATCGGCCACGTCCTCGAAACTGCGGTAGACCGAGGCGAAGCGCACGTAGCCCACATGGTCGAGCTTCCGCAGCTCGTTCATGACGAACTCGCCGATCTTGCGCGAGGCGATCTCGCGCTCGCCACTCATGCGGATGGCATGGATCACCGCGCGTACGGCCGCTTCGATCTGTTCTTCGGATACCGGCCGCTTCTGCAGCGCGCGGTCGAAGCCGGCACGCAGCTTGCGCGCATCGAAGGTGTCGCGGCGGCCATCGCCCTTGATGACCGCCGGCAGCTTGATCTCGATGTTCTCCAGCGTGGAGAACCGCTCCCCGCACGCCTCGCACTCACGGCGACGACGGATCGTCGCGCCGTCCTCGGATACGCGCGAATCGATCACGCGGGTATCGGTGTGCTGGCAGAAGGGGCAGTGCATCGTCGATCAGCCGTAGACGGGGTACTTCCGGCACTGCGCGGTCACGTTGTCCCGCACCTTCGCCAGCACGGCCTCGTCGGTCGGCGCGTCCAGCACATCGCAGATCCAGTTGGCCAGGTCGATGCAGTCCTGCTCGCCATAGCCGCGCGTGGTCACCGCCGGCGTACCGATGCGCAGGCCCGAGGTCACGAAGGGCTTGCGCGGGTCGTTCGGCACGGAGTTCTTGTTGACGGTGATGTGCGCCTTGCCCAGCGCCTCTTCCGCATCCTTGCCGCTGACGTCCTTGCCGATCATGTCGACCAGCATCAGGTGGTTTTCGGTGCCGCCGGACACGATCTTGTAACCGCGCGCGATGATCGTCTTCGCCATCGCCTGCGCGTTCTTCACCACCTGCGCCTGGTAGTCCTTGAATTCGGGCTCCAGCGCTTCCTTGAAGGCCACGGCCTTGGCCGCGATGACGTGCATCAGCGGACCGCCCTGGATACCCGGGAAGACGATGCTCTGCAGCTTCTTCTCGATCTCTTCGCCCGCCCCCTTGGCCACGATGATGCCGCCGCGCGGACCGCGCAGCGTCTTGTGGGTGGTCGAGGTGACCACGTGGGCATGCGGCAGCGGATTCGGGTAGACGCCGGCGGCCACCAGTCCCGCCACGTGCGCCATGTCGACGAACAGGTAGGCGCCGACCTTGTCGGCGATGGCGCGGAAGCGCGCCCAGTCCACCACCTGCGAGTAGGCGGAGAAGCCGGCCACGACCATCTTCGGCTTGTGCTCCAGGGCGAGCTTTTCGACCTCGTCGTAGTCGATCAGGCCCTGGTCGTTCACGCCGTACTGGATGGCGTTGAACAGCTTGCCCGAGGCGTTGACCTTGGCGCCGTGGGTCAGGTGGCCGCCGTGGGCCAGGCTCATGCCCAGGATGGTGTCGCCGGGGTTCAGCAGGGCGAAGTACACGGCCTGGTTGGCCTGGGAGCCGGAATGCGGCTGCACGTTGGCGTAGTCGGCGCCGAACAGCTGCTTCACACGGTCGATCGCCAGCTGCTCGGCGATGTCCACGTATTCGCAACCGCCGTAGTAGCGCTTGTGCGGGTAGCCCTCGGCGTACTTGTTGGTCAGCACGCTGCCCTGGGCCTCCAGCACGCGGGGGCTGGCGTAGTTCTCGCTGGCGATCAACTCGACGTGATCCTCCTGCCGGCGCGCCTCGTTGGCGATGGCCTGGGCCAGTTCGGGATCGTAGGTTTCGATGCGGGCGTCGCGCGGGAACATCGGGTCTCCGGGGCAAGGTCGGTCGGGAGGGCCGATTGTAGCCCGCCCGGGACCCCACGGACGAAGCGCCCTCCCGGTCCCGCTTGCCCACCGCCGCGAAAAGAAAAGCGCGCCGAAGCGCGCTTTTCGGTCACACCCGACCTTGGGCTTCAGTGATGCAGCAGCAGGTCCGCGATGATGCCGGTGGCGATGGCCACCATCAGCATGTTGCCGCGGTCGTCGCGGACCCAGTGGTAGCCACGGGGCGGGCGGCGCAGATCGTAGTAATCGTAGTCGTTCACCACGTACACCGGGCCACGGTAGTAGTCGCGGTAACGCTGGCCCTTCGCCCAGCGATGGTAGCCGGGCGCCGGGCGGTAGACCACGCGCGGCGGTGCGTAGTAGCGGCGGTCGTCGTAACGACGGCCATCGTGGTAGCCGTGACGGTACGCCTGGCGCTGATCACGGTAGTCGCGACGGTCATCGCGGCGGTCTTCGCGCCAGTCGCGGCGATCATCCCGCCGGTCATCCCGGCGGTCGTAGTGGTGCGAACGACCCCGGTCGTGGCCGCGATCATCGTCGCGCGCCAGCACGGGAGCGGTGACGGCGAAGGCCAGGACGGCGCAGGCCATGCTCTGGAAAATGCGCTTGGTATTCATGGAAACCCCTCTGTGTGGCACGTGAGTCCATGATGCGGATCGCATCTGAACCGATTCCCGCTGGAAAACGGTTACGGCTGTGTCAAAGGCGGGTTGGCGAAACGTATTCAGCCAGCGGTCGGGCGAGCCTTAGCGGCTATAATCGCCGCATTCCCAATTTGCCTCCCCGCCCGCCGTCCCCGGCCGGGCGCCGGGGCCTGCGTACCGGAGCCTGCATGTCCTCGCAATACATCTACACCATGAACCGGGTCAGCAAGGTGGTCCCGCCCAAGCGGCAGATCATCAAGGACATCTCGCTGTCCTTCTATCCGGGCGCCAAGATCGGCCTGCTGGGCCTGAATGGCGCCGGCAAGTCCACGGTACTGAAGATCATGGCCGGCGTGGACAAGGATTTCGAGGGTGAGGCCCGCCCGCAGCCCGGTATCAAGGTCGGCTACCTGGCGCAGGAGCCGGAGCTCAACCCTGAACACACCGTCCGCCAGGCCGTCGAGGAAGGCGTGGGCGATGTGCTGCAGGCGCAGGCCGCCCTCGAAGCCGTGTACGCCGCCTACGCCGAAGAAGGCGCCGACTTCGACGCCCTGGCCAAGGAACAGGAGCGTCTGGAAGCGATCCTCGCCGCCGGCGACGCGCACACACTGGAAAACCAGCTGGACGTGGCCGCCGACGCGCTGCGCCTGCCGCCGTGGGATGCCATCGTGGGCAAGCTGTCCGGCGGCGAAAAGCGCCGCGTGGCGCTGTGCCGCCTGCTGCTGCAGAAGCCGGACATGCTGCTGCTCGACGAACCGACCAACCACCTGGACGCGGAATCCGTCGAGTGGCTGGAACAGTTCCTTGCCCGCTACACCGGCACCGTGGTGGCCGTGACCCATGATCGGTACTTCCTCGACAACGCCGCCGAATGGATCCTCGAGCTCGACCGTGGTCGCGGTATCCCGTGGAAGGGCAACTACACCGACTGGCTGGTGCAGAAGGACGAGCGCCTGAAGCAGGAAGACAACCAGGAAAAGGCCCGCCAGAAGGCCATCCAGAAGGAACTGGAGTGGTCGCGCCAGAACGCGAAGGGTGGCCGCTCCAAGGGCAAGGCGCGCCTGGCGCGCCTGGAAGAGCTGCAGTCGGTCGACTACCAGCGCCGCAACGAGACCAACGAGATCTTCATCCCGCCGGGCGAGCGCCTGGGCAACAACGTCATCGAGTTCAAGAATGTCTCGAAGAAGTTCGGCGACCGCCTGCTGATCGACAACCTGAGCTTCCTGGTGCCGGGCGGCGCGATCGTCGGCATCATCGGCCCCAACGGCGCGGGCAAGTCGACGCTGTTCAAGATGATCACCGGCCAGGAAAAGCCGGACTCGGGCACCATCACCACCGGCCCCACCGTGCAACTGGCGTACGTGGACCAGAGCCGTGAAAAGCTCGAAGGCAACCACAACGTCTTCCAGGAGATTTCCGGCGGCCTGGACATCCTCAACATCAACGGCGTCGAGATCCAGTCGCGCGCGTACATCGGCCGCTTCAACTTCAAGGGCCAGGACCAGCAGAAGATGGTGGGCTCGCTGTCCGGCGGTGAACGCGGCCGCCTGCACATGGCCAAGACGCTGCTGCAGGGCGGCAACGTGCTGCTGCTCGACGAACCGTCCAACGACCTGGACATCGAAACCCTGCGTGCGCTGGAAGACGCGCTGCTGGAGTTCCCCGGCAACACCTTCGTCATTTCGCATGACCGCTGGTTCCTGGACCGCATCGCCACCCACATCCTCGCCTTCGAAGGCGACTCGCACGTGGAGTTCTTCCAGGGCAACTACCGCGAGTACGAGGAAGACAAGAAGCGTCGCCTGGGCGAAGACGGCGCCCGTCCGCACCGCCTGCGGTTCAAGGCGCTGAAGTGACGTGGTTGCGCGCACAGATGCGTGATCGCCTCTGACCTTGCCCAACGAGAACGCCGGCCCTGTGCCGGCGTTCTGGTCTGCGATCGGTCACTGCGTTCGACCTGCAAATGTGCGGCAATCGAATGCAAGGTGGGGTACTACCCTCCGACGGAGGTCGCCATCACCACTGCCACCGCTACCCCCATTACCACCTGGATGACAACGAAGAAGAGCCCACAACCCAGAAGGCCGCGCAGCAGCGATTTCCAGCGCGCATACGGCTGAAACAGCTGCATCAACGAAAAGATGCCGTAAACCGTCGAGACCAAGACCGACCACGCCGGCAAACCCGGGACCCAGCGTTGCAGAAGCAGCGCGATCGACCAGAAGACAAAGGTCTGGACGGTCAGGAAGGCCGCTATCACCAGCCATTCCGGGTAGTTCAGCGAACCGACGCGGTGAAAGGCCAACCGGAACGCCACTGCTTCGAACGGCAACAGCAGCAACGTCGCAGCCGCGAAATAGGCGTTCATCCAATCGCCGATCGACTTGGACGTGGTCGCCAACGCGGACGGCGATGCAGTTGCTCGCGTCGCCCATGCCGGTCCCCTGTCCGTGGTGCGCGGATTCCAGGCAAGCGTCGCGCATGCGTCCAACACGCGACGCCCGGCCGCCCCATCCCGGGGAAATCGCGCACCGCGACGGTGCCGATTAAAGCACTCCGCTTGCGCGCCGATAGCGCCTCAACACGGGGAGCGACTTCACGCTGCCGCATTCCGGCGCCGTGTCGCCCCGCCCCCTTCCCCACAAGGAGTTCCATGAACGCATGCGCTGTCGCCCCCGTGCCCGACGCCGGCATCGACGACCACATCCAGTCGGTATCGGGATTGTCGGATTCCTTGCTGAAACAACTGCGGCAATCGCTGCAGAAGATCGACGAGATCAACCGCATCACCCGCATCATCTCGATGAATGCACGCATCGAGGCCGTGCGTATCGGCAGCGCCGGACGCAGCTTCGGCGTGATCGCCGAAGAGATGGACACGCTGTCGCGACGGGTCAGCGACACCGCGCAGGAAATCGACCGCATGGCGGGTCGCACCAGCACCGATCTGCGCGAGCGACTGGACCAACTGCAGACCGACGTGCGCCGGACGCGGCTGACGGACCTGGCGCTGGCCAACATCGACCTGATCGACCGCAACCTGTACGAGCGCAGTTGCGATGTGCGCTGGTGGGCTACCGATGCGGCGATCGTCGCCGCCGCACACGACCCGCAACCGGCCGCGCTCACGCATGCCAGCCAGCGGCTCGGCCAGATACTGGATTCCTACACCGTCTATTTCGACCTCGTGCTCACCGACCTGCAAGGCAATGTGCTGACCAATGGCCGGCCACGCCAGTACCCGTCCGCAGGCCACTCGGTCGCGCAGCAGGAATGGTTCCAGTCCGCCATGTCCACGCGCAATGGCGAAGAGTTCGGCTTCCAGTCCATGCATGCGAGCACGCTTGCGGGCGGTGAGCGCGTACTGGTTTACGCCTGCACGGTGCGCGAAGGCGGTCGCGTACAGGGGCGCGTGCTGGGCGTGCTCGGCATTGTGTTCCGATGGGACGCACTGGCGCAGACCATCGTGGAACGGACGCCATTGTCGGAGGTGGAATGGCGCCGTAGCCGGGTCTGCATCGTCGATGCGCAGGGCCGGTTGCTGGCCGACACGCAGTCCGGCGCGGATGCCTCGCGACTCGATTTTCCTGGGCATGCATCCCTGTTCGCCCAGCCCCGTGGCGCGATCGACGTATCCATCGAAGGCCGCCCCCATTGCGTGGCACAGGCCGCGTCACCCGGCTACGAGACCTACCGCACCGGCTGGCATTGCGTGATCGTGCAAGGCGTCGACTGACGCCAGCAGCGCGACTCAGTCCAGCCACACCTCGCCGTCACGCACCTGCACGGCGACGGCGCACAGCGAATCGCCGCGGCAGGGCCCGGCGACGCAGTCACCGCGTACGAGTTCGAACGAGGCGCCGTGGGCGGCACAGACAAGGTGGCCGTCCTTGCTCTTGAGGAATTGACCGGGCGCCCAGTCCAGCCGTCTGCCGGCGTGGGGACAGACATTGAGCCATGCGCGCACATCGCCGCCATCGCGATGCAGGATCAACGACTCGGCATCGTCGCCGATCACGGCTTCAACCTCGGCGAAACCGCCGTCGGCGATGTCATTCAGTGCGCTCAGTCGCATGTCGCTTAACGAAGTCCTCACACGGTCATCAAACGGTCATCCGATACTGCGCGTACCGGCTCCGGCCGCATTCTGTCACGACGCAACGCCATGTACGCACGCCATTTCCAGTTCAATGCCTTCCGCCACGTGTTCGCTCCGCGCAAGCCGCGCCATCCGCTGCTGCGGGTCGGCCTGGGCCTGCTGGGTGTGCTGCTGCTCGGTGTGCTGGTGTTCTTCAGCGTGTTCGTCGGTGCCGCGATGATCGCCGGCGGCCTGGCTTACAAGCTCCTGCGCCAGCGGGGCAAGCCCAGCGCGCGCGATGCGCGGGTGGTCGACGCGGAGTACCACGTGGTCCGCAAGCCGGTGCTGCCGCTCTCGCATTGAGCATCTTGGCGGGGCGAGCGCGTTCCCGCCTACACTCTGCGGCCACATTCCCCGGGTGGCCGACATGACCGACATCATCCCTGCTCCGCCTGTTCCGCGCGTTCCGGTGCGCGGTGGCGGCACGTTCCCGGTGCGCCGCATCTTCTGCGTGGGCCGCAACTTCGCCGACCACGCGCGCGAGATGGGCGCGACCGCACCCGCTTCGAAGGCCGAGCGCGGCAGCCCCGTGTTCTTCCACAAACCGGGCGACGCGATCGTCACCGCGAATGCGGATGTTCCCTACCCGCCGGGCACGCGCGACCTGCACCACGAGGTGGAACTGGTCGTCGCACTGGGCAGCGACGCACCGCCCGGACCGCTCTCCCCCGGGGCCGCGAAGGCGCTGGTGATCGCCTACGGCGTCGGCCTGGACCTGACCCGTCGCGACCTGCAGGGCGCGGCCAAGGCCAAGGGCCTGCCCTGGGATACCGGCAAAGGCTTCGATCATTCCGCACCGGTCAGCGAACTGGTTCCAGCGGCGGATGTCGGGGTGCTGGAAGACCGCACGCTGACCCTGCGGGTGAACGGCGACATGCGCCAGCATGGCGCGCTGCACGACCTCATCTGGGACGTGGCCGACATCCTGCACGAGTTGTCCATGCTTTACGCGCTGAAGGCGGGCGACCTGGTCTTCATGGGCACGCCCGCAGGCGTGGCTGCGCTGGTGCCGGGCGACACGTTCACCGCCACCCTCGACGGCGTGGTCGAGTTGCGCGGCCGTATTGCCGGCTGATCGACGGTGCGTGCGATATAGTCGGCGCCGACGCCGCAGAGGCGCCGACTGACGAGGACATGGGATGGGCATGATCAGCGAGTTCAAGGAGTTCGTGTCGCGCGGCAACGTGGTCGACCTGGCCGTCGGCGTGGTCATCGGTGCCGCGTTCGGCAAGATCGTCAGCAGCCTGGTGGATGGCATCGTGATGCCGCTGGTGGGCCTGACGATGGGCGGCGTGAAATTCAGCGACCTGGCGGTGACCCTGCGCGCGGCGCAGGTGGATGCGGCGGGCAAGGAGATCGTGCCGGCGCTGCTGTTGAAGTATGGCGCTTTCCTGCAGACCGCCATCGACTTCCTGATCATCGCGTTCGTGATCTTCCTGTTCCTGAAAGCCTACAACCGCGTGCGTGCACCCGCGCCGGAAGCCGCCACGCCCGAGGACATCGTGCTGCTGCGCGAGATCCGGGACGCACTGAAGAAATAACGGCACGCGGCGTTCCGGATCGGCAACGCCGTCGACGGAAACACGGGGCCACGGGCTGGTAAGCTCGTGGCCTTCGTTTTCCGGGACCCTCCATGCGTCTTGCTCCGCTGCTGCTTGCCCTGGCCGTCACCGCGCCCGCCTTCGCCGCCTCCCGCGAAACCCGCATCCCCGACACCGCACTGGCCACTGCCGCGCAACTGCGCGAGCAGGCCCTCACGGACCGCACCGGCTGGAACGTCGTCGAATCACTGACGACCGAAGTGGGCCCGCGCCTGGCCGGCAGCGAGGCCGACGCGAAGGCGGTCGCGTGGGCACAGGCGAAGTTCAAGGCACTGGGTTTCGACAAGGTTTGGATCGAACCGGTGACGTTTCCCAAGTGGGTGCGCCGCAGCGAAAGCGCGGCCGTGCTCGGCACGCACGCGCAACCGCTGACGATCACCGCGCTGGGCGGCAGCCCCGCGGGCAAGGTGGACGCGGAGATCGTGCGCTTCGCCGACCTGGCCGCACTTGAAGCGGCACCGGCGGGCTCGCTGGCCGGCAAGATCGCCTTCGTCGACTATCCGATGAAGGCCGCGCGTGACGGCAGCGACTACCGCAACGGCGGCGCGATCCGCTCGAAAGGACCCTCGGCGGCGATCCGCAAGGGCGCCATCGCGTTCCTGATGCGCTCGGCCGGCACCGACAACCACCGCGTCGCGCATACCGGCATCACGCGCTTCGACGAGGGCCTGACGCCGGTACCGTCCGCGTCGCTGACCATCCCCGATGCCGACCAGTTGGCGCGCCTGTTGCAGCGCGGCCCGGTGCGCGTGTCGCTCGTACTGGATTGCGGCTGGGACGGCGAGTACACCTCGCACAATGTCATCGGCGAGATCACCGGGCGCAGCCTGCCCAAGGAAGTGGTGGTGATCGGTGGCCACCTGGATTCGTGGGACCTGGGCACCGGCGCGATCGACGACGGCGCGGGCATCGGCATCACCATGGCGGCGGGGCATCTGATCGGCCAGCTCAAGCAGGCGCCGAAGCGCACCATCCGCGTAATCGCCTTCGCCAACGAAGAGCAGGGCCTCTACGGCGGCAAGGCCTACGCGGAGAAGTACCTGGCCGACATCACGCGCCACCAGATCGCCGCCGAAAGCGACTTCGGCGCGGGCCGCATCTACGCGTTCAATACCGGCGCGCCGGACCATGCGCGCAAGGCGACCGAACAGATCGCGCAGGCACTGGCGCCGCTGGGCATCGAGTACGCACCCGGCAAGGGCAGCGCAGGCCCGGACATCAGTCCATTCGCCGCGAAGGGCATGGCGTGGGCGTGGCTGGCGCAGGACGGCAGCGACTACTTCGACCTGCACCACAACGCCGATGACACGCTGGACAAGATCGACCCGGCGGCGCTGGCGCAGAATGTCGCGGCGTACACGGTGTTCGCGTACCTGGCGGCAGAAGCCGAGGGCGATTTCGGCAGCCAGCTGAAGGAGTAGACCTGTAGGAGGGGCTTCAGCCCCGACCCTCACTGCTGACTACCGAGATCGCAAAAAAACGAAGTCGGGGCTGAAGCCCCTCCTACAGTTTTGTCGACAGACGCTGCTTCCACTGCGCCAGGAACACCGCCGTCGCGGCGGCGACGTTGAGGCTCTCGACTGCACCGCTGCCGGGAATCGACAGGCGCAGGTCGCAGGCCTCGGCGAGGCGCGCATCCATGCCCTCGCCTTCCGCGCCCATCACGTAGATCAAGCGTTGCGGCAGTCTTGCCGCGAACAGGTCATCTCCCCCGCGCACGACAGTGGCGGCCAGCGCAAAGCCTGCGCCGCGCAATTGCGCCAGCGCATTCTCCGGGTGGCCCATCCGCACCAGCGGCACCTGTTCGGCGCCGCCCTCGGCCACACGCGCGGCGGCACCGGACAGCGCCAGCGTGGAGTCGCGCGGCAGCAGGATGCCGGCCACGCCGAAATGCGCGGCCGAGCGCAGGATGGCGCCGAAGTTGTGCGGATTGCCCACGCCGTCCAGCCACAGCGCTGCGGCCGGCTGTCCCTCGGGAAGCGCACGCAACCAGTCCGTCATCGGCGACGGCGCCAGTTTCAGCACGTCGGCCACCACGCCTTCGTGGTGCGTGCTGGCAGCCAGGCGATCCAGATCACCCTCCTCCACCACCCGGTAGCCGACACGGTGCTTGACGCACCATGCCAGCAGGGGTTTCAGCGCGGGGATGCGCGCTTCGAGGAGATACAGCTTGCGGATGGCGTCGGGGCGCCGCGCGAACACCGCCTGCACGGCATTCAGACCGTACAGGCGCATTTCCTCGCGTGAAGCGTCCGCAGGACGTTCGACACCGGAGGCTTGGACGCGGGGTGGACGCTCATCCTGCGCCCTTGGCGGACGCCGGCGATCCGGCGGATTGCCGGGCGGACGCGGCGGACGGGTGTTCCAGGGATTGCTCACGTCAGGCCTGCTTCTTCCAGAAGTGCGCGTTGCGGATGCCGAGCGCTTCCGGATCGAAGGTCGGGTCCAGCCCCTGCTTCTTCTGCCGCTCGTAGTCGCGCAACGCGATCAGGGCCGGCTTCTGCAGGATCAGGATGGCGATGACGTTCAACCATGCCATCAGACCCACGCCGATGTCGCCCAGCGTCCACGCCATCGCGGCGTTGTGGTACGCGCCGAACACGACCATGCCCACGATGCCCAGGCGCAGCAGTAGCGTCGCCAGCGGGTGGGTTTTCTTCACGCCGGCCAGGTAGGTCAGGTTGGTCTCGGCCATGTAGTAGTAGGCCATGATCGTGGTGAAGGCGAAGAAGAACAGCGCCAGCGCCACGAAGCCTGCGCCCCAGCCCGGCAGCACCGATTCCACTGCCGCCTGGGTGAACTGCGCACCTTCCGATGGCTGCAGGCCGGGAACGCCGGAGAAGATCTCGACCAGCGTGTCCTTGCCGTTCTCGCTGACCGTCTTGAACGTGTTGTACATGCCCGTCGACAGCAACAGGAACGCCGTCGAGGTGCACACCAGCATGGTGTCGAAGTAGATCGCGAACGCCTGCACGTAGCCCTGCTTGGCGGGGTGCGAGACTTCGGCGGCCGCGGCGGCGTGCGGGCCGGTGCCCTGGCCGGCTTCGTTGGCGTAGATGCCGCGCTTCACGCCCCAGGCGATGGCCTGGCCGATGATCGCGCCGAAGGCCGCATGCGCACCGAACGCGCTGGAGAAGATGTCGGCGAACATCGCCGGCACCTTGCCGGCGTTGGCGATCATCACGATCACCGCCATCAGGATGAAGGCCAGCGCCATGAACGGCACCACCACCTCGGCGAAGGTCGCGATGCGCTTGATGCCGCCGAAGATGATGACCGCTAGTACGGCCGCCACGCCCAGCCCGATCCAGAGTTTCAACGCGCCGGTGCCGCCCACGGCGGCGCAGTCGCCCATGCCGCAGAGCACGTTGGTGGCGCTGTCGGCGATCGCGTTGGCCTGCACGCCCGGCAGCAGCAGGCCGGTGGCGATGACCGTCGCCACGGCGAAGGTCACCGCGTACCACTTCAGCCCCATCGCCTTCTCGATGTAGTACGCCGGGCCGCCGCGATAGCGCCCTTCGCCGTCCTTCTCCTTGTAGATCTGCGCCAGGGTGCACTCGATGTACGAGGTCGACGCGCCCAGGAAGCCCATCACCCACATCCAGAACACCGCGCCCGGGCCGCCATAGGCGATCGCCGTGGCGACGCCGGCGATGTTGCCGATGCCCATGCGTCCGGCCATCGAGATCGCCAGCGCCTGGAACGAAGACACGCCGGCGTCCGACTTCTGGCCCGTCACCGTCAGGCGGCACATCTCGGCGAAACCGCGCACCTGCATGACGCGGGTGCGGATGGTGAACCACAGGCCGGCACCCAGGCACAGCGCGATCAGCGCATTGCTCCAGATGATGCCGTTCAACCAGGCAAAAAAGGCTTCCACGGGGATGGGTCTCCGGTCGTTGATGCAGGGATGCGGGAAAGCGGCGGGCGAGCGCTGCCAAGTCCCTGAAAGATACCCGTAACCTGCGCCGCTGCGCAGTCCCCACGTGGATTCAGGGCCAGATCCGGCCCAGGAGCCGCAGGTCGTGCAGCCCGTCGGGCTTGCGCACGGCCGCACGGCGCACGCCTTCCTGCTGGAAGCCGTTCTTCTCCAGCACCCGTGCCGAGGCGGGATTGACGTCCAGCACGTTGGCCTCGATCCGATGCAGATCGAGCGCAGGCACCGCCCATTCCAGGTAGGCCGCGACGATGCGGGTCATGTGTCCCTGTCCCCAATGGCGGCGCCCCAGCCAGTAACCCAGTTCCGCCGCATGGGCCTTCTCGCCGTGGCGTGGGCGCACGCCGATGCCGCCGCAGGCCTCGCCGCCGATCTCTATCGCGAGCACGGGATGATCGAGGTCGACCACGCGACCGGCGAGGAAGGCTTCGCCATCCGCGCGCGTATAGGGATGCGGGAAGCGGTCGCTCAACCCGCGCGGTACAAGCGGGTCATCCGCATGCCGCACCAGGGCGTCCAGGTCATCATGCTGCCAGGCACGCAGCACGAACCCCTCGCCCTCCAGCCGGACGCCGGCGAACGGACGTCCGCCGGACTCAGCCATGGCCGCCCACGGAAGGGGTTTCCGCTTCCAGTTTGCCCAGCTCGTGCGCGACGGCTTCGGGCGAGCGCGTGTACGGCGCCAGCAGCGCATAGAACGCAGGCACCACGTACAACGACAGCAGCGTGGAGAAGGTCACGCCGAAGATCACCACGACGCCGATGGTCGCCCGGCTGGCCGAACCCGGGCCGCCGGCGAGCACCAGCGGCACTGCGCCCATCACCGTGGCCACCGACGTCATCAGGATGGGACGCAGGCGCACGCGCGCCGATTCGGCGATGGCGCGCGCCACATCCGCCCCGTCATCGCGCAGCTGGTTGGCGAACTCGACGATCAGGATGCCGTTCTTCGCCGCCAGGCCGATCAGCATCACGATGCCGATCTGGCTGAAGAGATTCAGCGTGCCGCCGGTGACCCACAGGCCGATCAGCGCGCCCAGCACCGCCAGCGGCACGGTCAGCATGATGATCAGCGGGTGGATGAAGCTCTCGAACTGCGCCGCCAGCACCAGATAGACGATCAGCAGCGCCAGCGTGAAGGTCAGCAGGATCGCGCCACCGGCTTCCTGGTACTCGCGCGACTCGCCCTTCCAGTCGATCTGCGCATAGTCCGGCAACTCCTCGGCCACCGTCTGCCGCGTCCATTCCAGCGCCTCGCCCATCGTGTAGCCGGGCGCGAGGCCGGCGCTGATGGTGATCGCCCGCAGGCGGTTGAAGCGGTTGAACGTGCCCGGCTCGGCGATCTCGCTCAGCGTCACCAGGTTGGACAGCGGGATCAGCGCGCCGTCGCTGCCGCGCACGTAGGTCTGCGCCAGATCCTCGGTATTGGCGCGCTTGTCGCGGCCGGCCTGCAGCATGACGTCGTACTCCTCGCCGTTGTCCACGTACGTGGTCACCTGGCGCGAGCCCATCATCGTTTCCAGCGTGCGGCCGATCTCCTGCACCGACACCCCGAGGTCGGCGGCGCGGTCGCGGTCGATGTTCACCCGCATCTGCGGCCGCGTTTCCTTGTAGTCGGAATCCGGGTCCTGGATGCCCGGGTTGGATTCCATCCGTTGCAGGATGCGGTCGCGCCACTGCGCCAGCTCGACGTAGTCGGGGCCACCCAGCACCAGCTGGTAGCGCTGGCCACGGCTGCCGACCAGGCCGCCGGCCACGTTGGCGCGCGCCTGCACGCCCGGCAGCCTGGACAGCTCGGCGCGCAGGCCGTTGACGACGTCGTCCGTGGTGGCCTCGCGCTCGTGCCAGTCCTGCAGAAACACGATCACCTGGCCGGTATGCATGTCCTCGCTGCCGCCGAAGCCGCGCGGCACGCGCGAGTTGGCGCGTTCGATCGGCTTGTCGCCGCCCACCTGGCCCATCACGATGCGCTCGACCTGCTGCATCTGGTTGACCATGTAGTCGAAGCCCGCGCCTTCCGGGCCATCGACCATGACGAAGAAGCGGCCGCGATCTTCCGCAGGCGCCAGTTCGCTCGGCACGCGCAGGCCGAGCACGACGATGGCGATGCCGCACAGCGCCATGGCCGCCAGCACCAGGCCGAGGATGCGCTTGCCGGTCAGGCCGACCAGGCGCTCCACGTGCCGGCCGTAGCCGTCGCTGACGCGGGTCAGCGTGCGGTTGGTCCACGCGTTGAGTCCGCGCGGCTCGGTATGCGGCCGCACCAGCTTGGACGACATCATCGGCGTCAGCGTCAGTGCGACGAAGGCCGAGATCGCCACCGCCGCCGCCAGCGCCACGGACAACTCGCGGAACAGGCGCCCGGTGTTGCCCTCCATGAAGCCGACGGGCAGGAACACCGCCACCAGCACCGCCGTGGTCGCGATCACCGCGAAGGCCACCTGGGCAGTGCCGCGGCGCGCGGCCACCAGCGCCGGTTCGCCCAGATCGGCGCGGCGCTGCACGTTCTCCAGCACCACGATGGCATCGTCCACCACCAGGCCGATGCAGAGCACCAGCGCGAGCAGGGTCAGCAGGTTGATCGAGAAGCCGAACGCATAGAGCGCGATGAAGGCGGAAATCAGGCAGACGGGCACGGTCACTGCGGGGATCAGCGCCGCGCGCAGGCTGCCGAGGAACAGCCAGATCACCAGGAACACCAGCACCATCGCCTCGCCCAGCGTCCAGTAGACACGCTCGATCGAGGCCTCGATGAACGTGGTGCTGTCGAAGGCGACGAAGATGTCGGTGCCTTCCGGCAGCGTCTGCTGGATGATCTCGGCCTCGGCGCGCGCCGCGCGCGCCACGTCGAGCGCGTTCGCGGTGGACGTGCGCACGATGCCCAGGCCGACGTTCGGCACCGCGTTGCTGCGCAGGTAGGAGCGACGCTCTTCGGCACCCAGTTCCACCTTGGCCACGTCGCCCAGCCGCACCACGTAGCCGTCCGCGCCCTTGCGCAGCGGCAACTGGGCGAACTGCTCCGGCCGCTGGTACCCGCGCTCGACGCGCAGGGTGAAGTCGCGCGTGGCCGATTCGATGCGGCCGGCCGGCAACTCGATGTTCTGCGCGCGCAGCGCGGTCTCGACATCACCGGTGGTCACGCCGCGCGCCGCCATCGCCTCGCGGTCCAGCCAGATCCGCATCGCATAGCGCTGACCGCCGCCGAGCTGCACGCGCGCCACGCCATCCAGCGCGGACAGGCGGTCCAGCACGTAACGGTCGGCGTAATCGGTCAGCTCCATCGTGTCCATCACGGTGGAACGCATGTTCAACCAGATGATGACGTCGGCGTCGGCCTCGACCTTGGAGATCTGCGGCGGATCGGCTTCGTCCGGCAGGCGGTTCATCACGCGGCTGACACGGTCGCGCACATCGTTGGCGGCAGCCTCGATGTCGCGGCTGAGGTTGAACTCGATGGTCACGTCGGCGCGGCCGTTGCGGCTGCTCGACTGGATGGTCTTGATGCCCTCGATGCCCGACAGACCGTCCTCGAGGATCTGGGTGATGCGTGTTTCGACCACCGCCGCCGACGCGCCCGGATAGTTCACCTCCACCGACACGATGGGCGGGTCGATGTTGGGCAGTTCGCGCAGGGTCAGCCGCAGGAACGACATCACGCCCAGCACGACCAGCAGCAGGCTGACCACCACCGCGAAGACGGGGCGCTTGATCGACAGATCGGAGAGCTTCATGCGCTCAGCCCTGGCCGTCGGCGGCGGGGGCGTCCTGCTTGGGCGTCGCCGCCGGGGCGGCATCGGCCACCTTCACGCCCGGACGCAGCTTGCCGGTGCCGTCGATGACGATGCGGTCGCCGGCGGCAATGCCCTTCATGATCTCGACCTGGCCGTCACGCCGCACGCCTGCGGTCACCGCCGCCTGCTCGACGCTGCCATCCGGCTTGACCCGGTAGACGAACGAATCGCGGCCCACCTGCACCACCGCGATCTCGGGAATCACCAGCGCCTGCCGCTCGGGACGGAACAGGCGTACGTCCAGCAGCATGCCTGGACGCAGCTTGCGCTCGGTATTCGGGAACACCGCACGCACGGTCACGGCGCGCGTGGTCGCGTCGATGCGCGCTTCGATGGTCTCCACCTCGCCCTCGAACGATTCGCCCGGATACGCGGCAGCAGTCGCGGTCACCGTGTTGCCGGCCTCGACAGACGCCAGCGCGGCCTCCGGCACCTGGAAGTCCACGTACATGCGCGAGATGTCATCCAGCGTGGCGATGGTGCTGTTGGCGGTGATCAGCGAACCGGGACTGACCTGGCGGATGCCCAGGACCCCGGCGAACGGCGCGCGCACGCTGCGGTCGCCGATGTCGGCGCGCGCCTGGCGCACGCGCGCGGCGGCGGCATCGCGCAGCGCGAGCTGGGTATCCAGTTGCGAACGGGCGATCAGCTGCTGGTCGGCGAGTTCCTTCTGTCGACGGTAGAGACGTTCGGCCTCCGCGTAGGTCGCCTCCGCCTGCACCAGCGTGGCCTGCGCGGCGTCGCCCTTCAGCGTGACCAGGGTCTGGCCAGCCTTGACCTGCTGGCCGCTTTCGAAATGCACGTCCTGCACGATCTCGCTGACCTTCGCGGTCAGGGTGACAGACTCGCGTGCCTTCGCCGTGCCCAGCGCCTGCAGGGTGTCGCTCCATGCGGCCTGCCGGACGACCTGGGTGGTGACCGGGATGGGCCGCTCGCCCGCGCCGCCATTGCCGTTGCCCTTCGCCTGCGCACCCTTGTCACCGCCACAGGCGGCAAGCAGCAAGAGGGGCAGCGCGACCAGCAGGGCGCGGGGGGCAAATCGGTTGAGCATGGAACTTCCCGTAATTTCCGTTATTCACGCAGTCTACCGGCCGTACGTGAAACACGCTGCAGCGGATGCGGCGGTTCGTGCGGGAAACGCGCCAAAGGGCATGGGGTGCACATGCCAAACCATGACCTATGACCCTTGCCGGCTGCGGCGAGGTCGGCCCTTGCGTTACTCCAGGCCCAGCTTCGCCAGCACCTGGAGCGCCAGGGTCTGGGGGTCCTGTTCGCCCGCGTGCAGATGCACATCGGGGTGCTCGGGGGTTTCATACGGCGAATCGATGCCGGTGAAATTCGGGATCAACCCCGCGCGGGCCTTGCGATACAGGCCCTTCACATCGCGCGCCTCGGCGAGATCGAGGGGTACGTCGACGAAGACCTCGATGAACTCACCGTCGGCGAACCGGTCGCGCGCCATCCGCCGCTCCGCACGGAAGGGCGAAATGAAGCTGACCAGCACGATCAGGCCGGCGTCGGTCATCAGCTTCGCCACCTCGGCCACGCGACGGATGTTCTCCACGCGATCCTCGTCGGTGAAGCCGAGGTCGCGGTTCAGCCCATGGCGCACGTTGTCGCCATCCAGCAGGAAGCTGTGGTAGCCCAGTGCATGCAAGCGCTTGTCGACCAGGTTGGCGATGGTGGATTTGCCCGCACCGGAAAGGCCGGTGAACCACAGGACTTTCGGCACCTGCCCCTTCTGGCGCGCACGCGCGGCCTTGTCGACATCGACATGCTGCCAGTGCACGTTGCCGGCGCGGCGCAGCGCGAAGTCCAGCGTACCCGCAGCGGCCGTGCCGTTGTCGTAACGGTCGATCAGGATGAAGCTGCCCAGCGCGCGATTGTGCGCGTAGGTATCGAAAGCGACCGGTTCATCCAGACTGAGGTTGCAGTAGCCGACCTCGTTGAGCTCCAGCCGCTTGGCGGCCAGGTGCTCCTGGGTGTTCACGTCGATGCGGTGCTTGATCTCCGTCACCGTGGCCGACACCGTGCGCGCACCGATCTTCAGCCAGTAGGGCCGGCCCGGCAGCAGCGGCGCGTCGGACATCCACAGCAGGTGCGCGGCGAACTGGTCGGCGACCTCGGGCGGATCGCCGGCGGCGGCGATCACGTCGCCGCGGCTGATGTCGATCTCGTCTGCCAGGGTCAACGTCACGGCCTGGCCGGCGTGCGCCGTGGCGACTTCGCCATCCGGGCCAAGTACCTGCTCGATGCGTGAACGGCGCGCGGACGGCAGCACCACCACCTCGTCGCCCGGCTTCACCTCGCCCGCCGCGATCGTGCCTGCATAGCCGCGGAAATTCTGGTGCGGGCGGTTGACCCATTGCACCGGCAGGCGCAGGCCCGCGCCGGTATCGTGCGCGTCGACCTGCACGCTTTCCAGGTGTTCCAGCAAGGCGGGGCCGGTGTACCAGGGCGTGCGCGCGGAACGCGTGGACAGGTTGTCGCCTTCCAGCGCCGACAGCGGGATGCAGGTGATCGATGCAATGCCGAGCCGCTGCGCGAGCGCGCGGTAATCTGCGGCGATGCGTTCGAACACGGCCTGGTCGAAATCCACCAGATCCATCTTGTTCACCGCCAGCACCACGTGGCGGATGCCGAGCAGCGAGACGATGTAGCTGTGCCGGTGGGTCTGCGTCAGCAGGCCCTTGCGCGCATCCACCAGCACCACCGCCAGGTCCGCGGTGGATGCGCCGGTGGCCATGTTGCGCGTGTACTGCTCATGCCCGGGGCAGTCGGCGACGATGAACTTGCGCTTGTCCGTATCGAAGTAGCGGTAGGCCACGTCGATGGTGATGCCCTGCTCGCGTTCGGCGGCCAGGCCGTCCAGCAGCAGCGCGTAGTCGATGCGCTCACCCTGGGTGCCGTGCTTGCGGCTGTCCTTTTCCAGCGCGGCCAGCTGGTCGTCGAACAGGCGCTTGCTGTCGTACAGCAGGCGGCCGATCAGCGTGCTCTTGCCATCGTCCACGCTGCCGCAGGTGATGAAGCGCAACAGCGGCTTGGATTCGTGCTGCTTCAGGTAGGTGGCGATGTCGCTTGCGGTATTCATGCAGCGGCCACCGACATCATCGTCATGCGCGTCAACTCCAGACCGGTATCGTCATCCCAGCGAACGCTGGGATCCACTTTGATCTTGCAGGGAGCCCAGGCAAGCGTCATTGATCGCGCGAACACCAACTTCGATCCCAGCGTGCGCTGGGACGACGGCGGAGGGATGCTCATCAGAAATAGCCCTCCAGCTTCTTCTTCTCCATCGATGCACCCGGGTCCTGGTCGATCACCCGGCCCTGGCGCTCGGAACTGGTGGTCACCAGCATCTCGGCGATGATCTTCTCCAGCGAATCGGCGTTGGAGTCGATGGCGCCGGTCAGCGGGTAGCAGCCCAGGGTGCGGAAGCGTACGCGGCGCTGCTGCGGCACTTCGCCGTCGCGCAGCGGCAGGCGCTCGTCATCCACCAGGATCAGCGCGCCGTCGCGCTCCACCACCGGACGTTCGGCGGCGAAGTACAGCGGCACCACCGGAATGTTCTCGCGGTAGATGTAGAGCCAGATGTCCAGTTCGGTCCAGTTGGACAGCGGGAACACGCGCACGCTCTCGCCCTTGTGGATGCGCGCGTTGTACAGGTTCCACAGTTCGGGGCGCTGGTTCTTCGGGTCCCAGCGGTGCTTGTCGTTGCGGAAGGAGAACACGCGTTCCTTCGCGCGCGACTTCTCCTCGTCGCGGCGGGCACCGCCTATCGCGGCATCGAAGGCGTACTGGTCCAGCGCCTGCTTCAGGCCCTGGGTCTTCATCACGTCGGTGTGCACGGTGGCACCGTGGCTGATCGGCCCGATGTCCTGAGCGATCCCGTCCGGATTGATGTGTACCCGCAGATCCACGCCGGTGTCCGCGGCGCGCCAGTCGCGGAAGGCGATCATCTCGCGGAACTTCCAGCGGGTGTCCACATGCAGCAGCGGGATGGGCGGCCGGGCCGGCGCGAACGCCTTCAGCAACAAGTGCAGCAGCACCGAACTGTCCTTGCCCACCGAGTACAGCAGCACCGGATTGCGGAATTCGGCGGCGACCTCGCGGAGGATGTGGATGCTTTCCGCTTCCAGGCGGTCGAGATGGGAGAGGCGGGGTACGGCGGTCATCGAGGCAGGCAAAGGAGGCGAAGGACCCGGACACGCTAGCCTAGCAGGGCGTTGGTGCCGGGTCCGGAGGCCGGGAAGTATTCGGCTCGCGCCTCATGCCGGCGAAATAAGCTCAGGCCATAAGCCCATAACCATGCGTCCTTTCAACGCGTGGCGTCGCCTTCCTAACATCGGTCGTCCCAGTCGCGCCCACGGGCCATACCGAATGTCCGCCACCCAGCCTGTTCCTGCCCCCATCCCCCTCGCGGAGGAACGGCGGGCGCTGCTGGCCCAGGCGGTCGCCGGCCTGGATGGCGCCAGCCTGTGGTGGATCTCGGGGTACACGGCCGGCCTGGCCCAGGCGCAACTCGCGCCGGCTGCCCACGCCGCCCCCCAGCCTCTGGCCGTCGTGCCGGCCGCCGGCCCGCAGGCCGGCCAGCGCCTGACCATCGTCTACGGCAGCCAGACCGGCAATGCCCGCCGCACTGCGGAAACGCTGGCGCAGCAGGCCGAAGCCGCCGGATTGTCGGTTCGCCTGCTGCGGGCCGATGCCTACCCGCAGCGCGAGCTCGCCAGCGAGCGCCTGCTGTACATCGTCATCAGCACCCAGGGCGAAGGCGACCCGCCGGATGACAGCATCGGCCTGGTGGA
Organism: Pseudoxanthomonas sp. 97-1-1; assembly: GCF_057773125.1. Taxonomy (NCBI): domain Bacteria; kingdom Pseudomonadati; phylum Pseudomonadota; class Gammaproteobacteria; order Lysobacterales; family Lysobacteraceae; genus Pseudoxanthomonas; species Pseudoxanthomonas sp. 97-1-1. Next base: position 458,986 of record NZ_JBYMTJ010000003.1, on the reverse strand, counting down.
ATTCCTGCGCGGCAAGCGCGCGCCGAAGCTGCCGGAACTCAAGTACGCCGTCCTCGGCCTGGGCGATTCCAGCTATGCCGACTTCTGCGGCATAGCCACGCGCCTGGACGCGCGCCTGGCCGAACTGGGCGGCAGCCGCCTGTTCGCTGCCGGCCTGGCGGATCTCGACATCGATACCGTCGCCGCCCCGTGGCGCGAACAGGCACTGGGACATGCGCGCGAGCTGCTGAAGGCACCCGCCGTCACCTCGCTCGCCTCCGTCACCCCGCTGCGCCCGGGCCATGCGGCCGCGTGGTCGCACGAGCACCCGTTCCCCGCCGAGCTGCTGCTCAACCAGCGCATCAGCGGTCGCGACTTCAAGGGACCGCGCTTCGGCCAGCACGGCGTTGCCGACAAGGACGTGCGCCATATCGAACTGTCGCTGGAAGGCAGCGGCCTGCACTATGAACCCGGCGACGCGCTGGGCGTGCGCCACCGCAATCCCGCCGCGCTGGTCGATGGCGTGATCGAGGCGCTGCAGCTGGACGGCGAGAGCGCCGTCAGCGAAGGCGGCGATACCCTGCCGCTGCGTGAATGGCTCGCGGCGCGCCGCGAACTGACCCGCGTGTCGCGTCCGTTCCTGGCCACGCATGCCGCACACGCGCAGGCGGAAGAACTCAACACCCTGCTCGGCCCGGCGAACGCACCGGCGCTGGCGCAGTTGTTCGGCACCCACCAGATCATCGACGTGCTGCGTCGCTGGCCCGCCGACTGGTCCGCGCAGGAACTGGTCGCCGCATTGCGCCCACTGGCGCCACGCCTGTACTCCATCGCCTCCAGCCGCAAGCGCGTGGGCGAAGAAGCCCACCTGACCGTCGACGTGCTGGGCTACGACGCCTTCGGCCATGCACATGGCGGTGCGGCCAGCGGCTTTCTCGCCGCACGCGGGGAAGGCGACCAGGTACCGGTCTACATCGAGGCCAACGAACGCTTCCGCGTGCCCGCCGATGGCAGCCGCGACATCCTGATGATCGGCCCCGGCACCGGCGTGGCGCCGTTCCGCGGGTTCGTGCAGGAGCGCGCCGAGACCGGCGCGCGCGGCCGCAACTGGCTGTTCTTCGGCGCCCAGCATTTCAACCACGGCTTCTTCTACCAGAGCGAGTGGCAGGACGCGCTGCGCAGCGGCGAACTGCACCGGCTGGACCTGGCCTTCTCGCGCGACCAGGCACGCAAGGTGTACGTGCAGGACCGCCTGCGCGAACGCGGCCGCGAGGTCTACGACTGGCTGCAGAACGGCGCGCACCTGTACGTGTGCGGTGCCATCGGCATGGGCAAGGACGTGCATGCGGCGCTGCAGTCCATCGTCGCCGAGCATGGCGGGCTTGATGAGGAGGCCGCCCGCGAGTACCTGGTGCAGCTGCAGACGGAGGGGCGCTACGGGCGCGACGTGTACTGACGACCCCGCTTTTGTAGGAGCGACGTAAGTCGCGACCTGCAACCTTCCGGTCGCGACTTACGTCGCTCCTACAGTGGAACACCGATGAGCAACCACTCCGTCGAAGACATCAAATCCGAGAGCAACCGCCTGCGCGGCAGCCTGCTCGAGAGCCTGGCCGATCCGGTCACCGGCGCGCTGCGCGAGTCGGACCAGACCCTGATCAAGTACCACGGCAGTTACCAGCAGGACGATCGCGACCTGCGCGACGAGCGCCGCCGCCAAAAGCTCGAACCCGCGTTCCAGTTCATGATCCGTACGCGCACGCCCGGCGGTGTGGTCACGCCGGAGCAGTGGCTGAAGCTGGACGCCATCGCCACACAGTACGCCAACCATTCACTGCGCATCACCACGCGCCAGGCCTTCCAGTTCCACGGCGTCATCAAGCGCGAACTGAAGGCGACGATGCAGGCCATCAACGCCGCACTGATCGACACGCTGGCGGCCTGCGGCGACGTCAACCGCAACGTGCTGGTCGCCGCCAATCCGCTGGAGTCGCGCGCGCACGCCGAGGTGCAGGCCTGGGCGGCAAAGCTGTCCGAACACCTGCTGCCCAACACCCGTGCCTACTACGAGATCTGGCTGGACGAGGAGCAAGTGGCCGGCAGCGGCGAGGAAGAAGAGCCCATCTACGGCGCCACCTATCTGCCGCGCAAGTTCAAGATCGGCTTCGCGGTGCCGCCGGTCAACGACGTGGATGTGTTCGCGAACGACCTCGGTTTCATCGCCATCCTCGAAGACGGCGCCCTGGCCGGTTTCAACGTGGTGATCGGCGGTGGCATGGGCGCGACCCATGGCGATGCGGAGACCTATCCGCGCATCGGCAACGTGGTCGGCTTCATCACGCCCGACCAGCTGCTCGAGGTCGCCACGGCCGTCGTCACCACCCAGCGCGACCTCGGCAACCGCGAGCTGCGCAAGCGTGCGCGCTTCAAGTACACCATCGACGACCATGGCTTGGAGAAGGTGGTCGGCGAAATCGAACGCCGCAGCGGCGTGGCCCTGCAGCCCGTGCGTGCCTTCCGCTTCGACCACAACGGCGACCGCTACGGCTGGGTCGAGGGCGAAGACGGCCGCTGGCACCTGACCCTGCACCTGTACGCCGGCCGGATCGCCGACGCCGGGACCACGACGCATCTCACCGGCCTGCGCGAGATCGCCAACGTACACCGTGGCGAGTTCCGCATGACCGCGAACCAGAACCTCGTCATCGCCGGCGTGCCGGCGGGCGAACGCGAGCGCATCGATGCGCTGGTGAAGACGCACGGTCTGGATGCCGGTGAACGCCTGGGCACCGCCCTGCAGCGCGCGGCCGTGGCCTGCGTGGCGCTGCCGACCTGCGGCCTGGCGATGGCCGAGGCCGAACGCTACCTGCCCGGATTCACCGACCGGCTGCAGCCCCTGCTCGACAAGCACGGCCTGCGCGAGGCGCCGATCGTGCTGCGCATCTCCGGTTGCCCGAATGGCTGCTCGCGTCCCTACCTGGCCGAGATCGCGCTGGTCGGCAAGGCGCCGGGGCGCTACAACCTGATGCTCGGCGGCGACGCCCGTGGCCAGCGGCTCAACACGCTGTACCGCGAGAACATCGACGAGGCCGCCATCCTCGACACGCTCGACGGCCTGTTCGCGCGCTACGCCGGCGAACGCGACGACGGCGAAGGCTTCGGCGACTTCCTCCATCGCAGCGGCGTGGTCGCCCTGCCCGCCTACCCCACCCATCGACAGATCGCACTGGAACTGCACGCATGAGCGCCCTCGCCCTTTCCCTGGACACGGACCAGATCGCCGAGCACAACGCGTGGCTGGAGACGCAGACCGCCGAGCAGCGCATCGCGTGGGCGCTGCAGCATGGCCCGGCGGAAGCGGCGATGTCGTCGAGCTTCGGTGCGCAGGCGGCCGTGCTGTTGCACATGGTCACGCAGCAGAAGGCCGACATCCCGGTGGTGCTGATCGACACCGGCTACCTGTTCCCCGAGACCTATCGCTTCGCCGACGAACTGACCGAACGCCTGCAGCTCAACCTGCAGGTGTTCCGCCCGCTGGTCAGCCGCGCCTGGATGGAAGCGCGCCATGGCCGCCTGTGGGAACAGGGCCTGGTCGGCATCGAGCAGTACAACAGCCTGCGCAAGGTCGAACCGATGAAGCGCGCCCTGAAGGAACTGGGCGTGGGCACCTGGTTCACCGGCCTGCGCCGCAGCCAGGCCACCAGCCGGGCCAACGCACCGGTGCTGCAACAACGCGAGGACCGCTGGAAGCTCAACCCCATCGTCGACTGGACCGACCGCGACGTCTGGCAGTACATGAAGCAGCATGGCCTGCCGTACCACCCGTTGTGGGAGCAGGGCTACGTGTCGATCGGCGACTTCCACACCACGCGCCGCTGGGAGCCCGGCATGCGCGAGGAAGACACCCGCTTCAACGGCCTCAAGCGCGAGTGCGGCATCCACATCGACGTCTGATGGCAGCCCCGGCAGCCTGAGGCATTCGCGTCGGGCCAGCCCGGTTTCGTCGCCGCATCGCGGGGTCCGTCGCGCACCCTCTTCCCTCCCGGGACGGGCGGGCTATCCTCCACGGCACTCCCGAAGCCGCGGTGTCCCACGTGTTCCCAAGCCTGCTCCTGATCGTCCGCATCCTTGTCGCCTGGTTCGGCGCAGTGCTCATGGCGGGCTTCATCTGGAACGGCATCTTCGAACGGACCATGCTGTCGGGTGCGGCCGAATGGCTGTTCAACCTTGCCTCGACCCTGGTGATGCTGTCGGTGCTGATCGGCCTGATCAGCCATCTGCGCCGGATCTGGCTGATCACGGGACGGCTGGACAGCACCACGCTGTCGAGCCGCCAGCGCCGGCAGATCGAAGTGCCGCTGGATACGGCCGCCGCCTTCGCCCTGATCGAAGGCGCGCTGCGCGAACTGCCGCGCGCGGAGGAGACGGAGAGCGCCCCCGACAGTCTGCAGGTACGGGTCAAAGTGCGTCGGGTGGACAGTTTCGACGGTCCCAGCCAGCCCTCACGCTTCAACATCATGGCCCGCTTCGCGGTGAAGCGTGACCTGGTGCAGGCCACCGTCACCCCCGGCAATGGCACCAGCAGCATCACCCTGATGCTGGGCCCGGATGCCAGCGCCTGGCTCGACCTGTTCGTGCTGGACGACGGCGTGAACGTGGAGAACGCTGAAGCCGTCACCCGCGCCATCACCCGCCGCGTCGCCGACCAGCGCCGACAGGAACAGGCCGACGTCGAGAAGACCGTCAGCGAGAAGGAACTGACCGTGGCGCGCCTGAACCTGCTCAACGCGCAGGTGGAACCGCACTTCCTCTACAACACGCTCGCGAGCGCGCAGGTGCTGACCCGCACCGATCCACCGCGTGCCGACATCATGCTCGGCCACCTGATCCACTACCTGCGCAGCTCGCTGCCGCGCACCGACGAGGCGCTGTCCACCTTGGGCGAGGAACTGGAGCGCACCCAGGCCTACCTGGAGATCCTGAAGATCCGCATGGGCACCCGCCTCAACGTACAGGTGGAAGTGCCGGACGCGCTCAAGGCGGTACCGATGCCGTCGATGATGCTGCAGACGCTGGTGGAGAACGCCATCAAACACGGCCTGGAGCCCAAGACCGGCGGCGGCACCATCTGGATCCTCGCCCGCAAACACGACGACCACGCCACGCTCACCGTCGCAGACGACGGCCAGGGCTTCGGTGGCCAGAGCACCGGCACCGGCATCGGCCTGAAGAACCTGCGTGAACGCCTGCGCCTGACCTTCGGCGGCGAGGCTTCGTTCGCCATCGTGTCCAATTTCCCCAGCGGCGTAGCCGCCACGCTGACGCTGCCGCTGACCGGCAAGGCAGGTGCCGCATGAACTTCCGGGGCGTGATCGCCGAAGACGAGGAGCTGCTGCGCACCGCGCTGTCCTCGCTGTTGAAGGAAGCCTGGCCGCAGCTCGACATCGTGGCCGAGTGCGAGGACGGCGCCAGCGCGCTGGAATCCATCGCCGAGTTGCAGCCCGACGTCGCTTTCCTCGATATCCGCATGCCGGGGCTCACCGGCATCGAGGTCGCACGCGGCCTGGCCGATGCGAGTCCACGCACGCAGGTGGTATTCGTCACCGCCTACGACCAGTACGCCATCGATGCGTTCGAGCAGGGCGCCATCGACTACCTGCTCAAGCCGATCACGCGCGAGCGGTTGCTGGCCACCGTGCAGCGCATCCAGGCACGCGCCGCGGCGGGCCATCCCGACGGCGCAACGCTGGAAGCGCTTCTGCGCCACCTGTCGGCACGAGAAGTAACGTCGTCGAAGCCGCCGCTGGTGTGGATCACCGCCAGCGCGGGCAAGGACACCCGGCTGATCATGGTGGACGACGTGGCCTACTTCCAGGCCGACAACAAGTACACCACCGTGATGACCGCCGAAGGCGAATCGCTGCTGCGCACCCCACTGCGCGAGCTGCTCGATTCGCTGGATGCCAACACCTTCAAACAGATCCACCGCTCCACCATCGTCAACATGAAGGCCGTCGCCTCGGTCAGCCGCGATGACGCAGGCCGTGGCCGGCTGAAGTTGAAGACGCGTCCGGAAACCCTGACCGTCAGCCAGCCCTTCATGAGCCTGTTCCGCAACATGTAGTCGCCGTTCTAAACCCGGCCGCTCCGCGCGGCATCCAACGTGGCATCACCGGCACGGCGCGCCTGCGTCGTGGATGGCTTGCCTTTGCCCATCGAAACACCAGAGGAAACGCCATGCGCATCGTCACGTCCCTGCTGTCCTGCCTGATGGCCCTGGCAGGATGCAACGAGAAGCCCAGCGTCACCACCATCCACCACAGCAGCGCCAACGGCGTGGACACGCTCTTCAGCAAGACCACGGTGCGGGAGGGCGTGGCGAGGTTCGAGTGCTTCGCCAGCGAGAGCGGCCAGTGCCATTACCTCGTTTACACCGAACACTGCCCTGCGCCCGCACCGGGCAAAAACCCTGCGCCCTGCACGCGCACGACGCTGGAGAACTTCGCGCTGGCGCCCGGCAAGACCCATGAGATACGCGGACTGCCCACCCGCTACCGGGAATGCGTGGCGCAACAGCAGGTCGGGGAGAGTTGCCCCTCGTAGACGGGAACCCATGTGCGCCTCATGCCGCCGGGGCGCCGAGATGACGGCGCTCCAGCAGGATCGCCAGCAGGAAGCCGATCAGGTAGGCCAACACGTCCAGCGCATCCGGCGTGCTGCCCAGCACGACGCGCAGCACGGGTGAGGACACCTGCCAGCCCGTCTGCTGGCTGACGTACTGCGCGGCCTCGATCGCGAGCCCCACGGCGAGCGCCAGCAAAGGCCGCACCGGCGGACGCATCCAGGCGACGGTGGCGAGCAGGCAATGCACCCAGACCACTGCGAGCACGTCGCCCACGAAGCCCCTTGTCCAGCCGAGCCCCGCGCCGACGGTCGCCAGCAACACGAGCAATACCAGCAATGCCAGCGCCCAGGCGGCGGAGACCGCGTCGAACCGCCACCTCATGCGTGCGCGCCGCCCGTCAGCCGCCAGCGCAATGCGCGCCCTCCAGCGACTTGCCACCACAGGCCAGGCACTTGCGGTACTTCTGTCGCTGCCGGTTGTAGCGCACGCGCGACATCATGCCGCCGCAGGCGCAGCGCAGCTCGCGGCCCCGCGCCCAGCGGTACAGCCGCCAACTGGAATGCAGCGCCCACGCGGTGCCCAACAGGATGGCGAGCAGGAACGACAACGACGCCAGTCGTTGCGGTGGAATACCCACCAGCACGCGCTCGGTGCGGGTGACGGCTTCGGCCGTCGCCAGCCCGCCGAGGGTGATGACGACCGCCGGCACGTACATGCGCAGCACCATCTTCGATATGCGGTTCATCGCGGTATCCGACCGTGTCGACGAGACTTCAGGCTCGCGCAGGTCGGGGGATGCCGTCAATCACGTGATCGGGGGACGATTCAACTGGTGATCGTTTGGGTGAGCGCTGCCCACGTTGGGGGCTCGGGCCAATCCGGATCCTGGTTGCCGTCGATCACCCGGCGCAGGTCGCGGCGGTCGATCTGCGGTGCCAGCGCGCGCACCAGGTCCAGCGCGTAGTCGCGCAGCACGCGCTCACGCGGCAGCACCGCCCACGTGATGCATTCCTTGACCTCCGCCGGTGCCGGCCATGCGCGCAGATCGGTGTCGGTGGCATTCACCGCCATCTCGGCCAGCAGACCCACGCCGAGGCCGGCGCGGACGTAGGTCTTGATCAGGTCGGCATCGAGCGCGGTCAGGGCGATGTTCGGCTCCAGCCCCACCTTGGCGAAGGCGCGTTGCAGCGATGACCCCGGCCGGGTGGAGGATTCGTAGCTGATGAGGGGCTGCCCGGCGAGATCGGCCATCCCCGGCACGCGACCGAGCTCTTCCAGCGCGTGGCCGCGTGGCACCAGCACCAGCCGGCGCCAGCGGTACAGCGGCACGGCGATGCCCGCCTGTGGCTGATCGCCGGCGGTACTGACCACGGCCATGTCGGCATCGCCCTGGGTCAGCAGGTCCAGCGCCTGGCTTTCCGGCGCCTGCTGCAGATGCACGCTCACCTGCGGGAAATCCCGCTTGATCTGCGCGATGGCTGGCGGCAACACGAAGCGCGCCTGCGTATGCGTGGTCACCAGCACCAGCTGGCCCTGGCTCTCGCGGCGCTGGTTGGCGGCGTAGGTGCGGATGTTGTTGGCCTCGGCCAGCACCAGCCGCGCGCGCTCGATCACTTCGTTGCCGGCGGGCGTCACGGCTTCCAGGCTCCTGCCCTTGCGCACGAACAGCAGGAAGCCCAGCTCGTCTTCCAGTTGCTTGAGCTGCTTGGACAGGCCGGGCTGGGTGGCATGCACTCGCGCCGCCGCCAGCGTGATGTTCAGGTCGGCATCGGCGATGGCCACCAGATAGCGAAGTTGGGTCAGCGTCATCGGCGTGGGGCGCGCATCGGCCCACCGGGAGGGGGCCTTGGACTGTAGAGGATTTGTCCGGACCGTAGCCGGCCGGCCTTATAACCGCAGGATATATGGTTCTCGTGGGATGTCATTTCCGACCGCCATGAGGCGGCAGTACGGTCAGCAACCCAGCCGCCATCCTCTCCATGCCCGTGAGTGCTCCGTTGTTCCCCCTGTTCGCCGACCTGCAAGGCCGCCGGGTACTCGTTGTGGGGGGCGGCCCGGTCGCGGAAAGGAAGACAGCCGCGCTGCTGCATGCCGGCGCCCGTCTGCGCGTCGGCGCGCCGGAGCTCACGCCGACGCTGCGCACGTGGCACGAGGAAGGACGCATCGACTGGATTGCCGGGCGTTTCGATGCCCACTGGCTGTCGGGGGCATGGCTGGTGGTCGCCGCGACCGACGATGCGTCGGTCAACCGCGCGGTCGCCGCCGCCGCCGAAGCGCGCCACGTGTTCGCCAATGTCGTGGACGATGGCGAACTCTCCAGCTTCCAGGTGCCCGCCATCGTCGAACGCGGCCCGCTGCAGATTGCCATCTCCAGCGGCGGCGGCGCACCGATGCTGGCCCGCCACCTGCGTCGCCAGCTCGAAACCCTGCTGGATGATTCCTGGGCCTCGCTGGCCGACCTGTTCACCCGGCAGCGCCTGCGCATCCGCCAGCGCTTCCCGCAGCCTGGCGAACGCCGCCGCTTCTTCGAGAAGCTGCTGGCGGGCCCCTTGCCCCGCCTGTTCCGCCAGCAGTTGCACGCGCAGGCCGAACAGCATTTCCAGGCCATGCTGGATGAGCGCACCGCTGCCACGCACGTCGGTTCCGTCGCGGTGGTTGGCGCCGGCCCCGGCGATGCCGGCCTGCTGACGCTCAACGCCTTGCGCGCCATGAACGAGGCCGACGTCATCCTGCACGACCGCCTGGTCAGCGACGACGTGCTGCGCCTCGGCCGCCGCGATGCGGCCTACATTGAAGTAGGCAAGTCGGCCACTGGCCACAGCACCCGCCAGGAGGAAATCCATGCGCTGATGCTGGAGCACGCGCGCGCCGGCAAGCGCGTGGTGCGGCTGAAAGGTGGCGACCCGTTCGTATTCGGCCGGGGCGGCGAAGAACTGGAATTCCTGCGCGCACACGACATTCCCTATGAGGTGGTGCCCGGCATCACCGCCGCCGTTGCGTGCGCCGCGTACGCCGGCATCCCGCTGACCCATCGCGACCACGCGCAGTCGGTGAAGCTGGTGACGGCGCACTGCAAGGAGTCGTTCGACACGCTGGACTGGCAGGCGCTGGCGCAGGAGCGGCAGACACTCGCGGTCTACATGGGCGTGGCAGGGCTCGAAGGCCTGCGCGACCGGTTGGTGCAGCACGGCCGAGCAGCGTCCACGCCCTTCGCTCTGATCGAAAACGGCACGCGCCGCGAGCAACGCGTGCTGAATGGCACCCTGGCCGATCTTCCGGAAACCGCGCGTTTCCATCAGGTACGTTCACCTGCCCTCCTGGTCCTCGGCGAGGTGGCCGCGCTGGCGGATGCGCTGCACTGGTTCGGCGCGCCGCCGCTCGGTGCAGGCGCGCCCACACATTCCCGCAACCTCCCGGCGCCCACACTGCAGGCCGCCTGATCCACCGCTTACCTACGGAGACCCCATGGCCGTTTACGACAGCATCCTCGACACCATCGGCCGCACCCCGGTCGTCAAGCTGCACCGCGTCGCACCCGAGCACGTCACGCTCTACGCCAAGGTCGAATCGTTCAACCCGGGCGGGTCGGTGAAGGACCGCCTGGCGCTGGCGATCATCCTCGATGCGGAGGCCAAGGGATTGCTGAAACCCGGCGACACCATCGTCGAAGCGACCTCCGGCAACACCGGCGTCGCACTCGCCATGGTCGCCGCCGCGCGCGGCTACAAATTCGTGGCCACGATGGTCGAGACCTTCTCGATCGAACGCCGCAAGCTGATGCGCGCGTACGGCGCCAAGGTGATCCTGACACCGGCCGCCGAGCGTGGCAGCGGCATGGTGCGCCGCGCCGAAGAACTGGCGAAGCAGCACGGCTGGTTCCTTGCCCGCCAATTCGCCAATCCCGCCAATCCCGCCTATCACCGGCAGACCACGGCGGCGGAAATCCTGCGCGATTTCGCCGGCCAGCGACTCGATCACTTCGTCACCGGCTGGGGTACCGGCGGCACGCTGACGGGCGTGGGCGAAGTGCTCAAGGTCGCGCGTCCGGAAGTGCGCATCACCGCCTCCGAACCGGCGGGCGCCTCGTTGTTGCAGGGCAAGGAATGGCAGCCGCACAAGATCCAGGGCTGGACCCCGGACTTCGTGCCGGACGTGCTGAACCGCGAGGTGGCCGACGAGATCCTGCCGGTCACCGACGTGGAGGCCATCGCCACCGCGCGCCGCCTCGCGGCCGAGGAAGGCATCTTCGTCGGCATCTCCGGCGGCGCCACGGTCGCTGCCGCGCTGCAGGTTGCGCAGAAGGCCAAGCCCGGCGACGTGTTGCTGGCGATGCTCCCGGACACTGGCGAGCGCTACTTCTCCACGCCGCTGTTCGAAGGCGTCAACGAGGGTTCGGACGACGACTGGCTGGCCTCGCTGGGCGACGCCGCGCTGCCGTGACGGATCAGCCGGACGGCGGCGCGTCGCATTCGCGCCGCCACGTCCATTCCAGCGCCTTGCCGTCATCGCGGCCGTCGTCGACGCGGGCATGCAGCGTGTCGACGTCCCGTCGCTGGTAGATCACGCGACGCGGAAAGTCGTGCGAAGGATTGGCGAACACGACGCGATCCTTCTCCACGCTGGCCGCCGGGAACGCGGTGACCGCGCCACCGCCCGGCTGCGCCAGCAACACCCAGCGCCCGTCCTGCTGCGCGATGCGCATGAACTCGAAGCCGGTCGCCTTGCCATCGCGCGAGTCACGGTGCATGCCGACCAGAAGGCCGCCGCGCGGCGCCATCCAGGTTTCCTCGCTGAATGTCTTGCCATGCTGGCCGCACCAGTGGCCCGCCAGCCACTCCAGTTCTCCGGCATGTGCGCCGGAGGCCACCGCCAGCAGCAGGCCGGTCATGCACGGGATGGTTGGCTTCATGGCATTGCCCTCATCGACGTGACGCCTCAATACATCGGCTTGCCGTCGCTGTCGACGGTGACGGTACAGATCTCCACGATCGTCCAGATGTACATCGGCAACCAGAGCAGCCAGCACGAGAGCACGCTGACCAGCAGCTGGATCAATCCCCTCTGGTTGTAGCCGGCATAGAAGTTGTGCACCCCCGGCACGCCGATCAATCCCAGCAGCGCACCGAACAGGATGAAATTGGTACGGCTTTTGCCCTGCGCCACGGCCTGCTGGAAGTATCCCGTCGCCACGCCACATTGCGGGCACGCGACGGCCTCGTCGACCAGCTGCTGGCCGCATTGTCTGCAGAACATCCGACATCCCCCGAGTGAACGGCACGCACGTTAGCAGGCCGACGCGGGCGAATCCACGTTTGTACGGGGTCCTGTAGGAGCGACGTGAATCGCGACCGTCTGTCGTCCGCCATATTGGCCTCTGGTCAAGCCGGGCGCGGCAAGATGATGCGCTGTCTGCGAGATCCCAACATGGATGGCGTGCGGTCGCGACTCACGTCGCTCCTGCAGTGAGCACCTCACTGCTCGTACAGCTCCAGCGGCAGGTCGTCCGGATCGGCGAAGAAGGTGAAGCGACGACCCGTGTACTCGTCCACGCGGACCGGCTCGCATTCCACGCCATGCGCGTAAAGATGGGCGACGGCAGCATCAAGGTCCGCGACGCGCAGCGCCAAGTGGCGCAGTCCGCACGCCTCCGGTCGCGACACACGCGGCGGCGGCGAGGGAAAGGAGAACAGCTCGACCTGCGCGCCATCGGGCAGCGCAAGGTCGAGCTTCCAGGAATCGCGTTCTGCGCGATAGTGCTCCGCAACCATGCGCAGTCCGAGCACGTCGGTATAGAAGCGCTTCGAGCGCGCGTAGTCGGACGCGATGATCGCGACGTGGTGCAGGCCTTCGATCTTCATGCGGGCAGTGTAAACGCAGGCATCGCTACCGCTCTCCGGTACTCAATGCGCCGCAGCGGCATCCGCACCGGCACCCCCCGACGGCGCCTTGCCGCCGCGCATCAGCAGCACCAGCGGCATCGACACCAGGGTGAGCAGCATCATCAGCTTGAAGTCGTTGAGATAGCCGATGGCCGCTGCCTGCCGGTTGACCTCGGCATTGAGCATCGCCAGACCGGTGGCCGTGGACGGATCCGTCGCCGCGGGCAGCAGCGTGGTCTCCGCGCCAAACGCGGGAATGCGCGCGCCGATCTCGGCATGGTTCACCTGCATCGCGCGCGACAGCATCGTCATCACCACCGAGATGCCGACCGACGAGCCGATGTTGCGCACCAGGCTGAAGAGGCCGGCGGCTTCGGTGCGCTGGTGCGGCTCCAGCGTCGCGTAGGCCACCGTGGAGATCGGCACGAATACCAGACCCAGCCCCATGCCCTGCACCACGCCCAGCCAGACGATGGACTGCATGGAGGCATTCGGACCGAACTGCGTCATGCCATGCAGCGAAACGACCATCAGCGCCATGCCGACCAGGATGGGCCAGCGCGCGTCGATGCGGCCCAGCAGGCGCCCGACGACCATCATGCTGAACATCGTGCCCACGCCGCGCGGCGCCAGCACCAGGCCGATGGTCAGCACCGGATAGTTCATCAGCGTGCTCAGGTACGGCGGCAACAGCGCCAACGTGGCGAACAGCACGATGCCGACGACGAAGATCAGCGCGCAGCCGACCGCGAAATTCGCGTTCTTCAACAGGCCAAGATCGAGCAGCGCGTGGTCGCGCTTGCGCCACCACCACAGGCCGTACATGTACAGCGCGAGGAAGGCGAGCGCGGCTTCGATCTGGATCTCGACACTGCCGAACCAGTCCTCGCTCTGCCCGCGATCGAGGAACAGCTGCAGCGCGCCGATGCCCAGCGCCAGCAAGCCGAGACCGATACCGTCGAGCTTACGCTCCTGCACCGCGTCCTTCTTGACGCTGGCCATGATGCCGACCAGCGCCAGGATGCCGATCGGCAGATTGATCAGGAACACCCAGTGCCAGCTGTAGTTCTGGGTCAGAAAACCACCCAGCGGCGGCCCCAGGATGGGCCCGACCATGATGCCCATGCCCCACATCGCCATCGCGGCGCCGTGTTTTTCCTTCGGGAAGGCATCCAGCAGCAGCGACTGCGAAATCGGCACCAGCGAGGCGCCGAACACGCCCTGCAGGATGCGGAACATCACCATCTCGCCGATGCCGCTGGCGATGCCGCACAGCAGCGAGGCGACGGTGAAGCCGCTGACCGCGATGATCAGCAGGCGGCGGCGCCCCAGTCGGCCCGCCAGCCAACCGGTCACCGGGGTCAGGATGGCGGCGGCGACGATGTAGCTGGTCAGCACCCACGACACCTGGTCCTGGGTGGCCGACAGCGAGCCCTGCATGTCGGGCAGCGCGACGTTGGCGATCGTGGTGTCCAGCGCCTGCATCAGCGTGGCCAGCATCACCGAGCCGACCAGCAGCGTGCGCTTGCCGGTGTCGTCGTGCGCAGGTGCGGGGGAGACGGCAGTCGTGCTCATGGAAAAATCCGGAGGGGATCGACGCACGCGGTGCGTGACGATCCAGAGGTCACCCGGGGCGCGGCGTCAGCGGGGCCGGGCCCCACCACAGTGCCCTCGCCCGCATCCGCGCACGCCCGGGATGACATGGAAAGGAACTCAGCGCGCGGCAGTGGCGCGGCTGGAGGCGGTACCGCCCTCGCGCAGTTCAACATGCACGTCGGCGCTCATGCCGGCGCGCAGCTGCGGCGCATCGGCGGCGGCGCTGTCGATCTCCAGGCGCACCGGGATGCGCTGCACGATCTTCACCCAGTTGCCGGTCGCGTTCTGCGGCGGCAGCACGCTGAACTCGGCGCCGGAGGCGGGTGCGATGGAGGCCACGTGCGCCTTCCACTTCACGCCGGGGTAGGAGTCGACTTCGATCGTCGCGGCCTGGCCGACCTGCATCTTTGTCAGCTCGGTTTCCTTGAAGTTGGCTTCCACCCAGATCGGCGAGGTGGCGACCAGCGGCATCGCCGACTGGCCGACGTTGATGTACTCGCCCACCTGAAGGTCGTGCAGGCCGACGATGCCGTCCGCGGGCGCGCGCACTTCGGCGTGCGCCAGGTCCAGCCTGGCTTTGGCCAGCATCGCCATCGCGGCGCGATACTCGGGCAGGTCCTGCGTAGGCGTACCCGGGCTGCCGCTCAGCGAAGCGGTGGCTTCGGATTGCGTGGCGATGGCGTCGCCCAGGTCGGTGCGCGCTTCGGCCACGGCGTGGCGCGCGTCGTCCAGCATCTTGCGCGACACCAGTTGCTGGCCGGCGAGCTGCTGCATGCGCTGGAAATCGCGCTGCGCCCACGCCAGCGTCTCGCGCGCGGCCTGGATCGAGGTGCCGGTGCCGACGACCTTGGCGCGGCTGGCGCTGGCCGAATTGGCCATGCGCGCGACCAGCGCTTCGTTCTGCGCGACCGCGATCGTCAGCGGATCGGCATCGATGCGGAAAAGCAGGTCGCCCTTCTTCACCGGCTGGTTCTGCTGCACGGCGACTTCGACCACGCGGCCGCCGACCTGCGGCGCGATCAGGATGCGCTCGGCCTTGATGTAGGCGTTGTCGGTACTCACTTCGCGCTGCGAGGCGAGGTACTCCCAGCCGAAGAAGCCGGCGACGGCCAGCGGGCCGGCCACCCACAGCCACACGGGCACGCGGCGGCGCTTGGGAGCGGAGGGGGTGGCCGCGTTTTCGCCGGCCTGGTTGATCTTGCTGGTCATGGTGGGGGTCAGCTCTTGCGGAGGGAGGATTCGCCGCGGCTGGCGCGGTCGAGCTGGGAAAGGTTTTCGCGGATCTGGCCGAGCACCTTCAGGGTCGTCGCCAATTCATCGGCATCGACGCCGACCAGGCAGTCCTCGCGTACGGAGACGGCGACGGCTTCGATGTCGTGCATCACCGCGTCGGATTGCGGCAACAGGTGCAGGCGCCATACGCGGCGGTCGTCCGGGTCGCTGCGGCGTTCGATGAAGCCGGCCTTCTGCAGGCGATCCAGCACGCGTCCGACGGCGATCGGCTCCATGTCGAGCAGGTCGGCCAGCTCTGACTGGGTGATGCCTTCGCTCTGGTGGATCCGTTTGAGCGCGCGCCACTGCACGCGGGTCAGGCCCAGGTGCGCGGCGCGCCGGTCGAACACGCGACCGAACAGCCGGCTGAGGTCCGCGATGAGGTAACCGATGGTGCTCTTGGCGTTTACAGTGCTCATGGGTGCCTATGATATAGATGCCTAAGCAATAATGTTCAAGGCAGAGAATTCCGTTCAGCCGCGCTTTCGTCACGGGCCAGTGTTTCAGGAACGAACCGCTCGCTCCCCGCATGACGAGACCATCCCCTCACTCCTTGACGGGATGGATGCCCGGGCCAAGCGACAGAGGGGTCCTCGTTCCCGCGCCTTTCATGCACCGCAGCCGAAGGCGCCGGGTTCCCGCCCGTGCGGGAATGACGGTCGGGGAAATGGACGCCACCGCCGGATTCCGGATTCCGACCCTCGGAAACGACGACGCCGGCACAAGGCCGGCGTCGCGATCACTGCACGGTGGCGCGGGCGCTTACCCTTCCCACTTGCCCAGCGCGGCCAGGCCATTCTCCTTGGCGCGCTCATAGACCACGGCCTGCGCCTTGGCGAAGTTGCCCTTCAGGTCCTGCGACCACAGCTTCAGCGCGGCCTGCTGCATGGCACGGCCGTAGGAGAAGCTCAGCGGCCACGGCAGGTTGCCCAGCTGGTTCATGGCGTTGAGGTGGGCGGTCGACTGCTCGTCGGTCTGGCCGCCGGACAGGAACACCACGCCCGGCAGGATCGCCGGCACGGTGCTCTTCAGGCACATGACGGTCGACTCGGCCACTTCGTCGACGTCGGCCTGCTCTTCGCAGTCCTTGCCGGCGATGACCATCGAGGCCTTCAGGATGGTGCCTTCCAGCAGCACGTTCTGCTCGTACAGCGCACCGAACAGCGAGCGCAGCACGGCTTCGGTCACTTCGTAGCAGACCTCGATGTTGTGGTCGCCGTCCATCAGCACTTCGGGTTCCACCATCGGCACCAGGCCGCATTCCTGACAGAGCGCCGCATAACGGGCCAGCGCGTGCGCGTTGGCCTCGATGCAGGTGCCGGACGGGATGTCTTCGCCGATGGTGATCACCGCGCGCCACTTGGCGAAGCGCGCGCCGAGCTTGTAGTACTCCTTCAGGCGGTCACGCAGGCCGTCCAGGCCTTCGGTGACCACTTCGCCCGGGCAGCCGGCCAGGGCATGCGTGCCCTTGTCGACCTTGATGCCGGGAATGATCCCGTTGTCGCTCATGTACTTGGCGAACGGCACGCCGTCCTTGGTGGACTGGCGCAGGGTCTCGTCGAATAGGATCGCGCCGGAGATGTAGTCCGACAGCTTCGGCGTGGTGAGCAACAGCTCGCGGTAGGCGCGACGGTTCTCTTCCGTGTTCTCGATGCCCACGCCCTCGAACCGCTTGGCGATGGTGGTGGTGGACTCGTCGATCGCGATGATGCCCTTGCCCGCGGCCACCATGGCCTGGGCGGTTTCGGCAAGCTGTTCGATGCTCATGGGGTTCCTGGGGAAGCGGCGGGAAAGATACCAATTGTAGCCCGCGCCGCGCCGGCAGCGGGCAACCATGACGACGGACGCGCCGCAACGCGCCCGGATCCGGACGCGGCGGGAATCCCGGGAAAGCGGTTACAGCTCGCCCAGCCCCTCGGCCTTGCCGCGCTCGCCCATCTGCAGCAGGCGAAGGGTATTGGTGGCGCCGTGCTTCTCCATGTGGTCGCCGCTGGTGAAGATCACGCGGTCGCCCTCGGCCAGCAGCTCTCGGTCGTGCAGCACGCGCATCGCATCGCGCGCGGCCTCACGGGGCGCAAGCCCACGGCTGTCGAAGGCGATGGGGAACACGTCGCGGATCATCGCCATCTTGCGGCGTGCGCCGTCGTGGCGCGAGAACGCGTAGATCGGCGCATTGGAACGGAAGCGCGACAGGAAGCGCGCGGTACCGCCGGATTCGGTCATCGCCACGATCGCGCGCACGCCGATGTGCTCGGAGAGGAACATCGTCGCCATCGCGATGGCCTGGTCGGCGCGCTCGAGGTTGCGCGGCGCCTTCTCAAAATCTGTGTCCATCTCGAACTGCTTCTCGGCGCCGAGGCAGATGCGTGCCATCGCCTCCACCGCGCGCACGGGATAACTGCCCGCAGCGGTTTCCGCCGACAGCATCACTGCGTCGGTGCCGTCGATGACGGCGTTCGCCACGTCCAGCACTTCGGCGCGCGTGGGGATCGGGCTGTCCACCATCGACTGCAGCATCTGGGTGGCAGTGATCACCACCTTGTTGCGCGCCAGCGACTCCCGGATGATCTTCTTCTGCAGGCCGGGCAGCTCGGCATCGCCGATCTCCACGCCCAGGTCGCCGCGCGCCACCATCACCACGTCGCTGGCGTCGACGATCTCGGCCAGGTTCTCGATCGCCTCGGTGCGTTCGATCTTGGAGACCAAGGCCGCATCGCAACCATGCTCCCGCGCGATGCGGCGCGCCTCGTTCATGTCGTCGGCATTGCGGCAGAACGACACGGCGATGAAGTCCACGCCGATGTTCTCGGCCACGTAGGCGATCAGCTCGCGGTCGCGCTCGGTCAGCGCGCCCAGCGACAGGCCGCCGCCCTGCTTGTTCAAGCCCTTGCGGTCGGACAGCACGCCGTCGTTGAGCACGGTGCAGACGATGCGCTCGCCATCGACCTTCACCACCTGCAACTGCATCAAGCCGTCGTCCAGCAGCAGGACATCACCCGCTTCCACGTCGCCCGGCAGGCCGAGGTAGCTGACGCCCACCTGCGAGGCATCGCCCGGGGGCGCGTCGACACTGGCCACCAGGTCGAAGCGGTCGCCGGTCTTCAGCACCACCTTGCCTTCGGCGAACCGTTCGACGCGGATCTTCGGTCCTGGCAGGTCGGCGAGGATGCCGACCTCCGCGCCCACGCGCTGAGCCGCCAGACGCACCGCTGCGGCGCGCTTGGCCTGGCCCGAGGGATCACCGTGGGAGAAGTTCAGGCGCACCACGTTGACGCCGGCACGGAACAATTCCTCGAGCACGCCGGGCGGGTCCGTCGCCGGTCCGAGGGTGGCGAGGATCTTGGTGCGGCGCTGGCGTTCGGTCATGATGCGGATTCCCTGTGATCGCGCAAACGCTACCACAGCGAAACTTCTTCGGAACGACTGACATTCCCCACGTCATGCCGCTGTCCCGGGACAGCCCTCCGCGCACAGGGTGTGGCGCGAGGAAAGCGCTGTTTCAAAGCACTTTCCTGGTGATCCGCGCACACGCGCGACTGGTATTTTTTTGGTCTCTGCGTGCAAGCCGCATGCTGCGCACGCACACCCGAGTGCGCAAAAAACCGAGCGATGAAACGCGCGTTTGACCGCACGCGTTCCGGCTCAGGCGAACAATGGCCGCAATTGGTCGGGCGCGTCCGCGAGGTGGCTGGCGCCGGCCTCACGCAGCTCCTGTTCGCCACCGAATCCCCACAACACGCCGACACTGCGCATGCCGTGATGGCGCGCACCGTCGATGTCCATGTGGCGATCCCCGATCATCCAGCACGCCCCCGGTGCCAGCGACAGGCGTCGCAATGCTTCGCCAATCAGGTCCTTCTTGTGGCTCAACCGGCCATCAGCAGTGGCGCCGATGATGTCCTCGAAATGCTGGCCGAACGGCAGGTGCGCGAGGATCTTGCGCGCATGCAGCTCGTTCTTCGCGGTGACCACCGCCAGCCGGTGGCCGTCGGCACGCAACCGTTCGATCGCCTCGCCGATACCGGCGTAGACCTGGTGCTCCAGCCACCCGTGCGACTCGAAGCGCTCGAGGTACAGCTCGACCGCCGCTTCGACCTTCGCCGGGTCGCCCAGCAGCGGCATGAAACTGGTCCGCAGCGACGGGCCGATCCAGCCGCGCAGCTCGGCCTCCGTCGGTATCGGGTGCTCCAGCTGCGTCAGTGCATGCGCGATGCAGCGCGTGATCCCGACGGCCGAATCGATCAGCGTACCGTCGAGATCGAAGAACAGCGCGGCACGACTCACTGACCGCGTGCCTCCAGCGCTGCGACGGCGGGCAGCGTCTTGCCTTCCAGGAACTCCAGGAATGCGCCGCCGCCGGTGGAGATGTAGCTGACGTCACCGGCGATGCCGTACTTGTCCACTGCCGCGAGTGTGTCACCGCCACCGGCGATGGAAAATGCGCCGGATTGCGCGATTGCACGCGCCAGCGTCTCGGTGCCCTTGCCGAAGGCGTCGAACTCGAACACGCCCACGGGCCCGTTCCACACCACCGTGCCGGCCGACTTGATCAGTCCGGCATAGCGCTGTGCGGTCTGCGGACCGATGTCGAGGATCAACTCGTCGGCCGCGACCGCGTTGACGGCCTTCACCGTCGCCGGCGCATCGGCGGCGAACGCCGTGGCGACCACCACGTCGGTCGGCAGCGGGATCTCGGCGCCACGCGCCTTCGCGTCGGCGTCGATCTTCCTGGCGGTGTCGATCAGGTCGGCCTCGTACAGCGACTTGCCCACGGCATGGCCTTCCGCGGCGATGAAGGTGTTGGCGATGCCGCCGCCGACGATCAGCTGGTCGACCTTGCCGACCAGGCTGGTCAACAGCTCCAGCTTGGTGGAGACCTTGCTGCCGGCGACGATGGCCAGCAGCGGGCGCGCAGGGCTGGCGAGCGCCTTGTCGAGCGCATCCAGCTCGGCCATGAGCAGCGGGCCGCCGGCCGCCACCGCAGCGAAACGGATCACGCCGTGCGTGGACGCCTGCGCTCGGTGCGCCGTGCCGAAGGCATCCATCACGAACACGTCGCACAGCGCCGCGTACTTCCTCGACAGCGCTTCGTCATCCTTGCCTTCGCCGATGTTCATGCGGCAGTTCTCGAGCAGGACGACCTGGCCCGGCCGCACGTCCACGCCGTCCACCCAGTCCTTCACCAGCGGCACGTCAACGCCGAGCAGTTCGGACAGGCGCGCGGCCACCGGCGCCAGCGAGTCGGCTTCGCTCCACACGCCTTCCTTCGGTCGGCCCAGGTGCGAGGTGACCATCACCGCCGCGCCTTTCTGCAACGCCAGTTTCAGCGTGGGCAGGGAGGCGGTGATGCGCTGCTCGGAGGTGATGCGGCCATCGTCGATGGGCACGTTCAGATCTTGGCGGATCAGCACGCGCTTGCCGGCGAGGTCGAGGTCGGTCATGCGGACGATGGGCATCTTGGGTCCTGGGCAGCGGGGAAGATGCTCATTGTCCCGCCTGCCCATCCGTGCCGCAAACGAACGCCTGGACTACGCGGGTGGACGGTTGCGGAGCAGGCTGAAGGCGAATGCCGCCACCAGCCCTGCGCCCAGCACCAGCAGCGCCCACAACAACCAGGCCTTCCAGTCGCGCGGAGTCGGCGGCGGCACCAGCGCGGCATCGCCGGCCAGCGATGCGGAAGTGGCGAGGTAGGCGGGCGAAGGTTGCCACTCGGCACCCCGATCGCGACGCAGTGCATCGAGCAGTTCCGGCATCGGCACCGTGGCGCGACGCGCCGCTGCGCTTCCCGCCACCAGCGCGTAAGGCGGCGTGCCCTGCGCAAGGAAGACCATCACTTCCGGGCGATACCCCAGGCGCAGCGTGGGCGCCTGTTCCGGCAGCGCGCCGCGACTGCGCAGGCGCCAATAGCGGTCGCGCGCGGGGCCGCTGGCCAGGGGTTGTTCGGGCGATGCACTGGGCCGGTCGCCGCCCACGCGATAGGCCACCCAAGGGCCGGCACGCAGGCGCCAGGGTGCGTCGGTCGCGTCGCGACTCTCCAGCGTCCATTCGCCCACGGCGTAGTCGTCCATCGCCAGGTCGGCGAGCGCGATCGGGTAACGTCCATCGCCCTGGTAGACGTAGCTCTCCACGCCCTGCTCGGATGTCCTGCGCCCCTGGAGTTCCGACCACTGCACCGCCTGCTGCAGGTGCTCGGCGTCCAGACGCACGCGCACCTGGCGGATGGGCAGCGCGGGCGATGCGTCCAGCGGCACGAAACGGACATAGCGGAAGCCGCCGTTGATCGGCACTTCGTCGCGCAGCAGGCGCTGTGGCCCGCGCTGCAGTTCGACCAGCGTCGCACGTGCCTGCAGCACCTCCCATGCCTGCAGGTCCTGACTGCCTTCCACGCGGTAGCTCGCCTCGCGCGGGGTGCCCGGATCCCAGGTGATTTCCAGCGCTTCCATGCTGTCGCGGACCCCGCTCAGGTCCACCAGGAAGGCGCGCGCGGGCGCCGTGGTTCCCGTGCCCGCGCTGTCGGCCTCGATACGAACGATGCGTCCGTTCTCACCGAACTGCGCCGACACGCGCGACGAGGTGCCGGCGTCCTGTGGCGTTGCCGGCAGCGCGAACCACGGCACCACGATGCGTCGCGCGGGCAGCGCCGTCGGTTGTTCGGGCCCGAACAACGCGGCTGCCACCGGCTTGCCGTTCGCATCCAGCACGTCCACGTCGCGCAGGTCGGGCCATGCCGTGGTGGCGTAGACCTCGCGATCCAGCACCACCCGGTACGCGCCGGCCTGCTCGCCGGACAGCACCAGCGGCCAACGCTTGGCGTAGGACGCGGGCGTCTGCGCCAGCGCGGTGGCCGGCAGCAGCAACAGCATCACCAGGAACGTCTTCATGCGGCGGCCTCCTCCTGTCCCGACCGACGCGGCGGCGCCGGCGCCAGATAACCCACCACGGTGCACAGCAGGCCATAGGCCATGAATGAGCCGATGCCCAGCAGGTTGCCCAGGTGCTGGCGGTCCACGAACACCAGCTTCGCCAGTACCACGGCCATCAATACCGCACCGCCCAGCCACAGCATGCGCTGGCCGCGACGCGAACCGATCACCCAGCCCAGCACGCCCAGCACGCTCCAGGTGACCGTCAGACTGGTCTGCGCCAGGCTGCCGGAGATCAAGCTGTCGCTCCAAGGCACCCCACCCCAATGGTGGACGGCATGCAGCACCACGGAGGTGATCCAGACGAATGCCAGCGTGGACAGCAGGACGATCTGCGTCGGCGGCAGCACGCGGGCTTCCGGCATCCACCAGCGCAGCAGCAGCACCAGCGTGGCGAGCTGCGCCAGCTCCATCGGATTCAGCACGGGAATCCACGGCAACGGGGCGGCGCCACCGGCCACGAACAGCGACCCCATCCACCACAGCCCCAGCGCGGCGAACAGCGTGCCCAGCAACGGCGTACGCCAGGCGTCGAAGCGCCCGCCCAGCGGCGCGGCCAGCCAGTGCCAGCGGAACAGCGCGAACGCCACGACGACCAGCCATGGCAGCGCGATGAGGCCCGCCTGCCAGCCGTCACCCATGCCTTCCACGTGTTCGGGCAGCCATGCCAGCAACAGGCTGGCCACCAGCGGCCACACCAGCCACCACACGAACTGTGCGGCGCCGGCCAGGCGATGTTCGCTGTCGCGCAGGCACATCAGGCTGCGCACGCCGAGCACCGCGTAAGCCAGCCACGCCCAGCCACCGTGACCGGCGAACGGCTGCTGGTGCGCGCCGGACTGCCACAGGGCCAGCGGCACGGCCGAGGCCAACGCGGCCAGCGTGGTCCACGCCAGTGCGGTGGCGGGACGTCGGCGGTGCACTTCCGCTGCCAGCCAACCGGTCAGTGCGGCGAAGGCCAGCATCGCGTCGGGTTCGTTGCGGTGGCCGAGGTGGGTCAGGATCTCGACCGCACCGTTGCCCAGCCACCAGGCCAGGCCCCAGAGGTAATACAGCAGCGCCACACCACCGAAGCGGCCGCGGTACGCCCATGCACTGGCGAAACCGGCAACGGCGATCAGCAACGCGCTCATGAACGCGGCATTCGCGAACATCGGCATGGCCGTTGGCGCATACCCGGACGCCGCATCCGCGCTCGCGATGAAGAACGCCACCGCCGCCGCGAGTTGCAGCCCCGCGCCGGTCAGCTGCGGCAACAGCCGCGACTGCCGCAGGCCCAGCCACGCCAGCGCCGCGCCCTCGAGCGCGAACACGCAAGCCGTGGCCTGCGCCGACAACGCCAGCGGTACCGCCAATGTGGCGAAGCCGATCGCCAGCAGCGCGTAGGAGTGCGCGAGCGTGTCGTAGCTCTCGCGGCGACGCAGCAGCCACGACAATCCCGCGTACAGCACGCCCAGGCCCAGCGCACAGAACGCCAGCGGCAGCCGGCTGTCCTCGAACGTGCCGCCCTGCATGAGGCCGGCCTGCAGCGAGAACACGACCAGCGGCATGCCGAACACCAGGCAGCCGTCGATGAAGTCGCGCCGACTCGCCGGCTGCCGTCGCGCGAACAGCAACGGGATGAGCAGGTAGAAGACGAAGAACAACGCCAGGAACGGCTGCGTGGTGGCGTACTTCTCCGGCGCATAGTCGAACAGGCCCCACGCCGTGCCGATGCCGAAGGTGAAGACGAAGCCGAGCAGGTTGAGCACGCGCCACGACTTGTACCAGGCAATGCCCACGATGGCCGCATTGAGCACTGCGTAGTACGAGAACAGCGCCACGTGGTTGCCACTTCCCGTCGACAGCCAGATGGGCGCCAGGAAGCCCGCCAGCAGCGCGAACACCGCGAGCGACCTGGCATCCTGCAGCACCGCGAGCATGCCCGCGCCGGCCACCAGCACGATGCTCAGCGCGAACGCGGCACCGGCAGGCATCAGGCCGAAGATCTTGAACGCCGCAAACACCACCAGCAGCAGCACGCCGATGGCGCCGCCCTGCAGGCTGAGCGCGAACGTGCGATTGCTCTCGCGCTTGCGCCACGCGAACGCCAGCGCGCCGAGTGCGGCCGCCGCGATCCCGGCCAGGCGAAGCTCGGGCGGGAGGGTGAACCAGCCCTGGTCGGCGCCGTATTTCAACAATGCCGCCACGCCGGCGAACAGCACCAGCACACCGATCTTCACCGGCACGTTGCCGACGGTGAACCAGCGTTGCACTGCGCGCACGGCTTTCGTCGCGAAGTCGGGGCGCGACGGTGCAGCCGGACGCGGCGGCATCGACGGCGCAGGCTGCTGATAGGCCTCGGGGCGTGGCGACGGCGGAATGGGCGGTGGCCCGGCCGGGCGCGACGGCGGCGTTGTGGCGGTGGGCGCCGGACGGGGTGGCGCGGGTTCGCGCGTCAGGTCCGCCAGCGTGGGACCTTCCTCCGCTACCGCAGCCTGCACCGTGGGTGCGGGCGCAGCGGCGCGCGCGGGGGCGGGTGCAGGTTCGGTCGCGCGCGCACTGCGCAACTGGGTCACCTGATCCTCGAGCATTGCCACGCGGCGCTTCAGCCCGCTGACCGCCACCAGCGCGACGATGAGCAGCACCGGCATCGCCAGTACGGCCAGCCCCACCAGCACCAACAACCCGACCACGTCATCCATTCCCCGACCTCGCCTGTGCGTGTTTCCGGTGCAAGGACGCGGAACGCCGCGTCCTGCGGCCGTCCATGCAGCCGCGCCCGCAGCCTCGGGCATGGCCCGGGGATTTGCAAGATTCCGATCCGAGGGTGATGGCGGACAGCGCGCCGGGTATCACCTCGCAATACCCGGAAACGACACGGGCGCCCTGAGGCGCCCGTGCGTCAAACCGGCCTGGTACGGCTTACTTGCCCGCGACCACGCGGACCATTTCCAGGCACTTGTTGGAGTAGCCCCACTCGTTGTCGTACCAGCTGACGATCTTCACGAAGGTCGGATCCAGCGCGATGCCGGCCTCGGCGTCGAAGATGGAGGTGCGGGTATCGCCGCGGAAGTCGGTGGCGACCACCTTGTCCTCGGTGTAGCCCAGGATGCCCTTCAGTGCGCCCTGGCTCTGCGCCTTCATCTCGGCCTTGATCTCGTCGTACGTGGCCGGGTTCTCGAGTTCGGCGGTCAGGTCGACCACCGACACGTCGCTGGTCGGCACGCGGAACGACATGCCGGTCAGCTTCTTGTTGAGCGAGGGGATCACCACGCCGACGGCCTTGGCCGCACCGGTGGACGACGGAATGATGTTCTCCAGGATGCCGCGGCCGCCGCGCCAGTCCTTGTTGCTTGGGCCGTCGACGGTCTTCTGCGTCGCGGTCGCCGCGTGCACGGTGGTCATCAGGCCACGCTTGATGCCCCACTTGTCGTGCAGCACCTTGGCGATCGGTGCCAGGCAGTTGGTGGTGCACGAGGCGTTGGAAATGATCGCCTCGCCGTTGTAGGTCTTGTCGTTGACGCCGTAGACGAACATCGGCGTGTCGTCCTTCGACGGGGCCGACAGGATGACCTTCTTCGCGCCGGCATCGAGGTGCTTCTGCGCAGTGACCTTGTCGAGGAACAGACCGGTGGATTCGATGACGACATCCGCGCCAACCTCGTCCCACTTCAGGTTGGCCGGATCGCGCTCCTGGGTCAGGCGGATTTTCTTGCCGTTGACGAACAGCGCGCCGTCCTCGACCTTCACGTCGCCGTCGAACCGGCCGTGCACGGAGTCGTACTGCAGCATGTACGCCAGGTAGTCCGGTTCCAGCAGATCGTTGATGGCGACGACCTCGATGTCGTTGCCGAAATTCTGCACGGCGGAACGCAGCACGTTGCGCCCGATGCGGCCGAAGCCATTGATACCCACCTTGATCGACATTGCTCAGGACTCCTGCGGCCACGCGCGCGGCGCGGCGGGGTTGACGGGGGCCGCCATTCTAACAGGCCGCCCCCGCGGCGCCGCCGCACGGGCATTGATCAGGATCAAGGCGGCGCCGGATGCACGGGCAGAGACTGGCACCACATTCCAACGAGCGTCACCATCATGAAGAAGACCCTGATCCCGATTGCCATCGCCCTCGCACTGGGCGCCGCCGTTCCCGCCTTCGCCCAGTCCAAGGGCGAGTGGACGCTGGGCGTGGGCGCGCACCAGGTGAACCCCAAGTCCGACAACGGCTCGCTGGCCGGCGGCACGCTGCCGCTGGACATCGACAGCGACGTCAAGCCGACCATCACCTTCGAGTATTTCCTGCGCGACAACCTGGGCCTGGAAGTGCTCGCCGCGCTGCCGTTCAAGCACGACATCGCCGTGGACGGCGTCGGCACGGTGGGCAGCACCAAGCACCTGCCGCCGACCGTCTCGCTGCAGTACCACTTCAACGGCAAGGGCAAGGTCTCGCCCTTCCTCGGCGCCGGCCTGAACTACACCACGTTCTTCAGCGAAGACACCAAGGGCGCGCTCGCAGGCACCGACCTCAAGCTGGGCGATTCCTGGGGCCTGGCCGCACATGTCGGCATGGACATCAAGGTCAGTGAACGCGGCGCCGTGCGCGTGGATGCGCGCTGGATCGACATCGACTCCGACGTCAAGGTCGATGGCGCCAAGCTCGGCACCGCCAACATCGACCCGCTGGTCTACGGCGTGGCGTATGTCGTGAAGTTCTGAGCAGATAGCCGCATCGCCTGACGAGGTCAAATGGGGACGGCCCGTGTCGGTTAAAGTACCGGCATGGTCCGTCCTCTCTTTTTTGCCGCCTCCCTCGCCCTCTCCTTTGCTCTCGCGCTGCTTCCCATGCCTGCGCATGCGTGGGGCCCCCTCGGCCATCGGCTGGTGGCGCTGCTGGCATGGGATGACCTGGCGCCGGATACGCGACGCCAGGTCGAAGCCCTGCTGCAGGGAGAACCGGATCCGACGCTCGCCGGCGTCGCCAGCTGGGCCGACGACCTGCGCGAAAACGATCCGGTCCTCGGCCGCAAGACCGCACGCTGGCACTTCGTCAACATCGGTGAGCATGACTGCGTCTACGAGCAGCCGCGCGACTGCCCGGGCGGCAACTGCGTGGTGGAAGCCATCAGGGCACAGACCGCGATCCTCGCGGACACCCGGCGCACACGCGCCGAACGCGTGCAGGCGCTGAAGTTCGTCGTGCATTTCGTCGGCGACGTGCACCAGCCGCTGCATGCAGGCTACGCGCACGACAAGGGCGGCAACGATGTGCAGGTGAACTGGAACGGACGCGGCACCAACCTGCACACCCTCTGGGACAGTCGCATGCTGGCATCCACCGGCCGCAGCGAAGCCGACTACCTGCGCCATCTTCGCGCGCTGCCGAAGCCATCCCTCGACACGATCACCCTGCCGCCGCCCTCGCCCGCCTGGGCCGAGCAATCGTGCCGCGTGGCGACCCAGCCCGGTTTCTATCCGCCTCGCGCGAAACTCGAGCAGCGCTACGTCGACCAGCACCTGCCGGTGGCCGAACGCCAGCTTCGGGCAGGCGGCGCGGCATTGGCTGCCGTGCTGAACAAGGCCCTCGACCATCACTGACCTCCTGCTCACCGCTCACCGCTCACTGCCGAAGATCATCGAATAGTCCGTTCCCCCAGGAGTCGTTCGCATGAACCTGCCCACGTCGCTCCGCCGAGCATCCGCTGCACTGGCCCTGCTCGCGGCCACCTTCATTGCCCCTGCCGTGCAGGCGCAGGACGACGCACCGCTCACCGTGTTCGCCGCCGCCAGCCTGAAGGAATCGCTGGACGAGGCCGCAGCGGCCTACCAGAAGCAGACGGGGGTATCGGTCCGCGTGTCCTACGCCGCCAGTTCCGCGCTCGCGCGCCAGATCGGACAAGGCGCACCGGCAGACGTGTTCTTCTCCGCCGACCTGGAATGGATGGACTACCTGCAGCAGCGCGGCAAGCTGCAGGTCGCCACGCGGCGGGACCTGCTGGGCAACCAGCTGGTGCTGGTCGCACCGAAAGCGCGCCAGGCAAGCGTGGACCTGAAGCGCCCGGCGACACTGCTGGCCGCACTGGGCCAGGGCCGCCTCGCCGTGGGGCAGACCGCGACGGTCCCGGCAGGCAAATACGCCCGCGCATCGCTGGAGTCGCTGTCGCTCTGGAACGGCGTCAAGGCGCGCCTGGCCGAATCGGAAAGCGTGCGCGCGGCATTGATGCTGGTGGCACGCGGCGAGACGCCGCTCGGCATCGTGTACGCCTCGGATGCGAAGGCCGAGCCGGCCGTGCGCGTGCTGGCGACGTTCCCGGAGGATTCGCATCCTCCCATCGTGTATCCCGTGGCTGCGCTGCGGGGCCCGCGTACGGCACGGGCGACGCCCTTCGTGCAATGGCTGGCGTCACCCGCTGCCGATGCGATCTTCGCGCGGCATGGCTTCACGACGAAGGACTGACGCCGACGTGTTCGACGTCTTCAGCCCGGAAGAACTCACCGCGATCCGGCTCAGCCTGAAGGTGGCGCTGGTGGCGGCCCTGGCGAGCCTGCCCTTCGGTGTCCTCGTCGGCTGGCTGCTGGCGCGCACGCGCTTTCCCGGCAAGGCACTCCTGGACGCCGTCGTGCACCTGCCGCTGGTGCTGCCGCCGGTGGTGATGGGTTACGCGTTGCTGGTGACGCTGGGCACGCAGGGAACTGTCGGCCGCTTCCTGCAGGAACAGCTCGGCATCGTGTTCGCGTTCCGGTGGACCGGTGCGGCACTGGCGTGCGCCGTGATGGGATTTCCATTGATGGTGCGTTCGATCCGGCTCTCGCTGGAAGCCACCGACCGCCGGCTGGAGCAGGCCGCCTCCACCCTCGGCGCCGGCCCGTGGCGCGTGTTCTTCACCATCACCCTCCCGCTGGCCTGGCCCGGCCTGGTCGCCGGCAGCGTGCTGGCGTTCGCCAAGGCGCTGGGGGAATTCGGCGCCACCATCACCTTCGTGTCGAACATTCCCGGCGAAACACAGACGCTGTCGTCGGCGATCTACGGCCTGATGCAGGTGCCGGGTGGCGAAGCCGGCATCTGGCGCCTGGCGGCCGTGGCCGTGGTGATCTCGCTGGCCGCGCTGCTGTTCTCCGAATGGCTGGTGCGACGCCACCACACACGGCAGGGAGAGGACAGCTGATGCTGCGGCTGGACATCGAACTGCGCCGCGGGAACTTCCACCGTCGCGTGCACATCGACGACGATGCACGCGTGATCGCGCTGGTCGGCCCGTCGGGCGCGGGCAAGACCTCGGTGCTCAATGCCATCGCGGGGCTGCTCACGCCGGCGGCCGGCCGCATCGACGTGGACGGCCATTGCCTGTTCGACAGCGCGCGCCACGTCGACGTGCCCGTGCATCGCCGCCGCGTGGGCTACGTTTTCCAGGATGCGCGCCTGTTCCCCCATCTCGATGTGCGCCGGAACCTGCAATACGGCCGTCATGGCGGACGGGGCGCGCCGCAGTTCGGTTTCGACGCCGTCGTGGACCTGCTCGGCATCGCGCCCCTGCTCGCCCGCCGTACGCGCAACCTGTCGGGCGGCGAGGCGCAGCGGGTGGCGATCGGCCGCGCCCTGCTCTCGCAACCCTCGCTGCTGCTGTTCGACGAGCCGCTGTCCGCACTGGACCAGGCCCGGCGCGAGGAACTGATCCCGTACCTGCAGCGCGTGCGCGACGAGATCCGCCTGCCCATCGTCTATGTCAGCCACCATCCGGACGAAGTGCGGCGCGTCGCCGATTCCGTACACGTTCTCGACTGAGCGGCGCGTATCCTGCCGCCACGATATTGGAGCGGCGCCATGACCAGGCAGAAGCGCTGGAAGGAGTTGCCGGTGGACCAGGTACGTCGCTACCTGGAACCCGGTCCCGTCGTGCTGCTCAGCACGGCACACAAGAACGAACGCGCCATCATGACGCTGGGCTGGCACATGATGCTGGGCTACGACCTGGTGGGCACCTACATTTGGGACGCCAACCGCAGCCACGCGCTGGCACGCGCCAGCTGCGAGTGCGTGATCAACCTGCCGACCGAAGACCTGCTGGACACCGTCGTGCGCATCGGCAACTGCAACAGCGCCGAACAGGACAAGTTCGACCGCTTCGGCCTCACCGCCCTGCCCTCGCGCGAGGTGGATGCGCCGCGGATCGCCGAATGCCACGCGCAGTTCGAATGCCGATTGCACGAGACCCGCATCACCGCCGACTACCCGTTGTTCGTGTGGCGCGTGGTGCATGCGCGCGTCGCCGCCTCGCCGCGCATCCCCCGCACCCTGCACTACCGTGGCGACGGCCGTTTCATGGTGTCGGGCCGCGAGGTATCGCGGCGGCGCCTGTTCCGTCCGGACATGCTGGAGCAATGAGGCCATGGCCGATCAACGCGCGGCTCGTTACGCTGGCACCATGACACAGCACCTCACTACGCTCGACGAAGCCGTCGACCTGATCCTGTCCCGGACGCCGGGCCCGTTGCGCATGGGCGCCCCGCTGGGCATCGGCAAGCCGCATCGCCTGTTGAATGCCCTGTACGCGCGCATCGCACGCGATCCGGCACGCCCGTGGTCGCTCTACACCGCGCTGTCGCTGGACCCGCCCGCCGGCGGCAAAGGCCTGGAGGGCCGCTTCGTGGCGCCGTTCGCCGCGCGCCACTTCGGCGGGGACTT
This sequence comes from Pseudoxanthomonas sp. 97-1-1, assembly GCF_057773125.1. Taxonomy (NCBI): domain Bacteria; kingdom Pseudomonadati; phylum Pseudomonadota; class Gammaproteobacteria; order Lysobacterales; family Lysobacteraceae; genus Pseudoxanthomonas; species Pseudoxanthomonas sp. 97-1-1. The sequence goes on along the minus strand of NZ_JBYMTJ010000003.1, from coordinate 428,053 downwards.
CCCGCGCCTGGACTACGTGCAGGCGATGAAACGCGACGCGCTGCCGCCGAACATCGAGGTGGAAGAGTTCTACATGCAGGGCGGCGCCCTGCTGCGTTCGAGCACCGCGCAACGCCATTACGCCAGCCTCAACTACACCCATGTCGCGCGCGCCCTGGCCGACCGCGCGCTCAACGTGATCGTGCAGAAGGTCGCGCGCGAGCCCGGTGGCACGCGACTTTCGATGTCGTGCAACAACGACCTGACCCAGGACACCGTGGATGCTGTCATGGCCCGCGGCCTGCCCCGCCCCTTGCTGGTGGCCGAAGTGGATCCGCAGCTGCCCTGGATCGGCGGAACGGCGGCGGTGGACGAAGCGTACTTCGACATCGTGGTCACGCCACCGGGGCCCTATCCGATGCTGTTCGGCCTGCCGCGCCAGCCGGTGTCGGATGTGGATTACGCCATCGGGCTGTATGCCAGCACGCTGGTGCGCGACGGCGGCACGCTGCAGATCGGCATCGGTGCGCTGGCCGACGCACTGAGCCATGCCCTGGTGCTGCGCCATACCGACAACGCCACGTACCGGCGTGTGCTGGCGGCCCTGGATCCGGAACTGGAGCGGCATCCCGCCGTCCTCGCCAGTGGCGGGCTCGACCCGTTCGCCATCGGCCTGTATGGCTGCAGCGAGATGGTCAACGAAGGCTTCAAGCGGCTGGTGGAAACCGGCGTGATCCGGCGCAAGGTGGCGGACGACGAGGCACTGATGCAGCGCATCGCCGACGGCAGCGCGAACCTGGGCGACCATGCGCGACTGGAGCGCGATGGCGAATACCTGCACGGCGCCTTCTACCTTGGCTCGCCCGCATTCTACGAGTGGCTGCGCGAACTGCCGGACGACCAGCGCCGCGCCATCGGCATGCGCCGGATAAGCATGATCAACGAACTGCAGCACGGGCAGGAAACTCTCGCACGCCTGCAGCGCCGCGATGCGCGCTTCTTCAATTCCTGCATGATGGCGACGGTACTGGGCGCGGCCGTCTCCGACGGCCTCGACGACGGGCGGGTGGTGTCCGGCGTGGGCGGGCAATACAACTTCATCGACATGTCGAACGCCCTGGACGGCGCGCGCAGCGTGCTGATGTTCCGCGCGGTACGCGAGGATGCCGGCAGCGCCGGATCGAACGTACGCTGGAACTACGGCCACACGACCATCCCGCGCCACCTGCGCGACCTGTACGTCAACGAGTACGGCATCGCCGACCTGCGCGGAAAGAACGACGAGGACTGCATCATCGCCATGGGCGGCATCACCGACACGCGTTTCCAGCGGGGACTGATGGAACAGGCGCAGCGCGCGGGCAAGCTGCGCACCGGCTTCCACCCGGCTGCGCACTGGATCGACAACACGCCCGTGCACCTGTCGGCGCGCCTGCGTGCCTTCCGCCACGACGGCACGCTGCCGGACTACCCGCTGGGCAGCGATTTCACCGATGTGGAACAGCGCATCGTCAGGGCGCTGAGCTGGTTGAAGGCGAATGCCGCCACGCCTTGGAAGAAGGCGGGCATCGTGCTGCGCGCGATGGGCGCGCGGACCGACGACGAGGAAGCCATGGTGCGCATGGGACTGGCGGCACCGGGAAGCCTGGGTGAGCGGATCGAAGCGAAGTTGCTGGCGTTGGGCTTGCGGGAGACCCGCTGATGGCTGCAGGCGTCGGGGCTGAAGCCCCTCCTACAAGAGCTGCATTCTGTAGGAGGGGCTTCAGCCCCGACCGCGGTCCC
>NZ_JBYMTJ010000003.1:0-426282 GCF_057773125.1 Pseudoxanthomonas sp. 97-1-1 | reverse complement strand
GGGGGGGCGGGGGGGGGGTCTCCCCCCCCTTCTCCCTTCTGGTTGTGGGGTGGGGGGGCCCCCCCCCCCGACCGCGGTCCCATCACTCCAACCAGACTGCATCCCAAAAGGGGTAGTCACCAACGCGCGCAACCAGTCCCGCTCTCATAGGGTTGGCTATGATGTAGCGAGCAGCTACCCGTGTATCGTCGTCCCTTCGCAGCGCGCGGTCATGGAATCCGCCTGCCCAGACCCGCTTCCCGGCCAAGACGTTACGCGTTGCATGCGCTGACCGTCCCTTCGCCAAGCCCACTACCTGCGCGAGCGGCGCGGTGCCGGTCAACCGCACCAATCCATGCCAATGGTCTGGCATCAGCACCCAACAAAGCAGTTCTGCGTGCGGCGACCATGTGCTGCGACAGGCGAGCACCTCCGACATACTGCTGGCCACTTCCCATTGGGTGAAATGAGGATCGCGCCGGTAAGTCGTAGTGGTTACCAGATAGATGCGACCAGGCTCGGACCAACGACCTCGGCGCAACGCTTGGTGACCAGAGCCCGGATGTTGAAAAGCCATGGCGCAGGGTGATGCGCCATGGCTCCAGCAACTATCGGTGAAACCCTTTCAGCGAGCGGGCAGAATTCCGACGCGGTCGGGGCTAAAGCCCCTCCTACAGCGGCAGATGGACCGCTTCAGAGCGACTTCGCCGCCTCGACCACCGCCTCCGCGGTGATACCGAAGTGCTTGTACAGCGCATCGGCGGGGGCGGACGCGCCGAAGCCCGTCATGCCGATCACCGCACCATCCAGGCCCACGTACTTGCGCCAGAAGTCGCTGATGGCCGCTTCCACCGCCACGCGCTTGCGCACGGCCTTCGGCAGCACGGTCTCGCGGTAAGCCGCATCCTGGCGGTCGAACACATCGGTGGACGGCATCGACACCACGCGCGTCTTGAGTCCCTGCGCGTCCAGCGTCGCCTTGGCCTGCGTGGCCAGGCCGACTTCCGAACCGGTGGCGATCAGGATCACGTCCGGCGTGCCATCGGCATCGGCCAGCACGTAGCCGCCGCGCGCGATGTCGCCCACCTGCGCGTCGGTGCGCGGCTGGTGCGGCAGGTTCTGGCGCGAGAACACCAGGCAGCTCGGGCCGTCCTGGCGGACGATGGCCTGCTTCCACGCCACCGCCGATTCCACCGCGTCGCACGGGCGCCACACGTCGTTGTTCGGGATGTAGCGTAGCGAGGCCAGGTGCTCGACCGGCTGGTGGGTCGGGCCGTCCTCGCCCAGACCGATGGAGTCGTGGGTGTACACGTGGATGGCGTGTGCCGGGATCAGCGCGCTCATCCGGACGCCGTTACGGGCGTAGTCGCTGAACACCAGGAAGGTCGCGTCGAACGGCACGAAGCCGCCGTGCAGCGCCAGGCCGTTCGCAATCGCGGTCATGCCGAACTCGCGCACACCGTAGTACACGTAGTTCGCGTTCGGGTCGGTGGTGGACACCGACTTGCTGGCCTTCCACAGCGTGAGGTTGGAGTGTGCCAGGTCGGCTGAGCCGCCGACCAGTTCCGGCAGCAGCGGCGCGAAGGCCTCGATGGTGTTCTGCGACGCCTTGCGCGACGCGATCACCGGGCCTTCGGCCTGCACCTTGGCGATGTACGCGTCGGCCTGCGCGACGAAGTCGGCCGGCAGTTCGCCGGAGGCGCGACGCTTCAGTTCGGCGGCCTGCTCCGGATACTGCGCGGCGTAAGCGTCGAACAGCGCATTCCAGTCGGCTTCCCGCGCCTTGCCGGCATCGACCTTGTTCCAGCCGGCGTAGATGTCGGCAGGAATCTCGAACGGGCCGTACGGCCATTCCAGCGCGGCTCGGGTCGCGTCCAGCTCGTCCTTGCCCAGCGGCGCGCCATGGCTGGATTCCTTGCCGGCCTTGTTCGGCGAACCGAAGCCGATCGTCGTGCGGCAGCAGATCAGCGTGGGCTTGTCAGCAGCCTTCAGCGCCGTGTCGATGGCGGTCTTGATCTCGACCGGGTCATGGCCGTTGACGTTGCGCACCACCTGCCAGCCATAGGCCTCGAAGCGCGCCGGCGTGTCGTCGGTGAACCAGCCATCGGTGTTGCCGTCGATGGAGATCTTGTTGTCGTCCCAGAAGCACACCAGCTTGCCCAGGCCCCAGGTGCCCGCCAGCGAGGCAGCCTCGTGCGAGATGCCCTCCATCAGGCAGCCGTCGCCCATGAACACGAAGGTGCGGTGGTCGACGATGGCGTGGCCTTCGCGGTTGAAGCGCTGTGCCAGCAGCTTCTCGGCCAGCGCGAAGCCGACCGCGTTGGCGAAGCCCTGGCCAAGCGGACCGGTCGTCGTTTCCACGCCCGGTGTCTCGTGGCGCTCCGGGTGGCCGGCGGTCTTGCTGTGCAGCTGGCGGAAATTCTTCAGCTCCTGCAGCGGCAGGTCATAGCCGGCCAGGTGCAGCAGCGCGTACTGCAGCATCGAGCCATGGCCGTTGGAGAGGATGAAACGGTCGCGGTTGAACCAGTGCGGGTTCGACGGGCTGTGGCGGTAGTAGTCGTTCCACAGCACTTCGGCGATATCGGCCATGCCCATGGGCATGCCGGGATGGCCGGAATTGGCGGCCTGCACCGCGTCGGCGGCGAGGAAACGGATGGCGTTGGCGAGCTGGCGGCGGGTGGGCGTCGTCATGGGGATCGGGGCAGAGGGGCGGCGCCCGGCGGGCTGCGGGCTGCCCATTGTCCCACCCCCCGCCCGCCCTGTCGCGGTTGCGAGGGCCTGCGCGGGGTGTTAGCCCGGCTGGCCGGGCAGCTTCACGTCGACGCGTTCGCCCTTGGCCACCAGCGACGCGAGGGTCAGGTCGCCGGTGACGTTGAGCGTGGTCCGGCACATGTCGAGGAAGTGGTTCACGCCCAGGATCAGGCCGATGCCGATGGGGTTCACACCGACCATGGCGCAGATCAGCGCCACCACCGGCAGCGAGCCGGACGGGACGCCGGCCGTGCCGATGCCGCCCAGGATGCAGACCAGCATCACCATGAACTGCTGGCCAAGCGACAGGTCCACGCCGAAGAACTGGGCCAGGAAGATCACCGTCACGCCCTCGAACAGCGCGGTGCCGTTCTGGTTGGCGGTCGCGCCCACGGTCAGCACGAAGCGCGACACCGTGCGCGGCAGGCCCAGCTTCTCGTCCGCCACGCGCAGCGCAGTGGGCAGGGTGGCGTTGCTGGAGGCGGTGGAGAACGCCATCACCATCGCCTCCTGCGCGCCGCGGAAGAACGTCAGGGGCGAGTAGCCGGCCAGCTTCAACGCGACCGAGTAGCTGACCACCAGGTGCAGTGCGAGCGCCAGCACCACCACGCCGACATACGCCCCCAGGCGCACCAGCAGGTCGAAACCGAAGATCGCCGCCAGGTTGAACATGAAGCAGGCCACCGCATACGGCGCCAGGCGGATCACCAGACCGATCAGCGTCATCGAGATCTCGAATACGCCTTCGATGCCGCGCTTGAGGACGCCGGTGTTCTCCGACGGGGTCAGCACCAGGCCGACACCGAACATGACCGCGAAGAACATCAGCGACAGGATGGCGGCGTTGCTGGACGCCGCGCCAATGACGTTGTCCGGCACGATCGACAGCAGCATGTCCATGCCCGTGGGCTGGCTGCCGACGCTGGCAACGATCTCCTTCGTCCGCTCGGCGTTCTCGGCGATCAGCTGCTGCGCCAGCGCAGGATCGACCCCAACGCCCGGCTTCAGCACGTTCACCAGCACCAGCCCCAGCAGCACCGCCACCGCGGACAGCACGATGGTGTAGGCGAGCGTCTTCCAGCCGATCCGGCCCAGCGCACGGATGTCGCCCATCTCGGCGATCCCGCAGACCAGCGCCGAGAACAGCAGCGGCACGATCAGCATGAAGATCAGGTTGAGGAAGATCTTGCTGAAGGGCGTGGTGACGTACTTCGTGACGTCCTGCACCCAGCCCGCGTCGCCCTGGCCGGAGGCATGCACGATGAGACCGACGATCAGGCCGATGCCGAAGCCGATGGCCATCTTCCAGTGCAACGGGAGCTTGGCGCGGTTGGCGGGCGTGGCGTCGGTCATCGGCGGGTCCTGCAGCGACAAAGTCGGGAGCTTAGCAAACCCGGCATGGTGGCCCGTCCACGCATGGCGGCGCGCGTGGGTGCCACCTGAAGGGCATCGCTTACGGCAGAGGGATGACGAACATCGGCCTGGTTTCCCCTACCGTGGATACAACGGCGGCAGCGGTTCGTCCGCCACGCCGACGTTGCCTGCCTGCCACTGAGGCCCTCCACGGAAGGCTTCGCGCAGCGCAAGGCGGGCCTGTGCCGGATCGCCGCCGGCCCAGCGGGCACGGCGCAGCAGGTCCACTGCGGCACGCTGCGCCGGCATGGCGAGGCGACGCTGCAGGTCGTCCAGGTCGATGGCCGCAGGACGCGCCATGCCGCAGAGCACGGCTTCGATATCGTCGAGATCACCGGCATCGAGCACGCGTTTCAGGTCGGCCGCCGTGTGGGTGGCGGAGGATGTCATCGGACGGGACGGGTCCGTCACATGTCCGCGGTTGCGGGCCACGTTCGCGCCACCCGGCCGACGCGACAGCCCCCACACCAGCGTGGCCAGCCACAGCAACGCAAAACCGGCGGCCAGCCACGGCCAGAGGTGGGCTGGCAGGCGTCGATCGCCGGACAGCGCCATGACGCCGTCGTCCGTGGCGGCCGGCGCCATGGGCGCTGCGGCATCCCGTGCCGGCGGATGCGCCGCCTGCCCGCTCCCCTGCACGACCGGGATCGCCAGGTCCTGCAGCGTCGCGCGCTTCGCCGTGCCGGTACGCACGTCCCACCACGCTATCGCCACGCCGGGCACCGACAGCGAGCCCGGCTGCGAGGGCACGACGGAGTAGCGACGCGTCAGCTTCACCTGCGGCGTACCACCATTGAACGTCTCATCGTATTGCGGCGGCTCCGCGAACACCTGCGCGCCGGGTATCGAGGGCACGGGCAGTTCGGGCAGCTGTGCCTGCGTGGCGCCGATGACGGTGGTCTCGATGGCAAGCGTGGCCGCTTCACCCGTACGCAGTTGATCGGGCACTGCGGTGTAGCGCAGGCGCAGATCACGCACTGGCAGCCAGGGCTGAGGTGCGTTCGCCGGCTGCGCGCGAACCTGCAGCGTGCGCGGCGAGCCGGTGATGTGGACCTCGCGACTGTTGCCGCCGAGCAGGTCGTCCATCCAGCCGCCCGCACCCCGTCCGCTGAAACGCGGGCCGGGCAGTGTCAGCGGGCCGCTGCGCTCCGGCACCAGCAGGAAGCGACGCTCTGCGGTGCTGTAACGTCGCCCGTCGATCTCGCGGCTGGACTGCACGATGTCACCGACCCGCTGCAGCAACGCGCCCTCCGGCGGATCCAGGTCGAGCTGGCCGGAGACCAGCGGCGTGGCGTAGTAGAGCCGTACGGTGACGCCCACCGACTGCTGCACGTACGGGCTTGGATCGTCGATCTCGGTTTCCACGAACACGAGACCGTTCGATGCCGCGCTGGCGGTGGGGGTCGCGGTCACTTCGAGCATCAGCGGGGCGGTGCGTTCGCCGCCGACCTGCAACGCCGGGATCGCCAGCGTGCCCGCGCGCCGCGGACGCAGCGTCAGCGCGAACGTGGTGCTGCTGCGCACGCGCCCGTTCACAAGTCCGACGCTGCGGCTGTCGGACTGCCCTTCCACCTCGAAATCGCGCATCAGCGGGGTCAGGTCGGGCGTGGCGGACACCGCATCGGTTTCCACATTCAGCGTGACCGCCTGCCCGAGCGTGACGGTGGGTTGTTCCAGCCACGCGCGGGTGGCGGCCATCAACGAGAACGGCCATGCCACCAGCAGGCACAACAGGATCAATACCCGATGCTTCATCGCCCTTCCCTCTGCCGGCGTTCGTGTTCGAGCCGGAACTTTGCCTTGAGCAGCGAACCGGGTTCGTCCGGCACACGCTTCAGCCATGCATCGACCGCCTGGCGCCGTTCGCGCTGCTCTGCGGTTTCGACCGGAACGGCAGGCGTGTTCTCGGTTGCATCCCTCCCAGCTCCGGATTCGCGCGCCATCGCCGCACGCATGCGCTCACGCTGTGCCGCATCGGCAGCAGCCTGCGCGGCAGCATCCGGCGTGGATGATGGTGGCGCGCCGGTGCGCGATGGATCTGCGTCAGCAGACGGCTTGCCCGCATCGCGCGCTGTTGGGGAGGCGGAAGGCGTGTCCGCAGGCGATGGCGATGCGTTCCTGCCATCCGCGGGATCGGGCTTCGCGTCGTCCTGCTGCGCCTCCGACGGATTTTTTCCGTCGCCCTGCGGTCCTGGCTTGCCTTGGCCCTCCCCTGGCGACGGGGGGCGCCTGCGTGCCGCGTCCACGGCCGCACGGTTCGCCAGTGCGTCGGCCATGCCCGGCTGCGCGCGCAATGCACGGTCGTACGCCGCGATGGCGTCGTCGTAACGCTGCTGCTTCGCCAGCGCGTTGCCGAGGTTGTACCAGCCCTCGGCGGTATCGATACCGGTGAACGCCTGCTCGGCGGCAGCGAAGTCGCCCTGCCGGTACGCATCGGCGCCGTCGGCGATGCGCGCGTGTTCGGCCTGATCCGGGCGCTGCCACCACTCGATGCCAGCCGCATGCGCCGGTTGCGCGAGCGGGAGCCAGAGCGCCCCCATCAGCACCAGCGCGGCGCCACGGCGGAACCACAGCAATGCGAGCATCAGGATCGGAATCAGCAACCAGTAGCCTTCATCGCGCCATGCCTTGCCACCACCCGCGGCGGCACTGCCTTCACCCACCTGTTCCGGCGAGCGCAGACCGAGTGATGCAAGATCGGACTCGTCCGCGGTCAGTGTGTGGTAACGACCGCCTCCCGCAGCCGCCAGTGCGCGCAGCGATGCGGCATCCAGTGCGGCACGTCCGATCACGCTGTCGCCGCTGCGATACGCAGCGCCCGAGGCGGTGCCAACCCCCAGCGCAAAGACGGCAAAGCCCTGTGCACGGGCATCGGCGGCGGCACGGAGCGCGGCATCATCGGCCCGGTCGCTGAGCAGCAGGATGTCCCCCTTCCGGACGTCGGCCTGCGTCAGCAGACGCGCTGCCCAGGCGATGCCGCGATCGGCGCGCTGCCCGTCGACCGGCATGATGTCCGGCGCAAGATCATCGAGGAACAGGCGGATGTTGGCGGTGTCGTCGGTCAGTGGCGTCACCGTGAACGCGTCGTCCGCGTAGGCGACCAGTGCAAGGGGACTGCCTGCACGGACCTCCAGCACCCGGGCCAGTTTCGCCCGCGCCTGGAGCAGGCGCGACGGTGGAAGATCCGTGGCGGTGATGCGACTGGAGAGATCCAGCACCACCACCAGCGGGCGTTGCGCCTGCCACAGCGGTTGGTCGGCCTGGCGCCAGCTGGGGCCGGCCAGCGCGAGCACCGCGAGTACAAAGGCGATGGCGGCCGCAAGCACTCCTGTTCGCGCGCCGGCACCGCCCCGCACCAGCAGATGCGGCAGCAGATGGGCATCGACATGTCCCCGCCAGGCATTCCTGCGTTGCCGACGGATTCGCCACGCCCACGCCAGCGCGGGTAGCGCAAGCAGGGCCCATAACGCATGCGGCCGCAGGAAATGCAGGGCAGTCCAGTCGATGTTCACCTGCGCCTCCCTGGCAACACGAAGGCCAGCAGGGCCACTGCAAGCGCGCCGGCCAGCGGCCATGCATAGCGTTCGATGCGCGGACGCACGGCCTTGCCGGGCTGTTCCACCGGCTCAAGACGGTCCAGCTCGGCATAGATGCCGGCCAGCTCGCCCGTATCGCGCGCGCGATAGAAGCGGCCACCCGTGCTGCTCGCCACTTCGCGCAGGGTGGCTTCATCGATATCCTCCGGCGAACTGGCGGGCAGCGGCAGCGGGATGCCGAACACGCTCATCGCGCCGTCGCTGCCGAACGCGATAGTGTGGATGCGGACACCCTCTTCCTTCGCCAGCTCCGCCGCCTTCTGCGGTGTCAGGACGCCGGCGGAATTGACGCCGTCAGTGAGCAGGACCAGCACACGCTGGCCGTCCTGCTGTGCGCGCAGGCGACGCACGGCCAGGGCAATCGCATCGCCGATGGCGGTCTCGCGGCCAGCGAGCCCGGCCACGGCGTCACGCAACTGGTCGCGCACGGTCTGCAGGTCGCGAGTGAGCGGCGTCATGGCATACGCGCGCTGTCCGAACACGAGCAGCCCGACCCGATCGCCCTCGCGACGGTCGAGGAAGTCGGCAAGCACCGCCTTCGCAGCCGTCAGGCGGTCCACCACGGCGCCTCCCATCTCCATGTCCGGCTCGGTCATGCTGCCGGACAGGTCGACCGCCAGCATCAGGTCGCGTCCACTCACCGGCGGCGTGACGGCATCGCCAAACTGCTGCGGACGCGCCGCAGCGGCGCACAGCAGGAACCACACGAGCCAGGCCAGCGCGGCGGCCCGCCCCGGCATGCCTCGGCCGCCGCGCTGCGCGATGGCCTGCACCGAACGGCCGTAAGGCACCCTGAGCGCATCGTCCTGGGTTCGCCGCGCGGGCAGCAGCCAGCGCACTACCCAGGGCAAGGGAAACGCCAGCCAGAACCACGGCCATGCGAAGCCGGCGTAGCCGTCCTGCAGGAACTGCAGCATCGGCAGTGAACCGCTCAACGCGAACCCGCCATCAGTTCGAGGAAGCGCGCGCGCGCGACGGTGCGCGCTGCAGCCAACTCGGCCGCGTCCACGTCGCGGCGGTAACCGCCCTCCAGCAACAGGCGGCCGGGCCCCTGCGTGAACGCGTGGCCGTGTCCACCATCAAGGAAACGCAACCATGCCTCGCCTTCCAGCCGGTCCGCCGAAGCATCCAGGCGGCGCGCGGCACGCCGCAGCAGCTCCGACATCGCGGCCACCTGTCCGGCAGGCGATGTTTCCTCGTTCGTCGCATCGAACCAGCGTTGCCATGCCTGGCGACGTCGATGGCGATGCAGTCGCCATGCCATCGCGCCGACAATGAGCAGCAGGACGACAGCGATCAACAACCACCAGCCCGGCGCCAGCGGCCACCACGACGGCGACGCCGGGACATGCACATCACGCAACACCAGCGTCGCCATGCCCATGCTCAGGCCACCTGCGGCTGCGCGCGGCCCAGCGCGACGAGCCACGCGTCGCTGTCCGCATCGGTGGACAGCGTCCTTACTTCCACGCCGCGTGCAGGCAGACGATCGAGCGCGCGATCGAGGGGCTGCTCGAACTCGGCACGCCACGCGTCGCGTTGCGCGGTGCTGGCAAGATCGAGCTCCACGCGCTGGCTTCCGGTGACGAAGGGAAGGCGCTGCGTTGGCGGATCCGTCTCCAGCGGATCGGTCAGCAAGAGCACGACCACGTCATGATGCGCGGCCAGTGCCGGCCACCGCGTCTCCGGGATGGTGGCCAGGCTGTGGGGATCGGCCAGCACCAGCAGGCGCGAGCCCGGTCGCAGCAGGCGCGCCGCGTGGTCGAGCGCGAACGCCAACCCGAGATCCTCCGGCGGTGGCGCCGTATACCAGCGCACCAGCGCATCGAGGACACGCAACGCTCCACGCGTACCCGATGCGGGCGGAACAGGCGCTTCGGTCATGCTGCCCCGCACGATCGCCAGGCGATCGCCGTCGCGCACGGCCTGCCACGCCGCCACCGCGCCGGCACGCGCGGCCTGTACCGACTTGAAGCGCGTGCGCGTGCCGAAGTACAGCAGGGGCGACGTGTCGGCCACGATCAGCGTCAGGCGTTCGCGTTCGGCCTGGAACAGTTTGGTATGCGTGCGCCCGCTGCGCGCCGTCAGTCGCCAGTCGATGTGGCGGACATCGTCGCCCGCCACGTACTCGCGGGATTCCGCATATTCCATGCCGCGCCCGCGCAAGGGCGAGGCGGCGGGCCCGGTGATGGAATGCCGTCCGCGCCGCGCCGGAGGTCGTCGCTGCGCGCTGGCCCGCAACGCGATCAACTCGGCAAGGGTGGGTACGATGCCTTCGCTCATGGGCATGCCGTGCGGACGTTCGCGCAGGCGCTCAGGGCAGCGGGACCACGTCGAGCAACGCCTTCACCAGGCGATCGCCATCCCAGCCCTCGGCCGTCGCCTCGTAACTCGGCAACACCCGGTGGCGCAGCACATCCGGCGCGATGGCGCGGATGTCGTCGGGCGTCACGTAGTCGCGGCCCGCCAGCCAGGCGCGCGCACGTGCGCAGCGCTCCAGCGCGATGGAACCCCGCGGGCTCGCGCCCCAGGCAATCCGCCGCGCCAGCGTCGCGTCGTAGCGCGCGGCATCACGCGAGGCGAGGACCAGTTCGATCAGATAGCGTTCCAGTGCGGGTGCCAGGTGCAGGTCCAGCACCTGTGCCCTCGCACTGAAGACATCCTCCAGCGGCATGCGCTCGACCGCCGCCGGGACAGACTGCATCTGTTCCCGCGCGCGATCACGTGCCAGCCGCAGGATGTCGGCCTCCGCCGCCGCCTCGGGGTAACCGATCTTCACGTGCATGAGGAAACGGTCCAGCTGCGCCTCCGGCAACGGGAAAGTGCCTTCCTGCTCGATCGGATTCTGCGTGGCCATCACCAGGAACAGTGCCGGCAACGGGTAGGTATGCCGACCCACTGTCACCTGGCGTTCGCCCATGGCTTCCAGCAATGCCGACTGGACCTTGGCCGGCGCGCGATTGATTTCATCGGCCAGCAGCAAGGGGTGGAAAACCGGTCCGGGCTGGAATTCGAACCGGCCATCCTGCGGTCGCCAGACCTCGGTACCGGTGAGGTCGGCGGGCAGCAGGTCCGGCGTGAACTGCACGCGCGCGAAGTCCGCCTGCAGCCGCGACGCCAACGCGCGGATGGCCGTCGTCTTCGCAAGTCCCGGGGCGCCCTCGACAAGCAGGTGCCCATCGGCCAGCAACGCGATCAACAGCCGCTCGACCAGCGCGGATTGGCCGACGATGGTCCGGGAGAGGTTCTCGCGCAACGCGATGAAGCGATCGAACAGCGTACGGGTGTCCTGAGACGGATGATCCATGGGCGTTCCGGAAGGCATGGCGTGCCTGTGACCGCAGTTTGCCATGGCGGTTCCCGCAGGGAACAACGGATCGGAACCGAATTCAGCCGCAGGTGGGAAGAAACGAAACGGGCCGCAATCGCGGCCCGTTTCGATGATGCGATGAGCGCGACGCGTCAGCGCTTGGTAACCGACAATACCTTCGGCGTGATGAAGATCAGCAACTCCGCCTTTTCCTTGCTGCGTCCCTTCTTCTTGAACAGGTTGCCCAAGAACGGGATGTCGCCGAGGAACGGCACCTTCGCCACGCTGCTGCGGTCGGCGAACTCGTACACGCCACCGATCACGACGGTCTGGCCATCCTCGACCAGCACCGCCGTGTTGATTTCGCGCTTGTCGATCGTCGGAACGGTGCCATAGCCTTCGAGCGTGATCAGCTCCGCCACCTCATCCTTCTTGACGTTCAGGTTCAGGAAAACGCGATTGTCGTTGGTGATGGTCGGCATGACCTTCATTTCCAGCAACGCTTCCTTGAACTGCACGTTCGGCGTGGCGACGCCACCCTGGCCGGCGGTGATCGTGACGTAGCCGATTTCCTTGCCCTGCCGGATGACACCCTCGCGCTGGTTGGCCGTCACCAGGCGAGGATTGGAGATCACCTCACCGCGACCTTCTTCCTGCATCGCCGACAGCTCGATGTCCAGATCGAAGTTGCGACCCAGCAGCGTGTACGCGATCGCGCCAGCGGCCGACTGGGTGAAGCCGCCTGCAGGCAGGTTGACATTGAGGTCGCGCGGCAACTCGCGGTCGTCGCCGTTGCCGACATTGACATTGTCCGCGATGTTGCCGCCGATGATCTGTGTGCGATCACCGGAGCGGCGGCCATTGATGCCGAACCGCGCACCGAGATCGCGGGCGAAGGTGTCGCTTGCAATGACGATGCGGCCTTCGATCAACACCTGGTCAACGGGACGATCGATCATCGAGATCAGCTCGCGCATCTGCGCGACCTTCTTCGGGATGTCGCTGATCATCAGCATGTTGGTGCGCTCGTCGGCGACGAGGCGACCGCGCGGGGAGAGGAAACCGTTCTCCTGGTCCCGGCCACCGCTACCGCCACCTCCACCGCCACCGTTGTTCTGGTTGCCGATCCCCTTGGCTTCGGTCAATGCCTTGAAGATCGCGGCGGCGCTGTGATAGTTGATCTGGACGTAGTCGGTGACCATGTCCTCGCGGTTCTCGATCGCGATGCGCGCGTCTTCCTTGTCCTGCTCGAACTTGGCCAGTTCGGGCTGCGGAGCGACCCAGACCACGGCGCCATCACGGCGCTTGTCCAGGCCCTTGGCGCGCAACACGATGTCCAGCGCCTGGTCCCACGGCACGTTGACCAGGCGCAACGTGACGTTGCCCTGGACGGTGTCGGACGCGACGATGTTGAGATTCGACTCTTCGGCGATCAGCTGCAGCACCGTGCGCACGGGCACGTCCTGGAAGTTGAACGTCACCGGGCGGCCACTGTAGCGGCGTGCCTCGGAGGCCACTTTCTGCGCTGCCGCGACGACGGCCGAAGCACTGGTCCCGGAGGTGGCATTCGCACCGCCCACGGCCTTCTGTCCGGCGCGCGGCACGATCTCCACGACGTACTCGTTGCCCGACTGGTAGGCCAGCGATTCGAAATCACCGTGGGTGCTGAGCACCAGTTGCGTTCCTCCGCCCTTGCTCTGCGCTTCGACACGCTGCACGGGCGTGGCGAAATCGACCACGTTGAGCGGCTTCTGCAGTGAAGCGGGCAGTGTCGCGTTGCCGACATTCACCACAACGCTGTCGCCCTGGTTGCGCAGGTCCGGGGCAGCACCCTGGCCATCGAACTTGACGATCAGCCGACCCGAGCCATCTTCGCCGCGACGGAAGTCGATGTTCGACACCGAAACTGAGGACGCAGGCGTCGCGACGGTGGCGGGGGACGTGGCCGGTGGCGTTGGCGACGCGGCGCCCGCGGCATTGGCAGCCGCAAGCAGGCCGATGGCCAGCCCAAGAGAGCAGACCCGGAAAGTAGCCAGGCGCCGGGACGGCCGCGGGCGGTGGGCATTCGTAGCGGTCATCGTGTATCCCCCAATCATTGATCTTCAAGCGCAATCGACGCCGGCCGTTCCAGCCATCCGCCTGCGCCATCCGGCACTAGTTCGACAAGTTCCAAGCCATCTTCGCGGACCGAGGTGACCCGGCCATCGCTCTGCCCCAGGTAGTTCCCCGGACGTACCCGGTAGGTGACCTTGTCGGGTCCCATCACCAGTGCCACCAGACCTGCCCCCTTGCCGAGCGTGCCGACCATGTCGAGGCTGTCCAGCGGGTACTGCTCCAGTGTTTCCTTGCGCCGGTCAGGATCCGGCCGCAGCCCGCCGCCATCGGTATTGCTCCAGGCGTTGCTGAAAGGATCCCGCAGCGTCTGCGCCGCGTATTCGAAGGTTTCGAACTGCTGCATCACGGGCAGCGGTTCAAGCGGTGGTGCGGGACGGGCGCGCACGTCTTCCACCCAGGTCTGCAGATTCGGCGCATCCCCGGGCGTGCTGGTGATGCCGCGGGCGCAGCCGGACGTCAGCACGACCGCAGCCAGGATCATGAAGTGCCAGTTGCCGCGCATCATTGCTGCCCTCCCGCTGCGGGCGCCTTGCCCTTGCCGCTCGCCTTGGCAGCTTCAGCCGCCGCGGCCTCCTGCTCCGCAACCTCGGTTTCATCCAGGTAGCGATACGTCTTCACCGTGCCCGAGAGCTCCAGGGCGCCGCGATTGATGCCGCCCTTGCCTTCCTTCGGTTGCAGCGAGATGTCGTGCATGGTCAGGATCACCACCCGCGGCAGCGATGCAACGCCACTGACGAAGGCACCGAACTGATGGTAGTTGCCCACCATGCGCAGCTGGATCGGCTTCTCGGCGTAGAACTCCTTCAGCGTTTCGGGCTCCGGCTGGAACAGCTCGTTGGTCAGGCCGCTGGACAGCGCGGTCTGCGAGATGTCGATGATCAGGTCGGGCATTTCCGTCTTGCTGGGCAACTGGCGCAGCATCTGCTGGAGCACCTGCTCCATCTGGGCCAACTGCTGCTTCAGGGGTTCGAGGTTGGCGGCCTTGGCCTGCTCCTTCTCGAAGTCCTGGCGCAGGCGCACCTCTTCCTGCTCGAGCGAATCCAGCGTCTCCACTTTCCCCTTGACGAAGAGGAAGTAGGACAGGACAAGGATGAACAGGGAGAGCACCACGCAGAATCCGATCTTGGCGTTCTGCGGCCATGCACCGATGTTGTTGATGTCCAGGTTCTTGAGCGACGTCTTCTGGCTCATGTGTTGCTCCCGGAAGCCTGGGGCGAACTGACTGCGGGCGCGGCCGGTGTCGGGGTGGCGGGCGCAGGCGCGGCGGGTGTGGCGGGCGCGGGTGCCGACGGCTGCCCCTCCAGCGGCGCTGCCGGAGCAGGGGTCGTGGCCGGGGCGTTCGGGTCGGCAGGTGCAGCGCCGGCAGCGGCGCTTTCCGCTTCCTGTTCCGCCGTCGGATTCGCCAACCGCACCTGGAGCGTGAACACGTACGGCAGCGCGCTGCCTGCACCGGTATTGGTCAGCGTTTTGACCTCTTCCGGCTTGGCTTCGATGATCGACAGTTCAGGCTTGGTCATCCAGCCGGACGTTTCCAGGTTGCGCATGTAGGTACTGACACGCGCGTTGGATTGCGCGCGCCCCTGCAGCGTCAGCACTTCGCCTTCCTGCTTGATGTTGGCCAGCATCACGCCGTCCGGAATGGTCCGCACCAGCGAGTCGAACAGGTGCACCATCTGCGAACGGTTGGCCTGCAGTTTCTCGATGACGTCCTTGCGGGCCAGCAGGCGGCGCTTCTGCTCGTCGAGGCGCTCGATTTCCTTGTTCTGCGCCTGGACCTTGGCAATCTCATCCTTGAGGAAGTCATTGCGCTTGGTCTGGCCGGATACCTGGCCGTCGTAGTGGAACCACAGCAGGAAGGACAGCAGCAGGCCCGCGATCGCCGCTGCACCCAGCATCACGTAGAATTCGCGCTGCCGCTGGGCGCGGCGCTCGGCGCGCCACGGGAGTAGGTTGATTCTTGCCATCAGTCGAAGCTCCTCAAAGCCAGGCCGGTGGCGATCATCAGCGCGGGAGCGTCCTGGGCCAGCGCATGTGCCTGCACGCGCGGGCCGAGGGTCATCTGCGCCAGCGGGTTGGCGACCACGGTGGGTACGCCCAGTTGCTCTTCCACCATCTCCGGCAAGCCGGCCAGTGCGGCGCAACCGCCTGCCAGGACGATCTGGTCGACGCGGTTGAATTCACTGCCCGCGTAGAAGAACTGCAGCAGGCGGCTGATCTGCTGGACCGTCGCCTCCTTGAAAGGCTCCAGCACTTCGACTTCGTAGCTTTCGGGCAGGCCACCCTGGCGCTTCGCCAGGCCGGCTTCCTCGTAGGTCAGCCCATAGCGGCGCATGACTTCGTCGGTCAGCTGCTTGCCGCCGAACACCTGTTCGCGGCTGTAGAGGCTGCGGCCACGGCGCAGGACGTTCAGCGTGGTCATCGTGGCGCCGATGTCGACCAGCGCCACCACACCGTCCTGCGGCACGGGCAGGTCGTTGGCCATCAGGGCGAAGGCGTTCTCCACCGCGAAGGCTTCCACGTCCATGACCTTGGCGGTCAGGCCCCCGAGTTCCAGCGCGGACTGCCGCAGCTCCACGTTCTCCGAACGCGAGGCGGCCAACAGCACCTGCACCATCTCCGGGTTGTTGGGCATGGCGCCCAGCACCTCGAAGTCGATGTTCACTTCCTCGATGGGATACGGGATGTAGTTGACGGCCTCGAGCTCGACCTGGGCCTCCAGATCGTTCTCGTCCAGGTCGGCGGGCATCGGGATGATCTTGGTGATCACCGCGGATCCGGCCACTGCGGCAGCGGCGTGCTTGGCCTTGCTGCCGGCGCGGTTCACTGCGCGACGGATGGCTTCGCCGACGGCTTCCACCTCGACGATGTTCTTCTCGACCACGGCATTGGGCGGCAGCGGCTCGACGGCGTAGTGCTCAACCCGGTAACGGTTGCCCACACGCGAGAGCTGCAGCAGCTTTACCGCAGTCGAACTGATATCGACGCCGATCAGCGACGACTGGCTTTTTGGGATTAGCCCCACGGTCTTTCCCCTTCCGACGGGCACTGGGCGCACGACACGCGCCGACATTAATAACCAAGTTTTTACTCTTGGCAACCGACGTTGACGTGGCTGTGCGGCTTGTCACGTTTCACGAGGGTTGTTCCCCAAGTCCCTGTTCCCCTTGGGATCACCCGTGGTGATCCCGGCGGTCATCTATACTCTGCCGCTACGAATTCTGCAATCGGAAAGCACTGGATGTCCCGTTTCCGTCGTCTTCTCCGTTGGACCCTCATCACGTTCCTGATACTTGCCCTCGCCGGCCTGGTCGGTCTGGGGGTGCTGTACTACACGGTTTCGTCCAAGGTCCCGGACGTCCAGTCCCTGCGGAACGTGGAACTGCAGGAACCCCTCTACATCTACGCCAGCGACGGCCGGCTGATGGGGCTGTACGGCGAGATCCGGCGCTATCCCGTCCAGATCGACAAGGTCCCGGCCCGGGTCAAGCAGGCCTTCGTCGCGGCCGAGGACAGCAAGTTCTACGAGCACAACGGCATCGACCCCACGGGTATCGCCCGTGCCGTCTGGCAGATCGTCAGCCGCAAGGAAGGCCGCGTGGCCGGCGGCAGCACCATCACCCAGCAGGTGGCCCGGCAGTGGTTCCTCAGCTCCGAGTACAGCTACACCCGCAAGCTGGTGGAGATGATGCTCGCCATCCGCATCGAGAAGATGCTGACCAAGGACGAGATCCTTGAGCTGTACCTCAACAAGAGCTTCTTCGGGAACCGCTCCTATGGCGTGGCCGCCGCCGCCGAGTACTACTACGGCAAGACGCTCGACCAGCTGACCCTGGCCGAGACCGCCACCCTCGTCAGCGCATTGAAGTTCCCGTCCAGCGGCAATCCGATCAGCAATCCCGGCCGCAACCAGCAGCGCAGCGCCTATGTCGTGGAACGCATGCGCGAGGATGGTTACGTCACTGCCGCCGATGCCGCGCAGGCCAAGGCCGAGCCCATGCACGCCAAGCCGCATGAGCGGCCGATCGAGGTGTATGCGCCCTACGTGACCGAGATGGTGCGCCAGGAGATGATCGCGCGCTTCGGGCCCGAGGCGCTGACCAAGGGCTACCACGTGACCACCACGCTGGATGCCACGCTGCAGGCTGCTGCCAATGACGCGGTACGGGACGGGCTGGGCCTGTACGACCACCGCCATGGATGGAACGGCGTTGAACAGCATTTCGACGTGGGCGCCGACGCGGATGCGACCGCGCTGGCCGCGCACCTGCGGGGCGTGCCGGCGCAGAACGGCATGATCCCGGTGGTGGTGGCGCGTACTGCCGCTGACGGCAGCGCGACGGTGGTGATGGCGGATGGCAAGGAACTCGTCCTGCCTGCCGCCGCCAGCAAGTGGACCGGTCGCACGCCCGCCAAGCTGTTCAAGCGCGGCGACATGGCCCGCATCAAGGCCGGCAAGGAAGAAAGCACCTATGTGGTCGACCAGATCCCGCGCGCGCAGGCCGCGCTGGTATCGCTGGACGCGAACAACGGCGCCCTGCGCGCGCTGGTGGGCGGCTACAGCTTCGCCGGCAACAAGTTCAACCGTGCCACCCAGGCGCGGCGCCAGCCGGGCTCCAGCTTCAAGCCGTTCGTGTATGCGGCAGCGTTCGAGAAGGGCTTCAATCCCGCGTCCATCGTGCTGGACGCACCGGTCGTGTTCCGCGACCGCCGCGGCCACATGTGGCGCCCGCAGAACGACGGCGGCGGCTTCCGCGGCCCGATGCGGCTGCGCGAAGCGCTCGTGCAGTCGCGAAACCTGGTGTCGGTGCGCCTGCTGGACGGCATGGGCGTGCCGTTCGCGCGCACCTACATCAGCCAGTTCGGCTTCGAGGAAGCCGAACTGCCGCCGAACCTGTCGATGTCGCTGGGCACGGCCTCGCTGACCCCGCTCTCCGTGGCACGGGGTTATGCGGTGTTCGCCAATGGCGGTTCGCGGGTGACGCCGTGGTTCATCGACGAAGTGAAGGACCGCGAGGGCAACGTGGTGTTCAAGGAGAATCCGGCCGTCGCCTGTCGCGGGTGCGGCCAGGGCCAGCATGGCGGCAGTACGCCGTCCAGCCAGGTGGTGGACGGCTTCAACTTCGGTCCTGCCGATGCCGCCAAGCCCGCCGCGGCCGCCGCTACGCAGAAGCCTACGGAAGAAGTGAAGCCGGCCGACCCGAATGCCGTCACGGCGCCGCGCGCCATCGACGAGCGCACCGCGTACCAGCTGGTGTCGATGATGCGCGACGTGGTCCAGCGCGGCACCGGCACCGCAGCCAAGGTGCTGGGGCGCGAAGACGTGGGCGGCAAGACCGGCTCCACCAACGACCACCGGGACGCATGGTTCGGCGGCTTCGGCGGCACGTACGCCACCGTGGTGTGGGTGGGCCGCGACAACTTCCAGTCGCTCGGCTATCGCGAATACGGCGGCAAGGCCGCGCTGCCGATCTGGATCGACTACATGCGCGTGGCGCTGAAGGACAAGCCGGTCGCGCTCAACGATCCGCCCGACGGCATGGTGCAGGCCACGCTGAACGGCGTGACCGAATGGGTGAAGGTCGAAGACATGGATCGCATCCAGGACTACGACCTGTACGGCCCCGAAGATGCCGTACCGGACGAGGAAGCGTTCGACATCTTCTGACGGTCCGCCTGGCCGCTGAAGACCGCACGACGGCGCTTCGGCGCCGTCATGGACACGTCGGGCGCATGGTGTACATTCGCGGTCAGTTTCGACGCGGAGGCTCACCATGCACCACGCCCGTCAACACGCCGAAACCCGCACGCGCGAGCGCCGCCAGCGCCTTGCCCACGAGGCTGCCCGGCTGATGGCCGAGGGCGGCATCCGCGACTTCCACCAGGCCAAGCTCAAGGCGGCCAACCGGCTCGGCATCCACGACGATGCGTCGTTGCCCCGCAACCGCGAGATCGAGGACGCGCTGCGCGAGTACCAGCGCCTGTTCGTCGGCGAGGCGCATGCGGCGGGCCTGAGGCAGCGGCGCGAAGCCGCGCTGCGCGCGATGGAGTTCCTGTCGGGATTCTCGCCACGCCTGGTGGGCCCGGTGCTGGAAGGCACGGCCGATGCGAACACGCCCGTCCACATGCATGTCCACAGCGACGACCCGGATGCGGTCACCCGCTTCCTCGAAGAGCATCGCATCCCGGCCGAACCGCGCGAACGCCGCTTGCGCCTCGACCGCGAGCGCGTGGCGGACCTGCCCGTGTGGGTATTCAGCGCAGAGGAACTGGGCTTCGACCTCACCGTGCTGCCGCACGACGCGCTGCGCCAGGCGCCCTTGTCCTCGGTGGACGAAAGGCCGATGAAGCGGGCCTCCGCCACGCAGTTGCGGCAGTTGCTGGCGGAGGAGGAGATCGCCCGCTACGAATCCGGCGCGCCGCAGCGCTGAGAGCGCGGCAAAGCGCAACGCCGTGCAAGACGCCGCCGCCCGGTCGGCGTCCACTTCCCGCTTCGCACGCCCGCACCATGCAGCGGCGGCATCGTCGGGAGAGGGGGGCATGCGCTACCGCGTCTTCGGCAACACCGGCCTGCGCGTTTCAACACTCGCGCTGGGCACCGGCAACTTCGGCAAAGGATGGGGTTACGGCAGCGACCGTGAGGACGCGGCGCAGATCTACGCCCGCTATCGCGATGCCGGGGGCAACTTCATCGATACCGCGGACCAGTACCAGTTCGGCCAGTCCGAGGAGATGGTTGGCGAGTTCATTGCCGGCGACCGTGATGCGCTCGTGCTGGCCACCAAGTTCTCGCTGGGTGCGCGCGCCGACGCCGGACTGCAGGAGACCGGCAACAGCCGCAAGACGATGATCCAGTCGGTCGAGGGCAGCCTGCGCCGCCTGAAGACCGACCGTATCGACCTGCTGTGGGTCCACATGCCGGATGGCCACACGCCCGTCGAGGAAATCGCGCGCGGACTGGATGCGCTGGTGCGTGCCGGCAAGATCGTCTACGCGGGACTCTCCGACTTCCCCGCCTGGCGGGTGGCGACCGCCGCCACCCTGGCCGAGTTGCGCGGCTGGGCGCCCATCTCCGCCGTGCAGCTGGAATACAGCCTGGTCGAACGGACCGTGGAGCGCGAACTGCTCCCGATGGCCCGCGCTTTCGGCCTGGGCACCGTGGGCTGGTCGCCGCTTGGTGGCGGGTTGCTGACAGGCAAGTACCGCAAGGGTGAAACCGGACGCGCGCAGGGCCTGGGCGTGGTGATCCACGGCGAGAGCGACGCCCGCAAGACGGCGACGGTCGATGCGGTGCTTGCCGTCGCTGAGGAAACCGGCCTTCCGCCCGGCCAGATCGCCATCGCATGGGTGCTGGGGCGTGGCGTGTTGCCCATCATCGGTCCCCGCACGCCGGAACAGCTGGCGGACAACCTGGCCGCAACCGCGGTCACCTTGAGCGCACCGCAGCGCGCGCGCCTGGAGGAAGCCAGCGCCATCCCGCCAGGCTTTCCGCACGACATCGTCGCCGCGACCGCCCCGCGCCTGCGCGGCGGCAAGGAGGCGCTGCTGGACCTGCCGGACGTGCCAGTGCGCTGACCCCAGTGCCGCGCCTTACGCACAAAGAAAAAGGCCCCTCGCGGGGCCTTTCTCGTGGCACGGCAGGAGCACTCAGCGCTTGTCGGCCGACACGTAGTCGCGCGGTGCGTAGCCGGTGTAGATCTGGCGCGGACGGCCGATCTTGGCTTCCGGATCGACCTGCTGTTCCAGCCAGTGCGACACCCAACCGGCGGTGCGGCCGATGGCGAACATGACGGTGAACATCTCGGTCGGGATCTTCAGCGCCTTGTAGATGATGCCGCTGTAGAAATCGACATTGGGGTACAGCTTGCGCTGGATGAAGTACTCGTCCTTCAGCGCCGCTTCTTCCAGCCTCATCGCCACTTCCAGCAGCGGATCGTCGACGCCCAGCTCGCCGAGCACCTTGTGGGTCATCTCGCGGATGATCTTGGCGCGCGGATCGAAGTTCTTGTAGACGCGGTGGCCGAAGCCCATCAGGCGGAAACCCGATTCCTTGTCCTTGGCCTTGGCGACGGCGGAAGCGACGTTCTTCGCATCGCCGATTTCCTCCAGCATCTTCAACACGGCCTCGTTGGCGCCGCCATGCGCGGGGCCCCACAAGGCGGTGATGCCGGCGGCAACCGAGGCGTACGGATTCGCACCGGTCGAACCCACCAGGCGTACCGTCGAGGTCGATGCATTCTGCTCGTGATCGGCGTGCAGGATGAACAGCAGGTCCAGCGCCTTGGCGACCACGGGATTGAGTTCCAGCGGCTCGCTCGGCACTTCGAACATCATGTGCAGGAAGCGGTCGACGTACTCGAGGTTGTTGCGCGGATAACGGATCGGCCAGCCGATCGAGTAGCGGTAGGCAGCGGCGGCCAGGGTCGGCATCTTCGCCAGCAGCCGGATGGCGGCCAGGCGGCGCTGCTCGGGATCTTCCAGGTCCAGCGTGTCGTGGTAGAACGCCGACAGCGAGGCGACCGTGCCGGCCAGCATGGCCATCGGGTGCGCGTCGTAGTGGAAGCCGTGCAGGAAGTTCTTCAGCGACTCATGCATCATCGTGTGATGCGTGACTTCGTGCTCGAAGCCGGCGAACTCTTCCTTGGTCGGCAGTTCGCCGTTCATCAGCAGGTACGACACTTCCAGGAAGCTGGAATGCTGCGCCAGTTGCTCGATGGGGTAGCCGCGGTACAGCAGCACGCCGTTGTCGCCATCGATGTAGGTGATGGCCGACTTGCAACTGGCGGTAGCGGTGAAACCGGAGTCGTAGGTGAAAAGACCCGTTTCCTTGGTCAGCTTGGAAATGTCGACGCAGTCGTTGCCAAGCGTGGGTTTCAGGACTGGCAGGACGACGGATTTGTCGCCGGCATTCAGCGTGACCTGGTCAAGTTCGGACACAGTGTGCGCTCCTTCGTGGGGTAACGCCGGCCGGAGGCCGGGCGGCGCGGGACGGGAGTCCAGGGAGTGAACCTTGGATGACCCGAATTATCGCACAGCGGGTTTGGAGCCGTCGCTCGATACAGCACCAAAGTCAGACCAAAGAATGAGGCCGCTGGCGCAACCGTGCGTTCCGGCGCCGCGCATCATCGGGGACGCGCAAACGCGAACGGCCGCGCACTAGGCGCGGCCGCAGGCGGATCAGGCGAACGACGGTTCGATCAGCGCGCGTAGCGCTTCTGGAACTTGTCGATGCGGCCGCTGGTGTCGATGACCTTGTGCTTGCCCGTGTAGAACGGGTGCGAAGCCGAGGAGATTTCGACCTTGATCAGCGGATAGTCGTTGCCGTCTTCCCACTTCGTCGTTTCCTTGCTGCCCAGCGTGGAGCGGGTCAGGAACTTGAAATCGGAGGTCACGTCGTGGAAGACGACTTCGCGGTAATTGGGATGGATGTCGGCCTTCATGGCGGGCACACCGTGTCGCGGGAATGGAAGAGCGGCATTGTAGACCGCCCTCCCGGTCCGGCGCAACCCGCGCTTCAGACCGCCGCCAGGGCCGCCTGGATCAACGCCTCGAACCGCTGCTGGTCGTAGCGCAGCAGGATATTGGCCTTGTCGGGCCGTCCGCCTTCCCGGCGCCAGTCCACGATGGACGCCCCGCGGGCATGGACACCCGCCAGTTCGATGGCCAGCGGCCGTTCGGCCAGTTCGAGCGCCCCCTCCGGTGCCAGCACGAAGGCCATGGCCAGGGCATCGGCCGCATACCAGTGGTCGCCACGTCGGTCGGCGGACCACAGGCGGGTCTTCTCGGAAATGCGGTCGTAGAAGCGGGCGCGGTCGGAATCCGCCTCCAGCCAGCCCGCCACCCGCTCATGATGGAGACCGTGGGCGATGGTGGCCTCCCAGTCGGCCAGGTCGTAGCGCTCGAACGCCTCGAGTACCAGGTGCGCCGCTTCCGGATCGAAGAAGAAATTGAACTCGGCCGCCGGCGTGATGTTCCCGTGGCAGGTCACCGCACCCCCCATTACCACGAAGCGTGCGATCCGCCGGGGCAGCGTGGGGTCCAGCTTGAGCGCCAGCGCGATGTTGGTCAGCGGCCCCAGTGCGACCAGCACCAGCCGGCCCGCGTGTTCGTGCGACAGGCGCAGGATCGCCAGCGCCGCGTGTTCGGCTTCCGCATGGCGCGCAGCCGGCGGGAAGCCGACATCACCGAAGCCATCCTGCCCATGCACGTAGCCCGCATCCGGCGATGGATGCAGCAGCGGCGCAGGCGCACCGGCGAATACGGGAATGTCCCCGCGACCGGCCACTTCACACAGCTTCAGCGCATTGCGCACGGTGTGCTGCAGGCCTACGTTGCCGGCCGCGATGGTCAGGCCGACGATGTCGTGCTGCGCATCATTGAACGCCATTAATAACGCCAACGCATCGTCGACGCCGGGGTCGGTGTCGATCAGCAGGGGAATCCTGTCCGTCATCGTCTTCTCTTCGTCTTCTCGGCCGCCGAGTCTCGCACCGCAGGCGGCGCCATGGAAGCATGCGCGTCTTGTAGGAGGGGCTTCAGCCCCGATGCCTTTCGATCTGGCTTCAGTTGGCTGACCGAAGAGCCTCGGGGCTGAAGCCCCTCCTACAAGAAGCGGGCTACGCGGACGCGTACCGCGCCGCGCCGCCGACCCAGCGCTGGATCACGCGATCCGCCGCCCCTGGGTCGTCGGCGAGCAGCCGCTCAGCCAGCGCATGTACCTGTGGCAGCAGGGCTGCATCACGCGCCAGATCCGCTACGCGGAAGGCCGCCAGTCCTGTCTGTCGCGTGCCGAGCAATTCGCCGGGGCCACGCAGTTCCAGATCCTTCTCCGCAATGACGAAGCCGTCGTTTGTCTGCCGCATCGTCGCGAGCCGGTGCTTGGCCATCATCGACAGGGGCGGCTGGTACATCAGCACGCAGGTGGACGCCGCCGCGCCGCGACCGACGCGACCGCGCAACTGGTGCAATTGGGCCAGCCCCAGGCGCTCCGCGTTCTCGATGATCATCAGTGACGCGTTGGGCACATCGACGCCGACTTCGATCACCGTCGTCGCGACCAGCAGGTCCACTTCGCCCTGCTTGAAGCGCCGCATCGTGTCCTGCTTGTCCGCTGCCTTCATGCGCCCGTGCACCAGCGCGATGCGCGCCGCGGGCAGCGAGGCCGACAGCGTTTCGAACGTGGTCTGTGCCGCCTGCGCGACGACCTCGTCGCTGTCGTCGATCAGCGTGCACACCCAGTAGGCCTGGCGCCCTTCGGCGCAGGCGGTGCGGATGCGTTCCACCAGTTCCGGCCGCCGCTCCGCGCTCAGCGCAACGGTCTGCACGGGTGTGCGCCCCGGCGGCAGTTCGTCGATGGCCGATACATCCAGATCCGCGTACGCCGCCATCGCCAGCGTGCGGGGGATCGGCGTGGCCGTCATCACCAACTGGTGCGGCACATGGTGCTCGCCCGCCCCCTTGTCGCGCAGCGCCAGGCGCTGGTGCACGCCGAAACGATGCTGCTCATCCACGATGGCCAGGCCAAGGTCGTGGAAGGTCACCGCCTCCTGCATCAGCGCATGCGTGCCCACCACCACCTGCGCTTCACCGGACGCCACCTGCGCCAGCACGTTCGCACGCGCCTTGCCGGTGACCTTGCCGGCCAGCCACGCCACGCGCACGCCCAAGGGTTCGAGCCACGCGCGCAGGTTGGCGAGGTGCTGCTCCGCCAGCAACTCGGTGGGCGCCGCCAGCGCCACCTGCTTGCCCGCTTCCACCGCGAGCATGCCCGCCAGCGCGGCCACCACGGTCTTGCCGCTGCCCACATCGCCCTGCACCAGCCGCAACATCGGCGACGGCTTGCGGACATCTTCGCGGATCTGCGCGAACACGCGCTGCTGCGCGCCCGTCAGCTTGAACGGCAACGCCTTGACCAGCGCTTTCGCCAGCGCGCCCTTCCCCGCCAGCGCGGGCGCGTGGCGCTGCTGCAATGCCAGACGCTGGCGACGCAGGCTCAGGTGATGGGCCAGCAACTCCTCGATGGCCAGCCGGCGCTGCGCAGGATGCGTGCCCAGTGCGAGCGCTGCGACGTCGGCGTTGCGCGGCGGACGATGCATCGTCAACAACGCGTCGCGCAGCGAGGGCAGGCCCAGGCCTGCCAGCAGCGGTGCGGGCAGGAGTTCCAGCGCATCGGCGGCCGGCAGCCGCTCCAGCGCCTGCCCGATCAGCTTGCGCAGCGTGGCCGGTCCCATGCCATCGACCGCCGGGTAGACCGGGTCGAGGGCATCCCCCAATGCCATCTCGTCGTCATCGCCCAGCACACGGTAACTGGGATGCACGATCTCCAGCCCGTTCTGGCCCGGCTTGGGCGTGCCGTAGCAGCGGATGCGCGCGCCCACGGCGAACTGCGCCACCTGCGCCGCGCGGAAGTGGAAGAAACGCAACACCAGCGTGCCATGCGATTCGTCGCCCACGGCCACGCGCAGTACGGGCCGGTAGCGGAAGCCGCGCTCCACGGCCTCGACCCGACCTTCGACCTGCGCGGGCACACCGGGCTGCAGTTGCCTGATCGGGGTCAGCGCGGTGCGATCCTCGTAGCGCAGCGGCAGGTGCAGCCAGAGGTCCTGCATCGTCGACAGTCCGCGTGCGGCCAGCTTCTCCGCCACGCGCGGCCCCACGCCCGGCAGGCGGCTCAGGGGTTCTGCGGAAAGATCGATGGGGGGGGCTTCACGACGCGCGGGCATGGCGCAAGGATGCCGGGAACGGCCCGAAACAAAAACCCCGGCACCTCACGATGCCGGGGCCCACGTCCAGCGCGTCTCCGCGCGGCTCAGAACTTCACGACGATTTCCATGCCGTAGGTGCGCGGCTCGCTGATGGTGGCGCCCACCACGCCCAGCGGTCCGCGCCCGTAGGTGTTCAGGCCCTTCACGTACTGGTTGTCGAACACGTTGTTGCCATAGATCGCCCAGCTCCAATGTCCGCTTGGCGCTGTCCAGCCGACACGCATGTCCGTGCGGTCACGCGCTTCGCCGATATCGAGCAGCGCATTGACGCCACAGTCGCCCTGCAGGTCGGAGCCGGCATTGCAACGGCTGCGTCCGCGGTAGGCATGGCGTGCGGAGAAGCGCAGATCGCCGTGTCCGGCCAGGTCCACGCGATACGCCGCGCCGATCGACGCGGTGAACCGCGGCTCACCGGTGGGCTCGCCATCCAGGTCGATGCCTTCCGGCGTCACGTAATCTTTGTACTTGGAATCGATCCATTCTGCCTGCGCATCCAGCGTGAATGCATCCGTCACTTTCCAGCGCATGTCGAAATCGATGCCGGTCGCTTCGAGGTCGCCGGTATCGAACACGAAGCGCGGGATGTCGACCGGATTGTTCGGGTCAGGATCGATCAGCCGGATCGACTGCCGGTTGTCGTAGCGATAATGGAACAGCGATGCGTTGTACGAAAAGCGGCCGAAGGACTGCTTGATGCCGGCCTCCAGGTTCCATACATCCTCGTTCTCGAACGCGGGGCCGATCTGCAGTGCATTGAAGCCACCGGCCTTGTAGCCCTTGGCCAGCGAACCGAACACCATCGTCCTGTCGTTGACGTGGTAGTCCACGACGAAGCGCGGGCTGAAATCGCTCCAGCTGCGCTTGTCGCGCACCAGAACGCCCTTGTTCACCATGGCCGGCGGATCGATGAACGCCATGTCGAAGGTCAGCAGTTCACGCGTGATCGGAATTCCCATCTGCTCCAGCGCAGCGAAGAACCCGAGCGATTCCAGCATATCCAGCTTGCCCTCCAGCTCGGGTGCATTGCGTGGCGTGTTGAGCCAGGTGAAATCCTTCTCGTCGCGCGTGTAGCGCAGGCCGAAGGTCAGGTTGAGCTTGTCGGACGCGCGCCAGATCACGTCACCGAAGGCGGCGTACGCGGTGGTCGACAACGTATTGGTGAAACGCTCGTTCCAGCGGTCGCCGACCAGCGAGACGGGGATGCCCACGGTCTGGGCCAGGAACGAAGTGAACCCGAACAGGCTGCCATCCGGCGTCGGTGCGATACCGAGGTTGCGCACGATGTTGTCCACCGCCTCGGTATTCGTGTTGACCTCGCTGGTCTGGTCGGCATCCTCCTTGAAGAAGCTGGCACCGGCCACCCAGTCCAGGCGCGCGTTGCTGCCGGCGAACTTGAACTCCTGGTAGAACGTCTCGTTGCTTTCGGTGTTGACCGAATCGATGTACAGGTCGGCCCGGTTGGTGCCGTCCTCCTCGGTCTGGTTCAGCGAATCGTATTGCCGCCACGACGAGGTCGACGTCAGGTTGCCCCAGGTGAACGCGTGGTCGACGATCAGGGTGACGCCGTCGAACGTGCGCCATTCGGCGTTCTCCGCATCGCTGTAGGTCGGCACCTCGCGCGGGTCGAAGTAGTCGTCCGGATCCACGGGCACCGGGGGGCGCTGCGGGTAGGCCGGCAACGGCACGATCCCGGTGGTCACACGGCCGTTCTGGTCCAGGCTCTCGTGGTCCCAGCTGACCAGGGCGGTGGTGTTCTCGCCTATGCGGACCTGCCAGGCTGCGCGCGCCGCCCACACGTTCTCTCCCCCCAGGTCCTTGCCGGTGGCGCCGTCCTGGAACCAGCCGTCGCTGTGGTTGAACAAGGCGTTCACGCGCAGCGCGGATGTCTCGCTGGTAGGGATGTTCCACATCGCATCGGCGTACTGCTTGCCGTAGTTCCCCAACCGCAACCGCAGGCGCGCCTCGGTTTCGTCCTGTGGCCGGCGCGTCACCAGCGAAATCGCACCCGCCGCCGTGTTGCGGCCGAACAGCGTGCCTTGCGGGCCTTTCAATACCTCGATGCGCTCGACATCGAGGAACGGCAGCAACACGCCGCCGCCGCGACCGCCGTACACGCCATCCACGAATATGCCGACCGCCGGATCGGTCCCGATGCCGAAGTCGCTGGTCTCCACGCCACGCAGGCGGAACGAAGGTTGCGTGGGCTGCACGGCATCCACCACCAGGCCAGGCACGAACGCATCGATGTCACCGAGGTTCTCGGCCGCCACGTCGTCGAGCAGTTGCTGATCCACTACCTGCAATGCGATCGGCACGTCCTGGAGCTCCTGCGAACGGCTCTGCGCGGTCACGGTGATGGTGTCCAGGTCGGTCGCCTGCTGCTCGCCCTCGGGCGTGGCCTGCGCCCAGGCCGTGCCGCCCGTGCCCAGCACCACACAGCCGCCGAACAGTGCGCGACGCAGACCCACGACCAGATTCCGTTGCATCACTTTCATCACTCCCTCCCGAGAAGCGTTGTGCGGATACCGGCTTCAGACGGCCGGCGGCGGTTGAATGTCTGTTTCATTCGCTGCATCGCAGCTTCCCGGCTGCGCATTGATCCACGCGCGGATCAGTTCGACGCCCTCGCGGTGGACGACCGACCGGCCCAGCTCGGGCATCATGATCGCGGGATCGTTGCTGTCCATGCGGAAATCGAAGATGGACTCCTCCGCGCTGCCTGGCACGATGTCGTGCATCCGGTTGCCGGTGCCCTTGCCCGCGGCGATGGGCTGCTTGCAGAAACCCAGCTTCAAACGGTCCTGCGTGCCCGCATCCAGCCACAGGCCGGAGGTGATGGCCGGACCGGTGGCGCTGTGGCAATGCCCGCAGTTGATGTCGAGATAGGCGCGTGCACGCGCGTCGAGCGAAGCACGCGCATCGGACGCATCCGCCAGCCGCGGCGGCTGCGCGGGTACGCCGGCCAGATAGCCGACCCGCGCGAGGTGGGCCAACTGGTTGTCGCGACCACCCGCGTAGTCGAAGTCGCGGTTGAGATGGCGGGCCTTCGGCCCGATCGGCAGCAGCTTGCGCGACTTATTGTCGGTGATGTGGCAGCCGCCGCACTGGTTCTGGTCGGGCACCTGGTAGTTCGCGACTTCGCGGCCACCCTGTGCATCGACCAGGTCGAACGTGACCAGCTCACCGGTGCGCTTCAGCGTGGCCTCGGTCTGGGCATCGTTCCACACGTAGGGAAGCGCGACCCAGCCTTCCGCACGGTGCACCAGCAGGCGGGTTTCAACCAGGCGGACCTTCGACAGGTCCAGCGCTTCGCCTTCGAGCGAAGACGATGACGGCGGCGTGCGCGCCACCGATTTCCCATCCCACGCCCTGCCGGCGGGCAACGGGTAGTAGAACGTCTTGCTGAGGATAGTGCCCACCGGGAAGTCGAAACTCCGTTCCGGCTGATAGGTGGCCGTCATGCCCACCGGCATCCAGACGGTGCGCAGCTTGTGCGTGTAATCGCTGAACAACGGCGTATTGAGGTCGTAGGGCACCACGCCATCATTGAGGCGCAACCAGCCGTCTTCGACCCGCAACACACCCCACTCCGCCAGCGAGGCCGGCTGTCCCTCGGCAATGAAATGCACACGGGATGCAGGCTGGCAGGCGACCAGTGCCAGGCACGCTGCCAGCAGCAGGAGGAACGCCGTGCACCGATGCCGCATGCGTCTTCCTCAACCGCGCTTCAGGTCGACTGCGGGCAATCGCGGCAGTTCGCAATCGTGCGCCTTCGTGTCCTTGCCGGGGCTCTTGTAGCCACCGGGCCCGTCGGCATTGACCACGCCGCTGACATCGCGCAAGCAGATCTGCGGACCGATCTTCCTGCCATCCACCACGCGATCCTGGTTGAAGTAGCCATCCCAGAGCACGTCGGGAAAGCTGCCGCGCAGGCCGTAGACCGCCACCTTCAGCGCCTTGAGGTCGAAGCCGTCGGGCGAATCCCCGCCGCCGGAGAGCGTGTTGCCATGGATGAAGATGCGCTCGGGATAAGGATCGAAGTTGGGCGAGGCGCTGCTGTCCTTGTACCCGGTGGAATACACGCTGGACACGATGATGTTGGCCGTTGCGTTGTCGCGGATCTCGTTGGCGAAGACTTCGATGTCGTCGTTGGAGTTGATGACGATGCCCGAGCCCGCCGGCACGCTGGCGACCGGTGTGCCCTTGGCGCCGAAGTTCTCGTGGTTGTTGGCGATGACCTTGTTGTTGTACACGCGGATGTTGCCGCCCTGCTGGGACAGGCCCGGCATGTTGAACACCAGGATGCCGCCGGTGTTGCCGGTGGCGACGTTTTCGTAGACGTCCGCGTTGATCGTGTTCTCGACCTCGATGCCGGCGACGTTCTGTTCGGCGCGGCTGCGGCGCACGATCACCCCGTCGGACTGGCCCACGTAGATCCCTGCATCGGACGCACCGATGGACACCGTGTCCTCGATCAGCACGTTCTTCGTCAGCACCGGGTAGATGCCGTAGGCACCGTTCTTGGTGCTCGGCCCACCGGTCCACTGCACTTTCACGCCCCGGATGGTGATGTTCGCGGACTCGCTGATCTTCAGGCCGTCGCCCTTGGAATCCTCGATGGTGAGGTTCTCGATGGTGAAGTCGTTGCCGTTCACCAGCAGGCCTTCCGCGCCCGCCTTCTGCCCCTTGAAGCTCAGCACGCTCTTGTCCATGCCGGCGCCCCGGATCGTCACGCCATCGGCGCGCAGGCTCAGGCTGCGGTCGAAGCTGTGGCGGCCGGCCGGGATTTCGATGACATCACCCCGCTTGGCATCCAGCAGGCGCTCCTGCAGGGTGGCGGCGAAGCCTGTATCGGCGGCCGCGACGGTGTCGGTCCCGGATGTCCCGGGCTGGCAGCCCACCGCCAGCAGCGCCAGCGCGCCGGCTATCGCCAAGGAAATGCTGCGTTGCATGAGTCTCCCCTCCCATACGCCTGCGTAGTGCAGGCCAGTCTGGTGTGCGGGCACGTATGACACGGAGGGCGGGAGCGGCATACTAAGGGGGGCAAAGCGGACAAGCTGGAGGGGCTTCGATGCGCTGGAAAACCGGACTGGGCAATCCCCTGTCGATCGCCAATCTGCCCACCAACATGCTGTGCGGGCTGGTGCTGCTGGCCGGCGAATTCGGTGTGAATGCCGAGAGCTGGTTCGCCGGCATGCGCTTGAACGTGCAGGAAATCCACGACCCGCAGGCCCGCGTGTCCTACCGCCAGGCCAGCGAGATCATCCGCCGCGCCCTGCCCACCTTGCCCATCGATGGCGTCGGCCTGGCCATGGGCGGCAAGCAGAACGGCGGCAACTTCGGCCTGCTCGGGCTGGCGATGAAGACCGCGCCCACGTTCGGCGATGCGGTGCAGATCGGCCTCGAGTACCAGCGCAACCTGGGGCCGCTGATGGATCTGGAACTGGAAGACCGTGATGAAGGCGCGTTGGCCGTGATCGCGACGGCACCGGAAGAGGCCACCGACCTGCTGCCGTTCCTGTGCGAGGAAATGTTCGCCAGCACGCTGATGCTGGCGCGCGAACTGGCGGGCCCGGACTTCCGTCCGTTGCGGCTGGAACTCGGCTATCCCGCACCGCGCTACGCTGCCCGCTACGACGACCTGTTCGGTTGCGAGGTCCGCTTCAACCAGCCGCGGCACGCCATGGTGGTGGACCGTCGCTGGCTGGAGCTGCCGTTCGCCAGCTACAACCCGGTGACGTCACGGCAGGCGCTCGCGCTGTGCCAGGCACAGCTGACGGCGATGTCGTTGCGTGGCGAGACCACGGCGGCGGTGGAGCGGCAGTTGCGTCCGCGCCTGCGCGAGAATCCGCAGATGACCGACGTGGCCACCGCGCTGCACCTCAGCGAACGCACGCTGCGCCGCCAGCTCGCCGAGGAAGGCACCAGCTTCAGCGCGGTGCACGACCGCGTCCGCACGGAGCGTGCACTGGAACTTCTGCACGACGAAGAAACCACCATTGCCACCGTCGGTAGCCAGATAGGATTCAACGATGTGCGGGAGTTCCGCCGCGCGTTCAAACGCTGGACCGGGCACACACCCAGCGACACGCGACGGCGCCCCGCGTAGAGCGCAGATTGCTCCACTGCCCCTCTGCCGACGGGATACAGGATGTCCGTGCAGCGCAGAGAAAATTCAGCGCTGCGCGGACACCGCGGTCACTCCAGCACCATCACCGCATCGACTTCGAAAGCCGCACCCTTCGGCAGGCCGGACACTTCAATCGTCGAACGTGCGGGGTAAGGCGCGGCGAAATATTCCTGCATCACCGCATTGACCGCCGCGAACTGCGACAGGTCGGTCAGATACAGACCCAGGCGCACGATGCGGTCCAGCGAGCCGCCCGCCGCTTCGGTGACCGCCTTGAGGTTGTCGAAAGCACGGTGGGCCTGCGCGCCGATGTCGCCTTCCACCAGGTTGCCGGTGGCCGGGTCCAGCGGAATCTGCCCGGAGAAGTACACGGTATTGCCCGCGCGCACGGCCTGCGAATACGGACCGATGGCAGCGGGGGCGTGATCGGTGTGGATGATCTGCTTGGTCATGGGCGACTCCTCAGTGGATAGCCGATTCTACGTAGGGCGGGCCCAGGCCCGCCATCGCGCGCGACCCGATCACCTTCGCATTGATGAAAACAGGCAACCCAAGCAGATCGCCAACACTGCGAACATGGGCGCCACGACGGCGGGCCTGGGCCCGCCCTACTTCACTGCCGGCGCACGCCGTGCACGACGTTGAGGCGCCGCAGCCGCCGCATCACTTCCGCCAGGTGGTTGCGGTCGCGGACCTGGATCGAGAAGCGCAGCACGGCGACGTTGATGTCGCGCTCCAGATATTCCACGCGCTCGATGTTCGACTGGCTCTTGGCGACCGCCGCGGCGACCTGCGCCAGCACGCCGGGACGATTCTCCACGTCGATCAGCAGGGCGGCGTCGTAGTCGCCGGTGACGCGCGCATCCCAGGCGATCGGCACCCAGCGTTCCGGCGACTTGCGGAACTCGGTGACATTGGGGCAATCCAGCCGGTGCACCACGATGCCCTTGCCGGCCGTGTGGTAACCCATGATCTCGTCGCCCGGGATGGGTTGGCAGCATTGCGCGAAGCTGACCACGCCGCGCTCGCCACCGGTGATCAGTATCTTTTCCTGCGAGTGCTTGGAGTGGCCGCCGGCACGCAGCTCGGCGAACGCGGTCAGCGCCTGCGCCGCCTGCGCCGGCATCCAGTTGCCCAGCGCCACGTCCGCCAGGAAGGCTTCCAGGCGCGGATACTTGTGCTCGGCCAGGAAGGCTTCCAGGCGCTGCTGCGGCAGGCGCTCGAGCGAACTGTCGAGGTCCTCCAGCGCGCGGTCCAGCATGCGGTGGCCGAGCTGCACGGCATCCTCGTGCTCCAGTTGCTTGAGCTGGTGCCGGATCGCGGTACGTGCCTTGCTGGTGACGACGAACTCCAGCCACTGCGGCTTGGGCGCGGCCGACTTGGCGGTGATGATCTCCACGCTCTGCCCGCTGGCGAGCTTGGTGCGCAGCGGCACCAGTTTCTTGTCCACGCGCGAGGCCACGGCCTGGTTGCCCACGTCCGTGTGCACGGCATAGGCGAAATCCAGCGCGGTGGAATTGCGCGGCAGCGACAGGATCTTCCCCTTCGGCGTGAACAGGTAGACCTCGTCCGGGAACAGGTCGACCTTGACGTTCTCCAGGAACTCCAGCGACGAGCCCGCCGCGTGCTGGTTGTCGATCAGCTCGACGATCCAGGCGTGCGCGCGGTTCTGCGCGCTGTTGGGCGTATCGGTACCGAACTTGTAGGTCCAGTGCGCCGCGATGCCGCGTTCGGCGATCAGGTCCATCTCGGTGGTGCGGATCTGCACTTCGATCGGCGAGCCGTAGGGTCCGAACAGCACCGTGTGCAGCGACTGGTATCCGTTGGCCTTGGGGATGGCGATGAAGTCGCGGAAGCGACCATCCAACGGCTTGTACTGCGCATGCACGGCGCCGAGCGCGTGGTAGCACGACGGCACGGAATCGACCACGACGCGGAACCCGAACACGTCCATCACCTGGTCGAAGCTTTTTCCTTCGCCCTGCATCTTGTTGTAGATGCTCCAGGGCGTCTTGACCCGACTGACCAGGCGATGCTCGAGGCCTTCCTTCGCCAGCCGCTGCGACAGGTGCGCCTCTATCTGCGCCATCGATTCGCGACGCATCACCGGCTGGCTGCGGATGTGCTTCTCGATCACGGCGTGCCGCCAGGGATGCAGCGCGCGGAATCCCAGGTCCTGCAGCTCGGACTTGACCAGGTTCATGCCCAGCCGCTGGGCAATGGGCGCGTAGATCTCCAGGGTCTCGCGCGCGATGCGGCCACGCGCCTCGGCACTCTGCGCGCCGAGGGTCCGCATGTTGTGCAGGCGGTCGGCCAGCTTGATCATAATCACGCGCAGGTCGCGCGACATGGCCAGCAGCATCTTGCGGAAGCTCTCCGCCGCCGCCTCCTGCCGGTCGCGGAACTTCAGCTTGTCCAGCTTGGTGACGCCTTCCACCAGTTCGGCCACCGACTCGCCGAACTCGGCCGCGATCTCCGCACCGGTCAGCGGCGTGTCCTCGATGGTGTCGTGCAGGATGGCCGCGATCAGCGTTTCCGCGTCCATGCCCAGTTCGGCCAGCACACCGGCCACCGCCACCGGATGGGTGATATAGGGCTCGCCCGACTTGCGGGTCTGGCCGACATGCGCGGCGGCACCGACCTCCCAGGCGCGCCGCAGCAACGGCAGCTGGTCCTTCGGCAGGTAGCGCGCGGTCTTCTCGAACTGCGCGACGTACTCCGGCACCGTTTCGTCGTGCGGCGAAGCGGGGGTGCGGACTGCCTTGGCGATGCGACCTGAACTCATGCCGCCAGCCTATGCCAGTCACGTCGCAACGGCAACGCGCGCGCGCCTGCCTGAAACGCAGAAAGCCCGCTTGCGCGGGCTTTCCGGTCATCGCGGGTTTCGGTGGAAACCCGAGGCGGGATCGATCTCAGTCGTCGCCCTTGGACAGGTCGTCGTCGGCGACCACTTCGGCGGCGGCCCATTCCAGCGCCTCGCGCTCGGCGCGCTCGCGCTCGGCCTTCTCGACGCGGTCGATCAGGTCGTTGTCGATCCTGCGGGCGGCGATTTCACGCAGCGCCAGTACGGTGGGCTTGTCCTGGTGTTCGCTGTTGTCGATGGTCGGCTCCACGCCGTTCGCCAGCTGGCGGGCGCGCTTGGCAGCCATCGTGACCAGGTCGAAACGGTTATCGACGACTTCCAGGCAATCTTCAACGGTGATGCGGGCCATGCGGGCTCCCGGCAGCCTGTTGGCCGCCCAGTGAATGGGGAAAGGGGCGGCGATTGTAGGTTGGCGGCCCAGGCAATGCAAGCCTTTCCTTGAAAATCAGTTAGTTAGAAGCCAATCCCTTGCAGGCGGAGGCTTCAGCCCCGACCAGCGGCCAGCGGCCAGCGGCCAGCGGCCAGCGGCCAGCGAACACCATTGCCTTGCGGTTGGGGCTGACGCCCCTCCTGCAGCTGGACCGCTACTCGGCCAGAAGGGTGGCAATCAGGCCGGCGTGCCGGACATCCTGGGCCTCCCGGCGCAGGCGGCTGGCGGTGAAGATCGCGTGCATCTGCTCGACGGCGGTCTCGAACACATCATTGACGATCACGTAGTCGAACTCCGCGTAGTGCGACATCTCCTCGCGGGCGGCGGCCAGCCGGCGCTGGATGACTTCCTCGCTGTCCTGGCCCCGTGCACGCATGCGCTGCTCCAGCGCATCGCGCGACGGCGGCAGGATGAACACGCTGACCGCGTCCGGCACCTTCTCGCGCACCTGGCGGGCGCCCTGCCAGTCGATTTCAAGCAGCACGTCCTTGCCGGCGTCGAGCTGAGGCTCCACCGACTGGCGCGCCGTGCCCTTCCAGTCACCATGCACCTCGGCGTACTCGAAGAAGTCGCCGGCGCGGATCATCGCCTTGAACTCGTCGGCGCTGATGAAGTGGTAATGCTGCGCATGGCGCTCGCCCGGACGCGCGCCGCGCGAGGTGAACGAGATCGACAGCGCGATGTCCGCGTCCCGCGCCAGCACGGCGTTGACGATGCTGCTCTTGCCCGCGCCCGACGGCGCCGCGACGATGTAGAGGGTTCCGCGCTTCATTCGATGTTCTGCGCCTGCTCGCGGATCTGGTCGATCAGCACCTTCAGTTCCACCGCGATGTTGGTGGTGCGGATGTCGACGGACTTGGAGCCGAGGGTGTTCGCTTCGCGGTTGAATTCCTGCAACAGGAAGTCCAGCCGCCGGCCCTGCGGCTCCTTCTGGGTGAACACGCGGCGGATTTCCTTGACGTGGCTGTCGAGGCGGTCGAGCTCCTCGTCCACGTCGAGCTTCTGCAGCCACAGCACCAGTTCCTGCTCCAGCCGTCCCTGCTCCATGTTCTGCGCCACATCGGCGAGCCGCACTTCCAGCTTCTGCCGCTGGCCCGCGCGGATCTGCGGAATCAGGGTCCGTACTTCGGCCGCCAGCGCGGCGATGCCGTCCACGCGCTCCAGGATCGCCGCCACCAGCTTGCCGCCCTCGCGTTCGCGCGCCGCGACGAACTGGTCCAGCACCGCGTCAAGCAAGGCCAGGGCCTCGGCCTGAAGCGCGTCCATGTCCACGCCCTTGCTCTGCAGCACGCCAGGGAACTGCAGCAGGTCGGTCAGCTCGGTACGCAGGTTGGGCAGGCGCGAAGACAGTTCCAGCGCCAGTTCCGACAGGTGTGCGATGACGCGGGGATTGATCTGCAGCGCACCCTCGCCTTCGGGCGCCCGCAGGCGCAACGTCAGGTCCAGCTTGCCGCGCGAGACGCGCGAGGCCACCCGTTCGCGCAGCGCCGGTTCGAGCACGCGCAGTTCATCCGGCAGGCGGACACCCAGTTCCAGGAAGCGGTGGTTGACCGCGCGCAGTTCGGCGGCAAGCGAGCCGCCATCGGTGGCGCGCTCGGCGGTGGCGAACGCCGTCATGCTGCGGATCATGCAGGAGCCCATCGGACCAGTGAGCGGCGCATCTTAGCAGTACGCGTGGCGCGGACCGGGGCCGGCGGGACCAACCGGGCCAAACGGCTTGGACTGCTAGACTTCGCCCCCCTCATCGCGGATGCCCCCATGTCCTTCTCCCGCCCCAGCGCCCGCCTTCCCGACCAGATGCGTGACGTCGGCATCCAGCGCAACTACACCCGCCATGCCGAAGGCTCGGTGCTGGTCAGCTTCGGCCACACGCGCGTGCTGTGCACCGCGACCGTGGAGAACAAGGTGCCGGGCTTCCTGCGCGGCAAGGGCGAAGGCTGGGTGACCGCCGAATACGGCATGCTGCCGCGCTCCACCCATACCCGCAGCGACCGCGAAGCCTCGCGCGGCAAGCAGGGCGGGCGCACGCTGGAGATCCAGCGCCTGATCGGCCGCACCCTGCGCGCCTGCGTGGACCGTGGCGCCCTGGGCGAACGCACCATCACCCTGGACTGCGACGTGCTGCAGGCCGACGGCGGCACCCGCACCGCCGCCATCACCGGCGCCTACGTGGCGCTGGTGGACGCGGTGAACTGGCTGAAGTCGCGCAACGAGATCAAGCGCGACCCGATCCATGGCGCGGTGGCTGCGGTGTCGGTGGGCATCTACCGCGGCGTGCCGGTGCTGGACTTGGATTATGCCGAGGACAGCGACTGCGACACCGACATGAACCTGGTGATGAACGACGGCGGCGGCTTCATCGAGCTGCAGGGCACGGCCGAAGGCCACGCGTTCCGCCGCGATGAACTGGATGCGCTGCTCGCCCTGGGCGAGAAGGGCATCGGCGAGTTGTTCGCCGCGCAGCGGGCGGCGCTGGCGGGCTGAGATCCGCGGTGGGAGCGACGTCAGTCACGACGAGGCTTCACCGATAGACCTTCGCGACTGACGTCGCTCCCACAACCGGGCACCACCACGGAAGCCGACATGAAACAACGCCTCAGCCTGGTCACCCTGCTGGTCGACGATTACGACCGCGCCATCGCGCATTACTGTGGCGCGCTGGGCTTCGAACTGCGCGAGGACACGGATCAGGGCCGCAAGCGCTGGGTGCATGTCGCCCCGCCGGGCAGCACCGAAACCGGCCTGCTGCTGGCCGTGGCCAGCACCGACGAACAGCGCGCGCGCATCGGCGACCAGACCGGTGGGCGCGTGGGTTTCTTCCTGCAGACCGATGACTTCTGGCGCGACCACGCACGCATGGTCGCCGCCGGCATCGAGTTCCTCGAAATCCCGCGCGAGGAGAGTTACGCCACCGTCGCCGTGTTCCGCGATGCCTACGGCAACCGCTGGGACCTGCTGCAACCCAAGGACTGATCCGACATGAAGCTCGTTCTCGCCTCGTCCAACCACGGCAAGCTGGAAGAACTGCGCAGCCTGCTGGCCGACACCGGCATCGAACTCATCGCGCAGTCCGACCTGGGCGTGGAGGATGCCGACGAAACCGGCGCCACGTTCATCGAAAACGCCCTGATCAAGGCGCGCCATGCCAGCCTGCAGACCGGGCTGCCCGCACTGGCTGATGATTCCGGCATCTGCGTGGACGCGCTGAACGGTGCGCCCGGCCTGTATTCGGCTCGCTACGCCGGCGAGCACGGCCATGCCGACCGCAACATCGACAAGTTGCTGGACGCCCTGAAGGACACGCCTGGCGAACAACGTGGCGCGCACTTCTATTGCGTCCTGGTGCTGCTGCGCCATGCGCACGATCCGCAACCGCTGATCGTCGAAGGCGAGTGGCAGGGCCGCATCCTGCATGAGCGCCGCGGCACCGGCGGACATGGCTATGACCCGGTGTTCTTCGACCCCCAGTTCGGCCAGTCGGCAGCGGAAATGCCGCTGGACGAGAAGAACCGCATCAGCCATCGCGGCAAGGCGCTGGCCGGATTGAAGCAGCGGCTGCGGACGATCCTGTAGGCGCGCCCTTCATGCCCCATCGGGGTATTCATGCCCCATCGGGGCAAATGGGCGCGATGTATTGCCCTGCGGCCACGCACGAAGCGTCTCTGGCATGTACCCCATGCGGGGCATGAAGCCCGCTCCTACAATAGACCCATGCTGATCCCGCCTCCCCTGTCGCTGTACGTCCACATGCCGTGGTGCGTGCGCAAATGCCCTTACTGCGATTTCAACTCGCACCAGGGCAAGGGCGAGCTACCGTTCGATGCCTATGTCGACGCCTTGCTGCGCGACCTGGACCACGACCTGCCGCTGGTCTGGGGGCGCACGGTGCACAGCGTCTTTTTCGGCGGTGGCACGCCCAGCCTGTTCCCGCCGGAGGCCATCGACCGCTTCCTGCAGGCCGCCAGCAGCCGGTTGCGCTTCGCACCGGGGCTGGAAGTGACGCTGGAGACCAATCCGGGCACCGCCGAGCATGGCCGTTTCGAGAGCTACCGCGCGGCCGGCGTGAACCGCATCAGCTTCGGCATCCAGAGCTTCGACGACGGGAGCCTGGAGAAGCTGGGCCGCATCCACGACAGCCGCGAGGCCGAGCAGGCCGTGAAGCTGGCGCAGGATGCCGGCTTCGACAACATCAACCTCGACCTGATGTACGCCCTGCCCGGCCAGACCCTGGCCATGGCCGAACATGACCTGCAACGCGCCTTCGCGCTGCGACCCGCGCACATCTCCCACTACCAGCTGACGCTGGAGCCGAACACGGTGTTCTTCTCGCGGCCGCCCCAGGGCATACCCGACGACGACCACGCCTGGGACATGCAGGAACACTGCCAGGCACTGCTTGCCGCTGCCGGCTATGGCCACTACGAAGTCAGCGCCTACGCGCAGCCCGGCCGTCGCTGCGCGCACAACATGAACTACTGGCGTTACGGCGATTACATCGGCATCGGCGCCGGCGCGCACGGCAAGATCACCGTGGGCGCCACCGCGCAGATCCTGCGTCGCTGGAAGGTGAAGCACCCCACGAGCTACCTGGCGACCGCTGGCACGCCGCAGGCCATCGGCGGCGATGACGACATCACGCCGGAGCGCCGCCCGTTCGAGTTCATGCTCAATGCACTGCGGCTGCAGGAAGGCTTTGCGCTGGCGGATTTCACCGCCACCACCGGACTGCCCGTGGCAACGATCGAGGCGGCGCTGGAACAGGCCAGGCGGCATGGCTGGCTAGACCTGTCCGACACCCACGTGCGGCCCACGGCTCTGGGCCGCCGGTTCACCAACGACGTGATCGAACTGTTCCTCGACGCCTGAAGCCCACGTCCTCTCCGCGTGGCGACGGATGGATGCGCAGGCAACGCAGGGTGTGATAATGATGGGGCTACAGGGGAGCTCACTGCACCGATGACCGCGCCACGATCGCCTTCGCCTGCCGCCGCGCCGACCACCATCGCATCGGCCGCGCTGCCGCCGCGCGTGCGCCGCGTGCTGCAGAACCTGTTCGACCATGTCTCGCCGGACTTCATCACCGCGTTGAATGCAATGCTGGTGGAGTTCGAGCAGCAGCTGTTCAAGCAGGCGGAGCACGCCCGCAGCAACCACCTGCAGACACAGATCTTCGTCGACCTGCGCGCCCTGCAGAAGCACCGCACCGAACTGGTCCCGCATTACATGTTCGGCCTGGAAGGCGAACTGGCGGGCCTCCGCGCGCCGCGCGCCGAAGCGAATGCGTCGACGGCGCCCCGCCTTGACTACCAGACACTGACGCTGGTGGAAGATGCGGTGATGGACCAGGAGATCGTGCTGCGCGAAGTCGCGCGGCGGCATGAGCAGCGCGGCAACGCACAGATCCTGATGCTGGGCCAGCGCTTTGGCGTCCTCGCCCGCGCGCCCGCCTACGACGCGGACACCCTGCCGCTCGGGCCGAACCGCCTCTGCCACGTGCTGAAGGACGCTGCGACGTGCCTGGAACTGTCGCTGGATGCGCAGCTGGTGCTTTACCGCACCTTCGACCACAAGGTGATGCTGAACTACAGCGAGTGGGCCAGCACGGTGAACCAGTTCCTGTCGCGCGAGGGCATCCTGCCGGGGCTGGTCTACATGCCGCGCCGGGGCCGCGTGCAGGAAGCGATACGGCGGCACCCGCTCGACGAGGGCAGTGCTGAACCACGCCCGATGACCGCCTGGCAGGGCCAGGCCGGTGCCTCGCACTGGGCCACGCTGACGCCGGACCAGCTGCAGGCTGTCGCCGGCGCCATGACCGACGGCAGGGCACCCGAACCGGGCCACGGCGGGTCATCGCCGCCGGCACCGTCGAGCGCCGCCGCGACACCGGCTGCGGCGGAAACACCGGCGGCCGACAACACCGCAGGTTCGTTCGAAGTGCTGCAGAAGCTGCTCGCCATCCGGCGCGGCGGTCTGCAAGCCGATGCCCATGCCCTCGCGACCTCCGGCGGATACGGAAGCGCGGGTGGCCTCGGCGGCCTGGGTGGCCACGAAGGACAGGGTGGCCAGGGAAGGGGCACTGGCACCGGAGAAGGCAGTGACCAGGGCGGCGGCCAGGGCAGCGCCCCGACGGGCGATGCCACCGGCGCGACCGCACCGGCCGCACCGACCCACCGGCTGCTGCCCACGCCCGATGTGTTGAGCACGTTGCAGGCCCTGCAGACGGCACCGCTTCCACCGCGTGCGCCCGACCAGCCGCGCCGCACCGTGGCCGACCTGCAGCAGGCCATGCTGGCCGAAGTACGTGCCAAGCACGGCCCCAACGCCACCCTGGCCAGCGCGGATTCGGACACCTTCGAACTGCTGGACCTGCTCTACAACGAAATCGAGCGCGAGGTGCAGCACGACGCACCCGCCGCCGACATGCTGGTGCGGCTGCAGGTCCCGGTCGTGCAGGCCGCCTTGCGCGACCGCAACTTCTTCCTGCGCGCGCAGCACCCGGCGCGCGACCTGCTCAACACGGTGGCCGAATCCGGCGCCACCTGGCTGGGCGACGAGGACGTGGATCCGCAGCTGGTGCAGAAACTGCATCGCGCGGTCGAGGCGGTGGTCGAGACCTACGAAGGCGACGAAGCCGTCTTCGAGGACGCCAACCGCGATGTCCAGCAGCACCTGCAGGCCGCC
Source organism: Pseudoxanthomonas sp. 97-1-1 (assembly GCF_057773125.1). Taxonomy (NCBI): domain Bacteria; kingdom Pseudomonadati; phylum Pseudomonadota; class Gammaproteobacteria; order Lysobacterales; family Lysobacteraceae; genus Pseudoxanthomonas; species Pseudoxanthomonas sp. 97-1-1. The sequence goes on along the minus strand of NZ_JBYMTJ010000003.1, from coordinate 384,253 downwards.
GCGCGCAAGGCCGAACTGGCCGAGCGCCGGCAGATCGAGGCCGCACGCGGCAAGGACCGGCTGGAAGTCGCCAAGCAGCGTGCCGCGGAGACCATCGAATCCGCGATGGCCGAGGCCAAGCCACAGAAGTTCGTGCAGGCCCTGCTCAGCCAGGCCTGGGCCGACGTACTCACGCTCACGCAGCTGCGCAACGGCGAATCGTCCACCGAGTGGACCGACCAGCTGCAGACCACGCTGGAGATCGTCGCCGCCACCACCACCTCGCAGGAACCGAGCCCCGCGCTGGCCGACAAGATCGAGAAATCGCTGGTGCAGGTGGGCTACCACGAAGACGAAGCGGCCGCGATCGCGCGTCGCCTGTCGAGTGCCGAGGAGGATGAAACCACGTCGCGCACCGAGCTGACCGCGCGCCTCAAGGCACGTGCACGGCTGGGTGGCCAGGGCGAGATCAAGAAGAAGCCGGCGCAGCCGCGCACGCCGCAGGAACAGGAGTGCTACGACTACCTGCGCACGCTGCCGTTCGGCACCTGGTTCGAGTTCACCCGCAACCAGCAGGGCGACCTGCAGCGGCAGCGCCTGTCGTGGTTCAGCCCGGTCACCGGCAATGCGCTGTTCGTCAACCAGCGTGGCCAGCGCGTGGGCGAGCACTCGCTGGACACGCTCGCGCACCTGATGGCCAAGGGTCAGGCGCAGGTGGTCACCGAAGACCGCGGCCGCCTGATCGACCGTGCATGGAACGCCACCCTCAGTGCGCTGCGCAGCCTCACTGGCCGCCGTGGCGAGACCGAAGCCGCAGGAGACGCCGCATGATGCGCGAGTTCCGCCGTGCCCGCCGACGCAGCGTGCCCAAGTCCGTTCCCGTGTTCGACCTGATGACCGAACAGGTCATCGGCCGCCTGGGCAACCTCTCCGAGTCGGGCATGCTGCTGGTCGCCACCGAACCGGTGGTGGACGATGCGCTGTACCAGCTACGCTTCCACCTGCGCGATGAACGTGGCCAGGACGTGCCGATCGACGTGGGCGCACACCTGCTGTGGTCCGCCCAGGCCAATACGCCCGGGCAGGCCTTCGCCGGCCTGCGCTTCCTGACCATTGACCGCGAGCCGCTGGAGCGTCTGCGCCAGTGGGTCAATGCCGGGCCCGAGGCCGAGTAGGCTCCACGCCACGGCCTGCGCGGGCCGGATGCGGCAAAATGGCGGCTCTTTCGCACGAGCCGCCGCCATGAACGCCCCCGCCTCCTTCGACACCGACCTCGTCCCGCTCTACGCCGACCACCTGGCGACGATGAAGCGCCGCGCCGACGAAGCCCTGGTGCGGGGCGGTTTCGATCACCTGGTCGTACCCAGTGGTACGCAGCACTGGCAGGTCTTCGACGACCGCGACTATCCGTATGCGGTCAACCCGCAGTTCAAGGCCTGGCTGCCGTTGACGCGCGTGCCGTACAGCTGGCTGGTGTACACGCCGGGCGAACGCCCGAAGGTGATCTTCTACCAGCCGTTCGACTACTGGCATGTGGTACCGGACGCACCGAGCGGCTGGTGGGTGGACCACTTCGACATCCACATCATCCGCAAGCCCGACGAAGCGCTCGCCCTGCTGCCGCCCGCCGCGCGCAGCGCGATCCTTGGCGAGCCGCAGAGCGCGCTGGGCGCAGCTCCCGGCCCGCATTACGCACCGAACAATCCCGAGCCGGTCATCCAGTACCTGGAGTACCAGCGCTCCTACAAGACGCCGTACGAGATCACCCTGATGCGCCAGGCGCAGCGCCTGGCCGTGCGCGGCCATCGCGCCGCCGAGGCGGCGTTCCGCGCGGGCCAGAGCGAGTTCGGCATCCACATGGCCTACTGCTCCGCGGTGGGCCAGGACGCCAACGACCTGCCCTACGGCAACATCATCGGCCTGAACGAACATGCCGCGGTGCTGCACTACACCGAACTGCAGCGCGTCGCGCCCGACCCGTTGCGCAGCTTCCTGATCGATGCCGGCGCGAGTTTCCACGGCTATGCCAGCGACATCACGCGCACGCATGCCTACGACACCGGCAGCGAGTTCCAGGCGATGATCGATGCGGTCGATGCCGCGCAGCAGGCGATGTGCGCCGGCGTGCGCAGCGGCGTGGACTACAGGCAGCTGCACGTGGATGCGCACCTCACCCTGACGGGCATCCTGAAGGACTTCGGCGTGATCACCGTGTCGCCGGAAGCCGCCGTGGCCACCGGCGTGAGCGCGGCGTTCTTCCCGCATGGCCTGGGCCACCCCATCGGCCTGCAGGTGCACGATGTGGCCGGCTTCGCCGCCAGCGACCGCGGCGGCCGCATCGAACGCCCCGCCGGCCATCCCTACCTGCGCATGACCCGCGTACTGGAGCCGGGCATGGTGGTGACCATCGAACCGGGTCTCTACTTCATCGACCTGCTGCTGGACGAGGTGAAGAAGAACGGCCACGCCGCCAGCGTGGACTGGTCGCGCGTGGATGCGTTCCGCCCGTATGGCGGCATCCGCATCGAGGACGAAGTGCTGTGCACGGATGGTGATGCGGACAACCTGACCCGGCCGGCGTTCGCGGAGGCGGGCTGAGCCTGCGCACAGGCAGCTGTTTGACGGCGCTACGGTGCGGTCACAGAATCGTGCTGCCCATGGGGAATGGGCATGCCGCAAGGGAACCGCACGCATGATGTTCATGATCGGCCAGGGTGAGCGCACCGTGCCGGTGGGCGAGCCGGAACCGCAGCATTGCCCACGCTGCGATGAGATGCGCGATTTCGAGCCGCAGCTCGCATACAAGTACGGCGAGTTCGACCTGCTGTTCGGCTTCGTCTATGGCAGGCGCTATCAGCTCGCTTGTCCGGCGTGCAACCACGGCTGGCGGCTGGACCGGCGACAAGCCGAACAGCGGTATGGCAAGCCCTCCATCCCATTCCGGCTGCGCTTCGGCTTCATCATCCTGCTGGGACTGTGCGCCGCCCTCGGCGCGGCATACCTGTCCACCATGCCGGTGTAAGAGGCCATGGCCATGGATACGACCCTGCTGCTGCCGATGACGGCGCACGTCACGCTCGCGGCGTTGCTGTACGGGCTGCTGACGGTGGCGCGTGCACCGGCGATCTGGGGCATCGGCCGGCGCGCCGACGGCGGCAATCCCTTCGCGACGATGGAACCCCGCATCAGCGCCAACCTCTCCAACCAGTTCGAGTGGCCACTGTTCTTCCATGTGGCCTGTGTGCTGCTGATGCTGCTCGGCACCAGCCGCACCGCCGTCGCGCTGGCCTGGTTCTTCATCGGCGGCCGCCTGCTGCACAGTGGCGTGCAGATACTGACAGCGAACGTTCGCCTGCGCGGCCTGGTGTTCACCGTGAACTTCCTGGCGGTGCTGGGGCTGTGGGGTGTGTTGCTGGGCATGGCACTGGGACGCGCATAGCCTGTGGACCCTGGCTGCCACTCGACAAATCGATACGCGCATTGCGCTGTGACGCAATCGATCGCGAGTGGGCAGACACCCACGGAATTGTGAGACGCGCAACATTGATGGATGCATTGCACGCTGGCATCGCCGAGGACCTGCTTCGCTCTCTCACGGACTGATATGCTTCTGGCGTGCCACTACGCAGGAGCGGCACGAGGGGAGACGAGGTGATGCATGAGGACGCAAGCCTCGACCGACTGCTGTGATCCTGCGATACCTCACTTGCCATGGAAGTCGAGTCGATGTCGCTTGCCGCACCTGTATCCACCGCTTTTCCTTCCTCCGCCAACGACGATACACCTGCGCATTTCCTACAGCGCCTGGCACCGGGCTCGATCCCGCGCCCGCCCACCAAACCGCTGTACACCTTTTTCCTGTGGCTGGTCGCGTTGCTCTCCTGCCTGATGCCCTTGTTTTACCTCGGCCTGATCGTCGGCCTGGCATCACTGGGCTACCACTACTACGCAGACTGGGCACCGCGCGGACGCTTCAACCTGCTCGTGGCGATGGCATGGATCGTCCCTGGCTTCGCCATCGGGGTGATCATCCTGTTCATGCTCAAACCATTGTTCGCGCCTCGCGCACAGGAACCAGATGCCGTACCGCTCTCGCCCCACGACGACATGCAGTTCACGAGCGCGGTCCATGCACTCAGCCAGGCCATTGGCATCCCGCCACCGCGCGAGATACGACTCAGCCACCAAGCCAATGCCTGGGTGCAGTTCAGCCCCGGCTTGGCAGGCCTGTTGGGTGGACACAAGACGCTGACCATCGGCCTGCCGCTCGTGGCGGGCATGAATGCCCGGCAGTTGGTCGGCGTATTGGCGCACGAGTTCGGGCACTTTGCCCAACAGGGCGGCATGCGTGCTGCCGTGCTCATCCACGGCGTGAACCGCTGGTTGGAATCGCGCGCCTACCATCCCGATGACTGGGATGAGCGACTGCGTCGCTGGGCCGCCGACGAGAGCAACGGCGGCTACGCGCAACTGACCTGCGCGTTCACGCTTTGGTGCCTGTGGCTGACGCGGATGCTGATGCGCGGCCTGTTCCAGGTGAGCTTCCGCATGAGCCAACGGCTGTCGCGGGAAATGGAGTTCGATGCTGATCGCTACGAGGCCATCGTGGCCGGCAGCGACGGCTTCGCGGACACGGCACTGCGCCTGCGTGCGCTTGCGCGCTCGCTGCATGAAGTGGATCAACTCAATCGCAAGATCTGGCGCGAGGGCAAGCTGGTCAGCGACCTGCCAGCCACGGTGGGCCTTCGACTTGCCCAGTGGACTGACGATGACTGGCGCCTGGTGACGGAACAGCTCGATGCGGACGATGAAACGCGCTACTGGGATTCGCATCCCGCCGACCAGGCGCGTATTGCCAACGCGCAAGCATTGCGGGCGATGGGACTGTTCCGCGACGAACGCCCCGCTGCCGCGCTCTTCGCCGATTTCCCCGCCCTGTGCCGCAGCGTGACCGAACATTTTTACCGTGGGCTGGAGCTGGACTTCGGTCCGCGCAACCTGGTCGACGGCTCGCAGTTGCTGGGGCTGGGCAGGCTTCCTGAGACGTTGACGCGGGCCTGGGATCGTTACACCAACGGCATGATCGGCTTGGCACCTCTGCTCGATCCGTCGGAGGGATCGCGACTGCCAGCGTCGGCCTTCGGTTGGCAGGCCTGCGTGGATGAGCTTCGCCGTCTGGGGCCCGATGCCAGCGGCCTCTGGCAACGACTGGACCGCCGACGTGAAAAAGCTGGGCAGCTCTCCTTGTGGGTGACGTTGATCGACCTGCAGGTCGACTTCCTCATGCCCGACGGGTCGTTGCCCGATGGCGTCAAGTTGCGGGGAGACCATGCCGCCTGCGTGGCGGAAGACACGCCCGACCGCAAGCTGGCCGCCCGCATCCTAGCCGTGTCCGCACGCCGGCTGCAGCATGCCATCGCCACGCTGGACGATGCGGCACGCAGTGACGCCCAGGCACGCCTCGCCGTGCTGCAGCACCTGCACGATGCCTGGCCCCGCCTGCAACGCGTCTTCAACGAGGGACGCGTTTGCCTATGGCTGCATAGCGGCATGCGCGGCAACGATCCTTCCCTGCGCCAGCACGTCAGTCGGTTGGGCGTGCGCTATCGCGAGCAGACGGAACGGCTGCTCGCCGACCTGGACGGCATCCTGCTGCGGGAAGGACTTTCGCTGGGACAGCATCTGCGCGGACGCTGCGGACGACTCTCCAGCGCTGGCGGCGACGATATCCAGTTCATCCAGGTAACCTCGCCACTGGAAGACGCGTTCCTGGAGCTCTACCAGTTGAATATCGCGGAATTGGCCGTCATTGCCCATGCGGCCGAGCAACGGCACGGCATAACGCCGATAAGGCTTCTGGCACCGCGCCCGCAGTCACCGCCCCAGCGTCCATAAGCCCGCATAATCTGGCCTCGGCATACCTCACTCCGGATAGGCACGCCCATGACGAGCTCCGACTATCTCCTCATCTCCCGTGGCCAGTGGGACGAAACCGCATCGAAAGAAGACGTGCAGGACGCCATCGACCGCTTCTACATCTGGTATGAGCGCGGCGTGGCGGAGGGCGTGCTCAAGCCCGGCAGCCGGCTGGAAAACCGCGGCAAACAGGTATCGCGCGACGGGGTCACCGACGGACCGTTTGCCGAGGCGAAAGAACTCGTGGGCGGCTACTGGTTCATCGTCGCCGACTCGCTGGACGCCGCCGCACGGATCGCCGCCGAGAATCCCTGCCTCGCGTACGGCCTGACGCTGGAGATCCGGCCGCTGGAAGCCGCCCGTGCCCGCGCGCAGGATGTGACCAACGAGACGCCCCCGGCCTGGCGTCCGGACGAAGGCTGATCCACGCCCATGACCGCGGCACATCCCACGCTTGAAGGCGGCTGCCATTGCGGCGCGATCACCCTCGCCTTCTCCACCGCCCTGACACCGGAAACGACTTCGCCGCGCGCGTGCGACTGCAGCTTCTGCCGGGCGCACGGCGCCGCATGGATATCCGATCCCGCCGGCCAACTGGTCATCCGCGCACAGGCCGATCGCCTTCGCCGGTACCGACAGGGCTCCCTGGCGGCTCAGTTCCTGCTGTGTGGCGAGTGCGGCGTGCTGGTGGGCGTGCTGTTCCAAGAAGGCGCACACCGGTATGCCGCGGTCAACGCCGTATGTCTGGCAGCCCGCGAGGCCTTCGCCCCGTCGGTGTCCTCCTCGCCCCAGATGCTGGCGCCCGACGACAAGGCGTTCCGTTGGCGGCAGCTGTGGGTCCGTGATGTACGGGGATTGGACTGAGTCACCCCATGTCGCGCAACGGATGGCGGGGGCAGCGAGCCTGGACGCGGGTCTTTATTTGGGACCAGCCAGATTCAATGGCACACGGGCCGGTACGGACAGGTCATGCGCAAGCTTTGGACGCGTGCACGCGTGGCGTGCTTGCTCGTGAATGAGACTCGCCGGAAGAAGAGCGACACATCCGGGCAAGGAAGGGTCGCAGTGGTACACGACCTCGACGAGCATGTAGGCTTTGAGCTGGACGGTTCAATCGATGAGAGAAGTCTGCGTGAAACGTGGATATGTTAAGTACGTGATCCTCGCCGCAGCACTGCTGGGCAGCGCAGCAGTTGTCTCCCAGCTATTGAGCAATAGCGGAAACCAGTCGCTATCGGCCAAGACACAGGCAGAGCCCACTTCTCCGAGGAGTGGTTCACTTCAAGATCGCCCTAAGGATAGGGCTCACGAATCGACTACGGTCAAAACCATCGTTGCACATCAAACCACGCAAGTGCCGACTGACTACAGCGAGATAAAGTCGTGCCATTCGTACAAGCGACTGAAGGAGTTCTATGCATCGAAGATGAGCGACCCCTCATCTCCACTCGGAAACCCAGAGCTCTTCCAAAAGTTGCCAAGGGACCAGCAGGAGTTCGCCAAGAACGTCATGCAGCGTCTGGAGAGAGACGAGAGTCGGTGTTCCCATTGGGCATCAAGTACCGACGCTACCCAAGCGTCCCTGCAGATTTATGCTGCGGCGAGACGAGCGGCGTCGAATGGAGACGTGGATGCCATGACTTGTTACGCCTTGGCGGGATGGCAGACGCCGCCGGAAGATCACAAAGAGTACGAGGAGCTTGGCCAGAATTATCGCGAGGACGTGCCCAGGCTGCTCGACAGAGCAATACATCAAGGCCATTGGCGCCCCATCATCGCTCTGGCATCGAATCTCGGTGAGCAGAGAGGATTGTCAGCAAACACGGGGCTTCGGCCTGATCAGAAGTACATGATCGCCAGGCTTGCCGAGCTGGGAGCATCAGATAGTCTCAAGGCTTCGCAGTACGCGCTCCATGCCGCTGAGCAATCACGGCACCTCAAAGGCGATGAACTGAACGTCGTAGAGATGCGCGCCAACGCTCTCTATGTTGAAAAGTTCGGGCGGTCCAGATACGAACGACAAGACATCCTGGATGGATGTGTCAACTGACAAGGTGTAGATCGCCTCGTCTTCAGAACCATAGGCCGGGGTGAGCGCAGCGAAGCCCGACACCGTCAGCCTTCTTCTGCACGGAAGGTACTCCCGGACGACATAGCCCCTCTGCGGGGTTAACCGCGCTCAGCACGCCGCCACGGTGAGACCCCGACCCAAGAAGGGGCGCACGCAAGACATCGAACTTCGACGGCGAGGCTTTTTTCCTCGACCGCAAGGCACGCTGGAACGCCGCCAAGGAAAATTTCCTCGGCCGCGCACCTCGAAGGTGGGATGACAAGGAAGTTTGCCTCGGCATCGGGATGCTTTCAGGTCAGGCGAGAAGGCAGTTCGCCTTGCGGTCGATCCATTCCGGTTCGGGCGCAAGGCTTGTCGCCTCGACGTTGAACCACCGAGGTGCGGGCGCGAGGCTCAACGGCTCGGCAGCGAGGAAAATTTCCTTGGCCACGCCGTGCCCCTCACCCCGCCATCGCCGCCTCGATCTCATCGGCGCTGCGTGCCAGCGCGTCGGTCAGCACGACGGGCTCGCCGTCGGTGACCAGCACGTCGTCCTCGGTGCGGATGCCGATGCCGCGCCACTTCGGGTCAACGGTCTCGTCATCGTGGCCGACGTACAGGCCGGGCTCGATGGTGAACACCATGCCCGGCTCCAGCAGGCGCGACTCGCCCTCGATGCGGTAGTCGCCCACGTCGTGCACGTCCAGGCCCAGCCAGTGGCCGGTCTTGTGGCGGTAGAAGCGGCGATAGGTGCCTTCGGCGAGGTTCTTTTCCAGCTTGCCTTTCAGCAGGCCCAGCCTGAGCAGGCCTTCGGTGAGGGTTTCCACGGCCGCGACGTGCCCGGCCTCGTAGGGCACGCCGACGCGCGCGCACGACAACGCGGCGCGCTGGGCGTCGCCGACCAGGTCGTGCAGCGCGCGTTGCGCGGCGGTGAAGCGGCCATTGACCGGAAAGGTGCGGGTGATGTCGGCGGCATAGCCACGGTATTCGGCGCCGGCGTCGATCAGCACCAGCTCGCCATCGCGTGCCTGTGCGGTATTGGCGCGGTAATGCAGCACGCACGCATTGCGGCCGGCGCCCACGATGCTGTTGTAGGCCGGCCAGGCGTCGTGGGCTCGGAACACGCGCTCCACGTCGGCCTGCAGTTCGTACTCGCGGATGCCGGGTTTCGCGGCGCGGTAGGCGGCCTGGTGCGCCAGCACGCTGATGTCGGCGGCGCGCTGCATCAGCTTGATTTCTTCCTTGGACTTGAACAGCCGCAGGTCGTGCAGCAGGTGGCCGAGCTCGAGGAATTCGTGCGGCGGCTGCGCACCCTGCTTGACGTGCGCGCGCACGTGGCGCACCCAGCCGATCAGTTTGAGGTCGAAATCGGCATCGCGGCCGAAGTGGTAGTAGACGCGCGAGCGCCCTTCCAGCAGGCCGGGCAGGATCTCGTCCAGGTCGTCGATGGGATAGGCATCGTCCATGCCGTAATCGCTGACCGCACCCTCCTGGCCGGCACGCGGGCCGTCCCAGCCTTCGCGTTCGGGGTCGCGTTCGCGGCAGAACAGGATGGTCTCGCCGTGCTTGCGGCCCGGCACCAGCACCAGCACGGCATCCGGCTCGGGAAACCCGCACAGGTACCAGAAGTCAGAATCCTGCCGGTACGGATAGTGCGTGTCGTGGCTACGGACGCGCTCCGGCGCCGCGGGCAGGACGAGGATGGCATCGTTGCCGGCCAGCCGCATCAACTGCCTGCGGCGGCGGGCGAACTCGGCCGCGCTGATCCCGGCCAGTGCCTTCATCAGTTCAGGCTCCGGCGATGCCGGGGCCCGAGCACGCAATCGCCATGCAGCAACAGGACGGCGACGCGGACGAACTCTTCCAGTTCGGCCAGCGCGTCTTCATCTTCATCGTCGTCGCTGCTTTCGGCCGACGCCTGGGCCAGCCGCGCGAGGTCCTGCAACGCTTCCTGTCCTTCCTCGGACAGGGGCGGCGAAGCGCCCGTCGCCAGCCCGAAGGCGCCCAGGAAACCCTGGCACCACGAGAACAGCGCTTCGGCACGCTCGTCCAGCGGACGGTCGGCGGCCGGCAACAGCAGGTCGAAGGCGAAGCTGCGGTCTTCGAGCTGCGCCACGGCGGTCTGGCGCAGCTGGTCCAGGGCACTGCCGCCGGCCGGGGCAGGCAGTTGATCGTCGGCCAGCGCACGGGCCAGCCAGGTGCCGTCGGCGGCACCGCCACCGGCCAGCCAGCCACACAGTGCGCCATGCAGTTCCGGCGCCTCCATGGCCAGTCCCAACTGGCGGGAAGCGGCGGTCACGTCGGCGATATCGGGAAGGTCGGGCATAGAAGAACGCAATCCGCCAAGGGTTTCGGACAACCTCGCAAGTGTAGCAACGAAAACCCGCGTCCCGGCTTGTTGTGCGTGTGTACGCATGCCTACACTCCAGCATCGCTCAGGCTCGGCACGGTCCGTCCACCCGCATGCACGCCCTCTCTGTCGTCGCACTCCTCGCAACGGCGTCCCCGCTGTCGTCCCGGGTGCCGGTCATGCTGCTTGCCGGCGTGGTGCTGGCGGGCGTGGTGGTGATCGGCACGCGCCGCTGGTGGCAGGCCTGGCTGGCGGCCCGGCAGTTGCCGCAGGAACCGCTGCGCAGCGAATCCCTGCGCAACCGCGACGAGCGCCTGAAGCTGGCGCTATGGGCATCCGGCGAACAGTTCTGGGACTACGACCTGGTGCAGCGCAGGCTGTACCGCATGCGCGCCGACGAGACCGCCGTGCAGACGGGCGACATCACCGTGCTCACGCGGCAGGGCGAAGTGCCGACCATCCACGAGGAAGACCTGCCCCTGGTGATGGAGCGCCTGCGCCTGCACCTGCAGGGCAAGGCGCCGATCTTCACGTCCGAGCACCGCATGGACATGCACGGCAACGGCACGTGGGTGTGGGTGCGCGCACGCGGCCGGGTGGTCGATCGCGACAACGAGGGCCAGCCGATCCGCATCGCCGGCACCGCGCGCGACATCACCGCCAGCCGGAATGCCGAATACGAGCACCGTATCGCCGGCGAGGTGATGCGCAGCATGAACGAGGCCGTCGCGGTGCTGGACTGGGCGCACCAGTTCATCACCATCAACCCGGCGTTCACCCGCATCACCGGCTACGCCGAAGAAGAGATCATCGGCCAGCCGATGACCATGCTGGACAGCGACCAGCACGAGGATGCGTTCTTCGAACGGATGAACCGCGAGCTGCGGCTCACCGGACGCTGGTCCGGCGAGATCTGGAAGGTACGCAAGGACGGCGAGGAGATCCTCTGCCGCATCGAGACCAACGTGGTGCCCGATGCCAGTGGCGAACGCCCGCTGTACGTGCAGGTGCTCACCGACATCACCGAACAGAAGCGGGCCGAGCAGGAACTGCGCTACCTGGCCAACTACGACACGCTGACCAGCCTGCCGAACCGTTCGCTGCTGTCCGAACGCCTGTCGCGCGCCATCGTGCGTGCACGCCGCGAGCACGGGCACGTCGCGGTGCTGTTCATCGACCTGGACCGGTTCAAGGACATCAACGACTCGCTGGGCCACGCCACCGGCGACCGCATCCTGCGCGCCGCCGCCGCGCGCGTGCAGCAGACGGTGGGCACCCAGCACACGGTGGCGCGCCTGAGCGGCGACGAGTTCACCGTGGTGCTGGAGGACATCAACGGCATGCCCGACGCGGAGGCCGTGGCACAGCGCATCATCCAGGCGTTCCGTGCCCCGCTGAATTTCGGCGAACGGCTGGAGCTGGCGGTGTCGCCGTCGATCGGCATCAGCCTGTATCCCGAGCACGCGCAGGTGCCGACCGAACTGCTGAAGCATGCCGACACCGCCATGTACCAGGCCAAGGCGATGGGCCGGCACACGTACGAGATGTACTCCGAGTCGATGGACGAGAAGAATCGGCACCGCGCGATCCTCGCCAGCGCACTGCGCCGCGCGATCGACCGCAACGAGTTGTCGCTGGTGTTCCAGCCACGCCTGTCGATCTCGCGCCAGCGCATCACCGGCGTGGAGGCGCTGCTGCGTTGGGACAGCAAGGAATTCGGCATGGTCTCGCCGGCACAGTTCATTCCCCTGGCCGAAGAATCCGGGATGATCCTGGAGATCGGCGCCTGGGCGTTGCGGGAAGCCTGCCTGACCCTGCGCAACTGGCATGACCAAGGCCTGGAAGAACTTTCCATGGCGGTGAACGTGTCCGCCACCCAGCTCCAGCGCGGCGACCTGCAGAAGGTGGTGGCGCGCACCCTGCAGGAGACGGGCGTTCCCGCCGGCAGGCTGGAGCTGGAACTGACCGAAAGCGTGGTGATGGCCAGCCCCGAACAGAACGCGGACACGCTGCGCGCCTGTCGCCGGCTGGGCATTTCGCTGGCGATCGATGATTTCGGCACCGGCTACTCATCGCTGGCGTACCTGAAGCGCCTGCCGCTGACGACGCTCAAGATCGACCGGGAGTTCATCAGCGACCTCACCCACGATACCGACGATGAAGCAATCACCAGCACCATCATCACGATGGGCCAGTCGCTGGCGCTGAAAGTGGTGGCCGAGGGCGTGGAAACGTGGGACCAGTACGAGTTCCTGCGCAACCACGGCTGCGACGAAGTCCAAGGCCACTGGGTCTCGCAGGCGCTGAGCCCGGACCAGTGCCTGCGCTTCATCCGCGACTACTACCCCGGCTCGGGCATGCGCGTCGCCTCCTGAATTCCCTTGCGGGAGCGACGCCGGCGGCGATCAGGGTCCCGGTATCGCGACGGGCGTCGCTCCCACGCCCCCGGCCGCCCTTGACCGCCCGCCAAGCGCATGCCTAATGTGCCCGCCATGGACAACGCCGACCTCCTCGACCAGCTCCGCGCGCTCAGCACGCGCATCCAGGACCTGGCGGACCGCTGCCATCGCCTGGCGGACGAGAACCGCAGCCTGCGCCAGCAGCAGGAACAGCTGGTCGGTGAACGCTCGCAATTGCTGGCCAAGAACGAACAGGCGCGTTCGCGGGTGGAAGCGATGATCAGCCGCCTGAAATCCCTGGAGCAGCACACGTGAGCGCCAACGAACCGGTCAGCGTCCACCTCCTGGACCGCGAGTACACCGTCGGCGTCGCGCCCGATGAACGTTCCAGCCTGATGGCGGCCGCCAAGCTGCTCGACAGCCGCATGCGCGAGGTGCGCGGCAGCAACCGCATGGCCGCGGTCGACCGCATCGCCGTGCTGGCCGCGCTGAACCTGGCACACGAATTGCAACAGTTGCGCGATGAACAACACGCACGCAACCGCGATGTCGAACGCACGCTGCAGGACCTGCACCGCAAGCTCGACGGCGTGCTGGGTACGCCGTAACAGCATGTGCATGTCGCCGACCGCGCACTGAATCGGCCGACGAACGGGCTAGGCAAAAAGTCCTCAATCGCTATACTGGCCTCGCGTCCTCTGCTGTACTCGACAGTGAGCGCAAACATTCGCCTTGTCCCTTAATTACGACCACGGGATGGTGACGGTTACCGGGAGTGCAGGTCTGCCTCGCAGCGGAAAGCCCGATGGTTGCCCAACCTTCCCACTTGAACCCCGGGTTCAAGGTCGTTTCGCGAACATCGTGCATGGCGGAGGACGTATTTTTCCCGCGGCAGCGGCATCAGCCGCGACCCGGCCGGTCCTGTTGCACCCGCCCTTGAGCGGGATGACTTCGAAACGAAGCCGACTGCACTAGGGATCCGACGCCCAGGGCCGTGACTGACGCCGCTCCCGCGGTCCCACCGGCAACGCCGGTGTGCATGCCGTAAAATTCACGCATGCCCGACTCCCCGTCTTCCGCCATGGCCGCCGAGCGCAATGCGCTGCGCCGTGAACTGCGTGCGCGCCGCCGCGCCCTGCCCGCCGCCGAGCGCATCGCCGGCGCCGACGCACTGGCCACGCGCCTGTTCGCACTCCCCTTCTTCCCCGCCACAGGTTACGTCGCCGGCTATTGGGCGATGGACGGCGAAATCGGCCTCCACAGCTGGCAGCTGCGCCTGCCGCCGGGCCTGGTCTACTGCCTGCCTGTATTGGCCGACGACGAAACACTCCGCTTCGCACCCTGGCGGCCGGGCGACGAGCTGGTGACCAACCGCTACGGCATTCCCGAACCGGATGCCGATCCACGCGCCGGCCTGGTCGCCACGGACATGGCGTTGATCGTCGTGCCACTGGTGGGGTTCGACGCCGCGGGCCACCGTCTCGGCATGGGCGGCGGGTGGTACGACCGCACGCTGGCGCCACGCCTGCAACGCCCCGCGCCGCCGTGGCTGGTCGGCGTCGGCTTCGAGGCGCAGCGCATCGGCACGGTCGGCGCGCAGGCCTGGGACGTACCGCTGGATGCCATCTGCACCGAGCGCGACACGCTGCTTCCTTCCTCCTCTTTGCCGGACGCCCCACCATGACCGCCCGCAAGCGCTACTGGCTGATGAAGTCGGAACCGGATGCCTTCTCCATCGATGACCTGGAAAAGGTCGGCACCGAGCCGTGGAACGGCGTGCGCAACTACCAGGCGCGCAATTTCATGCGCAGCATGCAGGCAGGCGATGGCGTGCTGTTCTATCACTCCAACTGCAAGGAGCCGGGCATCGTCGGCACGGCCACCGTGTCCAGTACCGCCTATCCGGACGAAACGCAGTTCGATCCGAAATCCGACTACCACGACCCCAAGAGCACGCGCGAAGATCCGCGCTGGTCGCTGGTGGACGTGACGTTCGAGCGCAAGCTCAAGCGCACCATCACGCTGGAAGAGGTCAAGCAGCATGCCGATGCGCTGGGGGAAGGCTTCGCGCTGACCCAGCGCGGCAGCCGCCTTTCCGTATCGCCGGTGACGGCCGCACAGTGGAAGTTCCTGCTGGCGCTGGAGTAGCCATGCCCCTGTAGGAGCAACGTAAGTCGCGACCGCACGCCCTGCAGACCGGGGGAGAATGACAGCACCGCGCTTCCCACGTCCCCTGCCTTCCCCTGCATCCCCACCCTCCCGGTCGCGACTTACGTCGCTCCTACAACAACCCCATCCTGTACACGAGTGTTGAACCCATGAGCGAAGCAAAGCGCCTGGCCGGCGAGAAGGCCATCGAGTTCGTCGAGGACGGCATGATCGTCGGCGTGGGCACGGGCTCCACCGTGGCCTTCTTCATCGATGCGCTGGCCGGCATCAAGGACCGCATCAAGGGCGCAGTGTCCAGTTCCGAACAGAGCACGGCGCGCCTGAAGCAGCACGGCATCGAGGTGCTGGACCTCAATCACACCGGCACGCTGTCGCTGTACGTGGACGGTGCCGATGAGTGCGACCCGCACAAGCGCCTGATCAAGGGCGGCGGCGCGGCGCTGACGCGCGAGAAGATCATCGCCGAGGCCAGCAAGCAGTTCGTCTGCATCATCGACCCCAGCAAGCAGGTGCCCGTGCTGGGCAGGTTCCCGCTACCGGTGGAAGTCATCCCGATGGCGCGCAGCCTGGTGGCGCGCGAGATCCTCGCGCTGACCGGCGGCCAGCCGGTGTGGCGCGACGGCGTGACCACCGACAACGGCAACGTGGTGCTGGACATCCACAACCTGTCGATCACCGACCCGGTCGCGATGGAACGCGAGATCAACCAGATCCCCGGCGTGGTCAGCGTGGGCCTGTTCGCCCGCCGTCCGGCAGATATCGTCATCGTCGGCGGCGAACCGCCGGTCGTGCTGCGCTAGGCGACCGGCCCAGGCGGCCGAGCGCTTTTACGCCTCGTCCGCCAGCGCTTTCACCAGTTCGCCCACGAGTTCGCGCTTCTTCGGCGGCAACCGCAGGAAGGCATCGATCACCTGGCGCTCGCGGCTACCGGCGCCGGCAGGCCACGTGGCCCGCGTTTCGGCCACGCGTGAGCGCGTGCTCGTGCCGAAGCGCAGGGTATGCGGATCCGCCCCCAGCAGGTCCGCCAGCACCTGCAGCTTGTCCTGCGCGGGAATCGCGCGGCCACCGAGCCAGCGTGACGTGGTCTGGAAAGTGACAGAGCGGCCGCGATAGCGGGTGTTGAACAGATGGAACAACACCGTCGGGCGTGGCTCGTAGCCAGCCTGCTGCATGGCGTGCGCCAGTCGCTGCGAGAATTTTTCACGCTCGTTGCCCATGCGGGGAACGTTAGCGGCGGCGAATCACACTAATTAACCAATTAAGTTAATTGACGTGAACTTATCGAGTTCATAAAGTCGGTACCGATCGCGTGGCGGCGTTCCTGCCCACGGAAGCCGGGCCACGGCGAGCCTTCCCACAGACACAAGGAGATGTCGATGCCATTGATGGAAGCCAACGGGCACGAAGCGCCCGCCGCCGATACATACGATGTGGCGATGTCCGCACCGCCCCTCATCCCGCTGGATGACGCACTGCACGTACTGCAGGCCGATCCCGGCCACAGCCTGGCGGACCCGGGCCTCGCCAGGCTGCCGCCGGCCGGGCTCGACAGGCTGTTCCTCGCGGCACGCAGGCAGGCCGAACGCAACCATGACGGCATCCTGCTGCTGCTCGACCTGCTGCAGGTCGCCCAGCGCGCGGACGGCGCCCGTCATCACCAGCTGATGCCGGGCGTCGTCCGCCAACTGCGCCATCACGTGGAAGACCAGCAGCGCTGGCACGCGCTGGCGGAGAACGCCGCCTACTATCGCGACAACCGGCTCGCGGCGGAGAGGATCGCCGCGAAGCTGCGCACGGACTGAACCCGCTGCGGCGCGCGCACCCATCACCGCAGACCGACAGGCTCCGGGCACGGCGCTACACTACGGCCCTCCTCGAACAGCGGACTTCGACATGCGCCTCCCCCAGCTGACCGTGCTCGCTTTTACCCTTCTCCTCAGCGGCTGCGCCAACGGCGGGCCATGGGTCGAAGTGGGCGGCGAGCGCTTCACGGTGGAGATCGCCGACGACGATGCCGAGCGTGCGCGCGGGTTGATGTTCCGCGATGCGATGGCCGATGGCACCGGCATGCTCTTCATCCACGACGCCGAAGAGCCGCAGGCGTACTGGATGAAGAACACCCGCATCGCATTGGACATCCTCTACTTCGACAACAGCCGCAAGCTGGTGTCGCAGCAGCGCAACGTGCCGCCCTGTTCCGGCGGCAATGCCTGCCCGTCCTACCCCAGCGCCCGGCCGGCCCGTTACGTGCTTGAACTCAATGCCGGCGAAGCGGAACGGCTGAAGCTCGAGGACGGCGCGGAACTGGGCCTCGGCGATGGCATTCCGCCCGTCCGCTGAGGCTTGATTGTCGGCGCGAACGGCCGCACTCTGTGGCCATGGGGGATCGACTGACATTGCCGGAATGGAATGCGTTGGCCAGCCAGGCGGATGAAACCGTGCCGCTGCTGGAAACCGCGCTGCTGATCGCGCGCGACGAGTACCCCGACCTGGACCCGGACCTTTACGACACGCTGGTCCAGAGCCACGCCGAACACCTGCGCCATGAGATCGACACGATCGAGCCGTGGCCGCTGAAGATGGCGGCGATCAACCGGCACCTGTTCGACGAACTGGGCTATACCGGCAACCACGACGAGTACTACGACCCGCGCAACAGCTACCTCAACCAGGTGTTCGAGCGCCGGCTGGGCAACCCGGTGTCGCTGGCGATGGTGCAGATGGAAGTGGCCCACCGGCTGGGCGTGCCCCTGGACGGTGTGTCCTTCCCCGGTCATTTCCTGGTGCGCCTGCCGGTGGACGACGGCCTGCTGGTGATGGATCCCTTCAACGGTGGCCGTCCGCTGGGCGTGGACGAACTGCGCGAACGCGCCAAGCCGCATCTGGGCGGCGATGTTCCCGACGATGCAGCGCTGCTGCACATCCTCAACCCGGCTTCACCACGCGCGATCCTGGTGCGTACGCTGCGCAACCTGCACGGTGTGTACGCCGAGCGCGAGGAGTGGGACCGCGCCGCGCGCAGCGTCGATCGCGTGCTCAAGCTGACGCCCGATCAACCGGATGCCCTGCGCGACCGCGGCCTCGCGTACCTCAAGATGGATCACCGCCATGGCGCCCAGCGCGACCTGACGCGCTATCTGCAGCTGGCGCCGGAGGCGAACGACACGTCGGCGATCCGCGAGCAACTGGTGGAGCTCAGCGCGGTGCGTTCGTCGCGGATGCATTGAGCGTCAGGAGCAGGCCACTTCCTGCGTCCCCTGCAGGAGCGACGTGAGTCGCGACCGCACAACATGAACTCCATCGTCCCGGCTTTGCGCGCGTTACCTCACGCTGTTTCGCCGTAAACAACCATCCCCTGCCGGGGTCGCATTACGGACATCCGACGCCTCCGGTCGCGACTCACGTCGCTCCTACAGGGGCGCAGGAAGCATGTCAGTCCAGCTCCACCATCTCGAAATCGTCCTTGCCCACGCCGCAATCCGGGCAGGTCCAGTCGGCCGGGATATCTTCCCAGCGCGTGCCCGGGGCGATGCCTTCTTCCGGCAGGCCATCGGCCTCGTCGTAGATGAAGCCGCAGACCACGCACATCCAGGTGCGGAAGATGGTGGCGGTGGCGTCGGTCATCGGATAATGCACGCTGGAAGGAGCGGCCATTGTCCCACCGCCGCCCGTGCACCGGAAGTTCACCCATGACAGCCCTGCCGCCGTCCGTCCGCACTGCCCGCGGGCTGTACCTGATCACGCCGGAAGAGCCGGACACCGCCCGCCTGCTGGCGCGCGTGGCGGCCGTACTCCCCTATGCCACGTGGCTGCAATACCGGCAGAAGGCTGCCGGCGCTGACCGCCGGGGCGAACAGGCCACCGCGCTGCACGCGCTGTGCGTGCAGGCCGGCGTGCCGCTGATCATCAATGACGATGTCGCCCTGGCCGAAGCGGTGGGGGCAGCGGGGGTCCACCTGGGCGAGGACGACGGCGATATCGCTACCGCGCGCGCGCGACTGGGTGAAGACGCCATCGTCGGGGCCTCCTGTTACGACGAGGCCGTGCACGCACAACGCGCGGTCGCCGCAGGCGCCAGTTACGTGGCCTTCGGCGCGTTTTTCCCCACCACCAGCAAGGTGACCACTCGCCGCGCGGCATCGGCCCTGCTGACCGGTGCCGCGGCGCTGGGCGTGCCGCGGGTGGCGATAGGTGGCATTACCCCGGACAATATGGGGCCGCTGGTCGCCTCCGGCGCCGACCTGGTTGCCGTGATCGGCGGCGTGTTCGAGGCGCCCGATCCGGCGGCGGCGGCGATCGCCTATCGACGTGGCTTCGGCATCTGACCCGTGTAGGAGGGGCTTTAGCCCCGACCGCCTTCGTTGCCGAAGCTCTCGGGGCTAAAGCCCCTCCTACAGATATCCCTTACTGGAACCCCCCATGAACCACGACCAGTCCCACGCCCTCTTCACCCGAGCCAAGGCCTTGCTGCCCGGCGGCGTCAATTCGCCGGTGCGCGCGTTCAAGTCGGTGGGCGGCGAACCGTTCTTCGTGCAGCGCGCCGATGGCGCCTGGCTGCATGACGTGGATGGCAACCGCTACATCGACTACGTGGGCTCGTGGGGCCCGATGATCGTCGGCCACAACCATCCGGTCGTGCGCGAGGCGGTGCAGGCGGCGATCCAGAGCGGCCTGTCGTTCGGCGCGCCCTGCCCGGCCGAAGTGACGATGGCCGAAACGATCACGCGGCTGGTGCCTTCGTGCGAAATGGTACGCATGGTCAATTCCGGCACCGAGGCCACGCTGTCGGCGATCCGCCTGGCGCGTGGCGCCACCGGCCGCAACCGCATCGTCAAGTTCGAAGGCTGCTACCACGGGCACGGCGATTCGTTCCTGGTGAAGGCCGGCAGCGGCATGCTCACGCTCGGCGTGCCGACCTCGCCCGGCGTGCCGGCCGGCCTGAGCGAACTGACCCTGACGCTGAGCTACAACGACTTCGAGGGCGCGACCGCGCTGTTCGAGCAGTACGGCAGCGAGATCGCCTGCCTGATCATCGAACCCGTCGTCGGCAACGCCAACTGCCTGCCGCCGCGCGAAGGCTACCTGCAGCACCTGCGCGCGCTGTGCACGCAGCATGGCGCGCTGCTGATCTTTGACGAAGTGATGACCGGCTTCCGCGTGGCACTGGGCGGCGCGCAGGCGCACTACGGCATCACGCCCGATCTGACCACGTTCGGCAAGATCATCGGCGGCGGCATGCCGGTGGGCGCCTACGGTGGTCGCCGCGACCTGATGCAGCAGATCGCGCCGGCCGGTCCCATCTACCAGGCCGGTACGCTGAGCGGGAATCCGGTGGCGATGGCCGCCGGCTTGGCCATGCTGGACCTGATCCAGGCGCCGGGCTTCCATGACGCACTGGCCGCCGCGAGCGCTATGTTGTGCGAAGGCATGGAGGCCGCCGCGCGTGCTGCCGGCGTGCCGCTCACCACGACCCGCGTCGGCGCGATGTTCGGCCTGTTCTTCACCGACCAGCAGGTGGATACCTACGCACAGGCGGTGGCCTGCGACACGGCGGCGTTCAACCGCTTCTTCCACGCCATGCTGGAGCGTGGCGTGTACCTGGCACCGTCCGCATTCGAAGCCGGCTTCATGTCCAGCGCACACACACCCGAGGTGATCGAGGCCACGCTCGCCGCCGCTCGCGACGCATTCAAGGTGGTCGCGGCCGGATGAAGCCGCGCATCCGGCAGGTGCTGTTCGATTTCGATGGCGTCCTGGCGCATTACCGGCACGAAGTCCGGATCGCACACCTGGCCGCGCATGCCGGCTGCGAACACGCGCGCGTGCGCGAGGTGCTGTTCGTGTCGGGGCTGGAAACCGAGTACGACAGCGGCAGTGTCGACACGGACACTTACCTGCAGCGGCTGGGCGAAGGGATCGGCGCTGCCATTGACGAGGACGCATGGATCGCGTCGCGGATGGCCGGCAGCACGGCCATGGACGACGTGCTGACCCGCATCGCCACGCTGCACGCGGACGTGGCGATGGGCGTGCTGACCAACAATGGCGCGATGATGATGCAGGCCATCCCGCGCATCGTCGCGCCACTGGCGGCGCGGATCGAGGGTCGGATACTCACCAGCGGCGGGTTGCAGAGGCGCAAGCCGGCCCCGGCCACCTTCACGCATGCGCTGGAACTGCTCGGCTGGGATGCCGCCAGCACGCTGTTCGTCGACGACAAGTTCACCAACGTGCAGGGCGCGCGCGAAGCCGGCCTGCACGCGGAGACCGTCACCGACGGGCGCACGCTCGGCAAGGCGCTGAAACGCTACGCCTTCGGCCCCCAGACCGGCTGGTGACCGGCCTGGTTTGAAGCTTGATTGATCCGGCGACAGGACACTGGTGCCCACCCACCGGAGAACCGTCGTCATGCGCTTCATTCCACGCACGTTCCACCTGGCCTGCACACTCCTGCTGGCCACCCTCGCCACACCGCTGCACGCGGCGGATGCGGGCAGGATCCTGATCGTCGTCAGCGGCGAAGGCCGCGACCAGGGCAAGACCCGACCGGGCTACGAGTTCGACGAGCTGTCGCAGGCGTGGCTGATCTTCAAGGCGAACGGCTTCGCCATCGAGGTCGCCAGTCCGCAAGGGGGTGCCGTGGAAGCCGACAAGTACAACCCGCAGGAGTCGTTCAATGCGGCCCTGCTCGCCGATGCGGACGCCACACGCGTGCTCGCGGACACACGGAAAACCCGGGACGTGAAGGCGAGTGACTACGCCGCCATCTACGTGGTCGGCGGCAAGGGCGCGATGTTCGACCTGCCGCGCGATGCTGCGCTGGCATCGCTGCTGGCCGATGCGTACGAACACGGCGCCGTGATCGGCGCGGTCTGCCATGGACCGGCCGCGCTCGCTGACGTCCGCCTGCGCAATGGCGCGTCGCTCGTGGATGGCAAGGCCCTGACCGGCTTCACCAACGAGGAGGAAGCCCTGTTCGGCAAGCGCTGGGCGAAGGAGTTTCCCTGGTTGCTGGAAGACAGGCTGCGCGAGCGCGGTGCACGCTGGGAGGAGGCGCCGCTGATGATGCCGAAGGTCGTCGTCGACGGCCGTCTCGTCACCGGGCAGAACCCCTACTCCACCCCTGGTGTCGCCGAGGCCATCGTGCGCGCCACGGGCCGTACGCCGGTCGCGCGCACGGCGTGGCGCGACGAACTGACGATGGCACTTGCAGCGCAGGCACGCGCAGGCGACACCCGGAGCGCCGCGACCGCCCTGGCCGCCGAGACCGCGCGCTACCACGTCGACCTGCTCGGCCTGCTCGGCTACTACCAGGCGCAGGCCGCTTCCCGCGACGACGACATCCGCCACGCGCTGCAGCTGATGCAGCTGGCGATGCCGTACATGGCGCAACCGGAGCTGAAACTCGGTGCCGCCGAAGCGCACCTGCGGCTCGGCGAACATGCGCAGGCCAGGGCACTGGTGCAGCACGTGCTGGAAGGCAAGCCCGACATGGAAGAAGCTAGGGCCCTCCTGCAACGCATCGACGGTTGAACCGATGAAGGCCTCCGCGCTCCGCGTCCTGGTGATCGAGGACAACCCGTTGCTGCGCGCGCAGCTCGATGGCCTGTTCGCAGCGGAGGGGATCCGGGCCGAGTTCGCCGGAGATGGACGGAGCGGATTGCAGATGGCCCTGGACGCGCCGCCCGACGTGGTGGTGCTGGACCTGGGACTGCCGGGGCTCGACGGCGTCCGTCTCTGCGAGCGCCTGCGGGCAGAAGCCGACCGGCATGTCCCCGTGCTGATGCTGACCGCGCGCGATGCGCTGGAGGACAAGCTGCAGGGCTTCCGGGCCGGTGCCGACGACTACCTGGTAAAGCCGTTCGCGGGCGCGGAACTGCTGGCGCGCTGCATCGCACTGTCGCAACGGCATCGTGCCGGGCAGACGCATGTGCTGCAGATCGGCTCGCTGCATATCGACCGTCGCAACGGCCGGGCGCGACGGGAAGGTCACGACCTGGACCTCCACCAGACCAGCTACCAGATCCTGCTGGCGTTGGCCGAGGCCTGGCCGCGCACGCTGACGCGCAGCGAACTGATCCAGCGCCTGTGGAATGACGCGCCACCGGAGTCCGATCCGCTGCGCACGCACCTGTATCTGCTGCGGCAGGCATTGGACAAGCCCTTCACCACCCCGATGCTGAAGACCGTGCACGGCGTGGGCTTCCGCCTGCAGGCCGACGCATGAGCCGCAACGCCCACGCGCCCCGCAGGCGCCTGCGCAACCGCCTGATGCTGGCGTTCGCCACGTTCACCGTGGTGGTCGCGGCCGTGTTCGCGCTGTACGTACTGCTGTTCGTCTACACGGTCGAAGACCACCTCTTCGAGGCGATGCTCGAACGCGAGGTGGCCGCGCAGTTGCAGCATCATCGCGACCACGGGACGTGGGCGACGCCGCGCGACGGCTTCATGTCCGTGGTCACCGACATGTCCGCGCTCCCGGACGGCATGGCCGACGTCCTGCGCCAGGAAACGCGGCGGCGGGAATTCTCCGGTGCCGCGGGCCGGCACTACCACCTCCGTCCCCTCGATCCGCCCGGCGCGGCGGGTCCGCGTGCGTGGCTGGTCGCCGAAGTGAGTTCTCTGCTGGCGGTCCGGCCGATGCGGACGCAGATCCTGCACCTCCTGTTCTGGACAGGCGTCGCAGTGGTGACCCTGGCCCTGCTGCTCGGTGGCTGGCTGGCCCATCGCATCACAGCGCCCCTGTCGCGACTGGCCCAGGCGGTGGGAGACGCCACGCCGGAGCGACTGCCGCCGAATTTCGCCGCCGCATTCCCCGACGATGAAGTGGGTTTGCTCGCGCGCCGGCTGGACGACCTGATCGCGCGCGTGCGCGCCTTCGTCGAGCGCGAACGCGAGTTCACCCGCGATGCCAGCCATGAACTGAGGACGCCGCTGACGGTGATCCGCACCGCGACCGAGCGCCTGGGCACGGAGCCGGGGCTGTCGGAGGCGGCGCACCGCAGCCTGGACCACATCGCGCAATCGTCGCGGCAACTGGAACAGACGGTGATGCTGCTGCTGTCGCTGGCGCGCGAGCAGGCAGCGCCGGGGCCCGCGAACGCCACCGCGGTGCTGCCGGTCCTGGAACGCGTCGTCGTCGAGCAATCGCCGTTGCTGGACAACAAGCAGGTGGACGTCCACGTCGATGTCGCCAGCCACCACGCGACGAACCTGCCCACCACGGTGCTGAACATCCTGCTGTCCAACCTGGTCGGCAACGCGTTCGCGCATACCCGCGAAGGTCGCATCGCCATCGCCATGGACGGCGACACGCTGTGTGTCTCCAACCCGGGCGCCGGCGTGCGCGACGTGGATTTCCAGCCCTTCATCAAGCATGACGACAGTGCAGGCTTTGGCCTGGGCCTGTCGATCGTGCAGCGACTCTGCGAACGCCACGGCATCGACCTGCGGATCGAGAGTGTGCCCGGCCGTACCGTGGCGCGCCTTACCCTGCCGGCCGCCTGATCATGCCCGCCATCGGGAGGGCTGCACCGCTCAGGCAGCGAACGCCCGCAGCGCCGCATGCAGGCGCCGGAGGCCCTCGGCCACTTCCTCGTCGGTGATGTTCAGCGCGGGCACGAAGCGCAGCACGTCGGGGCCTGCCTGCAACAGCAGCAGGCCTTGCGCCGCCGCCCGGTCCAGGACCTCGCCGGCCCGGCCGGCATGCTTCGCGCCGAGCACCGCACCCAGCATCAGGCCGCGTCCACGCAGCTGCGAGAACAGACCGAGTTCCGCATTGATCGCATCCAGCCCCTTGCGCAGCGCTGCGGCCTGTCGCGCCACGTTGTTGGCGATCTGCGGGGAGGCCAGTTTGCGCAGCGCGACGCGCGCGACGGCCGCCGCCAGGGGATTGCCGCCGAAGGTGGTGCCATGTGCGCCGAACTGCATCACCTCGGCCACTTTCGGGCCGGCCAGCATCGCGCCGACCGGAAAACCGCCGCCCAGCGCCTTGGCCAGCGTCACGATGTCGGGCACCACGCTGTCCTGCCAGTGCGCGAACAGCGTACCGGTGCGCCCCATGCCCGCCTGGATTTCGTCCAGCACCAGCAGCGCCCCATGGTGATCGCACAGCGCGCGCACGCCGGCCAGGAAGCCGGGCGCGGCCGGCATCACGCCGCCCTCGCCCTGCACCGGCTCGACCATCACCGCCGCCACATCGCCGCAGGACATGGCGATCTCCAGCTGGGTCAGGTCGTTGAAATCGACGTAGCGGAACCCGGCGGGCAGCGGCTCGTAGCCTTCCTGGTACTTCGGTTGCGCCGTCGCCGTCACGGTGGCCAGCGTGCGGCCATGGAAGCTGCCACGGAACGTCACGATCACGCGCTGGTCCGGCGCGCGGCCCTGCGCGGCGGCCCACTTGCGCACCAGCTTGATCGCCGCCTCATTGGCCTCCGCGCCGGAGTTGCACAGGAAGACCCGCTCGGCAAAGCGCGACGCGGTGACCAGTTCCTCGGCCAGGCGCAGCGGCGGCTCGCTGTAGAAGACATTGCTGGTATGCCACAGCTTGCCCGCCTGCTCGGTCAGCGCCGCGACCAGGTCGGGGTCGTTGTGGCCCAGCCCGCAGACGGCGATGCCGGCGGACAGGTCGATGAATTCGCGTCCCTCGCTGTCCCAGACGCGCGCGCCCTGGCCGCGCTCCAGGATGACGTCGCGCGGACGATACACGGGCAGGTAGTAGCGCTGGCCGTTGGCCAGCAGGTCGGCGGCGGTCGTGGCGCTCATGGCAGCGGCTCTGCAGCGGAAATGGCCGTGTATTGTCGCCGATCGCGGGGTCCGCGCCAGCGGGCGCCGCAGCATCCCGCCGCTCAGGCGGTGAAGGCGATCCCGTCGGCCGGCAGCGCCCGGATGCTCACGCCGAAACTGCGGATCGCCGGCAGCGTGGCGTTGTGGTGCGTGCGGATCTGGTCGGCCGTCGCGTGCGCCTTGTCGTGGGTGGTGTGCGCGTCGGCGGCCAGCACCACGTGGTACCCATGCGCCGCCGCGCTGCGCGTGGTGGTGTCCACGCAGAACTCCGTGGCGTAACCGCACAGCACCACACCTTCCACGCCGCAGAACGACAGCACCTCGTCCAGTCCGGTGCGCAGGAACGAATCCGGCGTGCTCTTACGGATGCGGTGGTCGCCCTCGGCCACCGACAACGCGGGATGCAGCGCCCAACCGGTGGATTGCGGCTCCAGGTCGCCTGCGCGCTCATGCTGCACGAAAACAACGGGCATGCCGGCTTCGCGGGCCTTCGCCGACAGCGCGTTGATGCGCTCGATCACGCCATCGGCATCGGCCGGCGACGGTTGCGGCTCGAACAGGCCACGCTGCACATCGATCACGACCAGGGCGAGGTTCATCGGGCACCTGCATTGAGGGAACAGGCTGCCAGCTTCCCTCATCGCGCCCGCACTGCCAAGGTGCGGGCTCGGAGGTCGTTCACTTCCTCATTATCGGCGGGGCCGCCACCGTCCCTCAGCGCGCCAGCTGCGCGATGTTGCGCGCCAGCAGCGCATCGCCCGGAAGCCCCTGGCGCGCCTCGAGCGCGAGGCGCCCGGCGTCGTCGGCCCGTTCGTCCGCGCGCGCCACCAGCGCAGCGGCGAAACGCAGCGAAGCGTCCTGCGGCCGCAATGCCACGGCCTGGGCCATCCGCACGCTGCCGTCTTCGCGTGCCAGTTGCGCGCGCAACGCGGCGACATCGATCCGGCCGGTCCGCGGCATGTCATACCGCTGCAGGCGCAGCAGGTCCTGCAGGGTTTCGCGGAAGTAGCCCGCATCGAACAGCGCGAGCGCGAGCGCCGACGCGCCGGTGGCTGCGGCGACGCGCGCTTCCAGTCGCGCGGACAGGTCGCGCAGCACAGCGCCGTCGCGACTGGCGTAGATCGCCGCGCGGCGGAGCGTTTCCATCCGCGCGATGACCGGCGTGTCGGCGGCCAGCAGGCGCTGGGTGTCGGCGACGAGGCGGTCGAGGCCATAGGCCGGCGACGGCGTGTTCCACCCCGCGCCCCAGGGCAGCGATGGCGCATCCGCGGTGTCGAACGGTTCGCACAGCAATGGCGGGCCGGCATGCGCGGGCATGGACAGGGCACTGAGGCCCAGCAGGACGGCACAGGCGCGCAGGTGCAGCGGGACGATCTTCATGACGGTTCTCCGGTGATGGGGCAACGCCGTGCGGCGTGCCGCGCGACGTTGCCGCGCATGGGAAAAGACGCCACCGGTGCGCGCCGCGTTAACCCGTGCTCGTCACTCAGCGTGGTGTTTCCCGCAGCAGCGTCCTCGCGTCGGCACGCGCCTCGAACACGTCCGGCCACTGCATCCACCAGTGCTTGATGCGCGGATACGGCAACGCGTCCCACCACGGCGACAGCGCCAGCGCGCCCTGGGCGCGGATGCCGGCGCGGGTGACGCGCGCATCCGCAGGCATCCATGACGACAGGCGATCGAAGACCGGCCCGTCGGCAAGAGCGGGGTGCGCCTGCACCAGCGACAGCAGGCTGATCGCATCCTGTGGACGGGCATGCGCCAGCAGGCGCGCAACCGCTTCCTGCGTATCGCCCTCCTGCCCCTGCGCCACGCGTGCATCAACATCGCGCAAGGCCGACAGGAAAGCCGCGCTCGCGCCCAGGTCGTAGGGCATGCCGGGCCGGCCGCCCGCTTCGAAGTCGACGCGGGCGCCCTGCGGAACCAGCACTTCGCGCCACGCGTTGTCCACCTGCACCCAGCCGCTGCGCACCGTCAGTGATCCCGCGCCCTCCTGGCCCGCCTCCAGTACGAATTCGCACCCGAGGTCGAAGACCTCGCCCGCGTGCGTATCCACGCCGAAGGAGCCCGGTGGCGCCCAGATGCGCGCCCACATGCGACCGTGCTCAAGCCGGGTGCGATGGCGGCCGCTGCGTGTTTCCACCAGCCGCAGGCGCGCGCCTTCGCCCACCACCAGCTCGCCGATGCGGGCCACGCGCACGCGCGCATGCGCGCCTCGCCCGGTTTCCAGCACGCTCCCCGGACTGAAGGACGCGTGCGCGCCTGCCGTCGCACCATCGATGCGCACCTGGCCCGCAACTTCCGCGACCTGCCATGCCTGATCCACCGGCCAACGCAGGCGGCGCTCGTAACCGCCAAGCAGGCCCACCGCCAGCATCGCCAGGGTGGCAGCCATCGCCCAGCCGATACGCGCGCGCAGCGGGCGTCGGGGGGCGGACGCGGGAACACGCGCGACCCGCACGGAAGAGACGTCACGCCAGCGGTAGAGCGACAGCTGCCGCTCCAGTCTCGCAACGTCGTCGTCGATCGCGCCACTGCGATCCCACAGGTAGTCGTCGCCGGGCGAAGCGTCGTCGGTCGGGGTCATGTCGATGCTCCTCGTATAGGCGTGGACAGCGCGGCGCGCAGCAGGGCCATGCCACGATGCAGGTTCACCCGCACGCTGCCGGGCGCCAGGCCGGTGCGTTCTGCGATCTCCTGCCCCGTCAGGCCCTCCACCAGGCGCAGCAGCAGCGTCTCGCGATAGGCTTCCGGCAAGCTGCGGATGGCCTCCATCGCGCGCCGGGCTTCCACGTGGGCTTCGACGTCGGTGCCGTCGGTGAGATCGTCCATCGCGATGCCCGTCAGCGGCACGCGCCGGCGCGCGGCGTCGAGCGCCGCATGGCGGGCGATGCTGGCGATCCACCCCGGGAACGCGGCATCCTCCCGCAGGGAAGACAGGCGCGCGAGCGCGGTCTCGAATACATCCTGCGTCAGGTCATCGGCATCGGCCGGCTGCAGGCGCGCCAGCAGGATGCCGTGCACCACCGGCGCGAAACGGCGATACAGGGCCTCCAGCGCCGCGCGCTGACCGGTCCGTGCGGCCTTCACCAGTGCCGCGAGGGTCTCCGTCGCGTCCACGCCACTCCCTGCTCGTTCTTCCTGCGTAGGACGTCGTGGGCGCCGCGGGTGTTAACAGGCAGAGGGCGCGGAAGTATCCGGCGGCCGTCCCCGGCCGTCACCAGACGCCGGTATTGCCCATCGACAGCCAAGGCTCCTGCGGTGGCAGCGCGGCTCCCTTCTGCAGCAATTCGATCGAGATCAGGTCCGGCGTGCGGACGAAGGCCATGCGGCCATCGCGCGGCGGGCGGTTGATGGTGATGCCCAGCGACTGCAGGTGTGCGCAGGTCGCATGGATGTCGTCGACCTCGAACGCGAGATGGCCGAAGTTGCGCGCACTGCCATAGTCCTCGGCGGGCGATCCGTCTTCCGGCGGCCAGTTGTAGGTCAGTTCGATCTCCGTCTCCGGGTTGGCCGGCGCGCCGAAGTAGACCAGGGTGAATCGCCCCTGGGGACTGTCCATGCGCCGGGTTTCCACCAGGCCCAGGCCTTCGGTGAGGAAGCGGCCGGTGGCCTCCAGATCGTGGACGCGGATCATCGCGTGCAGGTATTTCATGACAGCCTCATGTCGGAACGGAAGAACGGGTGCGGTGCGCCCACGCATTGGCCAGCAGGCAGGCGATGATCAGCAGGCTGTACTCGGCGCCATTGCGGCCAAGGCCCACCACGAACCAGCCCGCCGGCGCGTGCACCAGCCAGATGCCGCAGGCGTAGATCGCGCTGAACACCAGCGCGATCGGCGTGATCCATCGGCCCGCCGCGAACACCGGTGCCGCGACCAGTTCGAACACCGTCACGAACCATGCGATCCCCAGTCCGAACGGAAATCCGCGCGACTCCAGGAAAACGCCGAAGGGTGCCACGCCATCGGCCAGCACGCGCGCGATGCCGTGGACGAAAAGCAGCGTGGCCAGGGCCATGCGGATGAACGCCAGCGCCTGGCGTCCTGCGGTTTCAGATGGCGACATCGTCGTGGCTCCTCTTCATGACCGGCATCGAAGACAGGTTGCGCAACGCACCTGCCCGCTATTCCAGGAACAGGTCCGGCAGCAGCGGTTGCGACGGATCAACGGCATACGGCGCGAAATCCGCGACGCCGGCTTCGCGCAGCACATCCTCATCGATCAGGAAGTGACCGTGGAAACCACGCGCATCACGGGCCAGCACGGCATGCGCGGCGTCGGCGACGATCTGCGGCGTGCGGCAGCGCGGGATCTCCACGCCGGGAATCATGTTCAACGCATCCGTGGCGATGATGGTACGCGGCCACAGCGCGTTCACGGCGATGCCCTGCGGACCGAATTCGCCTGCCAGTCCGAGAGTCACGAAGCTCATGCCCATCTTCGCCAACGTGTAACCGGTGTGCGGCGCCCACCACTTCGGGTCCAGCGTGGGCGGCGGCGCGAGCGTCAGGATGTGCGGATTGGGGGCCTGCTTCAGGTAGGGAAGCGCGGCCTGCGCGCACAGGAAGCT
This sequence comes from Pseudoxanthomonas sp. 97-1-1, assembly GCF_057773125.1. Lineage (NCBI taxonomy): Bacteria > Pseudomonadati > Pseudomonadota > Gammaproteobacteria > Lysobacterales > Lysobacteraceae > Pseudoxanthomonas > Pseudoxanthomonas sp. 97-1-1. Next base: position 354,033 of record NZ_JBYMTJ010000003.1, on the reverse strand, counting down.
GCCGCGCGCGTTGACCTGCTGCATCAGGTCGAAGCGCTTCATGGGGGTTTCCAGTGCGCCGGCCAGCCAGATGGCGCTGGCATTGTTGACCAGGATGTCGATGCCGCCGAAGGCATCCGCCGTGGCCGCCATGGCGGCTTTCACGTCGTCTTCTTCGCGGATGTCGCACTTCAGTGCGAGTCCGCGTCCCCCCGCCGCGTTCACCGCCTCGGCCGCCGTGTGGATGGTGCCCGGCAGCTTGGGGTTGGGTACCGAGGACTTGGCGGCGATGGCCACGTTGGCGCCATCGCGCGCCGCGCGCAGGGCGATGGCCAGGCCGATGCCGCGCGAGGCACCGGTGATGAAGAGGGTCTTGCCGGACAGTGGATTCATGGTGCATCCCGTGGGAAAGGGGCGGAGGCGTCGCACAGCCGACGCGCGTAGCGTTGCAGCAGGTGGGGCACGATCAACCGATGGATCGGATCCACCGGCAGCATGTAGAGCCGACCCAGCCAGTTGGGGTGTTCGACCACCGTGGCGCAGTAGAGATGCGCGGCATCGTGCTGCCGTCTGACTTGCAACGACAGCGACACCCGCAGGTGCCGGTCCTGGTCACCCAGCACGATCTCGTCCGGGGCGTGGCTGAGCACGGTGAAGATGCCGACCTTCTCGCCGACCCGCACATCGGGTGCCCGGCCTGCGGCACGGATACGCCCCAGGTCCTTCATGCCCAACCACCGCATCACGCAGTTGCGTGCCGTCATCATTCCCTCGAACCAGGCGGGCACCAGATGCGCGATGTCCTGGTACACCTGCAAGGCGGACACGGGCGCGCGCGACAGTCCGATGGCGGCGCAATGCACGAAGTAGGCATCGTCGGCCGTGGCGCGCAGCGTGCTGTCCGCAGGCACCGCACAGGAGACCGCGCGTGCTCGCCGGAAGCTCACGGCTTCGGTCCCTGCCCTTCGTTGTCTTCCCACTTCAGCAACCGCCGGGTGATGAAGCGGTAGACGGGCTTGCCGGTGCGGAACCAGAGGTCACGCAGCCAGGACGTGCGCTTGAGCACCCGCTTCTCGATGGGGGTGAGCGACGCGCCGCAATACATGCGCTTGTGCTTGAGCAGATGGCGCAGGTCCTGGCGCGCCAGCAGGCGCATCCAGCGCGAGCGCGGGTCGCCGCGGGTGGCGAGCTGGAAATCGATGATCGCCGGGCGGCCGTCTTCCAGCACCAGCCAGTTCGCCTCCTTGGCGAGATCGTTGTGGGCGATGCCCCGGCGGTGCAGGTGCTGGAGCAGGCGGCGTGCGGCGCGGAAGTAGGCCAGGTCGCCGCGTGGCGGGCGCTGGTACATCGCCGCCCCCTCCATGTAGCTGCGGTCGAGCCGGCGGCCGGTCCAGTCGAGCAGCTGGGGCACGTCGGCCATCCCCGCGACCTTGCGCAACGCCAGAGCCTCGCGCCGCGCCAGCCACCAGGCGGGCAGCCGCAGCCACAGGGGCACGTGCGCGAGATCGCGGCGCACGAACGGACCCGACGGTCCCTGCATCAGGGAGATGCGACCGAAGCTGTCGGCCTTGAGTGCGGTGATTTCGGAGGGCGAGCGCAAGTCCACGACGTCATTCTACTGCCCGGGGGTGGCAGACGCGGGTCAGGAACAGCCGCCTATAATCCCGCGATGGAATCTTCCTGGTTCGACAACCTGCTGGCCTGGATCAGTGCACATCCTGTCGCCGCGGGCCTGGTGATCTTCGCCATCGCGTTCTGCGATGCGGCGATCATCATCGGCGCCATCGTGCCCGCCCTGCCGCTGCTGTTCGCGGTGGGCGTGCTGATCGGCCTGGGGGAGATTTCCGGCCCGTATGCGGTTGCCTGCGCCACGCTGGGCGCCCTGATCGGCGATGCGACCAGTTACTGGATAGGACACCGCTGGGGACAACAGCTGCGGACGGTCTGGCCGTTCCGCAAATACCCGCAATTGCTCGATCGCGGCGAACTGCTGTTCCGGCGCAATGCGTGGAAGAGCATCTTCGTCGCGCGCTTCGTCGGGCCCATCCGCCCTTTCGTGCCGGCCGTGGCCGGTATCTCGCGGATGCCGCTGCGCCGTTACCTGGTGGCCAGTGGCGCAGCCAGCGTGGCGTGGGCGGCGGCGTTCCTGCTGCCCGGCTGGGTGCTGGGCCATGCCTACGATGCCGTCGCCGCCGTGGCGGGCCGGCTGGCCCTGGTGCTGGGCCTGCTGGTACTGGTGCTGACGCTGGCCTGGGCGCTGGTGCTCTATACCTACCGCTGGTTCGCCGCGCACGCCGACGCCCTGCTGGCGCGCGCACTGGCGTGGTCGCACGCGCACCCCGTGCTGGGGCGCTACACCGCGGCCGTGTTCGACCCCTTCCGGCGCGAGTCCGTGCCGCTCGCGCTGCTGGCGATCCTGCTGCTGGCGATCGTGTGGGTGTGGTTCGCGTTTCTCATCATCGTGATCGGCCACGGCGAACCGCTCGCCATGGACCTGTGGGTCCACGAACTGATGCGTGCGCTGCGCAATCCGCTGGCGGACTATCCGCTGGCCGCAATCGCTTCGCTGGGCGACGAACAGGTGCTGGCACCGGCGTCGCTGCTGGTGCTGGTCTACCTGTGCTGGCGCAGGCGCTGGATGGCGGCCGGGCACTGGCTCGCGGCGCTCGCCTTCGGCCTGGCGCTGACCGCATGGCTCGGCGCGTCGGTGGACATCCCCAAGCCGCCCAGCGTCAGCAGCGGCTTCGGTTTTCCCTCCATCGCGGTGACGATGTCGACGATCACCTTCGGCTTCTTCGCTGTGTTGATCGCGCGCGAACTGCCGGGCCGCACGCGCGTGTGGCCTTACCTGGTCTCGGGCATCGTGGTGGCGCTGATCGGTTTCGCGCGCATCTATCTGGGCGCGCACTGGCTCAGCGACGTGGTGGGCGGCATGTTGTTCGGCCTGGTGTGGCTGCTGGTGCTGGGCATCGCGTACCGCCGCCGCATGGTGCGTTCGTTCTGGATCAAGCCCATCGCATGGTTGTTCTACGGCAGCTTCGTGCTGGCCGGACTGTGGCATGCGCCGCGCAACGTGGAGCCCATGCTGGCGCAGTTCCAGGCACCGGTGATCGAACGGACGATTGCGCTGCAGGACTGGTGGCAACGCGACTGGCAGTCACTGCCGGCGCGCCGGAACGAATTCGATGACGAACAGCGCTGGCCGCTGGACGTGCAGGTCGCCGGGCCGCTGGCGCCATTGAAGGCCAGCCTGACGGCCGCCGGTTGGCGCGAACAGCCGCAGGCCGGGTGGGAGGAAGCCCTGAACCTGCTGGACAGCGACCTGCCCGACGATGAGCAGCCGGTGCTGCCGGCCACGCTGGATACCCGCGCGGAGAGCCTGCTGATGCTGCGCGACGGCGACCAGCCCGGCGAAGTGTTCGTGCTGCGCCTGTGGCCGGCGGACACGCGGCTGCAGCCGGGCAATGTACCGCTGTGGATCGGCAGTGCGCAGGTGCTGCAGCAGCAGCGCGCCTTCAATCTGGTGCGCCTGTGGCGGCCACTGCGCGAAGCGCGCACGGCGCTCGACGCGGTGACGCAGGCCACGCCGGATCTCGCTCACGCGATCGCGCCGCATCCGGATTCCGGGCTGCCGGTGCTGCGCTTGCGCACCGGCGGCGAGGCGGTCCCGCCCTGACTCACCGGGAAGGTTCCTGCAGGAGGGGCTGACCAGCCTTGCTGGCTGTTGAAAGCCACCCCCGACGCCCTCCCGTCAGGCATCCCGAAATCCAGCATGTGCGGTCGAGGCTAAAGCCCTCCCTGCCGGGCCGGTGTCAGTCGATCCACTCCAGCAGGCGCTGCAGGCGCGCGTGCACGTCGTCTTCCTGCAGGATCGACACGCGCTGTTCCGGGGTGATCGGCAGCACCTGCGCCAATCGCCATCCCACCCAGGCGGCGTGCTCGAAGATCCGCGGCGGCAATCCATTCAGATCGCTGCCCACCTTTTCCATCATGGTCTGCAGCAAGGTGCCCAGCAGTGCGTGCTCGGGACGGATCTCCCAGTCCTCGTCGGCGCACAGCCATTCCACATCCGCCATCACCAGCCCGTTGTCGCGAACGCGCGTGCGGACCACGTGGAAACGCCGGTGGCCGCGCACGCGCAGCGACAGCAGTCCGTCCTCGCCCATGTCGAAGTTCTCGATACGCGCTTCGACGCCGTAAGCCGCGGGCGTCGCGGGCGCCCCCGCTTCGGAGCCCTCCAGGATCAGGCAGACGCCGAACCCGCTCCCGGCGCGTCCGCAATCACGCACCAGGTCCAGGTAACGCCGCTCGAAGATGCGAAGATCCATGGCGGCACCCGGCAACAGCACCTTGTGCAGTGGGAACAGCGGCAGGGATTCCAGCGAGTGCATGCAGGCAGTTTAAAGGCCGATGTTCCGCGCGGGGAAGCGGAAACGAAAGGGCCACGCCGTGACAGGCGTGGCCCTCGCGTCTGGCAGCGTGGAGGTCAGCGCATCACTGCGTGACGGCACGCTGCGCGTTCACGCGTCCCGCACCGAATGTCGCGTCGTTGCCCGGTTTGCCGAGATCGTCCGCCGATGCGCGCAGGATGCGCTCCACCGCGGCCGGCGAGAGCTCGCCACCGTGCTTGCCGATGATCAGCGCCGCGACGCCGGAGACGTGCGGTGCCGCCATGCTGGTGCCGGCGGACCAGCCGTAGCCCGAGGTGCCGGACGTGGTGCTGAACACCATGTCCCACACCCAGCACGCGCGCAGGATGCCCTTGAAGGTGCAGTTCTCGGTCCCCGGGTAGTCGTAGTTGCCGCCCGGAGCGCCGAAGTGGATGGCCGACTGGCCATAGTTGCTATAGCTGGCGCGGATGTCGAAGTCGGTGCCGGTGGGATTCTTCAGCCAGGCCAGCGGGCCGAGCGCGCTGACGGTGATGACGCCCGGCAGTTGGCCGGGGAACGAACGCAGGTTCACCGTGGTGCAGGTGCCATCGGTGTCGCAGACCCGACCGCTGTCGTGATCCAGGTCGCGGCCATCATTGCCGGCCGATGCGACCACGGTCGCGTTCTGCTTGTTGGCGTATCGCACCGCACGGGCGGTGGCGTTGACCAGTTCCGCCACCTCGCTGCCACCCACCTGCAGCCCGCCGTTCACGCCCAGGCTCATGTTGATGACATCAGCATCCGCATCGGCGGCGTGCACGATGCCCTGGATGATGGCGGCGAACGAGCCGCTGCCCGTCACCGGATTCAGTACCTTCACTGCGATCAGTTCCGCCTCCGGGGCGACGCCGATGGTACCGATGCCGTTGTCGGCCGCGCCGATGGTGCCCATCACATGCGTGCCGTGCGTGCTGCCACTGGTGTTGCAGTACGTCTGCCCCGCGACGAACGACGCCGACTTGGCGGTATTGAGATTGGGGATGATGTCCAGGTGCGCGCAGTAGACGCCGGAATCCAGCACGGCGACCGTCGCGCCAGCGCCCCGGTAACCTGCGTTCCAGGCGCCCGCAGCATCGATGGCGGCGTGGCCCCACTGGAAATCGAAGAAGCTGTCGTTGTCACCGGATGCCGGCGGATTGGCGTAGTCGGCGGTGATCTGTTCCGCCGCGGCGGGCAGGTCGTAGTGGATCGCAACATCGGCCACGGCCGAGCGCACGGCCGGAATGCGGCCCGCAAGCGAGACGAACGCGGGATTGTCCGATTCGACGATCGCCACGCCGATCTGCGGCAGCGTCGCCACGATGCGTGCGCCCGTGGCCTCCAGTTTCCTGGCGAGCTGGCCGTCGAAACTGTTCGAGTTGGCGGTCACCACGTACGTGGTCGCGTGGGCGCCGCCAGCGTAGCCGAACACACCAAGCGCCATGACGATGGCGCGGGCAATCTGCTGCATGAAATACCTCCGAGTGTGATTGGAAGCACGGCATCCACCGTGCCGCGCCACTCTAGGGTCCGCGTTCGCTTGCTGCCGCCCACGTAAAGCAAGGCAAGACCGGTCACGCACTCGTCAGGTCACACTTCATCTGGAAACCCACGCCACGGCGAAATCCGCCACGCGCCCTTTGTCGGCCGCGCCGGCATGGACGACGCTTCCGTGTTGCGCCGCCGCAGCGCCACGCGCGAGCGCGTGGCTAGCCCCGTGTCGCCGACAGCGCGGCGAGAAAGCGTCGGGGCGCACCGTCGAAGCCGCCGTTCGACATGAACACCACGTGGTCACCAGGCCGCACCTGCGTCTTCAACGCCGCGATCAGCGCATCGGCGTCGGGGACGGTGCGTGCGTCGCCGCGGATGGCGCCGACGACCTTGCCTGCATCCCACGCGAGTTCCGGCCGGTGCAGGAAGACGACCAGGTCCGCGATGTCGAGCGAGGGTGCCAGCGCCTCGGCATGCGCGCCGGAACGCATCGAGTTGCTGCGCGGCTCCATCGCCACCAGGATGCGCGCATCGCCGACACGCGCACGCAGACCTTCAAGGGTCGTGTGGATGGCGGTGGGATGGTGGGCGAAGTCGTCGTAGACGGTGATGCCGTCGTGCTGGCCGATCACTTCCAGCCGCCGCTTCACGCTGCGGAACGCCGCCAGCGCCGGCAGCACGGTGGCGACATCGACACCGACCGCATGGCAGGCGGCGAGCGCGGCCAGGCCATTCAGCACGTTGTGGCGGCCGAGCATGGGCCAGTGCACCTCGCCGATCTCGTTGCCGTGGTGGCGGACGGCGAACGCGCTGCCGTCGTCGCGGATCAGGCGCGCGCTCCACTCCAGCGCGGCATCGAAGCCGAAGCGCTCCACCGGGGTCCAGCACCCCATTGCGAGCACCTCTTCCAGCTTCCGGTCTTCGCCGTTGACGATCAGGCGACCACGGCGCGGCACGGTACGCACCAGGTGGTGGAACTGGCGCTGGATCGCCGCCACGTCCGGGAAGATGTCGGCGTGGTCGTATTCCAGATTGTTGAGGATGGCGACCAGCGGGCGGTAGTGGACGAACTTGCTGCGCTTGTCGAAGAAGGCGGTGTCGTACTCGTCGGCCTCGACGACGAACTCGCGGCCGCCACCAATGCGCGCCGATACGCCGAAGTCCTCGGCCACGCCGCCGATCAGGAAGCCCGGCGAACGCCCGGCCGCTTCCAGCAGGTAGGTCAGGATGGTCGTCGTCGTGGTCTTGCCGTGCGTGCCCGCCACGGCCAGCGTGTCGCGGCCGGGCAGCACGCGTTCGGACAGCCATTGCGCGCCGGAGATGTAGCGCCGGCCCTGGTCCAGCACCGCCTCGACCGCGGGGTTGCCGCGCGAGAGGGCATTGCCGATGACGATCTCGTCGCAGTCCGGCGCGATGTTCTGCGGCTGGTAGCCCTGCGCCAGCGCGATGCCGAGCTGCTCGAGCTGGGTCGACATGGGCGGGTAGATGGCCTGATCGCTGCCTTCGACGGTGTGGCCGAGTTCGCGGGCCAGGGCGGCCACGCCGCCCATGAAGGTGCCGGCGATGCCGAGGATGTGGATCTTCAAGACTGCGGTTCCGGAATGAGTCCGCGAACTTTAGCCGAGCGCGCCGGGTTCGGCACGTCCTGCAAGGCGTGGACGTGACGCGGGTTCAGCGGGAAAAATGCAGGGCCTGCAGATCCAGGCCATCGCTCTCGGCCTTCACTACCAGCGTGTTGCGCCCGGGTGCGAGTCGCAGCGCACGGAATCCGCGGGCGCGTTCGGCGGCCTTCACCGGTACCCCGTTGAGCACCAGCGAGACACGGCCCGTGCCGCGCCCGTCCAGCGCCAGCCGATAATGGCCGCCGGCACCGGCATCGAAGGTGTATTTGAGCCACTCGCCGCGTCGCATGCCCGCCACATGGAGTGCACCGTCGTCGCCCTTGCCCAGGTCGACACCGTCGTTGCGGTAGGTCATGGCCGGGTTCCACACCACGCGCTCGCCACCGTCGGAAATATGGTGATTGGCCGGCGTGAGATCGTGGTAGGCCACGCCGTTGCGGCCCATGTCGAAATCGACCGCCGCGATGATGCCGCCCTGCGCGCCGATCGCGTGCGCCTTGAACGGCACCGACTGGTCCGAATGCGGCGCGCGGAACAGCGCATCGACCACGTCCGGGTGCTGCACGTTGTTCTCGTAGCGCACGTCATGCGAGGCGAAGCGCATCAACGCAGCTTCGGCATCCTCCCGCGAAGGCCTGGGGCCTTCCCCCTTCCAGTACGCCAGCACCTTGCGATAGCCGTCGTTCGGCACCACCTGCAGCGGGTTGTTGTAGCGGATCTTCTTCAGCGGCCACCACGCCCAGCCGATGCCCTCGCCTTCGACAAGGGCCACGGTGCGGGCGAACCAGTCGTTGGAGTTCTCGCCGGTTTCGCCCAGCCACAGGGGCATGCGGTGCCTGTCGCGCAGCGCCAGCAGGTCGGCGATGCTCGCGCGCGTGGTGACGTTCCAGTACTTGTGGAAGCTGATCACCAGGTTGTCGTCCCACGGGCCGTCGTCCAGCACGCCGCGGTAGTTGTTGCCCCAGCAGTTGCCCTCGATGACGATGATGTGGCGTTTGTCCACCTCGCGGATCGCGCGCGTGGTGCGGACCAGCAGGTCCTTCAACGGCACGTTGCCGTCTTCCTTGCAGCCGTTGCTGTCGGCCTTGTCGGCGAAGCCCCAGTTGGGCTCGTTGATGATGTCGTACGCGGCGATGTACGGCTCGTCCCTGTAGCGCTGCGCCAGCTTCTTCCACAGTGCCTCCATCTTGTCCTGGTGGCGCGGGTCGTCCCACAGCGAGGGCTGCGTGGGATCGCGGTCGGCGATGTTGTGGTCGTTGCCCTGCCCGCCGGGCGCGGCGTGCAGGTCGAGGATCAGGTACAGATCATTGGCCTTGGCCCAGGCCAGCAGTTCGTCGGTACGGCGGAAGCCTTCTTCCACCCAGGTCTGCCGGCCGGCGACCGGCTCCTGTTCCACCGGCAGCGTGTACAGCGCGTAGTGCATCGGCAGGCGCACGGAGTTGAACCCCCAGCGCGCCATCGCGTCGATGTCGGCCTTGGTGGTGTGGTTGTCTCGCCAGGCCTGGTAGAAGGCATCGGCCTTCTCCGGCCCGATCAGCTCGGCGATGCGCGCATGGATGCTGCGCTGCGTGCCCGTGCCGTCGATGTCCAGCATGTAGCCTTCCTGCAGCATCCAGCCGCCCAGCCCCATCCCGCGCAGGATCACCGGCCTGCCCGCCTCGTTGACGATCTGCGTGCCCTGCGCGCGCAGGAAGTCCCTGGCTTCGGCGGCCGATGCGGTGAGCAGGCTGGCAAGCAGCAGGCAGGCGATGCGCTTCATCGACGACTCCGGGCGTCCCCTCGGGACCCGGACCATAACAGCCGGCCCCTGCGGCCCGCGATGCCCGCCATCACAGCCCTCAACGAAGAAGCCCCGCATGGCGGGGCTTCGTGGAGTCGCGTCCGGGAATGCGGGGACGTCAGCCCACTTCCTTGGCCGGTGCCAGCGCCTCGGTGATGCGGGTGAACACCTCGTCCAGCGAACCCACGCCGTCCACCACGGTCAGCTGGCCGTGCTGGCGGTAGTAATCGATCACCGGCGCGGTCTGGGTGGTGTATTTGTCCAGGCGGTTGCGCACCACCTCGGGCGTGTCATCGTCGCGGCCTTCGGCGGCGGCACGGCCGGCGATGCGTTCGACCAGCAGGTCGGCCGGCACTTCCAGTTGCACCGCATAGTCCATGGGCTGGCCAAGCCGGGCCAGCAACGTGCCCAGCGCATCGGCCTGGGCCTGGTTGCGCGGATAGCCGTCCAGGATGAAACCGTTGGCGGTGTCGGGGCGTGCGAAGCGGTCTTCCAGCATGCCGAGCAGGATGTCGTCGCTGACGAAGTCGCCGCGCGCCATGATTTCCTTGGCCTGCAGGCCCAGCGGGCTGCCGGCGGCCACTTCGGCGCGCAGAAGGTCGCCGGTGGAGATGTGTGGTACCTGCAGGTAGTCCTTCAGGCGCGCCGCCTGAGTGCCCTTGCCCGACCCGGGTGGGCCCAGTAGAACCAATCGCATGCTGTAACTCCCAAACTGGAATCCTGCGGGCGGTGGACCGCGCCGGGCGCCGGGCGCCGCGCTGCACCGCGTCATCTGTGTGAAGCTTACCGCATCCCGGCAACCCGGAACGAACCCCACATGGCATCTGGCACCCTACTTTATGCGCAGTCCGGCGGTGTCACCGCCGTCATCAACGCCTCCGCATCGGCGGTCATCACCGAAGCGCGGGCCCGGAAAATCAAGGTCTTGGCGGCACGCAACGGCATCCTCGGCGCCCTGCGCGAGGAGTTGATCGACACCAGCAAGGAGTCGGCCGCCGCCATCCGCGCCCTGGCCCACACGCCGGGCGGTGCCTTCGGCAGCTGCCGCGTGAAGCTGAAATCGCTGGAGGCCGACCGCGCGAAGTACGAGCGCCTGCTGGCCGTGCTGAAGGCGCACGACGTGCGCTGGTTCCTCTACAACGGCGGCAACGATTCGGCCGACACGGCGTGGAAGGTCTCGCAGCTGGCGCAGGCGTTCGACTACCCGCTGACCTGCATCGGCGTGCCGAAGACGGTCGACAACGACCTGGCTGTCACCGATACCTGCCCCGGCTTCGGCTCGGCGGCGAAGTACACGGCGGTCTCCGTGCGGGAAGCCGCGCTGGACGTGGCGGCGATGGCGGAAACCTCCACCAAGGTCTTCGTCTACGAGGCCATGGGCCGGCACGCCGGATGGCTGGCCGCGGCGGCGGGCATGGCCGGCCAGTCGCCCGACGAGGCGCCGCACATCATCCTGTTCCCGGAGCGCGCCTATGACGAGACGCAGTTCCTCGCGCAGGTGAAGAAGGTCGTCGACCGCGTGGGCTGGTGCGTGGTGGTGGCCAGCGAAGGCATCCAGCATGCCGATGGCCGCTTCGTCGCCGATGCCGGCGGGGGCAGGGACTCGTTCGGCCATACGCAGCTCGGTGGCGTGGCGTCCTACCTGGCGGGCCGGGTGAAGGACCAGTTGGGCCTGAAAGTGCACTGGACCCTGCCCGACTACCTGCAGCGGTCGGCGCGCCACATCGCCTCGAAGACCGATTGGGAGCAGGCGCAGGCGGTGGGCAAGGCCGCCGTGCAGTTCGCGCTCAAGGGACAGAACGCGGTGATGCCGGTGATCGTGCGCACGTCCGACGCACCGTTCCGCTGGAAGATCGAGGCCGCGCCGCTGTCGAAGGTGGCCAACCACGAGAAGAAATTCCCGCCGGGCTTCATCCGCAAGGACGGGTACGGCATCACGCCCGCCGCGCGGAAGTACCTGCAGCCGCTGATCCGCGGCGAAGCCTATCCGCCCTATGGCACCGACGGCCTGCCCAAGTACGTCGCGCTGAAAAACGTGGCGGTGAAGAAGAAACTGCCGGCGTGGGAAGGCTGACGGACGCGTGACGCTGCGCATCGTCCGGCTTGGCAGTCCGCGCGCGAAGGACGAAGGCCTGCGCATCGGCACGGTGCGCAGGCCGCCACGTGGCGTGCCGAAGGCGGAGTTCGCGGCGCAGGACTGGTACGACGTCTGGTATCCCAATCTCGCGCCCAGCACGGAGCTGGTGAAGCAGGCGCAGGAGGCGACGACACCCAAGGCCTGGGCTGCCTTCGCCAGGAAGTATCGCGCCGAGATGGCCGTGCCCGACAATGCCCGCACGCTGGACCTGCTCGCCGCGCTGTCGCACGGCAGCGACTTCTCGGTCGGCTGCTACTGCGAGGACGAAGCACACTGCCACCGGTCGGTGCTGCGCGCGCTGCTGGCCGAACGCGGCGCCAGCATCAAGGCAGGATGACTTCAGGCACCGTCGCGGCTTGCGCGGTGGTGCTAGCGTGGATCCGTCGCCACGCCACCGGGTGCTCCCATGTTCCGCAAAGTGCTCATCGGACTGCTTGCCGTCGCCATCGGGCTCGCTGTAGCAGGCGCCGGCTACCGTTTCGGGCAGTATCTCGCGCACAAGGACGCGGCAAGCTCCACCCTGCGCACAACGTCCTGACCGCCGTCTCCTCGCGCTAGCATGGCCCGATGGATGATCTGCTCGCCGAACTGTCGGCCCTCGAATCCGAACTCCATCACCCCGGCGTGACCTGCACGCGCGAACGGCTGGAGCGCCTGTTGCATGCCGACTTCCATGAGGTGGGCCGTTCGGGCACGCGCTACACGCGGCAGACCGTCATCGACTTTCTCGCCGATCGCCCGTCTCCGCCCCGCGTCCTCGCCTACGATCACCGCATCGAGCGGCTCTCGGACGGCGTGGCGTTGCTGCACTTCGCCTCGCACGGAATCGCTGGCGACGGCACACGGCACAGTGCCGCGCTGCGCATGTCGGTATGGCGACATACCGCGCTCGGCTGGCAGCTGTCCTATCACCAGGGTACCCCTGCCGCTTCGTAGCGGGCGCCTGCGGCACCCGGCCCTGGCCACGGAATGGCCGCTTCCCCCGCTTGGCGACCCCCTTCTGTTGCGCTAGCGTTGCCGCCAGGGGGGAACATGCTAAGACAATGGACATGCGTGGCCGCGGGCCTGCTCGCGGTACTGTGCGCCTTGCCGTGCGGCGCGCAGGACGCGCCGGTGCCACCTGCTCCCGTCAGCGGTGAAGCAGCGCAGCCTGCGTGCTGCGTACTGCCTGATGGCACGCTGCTCGTCATCGAGATACTCGACCCCATCAGTTCCGCGCACGCCCACCGCGGCGACGCCTTCCGTCTGCGCCTGAAGGAACCGGTGGTCGTGGACGATGCGGTCGTGATCCCCGCCGGCATCGAAGGCACCGGCGAGATCGTGCATGCCGAGCCCTCGCGCGGTGGAGGCAAACCCGGCGAACTCATCCTCGCGGCGCGGCGCCTCCAGATCGGCGACCACACCATCCGGCTGCGCGGCTTCAAGCTGGGAGGTGCAGGACGCGACACCAGCGGCGCCGCACTGGGCGCGTCGCTAGGCATCGGACCCTTCGCGCACTTCATCCACGGCAAGGAAATCGAAATACCCGCGCTGACGACGGCGACGGCCAAGCTCGCCGGCTCCTTTTCCACGGAAGCCACCACGAGCGGCATCGCGCCAGACGCGGCGGCCCCGACGCCCTCGACGTCCGACATCCCCTCCACCCCGAAACCACCCGACACACAGGAGTAACCCATGCGTCATCCGTTGAACCGTTCGCTGCTCTGCCTCGCCCTGCTGCTGCCGATGGCGGCCGGCCACGCCCAATCGCAGGAGGCCGCTGCGCCTGCCGCCACGGAAGCACCCGAGGCAGCGCCCGCGCCTGCGCCGGCAGCGGGCGACAGCCTGATCGGCGCACCGTCCGAAGGCATGGGCCAGATCGTGTTCTTCCGCGAGAAGAAATTCGCCGGCGCCGCGGTGAAGTACAAGGTCCGCGAAGGCGAAACGGAGCTCGGCAAGCTCAGCAGCGGCACGTACTTCGTCGCCTCCGTCGCGCCGGGCACCCATCAGTACACCGTGCACTCCGAAGCCAAGGACGTGCTGACACTGGAAGTGGAAGCAGGCGAGACCTACTACGTGCTCGGCTCGATCACGATGGGCTTCATGGCCGGTCGCCCGAACCTGTCGCCTTCCGACGAGGCCGCCTTCAACGGCATGGCGAAAGAGCTCAAGCCCGCGAAGAAGTAAGCGCGGAAGCGGACCCCGCGGCGACGGTCTCCCCCAGGGAGATCGTCGCCGTCCTTATTTGCAGGCCTTGCCTTCCACCTCAAGCTTCGCCGCATACACCGTCAGCGACGGCGCCTGTGCCGCAGCGCCTGCCTGCTGCTTCGCTTCCTGCAGGTAGATGCGCGACTGGCCCTGTCCATCCAGCGGCGGCGGCGTGGCGCTGCCGGGCTTGCGCCACACACGCACGACCGCCTGCTGCGAGGGACACGCGGCGTTCGGCACGCGGATCACGTCATTGAGTTTCCAGCCTGTCGCGACCGATGGCTTCGCTTTGTCGAAATCGATGAAGCGCGCGCGCGGCTGGCACTGCGGACTCGTTCGCACCGGGGCATAGCGATAAGGCTGCGTCGCGTCGCCGGTGAAGGCGCCTTCCAGCCGCGCGCAAGCCTCGGGGATCTGCCGCAGGCTGTGCACCGCACCGACCGCCTGCGGCGCGCCGGCAGGACGCTGGATCTCGGGCGCCGGATCGGCCGCCTGTGCGGGCAGCGCCAGTGCGAGGCAGGCGGCGAGCAACGGTAGTGCGACGGTCTGGCGCATGGCAACTCCTTGAAACGGATGCGAAAACAGGATCGGGGGCGAAAGGCTGGCATGGAATGCCTGAACCGGCCCGTCACCGCTGGCGGCACGCATCGCATCCGGTCATACTCGGGCCAGCTCCAGGGATGTCTGAACAAGGGTTTCGTGCTGCAGTCCATCGCAGCGGTCGAGTGCGCTCAATCGTTCAACAGGCTCCACCGGGATTGGGTTGCGTGTTCAAGCGTTCTGCTGGACGACATCCATCAACCTTGGGAGGGGTCATGCTGGAACAACACGGTTTGACGCTGGCGCTGATCTGCGCCGGCGTGGCGATCATCTACGGCGTGGTGGCTGCGCGCTGGATCATGAAACAGCCCGCGGGCAATGCCCGCATGCAGGAAATCGCGGCGGCCGTGCAGGAGGGCGCCAGCGCCTACCTCAACCGGCAGTACACCACCATCGGCATCGCCGGCATCGTGCTGTTCGTGCTGATCGGTTTCTTCCTTTCCTGGGCCAGCGCCATCGGCTTCCTGATCGGCGCCGTGCTGTCCGGCGCGGCAGGCTACATCGGCATGAACGTCTCGGTGCGCGCCAACGTACGCACTGCCGAAGCGGCGAGAAAGGGCATCAGCGCGGCGATGGACGTGGCCTTCAAGGGCGGCGCCATCACCGGCATGCTGGTGGTCGGCCTGGGCCTGCTGGGCGTGGTCGGCTACTTCGCGGTGCTCCACCTGCACATGGGCTACACCGAGGCCGAAGCGCTGCATGCGTTGATCGGCCTGGCCTTCGGCTCGTCGCTGATCTCGATCTTCGCCCGCCTGGGCGGCGGCATCTTCACCAAGGGCGCCGACGTCGGCGCGGACCTGGTGGGCAAGGTGGAAGCCGGCATCCCCGAGGATGATCCGCGCAACCCCGCCGTGATCGCCGACAACGTCGGCGACAACGTCGGCGACTGCGCCGGCATGGCGGCCGACCTGTTCGAGACCTACGCGGTCACCATCATCGCCACCATGCTGCTGGGCAGTCTGATGGCGGCGCAGGCCGGCGAGAACGCCGTGCTATATCCCCTGGTGCTCGGTGGCGTGTCGATCATCGCCTCGATCATCGGCGCCTTCTTCGTCAAGGTGAAGGCGGGCGGCTCCATCATGGGGGCGCTGTACAAGGGCGTGATCGTGTCGGCGGTGCTGGCGGCCGTCGCGTTCTACCCCATCACCACGCAGCTGATGGCCGATTCCAGCTACGGGGCGATGAACCTGTACTTCTGCGCGCTGGTCGGACTGGTGCTGACCGGTGTGATCGTGTGGATCACCGAGTACTACACCGGCACGCAGTACGCGCCGGTCAAGCATGTGGCCGCTGCATCCACCACCGGGCACGGCACCAACATCATCGCCGGCCTGGGCGTATCGATGCGCTCCACCGCATGGCCGGTGGTGGCGGTGTGCGCCGCCATCCTCGGTGCGTATGCGCTGGGCGGGCTGTACGGCATCGCCATCGCCGCGACGGCGATGCTGTCGATGGCCGGCATGATCGTGGCGCTGGACGCCTACGGCCCCATCACCGACAACGCCGGTGGCATCGCGGAAATGGCGGAACTGCCGCCGGAAATCCGTGCCATCACCGATCCGCTGGATGCGGTGGGCAACACCACCAAGGCGGTGACCAAGGGTTATGCGATCGGTTCTGCCGCACTGGCCGCGCTGGTGCTGTTCGCCGATTACACGCACAACCTGCAGACCGCGCACCCCGGCACGGTGTTCACCTTCGACCTGTCCAACCACCTGGTGATCGTCGGCCTGCTGATCGGCGGCCTGATCCCGTACCTGTTCGGCGCGATGGCGATGGAAGCCGTGGGCCGCGCGGCGGGCAGCGTGGTGGAGGAAGTGCGCCGGCAATTCCGCGAGATCCCCGGGATCATGGCGGGCACCGGCAAGCCGGACTACAGCAAGGCCGTGGACATGCTGACCAAGTCGGCGATCAAGGAAATGATCGTGCCGTCGCTACTGCCGGTGATCGTGCCGATCATCGTCGGCCTGCTGCTGGGACCGCAGGCGCTGGGGGGCCTGTTGATCGGCACCATCGTCACCGGCCTGTTCGTGGCCATCTCGATGACCACCGGCGGCGGCGCATGGGACAACGCCAAGAAGTACATCGAGGACGGCCACCATGGCGGCAAGGGCAGCGAGGCGCACAAGGCCGCCGTCACCGGCGACACGGTCGGTGACCCCTACAAGGACACCGCCGGCCCCGCGATCAATCCGCTGATCAAGATCATCAACATCGTCGCGCTGCTGCTGGTGCCGGTGCTGCCGGTCAACGGCTGGCTGGGCAGCGCCACGTCGACGGAGGTCGCCGCGCATGCCGCGCCGATGGCCGCCGGTGAGGTGGTGGACGGACGCAGTGCGCGCATCCTGTTCGACAGCGGATCGGCCGTGGTGCCCTCGGATACCAGCGCGCGGATGGCCGGCGTGCTGGGCACGCTCGGTGCCGATCCGGGCAAGCGTGTCCGCGTGTCCGGCTTCCACGATGCCAGTGGCGATGCCGCTGCGAACGAGGCGCTGGCGAAGCAGCGCGCCGAGGCCATCCAGCAATGGCTGGTGGTCAATGGCGTGGCGGTGGAGCGGATCGCGCTCGACAAGCCGGCGCAGACCACCGGCGGCGGCGATGCCGATGAAGCGCGGCGCGTGGATGTGCTGGTGGAATAAGCGAAGCACGATGCGTCAAGAAGAAGGGCGGCCATTGGCCGCCCTTTCTCAATCCCCTGTAGGAGCGACGCGAGTCGCGACCGCACGCTATCGGCGCACGTAAGCCGAACCCACTAAGACAAACAAAGGAACATCATCATTCGGTCTGTTCCTGCCGATTGGGCGCTTCCCGGCGCTACACCGTGCGGTCGCGACTCGCGTCGCTCCTACAGGGACCTTAATTCGCGAGGGCAATGATCGGATCAGGACGTCGGCTGCAGCGCCACCACGCGCACGTCGACATCCTTGCACGCGTCATCCTTGCAGATGCCGTTCACCCAGGCTTCGCCGTTGCCGAACATCACGCCCTTGTAGTTGACCATCAACTGCGAGTACTTCTGCCGCGTGATGGCCTCGGCGATGGCCGGCAGCATGATCCTGTCGTAGTCGCGCACGAACGCTTCGGCATCCGCCACCTTCATCGGCTGCCCTTCCCGCACGGTGGAGAACGGATAGTCCACCAGCGCGGCCACGGCCGCCGCGTCGTTCGCTGCGACCGCCTGCTGCAGTTGGCGGATCACGGCTTCATAGCGCGCGTGCTCGCCCAGCACTTCATCGATCGTCTGGTTGACCGCCGCAGGGTCGTCCGCAACCTCGGCGGGAGGTGCCGCCGTCTTGACCACCGCCGCCTGCGCGGGCGCCGCCGCGGGCGTGGCCCGGGTATCCACCTCGGGCGCAGATGGCGCACAGGCCGCGAGGCACAGCACCATCGATGCTGTCATCAGCTTGTTCATCGTTCGGATTCCTGGTCAGGTGGCAGACGCGGTGCGGTGGTCCATCCATGGCGCGACAACCCAGCTCCGGCGATGCGCCTCCATCCTAGCCAGCCGCACGCCGGCTTGCGTTCGGGAATCGTTAGCCGGAACCCGACCGCATCCACCGTCGTCCCGGCGAACGCCGGGACCCAGCTTGCCTTTGCTCGTGTTCGCAAGCCGCGGGGGGAGCCGCAACCGCCAACGGGACGCAACGAACGTTGGGCCGACGTTGCGCGGCTGCCGTCGTCAACTCAGCACGTCGGCCAGCACCTTGCGCCCCACCGCTGCCGCGGCTTCGGCCTCGGGCGCCGTCCCGGCGGCGGCGCGCGCTTCGGCCTGCTGCTTCAGGTAGACCGGGCAGTGTTCCATCATGTAGTCCACGTCGAACTTCATCCGCTCGACCAGGAAATCGACGAACGCGCGCACCTTCGGCGACTGCACGTGGCCGCGCGGGAAGACCGCGTTGAACTCGTACTCCTGCCCGGTCCAGCCAGCCAGGACACGCTGCAGGTGGCCCTGCTCCAGGTACGACTTCACCATGACATCGGCGCCCAGCATCAATCCCTCCCCGCACAGCAATGCGCCCTTGAGCGCGGCCGGGTCGTTCGCGACCAGGATGGGGTTGATCGGGTAGTCGCGCTCGCCGCTCGCATCACTGAGCGTCATCGCCCACCCGTTGCCGCGGCGGTGCTTCTGCATGGCCAGCACGCGATGGTGCTGCAGGTCGTCGGGATGCAGCGGCTCGCCATAACGCGCCAGGTACTTCGGGCTGGCATACACCTGCGTGCGCAGAGTGCTCAGCCGGCGCGCGACGAGGTTGGAATCCGGCAGGCTGCCTATGCGCAGCGCCACATCGATCTCGCCAGAGATCAGGTCGAGCGTGTCGTTGGCGAGCACCATCTCCACGCGGATCTCGGGATACTGCGCATGGAATTCGCCCAGCAGCGGCGAGATCTTGTCGATGCCGATCGAGTACGGCGCGGTGAAGCGCAACCAGCCGCGGGGACCGGCGTGCAGCTGGCTGACCGCACTCGCGGCCTCGTTCAATTCGCGCGCGATGCGCTGGCAGTGTTCGTAGTAGACGTTGCCGGCTTCGGTGAGGCCCAGCTTGCGCGTGGTCCGGTGCAGCAGTTGCGCGCCGAGGCGCGTCTCCAGCTCCTGCACCTTGCGGCTGACCGTGGTCTTGGGCAGGCGCAGCACATTGGCAGCGGCGATGAAGCTGCCCTGCTCCACCACCTTGACGAAGATCAGGGTGTCGTTGAGATCGTGGCTCATCGTATGACTCCAGAGGACGAAGGGCACATTGGCCCGCTGACGGGATGATTATTCCCCTAAATCAGGACTAATCAAGTCCTCATTGGGGGCGTAACGTGGCGCCTATCGTCCTCCACCGGGTACCGCCCCCATGCTGTTCGCCCGCCTCTTCCAATCCCTGGAACACCCCGAAGATCCGCAGGAAGCCCCGGCACCACGCGCTTTCCGTCGCGGAAAAAGCCTGTTGTTGCGGGATCTCCCGGGCCACGTGGCCGCGCCGCGGTCGCAGCGTGGTGGCGTGCTGGGTGGTGGACGCCGCATGGGCGGGTTTGCCTCGCTGGCTGGGATTATCCCGGTCGCGGGAGGATTCATCCCATGAGCGGGACACTAGCCCGTCTCCTTCCGACGAACGGCGTCGCCCCCGGTGCCGATGACCGCAGCACCCCCGCGCTGCGCCTTGGCACCTGCCAGGCGTTCGTGGCCCCCCCCCTCGAGGGCGTGCAGGATCAGGCAATCGCGCAACAGGATCCGGATATCGCGATCACCGCACCGGTCGCCAGACTGGCGCCCATGCCTTTTTCCTTTCCGAGTGCCGCCATGCGCTGGCTCCGTGCCGTTGCGCGTGCGCTGGCCGAACGCTTCCGCAGGCCGGCCGACCCGTCGTCATCCTCCCCCGCGACGGGTCGGTCCGCCGTGCGCCTGCCGTTCGCAAGCAAGGCCACCGGCTTCCGCGAATTCACGCTGCCCCGCCATCTGGCCGATGGCGGTCGTCTGCGCCTGCGGGTGAAGGCGGCCGGTGCCAGCGCGCGTATCGCACCGCTTTCGATGCGGAGCAAGCAGTGAACACGATGAAGGACACCCTCACCCCGGGCGCGCTGGTGCTGGGCGCAGGCGGCAACGTCGGATTCGGCGTGGTCGGTGCGCTGCTCGAAGCCGGCAGCCCGGTGCTGGCGGTCGGTCGCGACGGCCCGCGCATGAGTGCGCTGGCGGAACATTTCGAGGACGAGCCAGGACTGGAGCTGATCCATTCCCCGTGCATCCACGACGACCGCGATGCCGCGCGCCTGGCCGAGCAGGTGCGCGAACGTGGTCGCCCGCTGCGTGCGGTGTTCGCCAGCATGGGCACGCCGCTGCAGAGCGGACGCCTGCTGGATCGCCCGGCATCGTTCCTGCTGGAAAAGCTCGAAGCCGACCTGATCCCGCATCTCGCCGCCGCCCGCCACCTGCTGCCGGTGCTGGCCGAAAGCCAGACCGCCGCCAACTACGTGCTGATCGGCGGGCCGTATGCGGAGCGCGGCTGGTCCGGCTATGGCCATGCCTCGGTCACCGGCGCCGCGATGCGCATGCTGGCGCAGGTGCTGCACGAAGAAGCGCATGCCCTCGGCGTGCGCGTGCAGCTGCTGTCGGTGGACAAGCCGGTATGCACGCCTGAAAACGCGATCAACGCGTGCGCGGAATGGCCCGATGCGCTGGCCGTCGGACGCAGCGCGGTATCGCTGCTGACGCGCACCGGCCGCTCTTCGCAATCCATCGTCACCTGGTCCGCGCGCGACGCGAAGCCGCCGGAGCAGACCGTGGCGTGCGACTTCGAGGACGCGTTGTGGGCCGTCGCCGGCGCCCGGCGCAA
The DNA here is from genome assembly GCF_057773125.1 of Pseudoxanthomonas sp. 97-1-1. Taxonomy (NCBI): domain Bacteria; kingdom Pseudomonadati; phylum Pseudomonadota; class Gammaproteobacteria; order Lysobacterales; family Lysobacteraceae; genus Pseudoxanthomonas; species Pseudoxanthomonas sp. 97-1-1. The sequence goes on along the minus strand of NZ_JBYMTJ010000003.1, from coordinate 333,514 downwards.
TGGCCGCGCATCCGCCTGACTGTCACGCCGCAACGCACCGCTCCGTCTCCGCCTGCATCGATCCGATCCGCCGCTTGACCTCAACCTGACTTCAGGTCGCAGTCTTGGCCCCCGTTTCCTCCTCTCCCCCAAGAGACCACCACCCATGAACACGAATCTCCCCACTCCCCCGCGCGCCCGCCGTCTGCTGGCGCTGGGTGCGTTCAGTGCGCTCGCCCTTGCCGTGCTGGCCGGCTGCAGCGGACAGGCCGCCGAACACGGCGCGCCGCCCCCGCCGGAGGTCAGCGTCGCGGCCGTACCCGTGAAGTCGGTCAGCCAGTGGGACGAATTCAGTGGCCGCGTCGAGGCCATCGAGCACGTCGACCTGCGTCCGCGCGTATCCGGCTACATCGATCGCGTCAACTACACCGAAGGCCAGGAAGTGAAGAAGGGCGACGTTCTCTTCACCATCGACGCGCGCAGCTACCGTGCCGAACTGGCACGCGCGCAGGCCGAACTGGCACGCGCCCGCACGCTGGCCGAACTCGGCCGCAGCGAGGCCTCGCGCGCCAAGCGCCTGTCCGACCTGCAGGCCCTGTCCACCGAGGAGTACGAACAGCGCCGCGCCAACGCCGACCAGGCACAGGCGAATGTCGCCGCCGCGCAGGCCGCGCTGGAAAGCGCGCGTCTGAACCTGGAATGGACCCAGGTGCGCGCCCCCATCAATGGCCGCGCCGGTCGTGCGCTGGTCACCGCCGGCAACCTGGTCAGCGCCGGCGATGCCGCCAGCGTGCTGACGACCGTCGTCTCGCTGGACAAGGTGCACGTGCACTTCGATGCCGACGAACGCGCCTTCCTGCGCTACGCCGAGATGGCCCGCAACGGCGAGCGTCCCAGCGAACGCGACGGCAAGGTGCCCGTGCAGGTGGCACTGGCCGACGAAACCGACTTCCCGCATGCGGGCGTGGTCGACTTCCTCGACAACCAGGTGGACCGCAGCACCGGCACCATCCGCGCCCGCGCGCTGCTGGACAACGCCGACCGCGTCTTCACCCCCGGCCTGTATGCCCGCGTACGCCTGCTGGGCAGCGGTGAATTCAAGGCCGCGCTGGTGGACGACAAGGCGGTACTGACCGATCAGGACCGCAAGTACGTCTACGTGGTGGACAAGGAAGGCAAGGCCCAGCGCCGCGACGTGCAGGTCGGCCGCATGGCCGACGGCCTGCGCATCGTGGAGAAGGGCCTGTCGGCCGGCGACCGCGTGATCGTCAGCGGCGTGCAGAAGGTCTTCTTCCCCGGCATGCCGGTGCAGGCCAAGGCCGTGGTGATGGGGGCGGCCGACGCGCCGCCGACCCAGGCCGTCGCCAAGAACTGACGCTCCGCGCATCGCCCTGATTGACCCCACGCCTGCCACTCCCCTGGCAGGCGACGGGGACGCTCTTTCTTCTTTCCAGGAAATCCACCCATGGACTTCTCAAGATTCTTCATCGACCGGCCGATCTTCGCCGCCGTGCTGTCGATCGTGATCTTCGCCGCCGGCCTGATCTCGATCCCGTTGCTGCCGATCGGCGAATACCCCGAAGTGGTACCGCCGTCGGTCGTCGTCCGTACGGTCTACCCCGGCGCCAACCCCAAGGTGATCGCCGAAACCGTCGCCACGCCGCTGGAAGAGGCCATCAACGGCGTCGAGGACATGATGTACGTCAAGTCCGTCGCCGGCTCGGATGGCGTGCTGTCGCTGACGGTGACCTTCAAGCCGGGCACCGATCCCGACGAAGCCGCCGTGCGCGTGCAGAACCGCGTGGCGCAGGCACAGGCGCGCCTGCCCGAGGACGTGCGCCGGCAGGGCGTCACCACACAGAAGCAGTCGCCCGTGTTCCTGATGGTCGTGCACCTGACCTCGAAGGACGGCAAGTACGATTCGCTGTACCTGCGCAACTACATGCGTCTGCACGTCAAGGATGAGCTGGCTCGCATCCAGGGCGTCGGCGATGCGCAGCAGTTCGGCGGCGGCGACTACGCGATGCGCCTGTGGCTGGACCCGGACAAGGTGGCCGCCCGCGGCATGACCGCCGGCGACGTGCTGCGCGCCGTGCGCGAACAGAACGTGCAGGTCTCGGCCGGCCAGCTCGGTGCCGAGCCGATGCCGAACGGCAGCGACTTCCTGCTGCCGATCAACGCCAAGGGCCGTCTGGAAACCGTCGAGGAATTCGGCAACATCGTGCTGAAGAGCGGCACCGACGGCGAGATCGTGCGCCTGGCCGATGTCGCCCGCATCGAACTGGCCGCCGGCGACTACACGCTGCGCGCCCGCCTGGACGGCAAGAACGCCTCGGCCATCGGCATCTTCCAGGCCCCCGGCGCCAACGCGCTGGAGATCCGCGACGCCGTGGTCGCCAAGATGGACGAGATCCGCCCGACGCTGCCGCCGGGCGTGGAGATCCAGTCGATCTACGACACCACCATCTTCGTCCGCGACTCCATCAAGTCCGTCGTCATGACCCTGCTGGAAGCCACCCTGCTGGTGGTGCTGGTGGTGATCCTGTTCCTGCAGACCTGGCGCGCTTCCATCATCCCGTTGCTGGCGGTACCGGTCTCGGTGGTCGGTACGTTCGCCGTGCTGTACCTGCTGGGCTACTCGATCAACACCTTGACCCTGTTCGGCCTGGTGCTGGCCATCGGCATCGTGGTGGACGACGCCATCGTGGTGGTGGAGAACGTCGAGCGCCACATCGAACTCGGCGCCACGCCGCTGGAAGCGGCCCACCTGGCAATGAAGGAAGTCTCCGGCCCGATCATCGCCATCGCGCTGGTGCTCTGTGCGGTGTTCGTGCCGATGGCCTTCCTGACCGGCGTGACCGGCCAGTTCTACAAGCAGTTCGCCGTCACCATCGCCATCTCCACGGTCATCTCGGCGATCAACTCGCTGACCCTGTCGCCGGCGCTGGCCGCCAAGCTGCTGAGATCGCACCATGCGCCGAAGGACGGCCCGTCGCGGCTGATCGACCGCCTGTTCGGCTGGCTGTTCCGTCCGTTCAACCGCTTCTTCAACCGCAGCTCGCAGCGCTACGAAGGCGCGGTGTCGCGCGCGCTCGGCAAGCGCGGTGCGGTGTTCGCGGTCTACATGGTGCTGCTGATCGGTGCGGGCCTCATGTTCAAGGCGGTGCCGGCGGGCTTCATTCCCGTGCAGGACAAGCTGTACGTGATCGCCGGCGTGAAGATGCCGGAAGGCGCCTCGATCGAACGTACCGACACCGTGCTCAAGAAGATGGCGGCACTCGCCAACGAAGTCGACGGCGTCGCCAGCGAGATCGCGTTCCCGGGCCTCAACCCGCTGCAGTTCACCAACACACCCAACAACGGTGTGATCTTCTTCACCCTCGACCCCTTCGGTGAGCGCTCGCGTTCGGCCGAGGAGATCACCGCCGAACTCAACCAGAAGTTCTCCACCATCCAGGAAGGCTTCACTTTCGCCTTCATGCCGCCGCCCATCCAGGGCCTGGGCAACGGTTCCGGCTGGTCGCTGTTCATCGAGGACCGCACCCGCCTGGGCTATGGCGAACTGCAGAACGCCGTGCAGGCGTTCCAGGGTGCGGCGTCGCAGACGCCGGGCCTGGGCTTCCCGATCAGCAGCTACCAGGCCAACGTGCCGCAGCTGGATGCCGAGGTCGACCGGGTGAAGGCGAAGGCGCAGGGCGTGCCGCTGACCGAGCTGTTCGACACGCTGCAGACCTACCTCGGTTCGGCCTACGTCAACGACTTCAACATGTTCGGCCGTACCTGGCAGGTGATCGCCCAGGCCGACGGTCCGTTCCGCGACAACGTCGAGGACATCGCCAATCTGCGTACCCGCAACGGCAATGGCGAGATGGTGCCGATCGGCAGCATGGTCAGCGTCAAGCAGACCTACGGCCCGGACCCGGTGATCCGCTTCAACGGGTATCCCGCCGCGGACCTGCTGGGCGACGCCGATCCGCGCGTGCTGTCCTCCGGCGAAGCCATGGCCAAGGTCACCGAGCTGGCGCAGCAGGTGCTGCCGACCGGCATGGGCATCGGCTGGAGCGATCTGAGCTACCAGCAGATGACGCAGGGCGGCGCCGCGCTGGTGGTGTTCCCGCTGGCAGTGCTGCTGGCGTTCCTGGTGCTGGCCGCGCTGTACGAAAGCTGGACGCTGCCGCTGGCGGTGATCCTGATCGTGCCCATGACGCTGCTGTCCGCCCTGTTCGGCGTGTGGCTGGCCGGTGGCGACAACAACGTGTTCGTGCAGGTGGGCCTGGTGGTACTGATGGGCCTGGCGTGCAAGAACGCCATCCTGATCGTCGAGTTCGCCCGCGAGCTGGAGCTGCAGGGCAAGGGCATCGTCGAATCAGCACTGGAATCCTGTCGCCTGCGCCTGCGTCCGATCATCATGACGTCGGTGGCCTTCATCGCCGGCACCGTGCCGCTGGTGCTGTCCAGCGGTGCCGGCGCCGAAGTCCGCTCGATCACCGGCATCACGGTGTTCGCCGGCATGCTGGGCGTCACCCTGTTCGGCCTGTTCCTGACGCCGGTGTTTTACGTGGCCCTGCGCAAGCTGGCCAACCGTCCGCTCGTTTCCCATGCGCCGGCCACCGATGCCACGGCATCCCACTGACGCTTCCTCTCCTCACTCACGAGGCAATGCCATGAACACTTCATCCAACAAGATCGCCCTCGTCACCGGCGCCACCCGCGGCATCGGCCGCGAAACCGTCCGCCAGCTGGCCGAAGCCGGCGTGCACACGATCCTTGCCGGCCGCAATCGCGACAAGGCCGTCGAAGCCACGCTCGACCTGCAGGCCCAGGGCCTGCCGGTGGAAGCCATCGCGCTGGACGTCACCGACGCGGCCAGCATCGCCGCGGCCGTGAAGGAAATCGAACAGCGCCACGGCAAGCTCGACATCCTGGTCAACAACGCCGGCATCATGGTCGACGACATGACCAAGGGCGTGTCCGGCCAGTCGCTGGACACCTGGCGCACCACGTTCGACACCAACGTGTTCGGCCTGATCGAAACCACGCAGGCCTTCCTGCCGCTGCTGCGCAAGTCCGACGCGGGCCGCATCGTCAACGTATCCAGCCTGCTGGGCTCGATCTCGGAGCACCAGAACCCGGCCTCCTTCATCTACGAGTTCAAGGGCGTGCCGGCCTACAACGTGTCCAAGAGCGCGGTGAACGCGTGGACCGTGCACCTGGCGCACGAGCTGAAGGACACCGGCATCAAGGTCAACACCATCCATCCGGGCTACGTGCAGACCGACATGAACAAGTCCGGCGACCAGCAGAACGGCGAACTGTCCGTGCCGGAAGGCGCGCGCACCAGCGTGCAGCTGGCCCTGATCGGCAACGACGGCCCGACCGGCGGCTACTTCTACTTCGACCAGGTGCTGCCATGGTGATCCGTTCCCTCACGCTGGGCGTGGCAGCCGCGCTGCTCGCCGGCTGCGTCACCGTGGGCCCCGACTACACAGCACCGCAGACCGCACCGGCGGCACTGCAGCATGCGGCATCGGCCGGCTACGTGGCGGACCATCCGGTCGCCACGTGGTGGGGCCAGTTCGACGACCCGGTGCTGGACCAGCTGGTGCGCGATTCGCTGCTGGCCAATCCCGACGTACGCATCGCGATATCGCGCGTCAACGAAGCGCGCGCGGTGTTCTCCGAACGCCGGCTGGACCTGGCCCCGCATGTCACTGCCGGCGTGGAAGGCACGCGCACCAAGCAGCCCGTGGAAGGACAGGGCCGCGTGGAGACCGACAGCTACTCCGCCGGCTTCGATGCCGCGTGGGAGCTGGACCTGTTCGGTCGCGTGCGCCGCAATACCGAAGCCGCGCACGCGGACCTGCAGGCGCAGCGCAATGACCTGCAGGCCGCGCAGGTGAGCGTGGCTGCGGAGGTGGCACGCAACTACTTCGAACTGCGCGGTACGCAGAAGCGGCTGGAAGTGGCGCACCGCATTCTGCAGACGCTGGGCGACACCCAGCGCCTGACCGAATCGCGTTTCGACCTGGGCGCCGGCAGCCAGCTGGAAGTGCAGAGCAGCCTGGCGCGCGTGCGTGCGGTGGAAGCCGACGTGCCCGCACTGGAAGCGAGCGAAGGCCAGTCGCGGCATCGGCTCGCCGTGCTGGTGGGCAAGCGCCCCGGTGAACTGGACGCATTGCTCGCCCCGCGCGAGGCCCCGGCGTTCGCCAAGGCCCTGCCGATCGGCGACACCACCGAACTGCTGCGCCAGCGCCCCGATGTGCGCGCGGCCGAACGTCGCCTGGCGGCGGCCACGGCCCGCGTCGGCGTGGCAACGGCCGATCTGTTTCCGCGGGTCAGCCTGCGCGGCTTCATCGGCTTCCTGTCCGGCGGCTGGGGCAACCTGGTGAGCGGCGACAACCGGGCCTGGCAGGTCACGCCCTCGATCAGCTGGGCCGCATTCGACATGGGCAGCGTGCGCGCACGCCTGCGTGCCAGCGAAGCCCAGGCCGATGGTGTGGCGGCGCAGTACGAAAAGACCGTGCTGGGTGCCCTGGAGGAAACGGAAAACGCACTGCTGTCCTATGCCAAGCAGCAGGCACAGCTGAAATTCCGGCTGGAACAATCCGTTGCCGCGCGCCGTGCAGCAGAACTGGCCGAAGTCCGGTATCGTGCCGGCTCGTCCGACTTCCTCACCCTGCTGGACGCGCAGCGTACCCAGCTGGCCGCCGATGACGCGCTGGCACAGGCAGAGGCTGGCGTGAATGTCGGGGTGGTGGCGATCTACAAATCGCTGGGCGGCTGGGGCGAACAGGACGTGGCCCCCGCGTTGGCGGCGCAGCCCTGAGCCTGACGCGTCGCCTTCACTCGCCCTGACCCAACCTGGAAAATGTACCGCCGCGCCCACGGGCGCGGCTTGTTCCCCTTGATCGAGTGTGTCCGTGTCCAACCAGAACCTTGCCGTCACCCCCTCACGCGCCCGTCGCCCCTCCCCCCTTCCCCTGCTGAGCCGCTGGTCCGTGGCCGGCCTGCTGGCGCTTGCCGCCGGTACCGCCACCGCCGCCGAGCCGCGCGCGGCCTGGTTCGTGCAGGGCGGCGTCGCCGAAGACGCGCACGCGCTGACCATCGGCGCGAGCCGCGACTGGCGCTGGGAAAAGCAGTACCGCTACGGCCACGTCAGCGGCCAGTGGCAGGGCGAGATCGGCCGCTGGCACAGCGACAGCGACAACAGCACGCAGGTCGGCTTCACGCCCGCGCTGCGCTGGCGTCCGAATGGCTGGAGCGAAGGCTGGTTCGTCGAAGGCGGCATCGGCGTGAACGTGATCTTCCCGAAGTACAACACGCGGAAGAAAGAGTTCGGCACCACCTTCAACTTCGGCGACCACATCGCCGTGGGCAAGGCCTTCGGCGCGGATCGCCAGCACGAATGGTCGCTGCGCTTCCAGCATTTTTCCAACGCACGCATCGAGAAGCCGAACCCGGGCGAGAACTTCCTGCAGTTCCGCTATACGCACAGGCTTTGACGTTTCGGCTTTTGTAGGAGCGACGTAAGTCGCGACTGCACGGTGTGATGGTCTTTGTAGCGCCAGTACCCCCGCGCTTACCGCAGGTTCCCTGGAGCCTCAGTTCTCGCGGTCGCGACTCACGTCACTCCTACAACGGCAACATGCATCCTCTATCTCAGCGGCGCTGCCATGATCAACGGGGCCAGGTCGTACCCCATCGCTTCGGCCTTCGCCTTCAGCTGCTCGAACTGCGCGCGCTCCATCGACGGCTCGCGCGACAGGATCCACAGGTAGTCGCGGCCGGGTTCGCCCACCATCGCCCACTGGTATTCCGGGTCGAGCGCGATCACCCAGTAGTCCGCCCATACCCAGGGCAGCCATGACAGCCATTCGGGGGCGAAGCGGACCTCCAGCCGACCCGGATGACCTTCCACCGGACGTGCCACGCCCTGGGCCTGGTCGATGCTGCCGTCCTTCGTCCTGCACGCATTGAGCACACCGACCTTCCCCGGCGCATCCAGCGAATAGCGCGCGGTGATGTCGCCCACGCACTGCTTCTGGAATGCCATCGGCAGGTGCGCGATCTCATGCCACTGACCGGCATAGCGCGAGATGTCCAGCTGTGGCACCGAGGTGACGGGGGCGGCAGCCTGCACGGAGAACATGCTGCACGCCAGCAGCGCGGCAGCGGTGATCGGACCCAGGTGTCGGCGGTTCATCGGTCACGCCCTCGATGGATGAGAAAGGTGGAAGGCATACGGCAGAAACAGAGGAGCGGATGCACCCTACGCTGGAGTACATCCGCTCCGTGCCACACCTCGGGACCGCGGCTTACTTCGCGGCGAGTGTCAGGCCACTGGCGTCAACCTTGGAAACGCCCTTGATCTGCTTGGCCACTGCGATGGCCTTGTCCTTCTGCGCCTGGTTGGAAACGGCGCCGGTGAGCGTCACCACGCCATTGACGGTCTCGACCTTGATGTCGAGGCCGGACACGTTTTCCGTAGCCAGCAGGTCGGCTTTCACCTTGGTGGTGATCCAGGTGTCATTGACGGGCTGCGAGGAGTCGTTCTGCGTGTTCTCCTCGGGCTCGTTGGGGGGATTGTCGGCCAGCACATGGGCGCTGGAGAACAACAGGGCCGTCGACAGAGCGGCGGTCAACATCGAACGTGTGCGTACATGGTTCATGGTTCTTTCTCCTTTCGTGGTGCGTTCGGAGTGTCGGGGCGCGGGGGTACAGCGCACGTGAAGAGGATCCGTACTGTTCAGTTAAGCGTTGCGTGACGTTCATGCAGGTGGACGCGTGATCAACGCGCGTGTTGCACCTACTATGTCCGCTGGCTCCCGGACACTGCCCGCATGACTGACTCACTCAACGTCGCGCTGGTCGGCTATGGCTTCGTGGGCAAGGTGTTCCACGCGCCCCTGATCCAGGCCACGCCCGGCCTCGCACTGCATACGGTGGTTTCGCGCGACGCCGGCAAGGTGCACGCCGACTGGCCCCGTACGCATGTCACTCCCGATGCACACGCTGCCTTCTCGGATCCCGCCGTGGACCTGGTGGTCATCGCCTCACCGAACGATTCGCACGCACCGCTGGCGATCGCGGCACTCGGCCTGGGCAAGCACGTGGTGGTGGACAAACCGTTCACCCTCACGCTGCGGGAGGCGCGGGAGGTCGTGGCGGCCGCGGCGCACGCAGGGCGCATGGTCAGCGTGTTCCAGAACCGTCGCTGGGATGCGGATTTCCTGACCGTGCAGCGTCTGATCGATGAAGGTGCGATCGGGCGCGTGGCCGAATTCCACTCGCACTTCGACCGCTTCCGCCCCGCCGTGCAGGACCGCTGGCGCGAGCGCGACGAACCCGGCGGCGGGCTGTGGTACGACCTGGGCCCGCACCTGCTGGACCAGGCAGTGCAGCTGTTCGGTCTTCCCGAGTCGATCACGGCCGACATCGCCCGCCTGCGCGACGGCGCGCGCGCACCGGACTACTTCGACGTCACGCTCCGCTATCCGCACCACCGTGCCCTCCTGCATGCGTCCGCCCTCGTCGCCGGCAACGGCCTGCGCTTCGCGGTGCACGGCACGCGCGGCAGCTACCTCAAGCACGGGCTGGACGTGCAGGAGGACCAGCTGCGTGCCGGCGTGGTGCCGGGCGCGCCGGGCTGGGGCGTGGATACGCGTGCGGGAGAACGGGTGGCCGAACGCGAAGGCCGCCTCGTCGCCGGCGTCGCGCAGGCCGAGGCCGGCGACTATCGCCGCTATTACGGCGGCATCCGCGATGCGATCCTGCTGGGCACCGCGCCCCCGGTGACGACACAGGAAGCGCTGGACGTGATGCGCCTGATCGAGTCGGGCGTGCAGAGCAGCGAGGAGCAGCGCGCGATCCCGCTGGGCTGACTGCTTCCCTGTAGGAGCGGCGCGAGTCGCGACCGCATGGCCGGATCACCCAAGGCACCAGGTGCATTGCGCTCACCCAGACGACGGGTCGGGAGCGCGCCCGGGATCCTGTGTTGCGGATGGCGTGCGGTCGCGACTTACGTCGCTCCTGCAGGAACGCAGATTCAGGCCACCGTCTTGCCGCGATACGTCCGATGGTGCGCCATCGCCAGCATGGCCTGGTCTTCAGGCGTATCGCCGTAGGCATGGATGGCGGCATACGCCCGTGGATCGCACAGCGCGTGCACGCGGCGCACCTTTTCTTCGCCGACGCATTGCGGCCCCGCATAGCCGGTAATGCGTCCATTCCGCTCGGCCAGCACCGAGCACAGCAGGTCGACGCCGTGTGTCGCGCACCACGGGGCGAGATACACGTCCAGCCCACCCGAGACGACCACGATGCGGTCGCCACGCTCGCGATGCCACGCCAGTCGCGCCATCGCTTCCGGCCGCAGCACACCGGGCAGCGCGTCATGTGCGAAGGCTGCGCCCTGCGCGCGCAGGCGTTCCGCATCCACGCCGCGCAGTCCCACCTGCACGATGCTGGCCCGCGTGGGACTGCCCGCCACCCAGCCACGCCGGTAGCCGAACACCACCGGCGCGAGCAGCACGCTGCCGACCAGCAGCCGCGAACGCGCGACGGCATGGCGCATGAAATCCGGAAACGTCTCGCGCGTGGTCAGCGTGCCATCGAAGTCGAACAGCGCAAGGTCCCGTCCGTCCGTGTGCTCAGTGGCCGCCATGCGGTGCCGTCGCCTCGGGCTCGGCCTGGGCATTCTCCAACTCCTCGGCCAGCAGCTTCTGCATCTCGGGCATCAGGCTGCCCATGCGCGACTGCATCGCCTCCATCGAGTGCTGCATGACCACCGGCATCTTGTCGACCACGGCCTGCCCGGCTGGCGTCCGGTAGAACGCGAGCATGCCCTGCACTTCGTCCTCGGTGAACGACTTGCCGTAGATGTCGACGTACATCGGCGCCAGCACCTCCCAGGACAACTCCTTCTTCATCAACGCCATCATGCGCGTGCTGAGCCGGTCGACGCGGGCCTGCTGCTCGGCCGACAACGTGCCCCCGAACGCCTGGCGCATCGAGCCGGCGTACATGGCATCCACCTGGGCATACACCTGGTCCAGCATCTGGCGCGTCTTCGTGACGTCCAGCAGCTCGCGTACCGAGGCTTCGCTGGCCGGCGCGGCGGCGGCAGTGAACGCAGGCGACACCACGACAAGCAACAAGCACAGCATCCACTTTTTCATGCGTCCTCCTTTGCGGCGCCGACCTTGGCGCCCGCGCAGGATAGGACATCTCCCGTGCCGCCTACCCGTCCGCTTCCAGCAACCGGGCGCCGGGGCCCTCCTCGCCCAGTTCGTCCCACGGATTGCGCAACGGGCACGCCTTCAACGAGAGGCAGCCGCAGCCGATGCAACCGTCGAGCTGGTCGCGCAAGCGGGTGAGGCTGGCAATGCGGGCCTCGAGTGCGGCGTGCCAGCGCGCGGAGAGCTTCTTCCAGTCGGCGGCGGTGGGCGTGCGGTTGTCGGGCAATGAGGACAACGCGGACTGGATCTCCGCCAGCGGAATGCCGGTGCGTTGCGCGACCTTGATGACGGCCACGCGGCGCAGCACCTCGCGTGGATAGCGGCGCTGGTTGCCCGCATTGCGCCAGCTGTGGATCAGCCCCTTCGCTTCGTAGAAGTGCAGGGTGGAGACGGCGACGCCGGAACGCGCGGCCACCTGGCCGACGGTGAGTTCCGTTTCGATGGGCGGATGCTGTTTTCCAGGCATGGCGGGTTGACCTCAAGATTGCTTGAGGTTCTACCCTGCCCGCCTCTCCCCTGGCAATACGTGGACCGGCATGACGCCACCCCTCAACCTCGCCCTGCTGTACGGCAGCACGCGTGAAGGCCGCTTCTGCGACACCGTGGCCGACTGGCTGCGCGGCCTGCTGGCGCAGCGCCGCGACTACGCCGTCGATGCGATCGATCCGGCCATGCTCGACCTGCCGCATCGGCACGGGGGCGCATCGAGCGTGGACCTGGTGAATCTGCAACAACGCATCTGGCGCGCAGATGCCTTCGTCGTGGTCACGCCGGAGTACAATCACGGCTACCCCGCCGCGCTCAAGCACATGATCGACCTGGTGGCCTCGCACTGGCATGCGAAGCCGGTCGGCTTCGTCGCGTATGGCGGGCTCAGCGGCGGCTCGCGTGCAGTGGAGCAGTTGCGACAGGTCTTCAGCGGGCTGCACGCTGCACCGGTCCGCGACGGTGTGTATTTCACCCAGGCCTGGAGCCGCTTCGACGCCGGCGGCCGACCGCACGACGCCGATGCCAGCGAGCGTGCGGCGCGACGCATGCTCGACCAGCTGGCGTGGTACGGGCATGCGCTGCGCCAGGCACGCGCGGCCTGGCCGTATCCCGCGGGCTGAGCACGCAAACCCCACTCACCGGTGCGCCGTGACGGCGGCACCTGCCATGGACCGACCCGATGTTCCGATTCTTCGAAACCCGCATCAATCCGTACCCCAAGGGCGAACCCGCCACCCCGCCCCGCAAGCTGCTGCCGTTCCTGCTGCACTATTCGCGGCCGCTGCTGCCGTGGCTGATCGCGATGTCGGTGCTGACGGGCGTGATCTCCGCGCTGGAGATCACCTTCTTCGACTACATGGGGCAGCTGGTCGACTGGATGGGCAGCACCGGCCGCGACAGCTTCCTGCAGGTGCATGGGCAGAAGCTGCTGTGGATGGGCCTGCTGGTGGTGGTGGCCTACCCGCTGCTGGTGCTGGTGCAATCGCTGATCATCCACCAGACCATCTTTGGCAACTACCCGATGATCGCCCGCTGGCTGTCGCACCGTTATCTGCTGCGGCAGAGCGTGGGCTTCTTCCAGGACGAGTTCGCCGGCCGCATTTCGCAGAAGGTCATGCAGACCGCGCTGTCGATCCGCGAGACGGTGATGAAGCTGATGGACGTGTTCGTCTACGTCGTCGTCTACTTCGTCGGCACCGTGGTGCTGGTGGCGCAGGCCGACGTGTGGCTGGTGCTGCCGCTGGTCGTCTGGCTGGTCAGCTACCTGCTGCTGGTGTTCCACTTCGTGCCGCGCCTGCAGAAGGTGTCGATGGCGCAGTCGGACGCGCGCGCGCAGATGACCGGCCGCATCGTCGACAGCTACACCAACATCCAGACCATCAAGCTGTTCGCCCACACCATGCGCGAGCAGGACTACGCGCGCGGCGCGATGGACGAGTTCATGGTCACCGTGCACGCGCAGATGCGGCTGGTCACCCAGCTGACCGTCGCCCTGCACACGCTCAACGCCTTCCTGCTGGCCAGCATCGCCGGTGTGGCGATCTGGGCATGGCTGCAGTCGTCGATCTCGATGGGCGCGATCGCCGTCGCCATCGCGCTGGTGATGCGCATCCGCTCGATGTCGGACTGGATCCTGTGGGAAGTGGCCGGGCTGTTCGAGAACATCGGCACCGTCGAGGACGGCATGGGCACATTGGCGCAGCCGCTGGCGATCGCCGATGCGAAGGACGCGAAGGACCTGGACGTCACGCACGGCGAGATCCGCTTCGACCATGTGAAGTTCCACTACGGCCGCGAAGCTAGGGTGATCGACGACCTGTCGCTGGTCATCAAGCCGGGCGAGAAGGTCGGCATCGTCGGCCGCTCGGGCGCGGGCAAGTCGACGCTGGTGAACCTGCTGCTGCGCTTCTACGACGTGGAGGGTGGGCGCATCCTCATCGACGGCCAGGACGTGGCGCACGTCACCCAGGAGTCGCTGCGCCGGAACATCGGCATGGTCACCCAGGACACCTCGCTGCTGCACCGTTCGATCCGCGACAACATCCGCTACGGCCGTCCGGACGCCACCGAGGAAGAGCTACTGCAGGCGTCCGAGCGCGCGCACGCCGACGAGTTCATCCGCGGCCTGACCGATGCCAAGGGCCGCAGCGGTTACGACACTCAGGTGGGCGAGCGCGGCGTGAAGCTGTCCGGCGGGCAGCGCCAACGCGTGGCCATCGCGCGCGTGCTGTTGAAGGACGCACCGATCCTGGTACTGGACGAAGCCACCTCGGCGCTGGACTCGGAAGTCGAGGCCGCCATCCAGGAGCAGTTGTACGCACTGATGGAAGGCAAGACCGTCATCGCCATCGCGCACCGCCTGTCCACCATCGCCGTGCTCGACCGCCTGGTGGTGATGGATGGTGGCCGCGTGATCGAGAGCGGCAGCCACGAGGAATTGCTCCAGCAAGACGGCCTGTATGCCGCGCTGTGGCGCCGCCAGTCGGGCGGCTTCATCGGCGTGGATCTGGAGGATGTCGAGGCTTGATGTCCTTTTCCCCGCACGGCGGGGAGAAGGTGGCCGAAGGCCGGATGAGGGGCGAGCGCGGCGCCGAATCGCTTCGCGTCTTGAATCCGATCTTGGATACGATCCGTCGGCATCAAGAGCACGGGCTTCGTCGCCCCTCACCCGCCTTCGGCACCCTCTCCCCGCCGCGCAGGGAGAGGGGAAAACACGTCACGACAGCCAGCCGCGCGCCTTCACCGTGTCGGCGTACCGCCACAGGAACAGCGCGATCACCAGCAGCACCGCCGGCATCACCAGTCCCACCGGCCCGTAGGCCGCCCAGGCCGGCGTCACCACGTAGGCGCCGATCATCTGCACCAGGAGGGCGATCAGCGACAGCAGGAACATCGTGACTGCCCAGCGCTTCTTCAGCAGCAGTCCCAGCGCGCCCAGCACGCCGGCGAACACCGCCACGGCGAAGGCGATGTTGAGCCAGCCGGGTGTCGCTTCGTAGACCTGGCGTTGCGGCTCGGTCATCGCCGCCAACTGCTCGGCGGACATGTTCACCTGCAGGTACCACATGGCCACGCCGATCAGGTTCCAGACCAGCGCGAACGCGCCGATGATCCAGAAGCCGAGCGGACGCTTGGATGCAGCGGTGTTGGTCGTGTTCATCTCCCCTCCCCAGGGTTGGTTGTCTGACCGAGGCGGAGCATACGCCCGCCCGTCGCGATACGCGCGTTACGGTCGCGCGGCCGGGGCCACGCGCCAGACCATGTTGCCTACGTCGTCGGCCAGCAGCACACCGCCGCGCGCATCCACGGCGACGCCCACGGGCCGGCCACGCGCATTGCCGTTGGCGTCGAGGAAGCCGGTCAGCACGTCGGCCGGTGCGCCCTGCGGGCGTCCGTTGGCGAAACGCACGAACACCAGCCGGTAACCGGCCGGCTCGCGCCGGTTCCAGGACCCGTGCTCGCCGATGAAGGCACCGCCCTGCAGCGCCGCCGGCCAGCCGGCCCCATCGTGGAAGGCCAGTCCCAGCGCGGCGACGTGCGCGCCCAGCGCGTAGTCCGGCGCGATCGCCCGTGCCACGAGGTCCGGGCGCGGCGGCTGCACGCGCGCGTCGACGTGGTCGCCGTAGTAGCTGTAAGGCCAACCGTAGAACGCGCCCTCGCGCACGGACGTCAGGTAGTCCGGCACCAGCGCGTCGCCGAGTTCGTCGCGCTCGTTGACGACGGTCCACAGCGCGCCGCCTTGCGGTTCCCACGCCAGGCCCACCGGATTGCGCAGGCCCGAGGCGAACACGCGGCGCGCGCCGGTCGCCACGTCCACCTGCAGGATCGCGGCGCGGTCGGTTTCCATCGCCATGCCGTTCTCGCCGACATTGCTGTTGGAGCCCACGCCGACATACAGGTCGCGCCCGTCCACGCGGGCCAGCAGGCTCTTGGTCCAGTGATGGTTGAGCGGGCCGCCGGGCAGGTCGACGAGTTTCACCGGCGTCGCGTCGCTGACCGTCTGTCCCTCGCGGTACGGCACGCTGACGATGGCATCGGCGTTGGCGATGTAGAGCCGTCCATCGACGAGCGCCATGCCGAACGGCGAGAACAGGCCGGTGAGAAAGGCCATGCGCAGCTCCGCCGCGCCATCGCCGTCGGCATCGCGCAGCAGGGTGATGCGGTTGGCGCTGGGCGCGGCCGCACCTGCCTTCTTCATGGCGCGCTGCATGAACCAGGTGCGCAGGCCCTGCTTCTGCGCCGGCTTGGGCGGCGCATTCGTCTCTGCAACCAGCACGTCGCCGTTCGGCAGTACGTAGAGCCAGCGCGGATGGTCCAGTCCACGCGCGAACGCGGTGACGTCCAGGCCGGGCGCGGCCGTTGGCGCAGTACCCTCCGGCCAGCCCACGGCCGGGGCCACGTTCACCGTGGGAATCCAGCGCTCCTTCGGTGCCGGCAGCGTGGGCTGCGGCCCGGTTTCGGCCGGCGATTGCGCGCGCCCGGTGCAGGAGAGGCAGCCCAGCAGCAGCACCGGCAACAGGCAGCGGATCGGCACCATGGCACGCGCTCCCGACGGAATGCTGCGAGCCTAGGCGCGGCGGTGCGAACACCGCGTCAACGGCTCAGGCCTCGTCCTGTCCCCACGCGTCCACCTCGGCCATTCCGTCCGCATCGATGGTCACCCGCACCTCGATGGGCTTGCAGCAGACATGGCAGTCCTCGACATAGCGCTGGTCGCCGGCCGAATCATCCACGACCAGCGTGATGACTTCTCCGCAGTACGGGCAGGTGATGTCGGCGGACGGCAGGTGCGGCATCAGGCCGAGCCCAGCGCCGTCACCGACGCGATACGGTCCAGCCACAGGAAGTGCGCCACGTGCGGGCGCGCGCCATCGTCGATGCGGACCACGGCATTGAAGCCTTCATGGCCTTCGGCATCACGGAACACCTGCACGCTGGGCCGCACCGGCACGATGCCGGTGATGGAGCCGCCATCGATGAGCTTCAACTCCACCATCGCCTCGTCCGGCAATTGCAGGATCAGCGCCTCCATGCGGGCGATGTCGTCCTGGCGGGTGTAGAGATGCTGTGGCGCGTGCGTCATGGCTCGGCTCCGTGCGGATGGCCCACCCTAGTCCCGGCGCGGTAAGCGGCCGTGAACACATCAACGCAACAGGCGCAGCACGTCCTCGGCCGCGGCTTCGGACGAGGCGGGATTCTGTCCCGTCACCAGCCTGCCATCGGTCACTACATACGACTGCCACACGGCGCCGCGCTCGTAGTGCCCGCCGTTCTTCTTCAGCACGTCTTCCAGCGAGAACGGCACCACGTCGGCCAGACCGACCGCCGCTTCCTCTTCGTTGGAGAAGCCGGTCACGCGCTTGTCCTTCACCAGCGGTTCGCCCAGGGCGCCGCGCGTGTGCCGGAACACCGCCGGCCCATGGCACACCGCCGCCACCGGCTTGCCGGCGGAGAACGCCTGCTCGATGAGCCGGATGGAATCGGCATCCTCGGCCAGGTCCCACAGCGGACCATGCCCGCCCGGATAGAACACGGCATCGAACTCGCCATCCACCACGTCCTTCAGGCGCAGCGTGCCGGCCAGTGCGGACAGTGCGTCCGCATCCTCGTTGAAGCGCACGGTGGCGGCGGTCTGCGCATCGGGTGCGTCGCTTTTCGGGTCCAGCGGGGGCTGCCCGCCCTTCGGCGACGCCAGCACGACCTCCGCGCCCGCATCCTTGAACACGTAGTACGGCGCGGCGAATTCCTCCAGCCAGAAGCCGGTCTTGTGCCCGGTATCGCCCAGGCGATCGTGGGACGTCAGTACCATCAGGATCTTCATCGGCGTTTCCCTCGTGTCGATGCGGCCAGACTAGCCTCGCCTGCGATAAGGCCAGGTGAGCCTAACCCTGCTTCACCGCATGCCCGCCGAACTCGTTTCGCATCGCCGCCAGCAGCTTGTCGGCATAGGAATCGTCATCGCGCGAGCGCAGGCGTTCCAGCAGCGACAGCGTGATCACCGGCGCGGAGACATTGAGGTCGATGGCCTCGGCCACGGTCCAGCGGCCTTCGCCGGAATCGGCCACGTAAGGCGCGATGCCCTGCATCTCCGGATTCTTCTTCAGCGCATCGGCCGTCAGGTCCAGCAACCACGAGCGCACCACGCTGCCATCGCGCCAGATGTCGGCCAGCGCCCCCAGGTCGAACGCCATCTCCTGCTTTTTCTTCAGGATGGCGAAGCCCTCGGCGTACGCCTGCATCATTCCGTATTCGATGCCGTTGTGGACCATCTTGGCGAAGTGGCCCGCACCGCTCGGACCCACCCGGCCCCAGCCACTGTCCGGCGCAGGCGCCAGCGTGGCAAACACGGCGCGCAGCTGCTCCACCGCGCCGGCGTCGCCGCCGATCATCAGGCTGTAGCCTTCCGCCAGGCCCCACACGCCACCGCTGGTGCCGCAGTCGAGATAGTGGATGCCGGCGTCGCCCAGCTGTGCGGCACGGCGCTGGCTGTCCTTGTAGTTGGAGTTGCCGCCATCGATCACCGTGTCGCCCGTCGACAGCAGCGGACGCAACTGGTCCAGGGTGTCATCGACCACGTGCCCCGCCGGCACCATCAGCCACACCACGCGCGGCGTGGGCAGCGCCGACACTGCGTTCTGCAGGCTGGCGTGCGCGACGATGCCGCGCGCCTCCGCCTGCTGGCGCGCGGCATCGCCCGGATCGTAGCCGCGCACCGCGTGGCCGCCGCGTACCAGCCGCTCGGCCATGTTGGCGCCCATGCGCCCCAGCCCGATCATCGCCAGTTCCATGTGTACTCCCGTGTGGTCAGTCAAGAAGAAGAGGTTCCCGCGCATTGTCCGCCCTGCGCACGGCCATGGCGTGCATGCGCGTGCGGCGGCTCATGCGGCCAGCAGCCAGTCGCGCAGGACCGTCGAGGTTTCCTGCGGGACTTCCATCGGAGGCAGGTGTCCGCAGCGCGCGAACACATGCAGCCGCGCGCCCGGAATGCGCTCGTGCAGGATCCGGGATTCTTCCGGCAGCGTCATGCGGTCGTCCTCGCCCACGCCGACCAGCGTCGGCACGGCGAGGGTGGGCAGCAGCGGCAGGGAATCCGGACGATCGATGATGGCGCGCTGCTGGCGCAGGAACGCATCGCGGCCGACACGCTGCGCCATGGCCATCACCTCCGCGCCCACGGCGTCGTCCACCCGGCTCTCGTGCACCAGCTGCGGCAGCAGCTTGCGGGTGACCCCCGCGAAACGCCCGGACTCGGCCATCGCCAGCCCCGCCCGCCGCACGGCGAGCCGCTTCGGCGGATCCAGGCGCGCACTGGTGTCCAGCAACGCCAGCCGCGCAACGCGCTGCGGCGCCTGGCGCAGGATCTCGAACGCGACATAGCCGCCCATCGACAATCCCGCCAATGCGAACACCGGCGGCGCCGTGGCCAGCACGCGCGCGGCCATGCCGGCGACGCTGTCGTCCCGGGTCAGGTCGGCGTGATGCACCGCCGCGACGTCGGCCAGGGCTTCAGCGGGCGCATGCCACAAGCGCTCATCGCACAGCAGACCGGGGAGCAGGAGCAGGGGTAGCGAAGCCATGCCGACAGTGTAATCACCCGCATGCCGGACCATCGCCGATCACCGTCGACGGTCCGTTCCACATCCGCAACACGCACACCTGCGTAAGCTGGAGGCATCCCTCACGAGTCCCGCCGCATGCGCGTCCTGATCACCGGCGGTACCGGCTTCATCGGCCAGGCCCTCTGCGCCCGCCTGCTGCAGGCCGGCCACACCGTCAGCGTGCTGACGCGCGACCCTGCCCGCGCCCGCGCGCAGCTGCCGGGCGTGGACGCGATCGCCACGCTGGAGGAGGCCAGCGGAGTGGAAGCGGTCGTGAACCTGGCCGGGGAGCCGCTCATGGCCGGGCGATGGAACGCGGAGCGCAAGGCGGCATTCCGGGCTTCGCGCATCGGTACCACGCAGGCGCTGATCGCGTGGATGGCACGCCAGGCCGCGCGCCCGCGCGTGCTGGTATCCGGCTCGGCGATCGGCTACTACGGCCCGCGCGACGACGTGGCGCTTGACGAATCCGCCGCCCCCGGCGACGACTTCGCCGCACGCCTGTGCCTGGACTGGGAAACCGAAGCGATGCAGGCCGAAAGCCTGGATGTCCGCACCTGCCGCGTGCGGACCGGCATCGTGCTCGGCACCGAGGGCGGCGCACTGGCGAAGATGCTGCCGCCGTTCCGCATGGGAGTGGGCGGACCGATGGGCGATGGCCGGCAATGGATGAGCTGGATCCATCGCGACGACCTGGTCAGCCTGGTCCAGTGGCTACTGGAACGCGATCAGGCCGGCGGCGCCTACAACGGCACCGCACCCGCGCCGGTGACCAACCGCGACTTCGCACGCGCGCTGGGCAAGGCCCTGCATCGCCCCGCCGTACTGCCCACGCCGGCCTTCGCGCTGACCCTCGGCTTCGGTGAAATGGCCCAGCTTCTGCTCACCGGCCAGCGCGTGCTGCCCGCACATGCACTGGCAGAGGGGTTCACGTTCCGCTTTCCCACGCTGGAGACGGCGCTTGAGGACCTGCTGCGGAGCCCGGCGAGGTGACCGCGGCCGCCCGCGAGACGTTTTGCCTGAGCCACCAGCCCATGTGTGAGTGGAACGAGGCTATTCGCCTCGTGCGCCAGCCCGGATGAGAGAAGCGCCAGGCTTTTCGGCTGCCACGTCAGGCTATGTGTGAGTAGAGAGAGGCTGTTCGGCTGGCGCGTCAGGCTTGATGTGAGAAGAACGAGGCTTTTCGCCTCATGCGCCAGCCCGGATGAGAGAAGCGCCAGGCTTTTTGGCTGTCGCGTCAGGCTATGTGTGAGTAGAGAGAGGCTGTTCGGCTGGCACGCCAGGCTTGATGAGAGAAGAACGAGGCTTTTCGCCTCATGCGCCAGCCCGAGTGAGAGCAGCGCCAGGCTTTTTTTGCGCACGCGCTAGCCTTGACGTGAGAAGCGCCGGCCTTCTCCACGGACACGCCCGGTCATCGGTGACGCGAGTCCGGTTTCCGGATGCCCAGGGCAAGCGCAGCGTGAATGTCGCGTGCCCCCACGGCGGCAGCGATCACGACGATCTTCATCGCCTGCCGACGGAGGCGTAACGTCCGCGCACTTACGGTCGGGACGTTCCTTCCAGGAGTGCGTCATGCCCACCAAGAAGCGCGTCAACCGTCCGCAGACCCAGCGCCGCCAGCCCGGCCGCCAACCACGGATGCAGCCCGAACCCGAAACCATCCGCCCCGGCTACCGCGGCAGCGGCCGGCTGGAGGGCAAGGTGGCGCTGGTGACCGGTGGCGACAGCGGCATCGGACGGGCGGTGGCGGTGCATTTCGCCCACGAGGGTGCCGATGTCGCGATTGCCTACCTGGAAGAAGATCGCGATGCACGGGAAACGCAGCGCTTGATCGAGGCCACGGGTCGCCGCGCCCTGGTCGTGCGCGGCGACCTGGCCACGCCGGCCCGCTGCCGCCGCGTGGTCGCACGTACGGTGAAGCAGTTCGGTGCGCTGGACGTACTGGTCAACAACCACGCGCAGCAGTACCCCGTGGATGCGCCGGAAGAACTGACGCCCGCGCGCCTGCGGCATACCTTCGAGACCAACCTGTTCTCGTTCTTCCACCTGGTCGACGCTGCGCTGGAACACCTGCCGGAGAAGACCGGCTGCATCATCAACACCGGCTCGGTGACCGGCGTGCGCGGCCACGACACGCTGCTGGACTATGCCGCGACCAAGGGCGCGATCCATGCGATGACGTTCTCGCTGGCCAAGTCGCTGGCGGACCGGGGTATCCGCGTCAACGCGGTCGCACCGGGTCCCATCTGGACGCCGCTGATCCCGGCCTCGTTCACCCGCAAGCAGGTGGCGGAATTCGGTTCGGACACGCTGATGAAGCGCCCCGGCCAGCCGTCGGAAGTCGCGCCGGCATTTGTATTCCTGGCCAGCGAGGATGCGCGCTACATCACCGGCCAGCTGATCCACATCAACGGGGGCGGGCATATCTCGGCGTGAGCCGAGGCGCGGCATACTGAGGAGCCGCCCCGGTGTCCTCGTCCTCGTTCCCGTCCATGCCGACGCTTCGCCCCTACCGTCCCGACGACGCTTCCACGCTGGCCGATCTGTACGCCCGATCCGTCATGCACTACGGGCCGCGCGCCTACACCGCGGCGCAGGTGTCCGCCTGGGCGGCGACGGCGACCCTCGAGGGGACGGCCGCCCGTTGCACCGACGGGCGCCACGTACTGGTCGCGCAGGATGCCGACGGATCGGTGCTGGGCTTCGGCGACATGGAAGACGACGGGCACCTCGACTTCCTCTACATCGCACCGGAAGCCGAAGGCATGCGCGTGGGTTCGCTGCTGTACGCCGCACTGGAGGCGCATGCGCTGCACTTGCACGTGCCGCGCATCTTCGTGGAAGCCAGCGAGCTGTCGCGGCCGCTGTTCGAGCGCCGCGGCTTCCTGATGCTGGGCCGCAACGATCTGTCGCTCGGCGGCGTGGCCATCCACAACTACCGGATGGAGAAGCGATTGCCGGCGTGATGGACCATCACGCCGGGATTCCACTCACCCGAAGGCCGGGATGGAACCAAGCGCAATCGCGGCATCCATGGGCTACCTGCGATCCGCCTTCGCCTGCTGCGCCTCGCGCGCCTGCCGCGCCATGTCCTCGTAGCGGGCGCGCAGGGCGTCGAGCTCTTTCTCTTCCATTTCCTCCAGGTCGAGCAACGCGTTGTTGGCGTTGCGCGAGACACGGATCAGCTCGTCCAGCTTGATCTGCATGGCTTCGGTGTCGCGGTTCTGGGTGTTCTGGATCAGGAACACCATCAGGAAGGTGATGATGGTGGTGCCGGTATTGATGACGAGTTGCCAGGTGTCGCTGAAACCGAACATCGGCCCGCTGATCGCCCAAGCCAGCAGCACCGCCAGCGCCAGCGCGAAACACGTGGGCCTGCCGGTGAACGTGGAGGCCGCCTTGGCCACGCGGGTGAACAGGGAGGGGGACGACATGGCGGGCGATCCTGTGCATGGCAAGGCACGCAAGGTAATCCGTTGCACGAAGGCGGGTGTGAACATCGTCGTCTCGCGGACAGCCGCTGCCCTCGACCGTGTCGGGGCCGGCGCTTCGCCCGCCGTGGCGGCGTTAGCATGCCTGCATGGATGTCGCCGCCCTCAAACGCCATTGCAGGTCCCTGCCCGGCGCCGTCGAACAACGGTACGACGCACCGGCCAACATCCTGGTGTATGCGGTGGGCGGCAAGCGCTTCGCCTATTTCAAGACCAGCGAACCGGAGCAGTGGCGTTTCAGTTTCAAGGTGCCACCGGAGCGCTTCCTTGAACTGACCGACCAGCCCGGCATCAAGCCTGCGCGCTGGCTGGGGCACCACCGCTGGGTCACGGTGGTGGACGTTTCCAGCGTGCCGGCCGATTACCTGAAGGACCTGGTGGCGTGGTCATACCGGTACGCCTGGGACAGGTTGAGCCGGCGGCAGCGTGCCGAGATCCGGGAAGGGGCGACGGCCCCGGACGAAAAGGTCCGCTGAGCGGCGTGCGCCCCGCATGAAGAAGACCGGCCTGGCATGTCGATTCCGGGCACGCCGGTTCGTCGAAGGAAAGAAGCAGGGCTGGCCAGGCCCGTACCCATCACCCCAAGGAGCGCACCATGAACGTCAATCCCTACCTGATCCTCAATGGCGACTGCGAAGCCGCCTTCACCTTCTACGCGCAGGCCACGGGCGGCACGCTGGGGCCGATGATGCGCTTCGAGGGCACCGAAGGCTGCGAGGACATGCCGGACGAGTACAAGCAGAAGATCATGCATACGCATGTGATGTTCGGCCAGACCGTGCTGATGGGGTCGGACAACCACCCGTCCTATCCGTACGAAGGCGTGAAGGGCTGTTCGGTGTCGCTGTCGGTGGACAGCATCGCCGACGCGGAACGCATCTTCGCCGCGCTCTCCGATGGCGGCCAGGTGACCATGCCGCTGGCGCAGACCTTCTGGGCGGTACGCTTCGGCATGCTGGTCGACACGTTCGGCGTGCCGTGGATGATCAACTGCGAGAAGGATGCCTGATGCCCGTGCGGGAACGTCGTGCACACCGTGATGCCCCTGTTCGCTGCGCTGCGACTTTCACCGGTCGCGGCGCCGTGGTGTGATGCGCGGCATGTCGACCTCCCCTACCCATCGCGCGATCGATGCCGTCTGGCGCATCGAATCCGCGCGCGTGATCGCCGGTCTCGCCCGCATGCTGCGCGACCTGGACTTGGCCGAAGAACTGGCGCAGGACGCGCTGGTGTCCGCCCTGGAAACCTGGCCCCGTGACGGCGTGCCGGACAACCCGGGGGCGTGGCTGATGACCACCGCCAAGCGCCGTGCGATCGACCGGTTGCGGCGGCTCCAGTTGCTGGACCGCAAGCACGAGGAACTGGCGCGCGAGCTGGAGGATGTGCAGGAGGAACGGCGCGCGCGTGACGAAGACGCGCTGGATCACGACATCGACGACGACCTGCTGCGGCTGGTCTTCGTGTCGTGCCATCCGGTGCTGTCGATGGAGGCCCGCGTGGCGCTGACGCTGCGCCTGCTGTGCGGGCTGACGACGGACGAGATCGCGCGCGCGTTCCTGACCTCCGAACCTACTGTCGCCCAGCGCATCGTGCGTGCCAAGCGCACCCTGGCCGACGCCGACGTGGCGTTCGAGGTGCCACGCGGGGAAGAGCTGCAGGAGCGCCTTTTGTCGGTGCTCGGCGTGGTGTACCTGGTCTTCAACGAAGGGTATTCGGCCACCAGCGGTGACGGCTGGATGCGGCCCGCGCTGTGCGAGGAAGCGCTGCGTCTGGGCCGCATGCTGGCCGCACTGGCGCCGCGCGAACCGGAAGTGCACGGGCTGGTCGCGCTGATGGAGATCCAGGCCTCGCGCCTGCACGCGCGCACCGGCAAGGACGGTGAGCCGGTGTTGCTGCTGGACCAGGATCGCGGCCGTTGGGACCACCTGCTCATCCGGCGCGGCCTGGCCGCGCTGGAGCGCACCGAGCAGCTGGGCGGTGCATTCGGCCCGTATGCGCTGCAGGCCGCCATCGCCGCCTGCCATGCCCGCGCCGGCACGGCGGACGCGACGGACTGGGCGCGGATCGCGACGCTGTACGCGGCACTGGCGCAGGTGAATCCGTCACCGGTGGTCGAACTGAACCGTGCGGTCGCCGTGTCGATGGCCGCCGGTCCGGCCAGTGCGTTGCCGCTGGTGGACCGGCTGCGCGACGAACCGGCGATGAAGCAGTACCACCTGCTGCCCAGCGTGCGCGGCGATCTGCTGTTCAAGCTGGACCGCCGCGACGAAGCACGTGCGGAGTTCGAGCGCGCGGCGGCGATGACCCGCAACGCGCGCGAGCAGGCCCTGCTGCTGGCGCGCGCGCGCGAGTGCGCCGCCGGGTAAGCCCCGCTACATCCAGCGCGACAGGCGGATCTCGGGCCCGGCCAGGGCGGCAGTCTGGTCGTAGTCCAGTTCGCGCAGTTCCTGCGAGGTGTGTTTCACCAGATCGCTGACCTTCAACCGCCGCCGGTCCCCATGGCCCCCGGCCAGCATGCGGCGCATGTTCTTCACCAGCGCATAGGTGAACGCGCCATGCTGGACCGCGCCGTGCTCGTATTCGTAGGCGAATTCGCCTTCCTGGCACGCGTACAGCAGCAGCGGCATGTACGGTCCCTTGTGGCCGAGCTTCTTGCGCATCTGGCGCGCTTCACCCAGCGGCAGCGTGCGTACCGGCAATGCGTAGCCCAGGCGGCCGCTCATGTCGCCCAGCGGCATGGTGTCCTGGTCGACCGCCAGCTGCTTGCGCTCGTTGAGTTCCAGTTCGCGCGGTACCCACATCTCCCGGGCGGCGTTCCACTTCATCGCCCGATGGCGGATGTCGTCCGGCGGATTGAGTCCGCGCATGCGCGCCGGACCACCCTTGGCCATGCCGCCGGAATGGCAGCAGTCCAGCAGGATGCTGAAGTCCACGTCGTATGGCAGCTGCACGTAGCGCTCGAAAAGCCAGTCGTCGGTGAGCGCGGTGTCCTCCGTCCAGTCGAAGTCGTAGGGCACCAGCGTTTCATCCATGCGGTCGACGCGGTCCCCCAGGCCGTAGCTGGGCAGCTGGGCGCCGTGCCCGCTGTAGTACAGGATGCGCTGGTCGCCACTGCGCACGCCTTCGAGCAGCCAGTCCACGCGCTCGCGGATGCCATCGGCGGTGGCGCGCTCGTTCAGCACCACGCGGATGTCGCCGGCATCGAAGCCCTGTTCCTGCAGCATCGCGCTCATCAGGAAGACATCGTTGACGCAACCGCCCAGGCGCTGGTCCGGGTCGGGATAGTCGTTGATGCCGATCAGCAGCGCACGCTTGCGCGGCGTCGCCACGCGGCAGGCGACCGGCGTCTGTTCGCGCAGGGCGCGGGTGATGCGCGTGGTTTCATCGTTGAGTACATCGAACCAGAACGTGCTGATAGCCTGCGGATGGCGCAGGTACTCCTCGGCCGCATGGTCGGCGTTGCCGGGAATGTCGAAATGCGTGTCGACCTGGCGGAAGTTGTCGGCAGCAATGGAGACACGCGCCGTGAACACCGAATCGAAACGGTTGTAGAGGTGGTACCAGAAGCGCGCCTTCTCGATCGCGCTGAGGCGACCGGCCTGGTATTCACCACGCACGAAGGGATTGCCGATCTGCGAGCCGAGCGATGCGAAGTAGCGGCCATTCGCGGTGGCGCGCGTTTCTTCATGGGTGAAGGTGTCGTAGCAGACCAGCGACCCGAGGCTGTGGCCGAGCACCACGTGCGGCTTCATCGCCTCGATGCGCTGTACCAGCCGCGCCCGGGTCTGCTTGCGGAACGTCGCGCTCTCGACCCACTTCACCACCATGCCGGCGGTGTGGCGCAGCTTAGAATCGTCGCCGCGCGCACGCCTGAACGGAGCAGTGATGCCGTTCGCCAGCAGCCGCGCCAGCGCTTCGAGCGTGTCCCCGAGGCTGACCTTGTGCTGGGCGAAGATATCGTCGTAGTGGCAGTATTGGATGTCGAGCGCGCGCTCGGCATCGACTTGCCGACAGGCGTCGTGGATCGCCGCCTCCCATTGCTGCTGCCATGCCCCGCCCGGCGGATGCTGGCCCACGCCATGCACGCACAGGATACGTAGTGCCGTTGCCATCGCTGCTTCCTCCCTGATGTGGTCCCGGCGTCCGCGCAGGCGAGGTGGCCTCGCATGGCGTGGATGCCCGGCCGACAGTATCGGAGCAGCGGGTCGCATGCCGTGACACGGGCAGCAATCCGTCGCCGCAGGGCAACCGGCTCCTCAGGGAAGCCACCGCACGGCAGGGAGCGCGCGGTTCACTCCTGACAACGCCATGCGGTGGTGGCGGAGGACACCGCTCAGGCGGCGGGGCCGAGGTAGTCCAGCTTGCCCAGCGGCACACCGTTGTGGCGCAGGATGGCGTAGGCGGTGGTCACGTGGAAGAACAGGTTGGGCAGGGCGAAGCCGAGCAGATAGCCACTGCCATTGAACGTCAGGTCGCCGCGCGTGCGCGAAGAGAGCGTGACCACGCGATCTTCGCTGCCTTCGAGGGCTTTCTGGTCGAACGTGCCGAGATACGCGGCCACCGCATCGAGTCGCGCAAACAGTTCGGCGAACGTGGTCTCCACGTCCTCGAAGCGTGGCGATTCCACCCCCGCCAGACGCGCCGCACCGAACTTCGCGGTATCGGTGGCGATCTGCACCTGCCGGACCAGGGGCAGCATGTCCGGATACAGCCGCGACTGCAGCAGTACGGCAGGTTCATATCCCTGTTCGCGCGCATGCGCCTCACCCTTCTCCAGGACCTGGCGCAGGTTGCCCAGCGCACGCAGGAAGACGGGAATGGAAGCCTGGTACATCGACAGCGCTGCGCTCATGGCGGAGTTCCGGAGAAAGAAGAGCGCGAGGATAGTCGGGCGCGTGGTGGTTGATTAGCCACGGTTCGCGGGAGAGTGCATCCCATCGCGCCGGTTCCGTGCGCGATGCGCCGGAACGCGCTGCGTGATGCAGGAAGGAAGCAGGCCCGCGTGTGTTCCATCCGCGGGAAAGTGCGTCGCCATCATCGACCTTGGACGCCATCCCGCCACGCCCATCTTCTCCGTGCAACGACAGCTGCCCTGGCATTCCGCCCGGACCTGTCGCTGGCGACACCGCTCTCCCTCCCCCCGCGGTGTTCCTGCTGGAGTTGATAGCAATGAAGAAGAACAAGATCCTGTCCCGCACTCTCCTCGCCATGCTTGTCGGCGCTGCCGCGTTCGGTGCGCAAGCCGCCGACAAGGGATTCCATGTCGGCGCAGGCGTGGGCCAGTCGCTGGTGGACGAAGCCGGGTACGACGACGAGGACACCGCGTTCTCCGTGTTCGGTGGTTACCAGTTCAATCGCTGGTTCGGTCTTGCAGGTGGCTACGCCGATCTCGGCAAACTGGAAACGGACGGCATCGGCCGCGACATCGAGGCCAGCTCGGTCTACCTGACCGCGGTGGGCACGGTGCCCTTTACCGACAAGTTTTCCGGCTACGCCAAAGCCGGCTTCCAGCGTTGGGACCTGGATACTGCGTTGCCGGGCGTGACCGGCACGACAGACGACAACGGCACCGACCCGGTCTACGGCGTCGGCCTGCAGTACCGGCTCAATGACACGGTCGCCCTGCGCGGCGAGTACAGCCGCTTCGAAGTGGAAGATGCCGATCTGGACCTGGCGCAGCTCCAGGTCCGTTACGACTTCTGAGCAGCACCCGACCGCAAGCCACGAGCCGCTGGCCCTGCCAGCGGCTCTTCTTTTTTCTGCGGATGACGCGACTGCGTTAGCATCGGCGGCCTCCCTGGATCCGAGCTCCCCATGCCCGCCTGGACCGATCACATCCGCGACGTGCCCGACTTCCCCAAGCCCGGCATCCTGTTCAAGGACATCACGCCCGTACTGGCGCACGCGGTTGCCTTCGCCGATGCGATCACCTCGATGGCCGAACCCTGGCGTGACGCAGGCATCGGCGCGGTGGTGGGCGTGGAAGCGCGCGGCTTCATCCTGGGCGCCGCGGTGGCGCGCGAACTGGGAGTCGGCTTCGTGCCCGTGCGCAAGCCGGGCAAGCTGCCGGCGCACACGCTGGCGCTGGACTACGGACTGGAGTACGGGCGTGATCGTCTCGAGATCCACGCCGATGCCATGCCTGCGGGCGCACGCGTCATCGTGGTGGACGACGTGCTGGCGACAGGGGGCACGCTCAAGGCGGCCGTGCAGCTGGTCGAACAGCAGGGCGCCACGGTGGTCGGGACAGGCGTGCTGGTCGAACTCGGCTTCCTGGGAGCGCGCAGCGCCTGGACCCATCCCGCGCCGCTGTACGCGTCGGTGGTGTTCTGACATCCATCGCACCGCCTGGCGCGGACACCGCGCTCACTCGATGACGCGGCTCACATAGGCCCCCGTGCCGACGACCAGGAAGGTGTCGTTGTCGATGCGGCGTACGCGGCTCCCATCCTCCAGCACATACCTCGGCATGGCGGGAGCGTCGCCATGCGTCGCATCGCCTGCGTTGCCACGATGTACCTCGATACGGCAGCGACGACCCTCGGCATCCTGCGCCGTGAAGACATGGGTGCTCATGCGGGTGCTCCTGACAGCAGGGTGCCCAAGCATAGGCGGCGAACCGTTAAGCGGACTGAAGCGGAATGTAATCAATCCGTGTGTGCGCAAAGAACGAGGGGGAGGCATTGCACCTCCCCCTCAGGCGCCGAAGCGCGATACCCGTCATGTGTCGGGCATGACGGGCTGCGAGCCGGTTCCTTGGGGATCGGGCCGGCCCACCTAGCTGTCGGGCGGGGAGCGCCGACAGATAGCCTTCGGAAAGAGGCGATGTCGCGCAGGCAGCTGCGCCTGCAGAAGCATTCCCCCCAACCATGTGATGAATCCGCAGATGCATGTCGCGCGATGACGCCGGGCCACCATGCGAAGCAGCGCGGGCTACCGCACCCAGGGGAGGCTTTCCTCCGGGCGCCCTGCTTTCCACTTCCCGTACATGCCGCGCGAAACGCGTCTCACGATGCGCGCATTGCCCGGCTGAGATGCTTGGTGTTGTTGCGATGGAGATAGCGTTCGACCAGGGCCTGGAGGTCTCGCCCACGCTGGTCCTGCCGATCGAACCGCGCAAGTACCTCGTTCCAGTTGCCGTCCTGTGCCCAACGGATGAACCGCACATAGATGCCATGCCAGGAGCCGAATTCGCGCGGCAGATCCGACCAGTACGCGCCGGTCTGCGCCACCCAGAGAACCGCTTCGATAAACCGGCGCGCATTGCCGCCATGGCGCGCACGCGCGCCAACCCGGCCCGGGAGCGCCTGCATCAGGAAATTCCATTCCTCCGCACTGAGCCGCTGCGTAATCGGCCATTGGCTGATGGCACGCGGACCCAGCCCCTGGGGCAGAGGCCAGGACTGCGGCCCTGCGACGAGGGGATGCTGACGTGTCACGAGTTCGTCGCCTTCTTCACGCAACGTGCCCATCAATGCCTCATGCCGCATGCGGAACCCCTCGGGCCGCCGCGAGGGAAAACCCCCGCGTCATGGCCAGATTGGCTGGAAGACCCCTACCACAGACTCTTTTCGCGCTATGCATGACACCCCTCTTGCTGGTCGACCGTTCGCCCGGAAACACCCAGGCCCCCCCACTTCCCACCCCTTTGCAGGGATGCCTTCTCCACTGCGACATGACCCGCGAATGCGCCGTTACGGCTTGCATGTCCAAGCGCAGCCGGGTCATATATGGGACGAGATCGTGATGAAAGGCACAGTCCGGACATGAGAGAGAAGAGGGACCCGGATGGCGCTGGACCTGATACGAGCG
Organism: Pseudoxanthomonas sp. 97-1-1; assembly: GCF_057773125.1. Classification (NCBI taxonomy): domain Bacteria; kingdom Pseudomonadati; phylum Pseudomonadota; class Gammaproteobacteria; order Lysobacterales; family Lysobacteraceae; genus Pseudoxanthomonas; species Pseudoxanthomonas sp. 97-1-1. The sequence continues at coordinate 302,908 of NZ_JBYMTJ010000003.1, read as the reverse complement.
GCATGCTGCACCCCCGAGGCAACGAGGATCTGGCCCCGCCGGACCCGGATTCGGTCACCCAACTGCTGCGCAACGTGGAGAACGGGCAGCCCGGGGCCTGGAACCAGATCTACGCGTTGCTGTACCGGGACCTGCACCAGATTGCCCGGTCGCAGATCCGCCAGCAGCGCCGCAGTCATGTGAGGTCTCCTACCTCGCTGATCAGCGAGACCTGGCTCAAGCTCGCCAGCGCCGATTTCAGCGTCGAGAATCGTGCCCATCTGGTCGCACTGGTGGCGCGCGCGATGCGCTTCGTGCTGTTGGACGAAGTGCGGCGTGCGCTGGCGGAAAAGCGCGGCGAAGGCATGGACCTGTTGCCGCTGGACGAGAACACGGAGCCGGGGCAGGGTTCACGGCTGGAGCAACTGCTGATCCTCGATCAGGCGTTGAACGACCTTGCCAAGCTGGACGAGCGGCTGGCGCAGGTGGTGGAGATGCGCTATTTCGGGGGCCTCAGTGAGCTTGAGATCGCCGGCGTGCTGAAGGTGACCGAGCGCACCGTGCGCCGGGATTGGCGCAAGGCGCGCGCGTTCCTGTTCAGTCACCTTGGCGACGGTGAGCTGCCTGAACCGTTCTGACCGGGCAGCACGCGTATCTTTCATTACGCCGGGCGTCCGGGATTGCGGCCGGAAGGCGAATGATCCCGATGTGAGCGAAAACCTTCCCCTTCCTCAAAGGTTCACGGCCCCGGAAGCGGAGCCGTTCCCGCCGTCTGACAGGGCGGCGATGGGATGAGGGCCTGCCTGACGCTCGCGCTGGAACTGTTCGACGCCTATTCCGACATGGGCGATGAAGAGCAGGCTGCGGCCCTGGCCGTCCTGAGACGGTCCGATCCAGCGCTGCATGACGCGCTGGTCCAACTGCTGGTCACCGATGCCCTGGACCATGAAATGGACGTGCCGCCCTGGGTCGGCCACGCGGGCGCCGGCGATGCCATGCCAATGGACGAACTGCCGGATGGCGCGACGGCTGAACCGGCGGGCGGGCGCGCCCAGCGCGCCTGATGACGGCGCCACGCTGCGGCCCGTCGCGCACGCCGATGCAATGCGGGGAAGGCCTGCGGCGCGATGCTGCCGCTTCGGACCACTGTCCGCGTCATGAGGACACGCTGCCATGTCTCCCATGCAGGGCTATCCCGCCGGGCGTACCGCGCTGCTCTTCGTAGACCCTTACAACGACTTCCTCGCGGAAGACGGAAAACTCTGGCCGCTGGTGGCCGACATTGCGCGCAGCGTGGACCTGCACGCCCACCTGCGCAGCGTGGTGTCCTGCGTCAGGCAGGCAGGATTGCCCGTGTTCATCGTGCCGCACCATCGCTCGGAGCCGGATGATTTCAAGGGCTGGGACCATCCGACGCCGTACCAGTTGGGCGCGGCACGCGTGCAGCCCTTCGCAAAGGACAGCTGGGGCGGCGAGTGGCACCCGGATTTCGCGCCTCAACCCGGCGACATCATCGCCAAGGAACACTGGGGAGGCAGTGGCTTCTCCAACACCGACCTCGACTATCTGCTGAAACAGCACCGCATCACCCACGTGATCCTGGTGGGCCTGATCGCCAACACCTGCATCGAAACCACGGGCCGGTTCGCCTCTGAGCTGGGCTACCACGTGACCCTTGTGCGCGATGCCACCGCAGCCGCCAGCGCGGCCGCGATGCATGCCGCGCATGAGATCAACGCCCCCACCTACGCGCACGCCATCCTGACCACCCAGGGCCTTGTCGATGCGCTGACGGCACGTGCGCGTGCCTGATCGGCTCCGCGCAAACCTACTTCCGCGATGACCAGGTTGCGTAATCCGTCGGCGCGATGCGGGCGGCGCCCGTGGGCAGCAACGTGTCGTCGTCCAGCGATACGCCGAAATACAGGGCCCCGGCGGTGGCCCTGACTTCGCGCTTGTCACCGCAGGTTCGCAGGTGGTCCGCAACGAATGTCGCCATCGGGCGCGCCTCCGGCCCGGCGATCTCCACGATGCCCTCCACCGGCGTCGAATCGACCACGCCCGCCAGCATGGCGGCCACGTCGTCGGCCGCCATCGGTTGCATGCGCGCCATCGGCAGCAGGATGTCTTCACCCTGCACGCCGGACTGCGCGATGCCATCCAAGAACTCGAAGAACTGGGTCGCGCGCACAAGGGTGTAAGGCACCCCACCCGCCCGAATGCGCTGCTCCTGCGCCCACTTGGCACGGAAATAGCCACTTCCCTGCAGGCGCTCTGTACCGACCACCGACAACGCCACGTAGTGACGCACACCGGCGTGCGCTGCGGCAGCCAGCAGGTGTCCGGTGGAGGCTTCGAAGAACGCCTTCACCGCCGCATCCTCGAACGAAGGCGCATTGGCGACATCGACCACCACATCGGCGCCCGCGAGTGCGGCCGCCACGCCTTCTCCGGTCACGGCGTTCACACCGGTGGACGGCGCTGCGACCACCACTGCATGCCCCTCGGCCGTGAGTAGCGCGACCAGGCGCTTCCCGATCAGACCGGTACCTCCCACAACGACGACTTTCATGGATCGACTCCCTTGGACTGGATGGAATGACAGCGCTTCGAGCCGCCATGCCATCCAGGACGCCGTACCGCGCCACGGCGTGACAGCCCGCCGGTCGCGGCCGCTGCGCGCGTTTCCCGCCCGCATGCTGAGGCATGCGTCGCAATCCGGCTCACAGTCACGCCGAACGCCTGCCGCGCTGCCCCGTTCATCATCACGACGGAATGTGGAAGTGCGACGGTGTTAGCAACCGGCCACCCGGGGGTTGTCGCTAGCATGGCGTGGTCGGGCCGTCACCGGCCCGGTTCTCGCGCAAGGAGCGCACATGACCACACATGCGGCCGCCGGATTCGCCGGCACCTGGCACCTGCTACCCGAGCAGTGCGACTACCAACTCGGGCGCCCTCCGCGGAGGGCGCTGTATCAACTCGACTGCGCCGCCGACGGTGCGCTGTCGATCGCGTCGGAATGGCTGGGCAAGAACGGCAAGCGGCATCGGGCCGCCTTCGACGGCCGTGTCGACGGCACCCCGTATCCGTACCACAGCACGCCGCATGCCGATGCGCTGAGCTTCGAGTCCGTATCTCCCACGCAACTGCACTCCACCACCTGGCACGACGGCCGCGAAGTGCAATGGTCCGAGCGCGAGCTGGTCGATCCGGACACCCTCGTGATCCGCATGCGCGGCCATCTCAGTGATGGCCGCTGCTATACCAATGTCGGCGTCTACCGTCGCCAGGACAGCTGACGCCACGGCGGAACGCCACGCCTGCCACGCACCCCCTCAGCAACTGACACAAGAAGGGCGCCCATGGGGCGCCCTTCCTTTGCGCGTCGTTCCCGGCCGTTCACGTCCGGGACCGGATGCGGGTCATCGCGTCTGCACGCAGTTCTGCAGCCACAGTACGCGCTTGAAATCGTCATAGCGCAGGAACTGGCCCTTGAACGTCACCTTGTCGCCCTTGCGGAACGTCAGCACGTTGGCCAGCTGGTTGGGACGGAACAGGCACGCCACGCCCACGCGCGGCTCGTTGTCGCCCGGCACCTGGATCAGCATCTTGCTCTGGTCGGGGATCTCGAAGGACACGTTGTAGTCCTCGCCATCTTCCTGCACGTAGTCCACCCGGCCACGCAACGCGTAGTTGCGGCCCTTGTGGCGCGCGGTGACGGCCACGGCATTGCCCTTGGCTTCACGCGCGATCTCGCGCGAGAAAATGAAGACGTCCTTCACCGTGACATCGGCGTTGTTCTGCGTCTTCGCGCCCTGGGCCGCGGCGGCACGGCCTTCCTTGCCCCCCTTCAACTTGGCGAACAGCGTGCACATGTAGGGACGCATGGCATCAGCCTTGGCGATCTGGCCCTTCTCGGTCTTGACCGTCATCTGCACGATCGCATCCTTGCCCTCGGCGCTCACGTTGATCAGGGTGGGAATGGCGCGCGTGGTGCCGGTGGAACGCTGTTCGACCAGCATGGAACCGGTCTCCGCATCCTCGGTGATCACGTCCATCTTCTCGGCGATCATGATGCCGCGCAGCTGGCCCATCGCATCCTTGACGGTCGAGTCCGGCACGGTGACGCGGCTGCTGAAATCGGTGCCGGAGAAAATGCTGCCGGACTTGCTGAAGTTGTCCTCGCATTCACCCGCGATGGCCGCGGGCGCCACGCTCGACAGGGCGAGCGCGATGGCGGCAAGTAGCTTGTAGGTCATGTGGTCCTCACATAGTGGAAGTGTCTGGGGTCCGGATACGACGGGCGGCGCTTCCTGCCCGCGCCAGACCCGGCCCCACGGCATTCTTGCAAGGGGGACCGTGCATCACAAGCAGCCCGTGCCTTCGCGCGCTGCACCTGCCGTACCGGACCCACGATCCACCTGCCATAGAATGCGCAACCAAACTTCAAACGCGCATCAAATCCATGACCGCAGGACCCTGCCGTTCCCACCGCCCTGGGGTTCTCCACATTCCGGCGCTGGCAGCGTTGTCGCTGGTGGCGGGCATGGCCTGCGGCGGCGAGCCGGCCGCCCCGCGTGAACTCCCTCCGGACGTCCAGGCCGATGTCACCGCGATCGCCGGGCACCTGGCGCAGGTGAGCGACACCTCGCCGGCCCTGTCATGCGACAAGGCCGTGGAGAACGCCCGCTGGGGCGTGGAGACCATGCTGGAGGTCGGCGAGAAGAACCTGCGCGCCGGCTACATGAGCCAGCCCGCCTACGATGCGGCCACCCCGGCGCTGAAGCGCCTGCTGGCTGCACTGACCGCGGAAGACTGTGCGGCCGCCACCGGCGCGCGGCGCGACTTCTACCAGTGCATGTCCAGCGACTACAACCACGTCTACGCATGCGGCAAGGCCCATGCCTTCGACCCATGATGCGCGCGGTTGACCATCCGCGAGGCGCGGGCCACCCTTCCAGCATGAACATCCAACTCTCACTGGCAAAGGCGCCGACGGCGCGTCATGCATCGCGGCAGGAAGGCTGATGGCGTCGCTGCGACTTCCCGACTGGTTGCAGGAATGGGCGAGCCTCGCGATTCCCGTCGCGCAGGCGCTCGGGATCCTGCTTGCCGCCTGGCTGCTGTTGCGCCTGCTGCGCATCGTGGTGCGCCGGATCTGCGATCACTACCGGTTGCCCGCGCAGGTCGCCGTGAGTGCGCGCCGGTTGCTCGGCGTGCTGCTCTACGTTTCGGCGTTCATGCTCGCATTGGGACGGCTCGGCGTATCGGGCAGCGTGCTGTGGACCGCACTGACGGGCTTCACCGCGGTCGCCGCAGTCGCGTTCTTCGCCGCATGGAGCGTGCTGTCCAACATCTTCTGCAGCGTGCTGATCCTGACCACGCGTCCGTTCCGCGTGCACGACCACATCGAAGTGCTGGAGAACGGCGACAAGCCCGGCCTGCGCGGGCGCGTGATCGACATCAATCTGCTCTACACCACCCTGCTGGAAGAAGACGCGCTACGCGGCGACACCGTGCTGCAGATCCCCAACAGCCACTTCTTCCAGCGCACCACGCGGCGCTGGCGGTCGGGTTCGCCGCCCCCGACCACCTCGCCCGAATAATCCGCCAGCGCCGGTACCCGACTAGGCAGCGGCCAGTGCGCGTACACGGCCAGGGGCGAGACCAGGCGACGCACGCGGATCCAGCACGAACACATTCACCGCCCCGATGAGTTCTCGCGCCTGATCTTCCATCGAGCGGGCGGCGGCCGATGCCTCTTCCACCAGCGCGGCGTTCTGCTGGGTGGTTTCGTCCATCTGCACGATGGCCTGGTTGACCTGCTCGATCCCGGCACTCTGCTCCTGCGAAGCAGCCGAAATCTCCGCCATGATGTCGGTCACCCGCTGCACGGCGGTGACGATTTCGCCCATCGTCGCACCGGCCTGGTTCACCAGCGCCGAGCCATCGGCCACCTTGTCCACCGAGGTCTCGATCAGGCCCTTGATCTCCCTGGCGGCATTGGCGCTGCGCTGGGCCAGCGTCCGCACTTCGGAGGCGACCACGGCGAAGCCACGGCCCTGCTCGCCGGCCCGCGCCGCTTCCACTGCCGCATTGAGGGCCAGGATGTTGGTCTGGAAGGCGATGCCGTCGATGACCGAGATGATCTCGGCGATCTTCCGGGAAGACTGCTCGATCTCGGTCATCGTCGTGACCACGCGTGCGACCGTCGCACCGCCTTCCGATGCCACGCTGGCCGCACCGATCGCCAGCTGGTTCGCCTGGCGTGCGGATTCGGCGTTCTGGCGCACCGTGGAGGTCAGTTCTTCCATCGAAGCGGCGGTTTCTTCCAGATTGGCCGCCTGCTGCTCGGTGCGACGCGACAGGTCGCTGTTGCCCGCTGCGATCTCCCCCGCCGCCGTGTTGATCGACGATGACGCGCCCTGGATCTGGCGCACGATGGTGCGCAGTTGCGCCACCGTGGCATTGGCATCGTCCCGCATGGTGGCGAACACGCCGTGGAAGTCGCCTTCCATGCGCGCCGTCAGGTCGCCGCGCGCGATGGCCTGCAGCAACGACGACACATCCGCCAGGTTGCCATCCGTGGTTTCCATCAGGCGATTCAGGCCGTCCACCATGTCGCGGAAATCGTGCTGGTATCGCTGCGTGTCGCCGCGACGGCTGAAGTCGCCCGACGCCGCCGCCAGTGCCAGCTGCCTGATTTCGGCGTTGATCGCAGAGAGATTCGCCTTGGTGGTGCGCATGGCGTCCGTCAATGCGGCTTTCTCACCGGGCAGCGCCTCCATGTCGATGGACAGGTCGCCGACCGCGTAGCACTGCATGATCTCCACCAGCCGCTGCATCACCGCGATGTGCGACGCCACCAGCGCGTTGGTGTCACGCACCATGCGCCCGTATTCGCCGGGGAAGCGCGAATCGTCCATGCGGAAGCTGATGCTGCCTTCGTCGTGGCGCAATGCCATTTCGCCCTGCTCGGCGATGACGCCCTGCAGGGTCGCGGTCATGTCGGCCATCGCCGTGCCCAACTGGCCGATCTCGTCGCCACTGCGCACGTCGACCCGCTTGTCCAGGCGCCCGGCCGCGACCGCCCGCGCGGCAGCGGCGGCCTCGACCACGGGACGGATCACCGACCGCCGTATCCACCACGCCAGTACCAGTACCAGCACGATCGCCGCCACCACCGACAGGGCCGCGCACCCCACCAGCATGCGACGCGCGTCCTGCGAGCGCGCCACCACTGCCGCATCGGCAATCGTCTTGGTGCGCGCCACCAGGGCTTCGAGCGTCTCGCCCAACTGGCGGTCCATGCCCTTCACCAGGCGATCGCCTTCCTGCGTGTCGTAGCCCCCCGCCGCGAACTGCACCAGTGCGGCGCGGTAGTTGCCTTCCAACGCGTGATGCTGGGTGGCGAAATCGGCCGCCAGCCTGCGCGCCTGCGGATCGGCGATCCCGCTGGACAGGGTCTTCGCCAGGGCGGCCACCTCGCGCCCCTTCCGATCGAAGGCGCCGACGTACTTCGCCCGCTGCTCCTCGTCGTGTCCGCGGATGAGGATGTTCTTCCACTCCTGCACCTGCACGCGGAAGTCGCGGCTCAGGCGCTCACCCTCCGCGGCCTGGGCCACCTCTTCGGGCACCTCGGTGGAAAGACTGAGCCACGCCGAACCCAGGCCGGCCAGCGCGCACAACAGGATGACGGCAAGCCCCAGGGTCAGGGCGCCCAGCAGCTTGGTCTGCAGGCTGAGGGGGCGGGAAGCGGAATAGGACGACATGGCGGTACGACGTTGGGAAGGAATACACCTTCCTTAGCGGCGCGCGGCACGGCGAATTGACGCGCCACCGCCCTGCATTCCGCAATCCACGACCGCCATCTCTTTGTTTCAGTTTGATGACACGCATGTTGCCGCACGACAGCGCGCGTAGCTCAGCGCGTCAGCTCGCAGGCGAGCGCCGTCGCCTCGGCGCGGGCGGTATGCCGCGCCCATGCATAGACCAGCAGGCCCACCACGGCGGTCGCCGCACCGACGTAGCCGGTCGATGTCCAGCCCAGGCCGGCAGTGATCGCCATGCCGCCCAGCCAGGGGCCGAGTGCATTCGCGGTATTGAAGGCCGCGTGGTGTGACGCGGCGGCAAGCGTCTGCGCATCGCCCGCCACATCCATCAGGTGCGACTGCAGGATCGGCCCCAGCGCGCCCATCAGGCCGATGGCGACGGTGGCCAGCAGGATCGTCGGCAACGTGGTCGCCAGCCACGGAAACAGCAGCAGCGCCACGATCGCCCACGCCAGCACCATCCACGCGCCGCGCAGCTGGAAACGGTCGAACAGCCAGCCACCGACGAAGTTGCCGATCACGCCGCCCACGCCGAAACCGGCCAGGCCCAGCGGGATCCAGGCCGGCGATACGCGCGTCACGTCCAGCATCGTCGGCGCGAGGTAGCTGAAGACGCAGAACATGCCCGCGAAACCGATCGCGCCGATGCCCAGCGCCTGCCAGACCGGCACGCGGTTGAAGGCACGCAGCTCATCCAGTGGCTTGGCCTTCGGGCCATCGATGCCGACCGGCAGCCAGACCGCCAGCAACACGCCCGTCACCAGCGCGATGATCGCGACGAAGGCGAACACCCAGCGCCAGTCGATCATCTGGCCCAGCCAGGTCGCCAGCGGATTGCCGATCAGGATGGCCAGCGTCAGGCCCAGCATCACCAGGCTGATCGCACGGCCGCGCTTGTTGGGCGGGCTGATCGCCACCGCCGTCAGTGCGGCCACGCCGAAGTACGCGCCATGCGGCAGCCCGGCGATGAAGCGGAACACCAGCAGGCTTTCGTAGGTCGGCCCGAGCGCGCTGGCCAGGTTGCCCAGCGCATAGAAGCCCATCAGGGCGAGCAGCAGCGTCTTGCGCTTCCAGCCCGCACCGAGGATGGCCAGCAGCGGCGCGCCCACCACCACGCCCAGCGCGTAGGCGCTGATCAGATGGCCGACCTGCGGCTCGGTCACGCCGAGCGAGGCCACCATGTTCGGCATCAGCCCCATGCTGGCGAATTCGCTGGTGCCGATGGCGAAGCCCCCCAGCGTCAGCGCGAACAGGATCAGGCCGATCTGGCGCGCGGTGAGCTGGTCGGCGACGGAAGGGAAGGAAATCGGGGGCGTAACGTCCATGACGCATTATGCTGCGATGCAGCACCCGCAGTCGACCCCACGACTGGAACGCTGTCCGCCGTCAGCTCCCGCACTGCCTCACTTGGCGACGAACTTCAGCGGTCCCGCATACTGCGGCCAGGCGATCGAGGCGGGGCCACGCGTGTTGAGCGCGGTTTCCGGCGTTTCGCCGGCCTCGGTCATGACGCGCGTCATCAGTGTGGGCATCCAGAAATTGACCGCGAAGGTCGCGTCGCGACGGATCACCGGATTCACCGACAGCGTGGTGGTCTTGCCCGGCTCGATCCGGAACGTCACCACGTCCTCGTTCACGAATGCGCCCCGTTCCAGCACCTTCTTCACGCTGAAGGCGGTGGTCATCTCCAGGCCGATGCCGGTGACGCGGTAGTCGCCCGCCGGCAACGAAAGGGTCTCCTGCTGGCCGTAGCGGGTCATGTGGTTGAGCGGGAAATCGATGAATTGCTTGTTGACCAGCGAGAACACCACCTGGCCATCGCGCACGCCCCATTCCAGCGCGCCGCTCTTCAGCTGCTCGTCGACCTTCTTCGGCAGTTCCTTCTCACTGGTGAACGGCTTGACGTCCACCACCAGCGTACCGGTCTCCACCACCGCCGCCTGCGGCGCCTGCTCCTGCGCCGACACGGACACCGCCACGCCCGCCTGCAGCAGCAGGCCCATCATCAAGTTCCGCATCAAGTTCCCCTGGAGGCGCCCCCCGGCGCGCATGCGCCATTCCATCGCAGTCCGGCCGGGCGCGCAATCCTGCGGCTCGGCTCAGCGTTCCGTCACGCGGAACGGCAGGTTGGCGTATGCGGCATGGCCCTGCCCATCGAGCACGTCCACGAACAGCCGGTACGCACCGGGCTTGCCGGGGGCAGCGAAACGCACCCCGCCCTCGCCGTCGTCCTGCATCGCCAACACCACCTCCGGCGGCACGTCCTCGCGATCGCCGCCGATGCTGGTGGCGGTGGTTTCGTGCAGCACCGTCCAGCGATAGCGCAGCGGGTCGCCGTCGGCGTCGCGCGCATCGACCTGCGCGGTGTATTCCCTGCCCGGCTTCAGCGTGATGCTGTCGATGGCGCGCCGACCGTCCAGCGTCAACGGCTGGACCGATGGCGCACGGTTGGACGGCCACGCGCCGGTCCAGACGTACTGCATCGCATCCACCGCCGGCGTGCTCTCCCCGCTCGGCAGGAACAGGCCGTACCACGTGGGCGTGCGCTCCTGCTTGTTGCCCCACAGGAACACGTACGAACCCAGTCCCTGTTCCGTATCCGCCGCGATCACCTGTTCGTAGCGCTGTTGCAACAGCATCGCCTTGCGCGAGGCATCGTCCTCGATCGGCGCCTTCCACGCCGTCAGCGGGCTTTCCCAGTGCCCGGTCGGGCCCCATTCGGTGACCACGTACGGACCGGTCCAGCCGCTGGTCGCCAGCTTCTCCGGCAATGCGCCGATGTCGCCGTAAAGCTGGATGCCGATCAGGTCCAGCGACGGCGCGCGCGCCTTCAACAGGTCGATCAGCTTCCGGTCGAAACCGGCCAGCGTGGTCATCACCGGGTGGTGCGGGTCCTCGCGATGGATCATGTCCGCGATCTGCCCGACCGCATTCCACACCTTCGGGTTGCTGTAATGCAGGTTCAGTTCGTTGCCCACCACCCACATCAGCACGGCGGGATGGTCGCTGTAGAGGCCCACTTCCCGGCGGATGCGTTCGAGCTGTTCCGCCACCGCGGCGTCGTTGTCGTAGTCGAAGCCATGACGCTCGTTGCCCACCTCGATGCCCATCGCCACCTTCAGCCCGTTGCGCTGCGCGCGGTCCAGCATCGCGCGCACGTCGACGTGATCGGTTCCCGTGCTCCAGGTGCGGAAGCTGTTGCCGCCTCGCGCGGCCAGCGCCTCCTGACCGGCACCGGCCATGCCGGCCCCTTTCACGTGGAAGGGCTGTCCGTCCACCAGCAATACGTATGCGCCCTCCTGCTGCACGATGCGGACCTGCGACGGCGCCGCGACTGCCCACGCGGGCACGGCCAGGGCAAGGATCGACACGAACAGGCGCTGCAGCATGCGGGCGTTCTCCGGCCATATGGACGACGGGGCATCATGCCACGCAGCCCGTCGCGGCACGGACGGGCGCTAGAATGCCGGCATGAATACCATCCTGATCCCCGTCTCCATCGGCGAACTGGCCGACAAACTCTCCATCCTCGAAATCAAGGCCGAGCGCATCGACGATGCCGGCAAGCGCGCGCACGTGCAGGTGGAGCTGGATGGCCTGAACGCCCTGTGGAGCGGGCTGGCGGCCGCGCAGCCGGAACTGGCGGGACTGAAGGTGGATCTGCGCACCATCAACGAATTGATGTGGGACGTGCAGGACGCCTTGCGCGCCAAGGAAGCGGCACAGGCCTTCGACGCCGACTTCATCGCCCTGGCACGCGCGGTGGCGCAGCACAACGGCAAGCGCATCGAAGTGAAGAACACGATCAACCGCCTGGCCGGCTCGCGCTTCATCGAAGAGAAGCAGTACCAGGCCTGACGGCAGCGCTCACGCCGCGCCGTGGCGCTCGCGGATCACCTGCAGCCGTTCGCGGTAGTACAGCGCATCGGCGGCGATCTTCGGCGGATTGTCCGCCAGCCACTCCAGCGCGTCACGCAGGATCGCCGCCTTGTCGGCTTCGGGGGCTTCCAGCGCGGTGTCCACGCGGTCCAGCTGCAGGATGACGTCTTCGCGGGTGGTCTGTGCCATGGCCATGCTCCTCCGGGATGGGTCACAGCGTAGGACGGCGCGCGTCATCACCACGTCATGGCGTGCTCCGCGCGCGTCCGCAGAGGCCGGTTCCCTCGTCTCTGCCGTCCGGCTCACGCCCTGAGACACGAATCCTGATCATGTCCCGATTGATCCGGAGTCCTGTCCCATGTGCGGCTACTGCACGGAACACAGCGCGTTCGCCGCGCACCTGGTCGCGCTGGAAGCGCGCGTACCGCTTGCGCCCGATCCCCTCCTCCTGCCCGTCCACCTGCAGGAAGCCACGGACTGGCAGCAGACCTGGTTGCGCGCGGCGGCGCCGGACGATCCCGTCGCCGCCATCGTGATGCTGTGTCGCGCGTGGACCGACCGGCTGGACGGGAAGACCGGGACGCCGCTGCGCGATGTCCTGGGACCTGCGTTGCACGAGCGCCTGCAACAATGGCTCGCCGCGTGCGACCTGCCCGATGCCTGGGCGTGGCTCCGGCACACGGAGGGCGAACCGCCCCATCCCCTGCCCCTCGACGACGCGCGCGATGCGCTGGATGCGTACCTGGCCGGCTGGCTGCTCGCGCAGGAAGGAACGTCTCCGGCATGGGACGAAGCCCTGCTGCACGAACGACTGCCGCAACTCTCGGTGGCACTGGACATCCTCCGGCGCGATGCGCCCGACGACGACCGCATCCACCGGCTCGCACTCTCGTCACCCGGCACCGGATCGCCCTTCAGCGCCATCGACCTGTGGCTGCAGCGCCGTGCCGTGCGTGCGCTGGTCGCACGCCAGGGCATGGCATCCGTCGCCACTCTGGTGGACCGTCTGCGCAGCCCCACCCTTCTCGCCGCCGTGCTGCACGGCGAGATGGACCACCATGATCTTCTGCATCTGCAAGCCGCACTGCAGGGCCATCCGGACACCGGATCGGAAGGCGCGCACAACCTGCATGCGGCGGTTTCCCTGCTGCTGGAATCGGGAATGGCTGTGCAGTAAGGGCGCCACATGCGAGGCGTACCACTGCGCCTGGTCATGCCGATGGAATGGAGAACCTGACGCGAGCGTAAGCTACCCACCGCACGTCGCCGGAGTTCCGCCATGGCTCTCATCCCGTCCCTGCCGGGCATCGACCTTCCGCTCATCCAGGCGCCCATGGCGGGTGTGCAGGATGAAGCGCTCGCACTGGCCGTGGCCCACGCGGGCGGCCTCGGTTCGCTGCCATGCGCGCTGCTCAGCGCAACGCAGCTGGAAGCGGCCCTGCAGACGTTCGCCACGCTGGACCGCCCCATCAACCTCAACTTCTTCTGCCACGCGATGGCGGATCCCGACCCGGCGGATGAGCAGCACTGGCGGAACGCGCTCGCGCCGTACTTCGACGCGTTCGGCGTCGAACCTCCGCCGCCCTCCACGGCCGGTGCACGCCGGCCTATCGATGCGGCCACCGTGGATCTGCTGGAACCGTTCCAGCCGAAGGTCCTCAGCTTCCACTTCGGCCTGCCCGACGCCGCCCTGCTGGCGCGCATGAAGGCGTGGGGCGCACGGGTGATGGCGTCCGCCACCACGGTGGAGGAAGGCCGCTGGCTGCAGCAACGCGGTGTCGACCTGGTGATCGCGCAGGGGATCGAAGCGGGCGGCCATCGCGGGCATTTCCTTGCCGACGACCTCACCGCGCAACCGACCACCCTCGACCTCGTCACCGCGCTGTCGAAGGTGCTGACGGTGCCGGTCATCGCGGCAGGCGGCATCGGCGACCGGACCGATGTGCAGCGGCTGCTGGCGGCGGGCGCCAGCGCGGTGCAGGCCGGCACCGCCTATCTGTTGTGCCCGGAAGCCACCACCTCGGCCGTGCATCGCGCCGCGCTCCAGCAGGAGGGCCGCGACAGCGCGATCACCAACCTGTTCAGTGGTCGCCCCGCGCGCGGCCTGGTCAATCGCCTGATGCGCGACCTCGGCGCGATCTCCACGCTGCCGCCCGCCTTCCCCTGGGCATCGCAGGCCCTCGCCCCCCTGCGTGCGGCGGCGGAAGCGCGCGGGCGGGATGACTTCTCGCCGCTGTGGTCAGGCACGCGTCCCGGCCGGTTCCCCGGCGTGGGCGCTGCGGCGGTGACGCGGGCGTTGATGGGGATGGACTGAGGGGTGCCGCAGGCGGGGCGACCCGACCTCCCACCTCCGTCGGCCTGCCTCAATGACGGTGGGTGTGAAACGGGATCGCGGTGCACCGCCAGTACGGAATCAGCTTGCTGCGGATGCCCTTGAACGAAGACACATCGAAGCGCCGGGTGGCAAAGGTGCCGGTGGGCGTGTGGCGCAGCATGACCTCCACCTCGCGCGCATTTTCCAGCGCGTCCATCAGGTTCTCGTCGCTGTACCAGACCTCCCAGTTGATCGCGATGGCATGGTCGCGGCCCGGCGAGCCCTGCACATCGAAGCGACCGGGGAAGGGTTTGCCATCCAGCATCACACGCACGGCGTCGGTGTCCCAGGTGCGTGGACGGGTGCGGTCCTTGAGCTCGTCACGGAACTGCAGGCTGGACGTCATCAGGTCCGACAATGAACGGTGGTCGGGGGGACGCAGGTCGTGCGATTCATCCGAGGCAGCGTGACTGAAGGAAATGCCGAGGGTGAAGGTCTCGTTCGGCCCGGCATTGGGCGACGCGATGGAATAGCGCGCGGTCCCCACGATGACGCCACCCAGTTCACTCCGGTGCCAGCCTTCGATCTCGGTATCCGGCAGCGCCGGCTTCGTGCACTGCTGCGACCAGGCGGTGGCAGGCAGCACGGCGAACAGAAGGGCCAGCCAGCCCGGACATCTGGACATCGAATTCCCCTGGTGGATGGCGCCCTCCCCAGGGCGCGACAGGGCTACTAAAGCACGCTTCCGGCGAAGGCGCCATGGTGGCGGAGGGCATGCGCGTGCATCGCATGGGAACCGTCAGAAACGCGCCGGAAACGTCCTGACACTCCACTCCGCGTTCTTCTCGTCCAGCGTCGCGGCCAGCAGGGTCTCGCCATCCGTGCGCACGTTGACCAGACCATAGACCAGGCCCGACACCACGTAGGCCCCCCGTGCCTTGCGGGATCCCTTCTTCGGGCGCAGATCGCCCGCCTTGGTGGTGCGGTAATGCAGCGTGGTGCGGGCAAGATCGTCGCCCTCGACGGCCGCACCGCCGGGCACCTCGATCCTGTCCAGCTTGCCGACCGCGTAGGAGCGGGCGAGTTCGGTGGAGTACACCAGCGGCGTCACGATCTCGTCCTTCACCACCGTCAGGTGGCCCGTCGCGCCGCTGGCGGCCACGATGGCCGGCCGCGGGTGGTCGTGTCCCTCCGCGTCCCCCGATGAAATGATGGTCGCCGAGGGCGCCATCGCCTGGAGGAAGGCCAGCGACACATCCGCGCTTCCATGGTGGCAGGCCTTGGCCACGTCGCACTGCAGTTCCAGCAGGCTGCCGGCCATCGCGTGCAGGATGTCCTGCTGCGCACCCTTGTTCAGATCGCCCGTCAACAGGGTGCGCGTGCGCCCGTAGTCGACGCGCAGCAGGATGCTGTGGCCGTTGGTGTTGAGCTCGCTCCGGCCGAGATTGCGCAGCGCCGCGCGCCCCTGCACCTCGGCCTCGATGGGGGCCAGCACGCGGATGGATACCTCGCTGGTATCGGGATCGAAGCCGGGGAGCCAGGGCGTCTCGTCGCTGAGCCTGGCGAACACGCAATGGCCACCATCGGCGGTGGTGGTATCGGCCACGCGCCGGACGAACTTCGCCCACTCGCCCTGCAACGGCCGGGGGCTTGCGGCATCCAGGCCCTGCAGCGCGGAATCGCGGTCATCCAGCAGGTCGACCAGGTAGCGTTCGCCGTCGTGTTCCACCACCTCGCCGAGCGAGCGCTTCCCACCCAGCGTCCACCACGAAACACCGGCGTGATAGAAGCGGTCGACGTGGATGGCCTCGGCATCCAGTTCCTCGGTCACATCGACGCCCAGCAGATCGGAAAGTCCGCCGTAGTGGTCCTCGTCGTTGTGCGACGAGATCAGGGCGTCCAGCTCCACGCTCGACAGCCCGTAATCCTTCACGAACTTCCAGTCGATGAAATCCGCCGCCGATTTTCCGCTGGGCTGCTTGTCGCGCGGAAACCCACCGTCGATGAGGATGTGCTGGAACGAGGGGGTCTTCACCAGCACGCCATCGCCCTGCCCCACATCGATGAAGTAGAACTCCAGCAGCGATGTCCCATCGAGCGCGGAGGCCAGCACCCATCCCGTCCTGCCGCGCGCGGTGACCTTGCGCCGGCTGCCGGTGCCCGGCGCGCCTTCGAATTTCACCCCGTCGCCCCACAGCAGGTACGCGAAGGCCTTCCCTTCCTCGGCCGCGTCGTACATCGGCACGGGCTTTCTGGATCCAACGAACGCGTCGAACGGATTGTCGATCATGGGGTTCCTCACGGGACCGTGGCGAAGGAGGGACGCGACCCGGGCAATGGCCATGTTCGCGCTCCTCCATGCCAACGCCATGACCATGCACACAAGGTCATCCATCGGTCGGGCGGCTTCGCTCGAAGCATCCCGGGTGTCGGCGCATCCCTGCCGGCGGGCTTGAGCCCGCCCTACACCGCCCTACACCGGCCTGCGCAGGCCGCGGATGCCGAACCAGACCAGGACAGCGGCCAACGAGAGGAAGGTCGCGGCGATCGCAGCTTCGCCTCCCGCCAGCGGTAGTCCCAGCGCGCGCGTGGGCAGGGAGGCATCGTAGAGACTGATGGTGGCGAGCACCGCGCCGCCGATGATGAGCAGGGTGGATCGTAGTTTCTTCATGCGATTGCTCCGTTGCGGGCTGATGGCGGGGAGCAGGGTCGTGCGCGCGCCGGGGCACACGCAACCCGCGCGCGACCAAGCCACCGGAGGTCCGACGAAACGGGGTATCGGATGACGGGCTTCACCCGCGTGGACCGGCCGTGGAAGTGGTAGCGTTGCACCCGCAACGCTGCAGGCCGTCATCCGGGGGGATGCCACGATGAAACTGTTCTTGCCGGGTCCGATGACACTGCTGCTCTCCCTGCTGATCAGCTTTTTCCTGCTGAGGTCGGACACCCTGCGGGCGGTGCAGGCGTCCGGGGTGCACGCACCTGCCGTTTCCCACGAGGTGGCCCGATGGAAGGCGCCGCCCGTTGCCGATGCGACCCAGGCGCCCCCCGTGCATCACGTCCAGGCAGGCGGGACGACAGCCCCGCCCGTGGTGGTGGCGCCGCCGTCGCAGACCGACCCGTTCGCGCCGGTGTACATCGTGACCTCGCGCGACACCTGGCAGGGGATCCGCGGCCTGGCCCGTGATGCGGTCGCGCGGCGCGACAGCACCGGCACGCCGCTGGTGATTTCCGAAACCCGGGCCGACCGCCTCGGCGAGATCAGCCGCTATGTGCATGTCAGCGAGCGCCGCTGCGGCGGCTATTTCGCATTCCCCAGCCGCGCGCAGGCCCAGGCCTTCGTCACTGCGGATCGCGCGAAGCAGGCGATGACGAAATCGCTGGCCGCCGGCTACACGCTCGACAACCAGACCACCGTGAGCCGCTGGTTGCCGCAGGTGCAGGAACAGCGCCTCTACGACACCATCAACCACCTCTCCAGCTATCGCAACCGCTACTTCGCCAGCAGCCACGGCAGGACATCGGCCGAATGGATCCGGGACCACTGGCAATCGCTCGCCGCCGGCCGCAGCGATGTCACCACCGAGTTGTTCACCGCCTGCGCGAACTGCAGCACGCAGCCTTCGGTCATCCTCACCCTCCAGGGTCGGGACCTGCCCAACGACGTCGTCGTACTGGGCGCGCACCTGGACTCGATCAACGGCAGCAATCCCTACGATCCCAACCAGCATGCGCCGGGCGCCGACGACGATGCATCGGGCATCGCCACGCTCACCGAAACGCTGCGCATCGCACTGGCCGACGGCTGGCAGCCGCGGCGCACGGTGAAGTTCATGGGGTATGCCGCCGAGGAAGTCGGCCTGCGCGGCTCGCATGCCATCGCGCAGTCGTTCCGCGCCAGCGGCGTCAACGTGGTCAGCGTGCTGCAGGTGGACATGACCAACTACAAGTCGGGCGCGGTGACGGACATGAAACTGATCAGCGACTACTCCAACACCGATCTGAAGAATTTCTTCATCACCCTGTTCGATACCTACCTGGCGCCGATGGGCCTGACGCGCAGCAGCGTGGCCTGTGGTTACGCGTGCTCCGACCATGCGTCATGGACGAACGCCGGCTATCCCGCGGCGATGATGTTCGAGGCCGGCGGGCCGAACGGCAGCTTCCCCTACATCCACACGCCCCAGGACACACTGGCGACGATGGGGGAATCGGCGCAGCACAGTGTCAAGTTCACCCAGTTCGCCCTGGCCTATCTCGGCGAGACCGCCAAGACGCGCGGGAAGGTCACCGGCGGGCCGGCGCAGGTGTTGCCGGTGCCGTAGGGTGGGCCCTGGCCCACCGTTGGATGGAGGCGGATACCGTGCGAAGGTGGGCTTGAGCCCACCCGACAGGCCGCCTTGGGAGATCGACATGAGACACGCATTCGCGAACATCGCCTTCACCCCCGCGGTACGCGACGTGCAGGCACGCGACGGCAGCCGCGCGCAGTACGCGCGGGCCTTCGAATCCGGCGACGAGGTACGCAATGCCGAACTCGGCGCCGACGAAGCCGCCTTCATCCACGCGCAGCGCAGCTTCTACATGGCGACGGTGTCGGAAACCGGCTGGCCGTACGTGCAGCATCGCGGCGGCGCGCCGGGTTTCCTGCGCGTGGTCGATGCGAAGACGCTGACGTTCACCGACCTGCCCGGCAACCGGCAGTTCATCAGCGTGGGCAACGTGGCACAGGACGATCGCGTGGCATTGATCCTGATGGATTACACGCATCGCCAGCGCCTGAAGCTGCTGGGCCGATTGAACGTGGAAGAGTCACCGGGCACGGGACGTACCGAGCGCACGATGACGATCCACGTGGAAGCCTTCGACTGGAATTGTCCGAAGTACATCCCGGTGCGGTTCGAAGCGGAAGACGTGCAGCGCGCACTTGCCGAGCGCGATGCGCGCATCGCTGAGTTGGAGGCGCAGGTGGCCGAACTGCGCCGGACGCCGTAGGGCGGGCCCCGGCCCGCCGTTCGACGTGTGTGGATCGCGTGCGATGGCGGGCTTGAGCCCGCCCTACGACTGCGTGGATCAGGTGCCCAGCAATTCCACGTCGAACTTCAGCGTGGCGTTCGGCGGGATGACGCCGCCGGCACCGCGCGCGCCGTAGCCCAGGTTGGCGGGGATGATGAGGGTGCGCTGGCCGCCGACCTTCATGCCCTGCACGCCTTCGTCCCAGCCCTGGATGACCATGCCGCCGCCGAGGGGAAAGATGAAGGGTTCGCCACGGTCCTTGCTGGAATCGAACTTGGCGCCCTGCGCGCCGTTGTCGTACAGCCAGCCGGTGTAGTGCACGGTGACGTTGCTGCCGGGCTTGGCTTCGACGCCGCTGCCGACGACGGTGTCTTCGAATTGCAGGCCGGAGGTTGTGGTGGTGAATGCCATGGGGTGTTCCTTGTGGGGATCGGGAGGTTGGTGGCCGTAGTTTATCCACCGTGCGGCCGAGAAGCGTCGCGCAGCCCGGCTGAGGCCGAAGGTCGCACCCGGGGCGTCGGACACACGACGTGTCCTGCATGCAGCCTCCGGGTTCGCTTCGCTTACCCGGCCTGCGCTGGCTCACCCCAACGCGGGCCTGGCACTCGCCCGCTCGTCAGATACATGCATTAACCAAACGATTCATGGCCGTCGCATTCGAACAGCGGCGTTCTGCGTGGTGAGATCGCTTCCTGGACAGTAGCTTGGGCTCAGCGCCAAGGGCACTGTCTACCGACGGGACATGACGACGGTCACCCTACCTTTTATTTGCCTCTGAGTTGCTGACACGCATTCGTACGCTCGCCCGATCTACCTGCTGCAGTTGGTAGCCATCGCCGTCCAGGTCCCGCCCCTTTGCGATCTGGCGAACCCGCCTCGCCTGTCCCCAGCCATCAAGGAACACCACCATGTCGATTGCATCCGTGATCCACGCACACGGCAAGCTGGCTACCGTCTCCTTCACCAGTTGCTCCAAGCGCAGTAGCCCGTCGAGCGCCGAGTCGCCATGTATCCATGCAACGCCACCAAGACACCAGAGGCCGCAGGCCTTCAGCAGAGCCAATGCCTTGCAGGATTCTGACAGAGAAGATCCTCCGGGGAGGAAATCATGATGACGTGCATCCGATCCGCGTACTCGTCTTCCGGCACCGCGGCAACGTTTCGGTACCTCGCGTTGCTGGGCGTGCTGGCTCTGGCCTCTACGCTCGCCAGCTGCGACTCGCAAGGCAAAGACAGTAAACAAGCGACGGCCACCTCCGAAGCGATCAACGACAAGGATCCACGCTGGATTCATCGCGCGGAACCGCAGAAGAGGGTCGCGGTGGTATTCGTCCACGGCATCTTCGGCGACACCATCACCACTTGGACGCACCCCAGCGGGACGACGTTCTTCGACCTACTCAAGGCATCGCCGCGAGTCGGAGAAGAGGTCGATGTATTCGCATTCGGATTCACGTCCCGGATGTTCAAGGACGGCTCGCTGAGCGTGAGCGAGGCGGCGCGCAGCCTGCATCAGTACCTCCAGTTCAACGATGTGTGGGAGTACGACAATGTGGTATTCGTCACCCACAGCATGGGTGGGCTGGTCACGATGCGTCAGCTGACTGCACAACGCGACCTCGCTCACAAGGTCCCGCTGATCGTGCAGTTCGCCACGCCGCAAGGAGGCTCGCAGATCACCGGGATCGCCCAACACGTGGTCAATAACGAGGCCATCAGGCAGATGCTGCTGGTCGACCACAACGAGTTCCTGCGTGAGCTCAACAACGATTGGGTCGAGATGCGCCGTGCCGGCCAAGCGCCGACGGTAATCTGCGCCTACGAGACCAAACCGACCAAAGGCGTGCTGATCGTTCCATGGTCGAGCAGCACCCGTTTATGCGACGAGGCTGCCCCTGCGATCCAGGATGCCGACCACCTGTCCATCGTCAAACCCGATCGCGCCACGCATCCGTCCGTGGTTGTGCTGGTGAACGCACTGCGCAACTACGTGATGCCGCGCTTGGATGCGAATGCATGGCAGACGCCGAACTTCGAGGTCGACCAGGACCGCTGGACGTTCCAGCTTGGTGACGTCAACAACTTCAGCGTCGCCAAGATCGAGAACAAGAGCAACCTGTGGTTGGACTACCGGATCCACCGCCCCGGCGGACTGACGCTGTACATCGCTCCCGAGGGCGAACGACGCAAGGTGGGCCCTTCGTCCAGCGATGACCTCCGGATGTTCCCGATTGGCGTGCTCAAGCAGGAGTACGAGTTCGAACTGCAGCTCGGATCGACGCCACCGCGCAAGGTCCGTGCATTCCTGCCCAGTATCGAGGTTGCGCAGGAGCAGCGCGCGGCCCGTATGCGTGGACTGGCCCAGGCAATCAACAACGACATGGGATCCGGCGATGACCTGGTCGCTTTCCAGGCGCTGCCAGAGGACGCCAAAGCCGAGCGTATTGCCGGCGTCGCGCGCCGTACGCTGGCCGACGACCTGTCCGGACTGCCCGAGGGCACGGCGTGGCTCGTGGTCGCCGACAATCTCTCGCAGCTCAACCTCTCGCCTGCCGCAGCGGTCGCGATCCGCCGGCTCGAGGAGCAGTCGCCGGAAACCGCGCAAGTCCCGGCCGTGCGCAGCCTCGCCACGGTGATCTCCGACCAGTCCGGCAACGGCACCATTTTCCGGCACAGCCCGACGCCCGACACCACAGGCGTGAAGTTGCCGTTTCTGCCCGCCGAGACCCGGCTGACGACCGCACAGGACCAGAAGCTCTGGACCGAACTTGCCGCAAAAATGACTTCCGATCCCGACCTCAAACGCGAAGGGCTTCTGATCCAGGGCGACCTGCTACGTGAGCAGGGCAACTATGAGGAGGCGATCCGGCGCTATCAGGAGGTGCGCGCCGGTCACGAATCGAAGGTGCTGGATGCGCGACTGCAAGCGCTGAAGAAGTTCGATGAAACCCAAGGCTGACAACAAACGGGGTGAGCATATGACGTTCCGTACCGTGATCGGGCGTGTGCGACACGCCAACGCCACAATCGATTCAGCGTTCTGCGCCCCGGCACGGCACAACAGCCCAGCGCGGCGTGGCTTCGATCCCCGGAGATTCGACGTCGCCACGCCGGATCCGAGGGGCCGCGGCATGGCACGACGCATTCTGCGGGCAGTGGCCGCACTGACCGTCGGCGCCACGTTGGCGGCATGTTCCGCCAACCAGCATTCCATTTTCCGGCACCAGCTGGTGCGCGGGGACCAGCCCGCCATCACCGTGGTCGACGCCAAGCAGCGCGTCATCCTGTCGTCGCCGCATGTGATCCATACCGCGCCTTACTATCGTACTTTGCCGTCGGGCGCGCTTGAACTGGTGCCGCCCTCGAGCGAGGAGATCCGGCGCGTCTGCACCGAACCCAGCCCGGATGTGTTCGCCGTCGTCGCCCAGGCCCTGTCGACCGGTGCCAGCTGGGGCAAGTCGGTCGATCCGAAGGCCATCGAGGCGGCGCTCACTGCGGCATTCAGCTCCTCGGAGCAGGGATCGACGATTCCGCGCACCCAGACTGTCAACATGCTGCGCGAACTCATGTTCCGCACCTGCGAGCGGCACATCAACGGCGGAATCGG
The DNA here is from genome assembly GCF_057773125.1 of Pseudoxanthomonas sp. 97-1-1. Lineage (NCBI taxonomy): Bacteria > Pseudomonadati > Pseudomonadota > Gammaproteobacteria > Lysobacterales > Lysobacteraceae > Pseudoxanthomonas > Pseudoxanthomonas sp. 97-1-1. The sequence continues at coordinate 280,281 of NZ_JBYMTJ010000003.1, read as the reverse complement.
CAGCCTCGAACTGCCGCTGCAGGCAATCCGCGACCAGCGACTGATGGTCTCTATCCTCGCGATCGAACAGCTGACCGGCGCCATTGCTCCCCGACCGGTGGTGATCGGCGCTTCTGCAGAAGCGGCCGCCGGTGCGTCCGGCGCCGAGGCGGCGGTGCGCATCGACGATGCCTACCGTGACCTGCAGACGAAGACGGCTGCGCAACGGAAGCGCGAGACCGAGTTCAGCGAACTCAACACGGATGGCAAGGACTGCGAACAGATCGCCGACGCGGTCGCCAAGGGGAGCGAGGACAGCTTGTCCGATGCGCTCAAGGGCAAGCGCGCCAAATGCGAGTCCGCGGCAAGCGAGTTGGCCAAGGCCAGGACGGAACGCGCGGAATCAGCCACGCATTACGGCAAGCTTGTCGACGCCGCCGCCGCCGGCGGCATCCCGGTATCCGCGAAGACGGCGCTGATGCAACCCAGTGCTCCCGGCGGGTTCGACCAGGCCGGTAACGAAGCCGTCACCAATGTCGCCCTCGCGATCCGCGAAATCGTGGCGCATAACTTCGAGCAGGACGAATTCAAGTTCCTCTGCCTGAAACTGCTGAGTCCAGGCACGGACCAGAGCAAGCTGTCGGACATCTCCAACGCCTGCATCAGCTATCTGGTGTCCGGGCTTGAGCTGGAGCGCGACAAGAACCTGCAGCTTTCTCGCGAACTGGTTACGACGAAGGCACTGCGCGACAGCGCGGCAAGCGCCTACTTCGAGCTGTTCTGGGACAAGGTCTCCACAAACGGCACCACGGCGGATGCCAAGTTGGTCGCGCCGCTGAGGACCAGGCTCAGGCGGTGGCCTACCTGCTTCGTCGACAACGGCAGCCGAGCCGTCTATCAGGCGTGCTTCAACGGTCTGGTGGCGCACAACCAGATCATCCTCTCAAAGTGAGGTGATTTCATGGCCAGAAACTACCGTGTAATCGTGGCACAGACCGAAGGCGGGCTCGATGCCGTCGCTGGCCCTAACTGGCAGGTGATACGCAGCACAATCCGCCAGTTTGTGGAGCTCGACAGCGATCACGACCACAGTTACGGAGACATCGGCGGCATTGAGGTCTTCGAGGCGGGTTTCGTGGCGCTCGCATCCCAGCGAGCCAAAAGCCCCTGACACCGTCGTGAGCTAGCAAGTTACTGCGATATGCCGGTCCGCATGGACGGCCGAGGCGCTTCATGCCTGCATTCTCGACCATCTTCTGCGTCACGCCTTGTCACCAAGCGGCCACGTCCGCTCAACATGTCTGATGACAATTTGTAGATGCTTCCAATAACAGTAAAGGAGTGAATATGTTGAAGCTCAACATGCTCCTGGCCGGAGCCGCTTTATCGACCGCGACATTGTGTGCATGGGCAACTCCGCCCAATGTGCGAAGCTCAGACGTGCGGACGAACGTAGATATCGAGGACCTTCCGGCGGATGCGCTTCGGAAGCGACTACGCTCGCATGAGCGCGAGCTGGAGGATCTCCAGTCCGGCCTGGGAATTATGAAATCCACGCTAGCCGAGATTGAAAGCCTCGAGGTTTCTGCGAGTAGCGCGGATGAAGATCCGGACACTATTGAACGGATGTCTACCGTTGCAGGACTTGGTCGTGCCGCAAGAATTGATATGAGTGAGGCGATAGCCAACATCGACCTGCAAAGCCTCAAGTCACAGGAGGCTAAATCACTCTATATCGCCATTCGCCAAGTTGATATTCCAAAGGAATGCACAACAAAACCGGCCCGCCCGGAGAGTCCGGCCGAAGATTCCATAAGCGGACGCGGAACTGCATCGGCTTCAGATGAGGAAATTCGAGCTTGCGCTGCAGCTTTCAGCCAGAGGGTGAAAGAGATCAGAGCCAACACTTCGGAGAAAATACTTGTAGTAAAAAACAGGATCACCGCCGACATTAAAGCGATCGAGATGAAGATATTTTCACTAGAATCCGCCATCGAGGAGCTTGAGAGCGCGGTAGCGGCGGGAGACAAACTTACAACAACCATCGTTAGATGGACCATACCAACGGTCGGCTTGTTGCTTATCGCGATATTTCTGGGTCCAAAGCTATACAGCGACAGCATTCAAGCGGAGATCTTCTCGAACAAGCTCAACCTTGAGCTGATAACCGTATACATCCTGGTTTCAACCATACTTATTCTTGGATTGGCAAACAGAATTGACAACGAGGTCCTCGGGACGCTTCTCGGAGGCATATCCGGGTATGTCCTTGGCCGAACTCTTCCCAAGAATCATCGTGATAATCCTCCTGCCAATCCTGCCCCCGCAAAGAAGAAGCATGACGAAGAAAGGGACGATGGCAGAAACGAAGAGAAAGCCGAGGAGAAACATGAAGAACAAGAAAAAATGGACAAGTGAGCGTATCTTTCAGAGTGATACATCTATTGCGTATTCTTTACTTGGCCTTCCGATGTGATCTCCGAGGCCTACCTCAACGAGGGCTGAGGAGCAAAAAGTAGGTATTTGGATCAGTGATGGAGGCTCACCAGCACACTGTCAAAGCAGGGAGCCAGGAGGGACGAGGCAAGATTGACTCTCCGACTCAAGAGTCCAATGGCCGTTCCCGCTGGAGTGGACACGCACTTGCCGACTGCGACGGCGCTCGCTGGCCCGCGTAGCGCCGTACTTGCGGGTAGGTGGTTCGTCAATGCACGTGCATCCCCCTAGAAGAAAAGGCGAGCCGAAGCCCGCCTTTCTTTTGCATGGCGCTGCGCTCACGCCGCCGGCTCAGACTCCTGCCGACGCTTGCGGTTGAACCTGGCGCCCAGGGCTTCCTTCAACGTGTCCAGGCCGTCGCCTTGCCCGGCCACCTTGAGGTGGGCGTAGCCTTCCAGGGAGGCGACCATCAGGTCGCTGCCGAGGGCCATTTCGCTGTCGACCATGCGGTCGTACACGCGTTGCAGGCGGGTGAGCAGTGGACGCAGGGTGTCGAGGGCGGCCAGGTCGGCGCGGTATTCGTCCACGTCGAAGTTGCGCGGCAGTACGTCAGCGTGTTTGCCCAGGGTGATGACGGCCTGGCGGCAAAAGGCTTCGGACTTGTCGCCCATCTTGGTGAGTTCGCGGCGCTCGTCGGGGGTCAGGCCGACCAGGCCGGTGAGGCGCTGCTCCAGGGTGGTGATGGCGTCTTCGGCGGCGACGATGTCTTCGCCGGTGAGGCGCAGGGAGATGCGGTTCTGGGTCATGTTCACTCCATTGATCACATTGAAAGGACACGTCGGCGTTCATCGCCGACGACCGCAGCCTAGCGCGCATGCGTTCGCAAAACCTCTCACAAATGCAGGGCGCTCATGGAATGAGATGGAGCCCGGAATGCCAACGGCCGAGCGCGGAAAGCGATCGATGGCATTCGGAATGTGAGGTCTGGAGCTCGAAGCCTTGCAGATGGCTTTCGGAAAGCCAGGGCATGGCTTTCGGAGGGCCATCGATGGGTCTTTGAAAGCGATCGATGGCTTTCAATGTGAGAGCGACGGGGCTCGGAATGCCATCGATGGGTTTGGGAGAGCGATCGATGGCTTTCGGAAAGCCATCGATGGCACCGGGGAGCCCGGCGCTTGGGAATCCGAGCTCGATCGATGGGGCTCAGGGCTCCGTCGATGGGGCTCAATGTGAGAGCGATGGGGCTTGGAGGGCTATCTCGTGGGGAGGGTAGGCTTTGGCCCGCCTTCAGGTCGCCTAGCTTGCAGGGAGGTGGGCTGAAGCACGCCCTATGAGCTGTCCCGAAGCGGAATTAGCACAAGATCAGGACGCCTTGCGCTCTCAACTGGGGAGATTAGGTTAATACGTTTACTTTTATATTCTTGCTCAGTTGTTTTCCAGATGACCTGCACCCCAATGACCGCTCGTTGGCATGTTTGCGATTGCCTTGCTCCAAGGGGCAATGCGACGCCGGGTTAACACCCGCTGCAACTTCATTAGCGCCCAAGACGAGGAAGTTTTTATGAAGAAGCACCTCTCTATAACCGCCACCAATGACTTCGCAAAGATGGTCGTTAGCGATCTTAAGCTCCCGTATGTCGTCGTGGATAAGAAGACACCATTTGACGAATCGCTCTCAAAAAATGGCCCATCCCCTGACTCAGACGTCCCCGAAGCTACAAAAATCATAGCTGCGTCGAACAAGGACAAGTGGCTAAGTAAGCTAGAAAAGGAAGTAGATGAGGATACCGAGATAGCAAGCAATCTCGCCGCTCTCTCCGCCCAGCTTGAAGAGTACGCTCACATCATTCGTTCAGCTCGGGACGAAGCTCTTAAATCTGGGATCCCTTGGGAAGGCCCCACGGACCAAGAGCTTTCCGCATTTTCATCGCGAGGCGACTGGGATGCGGCAGCCCACTGCTCTTGGATCAAGGTAGTGCTGAAGAAGGCACCCTCGATCTCCATTGATTCGCCTCTTACCCTAATCAAGGACGTTAAAGTGGAGGTATCCGCAACTGGTGAAGCCTGGGTAAAGCACTGGTATCCGAAATGCGTGAGGCGCTGCCCAAAGCCATTGCACAAGCTGTGCTGCAAATGGAAGTCGTCATCGAAGTGGACAAAGGTGGGCAGCTTAACCGTTAGCGGCCTTGATCTCGCGGCAGATGCACGCATCAGTTTCGGCATCGAAGGATCAACTTCTGTTGTTGGTAGACCACTCTTCGATAGACTTCGTCTTGACTATCCGATCCTTCGGGAGATTCAGCTGGAAGAGATAGTCAACTGGGTACTTCGAAAGAACGACCAGAAATTCTCTGTACTTGAGCGCGAAGACATCGAAATAGAGATTGAGTTTGTAGGAAAGACCTATACGCCTGAGCAGTTGGATCTTCCGAAGACTAACGGCGGAATTACAATGGTCGCTCAATTGCGACCACTCTGAACTGTTCAGTCTGACTGCGCGATGGCCGCCCCTCTAGTGCGGCCATCACGTTCTCGTCGCTCTAACAACGCCGACCGTCTGAGACGCGGAACATTTCGACTGCGTGCATCCTAAGTCTTCTATGTTCGGAGTGGCCGCTTTCGCTGCACTTTCACCCGGTCACATGACGCCTGCGTCAGGTGGTCACGGCGGCGACGAGGTTGTCGGGGTGTTGGTGTTCGGGGGTGCTGAGCTGGGCCAGCAGGTGCAGGTGGTCGCGCAGGGCCTGCAGTTCGGCGTGGGCTTCGGGGGGCAGGTGGTAGCCGGGGTCGGTGAGCGTTCCGTGCTTCATGGCGGTGTCCTTCCGCGTGCGGGGTGCAAGGCGTGCCTGCGGGCGCGGCGTGCGCCCGCAGGGTGTCGGGAGGTTCGAAGCCGAGTACAGACGGCCGGGCGTATTTCCCCTAAGGGTGTTCTATTCCGCCACCCTCCCGACGTAGAACGGACTGCGTCGGAAGTGCCCTATGTCTTGGGCATAAAAAACCCACCAAGTTGTCGTAGGTGGGTACCGCTGTACTTCGGAGATTCGACGCTCCTTGGAGGCAAGTTTGCGTCGGGGATGGCGGGGTGTCTATTTACATTTGCGAACCGCGTATCAGCAAACGCGCTAAATTGTGGCGGGGAGTTTCGCAAGAACGTCATCGGCCCAAGCCCTACAGCGGGCACGACGCCTCTCCTCAGGCCGCGAGCACGATGCAACTTCTGGTCCGCTGAACTTGCTCATGAGCGCCCGGCTGGACGTATGCCATGCACGAATCACTTGCACGCCGTCAGCCTCAAGCACGGAGCCGAGAAGCCGCGCTTTAACGCCACATAGGATCAACATGCTGCAGTCGCCAACCTCCTGCTGAATGCGACGCACATTGCTATCAGCAAGAATCAACGCATTGGGCGCCTCAGACATGCGATCACCCAATGATCTTGCAATCGGTAGGTCGTAGGCATTCGTGAGCGTGTAGTCGTAAACCTCAACAGAGGGGAAGATCTCAGGCCTCTTTGAATGGAGGACCATCAAGGCTTCCCTCAAGTTGACTCCCGTTGCACCAGACAAAGGACGCCCTTCATCAAGTTCGCGCTTCCCGGGCACACTAAAAACAAAAGCAACAGGAAGGAACCCACGATAGTAATGTGGCCGATTCGGCTTCTGACGATCAGCCCCCAGCAAATCCAGCCTCTTCTTCAACCTTCGACCAAATTCTGGGGAAACGAGGAAGCTGCACGCTCGTCGGCGAATATCACTAGACCTATTCTCCAGGCACCTTCGTCTGAAAAGTTCGAGCATACCGTTCTGCTCGTGTAGGTTCGCCTGAGCAATCGCCTCCGATCGCTCTTCACAAATTCGGATGCTAGGTCATTGATTCTCGCGGTCAGGATATCCAGCTTCTCTCGGGCCTCTTTCTTTTCGATGAAAAGCTGATTCTTCTGTTTGTAGTCTGCGGTTGCGAAGAAAACGAATGCGCAGAACTGATACGACGAATTCTTGTTGGCTGTAAGCGTGCGCGTCAGTCGCTCAAAGTCGCCCCTGAACAACGCCGTGTTCATGACCCTCACACCATTCTTTACCTCAATCGCGACCCTTGGTCGTTCATCGGCCCAGTAGTGGACCAAGTCATACCGGCCTTTCATCCGATCCCGCTTACTGGGCTTCCCGCAACGGATTGCACCAGCCTCCTGTCGGCATGCGGATACGGGCACTTCCAGATGGGTCGCACCCTTGCATTTTGACAAAGCCTCAAAGATGCCCGCAGTCAAGAAATGTTCACTGGCATCACTGAGGCGGCAACCTCCGGTTGCGTGATCGAATACTCTTGCTGAGCGGAGAGCACCGGCAAAAATCTGCTTGACGATCTTTCTCGCTGCATCCCTTCCTACCGTGCTTCCCATTAGCTAGCTCTCCTTCAGTAAGATCCATTCTTTGAAGGGTCAAGGCGCAAGCTCATATCGACTAATGCGCGATGCGTTCGCCCTTAAGCTCTTCCCAATACAGGCAACGGAGTTGCGCTGGATTAGTGCTCCACCGGCCACGGCGGCAAGCCCACCTCACGCACCTTCATCACGCCCTGCCTGACGATCTCGTAGGCCTCTTGCACGGGAATGCCCTTGAGGCAGCGCACTTGGCCGTCCGTGATGCGGTAGGTGTCGGCACGCTCCTTCCACCAAGGCAGCATTCGATCCCACACTTCCTGCGTTACTACCTCACGCCGGGCGATGGGCTCAGCGAACGTCAGTGGTTTCGCGCGATGGGATAGCGCCTTGTCGACGCCCCTGCGGTCCACTTCGCCGCAGGCCGCCCACTGACCTTCGCCAGTGCGGTGCATGGGAACGCCCTGGTACTTGTGCAGCCAGTTGCCGTCATCGGTGACGGCGACGAACAGCAAGGCATGCGGGGTGTTGGCGAAGGCGGGGAAGCCGTAGTGATCGGCCACCTGGAACGTGACCTCGGTGTTCGCCGTCGTGCGCGCCACGGGCTGCACGACGCGATAACGGGCGCGGTAGAGGTCGTCCATGAAGATGCAGCCCGGCGTGCCGGTGCGCTTGCGCTCTTCCTCGCAGGGATTGGCCATGGGCTCCATGGAGATCAGCTCTCCCACGAAGACCATGGTCTCGACGGTCCGCTCATCGGCAGGGTTGGCGACAGCCGGCAGAGCCGCGCCGAACACCGCGAGCATGCCGATGAGCACGCCCGCATTGCATGGCTTAAGTATCAGGCTCCGCCGTAGCACTTCAGAAATTCGATGAGTCATGGCTTTCCTTCGCATGGTGGACCCGTCCAGAGCGATGGGTATCGCTTCGCTCAACCCATCCTACGTGCTAGATCTTCGTCTCCCGCATGACTCTTGCCGCCTCCATTGCCCTCTCAAGCTCATCCATCGCAAGCTTGGTGCCTCCTAGAAGAAGCTTGAAGCCGAGGCTAAACTTCTCTCTGCACTCGTCATCAGCAAAAGTTGGCTCCAGCACCTCGCCAGTAACAACATCGTACCGAGTCCCTGGAGAGTCTTCAGCCGCCTCATTCGCTGCTACTCGACGCAGATGCTTGCTAACCCCAAGCAACTGAGCCAATGAATCGCCCAGCGCATTTGGCAGCACGCCCAGTCGGCCCCTACTCTCCACCGTTTCGGGAAACGAAAAGCCGTTTAGCTTTTGAGAAATGTACTCCCTCGCCTGACGTCTAGAGGAGAACGCATCGAAACTTCCCTCGGCACTCAAGACATGATGAACGGTTGCGGCGATTAGACTCATCGCCTGTAATTCCGGAGATAGGTAGTGCAAAAGAATTCTCCCCTCATTGAACTCTTTTGATCGCTTCTCATCATGCGAACTTCGCACCAGCTTGTTTGCCTGGTAGCCAATGAAGCCAAGGGCGACTGCGCTTGACGCAGCGATGACAACATTCAAACCTTCGAAGAGATTTCCCTTCTCCAAAGTCGAATCACCAAAGACAAGCCAGCCCAAGTAGCCCCCCATCAGAAAGCAGGCTAAACCACTAAGAAATGCCTGACTGTTTGTCATCTATGCCTCGCTTCGCCTCTGGACGAGCAAGATTAGGAGTGCGGCAGGCGGTGAGACGGAACTTCGAGTCCTGCATGTAGCTCAACCCCATCCAACGGGCTCTGATGGGTATCGCTTCGCTCAACCCATCCTACGATCTACCTTTTCTCGTTACCTTGCAGCCCTTTTAACGTCTCAAAGTAGCGTCGATGAGTCTTTCTTAGATGCTCCTCATTGGGGGCCTGGAGCAGAACCACCTCATGTACGGACTCGCTACCCAACAACGAAATCTCTAGCTCTAGCTTCGATGCGGAAGCTTCCTCGCGCTGACCATCCTCGTAAGAGATCATTGAGATGAGCTTCGCAGCAGTTCTATCGTACTGAATCAGAAATATCATTAGCTGCCGCCTCAGTACTTTCCTGAAAAAAGAGCTCTGATTGCCCTCAGTTGATTCCTCTCAAGCTCGCTCAGTCGCTTACCTTCTACAACGAGTTCTTTTGTCCTTCCTCGCACGGATCGCTGCGCGGTAACAACGCGCTTGTAGTGCCTAGTCATCTCAAGCTCAGCTGTGACTTCCGATAGCTTGCCAAGAAAGCGCAAGGCGTCTTCATCGCCCGATCCATACTTGATGGAATGCCCGAGCCCGTCCGCCAGCTTTTCGGAGATCTCCGCCCAAGCGTGCTGAAGTCCCGTTCTAATCTGAATCTCTACTGGCCTGCCAAATTTTTTGGCAACTATGTGTACTGCCCTGTACCCATTGGTCGGCGACTTACGCTTGTCGTCTATCTCTATATCGGAGTCAGAAAGGAAGACCATCATGTTCTCCACAAGATGATCTTGATCTGCGAGATCGCGCACCAAGACCCGGCAACCCGCAATATCTTGGATTTGATTGAGGCGAATCGTCTCGCGCTTTAGTTTTTCAACAATAGCAACGGTGGACTTAAAGGGCCGGCCCGTGATCGACAGGCCCATCTTGTTTACCAGCGTATCCTCTACGTGCTTGTAGGCGTCGACATACAAGGCTCTAAAGACTTCCAGACTTCTTAAGCAGTCCGCATCTACTTCATCAGCCTTCAGCTTCTGACCGATCCGATCAATCTGACTATTCGACAGCACCAAGCAGCATCCCTCGGGAGATGGTGAACATTCTTCCTAGCTGTGATCACCCGCACTTCGAATACCCACAATTCAAACACGTCGCGCACCCGTCCATGATGACGAGGGCCTTGGTGCTGCACTTGTGGCAGAGGGTCGCAGAGGGCGGGAAGCTGGCGCCATCGCCGGTGACGGCGATGTCTTCCGAAGAACCGGGCATGACGGCAGAAGCGCCCTCATCCGCCCTTCGGGCACCTTCTCCCGCCGGGGCGGGAGAAGGAACAACGCTCACGTCAGAGTTTTTTTTTGCGCGATCTTCGTACTGCTTGCGCTTCTCGGCCAGGATGGCGCGCTGGTGCGCGCTCATTTCCGGGTCGTGGATCAGGCCGATCGACTTCATGTGCTCTTCCACGATGGCGCCCAGCTCGGCCACCAGCGACGGCATGTACACGCCACCGGCCTTGAAGTAGCCGCCGCGCGGATCGAACACGGCCTTCATCTCGTCCACCAGGAACGTCACGTCGCCACCCTTGCGGAACACCGCCGACATGATGCGCGTCAGCGCGACGATCCACTGGAAGTGCTCCATGGACTTGCTGTTGACGAAGATCTCGAACGGACGGCGCAGCTCGTGCTCCGTGCCGGCGTTCAACACGATGTCGTTGATGGTCACGTACATGGCGTGCTCCACCAGCGGCGACTTGATCTTGTAGGTGCTGCCGATGAGGACTTCCGGGCGCTCGATGCGCTCGTGCATCTGGATGATGTTGTCCTGCGGCACTTCCTTTTCCACCGTCTCGCGCGGCACCGACGCCGTGGGAATCAGCGCAGCGGCTTCGCGCGCCTTGTCTTCCGGGGTGAGCACGCTGTAGCCCTTGATTTTCTTGTCGATCTTGACGGCCATGACGGTGGAATCCTGTTCGTGTTCTGAAAGTTGTCATCGATGGGCGGGGCCTGGCCTTCCGGGCCGGCGACCGCCCCAACCCTCCCCCGGACCCGGGGGAGGAGGGGTGCATCAGGTCTTACTTACGGGCCGCTTTTTTTGCTGCTTTCTTTGCGGCTTTCTTCGGGGCTGCCTTGCGCACGGCCTTCTTGGCCGCTTTCTTCGGAGCGGCCTTCTTCGCCGCCTTCTTCACGGGCGCCTTGCGGGCGACCTTCTTTGCTGCTTTCTTCACCGACTTCTTGGCTACGGCCTTCTTGGCCGTAGCCTTCCTGGCGACCTTCTTCACGGCCTTCTTGGCAGCCGTCTTCCTGGTGGCTTTCTTCGCGGCCTTCTTCGCCGTCTTCTTGGCGGCCTTCTTGCCGGTCACCTTCTTCTGCAGGCTGGCGGCTTCGGCCTTGGCGGCGGAACTGGCGGCGGCCAGCTTCTTCTTCGCCTTGGCGACGGTCTTCTTCACCGCCTTGGTGGCCTTGTCGGTGCGCTTGGCCACGGCCTTCTTCGCCTTGGCGATGTCGGCGGTGACCGTCTTGCGCGCCTTCTTGGCCGCCTTCTTCGCCTTGGCGACCGTTTCGCTGGCGGTGGTGGCCACCGCTTCGCCGATGCCTGCCACTGTTTCCTTCACGCTTTCGGCCGCGCCGGAAAGCGTCGCCGTGACACCATTGCCGTTGCTCATGTTGCCCTCCTTGTGGGCGAGGTTCGTGACGCTGCCGATGCTATACCCGATTGCGCGGGGTGAAACGGTGAAGCCGATGAATCGAAGCCTGCCGTGATGCGCCCCTTCCCTCGCGTGCGGGGGAAGGGTGGGATGGGGGCGCGTTTCGCGAAGAGCAAAAGCAGCTCGCTGCGCTCGCTCCCCCTCACCTGCCCTCCGGGCATCCTCTCCCCGCAGGCGGGGAGAGGGGTACAGCCGATCTCCTTCTTTTCCTTCTCCCCGCAAGCGGGGAGGAGTTCCCTCTTTCCTTCTCCCCGCAAGCGGGGAGAAGGTGCCGAAGGCGGATGAGGGGCCGCTTTTCGCGAAGAGCAACAGCAACTCGCTGCGCTCGCTCCCCCTCACCTGCCCCCGTATCAAGTACGGGGCAGGCTCTTCGGGCATCCTCTCCCCGCAGGCGGGGAGAGGGGTAGAGCGTCAGAACTTGCCGTAATACCCTTCCTTCAACGCATCGAACAGATTGGCGGCGGTGTGCATCTCGCCGTCGTACTCGATCTGCTCGTTGCCCTTCACCTCGACCACGTTGCCGTCTTCCAGCTCGAAGCGGTAGGTGGTGTTCTCCAGGTCGGCTTCCTTCACCAGCACGCCCTGGAAGGCGGCCGGGTTGAAGCGGAACGTGGTGCAGCCCTTCAGGCCCTGCTGGTGGGCGTAACGGTAGATGTCCTTGAACTGCTCGTACGGGTAGTCCGTGGGCACGTTGGCGGTCTTGGAGATGGAGCTGTCCACCCACTTCTGCGCGGCGGCCTGCACGTCCACGTGCTCCTTCGGGCTGATGTCGTCGGCGGCGATGAAGTACTCCGGCAACTTCGCATCGGCGTCGTCCGAGAACGGCATGGCCTTCGGGTTGACCAGTTCGCGGTAGGCCAGCAGCTCGTACGACCAGACGTCGACCTTTTCCTTCGACTTCTTGCCTTCGCGGATCACGTTGCGGCTGTAGTGATGCGCGAACGAGGGCTCGATGCCGTTGCTGGCGTTGTTGGCCAGCGACAGGCTGATGGTGCCGGTGGGAGCGATGGAGCTGTGGTGGGTGAAGCGGCTGCCCACTTCGGCCAGTTCGTCCACCAGCTCCGGGGCCACGCTGGCCACGCGCTGCATGTAGCGGCTGTACTTGGCGTGCAGCACCTTGCCGGGGATCTCCTGGCCGACCTTCCAGCCGTCCTTCGCCATTTCCGGGCGCTGGCGCAGCATGGCGGCGGTGACGGTGAACAGTTCGTCCATGATGGGCGCGGCGCCCTTTTCCTTCGCCAGCGCCAGGCCCATTTCCCAGCCGGCCACGGCCATCTCGCGGGCGATGGCTTCGGTGAACTCGCAGGACGCCGGGCTGCCGTACTTGTGCTTGAGCATGGTCAGGGTGCTGCCCAGGCCCAGGAAGCCCATGCCGTGGCGGCGCTTGCGCAGGATCTCGGCGCGCTGCTGTTCCAGCGGCAGGCCGTTCACTTCGACCACGTTGTCGAGCATGCGGGTGAACACGCGCACGACTTCCTTGTATTCCTCCCAGTCGAAGCTGGCCTGGTCGGTGAACGGGTTGCGCACGAAGGTGGTCAGGTTGACCGAGCCCAGCAGGCAGGCGCCGTAGGGCGGCAGGGGCTGCTCGCCGCACGGGTTGGTGGCGCGGATGGTCTCGCACCACCAGTTGTTGTTCATCTCGTTGACGCGGTCGATCAGGATGAAACCCGGCTCGGCGTAGTCGTACGTGGACACCATGATCATGTCCCACAGGTGCCGCGCGCGGATGTGGCCGTAGATCTTGCAGGCCACCAGGCCGTCGTCGCGGACGATGTAGTTCTTGTGGGTGGGCCACTCGCGCCAGACCACCTGGGCGGCGTCCTCGACGTCGATGTCGCCCTTCTCCTTGATGTTCACCGGGAACACCAGCGGCCAGTCGGCGTCGGTGTCCACGGCTTCCATGAAGCCGTCGGTGATCAGCAGCGACAGGTTGAACTGACGCAGGCGGCCGTCTTCGCGCTTGGCGCGAATGAAGTCCTTGACGTCGGGGTGGGAGATTTCGAATGTGCCCATCTGCGCGCCGCGGCGGCCGCCGGCGCTGGAGACGGTGAAGCACATCTTGTCGTAGATATCCATGAAGGACATCGGGCCGGAGGTGTAGGCGCCGGCACCGGCGACGAAGGCGCCCTTCGGGCGCAGGGTGCTGAACTCGTAGCCGATGCCGCAGCCGGCCTTGAGGGTCAGGCCGGCTTCGTGGACCTTGTCCAGAATGCCGTCCATGGAGTCCTCAATGGTGCCGGACACGGTGCAGTTGATGGTGCTGGTGGCCGGCTTGTGCTGCTGGGCGCCGGCATTGGAGGTGATGCGGCCGGCGGGAATGGCCCCGCGGCGCAGCGCCCACACGAAGCGCTCGTACCAGTAGGCGCGCTTTTCCGGGGTGCCTTCGGCGTCGGCCAGAGCACGGGCCACGCGCTGGTAGGTGCCATCGATGTCGGCGTCCAGGGCGTCGCCCTGCTTCGTCTTCAGCCGGTACTTCTTGTCCCAGATGTCCTGGGATGCTGGTTGCATGGGAATCAGGGCAGGCTGTTCCGTCTTGATCGCCTCGAGGCGCACCGTACTCATGGTTATGTTGTTCTCCTAAAAACGACTGGAACGTGTGTTGGCTGTGGCGGGTGGGCGGTGGGCCCACCCCCGCGATTCACTGCGGGATGTTCATGGCGGACCCGGACGACGGGGACGGCGCCGCGGGCAGCCGCACAGGATGCGCCGCCCGGGTTGCCGGATTGTGGAAGTGGGACCTGCCATCGCCATGGTGCCCACTGCTTCCCTCGCCCTCATGCGCCAATCCCCAAAGGCGCCCGATTTCCCAAGCGCAAAGCCCGAAAAAACACCAGTGCTTGGGTCCGCTTCGTGCTGGACCGCAACATCTTGTGTCCGCGCGAAGCCGTCAAACTACGCCCGGGGGTGACCCCTGTCAACCGGATTGACATGACAATTGCATGGCATCCACCCCACCGTCCGTCATCACGCGCCGGGGCCGGATCAGGGGCCGCGGAGGCCGGACTTCATTGCAGGTTTAGGGGTCCGTCAGCAGACTCATTCAGGTTGAACGGGCGCCCTTCCGGCCCCACTCCCTTCCCGACGCAACGACCTGCCGACCGACCATGAAGAAAGCGCTGCGCCCGTTTCCCACCATGCTGGCCCTGACCGCCGCCGCCGCGTTCGGCGGTTTCGCCGCCACCGGCCTGAACGATCTGCTGCAGAAGCCGGCCCAGGCGGCCCCTGTCGCCGCAGCCGCCGTCCCGGCCGCCGCCGCCCTGCCCGCCACCGCGGACGGCCAGGCGCTGCCTTCGCTGGCCCCCATGCTCAAGCGGGTCACCCCGGCGGTGGTCAGCGTGTACAGCCGGCAGACCGTCCGGGTGGCCAGCCCGCTGGGGCCGTTCGGCGATGATCCGGTGTTCCGCCGCCTGTTCGGCATCCCCGACATGCCGCGCGAGCGCGTGGAGCGCGCACTGGGCTCGGGCGTGATCGTCGATGCCACCCGGGGCTACGTGCTGACCAACCACCATGTGGTGGAGAACGCCGACGGCGTGTCGGTCACGCTGAGCGATGGCCGCCAGGTGGAGGCCGAGTTCATCGGTTCGGACCCGGATACCGACATCGCGCTGATCCGCATCCCCACCCAGGGCCTCACCGCCGTGCCGATGGCCGACAGCGACCAGCTGCAGGTGGGCGACTTCGTGGTGGCGATGGGCAACCCCTACGGCCTGGGCCAGACGGTGACGTCGGGCATCGTGTCGGCGGTGGGCCGCAGCGGCATCCCGGTGGCCGGCTACCAGAACTTCATCCAGACCGATGCCTCGATCAACCCGGGCAACTCGGGCGGCGCATTGGTCGACTTGCAGGGCCGGCTGGTGGGCATCAACACCGCCAGCTTCAATCCACGCGGCAGCATGGCCGGCAACATCGGCCTGGGCTTCGCCATCCCGATCAACATGGCGCGCGGGATCATGGACCAGTTGATCGCCAACAACGGCGTGGTGCGCCGGGGCACGTTCGGGGTGGAATCGCAGGACGTGGACGAACGCGTCGCCCGCGGGCTCGGCCTGGAGGCCCCGCGTGGCGCCCTGCTCACGCGCGTGTATGCGGGCTCGGCTGGCGCCGCGGCAGGTCTGCAACCCGGCGACGTGGTGGTGGCCGCCAACGGCCAGCGCATCGACAACCGCGCCGCCCTGCACAACTTCGAAGGCCTGCAGCCGGTGGGCGCACGCGTGGCATTGGAAGTGCGCCGCGACGGCAAGCCGCTGCAACTCAACGTGGCGCTGAAGGAAGGCGTGCGCAGTGCGGAAGGCGCCAGCCTCGATGCACGCCTGACCGGCGCCACGCTGAAGGAACTGGACGAATCGGCACGCCAGATACTGCGCAGCCAGGGCGCCAACGGTGGCGTGCAGGTCAGCAACGTGGTGCGCAACAGCCGCGCCTGGAACAGCGGCCTGCGCGCGGGCGACATCATCGTGGCCGGCAGCAGTGGCGAGTTCGGCGACCTGCCGGGTTTCCGCGCCAGCTTCGAACGCAAACCCGAGCAGCTGGTGCTGCAGATCCTGCGTGGACGCGGCACCGGCCGCCTGCTGATGCAGTGACCGGCGATCACGGTGGACGGGCATAACAGCCCGTTCACCGCCGTGCATTAGAGTGGCCCCATCCCCCGCCCACAGGAGCCGACCATGACCATGCCCACCAACACCGATGCGCTGAAGTCCAACCTGGGCGAAGCCGGTTCGCATCTCGCGTCCGCCGCCGCCGCTGCCGGCGAAGCGATCAAGGGCGCCGCGAGTGCCGCCGGCGATGAACTCCGCCTGGGCAAGGCCAACGTGAAGGCGGAACTGGCCGACACCGCGCTGTCCGGCATCGCGGCCGCCGAAGCCGGCGGGGGTGCTGCGCGCGAACAGGTGGACGCGCTGATGGACAAGGGCCGCGACCTGATCGACAGCGCCGCGGACCTGATCCGCGAACGCCCACTGGCTTCGTTCGGCGTGGCCTTCGCGGCCGGCTGGATCATCGCCAAGCTGGCGCGCAGCGGCGGCGGCGACAAGTAAGCCCACCGCGTGAGCGACGCGCCCCGCGAATCCGGCGATGCCGGCACGTCCGGCGATGTTCCGCCGCCGGATTTCGCCGACAGCCTGAAGCAGGTCGGCGCCGCCGGCCGCGCGGCCTATGGCTCGGCCAAGGGCACCGGCCGTGCACTGCGCGGGCTGGTATCGGCGGATTTCGCGCTGGCGCGCAGCGCGTTCGGGCGCGCACTGGCGTGGGCATGCGTGGCCATCGTGTTCGGCGCCTCGGCCTGGCTGCTGGTGACCGGCGCACTGATCGCACTGATGCAGCGCCTGGGGTTCTCCTGGCTGCAGTCGCTGTCGCTGACCGCCTTCATCAGTCTGGCCATGACCGCGTTCGCGGCGTGGAAGGTGGGTCGCTACTTCGACTACACCGGCATGCATGCCACCCGTCGCCAATTGGCGAAGCTGGGGCTGTTCGATGAGGACGAGGTGGTCGACGACGATCCCCCGCCCGGTACCGCGCATGATCCGCGCGCGGCCGACCACGGGGGCGCGTGATGCGCTTCGAACAGTTGCTGCAGCACGTGCAGCGCGCGGAACAGCGCGTCGAACTGCGCGCCACGCACACGCAGTTGCAATGGATCACGCTGAAGCAGGCATGGCGCGCAGGCTGGACGCCGGGGCGCATCGTCATCGCGGGCGTGGTGAGCGGCTTCCTGGTGGGGCGTGCCGAACCGCTGCGCACGCTGACCGGTGCGCGCTGGATGCAGATGTTCACCGCCGTCTCCAGTTTCCTGGCCACCGCGCAGGCGGCCGCCGCCGCCGAGACCGCCGAGCAGGCCGCCGACACGGCGCAGGATGCGCAGGAGCAGGCCGAGGGCCTGGCCGACGACGAACCGATGGTGGACGAGGCGTTCGACGAGGATGAGATCGTGGTGACCGCGCCGCGCCCGGCTGAAGCAGCCACGGAACTCTCCGAGCGCTGAGGCGCCTGCACGTTTGCGGGCGTTTGCAGGAGCGACGTGAGTCGCGACCGCACGAATCAAGCCTTCCTTGCACCGAACTTCGCCGGAAAAGGCAGCGGCCTGTCCGAAGCCTCCCCGACCTCTGCCTCTTCCGGTCGCGACTCACGTCGCTCCTACAGGGTTCACTGCACAATCGCGCATCCACCCTGGCGGCCGACTGCCCATGAGTACACCCGCTCCAACCGACGCACCTGCCGCCCCCACTCCTCCCCCGCCGCGCCCCCGCGCCTCCACGCCGATGCTGGTGCTGGCCACGCTGGCCGTGGGCTACACGCTATGGGCCGCGCAGGATGTGTTGCTGCCCGTGCTGCTGGCCATGTTCTTCGCGCTGGTGGGCAATCCGATCATCCGCGTGCTGCGCCGGTTGTACGTGCCGCGCTTCCTGGGCGCGCTGGTCGTGCTGCTGGGCGGCATGGCCGCGACCGGACTGCTGGCGCACAAGATGCTGCCTTCGGCGATGGAATGGGCACAGCAGGCGCCGCGCGAGATGCGCCAGCTCGCGCCCAAGCTGCGCGAACTGACCAAGCCGGTGCAGGACGCCAACAAGGCGGCGGAGAACTTCGCCCGGGCCGCTGGCGGACAGACCGGCAAGCAGCCGCAGGTGGTGCACACCGCACCCCAGGACGAGCCCTACCGGAAACTGCTGGCAACGCCGCGTTTCCTCGCATCGCTGCTGGCGGTGGTGCTGCTGACGTTCTTCTTCATGGTCTACGGCGAGAACCTGCAGCGCAACGCGATTGCGCTGTTGCCGGGGCGGCAGCAGAAGAAATTCACGGTGGACATCCTGCACTCGATCGAGCGCGAGGTATCGCGCTACGTGCTGACCATCAGCATCATCAACACCGTGGTGGGGCTGGTGTTCGCCGGGGTGCTCTACCTGCTGGGGCTGCCCTTGGCCGAGGCGCTGCTGTGGGGCACGATGGCGGCGCTGTTGAACTTCGCGCCGTACGTGGGCCCGCTGATCGGGATCGTGGCGATGCTGCTGGTGGGGTTCATCAGTTTCGAGGAGCCGTTCCAGTCGATGCTGCCGGCGGCGGCCTACCTGGTGCTGCACACGATCGAGGGCCAGATCATCACGCCGATCATCCTGGGCCGGAGGATGGCGCTGTCGCCGCTGGTGCTGATCCTGGCGCTGATGCTGTTCGGCTGGCTGTGGGGGATCATCGGGCTGTTGCTGGCGGTGCCGCTGCTGGTGTGCGTGAAGCTGGTGCTGGCGCGGGTGGAAGGGATGGAAGGCTGGGCGCGGCTGCTGGAGTGATCGCGGTGCCTTCGAGGCCTTGAACCCCTCTCCCGCAGGGAGAGGGGCTCAGTCCGGGCTTGAACCGCATCGGGTGAAGGTGGGTGCGGAACCGCGTGTAAAATCGCCCCGATGAGCTTCCCCGTCCGCGCCATCACCCTCGACCTCGACGACACCCTCTGGCCGTTCGCCCCCATCGGCGCCCGGATCGAACGCGTGCTCGACGACTGGCTGCGCGAACACAGCCCCGCCACTGCCGCCATGTTCCCCGTCGAACGCATGCGTGCCGTGCGCGAAGAAGTCTTCGCCGCCCATCCGCAGCACAAGCACGACCTCAGCCTCCTGCGCCGGATGACGCTGGAGCGCGCCCTGCGCGAGAGCGGCGCCGACATGGCCCTGCTGGAACCGGCCTACGAGACCTTCTATGCCGCGCGCAACCAGGTGGAGTACTACCCCGACAGCCTGGATGCGTTGCAGCGCATCGCCGCCCGCCTCCCGGTCGCGGCCGTGACCAACGGCAATGCGGACCTGCAGCGGATCGGCCTGGACCACCTGTTCGTACACAAGATCCACTCGCGCGAGCACGGCGCCGCCAAGCCCGAGGCCAGCATCTTCCACGCTGCATGCGACCTGCTCGGCGTACCGCCCGCCGAGGTGCTGCATGTCGGCGACCATATCGAGATGGATGTCGTCGGTGCCGTGCGCGCCGGGCTGCGCAGTTGCTGGATCAACCGGCCGGAAGACCACGACGGCCGCCCCCAGTCCTGGCCCCACGAGGCGCTGCGCCCCGACCTGGAATTCGACACCCTTGCCGCGTTGGCCGACTGGCTGGACGCCCACCCTTCTTTCGCCACGGAACACGCCGCCGCATGAGCGCTGCCCTCGCCTACACCGATTCTTCCGCCAGTGCCCGTCCGCTGCATGTACTGGAACGCGCGCAGCTGGTCGCGTGGCGTACGACCCAATCGGCGGCGGTCAACGCCTGGATCGATGCGCAGAACTTCACCGCATCGCCCGGCGCGCTGCTGGCGTTGCCTGGCGAACAGGGCCTGGCCGGCGCCGTGATGGGCATCGGCGACGCGCTCGATCCGTATGCCTACGCGCATGCGCCGTTCGGCCTGCCGGCGGGCGACTGGGAGATCGCAGGCGAGTTGCCCGCCGATGCGCGCACCGCGCTGCAGCTCGGCTGGGGCCTGGGCAGCTACAAGTTCGACCGCTACAAACAGCCGGCGCGCAAGCCGGCGCGCCTGGTACTGCCGCAGGCCGATGCCGAAGCGCTCGACCTGCTGGCCGCCAGCGTGCAGGTGCGCGACCTGGTCAACACGCCCACCGAGCACATGGGCCCGGACGATCTGGAAGCCGTCGTCCGCGCACTGGCGGACGTGCATGGTGCCGACGTCGACGTGATCGCGGGCGACGCACTGCTGGCGCAGAACTTCCCCGCCATCCACGCGGTGGGCCGCGCCTCGCACCGCGCGCCGCGCCTGATCGCGCTGCGCTGGGGCGACGCATCGCGGCCGCACGTGGCGCTGGTGGGCAAGGGCGTGTGCTTCGACACCGGCGGCCTGGACATCAAGCCCGCCGACGGCATGCGCCACATGAAGAAGGACATGGGCGGCGCGGCGCATGCCATCGCGCTGGCGCAGCTGGTGATGGCGCGCAGGCTGCCGGTGCGGCTGACGCTGCTGGTGCCGGCGGTGGAGAACAGCATCGGCCCCAACGCGTTCCGTCCCGGCGAAGTGATCGCCACGCGCAAGGGCGTCAGCGTCGAGATCGACAACACCGATGCCGAAGGCCGCGTGATCCTGTGCGATGCGCTGACCTATGCCGGCGAGCAGTCGCCCGACCTGCTGCTGGATTTCGCCACCCTGACCGGTGCCGCACGCATCGCACTGGGACCGGACCTGCCCGCGCTGTTCGCCAACGACGACGCCGTGGCCAATGACTGGATCGCCGCCGGCGAGCGCATGCGCGACCCGGTATGGCGCATGCCGTTGTGGCGTCCGTACCTGCGCTACCTGACCAGCGGCATCGCCGACCTGGCCAATGCCGGCTCGCGCATGGCCGGCGCGGTCACCGCCGCGCTGTACCTGGAGCGCTTCGTGCCGGACGGAATGAAGTGGGCGCACCTGGACGTGTACGCATGGAACGACAGCGACCGCGCCGGTCGCCCCGCCGGTGGCGAAGCGCTCGCGCTGCGCAGCGCATACGCGATGCTGAAGGCGCGCTACGGCGGTTGACGTCGCCCCCGCTGTAGGAGCGACGTAAGTCGCGACCGCACGCTGTCAGCGCTCCCGTTCTTCCGCATTGCCGCGTAGCGTCACGAAGCGCTTCGTGTCTGCCGGATAGGAGCGTGTGGATTCCCGGGTCTGCGGTCGCGACTTACGTCGCTCCTACAGAAGGCACTTCATTTCCTACAACCACCCCCGCTGCCGCGCCATCCGATAGGCCTCGATGCGGTTGGCGACACCGAGCTTGCCGATGGCTTCGGACAGGTAGTTGCGCACGGTGCCCTGGGAGAGATTGAGCTGCTTTGCGATGTCGCCGGCCGATTGCCCCTCGCCTGCCAGCCGCAATACCTGGCGTTCGCGGTCGTTGAGCGGATCGGCATCGGACCATGCCTCGAGCGCGAGTTGGGGATCGATGGCACGGCCGCCGCGGTGCACCTTGCGCAGCGCCTCCGCGAGATCCTCGGCCGGCGCATCCTTCAGCAGGTAACCCGAAACGCCCGCGTCCAGCGCGCGCCGCAGGAAGCCGCCGCGCGCGAACGTGGTGACGATGACCACCTTGCACGCAAGCCCGTGCCGCTGGATGCGCTGCGCCAGTTCCAACCCGCTCAGGCCCGGCATTTCGATGTCGGTGACCAGCAGGTCGGGTTCGAGCCGCTGCAGGTCTCGCCATGCGGTCTCGCCATCCGCCGCGCTGCCCACCACGTCGATGTCGCTCTCCATGCCCAGCAGGGCGGTGAGTGCGCCACGCACCATGGCCTGGTCTTCAGCTAGGAGCACGCGGATCATCGGGAGGCCGGCAAGGAAAAGTCGGACGACACGCTAGCAAATCAATCAAGGGAAGTGGGCCGGTTTCTGTAGGAGCGACGTAAGTCGCGACCGCAAGAGGAAGACCCCAGTGAGCATTGGCGCGCGTGCCGGCCGTGCGGTTGCGACTTACGTCGCTCCTACAGGGGTTTTCGTGGGGGCTGCCACGGCGTCATCGCTCGACGGGAGCGGCAACATGATCTCCACGCACGTCCCCTGCCGCAGCGTGGAGTCGATGCGCAGGCGCCCGCCGCGCGACTCGACGCGCTCGCGCATGCCGCTCAGGCCGTTTCCGGGCACGGCGGCGCTGCCGACGCCGTTGTCGCGGATGCGCAGTTGCACGTGCCCGTCGCTGCAGGCCAGGGTGACCTCGGCGATCGTGGCGCGCGCGTGACGCTGGATGTTGGTCACCGCCTCGCGCAGGCTCAGCGCAAGCACCGTCTCCAGATCGGCCGGCAACGCCACGTCCTGCGCTTCGTAGCGCAGGGTGACGCCGTCGGACTCGAGCAGCAGGCGGGCGGAGGCGAGTTCGGCCGCCAGCCCCGCCGCCCGGATGCCGGTCACCGCGCGGCGTACCTGCGCCAGCGCGTCGCGGGCGACGCGGCTGACTTCGTTGATCTCGTTGCGGGCGGCCTGCGGGTCGCGGTCGACCAGCCGGCCGGCCAGGTCCGACTTCAGTGCCACCAGCGACAGCGTGTGCCCGAGCAGGTCGTGCAGGTCGCGGCCGATGCGCTCGCGCTCGGCCAGCGCGGCGAGCCGACGCACTTCCTCGTGCGACAGTTTCAGCTCGGCACGCTTGCGCACCGTCTCGGCCTGGAAGTAGTTGCCCGTGAACACCGCCACCGACACGATCGCGGTCACGGCCGGCACGAACACCGGGAACCCCAGCCAGACCGCCATGCCGCAGTAAGCGATGATCAGCAGGGCGAAGACTTCGAGCCGGATCCACATCGATCCCGGCATCAGCGCCACGAAGGCCGCCGCGTAGATGACGTAGGTGTTGGAGAACGCGTTGAACGGCATCAGTCCGTAGCCCAGCGCCGCGATGCCCAGCGTGCACAGCACGCGCGCCAGCGCGCTGCCGCGATAGGCCAGGAAGTACATCGGCAGGAACACGGCGATGGATGCCAGCGTCGGCCAGAGGTACCAGCGCACGCCCTCGCCCCAGTCGGCGTTGGACGGCACCAGCACCGGGACGAACAGGAACACCAGGTAGCCCAGCAGGAAGATGGGCATCCAGCCCAGGCCCAGCGCTTCGGGTACCAGGCGGTCGCGCAGGCGCGTCAGCGTGGACAGCAGGGGCGACGAAAGATGCTTCATGGACGACTCCTTGCGCCGGTGCTCCGGCTCACTGCACCAGGCGGCGGCGGGCCAGTACGAAGAACACGGCGGTGATGGCGGCCAGCACGGCCACGTGCAGCCCCAGCGGACGCCCCGTGCCCACGCCGACGGCCTGTTGCGCGATGTGCGCCAGATGATACGCCGGCCATACCGGCGCGGTGGTCTGCAGCACCGGCGGCAGCATCGTCAGCGGCACCCACAGGCCCGACAGGAACGCCATGGGCAGATAGATGAGATTGATCAGCGCGGGGGCGCCGCGTCCGCTGACCAGCGTGCCCAGCCACAGGCCCAGCGCGCTGAAGGGCAGCACGCCGACCAGGCAGGCGGTGACCCACGCGATCCACTGCGTGGCCGACAACTGCACGCCGGCCACGCCCGCCGCGAGCACGGCCAGCAGCGACAGGATGATCGCGGCGAACAGCAGGGCCATCGCCATCTTCGCCACCAGATAGGCGCCCGGCGGCATCGGCTGCGCGCGCTTGAGTGTCAGCAGGCCCTGTTCGCGATCCATCGCGACGGTCACGCCGAAGCCGAACAGCGCCACACCGATCACGCCGAACACGCCGTAGCCCGCCAGCATGTACTGCGCGGCGACCGGGCCGCCCTTCCCCCCCAGCAGCACGCCGAACAGCAGGTAGAACACCGGCGGGAACAGCAGGCATGGCAGCGAGAACGACGGCGTGCGCAGCAGGCGCAGGAATTCATAGCGCGCTTCGAGCAGATAGGCGCGTGTGGAAGAGAATGGCGGGGCAACGAGGGTGCTCATCAGGCGGATTCCTTCTGGGTGGCATCGCGGGTGAGGGCGAGGAAGGCGTCCGCCAGGCCGGCGCGTTGCACTTCCAGGTCGGACAGGGTGGCGTCTTCGGCCAGCAGGCGGCGCACGATGGGCTCGGCGAATTCGGCCACGATCTCCAGCCGCTCGCCGTCGCATTGCGCAAGTTGCACGCCCGGCCACTCCTGCACGTGCGCGGCCGACAGCGAACTGCTGCAGCGGATGCGACGCTGGGACACGCGCGCGCGGATCTGCGCCACGGTGCCCTCGGCCACTGCGCGGCCGTGGTTCACCACCACCACGCGATCGGCCAGCGCTTCGGCTTCTTCCAGGTAATGCGTGGTCAGCAGTACCGCGCAGCCCTGCGCGCTGAGTTCGCGGATCGCCTTCCAAAGCGTCTGCCGCGCATCGATGTCCAGCCCCGTGGTGGGCTCGTCGAGGAACAGCAGTGCCGGCCGGCCGCATACCGCCAGCGCGAACTGCACGCGGCGCTGCTGGCCGCCCGACAATTGCCCGTAGCGGCGCTCCATCAGACCATCCAGTCCGGCCAGCGCCACGCAGTCGGCCACGCTGCGGGGCTGCGGGTAATAGCTGCGCGTCAGGTCGATCAGTTCGCGCACCTTGAGGGTGTCGGGCACCGCCGCGCTCTGCAGCATCACGCCCACGCGGCGGCGTGCTTCCAGCGCCTGCGGCGGCAGGCCGAACAGGTCGGCACTCCCCGCATCCGCGCGCTGCAGGCCCAGCAGCAGGCTGATCGCGGTGGTCTTGCCCGCGCCGTTGGGACCGAGCAATGCCAGCACCTGGCCTGAGGGCAGGCTCAGATCCAGCCCATCCAGCGCCAGGGTCTTGCCGTAGAGATGGCGGACGCCGCGCAGGCGGGCCAGGGGTGCGGAGGTGAAGCTTGCCACGTTCATGCGACGCCCTCGTCAGTAAGTGGGGGCATCGTGCCCGCATGCGGCACCCGTGATGAGTGCAGCCCCTCAGGCGAATCAGGTGACAGTTGTCACTGGGATCGCGGAGGGCGCTGCCCCAGGATGCCTCCGGTGGACGGCCCGAGCCGCTCGCCTGCGCAGGAAGTGACTTCCGGCAACTAGGCTTCCGTTACTCTTGCTGGTCACACTTCCCCGCATTCACCGTCTGGATACGCATGAACACGTCTGCCGACCTGCTGAAGGAACTCCGCATCGACCGCAAGGCGCCGCCGCCGGCCCCGCCGTCGCGCCGTGGCCTGTGGATCACGCTGGGCGTGGTTGTCGCGCTGCTGGTGCTGGCGGCCGCAGGCTGGGCGTTCTTCGGCCGGGAGAAGCCGATCGAAGTACGCACCGCGCCGACGGTCGCGCTGGGCAACGGCGGTGCGGCGGCTTCGGTGCTGGATGCTTCCGGTTATGTGGTCGCCCGGCGCATGGCCACGGTGTCGGCGAAGATCACCGGCAAGGTGCGCGAGGTGCTGATCGAGGAAGGCATGAAGGTCGAGGCGGGCCAGGTGATGGCCACGCTGGACCCGGTCGATGCCGACGCCAGCCGAGCGCTGTCGCAGGCGCAGGTCGAATCGGCGCGTTCGCAGGTGGCCAACGTGCAGGCGCAGCTGACCGATGCCGAGGCCAACGCACGCCGCCTGTCCACCCTGGTGCAGCAACAGCTGGTGGCGCGTTCGCAATACGACCAGGCGATCGCCGGGCGCGATGCCCTGCGCGCGCAGCTGCAGGCTGCGCAGCGCAACGTCACCGTCGCCAGCCGCAGCCTGACCATCTCCGACAACGGCGTGGACAACACCATCGTGCGTGCGCCGTTCGCCGGCGTGGTCATCGCCAAGGCCGCGCAGCCGGGCGAGATCGTCTCGCCGCTGGCAACGGGTGGGTTCACCCGCACCGGTATCGGCACCATCGTCGACATGGAATCGCTGGAAGTGGAAGTGGAGGTCAACGAATCCTTCATTGGCCGCGTGCAGCCGAAGATGCCGATCCAGGCCACGCTGAATGCCTACCCGGACTGGCAGATCCCCGGCGAGGTGATCGCCATCATTCCCACCGCCGACCGCAGCAAGGCCACGGTGAAGGTGCGCGTGGCGCTGAACGTCAAGGATCCCCGCATCGTGCCCGACATGGGCGTGCGCGTGAGCTTCCTGGAATCGGCCAAGCCGCAGGCAACGCAGGCACCGAAGGGCGTGCGCGCCCCGGCCGCCGCCATCAGCGAACGCGACGGCGCCCAGGTGGCGTTCGTGGTGGGCGATGAAGACACGGTGGAACAGCGCACGGTGAAGGTCGGCGGCAAGCTCGGCGACGACGTCCAGGTGACCGACGGCCTGATCGCCGGCGAAACCGTCGTCATCGACGCCCCGGCCGAACTGAAGGACGGCGCCAAGGTGAAGCTGGCCGAGGACGCCGAGTAAGGCCCCGCTGCAACGGCGCGCGTGAGGAAACCCACGCCGCGACGAATCACCGGATAGTTGCTTTCGCTTTCGCTTTTGATCTTGCTCTACCCGGACCCCTTGAGGTCCGGCAGGCACGGCAGGTCAAACCCCGCAGGGGCAGCGCACAGGACGTGCGCCGTTTCCGGATGACACAGGAAGTGTCTTCCGGAAATTCCTGCCGGGACTGCGCACCCGTCGCAACGCGACGGGCGGACCGCCGGGGGGTGTTTCTTTGGTCCTTTCTTTGCACAAGCAAAGAAAGGACGCCCCGCGGCGAGCGCGTGGAAATCGATCGTCACCCGCATTTGATTCACAACCCGCGTCAATCACGTCCAGCGAACAACCGCCAACGTGTCGAAAGCCGGCTCTCCGCTTCGTCGTACGAAAGACTTCGCACCTTCCGACCATCAGGTCAGAACCCGCCCTGATTGTCCGCAAAGATCGCAGTCCCGCACACGCCATATTCCCGAACACCACCGAAGGAAAACGCCCATGTCCTCCCTGGTCTCCCTCCGCAATCTCACCAAGACCTACCAGCGCGGCCCCGAAAAGGTCCAGGTGCTGCACGGCATCGACCTGGACATCCCGCACGGCGACTTCGTCGCCCTGATGGGCCCGTCCGGTTCCGGCAAGACCACGCTGCTCAACCTGATCGGCGGCCTGGATACACCCAGCGGCGGCGAGATCGAGATCGAGGGCCAGCGCATCGACCGCATGAACGATGCCCAGCTTGCGCAGTGGCGCAGCCACCATGTCGGCTTCGTGTTCCAGTTCTACAACCTGATGCCCACGCTGACCGCGCAGAAGAACGTCGAACTGCCGCTGCTGCTGACCAAGCTGGGTGCCAGCCAGCGCAAGCGCAACGCCGAGATCGCCCTGCAGCTGGTGGGCCTGGCCGAACGCGGCGCGCACCGGCCCAACGAACTCTCCGGCGGCCAGCAGCAGCGCGTGGCGATCGCCCGCGCCATCGTCTCCGACCCCACGTTCCTGATCTGCGACGAGCCCACCGGCGACCTGGACCGTCATTCGGCCGAGGAAATCCTCAACCTGCTGCAGATGCTCAACAAGGAACACGGCAAGACCATCATCATGGTCACCCATGACCCGAAGGCCGCCGAGTACGCCACCCACACCATCCACCTGGACAAGGGCGAGCTGGCCGATACACCGGCCGCGCACTGACGGAGGCGGTCATGAAATATTTCTCGCTGATATGGGCCGCGCTGTTCCGCAGCAAGACACGCACCGCGCTGACGCTGTTGTCGGTGGTGGCCGCGTTCCTGCTGTTCGGGCTGCTGGACTCGGTGCGGGTGGCATTCACCTCGGGCGGCGGCGTCGCCGGTGCTGATCGCCTGGTGGTGTCCTCGCGCCTGTCGCTGACGCAGATGCTGCCACTGAACCTGGAGCAGAAGATCGCTTCCACCCCCGGAGTCAAGAAAGTGGCCTACGCCGCGTGGTTCGGCGGCATCTACAAGGACCCGCGGAATTTCTTCCCCAACTTCTCCGTCAGCGACAACTACCTGTCGCTGTACCCGGAGTACGTGGTGTCCGACGCGCAGATGAAAGCGTGGCAGAACGACCGCACCGGCGCGATCGTCGGCGAGTCGCTGGCGAAGAAGTTCGGCTGGAAAGTCGGCGACACCATCCCGCTGCAGGCCACCATCTTTCCGCAGAAGGACGGCAGCAACGCGTGGCCGCTGACGCTGCGTGGCACGTTCGTCGTCGCCGACGACAAGAAGAAGGGCGAGGAAAACCAGCTGCTGTTCCACTGGAAGTATTTCGACGAAGCCAACCAGTACGTCAACGGCCAGGTCGGCTGGTACATGGTCAAGCTGGACAACGTGGACCATGCCACGCGGGTGGCGAAGGCCATCGATGCGATCTCGGAGAACTCCGACCGCGAGACCAAGTCACAGACCGAGCAGGCGTTCAACCAGTCCTTCCTCAAGCAGTTCGCCGACATCGGCTTCATCGTCACCGCCATCATGGGCGCGGTGTTCTTCACCCTGCTGCTGCTGACCGGCAACACCATGGCGCAGGCCGTGCGTGACCGCGTGCCGGAGCTGGCCATCCTGAAGACGCTGGGCTTCACCAACGGCAGCGTGCTGGCGCTGGTACTGGCCGAGTCGGTGCTGCTGGTGGTGCTGGGCGGACTGATCGGCATGGGACTGGCGGCCATCATGGTCCCGGTGCTGGCGGCGCTGACGGGCGGAGCACTGCCGATCGGCGCCATTCCTGTCGAGACATGGGTGATGGGGCTGGCGCTGATGGTGGGCATCGGCCTGGTGGTGGGGGCGTTGCCTTCACTGCGCGCGATGCGCCTGAAGATCGTCGATGCACTGGCCGGCCGCTGAGGAGAGAACGCGATGAAGAAGAATTTCTGGATCGGAAACCTGATCGCGGTGGTCTGCATCGTGCTGGGACTGGTGGCGTGGATCATGTTGCCCTGGCAGGGCGTGCTGGGCGTCGTCGTGCTGCTGGGCCTGTGGCTGGCCTTCACCCGCACCGGCCGCGTCGCACTGGCGGCGACCCGCATCGGCATCGCCAGCCTGCCGCAGCGCTGGGGCGCATCGTCGGTGATCATCGTGGGCATTGCCGGCGTGGTCGGCGTGCTGGTGGCGATGCTGGCGATGGGCGCGGGCTTCGAGGCCACGCTCAAGCAGACCGGCAACGAGACCACCGCCATCCTGCTGCGCGGCGGTTCGCAGGCGGAAACCAATTCCGTCATCACCCGCGACCAGTCGCCGCTGATCGGCAGCCTGCCCGGCATCGCCAAGGACGCGCAGGGCCGTGCGGTGGTGTCGGGCGAGCTGTCGCAGGTGGTCAACCTGCCCACCGCCAGCACCGGTGAGGACGCCAACGCGCAGTTCCGCGGCGTCAGCGATGCGGCATGGGCCATCCGGCCGAACATCAGGATCATCGAGGGCCGCAAGTTCAACGTGGGCGTGCGCGAGATCGTGGTGGGCCAGGGCGCGAAAGGGCAGTACCGCGGGCTGGATGTAGGCAAGACCATCAAGCTGGGCAACCAGGACTGGACGGTGGTGGGCGTGTTCGCCGCCGGCGATGCCTTCGACTCGGAACTGTGGACGGACATCGAAACGCTCTCGTCGGCGTACGACCGGCGTGCCTTCCAGTCCGTCACCGTGGGACTGGACGGCAAGGAGGGTTTCGCGAAGCTGAAAGCCGCCCTGGACGACGACCCGCGGCTGAAGCTGGACGTGCAGACCACGCAGGACTATTACTCCAAGCAGACCCGGCAGCTGACCACGATCATCACCTGGCTCAGCATCGTCATCGGCGCGATCATGGCGGTGGGTGCCGTGTTCGGCGCGTTGAACACGATGTACGCGGCCGTCGCCGGACGCGCACGCGAGATCGCCACCATGCGCGCGATCGGCTTCCGCGGACTGCCGGTGGTGATGGCGGTGATGCTGGAAACGATGCTGCTGGCCCTGCTGGGCGGCGTACTGGGCGGACTGATCGCCTGGGCCATCTTCAATGGCTACAGCGTGGCGACGTTGGGGTCGAACTTCAGCCAGGTGGTGTTCCAGTTCAAGGTGACGCCGGAGCTGTTGTGGAGCGGCCTGAAGTGGGCGCTGGGTATCGGCCTGGTGGGCGGCCTGTTCCCCGCGCTGCGCGCGGCACGGCTGCCGATCACGCAGGCGTTGCGCGCGATCTGACCCCGCCATGACAGGCACCGGCCTGCGCCGGTGCCTGTTCCTTCATCACGCATCCACCGGGTCCAGCCACCCCTTCGCCACGGCGACCGCCACATCATCGGGCGTGTCGATGTCGTGCTCCAGGCCGGGAGCGTCGCAGGCCGCGACCCCCGCATCCGTGGCGCTGAGCACGTCGCGCAATCCGCGATCGCCATCCGGCAATGTCCGCGCCTGACGCAGCATGGCAGGCGATACGAGCGCCGGAATACCGAGCCGGTCGCCGAACCGCGTTGCCGCCGATCCTGCATCCGCGCGTTGCGCGGCCTCCCGCAATCCACGCAGATGCGTGGCCTCCAGCGCAGGCTGATCGCAGGCGAGCAGGAAGGTGGCGCCCGCATGTGTCGCCAGCGTTTCCGCCGCCACGCGCACGCTGCCCGCCATGCCGGATGACCAAGCGGGGTTGACCACGCATTCGACCGGCAGGTCCGCCAACGCGGCACGCATGTCGTCCGCCCGTGCACCGATGATGACGAGCACACGCGACGCACCGGACTCCAGTGCAAGCCGGGCCACGCGATGCACCAGTGCTTCTCCGTCACGCGTAAGCAGCTGCTTCGGCCGCCCGAGCCGACGGCTGCCGCCTGCGGCCAGCACGACCGCCGCGTGCAACGCGCTCATGCCGATTCGCCGTGATGCCAGGCCTGCAGCTGCGCGGCGATGCTCAATGCGATCGCCTCCGGTCCCTGGCCACCCAGTTTCAGGCCGATCGGCGAACGCAGTCGCTGCGACAGCACGCCATGCAGGTGCGCGGGAATCACCCGCAGCAGGTCTTCGCGCCGGCGCACCGGGCCGAGCAGACCAATGAACGGAATGGGGGCTTGCGCCAGCGCCACCAGCGCTTCGCGATCATGTTCGAAATGGTGATGCATCACCAGCGCTGCATGCGGCGCGGGCCGCAGCACGCGAAGCGCTTCGTCGGGCGCGCGCATCAGCCATGCATCCGCGATATCGGTATCGGGAATCCAGCGCGCGCGCCGCTCCACCACGGTGACGTGCCAACCGAGCTGGCGCAGCCAGCCCACCAGCGGTGACGTTTCGGGACCGGCGCCGAAGATCGCCACGCGCGGCGGCGGTGAAACGACCACATCGCCCGCGGTGTTCCCGATCGCCCCGGACGCTGCCAGTGGCAAGCGCCAGTCCAGGCAGATGTCGCCCACCCGCGCCTGCACCTCGCCCCCGGCGGATACGCGGAGCGAAAGCGGCCCCTCTCCCTGCCACCACGCCTGCACCGCACGCGACCAGCCCGGCATGCGGTCCAGCGGCAGCAGCGCCAGATGCAGGCGACCACGACAGCCGACGGCGGAGCCTGCCAGCAGGTCCTCGTCATCGCGCGTGTCGATCTCCATCGCATCGAGGTGCCCTTCGGCGACCGCATGGCGGGCACGCCGCGCGATCTCCGGTTCCAGGCAGCCTCCGCTCAGCCAGCCGGTCTGCGCATCGTCCGCCGCGAACACCGCCATCGCACCCTGGCGGACATAGGTGGAGCCTTCGGTGGCGGTCACGACCACCAAGGCGCTGCCATCGGCGGCCTCGCTGGCGCGCGCGGATACTTCCAGCGGGTGGCGGTGGACGGACATGCCGGCCACGATGGCGCAAGCACGGGGCCGAAGGCAACGCCTCCCGCGGCGATCCGCGCATCGGGCAATGATCCCGCAGGATCATGCAAGCATCGGCCCCCGCCTTCACTGGCACGGCACGTTTCCGCGGAGTATCGTCAGCCGGTCCCACGCCGCCGCCAGGGAGACACCATGAAGTTGAACGTCAACGGTTCCGAGCGCGACATCGATGCGCCGGATGACATGCCGCTGTTGTGGGTCCTGCGCGACCTGATGGGATTGACCGGCACCAAGTTCGGTTGCGGCATCGCACAGTGCGGCGCCTGCACGGTGCATGTCGATGGCTCGCCGCTCCGTGCCTGCATCACGCCCGCTTCCGCCGTCGCCGGCAAGAAGATCACCACCATCGAAGGCCTGTCGGCCGACGGCTCGCATCCGGTGCAGAAGGCGTGGGCGGAACTGGACGTGGTGCAGTGCGGTTACTGCCAGTCCGGCCAGATCATGTCGGCGGTGGCGTTGCTGGCAGTGGTGCCCGCGCCCACCGACAGCGACATCGACCAGGCGCTCTCCGGCAACCTGTGCCGCTGCGGCACGTACCAGCGCATCCGCGCCGCCGTGCATCGCGCGGCGGAACTGGGCAAGGCCTGATCCCCATGCATCCACGGCGCTCCTTGCGCCGTGGCCCCGATCCGATGTTCGACGGAGGTCGTGTCCGTGAACCTTGAACTGAAATCGTCGCGCCGCGACTTCCTGCGCTCCACCGCCCTCGTCGGCGGCGGACTGGTCGTCGGCATCGCCGTTCCCGGCGCCCACCGCTTCGCCTGGGCGCAGGAGGGCCAGCCCGCTGCCGCCGCTGCGTTCGTGCCCAATGCGTTCCTGCGCATCGCCGCGGACGATTCGATCACCGTGCTGCTCGCGCATGCCGAAATGGGCCAGGGCATCTGGACCACCCTGCCGATGCTGATCGCGGAGGAACTGGACGCGGACTGGTCGAAGGTCCGTGTCGAACACGGTCCGGCCGACAAGGCCTACACCAGCCCCGTGTTCGGCATGCAGGGCACGGGCGGATCGACCACCACGTGGTCGGAGTTCGACCGTTACCGCCAGGCCGGCGCCGTCGCCCGGGCGATGCTGCTGCAGGCGGCCGCGACCCGCCTCAACGTGCCGGTGGCGCAATTGCGTACCGAGAACGGCGCCGTGGTCTCCGGCAACCAGCGCCTGCGCTATGGCGAACTCGCCGATGCCGCCGGCAAGCTCACCGCGCCCGATCCTGCGTCGCTGAAACTGCGCGACCCGAAGGACTGGCGCCTGATCGGCAAGGCGACCAAGCGGCTGGATACGCCGGAGAAGATCACCGGGCGTGCGGTGTTCGGCATGGACGTGCAGTTCGACGGCCTGCTGACCGCCGTGGTGCTGCGTTCGCCGGTGTTCGGCGGCAAGGTCAAGACCTTCGATGCCACCGCCGCGCGCGCCGTGCCCGGCGTGCGCGACGTGGTGCAGGTGCCCAGCGGCGTGGCCGTGGTGGCGAACCACTTCTGGGCGGCGAAACTGGGCCGCGACGCATTGCAGGTGGTGTGGGAAGCCGGCGACGGCGCCAAGCTCGACAGCGCGACGCTGCGTCAGGAGTTCTCCCAACTGGCGACCACCGACGGCCCGACCGCCGTGCGCGCCGGTGATGTCATTGCCGAACTCGGCAAGGCCGCGAAGACGGTCGATGCCGAATACGCCGTGCCGTACCTCGCACACGCGGCGATGGAACCCTTGAACTGCACCGTCAAGATCGGCGACGGCGAGTGCGACATCTGGTGCGGCACGCAGTTCCCCACCCTGGACCAGAACAGCACCGCGAAGATCCTCGGCATCCCCCCCGAGAAAGTCCGCATCCACACGCCTTTCCTGGGCGGCGGCTTCGGGCGTCGCGCCACGCCCGACTCGGACGTGGTGTCCGAAGCCGTGCACGTGGCCAAGGCCGCGAAAGCGCCGGTCAAGACGGTATGGACGCGCGAGGACGACACGCGCGGCGGTTACTACCGGTCCGCGTTCGTCGAAAAGATCAAGGTGGGCCTGGGCGAAGACGGCACGCCTGTCGCATGGCACCAGGTGATGGTGGGCCAATCCATCATGGCCGGCACCTTCATGGAAGCGATGATGGTCAAGGACGGCATCGATGCCACCTCGACCGAAGGCGTCGCCAACTCGCCCTACGTGCTCGGCACGCCCGCGCACAGGGTGGACCTGCATTCGCCGAAGACCGGCATCCCCGTGCTGTGGTGGCGCTCGGTAGGCCACAGCGTCAACGGCTTCGTGATGGAGAGTTTCGTCGACGAACTGGCGCATGCGGCCGGCAAGGATCCGGTGGAGTACCGGCGTGCCCTGCTGAAGGACCATCCGCGCCATCTGGCCGCACTGAACCTGGCCGCGGAAAAGGCCGGCTGGGCGACGCCCGCCACCCAAGGACGCGGACGCGGCATCGCCGTGCACGAATCGTTCGGCAGCTACGTCGCGCAGGTCGCCGAGGTGTCGGTGGAGGATGGCCGGATCCGCGTGCACCGCGTGGTCTGCGCAATCGACTGCGGCGTGGCGGTCAATCCCGCCGCCGTCGCGGCGCAGATGGAATCCGGCATCGTCTTCGGGCTCGGCGCCACGCTGCATTCCGCGCTGACACTCAAGGAGGGCCAGGTGCAGGAATCCAACTACCACGACTATCGCGTGCTGCGCATGCACGAGATGCCGAAGATCGAGGTCCACATCGTGCCGAGCACCGACAGGATGGGCGGCGTGGGCGAGCCCGGTACGCCGCCGATCGCACCCGCCGTGGCCAACGCCGTGTTCGCCCTGACCGGACAGCGTTTGCGCGAACTTCCCCTGCAACTGCCCGTTGCTGCCACCCCCGCACCGGCCGCCTGAGGAGACCGCCATGCGCATCGCGCTGATGTCGTTGACCGTTCTCCTGCTCACCGCCTGCGACCCCCGCATCAGCGAGGAGCAGAAGGCGCAGGCGCTGACCGCCTTCGCCACCATCGAGAAGGTGTTCCAGCACCCCCGCTGCAGCAACTGCCATATTCCGGGCGACCAGCCGTTGCAGTTCGACGCGCAGACACCGCACGCGATGAACGTGGTGCGCGGTCCGGAAGGCAAGGGCGCGCCCGGGCAACCGTGCTCGACCTGCCACAACGAAGCCAATCCGCCAGCCAGCTACGGGCCGCATGCACCGCCGGGGGCGCCGCACTGGTCGCTGCCGCCGCCGGACCACAAGATGGCCTGGATCGGCCTGCCCGCCGATCAGCTGTGCGCGATGATCCAGGACAAGAAGCGCAATGGCGGCCGCGACTTCGCTGCGCTCACCAAGCACGTGGCGGAAGACAAGCTGGTGCTCTGGGGTTGGAATCCCGGTGGCGAACGCGCACCCGTGCCGGTGCCGCACGACCAGTTCGTCGCCGCATTCAAGACCTGGGCCGATGCAGGCGGGCCTTGCCCCGCCCCCGCCGCGAAGACGTCGGGCTGAACTACTTGCCCGGGGTCGCCGTCGCGAGCACATCGCGACGGCGTGCGCGCCACAGTCCATCGCTGGCGAAGATCAGCAGGCCCGTCCAGATGGCTGCAAAGCCGATCGCACGCTCCACGCCGAAGGCTTCCTCGAACACCAGCACGCCGATCAGGAACTGGATGCTGGGCGCGATGTACTGCAGCAGGCCCACCACCGACAACGGAATGCGCCGCACGCCGTAGGCGAACCCGATCAGCGGCACCGCCGTCACCACGCCGCCGAACACCAGCAGCAGATCGTTCTTCCAGCCATAGCCGCTGACGAAGCCGCCACCGTAGCCGAACTCGCCCCAGGCCACGTAGGCCAGCGCGGGCAGGAACAGGTAGAGGCTCTCGACGCCCAGCCCGGCGACCGGGTCCACCGCCACCAGCTTGCGCACCAGCCCATACAGACCGAACGAGAACGCCAGACCCAGCGCGATCCAGGGCGGTGAACCGGACTGCAGCGTGAGCCACGCCACGCCGACAAGCGCAAAACCCACCGCGATCCATTGCGCGGGCGACAGGCGCTCACGCAATACCAGCACGCCCAGCACCACGTTGATCAGCGGATTGATGAAGTACCCCAGGCTGGTCTCGACCACATGGCCTGCGTTCACCGCCCAGATGTACAGGCCCCAGTTGAACGCGATCAGCAGGCTGCTGACGCCCAGCCACGGCACGGCGCGCGGTTGCGCACGCACCTGCTTCCACCAGTTGCGTCCGTTCTTGAGCAACAGCCAGCCGATCACCAGCACCGCGCTCCACACGATGCGGTGCGCGATGATCTGGAACGATGGCACCGCCTTGAGCAGATGCCAGTACAGCGGCACCACGCCCCAGATCAGGAACGTGCCGGCGGTGATCGCCAGCCCTCTGCGGTCGATGGCTGCCGCACTCATTTCGCTTGCCGCGCGCGCGCCAGGGTGATGACCACCACGCCCGCCAGGATCACCACCATGGCGCCGATATCGTGCGAAGTGAACGTCTCGCCGGCAATGAAGGCACCCAGCGCCACCGCGATCACCGGATTGACGTAGGCATAGCTGCCCACCAGCACGGGGCGCGCATGGTGAAGCAGCCAGACGTAGGCCGTGAACGCGATGATGGAACCGAACACCGCCAGGTAGGCAACGGCCAGCGCGCCCGTCACTGTCCACTCCGCCGTGTTGAAACGCTCACCATGCAGCAGCCCGGCGAGCACCAGCATCACGCCCGCCGCCAGCATCTGCGCAGCGGCGGTCATGAAAGGCGACGGCAGGTCGCGGCCGCGCGACCACACCGAGCCATAGGCCCATGCGATCGGCGCGATCAGCAACAGCACCAGGCCGACCGGCGACCCTGTCAGCGAACTGCCCGCATTGAGCCACACCACGCCGGCGAACCCGATGATGATCCCCAGCCATTCCCCGCGCGTCGGATGTTGCCCGCGCATCGCACCGAACAGGCCCATCCACAACGGCATCGAGGCCACCGCGACGGCGGCCAGGCCGGACGACACCGTCTGTTCGGCCAGCACCACCATGCCGTTGCCCATCAGCAGCAGCAACGCGCCCATCACCAGCAGGTTCTTCCACTGCGCGCGCGTCGGCGCCGTGACGCCGCGCCAGCGAAGGAACAGGAACAGCACCAGGCCGGCAACGACGAAGCGGCTGCCCGACACCATCAGCAACGGCGGGAAACCACCTTCCAGCGCGAAGCGGATGCCCAGGTAGGTCGAACCCCAGACCACGTAGACGATGGCCAGGGCGGCAGCGACGGCCAACCCGCCACGTGCAGGCGCGGCGGTGGAAACGGAAGAGGTCATGGGAACCGTGGGGGAGTTCGGCGTCATGCAATTCTAGGCCACTCGCGGGCACACGGCGTGGCGCCGATGTCCTCGACTGCTTGAAACGTTTCCGACCCGGCTTGAATCCCGCTCAAGCCTGTATCTCCGTTGTCGCAGGAACAGAATCCGTCGCCGTTCAACCGCGCTCCCGCGCGAGCAACTCCTGCTTGCGGGGCAGCCCCCAGCGATAGCCACCCAGCGAGCCATCGCCCCGGATCACCCGATGGCAAGGCACCACCACCGCGATGCGGTTGTGTGCGCAGGCGCTGGCAACCGCGCGCGCCGCGCGGGGTGCCCCCAGCGTGCGGGCCAGTCCGGCATAGCTGACCGTCTCGCCTGCGGGAATCTTCATCAGCGCCTCCCACACGCGCTGCTGGAACCCCGTGCCCAGCAGGTCCACCGGCACCGCCGTATCGCGCCCCGCCAGGCGTTCGGCAACGGCGCGCAGGCGGGGAGCGAGGAATTCGTCGCGACCGGCTTCGACGCCTTCCAGCTGCGCCTGCGGAAACTCTGCGCGCAGCCGTTGCTCCAGTGCCGCGTCGTCGTCACCCAGTTCCACCGCGCAGATGCCGCGCTCGGTGGCCGCCACCAGCGCACGACCGAGGACGGTATCGACAATGGCCCAGCGGATCGTCATGCCGCGGCCGCCAGCGCGATACGTGGCCGGGGTCATGCCCAGCTTCGCCGCGCCCTGTTCGTACAGCCGCGAGGGCGAGCCATAGCCGGCGTCATACAACGCGGTGGTGACGTCACTGCCTTCCCGCAACGCATGCTTCAGCGTCCCCAGCTTTTTCCTCGCCAGGTATTCGGCCGGACTCAGTCCGAAGCGCGCACGGAAGCGCCGCTGCAGATGCGAAGCACTGAGACCGGTATGCGCCGCCAGTTCGGCCAGCGAGGGATCGCCTTGGTCGAGAAGGCGACGCGCCGCCTCCAGGGGATCGGCGAGGCCGGCGCGGGCGGGTTCGGGAAGCGATCGGCGTGACATGGTGTCCATGCGCCCAGACTACGGCGCACGCTAGGGGGGCGCTATCCGGATCTTGTGCCTGGCGTGCCTTCAGCCCCGAAGATCTTCCACGGGAAGGGCTGGCCAGTGGGCCGGCTGAAAACCAGCCCCAAACACACCTCCAGGACCGCGCGACACCGATCGAAGGGCATCGGGGGCCAAAGCCCCTCCTACAGAGCGATCATTCGGCCCAGCGACCCGGACCCGGCGAATCCGGCAACACCTGCGCGGAGAGCTTGCGGTCCTGGCCGAGGATGCCGATGGCGTCGGAGAGGATCGCGGCGGATTCGCGCAGCAACGGGTCCGGACGCTTGTCGGCCAGCTTCTCGCGCTGCGCATCCTTCACGATGTCGCGCTCGGAAGCGCCCAGCCCGTCATCGGCGAGGTCTTCGGCCAACGGATCCAATGCCAGGCCCAATGCCTTGCGTTCGGCCTGCCGCTGCTTGCGCTGCACTTCCTGGCGGTCACGCTCTGCGCGGCGCTCGGCCTCGTTGAGCGAAACATATTTCTTCGCCGCTTCGGCACGGAACTGGGCCACGTCTTCCGACCACCACTGGAACTCCTTGTCCTTGGCCGACCGCGCCGCGTGCAAAGCCTCCAGACGGGGCAGCAGCGGCGCGAAGTTGCCGTACTGCGTGTGCGGCACGGCGGCGATGCGGGTCCACGGCAATGCGTTGTCGTAGGTGCTCTCGCCGTACTCGCTGGCGTCCACGCTCACCGGGAACGCGATGTCCGGCACCACGCCCTTGTGCTGGGTGCTGCCACCGGCCACGCGGAAGAACTGGGCGATGGTCAGCTTCACCGAGCCGAAGCGCGGCGCTTCGTTGGCAGGCCAGCGGTCCAGGTCCACCATGTTCTGCACGGTGCCCTTGCCGAAGCTGGTTTCGCCGATCACCAGGCCACGCCCGTAATCCTGGATGGCGCCCGCGAAGATTTCCGACGCCGAGGCCGAACCACGGTTGATCAGCACCGCCAGCGGACCTTCCCAGGCCACTCCGGTCTTGCGGTCGCTGTTGACCGTCACGCGGCCGCCCGACTCGCGCACCTGCACGACCGGGCCCTTGTCGATGAACAGGCCGGTGAGTTCCACCGCCTCGTCCAGCGAGCCGCCGCCGTTGTTGCGCAGATCCATGATCACGCCATCCACGCCCTGTGCCTTGAACTGCACCAGCAGCTTGGCGATGTCGCGGGTAGCGGAATTGAAATCGTTGGGGTTGCGGCGACGGCCTTCGAAGTCCTGGTAGAACGCCGGCAGCTTGATCACGCCGATGCGTCGCTCGGCCTCGCCCCCGCTGGCCGGCAGGGTGATGGTTTCCGCCTTCGCCGCCTGCTCTTCCAGCTTGACCTTCTGGCGCGTGATGGTGACCTGCGCATGCTTGCCGTCGATGCCGGCCTCGACCGGGATGTACTCGATGCGGACCTGGGTGTCCTTCTTGCCACGGATCTGCGCCACGACATCGTCGATGCGCCAGCCGATCACGTCGGTCAGCGGCCCCGACTTGCCCTGCCCGACGGCGACGATGCGGTCGCCCACCTTGAGCTTGCCACTCAGGTCGGCCGGACCACCCGGTACGATCTCGCGGACGGCGACTAGATCGTCCTGCCGCTGCAGCACGGCGCCGATGCCTTCCAGCGAGAGCGACATTGACTGGTTGAAGTTCTCCGCCGTGCGCGGCGTGAAGTAATCCGTGTGCGGATCGATCGCGCTGGTGTAGGCGTTGAGGAAGGTCTGGAAGACATCCTCGGTCTTCAGCTCGTTGATGCTCCGCTGCAGGTTGGCGTAGCGCTTGTCCAGCGTCTTGCGGATGTCGTCGGGCTTCTTGCCGGCCAGCTTCAGCCGCAGCCAGTCGTTCATCACCGATTTCTTCCAGATCGCATCCAGGGCCTTGCCATCGGCGGCCCACGGCGCATCCTCGCGGTCGTAGTCCCAGCGTTCGTCGCCGTTGAAGTCGAAGTCCTGCTTCAGCAGCGCACGTGCAAATGCCACGCGCTGGCCGACCCGCTGCTTGTAGACGGTGAAGATCTCGTAGGCCGGCGCAAGATCGCCGCTGCGGATCGCATCATCCATCTTGGTCCTGTAGGGCGCGAAGCGCTCCACGTCGGCAGCGGTGAAGAACTGCTTGCCGCCATCCAGCGCTTCGAAATAGCGCTTGAAGACATCCTGCGACAGGGTGTCGTCCAGCGGGCGCGGACGGTACGCGTAGCGGCTGTCGGACAGCAGGCCGTAGACCAGCTTGGACGTATTGGACTGGTCGGTGGTGGGTGCCACCGCGACCGCGTCCCCGTCGCCGCGCGCAAGTAGCGCCAGCGGGGTCGAGAGGGCCAGGGCCAACAGCAGGAGGGGGGCTTTCTTCAGTGTCATTGCGTACTCATGGCCCGGAGGCCCGTCAGGCTGGAACGGATTGCGGATTCGACACGCCGACAGTGCACAAAGTTGCGCGCATTGTCATCTGCCTTTGGGCAGCCTAAAGGCCGGAGCGTAGGAAAAGGTGAACCGTGGCCGTGCCATGGCCGGGAGGCGGACATGGCGACGCCGACGGGGTGGTCCGGCGTCACGGTCCGGAACGGGATTCAGCCCGCGTGTTGCGCAGCGTGGGCCGCCTGCGCCGCCTGCTGGTCGGCGTGGTAGGACGAACGCACCAGCGGGCCGGACGCCACGTGGCTGAAGCCCAGTGCGTTGCCGTAGAGCTCCAGTTCCTTGAACTCTTCCGGGGTCCAGTAACGCAGCACCGGGTGGTGGTGGGCCGTGGGCTGCAGGTACTGGCCGATGGTCACCATGTCCACGTCGTGCGCGCGCAGGTCGCGCAGCGTGGCCTGCACCTGCTCCATGGTTTCACCCAGGCCCAGCATGATGCCGGACTTGGTGGGCAGGTGCGGGTGCTGCTGCTTGAATCGCTGCAGCAACGTCAGCGACCACTGGTAGTCGGCACCGGGGCGGACATTCGGGTACAGGTCCGGCACGGTTTCGATGTTGTGGTTGAACACGTCCGGCGGATTGACCGCCAGGATCTCCAGCGCGCGGTCCATGCGGCCCTTGCCGCGGAAGTCCGGGGTCAGGATCTCGATGCGGGTGGCGGGCGAGTGTTCGCGGATGGCGGCGATGCAGTCGACGAAATGCTGGGCACCGCCGTCGCGCAGGTCGTCGCGATCCACACTGGTCACCACCACGTACTTCAGTCCCATGTCGGCGACGGTGTGGGCAAGGCTCAGCGGTTCGGACGCGTCCGGCGGCTTCGGGCGGCCGTGGGCGACGTCGCAGAACGAGCAGCGCCGCGTGCAGACCTCGCCCAGGATCATGAAGGTGGCCGTGCCGTGGCCGAAGCACTCATGGATGTTCGGGCAGCTGGCTTCTTCGCAGACGGTGACCAGGCGGTTCTCGCGCAGCTTGGCCTTCAGCTTGGCCACCGACCCGTCGGAGGGAATGCGTACCCGGATCCAGGACGGCTTGCGCAGTACCGGCGCGTCCGCGAACTGCACCGGCGAACGCCCGATCTTGTCGCCCCCCAGCTGTTTGGCGCCCGTCTCCAGGGGAGCGGGCGAAGAACTGACGACCTGGAGCGGAATCACGCGTGCGGGGGTATCGGCCATGGGCCAATTCTAGCCGCTTTCGCCTGGGGCCCTGCGGTCGACAAAGGTCTTGCACCACGCCGCGCGCTGGAATGCTGCGGGGCAAAGCCCCTGAGTCAGGGCGGGGGACGACGGCAGTACGGTCATGGGCCGGGATTCGCGCAGGGGATCCCGGGCTTCCACTCCTGCTGCTGCAGGCATAAAAAAGCCCGCAATGGCTAGGCCACTGCGGGCTTGCTCCCTCCCCCACGTCGGGATGCGGGGCCATCGTGAAGGGTCCGTTACGCGTCTTGCACGCTGCACTGCAAAACAGAACCGGACGGTTCAGCGCGCGGCTGCGTCGAGTCACAAATATGAACGTGCGCCAAACCCGCGCCCCTGCTGCGTGTTACCGATATCAGACCAATTCGGGGGCAGCGGGCCGGAATCCCGGTTACGTTCTTCACTGCATTTACCTGAACAGGTGACGCCGTTTCCAGACGCGCGACGACTGCGCAAACCTGGCTATTCCAGGTAGTGGGGACGACCGTCGTACCAGGCCCCGGCACGGACGAGGTGGAACTTGCGCTGGGTACCCTGCAATTCCAC
Organism: Pseudoxanthomonas sp. 97-1-1; assembly: GCF_057773125.1. NCBI lineage: Bacteria > Pseudomonadati > Pseudomonadota > Gammaproteobacteria > Lysobacterales > Lysobacteraceae > Pseudoxanthomonas > Pseudoxanthomonas sp. 97-1-1. Next base: position 238,508 of record NZ_JBYMTJ010000003.1, on the reverse strand, counting down.
GCCGACGCTCAACGCCCGCCATTTGGCGTAGAGATCGCCCTGCCGCCGGGCACCCTGCAGCCGCATCCGTGCCCGCATTTCGTAACGGTCGTTGCGCGCCTGCAGGCGATCCAGGACCAGCACGTCGTCCTGCCATTGCACGCGACCATCGACACGCGCCTGGCCTGCATCGATCAGTCGGTAGACCCAGGCCGGGTACTCCTTCTTGCGGGAGAACAGGGCCAGCAGGAAGCCCACGTCCTTCATCGTCACGTCGGCAAGTCCGCCCGCGCTGAGCGGACGATCGATGTCCAGCCGCGCGCGCCCCAGCGTCGCGCGGGCCCACCAGCCCGCGCGGGTCCCGCCATCGGGTTCGCGGAAGCTGACATTGCGCACCTGCAGCGTGCTGCCGTCGGCCACGAACAGATGGCGCTTCAGGTCGGCCCGGCGCAGGCGCAGCGCCAGATCGACATCGCCCCGAAGCTGGATGCCGGCAAGGAACATGCGCGTGCCCCGCCCGGCGATACGCAGCGAACCATGCCCGACCTCACCGGCGGCATCCAGCGACAGGTCGCCACTGAGGTAGCCGGCACCGCCGTCGAACCGCATGTGACGCCGCGGCAGGAACGGGTTGTAGACGCGCAGATCAGGCACCGTGGCATCGTCGAACACCACACGCGCCTTCAGCGTCTCGCGCATGCGCGTGCCATCGTCCGCATTCACCGACAGGCGCAGGTTGCGCCCGCGCACGTACGGCTTATCGGGCGCTTTCACCGCCGCGACGTCGAACGTCTCCATCACCGCCTTGAGCCGCGGCAGCAGTTCGCCGCCAGCGCCGGCATCAAGCCGGATGTCCGCGCGGGCGCGCCCACGGATGCGGTTGCCCATCACGTCGACGACCGCGTCCACGCCCGGCACCTCGATGCGACTGCCGGGCGCGAGCCTGCCGTCCACCACCTGCACGTCGGCGCTGATCGCACCGGCGCCATCGAGCTTCAGCCATGGCGCCTGCGGGAAAAGCCCGGACAACCACCGCAGCGAATCGAAATGCCAGGTCCCGGCCACATGTCCGGATGCGCGCGGCAGGACACCGGCGAAGTCGCGCAAAGGCACGCGTCGGCCACGCAGGCGCATATCCGCCTCCACCGCCAGCCTGCCATCGGCCTGCGGCGGCACGGTCGCCTTGATCGCGATGTCCTGGTCCACGGCCACATCGATGCCCAGGATGTCGTGGCGCACGGCGCCCGTGATGTCGTTGCCGGCGACGGCCATCGTCCATTGCGCGCGGCCGCCCGGCGCGAGCAGGCCACGCTCGAAGGCCAGGGCGATGTCCGCCCTGCCCTCGCCCGGCACCAGCTTGACCGCGACCTCTCCGCGCGGACTGACGGCCACGTTCAATCCTGAGGTGCGGCCGCCAAGCCGCAGGTCCAGCCGCGTCTTGAGCAGCTTGTCGAGCCCGGCGGCCTGCTCGCGCCGATGGCGATCAAGGGCGAACCCTGCATGCAGGGTCGCCTCGCGCAGCACCTCGGCGCCCTCGCGCGTCACCCGTGCGCCGGTCATGTCGAATGTCGACGGCATCAGTTCCATTGGTCCTCCGCGCAACTGCTTGTAGAACCCGACCTGCGCGCGGCCTTCGCCTTCGAGCACCCATGCATCGAATGCGGCACGGCGGACCGAATCGCTGGCGATGCGGTCGAACTGGAGCTCCCAACCGCCCGCGCGCGGCGGTGGCGGCGCCAACTCGCTTGCCACACGCCGGACCCCGCCATGGACCTGGTCCGCGCGCACCTCGGGCACATGCAACCGTCGCGAAAGCAGCGGCCACAACGCGATGCGGCCCTCCACGCGTGTGGCGTGTGCGTCCCAGGCGATGCGCCGCGCCTGACCCTGGAGGGTGACATCGGTCAGGCTGACCCGCCCCGGCCACCAGGTACTGCCGGACGCCCATTGCATCCGGAAACGCTCCGGTTTGCGGTTCAGGGTGGCTTCGCCCAGTGCCGTGTTGAGGAACACGTTGCCTGCGAGCAGATAGAGCGCATAGAGGGCGACGAGGGCCAGCAGCCCTCGCCGCAGCCAGCGCAGGGGGGTGCCGCGACGGGATGTCCTTTCCATCCGCACAGGATGCCGCATCCACGTCCCGGCAAGAACAGCCGCATGGGATCAAGCGGCGGCGAAGTGGCCATGGAAGCCCAGCGGCACGGTGTACGGCAGCCACGCCTGGGCAACAGGACCCGCTTCCACGCGGCCCGCGTCGAGCACCGCGATGCCGCTGCGGCCACGCGCGGCGTCCAGCAGCGTGCCGACCAGCCAGCCGTCGTCGGGGCGTGTGCTGCCGGGACGTGGCACGAACAGGTGCTCTTCCACCAGCACATCGCGACCGTAGTCATGTACCTGGCGCCGGTCACGCGCCACATCGAAAGCGCCGACGCCATTGAAGTACGGTGCAACCGAAGCGCTCGCGTGCAGGGGCGCATACAGCCGCGCGGGACCGGCAGACCGCGTGCGCGCATCGAACACGGGGAACTCGATGCCCGCGATGCCCGTCTCTTCCCAGCGGGCATCGCCGCGGCGCAGATCGAGCACGAGTTCACGCAATGGCCCGTTTCCGCCATGCACATCGCCGTCGCCGTTCATTGCCGCCTTCAGGGGCGAGCGTGCCTCTTCCACATCCAGATGCTGCACGGCGCGCAGCACGATGCGGCCATCGCGCTCGTACGCATCGCCGAAATGATAGATCGCGGCGAAATCGGCTTCGAACCAGCGCGCCTGCGCGGGTGCATGCTTGTCCACGACGGCGATGCGCAGCGGCTGGTCCTGCCGGAAGCGCAGGCGCTCGAAGAACGCACCGGCACCGTCCAGGTAGCGGAACGGGATCAGGACGAACACCAGGTGGCGATCGGTCATCGCGAAACTGTGCAGATAGCCGGGCACGGGTGTCTCCAGCACGTCGGCCGACGCCAGCGTACCGTCGCGGCCGATGTGCCACACCACCAGGCCATTGCCGCCCATCATCGAGATGGAGCCGAAATTCCACACCGAACCGTCGCGATCCACCAGCGGATGTGCCGAGAACGGGATCGCCGCCAGGTCGTGACGCCAGGTCACCGGCCCGAGCGTGGCCAGCTGGTCGGGATCGAGCTCGAACGCCGAGCCCGCCTCGCACAGCGCGAACAGGCGGCCGTTGATCATCGTCACCGAGGTGTTGGCCGCGTTCGCATCGTCGTTGTTGCGGATCGGCTGCATGTCCGGAACGGACGTGCCGGCGACGGGGTACAGGAAACGCCCTGCCTCCTGCTCGCGGGTGAACTTGGGCGTGGCCACCATGCGGGCACGGTGGGTCAGCGTGCCGTCGCCGTTGAAGCGCCATCCGTGGACCATGCCGTCGCCGTCGAACCAGTGCTCGTAGCGGAACCCCGCACGCTCGGTCCATGCAGGGCCGTTGCGGTACAGCGTGCCACCAAAGCCCGCCGGCAGCCGTCCTTCGATCCGCACGTTTTCCGGGCCCAGGGTTTCGGACTGCACCGACTTCCAGCCGGCCAGCCACGGGCGTTCGCGCAGGCCGGCGGCGAAGCGGGCGGGATCGCCGGCCAAGGCGTCCTGGCCGCGCAGCAAGGCGGGGGCGACGGCCAGCGCGGTGGCGCCGGACAGGAGGTTGTGCAGGAAGCGGCGGCGGTCCATGGCATCGCTCCTCAGTGCAGCGCGATGTCGATGGCGGCATCCTGCGCGCCGATGTCGAAGCGGGCTTCGTCCCACGTCGGCTTGCGCATCACGCGCGGATTGTTGCTGAAGCCGTAGCCTTCGGTCGGCATGCCGATCATGTTGCTGTCGAGCTTGCCGTTGCCGTTCTCGTCGTGGGTGACCATGACGGCGTATGTGCCGGGCTCCAGGTCCTTGAAGACGAAGGTGGAGGTGTCGCCGCGCGGCGGCGCGCCATCGCCCTGCACCGGGGGCGCCTGGCCGTCCCAGCCGGCCTGGCTGTCGACGACCGCCAGCTTGATGAATCCTGTCTGCGCGCGTACGCCGCGCAGGGTGACGGTGAGGTCGGCGGCCTGCGCCGGTGCGATGGTGGCGATCAGCAGCGCGACGAGGCAGAGCGGACGACAGACGGAACGGTGCATGGCGGACTCCGGTGCATGGCAGGAACGTGCTGCCAGTGTCGCCACCGCCCTGCGACCGGTCAGTTGCCAGCCGTCATCTCTTCGACCTGCCGGAAGTCACTTCCGGGGAGCCCGCACTCAGGCTGCTGCGGATACCTCGCGCTGTGCACGTCGCCGGCGCACGGCGATGGCGAGGCTTTCCAGTACCTGCACGGATGCCTCCCATCCCAGGCATCCATCGGTGATGCTCTGCCCGTACGTCAGCGGCTGGCCATCGACCAGGTCCTGGCGCCCACCCGCCAGGTGGCTCTCCACCATCACGCCGACGATGCGCTGCTCGCCCGCCTGCAGCTGCGCGGCGATGTCATCGACGACCGCAGGCTGGTTGTCCGGGTTCTTGCCGCTGTTGGCGTGACTGGCGTCGACCATCAGGCGTGCCGGCAGGCCCGCCTTCGCCAGCACCTGGCTCGCCGCCTCGATGCTGGCCGCGTCGAAGTTCGGCGTCTTCCCGCCGCGCAGGATCACGTGGCAGTCGGGATTGCCCGCCGTGGCCGCGATCGCCGAACGCCCCTCCTTGGTCACGGCCAGGAAATGATGCGGATGCGAGGCCGCACCCACCGCATCGACCGCGATCTTCACGTTGCCGTCGGTGCCGTTCTTGAACCCGACAGGGCACGACAGCCCGCTGGCCATCTCGCGATGCACCTGGCTTTCGGTGGTGCGCGCCCCGATCGCGCCCCATGCCACCAGGTCGCTGATGTACTGCGGCGAAATGGTGTCCAGGTATTCGCACCCCGCCGGCAACCCCAGCGCATTGATGTCGCGCAACAGCCGGCGCGCCAGGCGCAGGCCGCGGTTGATGTCGAAGCTGCCGTCCAGCGCCGGGTCGTTGATCAGCCCCTTCCAGCCGACGGTGGTGCGCGGCTTTTCGAAATAGACGCGCATGACGATCTCCAGTTCGCCGGCCAACGCGTCGCGCAACGGCTTCAGCCGGCTCGCGTACTCCATCGCCGAGGCAGGATCGTGGATCGAGCAGGGACCGATCACCACGATGAGGCGATCATCGCGGCCATGCAGGATGTCGTGCAGCGCGCCGCGTGCATCGGACACGGTCTGCGACACCACGTCGTCGCAAGGCAGTTCGCCGATCACGGCGGCGGGCGTCACCAGCTCATCGAGTTTGCGGATGCGCAGGTCGTCGGTATGGGGGGCCATCGGGTTTCTCCGGGTCAACAAAAAAGCCGCCAGGGTGGCTGGCGGCTTCAAGGGGATTCTTCTGGTGTCTTGCCTAGAATGAATGCAACCTCGCCTCCGCCGCTGGCATCGGAAAGCCGTAATACCAAAACCAGAAGCGGGCGCGGGTAGTGTTCATTCGCGGCTAGAGATAACACGCCATGCCGGCGATGGCGAATGTTTCATCTGCAACGTGGAGCGTGTTCCCCCAGACCCGCCGCCCAGCGGCGGTGGCCGCCCGGCCACGGGCGCCGCGTTTGCCAGCATGTCCGCTTCGAGGACGACACCCGCGCAGGTGTTCCATGGAACTGACTCGCCGACAGTTGCTCGCGGCGCCCGCCGCGCTCGCCGCCACGTTGGTGCCCGGGCGCCTGCTGGCGGCAGTGACGGCGCAGACCCCCGCCCTGCCCGACCTCTCCACCTGGGAATCGGTACGCGCGCAGTTCGCGCTGGACCCGGCGTACCGCCACTTCGCCTCGTTCTTCATCGCCAGTCATCCGGCACCTGTGCGTGAAGCGCTGGAAGGCTACCGGCGCGCGATGGACGCCAACCCGTTCCTGTTCGTGGAGCGCGCGATGTTCGAGGACGACGCGCACAATCTTCCGCTGCACGTCTGCGCGCAGGTGGCCGAGTACCTGGGTGGTCGAGGCCAGGATGTCTGCACGACGCGAAGCACCACCGAAGGCCTGGCCCTGGTCTATCACGGCCTGCCGCTGAAAGCCGGCGACGAGGTGCTGACCACGGTGCACGACCATTACTCGCACCATGAATCGATCCGGCTTGCGACGGCGCGCTGCGGCGCGTCGATGCGCAAGGTGGCCCTGTTCCGGACATCGCGCGACGCCAGCGTGGACGAGATCGTCGGCAACCTGAAAGCGGCCATCCGCCCGCAGACGAAGGTGGTGGGCGTGACGTGGGTGCATTCCAGCACCGGCATCCGTCTGCCGATCCGCGAGATCAGCGCGATGCTGCGCGGCCTGCCGCAGGCCCCATGGCTGGTGGTCGATGGCGTGCATGGACTGGGCGCCGCGGACGAGACCATCGCCGAGATGGGCGCCGACTACTTCTGCGCCGGCACGCACAAGTGGATGTTCGGGCCACGCGGCACCGGCATCGTGTGGGCGAACGCCGCGAACTGGGCACGCCTGCAGCCGTTGGTACCCAACTTCACCGAACTCGAGAGCTATGTCGCCTGGACCAAAGACCGGGCACCGGCCGGCCCGTGCAATGCCGCGCGGATGACGCCCGGCGGGTTCCACGCCTTCGAGCACCAGTGGGCGCTGGCGGCCGCATTCCGCATGCATGGGCAGATGGGGCGCCAGCGCGTGGCGGCGCGCATCCGCGCACTGAACGATCAACTGAAGCAGGGCCTGGCCGATCTACCAAAGGTGAACGTGCACACGCCTCGCTCCGCAGCGTTGTCGGTGGGGCTGGTCGCGTTCGAAATCGAGGGTGTGCGGCCCAACGACATCGTGAAGCAGTTGCTCGCGCGACGCATCATCGCCAGCACCAGCCCTTACGCCGTGAGCTACGCGCGACTGGCGCCGAGTCTGGTCAACACGCCCGCGGAGGTCGACGAGGCGGTGCGCGCGGTGCGTGCGATCGCGGGCTGAACGCGCCCGACGATCGGTATCCGCCGGGCGGTGGCCCGTGCGCCGGGATTTGCGCGTTGGTTCCTGGTGCCGGTCGTTGCAAGGCGACGACCCGTTGTCCCTTCCGCCATATCCGGATCGTCATGCCCCCGAACGACGCTTCCCCCCGCCCGCTGGACGACATGTTCGGCGAGGTCTACCAAGAGTTGCGCCGACTGGCGCACAAGCAACGATTTCCCCGCGATGGCGCCACGCTGGACACCACGGCGCTGGTGCACGAGCTGTACCTGCAGATGAGCCACCAGCAGCCCCAATTCACCCATACGCGGCAGTTCTATGCGTATGCGGCGCGCGCCATGCGGCACATGCTGGTCGACCGCGCGCGTGAACGCGCACGCATCAAGCACGGTGGCGACCTGCGTCGCACCGACTATCGCGACACGCTGGCCGGCCAGGTGACGATCGATCCGCAACACGCATTGGAACTGGACCAGGCGCTGCGCCGCCTCGCGCTGGACGATGCGCGTGCCGCCGAAGTCGTCGAACTGCACTACTTCGCCGGCCTGCCGCTGGAGCGCATCGCCGAGCTCTGCGAACTGAGCGTGCGCACCGTCTACCGCGACTGGCAGTACGCCCGGGCGTTCCTCGGCGCCCAGCTGGCCGCGTAAGCGCGCCGGCGTGTCAGGGTCCGGCCCCGAAAGTCGCTTGGTGGCAGACCCTTTCCCGCAGACACACGCCATGCCTTCCCTGCGCCAATCGTTCGATGCGGTCGTGGACCTGCCCCCGCAGGCACGGCGCGACTGGATGGACCGGCACTGCCCCGACCCGACCGACCGCCGCCACCTGGAAGCGCTGCTCGCCGCCCACGCACGCACCGAACCCGTCCTGCTCGACACACCCGTCGCCGCTCTGATCGAGGCGTTGAAGGCGGAAGACATCCGCCCACCGCAGGCGTGGATCGGCGAGCGCATCGGTGACTTCCGGCTGATCAGTCCACTGGGCCAGGGCGGCATGGCCACCGTGTTCCTCGCCGAACGCGAGGATGTCGATTTCCAGCAACGCGTCGCGGTCAAACTGCTGCGGCGCGGACCGTATTCCGAACTGCAGCAGCAGCTGTTCCGCCGCGAACGGCAGACGCTGGCGGCGCTCACGCACCCGGCCATCGCGCGCCTGATCGACGGCGGCGTCACCGACGAAGGCGTGCCCTATCTCGTCATGGACCACGTGGACGGGCTACCGATCACCCGCCACGCGGAACTCCGCAACCTGGACCGGACTGCACGACTGCAGCTGCTGTGCGACGTCTGCCGCGCGGTGGACGCTGCGCACCGGCAACTGGTCGTCCATTGCGACCTCAAGCCCTCCAACATCCTGGTCACGACCGACGGCTCGCCGCGGCTGCTGGATTTCGGTGTCGCGCGCCTGATCGACGCCACCGGCGACGGCGAAGGCGCAACCGCCATCGGGCTGACGCCGGGGTACGCAGCACCCGAGCAGTACACCGGCGCTGCCGTGACCACCGCCACGGACGTGTACGCGCTGGGCGTGCTGATGCGGGAGTTGCTGAGCGGCGAGCGCCCCGATGAAAGTGCGCGCCAGGATGCGTTGCCGAAGGGCGATCTGGGCGCGATCCTGTCGAAGGCTACCGCGGCCGAGCCCGCCCGTCGCTACGCATCGGCAGGCGACCTGGCCGAGGATCTCGAACACCACCTGCGCCACGAGCCTGTCCGCGCGCGGACGCCGTCGCCGCTCCATCGCATGAGCCTGTTCGCCCGCCGCCATCGCGGTGGCGTCGCCGTCGCGGCCATGCTGATGGTCGCCGTGCTCGCCAGTCTGTCGGCTGCACTCTGGCAGGCGCACACCGCGCGCATGGCCGCGGCCGAAGCGCAGGAGCAAGCTTGGCGTGCGCGCAATGAAGCACAGCGTGCGAATGCCGTGCGCGACCTGCTCGTGCAGTTGTTCGAGAATGAAGCCCCCCGAGGTCCGCGCGCGTCGCTGCCGGATACCGCCACCCTGCTGCAGCGTGGGGCCGAACGCGCACGCACCGATCTGGTGGCCTCGCCAGCGTTGCAGGTCGAGATGCTGGTGGTGATCGCACGGATCTACGACGAGATGTCCCGCTACGACGACGCACGTCCGCTGCTGGCACGCGCCGTCGCCATCGCGCGCGCACTGCCCGCGCGCGACCACGCCGCGCTCGGGATGGCGCTCAGCCAGCAGGGACAACTCGCGTCCAGCGAGAAGGACTATCCCGCGGCGCTCGCGTTGTTGAACGAAGCGCTCGCGGTCCAGCGCAGCGTCGATCCGCAGGGGCTCGCCGCCTCCCTCACCTACCACCGCCGCGCGATCGTGCGCAGCGAGATGGACGAGCACCAGGCCGCCATCGCCGACCACTTGGCCGCCATCACGATCCAGCAGGCACGCCTGCCGCCACGCGATCCCCGCCTGGTCCGCAGCTACGGCGCGCTGGGTACCGCGTACACGCGCGCGCACCGGGCCGACCAGGCCGTGCGCTGGCAACGGCATGCCCTGGCGTTGACGCGCGCGGCATACGGCAATGAACATCCGGAGACGTCGCGACGGCTCAGCAACTACGGCATCGCGCTGATGGCGGTTGGACAGATGGCGGAAGCCGAGGCGCCGCTCCGTGAAGCCGTCGGCATCGCGCGCCGCATCTATCGCGAACCGAACGCGGACGTCGCGCCGCGTGTGCACAATCTCGGCGGCGTGTACCTTGCGCTGGGTCGCCTCGACGAGGCCGAACCGCTGCTGCGCGAAGCCATGGCCATCGAGCATGCGATCGGCCGCGAGCGCGCGCCGGGCATCGGGTTCTCGCTGGCGAAGCTGTCCCGCATCCAGGAACTGCGCGGCGACTTGACCGGTGCGCGCACATTGGCCGATGAGGCGCGGGCCCAGTTGGACAGAGTGCTGCCACCCACGCACGAACAGCGTCTCGACGCCGAACTGCGCGTCCTCCGCCTGCAGTTGGTGGCTGGCCTCGATCATGACCTGCGGGAACACGCGATCGACCTGCAGCGGCGCGTCGACGCACAACACGAGCCGTATCTGTCGGCGAACGCCCTGTACGTGCGCGCCCTTGCGCATGCGCGGCAGGGGGAGGACGCGGCGGCGATCGCCATGATCGATCAAGCGTTGCGGATCGGCGACCGTCCGCGCTCGTTCCCGCACGACCTGCTCGCGTGGTACGCCACGCTGGCGCAGCTGCATGCGCGCAATGGGCGTCCCGAGGCAGCCGCACGCACGCGCCGGGAGGGCCTGGCGTTTGCGGACCTTATGGACATTCCTGCCAACCATCCTGCCCGCATTGCGTTGGCGACCGCCTCCTTCGTCACGATGGCCAACGCGCCCTGAATCGTTTCGCCCCGCATCGTCGGGACGTGTCAGTGAGCACGGCAGGAAAGCGCTTGTCTCTGTGAACCCTCACGCAGAGACCGGACTTCCATGCTGCTTTCACGCCACGCCACGCACGCCGCCGAACCGCTGACCGACGTTCCCTCCCCGTCCGCCGCCGCTCCACGCGGCGGCGATACCGAACCCAGGCCTCCGACCCCCTTCAACCCGTGGACGCGTGCGGTGCAATGTCTCATCGGCCTGCTCGCACCGCGCCACGCCGCACGCAGGGGGTTGCTGCAGCTCGATGACGAGACCGGCTTCGCCGGCTGTCCGCGATACGTAGAAGGCTGCCCGGAACGCCGTGAAACACTGGCGTTGCGCGGCCGGTGCCTGCAGGTAGTGTCCTGGGGCGATCCGCACCGGCAGCCGTATGTGCTGCTACCGCCGCTTGACGCGACGGGCCGTGAGGCGATGGCCGGCTGGGTGCGCGCGCTGACGGCGCACGGGTACGCCGTCGTCGCCTTCGCCCGCGAGGGCCGTACGGTGGCCACGCAAACGTCCACCTTGCTGGAGACCGCGGGCGACATGCTCGAGGTCGGCCGCCGCTGCGGCGAAGCGGCCGCGGTCATCGGCCATTCGCTGGGCGCCATGTCGGTGGTGCTCGCGCTGCACCAGGGCCTGCGCGCGAAGCGGGCGATCCTGGTCTCCGCGCAGGCCGATCCTCGCGCGGCGTTGCAGCGCTTCGTGGATCGTTCCGGCATGGGACCGCGCGTGGGCGCGCGCATCCTGGCGCTGCTCGAATCCCGCATTGGCCAAGGATTGGATGCGCTGCAGGCGCACCGCATCGCACCGGCCATCGGCATCCCGGTGCTGGTCGTGCACGATCTGCTCGACGACGAAGTGCCCTGGGATGAAGGCGAGCGTTTCGCCCGGCACCTCACTGCTGCGCGCCTGCTGACCACGCTCGACCTCGGCCACCACGGCGTCCTCAACGACCCGACGGTGCTGCGCGACTGCGTGCGTTTCCTGGAAGGCGAAGCGATCGGCGACAAGGTCGTGTCATCGCCCAATCTTCCTTACGGCTTCAGCTGACATGGTGCCGGCGCGCCGCCACGACGTGGCGCCTGCCTGCATCATGCGATTCCGCCACGCGCGCAGGAGTTCCGGCCACGATGCCGGCGACGCCATGACGGGCCTCTGCCTGCGCGGTGGCCGCGGGATGCATGCGCCGCCCGCGTGCAGCGGCTGCACGCTGGTCATCGCGCTGCGCGGCGAGGCGGACGTCGAGACCGACGACGGGGTATTCCGGCTGGCCGGCCGCCGGTTCCTGGCGCTGCCGGGCGACGCGCCCAGGCGCCTGCTCGCCGGGCCCGGCGCGGACTGGGTGCTCGTGCACGCGCCCAGCCACTGGGCACAGGCGCTGTCCGAGCCTGCAGAGCGTCGCGGCCTGGCGACGCCACTGCTGCTACCCGCCGTACTGCCCATGGACCGCCCGATGCTGCAGCGACTCTCCGCATTGCTGCGATGCGCGCCGCATCCTTGCGACCGCGAATCGGGGCGCGAACTGGCCGCCGTGATGCTGGCAGCGCGCAACGCGCAGGCACGCGCCGCGGACTGGGTGGAGCGCGCCTACGGTCGCAGCGAACGGCATCGGCGCGCGGTCGTGGCACGCCTGCTGACCGCGCGCAACCGCATCCTCAACGCCCCGTTCGATGCGCACGACCTTCGCGCCCTGGCCGAGGCTGCGCGCTACTCGCCCTCGCATTTCCTGCGTTCGTTCCGTGACGTGTTCGGGATGACGCCCCACGACCTGCTCACCCAGACCCGCCTGCTGCGTGCCTGCGCACTGATCCAGGATGGCCGGCTGGCGATCTGCGAGATCGCCGCGAGCGTAGGCTACGAGAGTCGGCATGCGTTCTCGCGTTCGTTCAAACGCGCCACCGGGGTCACCGCGACCCGCTTCCGTACCGCGGGCGGCGCCCGCTGAGCCATCACCATCCCGAAGCGCGACAGGCGTACCCGCACATCACGACGGCGGACACCGCCACCCACGTGCATCGCGCAACACGGGCGGCACGACATGCGTCGCACGCGACTGCGCACCGGGTCTCTCTCCCCGGTGCGCTTTTTTCGCACGTGGAAAGGCCGCGCCCTCATGGACGCGGCCGGCCGAACCGCTGCGGACGGCTCAGAACTTCTGCTGGTACTTCAGGTAGACGAACCGTCCAATGTCGTAACCACCGTAATACGAGTAGCCCGAGCTAGGCTGCGAGTACATCGGCGGCCCATAGCGCTCGAACACGTTGTTGGCCCCGAACGAGATCGTCGCGTTCCAGGGCGCCTGGTAGCGGACCTGCACGTCGTGGAAGGTCGTGGAAGGTCGCTCGTGCATCCGCAGTATCTCGCCGCCCGTCCAGGGCGCGCGGTAGTTCGGCAGGCTGCAGATGTCGTCGAAGACGCAGCGCTCCTTCACCCCCGCGTAGTACCGCATCCCCCAGGACACGCCCCATGCCCCGTGCTCCCAGCCCAGATTGAGGTTGGAGCGGATGCGGAAGTTGCTGCCTATGCTCGTCGCGATGCCATTCAACTGCTGCGGCGGATTGTCCTCCAGGTCGTCGGTCTTCAGTTCGAGCTTGCTGATGTACGTGCTCAGCCAGCTGGCACTGAAGATGCCCCACGGTGTCGTACGGCGGTAGTTGACATCGAAATCGAAACCCTCGGTCTCGACATGGCCCACGTTGATCGGCGTAGTGGTGAACGAAAGGATCTCGCCGGTGGCCGCATCACGTTCGAAGCGCGAGCCCGTCGATGCGTTGCAACGCGCCTCGATCCCCCGCAGGTAGCAATCGTCCAGCACCTGGGTCTCGGTGTCGGCCACGATGGTGTTCTCGATGCGGATCGTCCACCAGTCCAGCGACACGTTCAGCCCCGGCGCGAACGATGGACTGAATACCACGCCCAGCGTCGTCGATTCGGACGTTTCCGGAGTGAGGTCGGGATTCGAACCCGATACGAAGGGGATCGGCGTCTGCGTCCCGGGACCGTCCGCGATGCCGTCGGCGTCATTGGCGGGCTGGCGGAAGTCGACCGGCACGTCCTGCAGGCAACGCGCGTTGCCGCGCGCGGCGCCGAACGAGGTGTCGCAGGGATCGGTGTAGAACGAGAACGTCTGCGAAGCGCCGCCGTACAAGTTGCTGACGTCCGGCGCACGGAAACCCTCGGCCCAGGTGCTGCGGACCAGCAACGAATCCACCGGCTTCCACTTCAGGCCCAGCTTGCTGTTGGTGGTGTCGCCGAACGTGTCGTAGTCCGAGTACCGCGTCGCCGCACTGAACGTCAGCTCGCGGGCCAGCGGCACCTCGGACAGCAGCGGCACCTGCACCTCGGCGTAGATTTCGTCGAGGCTGTAGCCGCCCGCCGTCGGCCCGGCCGCGAGATCGGTGGAACCGCCCGACTGGGCCAACGCATCGGGCGAGAATTCGCCGTATTCCTTGCGGTGCTCCACGCCCAGCGCGACCGCCAGGTCGCCGGCCGGCAGCGTCGCCAGCGTGCCGGTGATGTTGGCGAAATAGTCCTGCGTCTTCGTCATCGAAACGGCCTGACCGACCGGGAAGATGAACTGCCTGACGGCCGGGTCCGTCGCCGAGCCGTCACCCGGACCGCCATAACCGAATGGCAACAGCGGATTCCACGGCGTGCATTCGCCCTGGCTGGTGCCCAGCGGAACCGGGTTGTCCGGCGTGCCGCACTGGACCACGCCCTGGCTGTTGAGGAACGAAGGGCCCACCGCCATCCGCACGGCGGCAAGGTTGAGGTTGCCGGTGCCGACCTGCACGCCCTTGTTCTGGTTGTAGAGGTAGCCCACGTCCCAGTCCCAACTGCGGCCGGCCAGGTCGAAGTACCCCGACAGCGTGCCGCTGAAGCGATAGGTGGTCAGCGAAAGTCGGTTCTCGCGCGGCACTTCCCAGCCGCGACGGGTGAAGTGCACCGCGGTGGGATCCGCGTCGCCGCTCTGGTTGCCGACGGGGTTGTAGTAGCTGTCGATCGACATCGGCGTATCGAACGCCTGCGACGAGTATGGATAGCCCGCATTGCGCGAGAACGAGGCGCGGTCGGTGTAGAGCATGTCGCCGGCGAAGCGGATGCGGTCGCCGAGCGCGTGGTCGAGGTTGACGAACACCGACTTGCGTTCGATGCCCGCCAGCAGCGTGGACTGCTGGACCGGCAGCGAGAAGTCGGTGTCGTCCAGCGCGCGGTAGCTGTCCAGGTCGCGCGGATCGAGTCCGGGCGTCTCGCGCCGGAGCGTGAAGTTGCCGCGCCCGGGGACGATCAGGCGACCGTACTGCGTGGTTCCGCTTTCACCACCCGGCCTCGGTACCCTGCCCTCGCCCATCGGGAAGCGGCTCGCCGAGAACCAGCGATCGGTGGCCCACACCGGATCTTCTTCCGTGTACTCCGCGCCGACGGTCACCGAACCACGGTCGCCACTGAAACCGGCGATCAGGTCCAGTACCGTGCGCTGGCCGTCGCCCTGCGAGTATTGGCCGCCATAGACGCTGGCCTGCATGCCGTCCATGTTGCGCCGGGTGATGAGGTTGACGACGCCGGCGATCGCATCGGAGCCGTACAGCGTCGATGCGCCGTCCTTCAACACTTCGATCCGTTCGATCATCGCCGCCGGAATCTGCGAGAGGTCCTGGAAGCCGCCGGTGGTGATGCCCAGCCGCTTCCCGTTGACCAGCACCAGGGTGCGGTTGGGGCCGAGGTTGCGCAGGTCGATGTACGCGCCGCCCACCGCCTCGCCCGCGGCAAGCGGCGTGATGCGGCTCACCGCCGGACTGCCCGCGCTGGTGATGTTCTGCAGGATATCGGCGACGGAATTGAAGCCCTGCTTCTGGATCTCCTCGCGCGAAATCACCAGCACCGGAGCGGCCGTCTCCACATCCACCTGTCGGATGCGCGACCCGGTCACCTCGATGCGATCCAATGTGGTGGGCGCCGGCGCCTCCTGCGCGTGGGCCGCCGCTGCGGTGGCCGCGCACGCGACCAGGGCGACGCGGATCGCGTCGCGCAATGCATGTCGTTTCATTCGAATCCCTCTCCTCCGATGGCTGTCGTTCGCGTCGTGTTCGGTGAAAACATCGTTAAGCACCGAAGTTCGTACGCTACGGAGCCGGCCCGGCAGAGAGGTGTCCCGCGCGCGGCTTTGCCGGAACGCTTGTTGCGGTGTCGCGGTGCGCATATCGCGGAAAAACAAAAAGGCCCCGCATCGCTGCGGGGCCCTTCCTGGAACGGTGACGCGGGAAGCGGGACTTAGAAGTCCATGCCGCCCATGCCGCCCATGCCACCGCCGGCCGGCATCGCCGGCTCGTCCTTCTTCGGAGCCTCGGCCACCATCGCTTCGGTGGTGATCATCAGGCCTGCGATCGAAGCGGCGTTCTGCAGCGCGGAGCGCGTGACCTTGGTCGGGTCCAGGATGCCGAACTCGATCATGTCGCCGAACTCGCCGTTGGCGGCGTTGTAGCCGAAGTTGCCCGAACCGTCCTTGACGCGGTTGACGATCACCGACGGCTCTTCACCGGCGTTGGTGACGATCTCGCGCAGCGGGGCTTCCATCGCGCGCAGGGCGATCTGGATGCCGTGGTTCTGGTCTTCGTTGGCGCCCTTCAGGTTGCCGATGGTCTGCAGCGCGCGGATCAGCGCGACGCCGCCGCCCGGGACCACGCCTTCTTCCACCGCCGCACGCGTGGCGTGCAGGGCGTCTTCGACGCGGGCCTTCTTTTCCTTCATTTCGATCTCGGTCGAGGCACCGACCTTGATCACGGCCACGCCGCCGGCCAGCTTGGCCACGCGTTCCTGCAGCTTCTCGCGGTCGTAGTCCGACGAGGTCTCTTCGATCTGCGCCTTGATCTGCTTGATGCGCGACTGGATGCGCTCGGCATCGCCGGCGCCGTCGATGATGGTGGTGTTCTCCTTCGAGATCACGACCTTCTTCGCACGACCCAGGTCGTTGATGGTGGCCTTCTCCAGCTGCAGGCCGACTTCCTCGGAGATCACCGTGCCGTTAGTCAGCGTGGCGATGTCTTCCAGGATGGCCTTGCGGCGGTCACCGAAGCCCGGCGCCTTGACGGCGGCGACCTTCACGATGCCGCGGATGGTGTTGACCACCAGCGTGGCGAGGGCTTCGCCTTCCACTTCTTCGGCCACGATCAGCAGCGGCTTGCCGGCCTTGGCGACGCCTTCCAGCACCGGCAGCAGTTCGCGGACGTTGGAGACCTTCTTGTCGTGGATGAGGATGAAGGGGTCGTCGAATTCGACCTGCTGCGACTGCTGGTTGTTGATGAAGTACGGCGACAAGTAGCCGCGGTCGAACTGCATGCCCTCGACGACGTCGAGTTCGTTCTCCAGGCCGGAGCCTTCTTCAACCGTGATCACGCCTTCCTTGCCGACCTTCTTCATGGCCTCGGCGATGATGTCGCCGATGTTGCTGTCGGAGTTGGCCGAGATGGTGCCGACCTGGGCGATGGCCTTGTCGTCGGCGGTGGGCTTGGAGAGCTTCTTCAGCTCTTCGACGGCAGCCTTCACGGCCTGGTCGATGCCGCGCTTCAGGTCCATCGGGTTCATGCCGGCGGCGACGGCCTTGGAGCCTTCGCGGATGAACGCCTGCGCCAGCACGGTGGCGGTGGTGGTGCCGTCACCGGCATTGTCGGAGGTCTTGGAAGCGACTTCCTTGACCATCTGCGCGCCCATGTTCTCGAACTTGTCGGCCAGTTCGATTTCCTTGGCGACGGACACGCCATCCTTGGTGATGGTGGGGGCGCCGAAGCTCTTCTCGAGCACGACGTTGCGGCCCTTCGGGCCGAGGGTGGCCTTGACGGCATTGGCGAGGATGTTCACGCCGCGCACCATGCGCGTACGGGCGTCTTCACCGAAACGGATATCTTTGGCTGCCATGTGCAACTCCAGGAGTATTGAGTGTGGTTCGTGAGGCGGGCAGGCCCGCCATCAGGAGGAATGCGGTGACGTGGGCGGCGGCGCGGAGCCGCCACGCGCGATCAGCCGAGGATCGCGAGGACGTCGTCTTCCTTGATGATCTTGTACTCGACGCCTTCGTACTTGTAGGGCGAACCCGAGTACTGGCCGTAGATCACCTTGTCGCCGACCTTCACCTTCGGGGCGCGCACGCCGCCGGTGGCGTCGATGAACTTGCCTTCGCCGACGGCGACGACTTCACCCTTGGTGGGCTTTTCCTTGGCGGCGTCGGGGATGATGATGCCGCCGACGGAGGTTTCTTCGGCTTCGATCGGCTTGACCACCAGGCGGTCGTACAGCGGCTTGATATTGCTCATGTCAATCCTCTTAAGTGATTGATTGGACTGGGAAAGGGGCGGCGATTTTAGCACTCCCCACGGGAGACTGCCAACGCCAGGGGCACAAAAACCCGACAGGGCCGGGATGCGAGGGATATCGGGGTGCCCGGCGCGGTTTCAAGGGGTGGGTGTACATATCGGTCGCAGGGGCGCCCGGACCGGGTCTGCGATAATCGATACCCCATGCCCGTCTTCCTGATCCTGTCGACCTGTCCCGACGCCGACACCGCCCAGCGGTTGGCACGGGCGCTGGTGGACGAGCGCCTGGCCGCCTGCGTCAGCGTGCTGCCCGGCATGGTGTCGACCTACCGCTGGCAGGGCCAGGTGGAACAGGCCAGCGAGGTCCAGCTGCTGGCCAAGACTCCCGCCGACCGGCGCGACGCCCTGATGGCGCGGCTGGCCGAACTGCACCCGTATGAACTGCCGGAGATCCTGGCGGTCGAAGCCGCCACCGGCCTGCCCGCCTACCTGGCGTGGGTCGCCGCTGAAACCCGGGCCGATGGCGCCCCCTCGAGTTGAAGACCCAGACCCGATGACGCTGATCCGCATGCTGTTCGCCTTCCTGGCCGTATCCCTGCTCGCCGTGGTGGCACCCGCTGCATCGGCGGCGATCACCCAGGACGACCTGCTGCCGGTGGACGAGGCCTTCGTGCTGACGGCCACTGCACCGGCGCGGGACCGTATCGAGATCCGCTGGAAGATCACCGACGGCTACTACCTCTATCGTCACCGCACCAGCGTGGAGGCGGGCGCCGGCTTCGCGGCGCAGCCGTTGCAGCTGCCCAAGGGGAAGGCGTATCGCGACGAATTCTTCGGCGACGTCGAGACGTATCGTGGCGAACTGATCGCCGCCCTGCCCGGCCAGCCTGCGTCCGACGCCGACAGCGTTACCTTGAAGATCAAGTATCAGGGCTGCGCCGACGCCGGCATCTGCTACCCGCCGCAGACACGCACAGTGAAGGTCGCGCTGCCGGCCGCTGCGGGCGAGGCGTTCGTACCGCTCGGTGCGGGTGCGCTGACGGGTGGACTGCTGGGGCAGAGACCGCAGGCGGGCATGGATACCCTGCCGCTGCCGGCCGAACAAGCATTCGGCTTCGAAGCGATCGCCTTCAATGGCAACGAGCTGCTGTTGCGCTTCACGCCGGCACGCGGCTATTACGTCTACCGCGACCGTACCTCGATGGCGCTGGAAGGCGCCGCTGGCGTCTCGCTGCAGGCACCGCGCTGGCCGGCCGGCAAGGCCCACCGCGATGAGCACTTCGGCGATGTCACGGTCTACTTCGAGCAGGCCGAAGTGCCGGTGCCGCTGCGAAGGGAGCACCCCAAGGCCGTGCAGGCCACGCTGCGCGTGACCTTCCAGGGCTGCCAGACCGACGGCATCTGCTACCCGCCGATGACGCGACGGGTGACGCTGTCGATCCCGGCCGGCGCGGCCACGCCGGCCAGCACACCCGACGTGCCCGCACCCGCCGCCGTCGCACCGCTGCCAGCAACGGCGATACCGGGCGATGCGACCGCCAGCGCGCCGGCTACGCCCGCAACGACCGCAGCCGACGTGGAACGCACCCGTCCTCCCGAAGAGGTTCTGGCACGCAACCAGCGCGGCGCCACATCCCTGCTCGCGGCGCTGGCGCTGGCCCTGTTCGGCGGATTGATCCTCAACCTGATGCCCTGCGTACTGCCCATCCTGTCGCTGAAAGCGCTGTCACTGGCCGACAGCGGACGCAGCGGCGGACAGGCGCGCCGCAGCGCGCTCTGGTACACCGCCGGCGTGCTGGTGAGTTTCGTGGCGGTCGGTGCGCTGGCGATAGCCTTGCGCGCGGCTGGCCAGGCGCTGGGCTGGGGATTCCAGTTGCAGCAGCCGTGGGTGGTCGGGCTGCTGGCCTATGTGATGTTCGCCGTCGGCCTGAGCCTGTCGGGCGTGTTCGCCATCGGCCATCGGCTGGCGGGCGCCGGGCACGGCCTGGCGTCGCGCAGTGGCGCGGCAGGCGATTTCTTCACCGGCGTGCTGGCGGTGGTGGTCGCCAGCCCGTGCACCGCACCGTTCATGGGCGTCGCGCTGGCGTACGCCTTCACAGCGCCGACACCGCTGGCACTGCTGGTGTTCGCGGTGCTGGGACTGGGGCTGGCGCTGCCGTTCCTGCTGATCGGCTTCGTGCCCGCGCTGGCCAATCGCCTTCCAAAGCCCGGCGCCTGGATGGAAACACTGAAGCAGGTGCTGGCGTTCCCGATGTACCTCACCTCCGTGTGGTTGCTGTGGGTACTGGGAAATCAGCGCGGCATCGACGCGGTCGGCCTGGCGCTCACCGGCCTGGTGCTGCTGGCACTGGGGCTGTGGTGGTTCCAGCGTGTGCGCTTCGCCGCAGCGCCGTTGCAGCGTGTGTCGGCGCTCGTGCTCACTGTCGCCGCACTGGTGCCGCTGGCGATGGTGCACCGGCTGCCGGCGGAGGCTGCGGCGGCACCGACCGCCGACGGCCACGTGGCCTATTCGGCGGAACGTCTGGCAGCGTTGCGTGCCGAGCGCCGCATCGTGTTCGTCGACATGACCGCCGACTGGTGCGTCACCTGCAAGGCCAACGAAAAAGCCGTGCTGAATACCGGCGCATTCCGCGACCTGCTGGCAAGGCACGACGCAGTGATGATGACCGGCGACTGGACCAACGTGGACCCTGCGATCACCGCGTTCCTCGAGCAGCACGCGGCCGTCGGCGTACCGCTGTACGTGATGTATCCGCGCAACGGTGGCGAGGGCGAGGTGTTGCCCACCGTGCTGACCCACGACACGATGCGCCAGGCGTTCGAACGGGCGGCACGATGAAGGTCACCACGCCGCGCATCCTGGCCGTCGCCCTCGTCGCCGGTGGCCTGGGCCTGGTGGCCAGCTTGTGGTTCAACGGCAATCCGCTGTGGCGGACCGGACCCGGCGAGCGCGCCCTGCACGCCGCGGTGAATGCGACCGCCCCCAGGCCTCCGGAAGGCGTCACGCCTGCCGGCATCGGCGATCCCATGCCGGCGCTCGCGCTGCCGGGGCTGGATGGAAAGATCGTCGATCTCGCGGCCACCTATCGGGGCAAGCGCCTGCTGATCAACGTCTGGGCCAGCTGGTGCGGGCCCTGCATCGAGGAGATGCCCGAGTTGCAGCGCTTCGCCACGTCCCAGGGAACCGGGGGCGTCCAGGTGGTGGGTCTGGCGCTGGACACGCCTGAGGGCGTGCAGGACTTCCTGTCGCGCGTGCCGGTCGGCTATCCCATCGTGCTGGACACGCCCGGTCCGGCCGACGCCAGCGTCTGGCTGGGCAACGCCAAGGGCGTGCTGCCGTACACCGTGCTGGTGGGCGCAGACGGGAGGATCGAGCGGCAGAAGGTCGGGCCCTTCCAGCACGGCGAGATCAGCGGGTGGGTGGACTAGGCTCCCGCCGGGAAGTTCATCGAACCTGCTGCCATCGTGGCGTGACCACCGTTCGGCACGCGCGCCGTCGCGGTTTGCTCCCCCTTGCAAGTCCTTGATCCGAGATGGGTAGCCCCGAAATCAAACAATCGCTTAAAACAAGGCAAACTTCGGCGAACTGGACAGCATCGCCGGCTTCAAGCAGACTGCCGCCCTTCCGCTGGAGGCGTCGATGGCGAAGCTGCTGGTCCTGCATGGCCCCAACCTCAACCTGCTCGGCACCCGCGAGCCGGAGGTCTATGGCCACGCGACGCTGGCCGACATCGACCTGGCACTGACGGCACAGGCGCAGGCCGCCGGGCATGAACTCGCGACGTTCCAGTCCAATGCGGAACACGCGCTGGTCGACCGCATCCAGGCGGCCCGCACCGACGGCACCGCCTTCATCCTGATCAACCCCGCCGCCTTCACCCACACCTCGGTCGCGATCCGCGATGCCCTGGCGGCCGTGGCCCTGCCCTACATCGAAGTCCACCTGTCCAATCCGCACACCCGCGAGCCGTTCCGCCACACCAGCTACGTCAGCGACAAGGCGGTCGGCGTGGTCTGCGGCTTCGGGGCGGACAGCTACCGCTACGCGCTGGATGCCGCCCTGCTGCGGCTGCCCGCCTGACTTTCCTCTGTTCCCCGCGGGGAACGACGTTCAACCACGAGGCTCCCATGGATCTCCGCAAAATCAAGAAACTGATCGACCTGCTGGAAGAGTCGAACCTGGCCGAAATCGAGATCAAGGAAGGCGAAGAATCCGTGCGCCTGGCGCGCACGCCCAAGGGCGGCTATGCCGTGCCGGCACCGGCCCCCGCCGCCTACGCCGAACCGCGCCCCGCCGCACCGATGCCGATGAGCTCGCCCACCGAAGCCTCCACCGGCGGCACGGCCAAGGCCGGCAACGCCCTGCCGGACGGCCACGTGGTGCGTGCGCCGATGGTCGGCACCTTCTATGCGTCGCCGTCGCCGGACAAGCCCGCGTTCGTCGCCGTCGGCCAGTCGGTGAAGGCCGGCGAGACGCTGGCGATCATCGAAGCCATGAAGATGTTCAACCCCATCGAAGCCGACGTCTCCGGCACCGTGCTGTCGATCCTGGCCGAAAGCGGCCAGCCGATCGAATTCGATCAGCCGCTGTTCGTGATCGGCTGAGGTCCGCGCCATGCTGGACAAAGTCGTCATCGCCAACCGGGGTGAGATCGCGCTGCGCATCCTGCGCGCCTGCCACACCCTGGGCATCCGCACGGTCGCCGTGCATTCCACCGTCGACCGCAACCTCAAGCACGTGGCCATGGCGGACGAGTCCGTCTGCATCGGCCCTGCTGCATCGAAGGACAGCTACCTCAACATCCCGGCGATCATCGCCGCCGCCGAGGTGACCGACGCGCAGGCCATCCACCCGGGCTACGGCTTCCTGTCGGAGAACGCCGACTTCGCCGAGCGCGTGGAGCAGTCCGGTTTCATCTTCATCGGCCCCAAGGCCGACACCATCCGCATGATGGGCGACAAGGTGGAGGCGATCCGCGCGATGAAGGCGGCGGGCGTGCCGTGCGTGCCCGGCAGCGGTGGGCCGCTGGGCGAGGACATCGTGGCCAACACCAAGATCGCGCGCGAGATCGGCTATCCGGTGATCATCAAGGCCGCGGGCGGCGGCGGCGGCCGCGGCATGCGCGTGGTGCATGTCGAGGGCGCGCTGAAGGCCGCCATCGAGACCACCAAGTCCGAAGCCAAGGCCGCGTTCGGCAACGGCGAGGTCTACATGGAGAAGTTCCTGGAGAATCCGCGTCACGTGGAGATCCAGGTGCTGGCCGATGGCCAGGGCAACGCGATCCACCTGGGCGAGCGCGACTGCTCGATGCAGCGCCGCCACCAGAAGGTGGTGGAGGAAGCGCCCGCTCCCGGCATCACCGACGAACAGCGCGCGGAGATCGGCAAGGTCTGCGTGGAAGCCTGCCTGCGCATCGGCTACCGGGGTGCCGGCACGTTCGAGTTCCTGTACGAGGACGGCCGCTTCTACTTCATCGAGATGAACACCCGCATCCAGGTGGAGCATCCGGTGACCGAACGCATCACCGGCATCGACCTGGTCTGCGAACAGCTGCGCATCGCGGCTGGGCAGAAGCTGACCATCAAGCAGTCCGACATCGTGCTGCGCGGGCATGCGATCGAGTGCCGCATCAATGCGGAAGACCCGGACACCTTCATGCCGCACCCGGGCCTGATCCAGCACTTCCATCCGCCGGGTGGACCGGGCGTGCGCGTGGATACGCATATCTACGAAGGCTACCGCGTGCCGCCGAACTACGATTCGATGATCGCCAAGCTCATCGTGCACGGTCCTGACCGCGAAACCGCCATCGCCCGCATGCGCGTGGCGTTGAGCGAGATGGTCATCGACGGCATCAAGACCAACATCCCGCTGCAGCAGCGCATCATGCGCGACCAGGGATTCCAGGCCGGCGGCCAGAACATCCACTACCTGGAAAAGCGCCTGGCCGAACGCAAGAACAAGACGATCTCGCTGGTCTGAGCAGAGGATGGATCAGCCCCGCGCGTCCGCGCGGGGCCTTCCATGTGGCGGAAGCCGGCGGGTCGCCGGCTGCAGGCCAGCATCGCGGAATGGCGCGCACGCACACGAAAGAGAAGGGCCGGGATGTCGCCATCCCGGCCCTTCTGTCGTCTGCAGCCATCTGCGGGGACGCTCAACGATCGGCAGGCACCCGCTGCGTGCCGGGCACCGTCCGCACGCCGAGTGGCGAGGATGGATCGGTGATCCGCACCAGTTCCGAAGAGCCGTCCGCCCATACCACCCGGATCGTGCTGCCGGGCGCCAGCGTGGAGAACGGCGTGCCGCTGCGCGCCCGGTAGAGCGCGGCGACCTGGCTGGCGCCAAGCCGGCGCGCATCGTCCGGCGCATGGATCGTCATGTGGCCCACGCGCGTGAGATCCCGGTACTCGGGATCCCGTGTCTCGATGACGATCGTGGCGGCAGCGGCGGCATACGCCACCACTACCAGGCCCCAGACCAGGAAATTGGCTCCCGGTCGCGTGTGCTTGTACTTCATCCGTCAGCTCCCGGGTGGGACAGCAAGGTGCCCACCATCTCGTCAACATTGCCGGCACCCTGGCGCGGCACGCCCGCATCGCGCGCGAAGGTGGTGAAATCCTGTGATTCATCCTGCGAACATATGCCGCCGTTCACGCAGTAGTTCGTCATCATCGCGCCGTCCGGACTGCAATCCATGCCCAGCTCGCATGACGCGATGCGCCAGGCGATCTCGCTGAGTTCACTGCCCGATACCTCGCCCAGCGTGTCGCGCCGACCACTCGCACTGGTGCCCATGACCGGGGCGATGGCGAAGAAGGCGAACGGATCATCCGAATCGAGCACGCGCTGGACCAGTTCGCGCCGATAGTCATCGTCGTCGCGCAATGGCTGCTCCATCGCCAGCAGTGCCGCCTCGGCCGCCAGGCTGCCCGCGCGCGCGGCCTGCTGGCGCTGGGTGAGGATGGTCGGCAACGACAGTCCGTCCTGCGGCACGAACCTGGCGCATCGCTGCTGCACGCGCTGGCGTGCGGAGAGCATCGCGCCGCCGTTGGACAATCCCAGCGTTGCAATGACGCGCGAGTCCTGCGCATAACCGGCCGGGTCTGCGGCAAATCCCGCGCAGTAGTCCTGTACCAGGCTCAGCAGCCACATGGCATCGGCATCGCCGGCTGCGGACAGGGCGAGCAGTTCGCGCGAATAGGCGAACAGGTCGGTGCTGTCCTCGAATGCGCGCCGCAGCGGCGACAGCATGGGCGTCGAATGCGCAGCGACAGGGCGCAGGACAGCGGGTGTGGTGGACGGCAGGAGCGCTGTCGTCCCGGCCGGGGCGGAAGCCGCATCGTCCGTCGGCATCGCGAACGGCGCCAGCCCCGCCTGGCGCAGCGGCATCCACGCCAGCGCCCCCAGCAGGCCCACCAGCATCATCGGCAGTAGCAGCTTCCGGGGCACCCCCGCATTATCCCGGTGCATCCCAAGCTGTTCAACGCGAAAACGCCGCGTTCAGCACGCCCGCCACGCCTTCCGTCGCCCGCCTTGCCGGGCCTTCGCCTGAACGCATGAGACAATGCACGCCTTCTCCGCTTCCCGCCCCCTTGTGCCATGCCCTATCTGGAGCTCTCCCTGCGCTGCACCGAAACCGAGCAGCCGCGCTATGAGACCGCCCTGGAGGACGTCGGCGCGCTCTCGGTCACGCTGCTGGATGCGGACGCCGATACCGGGCACGAACGGGCCATCCTGGAGCCCGGTGTCGGCGAGACTCCCTTGTGGAAATCGCTGGTGCTGACCGCACTGTTCGATGCGGATATCGATGGGCTCGCGCTGCTCGCCGCACTGGAGTCGTTCGATCCGGGACTCGACTGGACCCAGGCGGGGTTCCGCAAGGTCGAGGACGAGGACTGGGAACGCGCGTGGCTGGACCAGTTCAAGCCCATGCGCTTCGGCGCCCGTACCTTCATCGTGCCCTGGAACCACGAAGTGCCCGCAGAAGCCGGCGACGATGCCGCCATCGTGCGACTCGATCCGGGCCTGGCGTTCGGATCCGGCACGCACCCCACCACGGCACTGTGCCTGCGTTGGCTCGACGGGCTCGCCGATGACGGTGCACTGGAGGGCCAGCGCGTGCTCGACTTCGGTTGTGGTTCCGGCATCCTCGCGCTCGCCGCCTTGAAACTCGGCGCCGCGCAGGCCGTGGGCGTGGACAACGATCCGCAGGCATTGCTGGCCAGCGCCGACAACGCGCAGCGCAACCAGGTGGATGCGAACTTCAACGTCTACCTGCCCGAGGACGAACCGGTAATGACCTATCCGGTGGTGGTGGCCAACATCCTGGCCTCGGCGCTGGACGCACTGGCCGACATCCTCGCCGCGCGCGTCGCGCCCGGTGGCCGCATCGCACTGTCGGGCATCCTCAGGGGACAGGAAGACGAACTGCTGGCCCGCTACGCGACGTGGTTCGATGCCCTGGTGGCCACGCAGGACGGCGACTGGATGCGTATCGACGGCATCCGTCGCTGACACCGCTCTCCGCCGCGTCCGCGATCACAACACGCGCGCGGGCGTGCATGGTTGAATAGGGGCCATGTTCACGGCCTGTCCGCATTGCCAGTTCCTTGTCGCCCGCGACCGGCATACCGATGCCGTGCCCGCAGACTGTCCCCGCTGCGGCAGACCATTGGCCACGGCGGACGAAGCGGCGGTGGCCGCATCGCCCAGCCTCGCGACCTTCCTGAATCCTGCAGCAGCTGGCGCGGAAGCATCGCCGGGTGCGCCACCGGACGACACGCCCGCGGCACCATTCCTGGCAGAGGAAGAGGCGGCTTCGCGAGACACCATGCCTGATGCGGCGGACGTGGCGATACCCATCGATGACACCCCCGACATCACCGCGCACGCGGCAGACGCTGCAGCACCGGAAGACGCGACGCCTGTCGATGTCATCACGGTCCATGCAATGCCCGAGGACGCAGCGGCTTCCGCCATCGAGCCGGCGCCCGTCATCACCGCCACGCCCACGCGCAAGGCAACGGGTCCCCGGTTCCTGCAACGCACACGCACCATGCCGGTGCATGCAGCCCGCGCACGCTGGCAATGGGTTGCCGTGGGCGCACTTGCAACACTGCTGTGTGTACAGATCGTACTGGCCGACCGCGCCCGCCTGGCGACACAGGCAGGGTGGCGCCCCCTGGTGATGATGCTGTGCGGCGCACTCCGCTGCGACGTACCGATGTGGCACGAGCCCAGCGCCTTCACCATGCTGAGTCGCGATGTGCGGCCGGTCACCGGCCAGGCGGGAACACTGCAGGCACAAGCGACGTTCCGCAACGAAGCACGCTGGGAACAGGGTTGGCCGGTGATCCTGCTGACGCTGAAGGATGCCGATGGCCGCACCCTGGGCGCGCGTGCGCTGGCACCACGCGACTACCTGCCACAGGACGCGGTGTCCTCATCGATCAGCCCCGGACAGAGCGCCCAGATGGCCGTGCTTGTGCGCGAGCCGAGTGCGAACGTCGTCGCGTTCTCCTTCGACTTCCGTTAAGCGCGCCGGATTCATCAAAAAGCGGATGCGCGCGCCGCGATCAGGCGCTAGACTCGTCCCCCCGCCGAATACCCACAAGCACATGGCGGGCATCCGCATCCGTTGCACCAGGGGATCCGATTGAACGCTGCCTCCACCCGTCAGGACACGCCACGCGCCACGTCGCGCCCGCCGCTGCGCGAGCATGTCGCCGTGTCCGTCCGCCGCTACCTGCGTGACCTGGATGGCTGCGAGGCGGACGACGTGTACGAGATCGTGCTGCGCGAGATGGAAATCCCGCTGTTCGTGGAGGTGCTCAACCATTGCGAAGGCAACCAGAGCCGCGCCGCCGCCATGCTGGGCATCCATCGCGCCACGCTGCGCAAGAAGCTCAAGGACTACGGGCTGGCCTGACGGAGCGCCTGGCAACGGGTCGGGCGCGATGCTGCGGCGCGTTATAATTCGCGCCCCGCTCCGTACTGCCCTCCCCATGACCCTCGATTTACAGCCCGTGCGCCGGGCGCTGCTGTCCGTATCCGACAAGACCGGCCTGCTCGACCTGGCCCGCGCGCTCGCCGCCCGCAATGTCGAACTGCTGTCCACCGGCGGTACTGCCAGGACATTGCGTGACGCCGGCCTGTCCGTGCGCGACGTGGCCGAGGTCACCGGATTCCCGGAAATGATGGATGGCCGCGTCAAGACGCTGCACCCGATGGTCCACGGTGGCCTGCTAGGCCGTGCGGGTACCGACGACGCCGTGATGACCGAGCACGGCATCGGCGCCATCGACCTGCTGGTGCTCAATCTCTATCCGTTCGAACAGATCACCGCGAAGGCGGACTGCACGCTGGCCGACGCGGTGGAGAACATCGACATCGGCGGCCCGGCGATGCTGCGTTCGGCCGCGAAGAACTTCGCGCGCGTGGCGGTGGCCACGGACCCGTCGCAATACGATGGCATCGTGCGCGAACTCGACGCGAATGACGGCGCCCTTTCCGCGCAGACGCGCTTCGCGCTGTCGGTGGCCGCGTTCAATCGCGTGGCCCAGTACGACGCCGCCATCAGCAACTACCTGTCCGCCGTCACCGACACGTCGGGCGACGTGCCGGTGCGCGCGGCGTTCTCGGCGCAGGCCAACGGCAGCTTCGTCAAGGTCATGGATCTGCGCTACGGCGAGAACCCGCACCAGCAGGCCGCGTTCTACCGCGACCTGCATCCGGCACCCGGCTCGCTGGCGACCTTCACCCAGCTGCAGGGCAAGGAACTGAGCTACAACAACATCGCCGACAGCGATGCGGCGTGGGAATGCGTGCGCCAGTTCGATGCGCCGGCCTGCGTGATCGTCAAGCACGCCAATCCCTGCGGCGTGGCGGTCGGCGTGGCCTGCGGCGATGCGTATGAACTGGCCTACGCCACCGATCCGACCAGCGCGTTCGGCGGCATCATCGCCTTCAACCGCACGCTGGATGCCGCGACGGCGAAGGTCATCCTGGACCGCCAGTTCGTCGAGGTGCTGATCGCGCCGGACTACGAGCCGGCCGCGCTCGACTACGCGACAAAGAAGGCCAACGTGCGCGTGCTGCGCATTCCGCTGGCGCCGGCGTCGACCGGCTTCATCGATACCAAGCGTGTCGGTTCCGGCCTGCTGCTGCAGACCGCCGACGACCGCGTGGTCACGCGCGACGAACTGAAGGTGGTGACCAAGCTCGCGCCGACCGACGCGCAGTTCACCGACCTGCTGTTCGCGTGGAAGGTGGCCAAGTTCGTCAAGTCCAACGCTATCGTCTATGCGAAGGACCATCGCACCATCGGCGTCGGCGCCGGGCAGATGAGCCGCGTGTATTCGGCGCGCATCGCCGGCATCAAGGCCGCGGATGCGAACCTCGTGGTCGAAGGCTCGGTGATGGCCAGCGATGCATTCTTCCCGTTCCGCGACGGCATCGACGCCGCCGCAGCCGCCGGCATCAAGGCGGTGATCCAGCCGGGCGGTTCCATGCGCGATGGCGACGTCATTGCCGCCGCCGACGAGCACGGCATCGCCATGGTGTTCACCGGTGTGCGCCACTTCCGGCACTGACCGCCGTGCCCGATGATGCCGCCAACGGCGGTCGTCATCTGCGCGGCAGCTTTCTCCGCTCGTTGTCCAGCACGGGAGCACCACCACGGCCATGAAGATCGTTCGCACGCTTTCCGCCATGCTCGTCCCGGCATTCGTGGTCCTCGCATTCACCGGCTGTACGGACACGCAGGCCCGCCTGCATGAGGCGCATGCGAAGGTCGCTGCCACGTTGCCCGCTCCCCACTTCGAGGATCTGGTGACCGAGTCGGTCGCCATCGAGGGTGACCGGCTGGTGCTGCTGATACGCAGCCCCGAGGGCAACGCTGCCAAGACACGCAAAGCCCCGGGCTTCGAGACGCTGAAGGAAAGCGAGCAGTACGCGCTGCGCGAGCTGTGCGCGCAGCCCGCGATCACGCCACTGATCGACACCGATGCCATCCTGGTGCGGCGCTTCGTCGACCGTCACGGCGCCGTTTTCTTCGACGTCGAACTTCCGGCACGCGCGTGCCTGACTCCGCCGGCCGACGCGCCGGTCCAGCCATGAGGAATACCCCTTGAAAGTCCTGGTCATCGGTTCCGGCGGTCGCGAGCACGCCCTCGCGTGGAAGCTGGCGCAGTCGCCGCGGGTGGACGAGGTGATCGTGGCGCCCGGCAACGCCGGCACCGCGACGGAGGCGAAGTGCCGCAACGTCGCGGTCAAGGTCACCGACATCGACGGTCTGCTGGCCTTGGCACAGGAGGCAGGCGTGGGCCTGACCGTGGTCGGTCCCGAAGTGCCGCTCGTGGCTGGCGTGGTGGACCGCTTCCGTCTGGCGGGATTGCGCGTTTTCGGTCCCACCGCCGCTGCGGCGCAGCTGGAGGGCAGCAAGGCATTCGCCAAGGATTTCCTGGCGCGCCACGGCATCCCGACCGCGTTCTACGCCGTGCATACCGATGTGGACGCCGCGCTCGCCTATCTCCGCGAGAAAGGCGCGCCGATCGTGGTCAAGGCCGACGGCCTGGCCGCCGGCAAGGGCGTGATCGTGGCGATGACGCTGGCCGAAGCCGAAGCCGCGGTGCGCGACATGCTGTCGGGCAATGCGTTCGGTGATGCCGGTGCACGCGTGGTGATCGAGGA
The DNA here is from genome assembly GCF_057773125.1 of Pseudoxanthomonas sp. 97-1-1. Taxonomy (NCBI): domain Bacteria; kingdom Pseudomonadati; phylum Pseudomonadota; class Gammaproteobacteria; order Lysobacterales; family Lysobacteraceae; genus Pseudoxanthomonas; species Pseudoxanthomonas sp. 97-1-1. The sequence goes on along the minus strand of NZ_JBYMTJ010000003.1, from coordinate 208,213 downwards.
ATTCCTGGAAGGCGAGGAAGCCAGCTTCATCTCGATGGTCGATGGCACCACCGCGCTGCCGATGGCGACCAGCCAGGACCACAAGCGGGTCGGCGACGGCGACACGGGCCCCAACACCGGCGGCATGGGGGCGTATTCGCCCGCCCCGGTGGTCACGCCCGAAGTGCATGCGCGCGTGATGCGCGAGGTGGTCAACCCCACGGTGCAGGGCATGATCGCCGACGGCGTGCCGTTCACCGGTTTCCTGTATGCCGGGCTGATGATCGACGACAGCGGCGCCCCGAAGGTAATCGAGTTCAACGTGCGCTTCGGCGACCCCGAGACGCAACCGGTGATGCTGCGCCTGCAATCCGACCTGGTGGATCTGGTCGAAGCGGCCATCGACGGACGCCTCGATGTCACCGAAGCGCGCTGGGATCCGCGCCCGTCGCTCGGCGTCGTGATGGCCGCGGCGCCTTATCCCGAAACACCGGTCACCGGCGACGTGATCGCCGGGCTGGACGACGTGCCTGCGACCGCCAAGGTGTTCCATGCCGGCACCGCGCTTGACGCGGAAGGCCACGTGGTCAGCGCCGGAGGCCGCGTCCTGTGCGTGGCGGCGCTGGGCGATTCGGTCTCGGATGCGCAACGCAATGCGTACGCCGGCGTGGACCGGATCCGCTGGACCAACGAGTTCCACCGCGCCGACATCGGCTGGCGCGCGATCGCGCGCGAACGCGCGGACACCTGATCGGCTATCGCGCCTGCACGAAGTTCGCCGCGTGCTCGCGCGGCGCGCTGCGCAGGTACTGCGGCGCGACCGCGATCTTCGCGTCCAGCGCCACGGCCGCATGCCATGGCCAGCGCGGGTCGTAGAGGATGCCGCGTGCGAGCCCGATGGCATCGGCCCGATCCTGCTGCAGAATGTCTTCGGCATGTCGCGGCTCGGTGATCAGGCCTACCGCGATCACCGGCATCGCGACATGCTGCTTGATGGCGGCGGCGAACGGCACCTGGTAGCCCGGCTCCAGGGTGATCTTCTGCGCGGGATGCAGGCCGCCGCTGGAGACATGGATGAAGTGGCAACCCCGTGCGTCGAGCGCCTGCGCCAGGGCGATGCTCTGGGCAGGATCCCAGCCACCCTCGACCCAATCGGTGGCGGAAATGCGGATGCCGACCGCCATCGACGCGGGTACGGCCGCCTTGATCGCATCGAACACCTGCAGCACCAGCCGCATGCGGTTTTCCAGCGAACCGCCATACGCATCTTCGCGATGATTGCTGAGCGGCGACAGGAACTGGTGCAACAGATAGCCGTGCGCCGCATGGATCTCGATCAGGTCCAGACCCAGCCGCACCGCACGCCGCGCGCTGTCGGCGAACGCAGCGACGACCGCATCGATGCCCGCCTGGTCCAGCGCAACCGGCGGAGGATGCCCTTCGGCATAGGGCATGGCCGATGCCGATACGGTCTGCCATCCGTGTTCGGCACCGGGCGCGATGGCGGCACCGTGGTGCTCCCACGGGCGGTGCGTCGACGCCTTGCGTCCGGCATGGGCGAGCTGCACGCCGATCGCCATGGAGGAATATCGACGCGTGGCGGCGAGCGCCGTGGCGAATGCCGCTTCGGTAACGTCATCCCACAAGCCGAGATCGGCCCAGCTGATGCGTCCTCGCGGCTCGACTGCCGTCGCTTCGACGATCGCGAGCCCGGCACCGGACTGGGCGAGGTTCGGCCAATGGAAGGCATGCCACTCGGTGGCGCGCCCCGCTTCGGCGGAGTACTGGCACATCGGCGCGATCACGATGCGGTTGGGCAGGCGCAATGGCCCCAGATCCAGGGGTGAGAACAGACGGCTCATGAGGGAAGGTGTCGACGACGTGGGGGCGCCACTATCCCCCTGCCCCTGTGGCCCATCAATGCCACGGGCGGAACACTGTCGGGCGCACCGGCTCGCGGAGCCATCGTGATTTGCTAGGCTGCGCGCAACCCACGGAGGGCGCATGTCCAGCCACAGCCAGTTCTCGCTGCTGAAACAACGACGGTTCCTGCCGTACTTCACCGTCCAGGCGCTGGGCGCCTTCAACGACAATGTCTACCGTCAGGCGATCATCGCGCTGCTGTTCTTCCTGGGCGCCAGCGATGGCGAACTTTCGCTGTACGCCACGCTGGCGCCGGCGATCTTCATCCTCCCCTACTTCCTGTTCTCCGCCATCGCGGGCCAGTTCGCCGAGAAGCTGGAGAAGCACAGGCTGATCGTCATCACCACGACGATGGAAATCGCCATCATGTCGCTGGCGGCGGTCGGTTTCCTGCTGCAGAACATGCCGGTCCTGCTGGTCGCGCTGTTCTGCACCGGCGTGCAGTCCACCCTGTTCGGGCCGGTGAAGTATTCGGTGCTGCCTTCGATCCTGAAGCCGGAGGAACTGACCGGCGGCAATGGCCTGGTCGAGATGGGCACCTCGATCTCGATCCTGTGCGGCATGATCGCCGGCGGCATGATCTTCCAGGTGGCCGGAGTTTACGGCCCGCAGGCGGCCGCCATCGCCATCGTGTTGCTGGCGGTGCTGGGCAACGCCGTGTCACGCCTGATCCCGCGCATGGACGCGGGTGCGCCCGACCTGGTCATCCGCTGGAACCCGATCCCGGAATCGCTCGCCGTGCTGCGCATGGCCAAGCAGCAACTCGCCGTGCGCAACGCCATCCTCGGCGTGTCGTGGTTCTGGTTCTTCGGCACGCTGCTGACTTCGCAGCTGCCTGCCTACGCGAAGCTGCACCTCGGCGCGGCCGACGGTTCGTCGACGCTGTACGTGTTCGCACTGGCGCTGTTCTCGGTGGGCACGGGCGTGGGTTCGCTGCTGTGCGAGAAGCTGTCGGGGCGCACTGTCGAGATCGGCCTGGTACCGGTGGGCGCGTTCGGCATGACGGCGTTCCTGCTCGATCTCTACTTCGCCAGGCCGGGCGCCGCGCCCGCCACCGGGCTGGGGGTAGCCGAGTTCGTCCGCCAGGCCGGCAGCGTGCGGATCATGATCGACCTGGTCGGCATCGGCATGTTCGCGGGCATCTTCGTGGTGCCGCTGTTCGCACTGATCCAGAGCCGCACGGACAATTCGCGGATGGCACGGGTGTTCGCCGCACTCAACATCCAGAACTCGGGCTTCATCGTACTGGCCGCGCTGGTCGGTCTGGGCCTGCATGCGCTGGGCTGGAGCGGCCCGCAGATCTTCCTCGCGCTGGCCATCGCCAACGCACTGGTGGCGATCTGGATCTTCACCATCGTGCCCGAGTTCCTGATGCGCTTCCTCAGCTGGCTGCTGGTGCGCGGCCTGTACCGGCTGCGCCTGCACGGCATCGAGAAGCACGTGCCGGACGAGGGCCCGGCATTGATCGTGTGCAACCACGTCAGCTACATGGACGCGCTGATCCTGGCCGCGACGATCCCGCGTCCGGTGCGCTTCGTCATGTACTACCGGATCTTCAACATCCCGGTGATGAGCTGGATCTTCCGCACGGCCAAGGCCATCCCGATCGCCGGCGCGCGGGAGAACCCGGACCTGATGCGGCGCGCATTCGAGGAAATCGACGCGGCCCTGGCGGCGGGCGAGATCGTCGGCATCTTCCCCGAAGGCGCGTTGACGAAGGATGGCGAGATCGCTGCGTTCAAGTCCGGCGTGGAGAAGATACTCGAGCGCCGCCCGGTGCCCGTCGTGCCCATGGCGCTGAAGGGAATGTGGACCAGCATGTGGAGCCACCGCGATACCCGGATGGGGCGCATGCGCGTGCCCCGTCGTTTCCGCGCGCACGTTGACGTGGTGGCCAGCGAACCGCTGGATGGCACCGCCGTGACCGCCGAGGTCCTGGAGGCGCGGGTGCGCGCGCTGCGCGGTGATGCGGCGTGACGGTTTCGCCGGCCCTGCCGCTCGGTTAGTCTATCGGGGGGAGTGCAGGGGCATGACGTTGTCGCCTGCCGAGAACATCAACGCCGTTTCACTTGCCTTCGGAAGACCACCATGAGTGCCACGCCGCCGCTGCCGTCGCAGCACGCGCCCTATGTGCCCAATCATCTGGTGTGGGCCATCTTGAGCACGCTGTTCTGCTGCCTGCCGCTGGGCATCGTCTCCATCGTGTTCGCCGCGCAGGTGGACGGCAAGCGCGCCGCAGGCGATCTGGCAGGCGCGCTGGATGCGTCGAGCAAAGCCAAGCTATGGGCACTGGTGTCCGCGGCCTGCGCGCTGGTGCCGTTGGTCCTGTATCTGTTGTTCGTTTTCTTCATTGGCGGTGTCAGTCTGCTGGGCGGACTGAGCGGCTGAAGCCCACAGGAATCTCCAGATGAATGCGATGCCTCCTCTTCCAGACGCCGCTCCCCAGAACATCCCGAACCATCTGGGCTGGTCGATTGCCGTCACCGTGATCGCCGCCTTCGCGACGTTCTGCACGTGTTGCGGTCTGGGCGCCATTCCGGGCGTCATTGCCATCTTTTTTTCCACGCAGGTCAACAGCAAGCTGCGTCAGGGCGACCTGGCCGGCGCGCGCAGCGCTGCCACCGTGGCAAAGATCCTTTGCTGGGTGACGGTGGGGTTTGCCCTGCTGTGCGTCGTGTATCTGGCCTGGAGCATCCACAGTGCCGGCGGCATCGACCAGTTCGAAGTGATGTTCCGGGAAGCTGTTGAGCAGGCACAGCGGCAGCGTTGACGCCATGACGAGTGCGTCCTTACAGCGTGCCGGCATCGCCATTGCCAGTCTGGCAGGCGTGGCGGCATTGGTGGCTGGCGTCTGGCTGCTGCGTACATTCGACCCCAACGCGGTCGGCAATCCTTTTCCTGCCTGCCTGTTCAGAACCCTCACCGGCTTCTACTGCGCGGGCTGCGGCGCCACCCGCGCGCTCCACGCCCTGGTGCACGGCGACGTAGGCAAGGCGTTCTCCATGAACCCCCTGCTGGTGTCCGTGCTGCCGCTCCTTCCGGTGCTTGCGGCCTGGTCGCTGGGCTGGCGTCCCGCGTGGCTCCATCCGTTCGTGCAGCGCGTCTCTTCCCCTGTCCTGTGGCTGCTTTTGCTCTCGGGATTCTGGGTTTTCCGCAACCTGCCCTGGGTACCGTTCACCTGGTTGGCGCCGGGCTGACACCTGTTGCACGCTGGCCTTGCGCTCACCGTCCACTTACGCTTCCACCGCCCCAAACCTTCAACATCCTCAAGGAGCCAAGCACATGAACACGAATTCGCAGTACGTCCCCAACCATCTGGTGTGGGCGATCCTCTCCACCCTGTTCTGCTGCCTGCCCCTTGGCATCGTTTCGATCGTGTTCGCCGCCCAAGTCAACGGCAAATTGGCCGTGGGCGACATGGCGGGCGCGCAGGAGGCATCGGACAAGGCGAAGAAGTGGGCCATGTGGTCCGCGATCGCAGGCGTGTCGCTGGCGGTGCTCTACATCATCTTCATCTTCGCGATGGGCGGCATGGCAGCAATGTCCCAGTAAGGGACACCACGTCAAAGCGCGAAAAAGCCCGCTCCCGCGGGCTTTTTCATTCGCGACCGTCAGCTGACCCAGCCACCGATCACGAACACGGCAAGCAGTGCCAGCCACAGCAACAGGATGCGCCAGACCAGGCTCATCGCGTCGCGCAATTCGGGCAGTTCGCGCATGGCCTGGACCATGCCCTCCTCGGCGTATTCCTCCGCTTCCTCGGCCAGTTCGCAGCGCACGCTGGCGCGTGCGGCGTGGCCAAGGAATCCGGTGTCCAGCCGGAAGCGCGTGCCGCCGGCTTCGCGCCAGGCGGTGAACACCGTATCGAAGTTGCCGACCAGCGCCATCGCCAACGTCATCAACTGGGCGACGGGCCAGTCCAGTGCGGTCTTCACCGCACGCGCGCCAAGGCGATTCTCTTCGGGCAAGGTCGAGGCCCATTCGTCCTGCGTCGCCAGTACCGACAGGCGATAGAGCACCGCGCCGACCGGGCCCAGCAGCAGGAACCAGAACAGCACGCCGAACCAGCGTTGCAGCGCGTTGACGAACACCGCTTCCACCAACGCCGGCCCATCCAGCGCCGCTGCTTCACCGGTCAGTCCGAGCCGGGCGATCGCGGTGCGACGGGCAGGCGCATCATGCGCGTCGATGACGGCCTCGACATCCACGTCCAGGTCGCGCGGCCCCCAGGCGTAGACCAGCACCGCGATATCGAACAGCAGGCCGGGCAACCCGTACAGGGGACCATCGAGCATCCATTGCAGCAGCGCGACCATCAGCAACACCGGCACCATGGCCAACGCGATGCCGTAGCGCGCCTGCCAGACGCCCGCGCCGCCGGAGCGCTCGCCCAGCCAGCGCAACCATGCCCCATACCATGCGTACTGGCGGAACGATGCGACCAGCGCGGGTGCGACATGCCCCAGCACCAGCGCAAGCACGACGGCGACGAGCGTGATCGACATGCAATTCCTCCGAGCCGGGATTCTAGCGCGGCTGTCTGTTAATGCCCGGTCTTGTCAGGGATCTTCGAGTCGCGCGTCGCGCGCATGCCGGCATGCCAGTGTTCTATCAGCGAGCGCGCGATGGAGATGGACGGCGACAGCAGCAGCCCGTCGCCCGTGTTGTCGTCTCCACGCGCGAGTGCGGCATCGATCTCGTCGAAGGTGAACCAGCGCGCGTCCTCGAGTTCGCCGTCCACCTGGGGCGGATCCGGCTCGGCATCGGCGCAGAATCCCAGCATCAACGCGCCCGGGAACGGCCACGGTTGCGCGCCGAGGTAGCGGCAATCGCGCACCCGCACCTGCGTTTCTTCGAGCACTTCGCGCGCAACGGTCTGCTCCAGCGTCTCGCCGGGTTCCACGAAGCCCGCGATGACCGAGTAGCGGCGTGGTGGCCACGATGCCTGCCGCCCCAGCAGCAGGCGCTCGCCATCGCTGGCCGCAACGATGACGGCAGGGTCCACGCGCGGATAATGATCCTTGCCGCACTGCGTGCAATGGGCGATGTAACCCGCGCGGCGGAACGTGATGGCGCCGCCGCAGGCGCTGCAGAAGCGCGTGGACGATTGCCAGTGCAGGAGCGCTCGCGCCATGGCGAACACGCCGGACATGAAGGCAGGCCATGTCGCGGCCGCGCGCCGCAGGTCCAGCCACGATGGCGCCTGCACCGCATGGTGCCGGGCATGCGCCGCGAACCATGCCACGCCATCCTTCAGCCCCAGGAACAGGCTCGCCCCCGGCCCACCGCCGAGCGACGCGCCTTCCGGTGCCAGCAGCGCACCGTCGGCTTCCACCATCGCGCGCCCGTCGTCGTCCAGCAGCATCACGCGGGCGGCCGGCCACAAGGCGGTCAACGCGTCGGTGTCGTCGCGCAGCGCGTCGGCGCGATCCAGCGTATCGCCCGCGAAGGCGAAACCGGTGAGCGACACGGTGGAGGAGACGGGACCTGTCACGGAACGCGGCAGGCCGGCATTCACATGCTGAAACTGCTGCCGCAGCCGCAGGTGGTCTTGGCGTTGGGGTTGCGGATGACGAACTGCGCACCCTGCAGGCTTTCGCTGTAGTCCACTTCCGCGCCCATCAGGTACTGCAGGCTCAGCGGGTCGACCAGCAGCGACACGCCATCGGTATCCACGGCCACGTCGTCTTCGGCACGGTTCTCGTCGAACTCGAACCCGTACTGGAAGCCGGAACAGCCGCCGCCCTGGATGTAGACGCGCAAGGCCAGGGCTTCGTTGCCTTCCTCCTGCACCAGCTCGCGCACCTTGGCCGCCGCGGCAGGCGTGAAGTTCAGCGGCCGGTCGATGGACTGGTAGTCCGGAGCGGCGGCTGCGGTCGGCAGGGAAACGACGGTAGTCATGGCGAAAGGATGGGGGCTGGCGGGAGGCAGTTCAAGCTCAACGTGTGCCGGTGCTGCCTTCGCCCGCGCCTTCCTTGGCCGCCGCCTGCGCCCACGGGAACGATTGCTCGACGGCTGCGCCACTTTGCGGCACCACGCGGGCGATCACGCGGACAGGCTTGAAACCCGGCGGCAGCAGCAGGTCGCCTTCGACCTGCTGGAAGTACTTGAACGAATACGGCACGCCGGGCGCATTGGGCTGCTGCCGCAGATCGGCCCACCCCAGGCGGCGCAGCTTGCCCGCCTCGGTGCCCTCCACCGATACCAGCAGGCGGCCGGCGTTGACGGCGCCGCGATTGAGGTTCTGCGTGAGCGTGGCGGTGAAGTGCCACGCCTGCTCGTCCTGCGGCTGCAGGGTGAGCTCGTGCACCGACAGGCCACGGCGCTGTGCGGTGGCACCGACGAAACGCTCGTAGAAGGCCACGTCGGCGCGCAGGCCGGCGATTTCCTCGTCGCGTTCGGACAGCGTGGCCTGCAGGTCGCGGTTGGCGTCACGGGTGATCTGGTCCGAGCGCGCCAGCGTGGCGCTGCGCTGCTCCAGGATCTCGATGCGCTGCTGCTGCTCGCGCGACTGGGCGGCCGTGGGGGCCTCGCCCACATGGCGCGCGAACATCTGCCAGAGACCCCAACCGCCAAACGAAAGCGCCACCGCCAACACGGCGATCAACACGGGCCAGCCCACCAGCCTGGGGGGCGGGACACTGGGCGGTACGGGCTGGGGACTCATGGCCGCAGGATAGCGCGGCCGATCCCAGCGGGCTCTGAATGCCCCAATCAGGCGTCGGCGGTGGCCCACGCTTCCGGCAAGGCAGCACCGTCATGCGACGGCGACCCCGCAGGCACGGCATCCGCATGCACCAGGCGCCCGGTCAACTGCGCGCCCGCGCTCATCTCGACGACCTTGTAATGCAGGTTGCCCTGTACGCGCGCCTTGGCGGCCAGCTCGATCCGGTCGAAGGCATGCACGTCGCCGGTCATGCGGCCGTTGATGACCACCACGGGCACCTGCACTTCGCCTTCGATGCTGCCCTGCTCGGCCAGCGTCAGGACGGCGCGCTCGCCGGCTTCGGCGATGACCTTGCCCTGGATATGGCCTTCCACGTACAGGCCGCCACTGAACACCACGTCGCCACGGATGGTGACCTGTGGCCCGATGAGCGTGTCGATGGCGCCCACGTCGGGACGGATGGGCTTGGTCTTGAACATCTCACTTGCCTCCTGCGGCTGTGGCGGTCTTCCAGTCGAAGGCCTGCTCCACCGCTGCGTCTGCGCCATTCAGCGTCACTTTGACGCGCTGTGGCGTGAACCCGGGCGGCAGCATCACGTTGCCATCCAACTGCTGGAAATAACGGAATGAATAGGTCTGCCCCGGCGCGCTGCGCTGCTGGTGCAGTTCGTCCCACTGCACCGCGGCCAGCTTGCCTTCGCGCACGCCCTCCACGGTGAAGCGCATCTGGCCCTGGCTGATCGCGCCGCGGTTGAGCGTCTGCGTCAGCATGATCTGGTAACGCCAGGTGCCGCCGGCCTCCGGTGCGAACTCGGCCACGTGCACGCTCAGGCCCTTGCGCTGGCTGGTCGAACCGACCAGGCGCTCATAGAACGCCACATCGGCACGCAGCGCAGCGATCTCTTCGTCGCGCTCGGCCAGCGCATCCTGCACCTCGGCATTGGCCGCGCGGCTGATCTGATCGGAGCGGGAGAGCGTGGACTCGCGCTGGCGCAGGTTGCGCAGTTCGCCGCGCACCACGGCCAGCTCACGTTCCGCCTGTATACGATTGGCATCGGCCTTCGCCAATCGCGGCGCGGCGGTGTAGCTGGCGGCGAACCACATGGCCGCCAGGCTGCCTGCCCACGCCAGACCGAACAGCAAGGAGGCTCCACGACGACGCACAGCCGCGTCACGCGGCACGATCCTGAAGCGGGATGGAGCAGGCGCAGACATGACGGACAAGCGGCATGCGGCACTCAGCCGGCAGCCAGACGGGACCCCTATACTCGCCGCAGTGGCGCGAGCCCATGAGTCTAACGGGAGTAGCCGGCATGTCCGAAGCGCATCTTTTCGTAATTGGGATCCTGTTGGCATGGATGGCCGGGATCCGCGTCTATCTCACCGTTTTCGGATTGGGCCTCGCCGGGGCGCTGGGCTGGCTGGATCTGCCGCCCGCCTTGCAGGTGACCGAGTCCTGGTGGGTGCTGGGGACGTCCGGGGCGCTCGCGTTGACCGAATTCTTCGCCGACAAGATCCCGGGCGTGGACTCTGGCTGGGACCTGCTGCAGACCCTGGCCCGCGTGCCGGCAGGTGCGTTCCTCGCAGCCGCCACCCTGTCGCCGGACGGCCAGCTCAGTGGCGGCGCGCTGGCGGCGGGTGCCGGCGTGGCGCTCACCAGCCACCTGCTGAAGAGCGGGTCGCGCGCCCTGATGAACACCTCGCCCGAGCCGGTCAGCAACTGGACCGCCTCGGTGGCGGAAGACGCCGTGGTCGTGGGCGGCCTTGCGATGGCCTTTGCGCACCCCTGGATTGCGTTGTTCCTTGTGATCGGAGTGTCGCTGCTCATCGCGCTGGCGGTCTGGTGGGTCTGGCGCAGCGTGTCGCGCGGACTGAAACGCTTGTTGCAGACAGCGCCTTCAGCTCCCGTGTCGCCCCCGACCTCCGGCCCGTGACAGGCGTCGGCGCATCGGGGATCATGGGTCTGCCTCACCCGTGAACTTCATCGCATAATGGGGCTCAGCTTGGGGAAGCCTGATGTCCGCCATCGATTCCACATCCCGCCCGCAGGATGAGCCTTCACGCTCGCGCCTGCGCGCAGAAACCCCGCCGGCGCACCATTGGCGCCGCTGGGTGGACGATGCCACCCCCGAAGACGCGGCCGAACCCGGCGCCGGAGAGCCCGTCGAGATGACCAGCCAGCCCCCCACGCCTACCGAGCCCCCCGCGAGGTCCACGCCCCCGCCGGCACCGGCTGCCGCGACGCCGGCTGGACCCCGTGAACCCGTCGATCCGGAATCGCCCTATCGCGTGCTGATCGTCGAAGACGACCGCGGCCAGGCCCTGTTCGCCCAGAGCGTGCTGCATGGCGCCGGCATGCAGGCCGACGTGCAGATGCAGTCCGATGGCCTGCTCGATGCCATGCGCCGCTTCCGTCCCGACCTGGTGCTGATGGACCTGCACATGCCCGGCAGGGACGGCATGTCGCTGACCATGCTGCTGCGGCAACAGCCCGAGTACCTGCACCTGCCGATCGTGTTCCTGACCGGCGATCCGGACCCGGAACGCCAGTTCGAAGTCCTGGAGAGCGGCGCGGACGACTTCCTCAACAAGCCGATCCGGCCCCGCCACCTGATCGCGGCGGTGTCCAACCGCATTCAGCGCGCGCGCCAGCGCAGCCAGGCCCAGCAGGCGCCGCGGCCCTCGCTCAACACCGATACCGGCCTGCCCACCCGTACCTTCGTGCTGCAGCAGCTAGGCGAGTCGCTGCAGCGGCAGGGGCGCGGCGGGCTGTTCTTCGTCGAGGTCAACAGCGCGCTGAGCCTGCGTGAACGCTATGGCTATGCGGTGTTCGAGCACCTGATGAGCCAGGCCGGGCGCCAGCTGGCTGCCGCTGCGTCGCCGCACCCGGTGGCGCGATTGAACGACAACAGCTTCCTGATGCTGGCCGACAGCGTCGACGAGGCGACCCTGGCCGCCCTGGCGCAGCAGTTGCGCGACGGACTGGCCGGGCATGACTTCGAAACCCGCCCCAGCGAAGTGCTCAAGCTTCGCGGCTCGATCGGCTACACCGCGCTGTCCCTCGGCTTCGCCGACGCCGGCAGCGCGCTGGAGGCCATCGAGCGTGCCGTGCTGCAGGCCCGCCTGAAGTCCGACAGCCTGGCCGAGTACATACCGGCCCAGGTCGACGACGACGCCCCGCGCATCTCGCTGGAGGATGGCCAGTTCGAACTGGCCTACCAGCCGATCGTGGCGGTGGCTGGCAACGACCAGGCGCAATACCAGGTGCTGCTGCGCATGCGCCAGCCCGATGGCTCGCTGCTGCCCGCGTCACAGGTGATCCCGGCGGCCGAACTCGCCGGAGGCATCGCGCAGATCGATCACTGGGTGCTGGAGCACGCACTGTTCGTGCTGGCCGAGCGACAGGCCATGGGACCGTCGCTGCGCCTGTTCGTCTCGCAGTCGCCACGCTCGCTGGCGCGCGAGTCGCATGCTCCCTGGCTGCTGGATGCGCTGCGCGCGCGCGGCATCGAGGGCACGTCGCTGGTCATCGACCTGCGCCTGTCCGACGCCCTGATCCACACCGTCACCCTGCGGCAGTTCTGCCAGCAGCTGATGCCGGCCGGCGTGCAGTTCTGCCTCAGCCAGTTCGAGCCCGGAGTGGAAGCCGACGCCCTGCTGACGCAGCTGCCGCTCGGTTTCGTACGTGTTTCCAGCAAGTACGCCAGCGCCCACGCCGATCCGGTCCTGCGCGACCAGTTGCGCGGGATCATCGACAACGCCCACCGCCAGGGCCTGCAGGTGATCGGACAGCAGATCGAAGATCCCCAGGCCGCAGCGGCCATGTGGATGGGCGGTGTCGACTTCATCCAGGGCAACCTGGTGCAGGCAGTCGGCAGCGAGCTCGGTTTCGACTTCCACAACGCGGTGCTGTAACGATGCCCACCACCGGACGGACGCCGGTGATGCCGTGGGTGACGGTGGCGCTGGCTGCGTCGTCGGTGGCGTCGATGGGCCTGCACTGGGCGGGCATCGCGGGCCCCTGGATACCCGTCGCACTCGGAACAGGCGCGGCGGGGCTGGCCGCGGCCGTCGCCGCCGGGCTGCAATCGCGCAGCGAAGCCCATCAGCGCGCCGGTGTGCAGGCGCGTGCGGCGATGGCCGAATCCGAGCGCGACAGCCTGCAACGCGATCTGCAGCGGCACGACCGGCTTGAACAGGAATTGATGCGCGCCAAGCAGGCCGCCGAATCCGCCGCGATGGCCAAGGGCGAATTCCTGGCCACGATGAGCCATGAAATCCGCACCCCGCTCAACGGCATCGTGCCGATGCTGGAGATGCTGTCGCGTGCACCGCTGGCACCGGACCAGCGCGAGATGCTGAGCACGGCCACCGCATCCTCGCACCAGCTGCTGCGGATCGTGGACGACATCCTCGACTACTCCAAGCTCGAGGCGAACAAGCTGGATCTGGAGATCACCGGATTCAACCTGCGCGAACTGCTCGACAGCGTGCTGCAGCTCATGTATCGCCCCGCGGAAAACAAGGGGCTGCGGCTGAGCCTGCAACTGGATCCTGCGGTGCGCCTGCCGGTCCGTGGCGACCCTGTGCGGTTGCGCCAGGTGCTCACCAACCTGGTCGGCAACGCGATCAAGTTCACCGATCGCGGCTCGGTCACGCTGGTGGTGCGACGGCTCGGCGAAACCGCCGCGCAGCATCTACTGCGCTTCGAGGTGCGGGATACCGGCATCGGCATCGAAGAAGATGCACGCCATCGCCTGTTCCATTCCTTCAGCCAGGCCGATGCGTCCACCACCCGACTGTACGGCGGCACCGGGCTCGGCCTGGCGATCTGCCGGCGCATCGTCGACCTGATGGGCGGCCGCATCGACGTGGTCTCGGAGATCGGGCGCGGCTCCACGTTCTGGTTCGAAGTGCCGCTGATGAAGGTCATCGGCGACCTGCGCCAGCGCGACAACGGCGCGCTGGACCATGGCCGCGTGCTCATCGTCTCCCCCGATGCCCGGCTGCGGCAGCGACTCACGCTGCTGGCCACCAACTGGGGCATGCAACCGGTGGCGGTGGAAACCACGCAGGAAGCGCTGGACCGGCTGCGCCTGGTCAGCGAACAGGCGCAGCAGGATTATCTGGCCGTCCTCGCCGACATCGGTGGCATCCGCAGCACCGCCCTGGCGCTGCATCGCGCCATCGCGCGGCGTCCTTCACCGGATCCGCTGCGCCTGGTCTGGCTGTACGGGGACGAGACCGTCCCGACCGAGCTGCACCCGCGCAGCACCCTGCTGTCGCGGCAGTCACCGGATGCGGACCTCCGTGCAGCGCTGACCGGTGCGGCGCCGGAGCCTGACCAGGAAGCGGGTGCCGCCGCGATGGAAGAGATATTTCCGGAAGCCAGGACCACTGCTTTGCCGCTCGATCCCGCGCCGCCCAGCCTGACCGAGGCACGTGAGGCGCAGACACCGGTCGTCCCTGCCGTTCGTGAGGCGGAGGCGCCCGCTGCGGGCCCGGAACCTGCCGTTATCAGCGCCATGCGCACCGAGCCCCGCCTGCTGCTGGTGGAAGACAACCCGGTCAACCTGCTGGTGGCGCAGAAGCTGCTGTCGGCACTCGGCTTCAACTGCGAGACCGCGGCCAATGGCGACATCGCCATCAAGCGCATGCAGGTGGAGCACTTCGATCTGATCCTGATGGACTGCCAGATGCCGGTCCTGGACGGCTACGCCGCGACGCGACGCTGGCGCGACCTGGAGGCGCAGCGCGCCGATGGCGTCCGCCTGCCCATCGTCGCGATGACCGCCAATGCGATGGCCGGGGACCGCCAGCGCTGCCTGGATGCCGGCATGGACGACTATCTCGCCAAGCCGGTGTCGCGCGAGCAACTGGAAAGCTGCCTGCACCGCTGGCTGCCGGACCGCATGAACTTCGTGCTGCGCAACGCCGCGCTCGTGCCCGCCGCGGAACCGGCACCGCCGGTCCCGGCTGTCGCCACCGCGCGCGCGCCGGCGCCGAGTTTCCCGGTGCTGGACCAGACCATGCTGGAAGAACTGCGCGAGATCGCCGGCGACGAAACCACGCGCATCATCACCATCTTCCTGGAAGACGCGCCGCGCCTGATCGGCACGCTGGAGAAGGCGGCTGCCGTGCCCGATCTGGATGCCATGCGCGATGCGGCGCATACGCTCAAATCATCCAGCGCCAACGTGGGCGCGATGGCGTTGTCGGCCGCCGCCAAGCGTGTGGAACTGGGCGCACGCGCCCGCAAGCTGGAGCGCCCGGCCGTCGCCGTGGCGCTGGTCATCGCCGAATACGCGCGTGCGCGCATGGCGCTGCAGGGCTACGCCGCGCAACAGCTCGGCAGGCCGCTGTTGCCGCCGGCAGCGGCGAACGGTCAGTCGTCGCCTTCGAGCTTGGTCAGCAGGTAATTCGGCTCGCCGATGCGGTCGATCACCGACAACTGCGTTTCCAGCCAGTCGATGTGCTCTTCCTCGGAATCGAGGATGTTGGCGAACAGCTGCCGGCTGACGTAGTCGGCCACCGATTCACAATAGGCGATCGCTTCGCGCAGCGGCGGCAGCGCTTCCTGTTCCAGCGCCAGGTCGCACTCGAGGATCTCGCGCGGCGTTTCGCCGATGCGCAGTTTGCCCAGCGCCTGGAAGTTGGGCAGACCATCGAGGAACAGGATGCGTTCCGACAGCTTGTCGGCATGCTTCATCTCGTCGATGGATTCCTTGTACTCGTGTTCGGCCAGTTCCTTGAAGCCCCAGTTCTTCAGCATCTTGGCGTGCAGGAAGTACTGGTTGATGGCGGTCAGCTCGTTGTAGAGCGCCTTGTTGAGGTATTCGATGACCTTGGCGTCGCCTTTCATGGCCATGCTCCGTGGGCGGAAGGACGGCAAAGGTTAGCCCGTGCACGCGCGCCGTGACGGAACGCGAATCGTGATCATTCTGGAAGGATGCCGCACCGCCGACGGGCGGTCGCGTGGACGTCAGGCTGCGTGCGAGAGCGTCAGGATGGGGAACAGCGGCTCGCGCGATGCGGGTTGCGCGGCCTGAAGCACGTCCATCGCCATGTCCAGGCAGCTGCCGCAGTTGGCGCCCGCGCCCGTACGCATGGTCAGCTCGGCCACGGTGGTGCATCCCGCGGTGGCGGCTTCACGTATCTGGCGGTCGGTCACGCCGTTGCAGATGCAGACGTACACGGTGGCGGTGGCAGTGCGGCGGGCACGGGATGGCCCGCCACCATTTCACCCAAGATGAGAATGATTGTCAATTCTTGGCAGGCTCACCGGTACCACCCCGTTTACGTGCCGGCCGGTCACGACCACGCCAGCGGGATCCTTCCACCGAAGCCCGGGGGTCGGGCAGCTGTGGCGGGATCGCCTGCGGGCCCGCGACGCCGCGGGCAAACGAGGCCAGGTGCCCCAGCGCGCTGGCGTACACGCGGCGCTTGAACATGACCACGTGCTCGAGCGGATACCAGAAATCCACCCAGCGCCAGTGGTCGAATTCCGGGCTCTCGGTCAGGTCCAGGCGGACGTGGGCTTCGTCGCCGACCAGACGCAGCAGGAACCACACCTGTTTCTGGCCGATGCAGACCTGGCGTTCGTTGCGCCGGATGGCGCGGGGGGGCAGACGATAGCGAAGCCACCCGGGCGTGACGCCCAGAACTTCCACATGTTCGGGCAACAGGCCGGTTTCTTCGCGCAACTCGCGGTACATGGCCTCGACCGGTGTCTCGTCCGTGTTCATGCCGCCTTGCGGGAACTGCCAGCCATCCCGGCGCACGCGTCGCGCCCAGAACACCCGGCCGTCCGGCCGCATCAACACGATGCCGACGTTGGGTCGGTAGCCGTCCGGATCGATCACGATGCGGACTCCATAAATCTACTGTGCCCGACTCTGCCACGCCCCGCCGCAGGCGACAAGCGCGGCGCCCCGGCTTGACAGGCAGGGGGTCGAAATGAAGAATACGCGGTTCACGCGGCTATGTAGCTCAGCCGGTTAGAGCACAGCACTCATAATGCTGGGGTCGGTGGTTCGAGTCCACCCATAGCCACCACGCGGTAGTACAAGCAAGTCCAACGAAGGCCGGAAAGCCCAGTAAAACCAAGGCTTCCGGCCTTTTTTATGCCCGATGTAGTCCGAGGGAATCCATTGCAAGCCGGCGGTAAGGGGCGGTAACTTTGACGGTAAGCGACCTACCGCCAAAACTGTTACCGCCAAGGCCCTTTCGGCATGCCTCTGACCGACACCGCGATTCGCAAAACGAAACCTGAACAGAAGCCGCTTAAGTTGCGCGATGGCGGCGGTCTTTACCTGATTCTCAGGCCCGATGGCGCGCGCTGGTGGCGGCTGGACTACCGCCGTCCGGTCTCCGGAAAGCGAAATACTCTCAGCCTGGGGACCTATCCCGATACAAGCCTCGCCGAGGCGCGCAGTGAGCGGGATCTGGCGCGCAAGCAACTCGCCAAGGGGATCGATCCTGGCGAACACCGAAAGGCAGAGCAGTCGGCTGGGATCGAGCGAGCAGGTAACAGCTTTGAGGTCATCTCACGCGAATGGTTGGCCATAAAGGCTCATGGCTGGACCAACAGCCACCATGTCAAGCAGCAGATGCGTCTTGAAGGCCATGTCTTCCCCTGGATCGGCAAGAAACCGATCGCGGAAGTAGGCGTGTCCGATCTTCGCCCCTTACTCGCCCGCATGGTTGAGCGCAGTCATCATGAGCAAGCTCACCGGGTCATGGCGGCCATAAGCAGCGTATTTAGATACGCGGTGGCTACCGAGCGCGCCGAACGCAATCCGGCTGCGGACTTGGGTGCTGCCCTACCTTCCCGCAGGAAGCGCAGCTTTCCAACCATTACGGACCCGAAGCTGGTGGGGGGACTTTTGCGAGCCATGGATGGATATCGTGGCGAGGCCGTAACGGCGGCCGCACTGAAGTTGGCGCCGATGACCTTCGTTCGTCCGGGCGAACTGCGCGGCGCTCGCTGGGCTGAGTTCGACCTGGATCATCCCGATGGCGCGCGCTGGGTTATCCCTCCCGCCCGCAGGAAGCTGCCCAAGGCAGAAAAAGAGAACCCGAGCGCCGAGCCGCATGTGGTACCGCTTGCTGAGCAGGCCGTAGCCATCCTCCGAGACCTACAGCCACTCACCGGCCACAGGGAATACGTCTTCCCCGGTGTCCGCGACCCCAAGCGCTGTATGTCGGAAAATACCGTAAATGCGGCCTTGAGAAACCTTGGCTACGATGGCGACACTATTGTCGGGCACGGCTTCCGCCACATGGCTTCCACTCTGCTCAATGAGCTTGGATTCAACCCCGACGCGATCGAGCGCCAACTTGCCCACAAGGGCCAGGGTGTACGAGCGATCTATAACCTTGCGAAGCACCTTCCCGAGCGGAAAAAGATGATGCAGGCTTGGGCTGACTATCTGGATGCATGCAAGCAAATGGGAGTTGACCAGCAACTCAACTCCCGAGCGGCCTGATACCGTCTAGAGAGCCGGAAATTTCCCTGCAAGAAGTGGATATAGACGACTAGGCGAACTGAGAGTAGTGCAACGAACAGGTCTAGCTCTGGACAAATGTCTAGGCTTTGCGATCGGTGCGAGGAAGTACCGGACTAATCGGCTCCCGATGCTTAGGGGCAAGAAAAACTGATAGTCGCTTCCCGATTTCACTATCGAGCTCAATTAGCTTCTCTCGATAATGCCTCATTAGCTCGATGTACGAGGCCTCATCGTTCCGGACAGAATCATCACTGCCAGGCGAAGCCACCCTACGGCGAAGATCGAGGATTATGTCAGTAAGCAGAGCGGCGTAGTCGCGAAGCAAGTCAAGGTGCTCTAAGCGTACGGCACGGATGATCAGTAGCTCTTCTCTTGCCGATAGAAACTTTTCACGTGCCGCCAACGCCTGCGCAAGAACATTGACGAGAGACTCCGTTGAGTCTTCGGCTGCGAGCCGAAATGTGGTGAGAGCCCGGAACGCTCTTGTAGTCTTGAGCAAAGCCCCTGAAAGCTCAACTAGAGCCTTGTCGCGACGCTCTCGCTTTCTAAAGTCTTCTTGATACTCAAGCTCCGCGAAGTGAGTCGCAGAATCCACCGCCGCCCCGAATTCTCGAAGCCTCGTCTCAACCGCCTCTCTAAATTGCTCGCTCACATATCCGGAAACAACGTTAGCAAGAACTTCATGCGTGCTCTCTATCATTGCGCTCCTATCCTTGAGCGTCGCCTCATGCTCACGCGCGCCAACATCCATGACTCTATTGAAGACCAATGCAAATAGTGCACCCAAACCGGACAGCAGCATAACAACGATGGTCCCCACAAACTCAAGCTTTGTACTCCATGAGCTCAAGCGGTAAACATTTACAGCATGAAGGGCCGCAACTGCAGTGATAGTGAATGCGATTGCAAAGAGAAGATATGGCAACAGTCTCCGAACAGACATACGAAATTCCTCTGAGAGCCCTATTGATCCCCGACCTATTTCAGTTCTGACGAAGCGCTATCTTATTGGCACAGAGGTGCGACCCACTGAAGATATTGCATGCTAATTGAGGCTAATCAATGAGCCGTGCACCTGTAAAAACCCCACCCACAAGAACAATCAGCATCAACAACGTGATAAATCCCGACGCGAACATCATCTGCAATAGCAGCGTCCATCTGATCTTCCATGCTTCTATAAATGTAACGATGATTCTCTTTCCCAGTGCTGTTCGATTAGGCTCTGCCGTTGCATCAGTTAACTGAGCTCCACAATCTTTGCATGCCTCTATGCTGCATGACGAACTGGCTTGGACCTCACCCAATCTCTCCTTCACAGCTTTATCCAGTTCGTCAAGGCTAGTGCAAAATTCTAGGCCGAAATTAATTGAGTTTGCGACGATACTTAGTACCGCAGTGGCCAACAGAGCGAAGAAGAACAGTGTCACCCCCCAGTTGGATAGATCCCACTCCCTGAAGTTAAGTCGAGTGCTGATGAAGAATGCCAATGAGAGAATCGCAATCTGTGGCGTTAGGTTGCGAAGAAATTCAAGAAAAGGCTTTCGTCCTTCATCAAACAAATGCATCAAGTTTCTCCAGTTTGCGTAGCTACGCAATAGTCGAACAGATCCCGCTGACAACTTACTTAGCCCCCCCCTAATGGCGGGCCTTCCCAGCTTGATATTAGGGTCGCCAGGGCCGACAAACAAGCTGACGGAAGCCGGTTTCGCTAGTCCGGAAAGTCGATACACTGAGGCTAGCGCTGATGCAGACCTGTGCACGGCTCTGCTCGGAAAAAGTCGAGCGCCAAGAATCAAAGCTAAGACAAGGTAGCTAGCCCGCGCGTCGCGGGTCTTGGGTCGTGAACGGCGCAATGTAGGCAAGAATCAAAGCCGCGATGCACTGCACCTGAAAGACGCCGGAGCACGTCAGCATTCGATAAACTTGGACACCGCTCATCTTCAACGCAATCTACGCAGCGCGCGAAGTCACCAGTATCGAGATCGTTCTGGGCCCCATCTAGCTTGCGAGATGGGGAGCACTTATGCGCGCAGCAACGCAGTCTTTGAAACTCAATATGCGGTTGTCGTCAGTAGACCAGCATGGCACCAGCTCCGCCGCCTCCTTGTACCGAAAGATATGGGCTTTCTCGCTTGCGGTACCCGCTTCCGTCACGATGTAGATCACGTAATGCGACCGAATCTCGGCGCAGTTCACCTGTTCGTACTCGTTGGGAGTCAGTTCCGCAGCGGGATGCCGGCCAGACGTGCCTTTCACCTCGATATATAGAATTTCCCCGCTACGTTGGCGTACTTCCAAGTCCCAGCCTCGCGCTAGGTGCTCGACGGACGTGACGCAGGTGCGATCACGCATGGCCGTCCGGTAGTAAGCAGTCGCATGGGCGATCGCTGCCTTCTCAATTCGGCGGCGCTCCGCCAAATCAGCCTGCCTTCCACCGCCAGCTCTTTTGCTTTCCTTGCGCTTCTTACGCGTCGCCCCCTGCCATGTCCCATCAGAGTCGATGAACTTGCGAACGACAGGATTGAGCTCGTCATTTCCGTAGTAGATGACACTTCGCCCAAAGCCGATCTGCGGCAAATCAGGTGACGGAAAGGTACGCAGCTCGCGCGGGACAAGCTTTGAGCCTGCCTCCGGGGCAGTGATCTGGCAGAAGATGTGCTCTGATCCCAGCCGCCAAGCGCTGGCTTGGGGTAACTTGAAGATTGTTGCATCGCGGTACCAGCCCACGATCACATAACGCCCGTTTTCCGGATGACGTGCCACCCAAACTACGGTTATGCCCGTTGCGAGGTCACGTGTGTGGTGAGCGAAGTTTCGGATGCGAATGTTGTTGCGACCCGGAACGTAGCCATAGTACAGGCCGCGCTTAGGCTTGAAGTTGAAAGCCTCATGACCCTCACCGTTCTTGCGAATGTAACCGTGGCCGCCCCGAATCGGGTCACGCCCGATGTCTCCTCGGTACTCGACCATCCACCCAATGTTGATGAAAACAATATCCTGCATCGCGCCCTCCCCCACCGTGGCTAACGCCATAATGCCTCAACGTTAACGGCATATGGGTCTGGTGGCGCCGACAGGATGGGAATGAGTCCCTTGTTACGAGAGGAGGTTAATGTCCGTCCAGGCTCGAAGTCGGACGCTCTCGATATAGGACAGTAACTGTCCGCGGCAATCTCGGCGTTGGTTGTTGTCCGGCGTTCCGGGGAGTAGCGTTGTCTGCCTGCCTGAGATCGGATCCATGACTAGCCTGGCATCATTGGCCATTCCCGAAGTACTGCTCACCAGCGCCGATAGGAGCTGGTCGCGTATGGAGGCGCATCTCATGCGCTTTCCAAAGGGTCTTTCTCATGCCCCGAGCGCGGATGTTCATCGCTTGGGCATGCACGTAGGCCCACCGGTCAATGCCCGCTGTGCGTGCGATGGACGCCGTGCGCGCCGCGTACAGAAGTCGGGGGATATCGATATCGTTCCCGCCGGGATGGATGGCACCTGGGAGGACGAGGCCGACGTCCATGTGCTGCAGCTGAGCCTGGACCCCAGGCTGCTGACTGAGGTGGCGGGCGAGTTGGGGGTGGATGACCGGGCCGCCGAGCTGCTACCTCGCTTCCAGATGCGTGATACCCGCATCGAGACCATTGGCTGGGCAATCAAGGCAGACCTTGAGGCCGAAACCCCCTCGGATCCTCTTTACGTGGATCTGCTGGCCAATGCCTTGGCCGTGCGCCTGATCGAGACGATTGACCGACAGCCTGCGCCCAATACCGGGCGCACCCAGAAGTTCTCTGATCGCCAGCTCAAGCTGCTGACCGAGTTCATTGAAACCAACCTGGATCGCAAGCTCTACCTGTCGGACTTGGCCGATGCCGTCGGCATCAGCGGCACCCGCCTGAAGACGCTGTTTCGCAACAGCACAGGCATCCCGGTCCATCAGTACGTGATCCGGCGCCGGGTCGACTATGCCAAGGCGTTGCTGACCACCACGGCCATGCCAGCGAGTGAGGTGGCGGTAGCCGCCGGCTTCTCCCACCAGAGCCATATGGCCTCGACCATGCGTCGCATCACCGGCCAAGCCCCCAGTGACATCGCCCGGCTGACCTCTTTCGGTCCGAAGCTGCAACGGCGCGTCTGATCCTGCGCGACGCCGCCTCAGGTGGCATCCACCCTGTGGTCTCCCCCTTCCGCAGGAGAGACCCATGTCCATTGATGCACGCGATGATCAGACCCAGGGCGCCATTGCCCTGGTACGTGAGTACTTCGATTCGGTAGGCCCGACCGCCGAGCAGTTCTGGCGCTCCTTCGACGCCTACTTCGACGAGAACACCGTCTGGGAGAACGTGGGCGTCTCGCGCACCGTGGGTCGGGACCAGGCCATCGCCTTTGCCAAGGCCTTCCCGGTGAGATTCGATCACATGAGGATCGAGGACGTGTCGCTGGCCGGCGCGGGCAACCGGGTGTACGTCGAGCGCATGGACCATTTCTGCAAGGCAGACGGGACCATCGTGTCCTCGATCAAAGCCTTGGGTGTGTTTGAGATCAACGGCAACAAGATCGCCAGCTGGCGCGACTACTTCGACACCGCCGGCTTTGCTCGCTCGGCGCCCACTGGCCTCTACACCGAGGCCTGACGCGCTGTCCGTTGTTGCCAAGGCCGGTCCGATCCTGCGCGACGGCCGCCACCGGTGCTGGCGATAGTCGCTGGCCCATACTTAGGAACCAAGAAGCATGTTTGCAATCGTAGGTGCCGCCGGCAAGGTGGGTACGTCCACCGCCATGGTGTTGCGTCAGGCGGGTCATCCGGTTCGCGCGATCGTGCGCGACGTCGCCAAGGCCGGTCCACTGCAGGCTATCGGCTGTGAGATCGTGCAGGCTGACTTGCAGTACCCCGACGCGCTGACACAGGCCATCACCGGGGCCACCGCCGTGCAGATCATCGTCCCGCCCATTCCCACGGCGCAGGACATCGTGGATGACATGCACACCTCCATCAACAGCCTGATTGAGGCACTGAGTCGGGCTCAGCCGCAGTTGGTGGTGGCCATCTCCGACTACGGCGCGCATGTCGAAGAAGACATCGGCATGCCCAGTGTCTTTCGCAACTTCGAGGCCCGCTTGCAGGAATTGCCGATCCCCCGCGTGATCCTGCGCTCAGCCGAGCACATGGAAGGGTGGGCACCGTTGATTCCCGTGGCCATCGCCACCGGGACACTGCCAAGCCTGCACCATCCGCTCACCGCCAGGTTCCCCACGATCTCGGCGCACGATCTGGGCATCATCTCGGCCGACCTGTTGCGCCGGCCCAACCTCACCGAAGGCGAGCAACTGGTCCAGGCCGAAGGTCCGCGCCGCTACAGCGCCAATGACGTCGCCATGGCGCTGGGCGCGCTGGTCGGCAAGCCGATTGCAGCCGTCGAGCTGCCTCGCCCAGCATGGCAGGAGACGTTGGAGAAGATCGCCAGCCCCAGCACCGCCACCCTGCTGGTGGATCTCTACGACGCCCACAACCGAGGACAGGTGGACGCCGAGCCCAACGTCGGCGAGATGCGCTATGGCACCACGACACTGATCGACGCCTTGCGCCCCCTCATCCCCGTGGCATGACGAAGGCGGACGGATCCATGGAAAGCTCAACGACAAGGCGCACGATCGTCGTCCTGGGGGCCACGGGCCAGCAGGGCGGCGCGGTGGCCCAGGCCCTGGTGACCGATGGTCGTTGGCAGGTTCGTGCGCTGAGCCGGGATCCGGCCTCCCACGCTGCGCGCCTGCTCAGCGTTGCCGGCATGGAGGTCGTGCGGGCAGACATGGATGACCTGGATTCGCTGCAGCACGCCATGGCCGGGGCCTACGGCGTGTTCTCGGTCCAGGGCACTGACCGCGGCGGGGACATCGAGACCGCGCGTGGCATTGATGTGGCCGAGGCCGCACGCTTTGCCGGGGTGAAGCACTTCATCTACAGCTCGGTGGGCGGTGCGGAGCGTGGTTCTGGCATTGCTCACTTTGAGAGCAAATGGCGCGTAGAGGAATACATCAGGGCCATTGGCCTGCCGGCCAGCATCGTTCGACCCACGTTCTTCATGGATAACTTCGCCAAGCCCTCAATGCGCTGGATCGTATTGGCGATGTTGCGCAGCTACCTGCCAGCGAACACGGCACTGCAGATGGTGGCGACGCAGGACATTGGACGCTGGGTCGCCAACGCCTTTGCACACCCCGAGGCCCATATCGGCCGGACCGAGGAACTGGCAGGCGATGAACTCACCTATGCGCAGATCGTCAAAGCGTTCAAGCGACAACGTCGATGGGTAGGTCTGCCGGTTCCGGTTCCCCGCGTACTGCTACTCGCGCTGCCCATTGAGGTGCGGCGCATGTTCGCCTGGTTCGGGACCGCCGGATATCAAGCCGATCTGGCGGCACTGCGATCCCGTGATCCCAGGCTGCGGCGCATGGATGATTGGCTGATTGCCGATGGCGCTCAGCAGTGCTCTGAATCGGCGGTCGGGTAACGACATCAGGTCCCCTGTGGATTGGCTAGACCCCAGGCCAATCTAGGCCGTCACGACTGGACGGCCCGACTGTCGTGATGACAGCCCGTGCGCAGAGGAGGACGCCTCCTCTGCGCAAGTTCTCAATCCCCAACGCTAGTCAGTCCCAAAGACAAAGGGGAAGACGATGTCCTGGACGATCAGCACTTCGGTCGTTGGCGAAGGCGATCCCACGCAGGCGCATTGGAAGGATGTTTACGGCCCGGGCGAGAGGGTTCCGGTGTCCGGCATCTATCGTTGCCCGGGATGCCGACGAGAAGTTGCGGCCAACCAGCGAGACCCATTCCCTCCACAGAACCATCATCAACACAAGGCGAATGAAGGTGACATCCGCTGGAGGCTCAACGTACGTGCCAATACGGCGGGAAAGAGTTGAGAGAGGCAGATGGAGCGCAACGCCCAGCTCGCATCAGTTGCGAGCTGGCCATTTGCCCGCATTCATGGCTGCATGACGCCGCCATTTTCAACCACGGCGGCACGAACAAGCTCTCGGACCCCGCGCATGAACTCAATCGCCGACGATGTGTTGACAGTGCCAGGGATTGGCGCCGCCAGTTCATAGATCCCACGGATATCAATGGCGCGACGCGACGCTGAGCCCTTGCCTTTGTGCTCCAGGCCACGGCGCCACTCCGTCAGATGTTCATCGACCAGCCGTTTCAGTGCAAGCTCATGCAAATGCCTGAATACAATCTGGCGAATCGGCGCGATGGCCTGCTGAGCTTCATGGGCGTCGACCGGCGGCCGGGACCAGCCGATTGGGTTATCAAGGAAGTTCGCAACCTCTTCGATGATGCGACCAACGAGATCGGCAACGGGTCGCAGCGAGTCGTACTCGATCCCGGTCTCGTTCGAAATCTTCCGATTGAGCGCCTTGATGCGGGTCCAGTGCTCGGCTGGCAGCGTGGCACCGATCGCCAAGCCCAAACGTGCCGCCCACGCCTTCTGGAAACTGTCGGCTGCGCGCTGGACAGCAAAGCCGAGCCCGGAGGCGTCGTAGTGCGGCTTGGCATCCGGTGCCGGCAACGGCTCGACCAGCTTCTCGATGCACGCAACCAAATTGTTGAGCTGCGCCTTCACGCCCGGCGGGAGCTTCGTGCTCGGGCCATCGAGCGCACCCAGCATGAAGCTCTGGTCGTCGATCGTCCGTTCCATCGCCGCCACAATGGGGGGGTTCAGCACTTCCTTGAGCTTTGAAAGGTAGTTGTGAACAGAGCCCAGGACATGCGAACGCTTGTCGGCGAAGGTTGGGAGGTTGAGACCCTTGACCTGGTCAAAGTGTGTGAATGCCAGCAACAACTTGTTGTAATTGCCGCTAGAGGCGACAGCGCGAAGAACCGATTGGGCTGCCGCCTGCACGGGCTGCTCGGCGTTGTCTACCAGCAGGATGGCATCGACTTCCGAGAAGCGCCGCGTGATGTGCGTCGTCACGCTCGTTGACGAGTCCGGCGTGTGACCGAGTCCTTGGCCATCCAGCAACACGACCTTGGCCTGATGGTCCGTGAAAGTCGGAAACAGAGGACCCATGACACGGATCCCGTCGACCAGCGGCGTTAGCAGCTTCCCGAATGACGGCGCGAAGTTGCTCGAGAACCAGCGCACCTGCTTGAGGAACTCAGTCCGATCATTTGTACTGTACGTCCACATGAGCGGCCATCGCGAGCTGGCGCTGCGGTAGGTTCGCTCGCCGCTCTGCATGGCATCGAAGCGCTGCAGTGCTTCGTCGATCACGTCATGGACGATGTCGTGGAACTGCTCGTCGGCAAACAGCTCGCTTTGGAAGATTTCAAGGGCCGCCTCGCGATCTTCGGCGTTCGCCGAGTGCGGATCGGGGAGCAGCTCCTTGGTGATGGCCTCCGCCTTCGCCGCGGCCAAGCTCGTGATGCGGCCAACATAGTCGACCAGCCGGGCCTGCTGGGCTTCGGCGTCAGCGCTGGAAACGGCTTCGTCACTGCTCGCCGCAGCCGTGGCCGCCGTGTCGGGTTCGCCGAAATCCCAGTCGTCGCCGGCAGGCTCGGCGGCCAAGTTCTTGCCCCATGAACCCAGCAGATAGCTCAGCCTAAAGCGCTGGTCCGGGTGATGCAGAAAACGATCCGCCACCTTGTCCTCGGGCAGCTTGTCCCACACGGCGGCACAAGCGTTGAGCACGCAGTCTTCAACGTTTGCCTGGATGACGTTCTCGGAGAAGAATGTCACCGCCGCCCGGAACTCGCCAGCGGCCGGGATCACCTCAATGTCCGAAACAGTGGTTTTGGCCGTGGAAGTGGACGGGAAGCGATCCAACTCAGGGTCCGAGCCGATCAGGTGCCGCAGCAACGAAGTTTTGCCCGCGCCCGTCGTGCCGACGAACAGCGTCCTTGCATAGCCCTCCTCCCTGCCCGGCAGGGGGATGACGCTGTTGCGGGTTTCAAAGGAATCGGCAACG
The DNA here is from genome assembly GCF_057773125.1 of Pseudoxanthomonas sp. 97-1-1. Lineage (NCBI taxonomy): Bacteria > Pseudomonadati > Pseudomonadota > Gammaproteobacteria > Lysobacterales > Lysobacteraceae > Pseudoxanthomonas > Pseudoxanthomonas sp. 97-1-1. Next base: position 181,168 of record NZ_JBYMTJ010000003.1, on the reverse strand, counting down.
CCGGCTTGGATACCGTCATAGAAGGCATCGACGATGCGCTGGTCAAAGGCATGGAGGGCCTCATGATGCTTCGCCGCCGTCCACCAGATCTCATCTTGGAGCAGCAGGTTCATCTGGGCGACCAAGGCTTCAGCCTTGGCCTTTTCGTTGGTACCCAGGCCGCGCCGCATCTTCAAGCCGGGCTTGCCCTTAGAGTCGAGCTTCAGAGGATGCCGGAAGCTGATGCTGAAACCCGGGCGGCCGGGAGTGGTCGATAGAGATGCGGTGTAGCCCATAGCCTTCGCCCCTTGTTGTTCCATGTTGTACCTGAAAAATACTCTATGCCTGATTCTGATTGCCGTCAAGCGATCTGGAACAACACGGAACAACGAAACGTGGCATTGGCTTGGATGGGCGGGCGACGACCAGCAATGGCCGCGGACTGAAGAGACAGAAGCAAGGCGCAACAAGCCGAATGGCAGCGATGGGTCGGAGGCGGACCTCCGACAATCATCGGCGCGAAGCTCAGCGCCCGTCGGAACTGTGGTCGAAGTTTCCTCGCGCAGGCATCGCGATGATCGCGCTGGTGATGCGCCACAGGCCTCAGCGAGAGCACCGCGCTGTATGCACGCGCGCGAACCAAATCGCCCAAGGCCCGTCATGGCCTGCAACGCCACAAAACGCCGCGCTCACGCCGTCGGCCTCTCTGTGCGTAGCTTCGCCAGCAACGCTACGAGGTGGTGACGATATTGAGCGCTACCTGATCGGCGGTCGACAGCATCCGACGGTTCCCGATGAGCTCATATCGAGTTACGCGAACTGGCTGCGGGAAGATGATCCGCGTCTCGTGCAAGATTGCGTTGTCTGGCGGCCGCACCTTGCTCACATCGATCTGCAGGTGGGCTTCGCCAGCATGCTGCAGGACCTCGTGTACCGAGTGCTCGAAGCGCTGAACCTGCGTGGAGCGCAGTGGTCGTGTCGTGCCTGGGGCATCCACGAGCGCGGTATACGTGCAGGAAGCCCCTCGAGTCACAAGATGGCCAACGTAGCCACACCGAACTAAGGTTAACGGGATGCCGTCGATCGTGTAGCCACTAGGATCAAGTTCGCATGTTCGCATCTGCTTAGGATTCGCTTCGATGTCGTCACGCAAGGAGTCCTGCACAGCAGCGAAGCCATCCTGGACGCCACGTAAGAACACGGTACCAGCCGGATCCGGGTTGAGACGAGCTTCGGATCCGACTTCAATGCCAGCAACGATGTCCAGCAGCGAGAATTGGACGAAGACGGATTCGACTCGCACCGCGCCACCCCAAGACGCGATCTCAGCGTCGCTCAACTGGTCAAAGTCGTACAGCACGATGCCGTAACGCTCCGCCTTGGTTCGTGCTAGGGCGGAGAATCCTTTTACCGACACGGCGATCATGCCGTCGAGGCCAAGGCTAAGCTTGCGCCTGATCAGCTCCTCGATCCACATGACACATTGCGCGCCGCCGCGCTCGCGGCATTCAACTGAAGTGCGCTTTCCATCGGCGCCGATGATTAGCACGTCGATCTGGCGCGAATCGCCGGAGCTGTCCGGGTCCTGGATGTGAGCGTCCCATTGCACGATCGCGTCCGAGCCCTGGAGCAATTGGGAGATTCGCTGGTTCAGTTGCTCAAATGCATCAGATTCGGCGGTCACGGCTGGGTCCTTTTATCGATGAGTGTACAAACACTATCACCGCCCGTCATCGCTAGAAGGCGCGCCATGTGTTGACCGCGCGTTTCACCTCGGGCTGACCTTCGGCTGATGTTTACCGCAATCGCCGCACGTCGAACGCCCGCTCTCGGCGACAGTTTCATACGATCAGTGCAACACCTGACCGTCCGCTTCCGGCCAGAAGCGGACATAAGCGCACTCGGCCGGTCGTCTGCCTAGAACGTGGCTAGTTTTCGGTGAACATCACTAGGCTGTTGCGCGGTCCAAGCGACTCGCTGAGGCCATTGGGATCGTCAATGCGCCCGAGCCGCGTATAGGCGTAAGGCGAACGAAATGTCTTGTAGAAGATGACCACCGTATTGGAGCCATAGAGCATCAGATCGCCGTTGTGGATCGTGCCTGGGCGCTCCGCCTTGGTTGGAAGCGCTTGAGGCAGATCAACGTGCTTCTCATTGCCGTTGAGTTCTGCCATATCAAGCGTCAACGGAAGCTTGGCCATGAACGCGCGTGCTGCCACGGTATCAGCCAAGGTGATGGCGAAACGGCGTTCTCCTATGGTCATCCACATGCGAGCATCCTCCGGAGTGGTGGATGCGCGACGCGCATCCTGGGCGACGATGACGGGTGCCTCGAACTGGCTGGCCTTGCAGCCCCCCAGGATCGTCAGGCCGAGCAGCACGCCCAACCCGCGCAGGCATCCACGTTTCGACAAGCGGTTTTGAGTGAGGTCCCCAGTATCTGAGCTCATGGCACGATTCCTCGAAGGATGGACCGCTTATACCGAGGGCTGCGCGCACGATCGTGCGACCGCCCGTGTCAGAAAGGCGGCAAACAGCAGTACGGCAGCGCTCATTGCAAAGGTAGCCTGGTAGCCGGCGTGGTCGAACAGCATCCCGCCTGCGGTTGAGCCCAGGGCGATGGCCAGTTGGACCACTGCCACCATTAATCCGCCGCCAGCTTCGGCGTCCTTCGGCAACTCCTGCGCAATCCAGCTCCACCAGCCGACGGGGGCGGCAGTGGCCATCAGCCCCCAAAGACCAAACAGGATCGCTACGCCAGTCACCCAGGCGCCCAGCGGGATAAGCGCAAGTGCGATGAAGGCCATCAACAGCGGGATGGCAATCAGGGTTCGATACAGGCCACGCTTCAGGAAGGTGCCGATGACGGCGGTGCCGATGAAACCGGCCACACCGATGACCAGAAGGATGAGCGAAAGTGTGGACACCTCTACGTGCGTGACCGTTTCAAGGAAGGGTCGGACGTAGGTGAACAATGCGAACTGCCCCATGAAGAACGCACCACAGGCGGCCATACCCAGCGCGACGGATCGGCGTTGAAGCAACCGGAGTGCACTGGCAGATGCGGACGCATTCGCGGAGGGCATGGTAGGCAAGCTGATCCATTGCCATACCAGTGCGATGACCGCCACGGGCACGAGGCAGTAGAACGCGCCGCGCCAGCCGATGATCGAGCCCAGATAGCTGCCCAGTGGCGCCGCAATCACGGTTGCCAGCGCGTTCCCTCCGTTGAAGATGGCCAACGCGCGCGGCACTTTTGAAGGCGGCACCAGGCGCATGGCCGTGGCGGCGGACATCGACCAGAAACCGCCGACCACCACCCCCAGGAGCGCGCGGCCCAGCATGTAAATCGGGTAGTTGGGTGCCAATGCCACGACAGCACCTGAAACTGCCATCAGGCCCGTCAGCACCAGCAACAGCGTCTTGCGGTTGATGCTGCCGGCCACGGTGGAGATCGACAGGCTGGTCAGCACCGCGAATGCGCCGGAGATCGCGATGCCGTAGCCCGCCGACCCCTTGCTGACCGCCAGGTCAGCGGCGATTGGCGTAAGAAGGCTGACAGGCATGAACTCGGACGCAATCAATGCAAACACGCACAGTGTCATGGCGAAGACACCACCCCAGCTTGCGGGTTGTGCCTTCGTCACCTCTTCCATGCCGTCAGCCGGCAGCGTTGTTGGAGCGCCAGTCATGCCGGGACCCACGGTCGTTTGGCGCGCTGATGACGGCAAGGGACGGTTTGCATATCAATTGGCACCTGTTGCCCGTGTCGCGTTGGACAGTGCGTGCCGAGCACGGTGCGCAGGTTCACTCTCCACGTGATCAGCCAGTACTTCAGCAAGTTGGCGCAGTTGGTCGGCGGTGATACCGACATTCATGCTGATGCGCATATGCGCCTGCAACTGGGATTCCGCACCCGGCAGCACGGACAGCATGCTGACCGTGGCGATCTCCCGGCTCTTCCAGTCGAGGTTGTCGCGCTCGAAGATGTCGCCGAACAGATGTGTCTTGAGGTACTCGTCAATGGCCGGGGCGAAGTCGAACAGCGGCCCCTCTGCAGGGCCGCCCAACAACCTGGTCTGGTTGGAAGCGCCCGCAGCCAAGAGCGCATCACCTTGCGGAATCGCCTTGCCTGGTCCGCGACCAGGCGCATCCTCGATGCCGCGCTGCCGGCGCGCATCCAGAACGGCCATGAACTCTCCAAGTGCGTTGAGACTTCTGGGAAAGCCCGCGTAGGCGTACACCTGCACCAGGACTTCCTTGACATCGCTCACCGTCAGTCCCGTATCCAGGCCCTGATTGAGGGCGGTGCCGAGCTTGTGCATCTCTCCCGACGCAGCGAATGCCGCGATGGGTACGATCACACGCTGCCGATCCGAGAGCGTGTCGGATGAAGCTTGAACGCTGCGTATTGTCGGGCCGTCCTGCGGATTGGGCGCCGCCCGACAGACCGCCGTGACACAGCAGAGAACCCCAGCAAGGAAGCCAAGCCTGGCTTGGGGACGGATCGCTTCAACGAGCGTTGTACTGGACATCGCTGACCTTCTCCATCCACTCCACATTCTTGCCATCCACCGTGCCTGTGACCGCTAGGTGGCTCATCGCCGTGGTGGGCGCAGCACCATGCCAATGCTTGATCCCGGGTGGACACACGACCACGTCACCAGGATGCAACTCCTGCACGCTTTTTCCCCATTGCTGCGTAAGCCCCACGCCAGAGACGATCATCAAGCGCTGGCCTGCGGGATGGGTGTGCCACGCGGAACGCGCGCCAGGCTCGAATGTCACCATGGCGCCCGAGGTATTCAGGTGATCGTCCGCCTGCCAGACGTGGTCAACCCGCACGCGGCCGGTGAAGTAGTCAGCCGGGCCAGTCTGTGATGACTGGCTTCCCACCCGCCTGATCTGTTGGGCGTCAGCCGGCCCGACGGCCTCGGTCGCCTCGACCGAAGCGATGGGCAGCATCGCTGCCAGTAGGTTGGCTCCAAGAAGAGAGGTATTCATTCAAAGGTTCCTCGGAAGTGATGGCAGCAGACCGAGCTGCGGTCGCCATGGACAGGTCCTACCGGAGGTTCTGCTTGAAAAAGGAAGCCAGCTTCTCGAACGGGATCAAGTCGGTTCTGTCGTAGAGATCCACGTGCCCCGCGCCTTTCACCCAATGGAGTTCCTTGGGTTGACCGGCCAGGCGATAGGCTTCTTCGCTGAACTCCTTCGAGTGCGCCTGATCGCCAGTGATGAACAGCATGGGCCGTGGCGAGACGGTCTCGATGTCGTTGAACGGGTAGAAGTTCATGAACTTGACGTTGCTGGTGACGGTCGGCTTCGTGGTTCTCTGGTCCGAGGCGCCAGCAGGGGTGAACTCGCCGCGCGAGGTGCGATAGAAATCGTAGAACTCGCGCTGGATGGAATGGGTATCCTCGGTCAGTTCCAAGTCCGTGCCGCCCGACACCGCAACTTCCCCACCTTCGAACTCGGCGTAGCGTTGTTCCGACGCCGCAGCGATGATCTGCTTGCGCTGTTCGAGCGTCAGTGAGTGGTTGAGCGCGTTGCGGTTGGCGGCCCCCATGTCGTACATGCTCACGGTGGCGATGGCCTTCATGCGCGGATCGATCTTTGCCGCACTGATGACGAAGCTGCCACTGCCGCAGATGCCCAGCACGCCAATCCGCTCGCGGTCCACGAACGTATGGGTACCCAGGTAGTCCACGGCTGCACTGAATGCTTCCGCATAGAGATCCGGCGCTACCGCGTTGCGTGGCTGCCCCTCGCTCTCGCCCCAGAACGGCAAGTCGATCGCCAGGGTAATGAAACCCTGCTCGGCCAACTTCTGCGCGTACAGATTGGAGCTTTGCTCCTTCACCGCGCCCATCGGATGGCCCACGATGATTGCCGGATACCGGACGCCCGGTTTGCGGTCCTTGGGCAGGAACAGGTTGCCGGCGACTCTCATCCGGTACTGGTTGTCGAAAGCGACCTTCTCCGCGACCAGCCGATCACTCTTGTAGAAGTTGTTTGCACCATTTGACATGTCTTGCCCCAACGCAGTGAATGAGCTGGCCAGCAGGGCCAGTGACAGCAATGTCTTCTTCATGTTTTTTCCTCGATTACGCGGACAACGTGGCGTTGTCGATGACGAAGCGATACTTGACATCGCCCTTGAGCATCCGCTCGTACGCATCGTTGATTTCATCGGCGCGGATGAGCTCGATATCCGCGACGATGCCGTGGTCGGCACAGAAATCGAGCATCTGCTGGGTTTCAGGGATGCCACCGATGGCCGAGCCCGCAATCGAACGGCGCTTCAGGATCAGGTTGAAGACCCCGGGCGACGGGTGCGGGGTGGCAGGCGCACCGACAAGGGTCATCGTCCCATCGCGCTTGAGCAGCAACAGGAAGGCATCCAGGTCGTGCGGTGCGGCCACGGTGTTGACGATCAGGTCGAAGCTGTTGGCGTGCTTTGCCATTTCCTCAGCATTACGCGAAACCACCACCTCGTCGGCGCCGAGATCCAGGGCGGCCTGGCGCTTGGAATCGGAGGTGGTGAAGGCCACGACATGGGCGCCCATTGCATGGGCCAGCTTCACACCCATGTGGCCCAGGCCACCAATACCGACGATTCCCACCTTCTTGCCCGGACCGGCGTTCCAATGACGCAGAGGCGAGTAGGTCGTGATGCCTGCACAGAGCAGCGGAGCGACCGCGGCCAATTGCTCCTCCGGATGACGCACGTGCAGCACATATCGCTCGTGCACCACGATCTGCTCGGAGTAACCCCCCAGCGTGTGGCCAGGCGCATCGGCGGAAGGCGAGTTGTAGGTCAGCACCGTGTTGTCGCAGTAGTTCTCCAGCCCGCTCTCGCAGTCCTCGCAGTGCTGGCAGCTGTCGACCAGGCAGCCCACGCCGACCAGGTCGCCGACGGCGAAGCCCGACACCTGCGCACCGACGGCGGACACCCGGCCCACGATCTCGTGGCCCGGCACGCAGGGGAACAGGGTGCCGGCCCATTCAGCGCGGACCTGGTGCAGGTCGGAATGGCAGATGCCGCAGTAGGCGATGTCGATCTGGACGTCGTGGAGACCAGGGGCTCGGCGGGTAATCTCGATGGGTTCCAGCGGCTTGTCGCCTGCGTGGGCGCCATAGGCGTTGACAGTCATGTCGGCTCCGGAGGGATGGCGTGCCTGGTGGCACGGGTATCGGAGGTCATTCTGTCGGGCGCGCGCCGCTTTGATTAGATAATAAATACTGATTTACCCTATAAGCTCACCTAATCAATAGTGGTGGCAGACTAGCCTCATGGCTAAGCGCAACCTCAATGATCTTGTCGCCTTCGTGACCGTGGCCCGGGAAGGCAGCTTCACCCGCGCCGCTGCGATCCTGGGGGTTACCCAGTCGGCGTTGAGCCAGGCGATCAAGGCGTTGGAGGCCAGGCTTGAGATCCGGCTGCTGACGCGGACTACACGCAGCGTCTCTCCCACGGCCGCGGGCGAGCGCCTGCTCAAGGCAATCGGCCATCGTTTCGATGAAATTGAAGCCGAACTGGACGCCATCACTGAGCTGCGGGACAAGCCCGCCGGCTCGGTGCGGATCACCTCAGGCGATCAGGTCCTCAAGTCGGTGCTTCTGCCCAAGCTGGTTCCGCTGATGAGGGAGTATCCCGACATCAACATCGAATTCGATGTCTGCTACGGCTTTCGCGACATCGTGGCCGACCGTTTCGATGCGGGCGTTCGTCTTGGCGAGGCCATCGACCAGGACATGATCGCCGTGCCGATCACCCCGCCGCTGCGGATGGCCGCCGTGGCCGCGCCGGCCTACTTCGCCACGCGTGCGCTACCCAAGAAGCCACAGGATCTGGTCGATCACAACTGCATCAACATCCGCCAGCCCACACGCGGTGGGGTTTACGTCTGGGAATTCGAGAAGAAGGCGCGAGAGCTCAATTTCAGGGCCAGCGGACAGGCCATCTTCAATACCTCGCCCCATATCGTGGAGGCCGCAGTGATGGGCTTGGGTATCGCCTTTCTGCCCGAGGGTGAGTTCGCGCCTCATCTGGAAGACGGCAGGCTGATCCGGGTGTTGGAGGACTGGTGCCCTCCGTTCCCGGGATACCACCTGTACTACCCCAGCCGTCGGCAGCCGTCTCCTGCCTTCACGCTTGTCGTTGAAGCCCTTCGGCTCTGACGCCACGCAAGCACAGACGCCAACGGCGTCCCGGCTTTCGCGGGTTCGCCTTCGCCGGCACGATCACTCCAAGGAACCTGCGCTGCCGTGCTACCCAACACTCACACCCACGAGTTTCCGCCGCGCGGCGGCATCCCCGCTGCCCGGCAGGACGTACTCACTGACGATGCGCTGGAGATTCTTCAGTACGCCGCAGACGCAGTCGCTGCTGGCATCCCCGCCGCGCTGGTGACCCTGGTGGAAGTACATGGCGGAGCTGCCCGTCAGCCTGGCGCGCAAATGGTGGTCCTGGCTGATGGCCGCTACTGCGGATTCGTCTCGGGCGGTTGTGTAGAGGCTGCAGCGGCCCGTGAGGCATCTGAAGCCATTGCCTCCGGGCGGGACCGTGTCGTTCGCTTTGGCGAGGGCTCCGACTATTTCGACATCGTGCTGCCCTGCGGTGGAGGGATCACGCTCGCCATCCACGTTATCCGAAGCGGCGCCCCCCTCCAGCACACCTTGGAGCGACTCTATCGACGGCAGTCGGCAGGACTGGCATATGTTCCGTCCGACTCGTCCCTTGCCTTTGTTCCCCACGCTGCATTCACAGGCTGGAGAGATGGCCAGTTCCTTCTCGCCCTGCCCCCCAGGCCCAGGCTGGTGATCTTCGGAAGCTCCATTGAAGCTTCTTGTGCTGCATCGCTCGGACGGGCTGGAGGGTACGAGGTGGCCTTGGCCAATGACGCAGCGCCGTTGCCGTCGATCGATGAGTTCACCGCGATCGCGCTGCTGTTTCATGACCTGGACCGTGAGGTACGACCGTTGCGGGAGGCCTTGGACGCAGCGCCCTTCTACATAGGCGCTTTGGGGAGCACGCGAACCCACGAGCGCAGAACACGTGCGCTGCTCGCGCTGGGCTACCGGACCGGGGATGTTGCGAGAATCAAGGCACCGATCGGCATCTTCCCCAAGGCGCGGGATGCGAGCTCACTGGCGATTTCCGTCCTGGCAGATATTGCAGTGGCTTGGCAGAAACGCGTCTGCGGAGGGACCGGCAGTCAGCGGCACGGGGATCCATTGCCGACGGCTGCCCAGCCCGACACCGTCCCTGAGCACACGAGCGCGGAAGCGTGAGTGGACCTGCCAACTTCGATAGCAGGCATCAGGCAGGACTTTCCAGCGGATGGGCCGGACACCATCGTCCGACTCACCTGCTTTATCCGAGGGACCCACTTCGCCCCGGATACCACACCCTTCACCGCAATCCCGATTGATTAGCCCGGCTTATAGGGGCTAGTTTCAGACAGATATGCATTTTTAACCAGGAATTGGATAAGTTCCCGATTGGTCCCTGCACGTGCCGTACTTGCGACCGATCCATCCTGGGCCAGCCACATCGCCGACGCTTAGCGCGTTCCAGAGAGGACACTGTCATGCCGCACACGCTCCCGAACGAGCCCGTCGAGTTGAATGAAGACGAGGCGGCCCTTCTCGCAGAAATGCCAACGCTGGATGGGGTGGGCCAGTCGCGTCGCGACTTCATGGTTACCTCGGCCGTCGGTGGCATCGGTCTGTTTGCCGCCAACCTTCTTGCCCAGGAATCGGCGCTCGCGCACATGCCCCTGGCCGAGGGTGCAGCGATGGCACCCATCAAGGCCCAGAACGTGGTCAAGGTTAGCCTGACCATCAACGGGAAGCCTCAATCGTTGGAACTGGACTCCCGCGTGGTGTTGCTCGATGCCCTGCGTGAGCGGCTGGGCATGACCGGCACGAAGAAGGGCTGCGACCAGGGCCAATGTGGTGCGTGCACCGTGCTCATCGACGGCGAGCGCGCCTTGTCCTGTTTGACGCTGGCCGCCACGCTGGAAGGGCGCAAGGTCACCACCATCGAGGGGCTGGCTGAGGGCGATCAGCTGCACCCCATGCAGGCCGCTTTCATCAAGCACGATGCCTTCCAGTGCGGCTATTGCACCCCGGGCCAGATCTGCTCGGCCGTCGGCGTGCTGAGCGAAGCCCGTCGCGGCCACGTCAGCCATGTCACCGCTGACGTGGGTGCTGGCACGACGTCATTGAGCAATGACGAGATTCGCGAGCGGATGAGCGGCAATATCTGCCGGTGCGGTGCCTATCCCGGCATCGTGGCGGCGGTTCAGGAAGCGCATTCGGGACGTCAGAGCGCCCAGACCTGGCAGTTCGCGACCGAAACCCAGATGGCTGCGGTACGCAAGGAGACGGGCCATGAGACCGTTTGAGTACGTCCGCGCCGAGAACGCGGGCGCCGGGGTGGAGGCTGTGGCCGGCGTGGCCGGGGCGAAGTTCCTGGCCGGTGGCACCAATCTGGTCGACCTGATGAAGGAGGACGTGGAGCGGCCCACACGCCTGGTGGACATCTCTCACCTGCCGCTCCACAAGATCGAGCGTTCGCGTGCGGGCCTGTCGCTGGGTGCCCTGGCCACCAATACGCAGACGGCCAACCATCCGCTGATCCGCGAGAACTATCCGCTGCTGACCCAGGCCATCGTGGCCGGGGCCTCGGGCCAACTGCGCAACATGGCCAGCAATGGCGGCAACCTGCTCCAACGCACCCGCTGCAACTACTTCTACGACACCGCCATGCCGTGCAACAAGCGCGAACCAGGCAGTGGCTGTGGCGCGCGCGAGGGCCTGAACAAGATCCACGCGATCCTGGGCTGGAGCGAGGCGTGCGTGGCGACCTATCCCGGCGACATGGCCAATGCGCTGTACGCGCTCGATGCCAGCGTGCGCGTGCGCGGTGCCGGCGGGAAAGAACGCTTGATTCCCATTGGCGAGTTCCATCGCCTGCCAGGCGACGAGCCGCACAGAGACACTGTGCTGGAGCACGGCGAATTGATCGTGGCCATCCAGTTGCCGGTGGCCTCGGCCGAGTTCGCCCGCCATTCGTATTACCTGAAGGTCCGCGACCGCAGTTCCTACGCCTTCGCCCTGGTGGCCGTGGCGGCTGCACTCCGCGTGGAGAACGGCGCCATCAAGGATGCACGGCTGGTCCTGGGTAGCGTGGCGCACAAGCCGTGGCGCAGCGCCGAGGCCGAGGCGGCATTGAAGGGTCAGCGACTTGGTGAAGCCTTGTTCCAGCAGGCTGCCCAGATGGGGCTGCAGCAGGCGCGGCCCCTGGCCCACAACGGCTACAAGGTCGAACTGGCCCAACGCGCCATCGTGCGCGCCCTGATGCGCGCTGCGCACCTGGCTTGAGGAGAATCACCATGGCTCGTTACCTGGGCAAGGAAACAACACGCGTAGACGGGATCGCCAAGGTCACCGGCAAGGCCAAGTACGCCGCCGAGTTCCAGATCCCTCACCTGACGTACGGTTTCATCGTCTTGAGTACGATCGCCAAGGGGCGGATCACCCAGATCGACACCCGTGCGGCCGAATCTTCTGCCGGCGTGATCAAGGTATTTACCCATCTCAATGCCGGCAAATTGGGCAAGCCGCCGGCGGCCGATGCGTCGCCCACGTGGGCCTGGCCCCTGCAATCGGACCAGGTCTTCTTCAACGGCCAACCGATCGCCCTCGTTGTGGCGGAGACCTACGAACAAGCGCGTCATGCCGCGCGGCTGGTGCAGGTGAGCTACCAGGCGCAGCCGCATGAGACCAACGTGGCCACCCTGCTGGATCGGGCCAAGCCAGCGCCCCAAGAGGCGCCACCGCGCGGCAATCCGAAGGCTGCTCTGCAAGCCGCTGCCGTCAAGGTCAATTCCGAATACCGAATTCCGATCGAACACCACAATCCGATGGAGCCGCACGCCGCCATCGCGTTCTGGGAAGGCGATCAACTGACGATCTTCGACAAGACGCAGAACGTCTACGGCGTACAGCAGCATCTGTCGCAAGGCCTCGGCGTGCCCACCGGCAATATCCGCGTGGTGTCTCCCTTCGTGGGCGGTGCATTCGGCGCCTCGCTCAAGCCCAACTACTACCCTTCGCTGACCGCCATGGCCGCGCGCGAGCTCAAGCGGCCGGTCAAGGTGGTCTTCACCCGCGCGCAGATGTTCACCGGACACGGATACCGCCCCGAGACGATCCAGAAGGTTGCACTGGGCGCAGCACCTGACGGCAAGCTGCAGGCCATCATCCATGAAGCCTTCCACAACACCTCTTCCTTCGAGTCCTTCTCGGACAACACCACGGGCTTTCTCAAGCAGGTCTATGCCTGCCCCAACTTGCACGCGCCGCTGAAGATCGCCGCCACCGACCTGGCCACCCCCACGTGGATGCGAGCTCCCGGAGCAGTGAGCGGCATGTTCGCCCTTGAAAGCGCGATGGATGAGTTGGCCTACGCGCTGAAGATCGATCCGCTGGAACTTCGCCTGATCAACTACGCCGAAGTGGATCCGGAGAGCGGCAAACCGTTTTCCAGCAAGGCCTTGCGCGAATGCTATCGACTGGGCGCCGAAAAGTTCGGCTGGAGCAAGCGCAATCCCGAGCCACGCTCGATGCGTGATGGCAACCTGCTGGTCGGTTGGGGTATGGCCTCCAGCGTGTGGGGCGCCATGCAGATGCCGGCCAGTGCGCGGGTGACATACCGGGCCGATGGCACTGCCAGCGTCGCCAGTGCGACCAGTGACATCGGGCCCGGCACGTATACGGTCATGACCATGATCGCCGCCGAGTTCCTAGGCTTGGCGCTGGAGAAAGTGAAGTTCGAGTTGGGTGATACCGATCAGCCGCGCGCGCCCGCGCAAGGCGGCTCCTGGACCACGTCCAGCGTCGGGTCCGCAGTACGCGGAGCTGCCTTGACGATTACCGAGAAGCTGCTGAGCCTAGCCAACCAGGACGCGGGCTCGCCGCTGCGAGGTGCTTCGATCGATGAGGTGGAGATGTTTGAGAACCGCCTGCGCCTGAAGAGCGACGCGGCGCGTTCGGTCGACATCGCCGCGATCATGCAACGGGCTGGAACGCAGGAGCTGACCGAGGTCTACGACTCAAAGCCTTCCCCCGAGCGCGAGAAGTACGCATCGCTCGCGCACGGCGCCCAGTTCGTCGAGGTCAAGGTCGATCCCGAGCTTGGAACGGTCCGCGTCAGCCGCGTCATCGAGATCACTGCCTGCGGCAAGATCCTCAACCCCCTGGCCTCGCACAGCCAGGAGATCGGCGGCGTGGTCTGGGGTATCGGCATGGCCCTGGAAGAGGCCACCGAGATCGACCACCGCTACGGCCGCATCATGAATGCCAGCTTGCAGCACTACCACGTGCCAGTGAACGCCGACATACACTCCATCGAGACAATCTTCGTCGAGGAAGACGACACCATCGTCAACCCGCTGGGCGTCAAGGGCATGGGAGAGCTCGGAATGGTGGGCATTCCAGCTGCTATTGCCAATGCGGTGTACCACGCCACAGGCAAGCGCATTCGCGATCTTCCCATCACGCCCGACAAGCTGGTCTAGTCAGCCCACAACTCGCCTGTATCCGAGCGCAGGTGCAGCGGACGGTCAGCCCGCTGCATCAAGCGGCCACTACATCATGTCCGCTTCGGGTCGAAAGCGGCCGTTCTAAAGCCGCTTTCGGAGGAACGCTATGCCTCGGTCTGCTCTGCCAGCGCAAGGGCATCATCCACTTCGACCCCCAGGTAGCGGACGGTACTCTCGATCTTGCTGTGCCCAAGCAGCAGCTGGACGGCGCGCAGGTTCTTGGTACGTTGATAGATGAGCGATGCCTTGGTGCGACGCATGGAATGCGTACCGTAGCCCACTGGATCCAGACCGATACTGAGCACCCAGGCCTTCACCAAGCGGGCGTACTGGCGCGTGGAGAGGTGGGTTGAGCCTCGCTGCCTGCCGGGGAAGAGGTAATCCTCAAGGCCAAGCTTCTGACTATCGATCCAAGCGACCAATGCATCTCTAGTCTGCGGCGTTATCTCAAACTGGACAGGACGCTTTGTTTTGCGCTGGATGACGCATGCTCTTGAGCCAATGTGCATGCCATGTGCGATGTCACGGACCCGCAGCCCAACCAGATCGCACGCGCGAAGCTTGCTGTCGATGGCGAGATCAAAGAGCGCCAACTGCCGACTATCGCCCTTGAGCTGAAGCCTGACTCGAATCGACCAGATCTCCTTGAGCTTTAGGGGCGCCTTCTGTCCCACTAGCTTGCCTAGATTCCAAGCAGGACGTGCCGCTGAGCGGCCTGAACTTCGCTTCATGGCTTTCTCCAATCCCGAGGTGGGATGGAGAGGCTCTAACTGCCTCTGTGTCGCCTCAGTTAAGAGGTGCTAGGGAGCTCAGCTAGGTCACTTTCGACTCAAAGGCACATCGCACGATGTACTACTCGATTTTCAGTCGATCTGTAGACAGCTTCGCGATCTGCCAGAACAACAATGCGTTGCCAGTAGCTCGAGCAGAGAGCATCGCCCCGTGGATCGAGGCCATGAACATCGCGGCTTCTCCAGCAGGCGGCTCAACTAAGCGCATCACGCCCTTCGTCTCGCCCTCCGTCATGGTCTTTTCGAGCCAAGTCTGTAGATCGTTGAAGTGGCCCGTGACCTCCTCGGCTACTTCTGCAGGGATACTGGGTAATTCAGCCGCAAGCAGTGCGCAGATGCAGATGGGAGGATTCGACTCCTGAATGCAGTCCGCCCAATAGCGGCTATAGGCGACCAGTCGCGCGTACGGATCAGGGATCGATTCATTGAGTGACTGCAGTCCTCGCCGCATCGCCTGCCGGTGCTGAACGACGGTCGCCTTAACCAAGTCCACCTTGGCCGGGAAGTGGTGATGGATGCTGGCCTTCCTGACATCCACCAGTTCGGCAATGTCAGCATAGCTGAAGCCGTTATACCCACCCGAAGCCAGCAGCTCGTTGGCCCGCTGGATGATCTCTTGGGCCTTGGGTGAATACTGAGGCTGGGCTTCTGCGGACGACATCAACGGGTTACCTGGTCTCGATAGGGACGCTGCTTATAAAGCGCTCGCATTTGCAGTGGAATTCCCACGATGAGCGCCAGGAAGAGCGCGCCCTGGACACCCAGCAGCAGCGGATCCTTTAAGTCTGTCACCACCGGATCGCCGACAGGAAGCCTGCGCAGGCTTTCGCTCACCGTGGGGACCATCAGCAGGAACACCGTTACGCTCAGCGACATCGTCTGGACATACGCCCACAGTCGCTTCGCCGGCCGCCACAGCGCGATGCCGTATCCGACCAGCAGAAACACCAGGGTGATCGTCGCGACGATCGAGCTCACCGGCTGGTGCGCGATGGGATAGACCGTGAGGATGCCCAGCAGCATGAACCAGAAGTAGGCGCGGCCGGCAGCAGTCTCAGGAGCGATCCGCCCGTGCCTGACCAGCATGTAGACCGCCAGCGGGATCGCGGGGAGGCTGCCCAGCGTGTGGAGCCAACCGATTGGAGATATGCCCATGAGGAGTTCCTTGCTGAAGTTGGGTGAGTCTACCTATTAGTAGGTAGATAACGCAATGGAGTGGCATCGGATGGACGGGTTCATGCCGACCGATGGGTGGTTTGCACCGGGAGCGTCCGGTTTGCGGGCGGCGTCGTTGTCGGGGATCGCTGGCCCATGGCCGACTCATTTGCTGAGCCCGGCGCCCCCCTCGTGGTGGTTAGCGCCAGCCTCCGGCTGAGAACGGCGGCGATGGCCATGGCGCTGGCGATCATGAGGCAGGCGGCCGCGAAGCCGGATGCCACGTCTTCGACGCCTGCTCCATCCGGCGCGAGCGAGAAGAAGACACCGCCCACCAAGGCGACGGAGAGCGCAGCGCCCAGCTGCATTGCTGCGCTGACCATGCCGGCCGCCAAGCCTGCCCAGCGTGGCTCCACGAGATCGACGTTCAGTCGCACCAGCGCCGGCAGCGCGATGCCCTGTCCGATCCCCACCACCAGCAGGGGTACCCAAAGCCACGACGGCCGGTCGATCGCCGCCGCCCCAGCCGCCAGGACCAGACCGAGGGCTTCCAGGCTCATGCCGAAGGTCGCTGCGCGCGAACCCAACCATCGCGAGAGGCGGAGGCCACACGTCGGCCCCAACAGCTGTCCGATACCGAGTGGAAGAATCGCCAAGCCCGCTGCGAGCGCACCGCGACCCAGCCCGGCTTGTTGGTACACCGCGAACGTCAGGAAGAACGCCGCCAAGGCATACAGCATGACCGCCGCCAGCAGACCAAGAGCCAATCCACGGGTTGCCGAGATGACCGAGGGTGGAACCAGCGTCGACGCAGCCAAGCGCTCCCGGTGCTTCTCGTAGCGCCAGAACAGGGCCAGGAGTGCTGGGCTCATTGCCAGCACGCTCAGGCTCCACAACGGCCACCCGTGTTCGCGACCTTCGATCAGCGGAACCACCAGCGCCAGCACGCCCAGTGCCAGCAGGATCGCACCGCCGAAATCCATGCCGCCCGCTTCCTCACCGCGGGTTTCGCGCACCAGGATCAACCCGGCCGGAATGGCCAGGGCGATGACCGGAAGATTGATCAGGAAGACGCTACGCCAGCCCATATCCCAGAGATCAGCGGATACCAGCAGCCCACCCAGCAGCTGTCCGCCGACGGAGGCCAATCCGAATGTCGCCCCGTAAAGACCGAGCGCTCGACCCTTCTCGCTCGCTGGAAACAGCGCGTGGATGGACGCCAAGGACTGCGGTGCCATGACCGCGGCCGAGATGCCCTGCAGCAATCTGCCGAATATGAGCACACTTGGCGACGTTGCGAATCCACATAGAGCCGACGCCAGCCCAAACCCGAACATGCCGGCCACGAAGGTACGCCGGCGTCCATAGAGATCGCCCAGGCGACCGCCCAGGATGAGGGTGACGGCGTAGGCCATCGCATAGACCGACACGACCAGCTGCGCGACGTCGGCCGATGCCTGCAGGTCGGCGCGGATGCTCGGCAAGGTGACGTTGACGATGAAAAAATCAAGCGGAGGCAGCAGCGTGCCGGACAGGAGCACGGCCAAGGCGGGCCAGCGGCGCGGGTCCGGTGCGTTCGGATTCGGATAGATGCTCAAGAGGTTCATCCTCGGAACGCTGCGGATCAGCGCATGCCGCCCGAGCCGATGATGTGTTCGCCCGTGACCCAGCCCGCGTCGTCCGACGCAAGGAAGGAGACGATCGACGCGATGTCCGTCACCTGGCCGATCCGGCCGAGCGGCGTCTGCTGCTCGTTCCAGGCCTGGAACTCCGAGCCCATCACGCCGTTGGCGTGAGTACCGTCGGTCTCGATCAGGCCGGGGTTCACCGCGTTGACGCGGATTCCCCGTGGACCCAGTTCCCGCGAGAGAACGCCGGTGATGGCGTCGATCGCCCCTTTCGTTCCACTGTAGATCGCGCTTTGCGTGGGCAGAATCCGGGTGACGAAGGAACTGACGTTGATGATGCTCCCGCCTTCGCCCAAGAAAGGTACGGCGGCTGCCGTGACGAGCAGCGACCCGAGTACATTGAGGTCGAACTGCTGGCGATACAGATCCTCGGTGGTGTCCTCGATCTTTGCGAACTGATAGATGCCGGCGTTGTTGACCACGACATCTAGCCGACCGAAATGGTCGACGGCCGTCTGGATGAGCGCATCCACCTCAGTCTTGCTGCGGACATCGGCGCGCACCGCTACAGCAGTCCCGCCGGCGCCTTCAATCTCGCCAACCACCCTATCTGCCTCGTGCGCGCTCGAGGCGTAGTTCACGATCACCTTGGCGCCATCACTCGCCAGCCGACGGGCGATGCCGGCACCAATACCTTTAGATGCGCCCGTAACCAGGGCGACTTTCCCGTTCAACTTGCTCATGTCGTTCAACTCCAGATGAGGCTGACCCGGTATGGGCCAACCTGCCAGGGATGGCGTGTACCCGCCCACCGAGATCTCCCGAAGTACGCCGGGGTCGCCTGCGGGTCGGACCGCAGACGCCAGACCATCAGTGCTGGGGTGAGCATGGTGAAGTCGACAGGATTGTTTGTGGACTGCCATTCCTGCATATTCCGCGTACATTTTTGAACGGGTAATCGCGGGATGGAATGGAGTGATATCCGGATATTCCTCGCGGTCGTCCGCGGCAGATCGCTCGGCGAGGCGGCTCGCAGCCTGGGCGTGAGCCACCCCACCATCGGGCGTCGGATAAAGGCGCTCGAAGATGAGGCCGAGCAACCGCTCTTCCGCAGGACGAAAGACGGCTTGGTGCTCACGGATGCCGGAGACGCGGTGCTGTCGCTCGCTGAATCCATGGAAGCATCGGCGCTGTCCATGGAAAGGCGCCTGGCGGGCAACCATGAGCGGCTCGAAGGCCTCCTGCGGATATCCTCGGCGGACTGGTTCGCTGCCTATGTCCTGGCGCCCGTTTTTGTCGAACTGGGGCGCCTTCACCCCGCCGTCGTACCCGAGGTCATCGCGAGCTACCGCCTGCTCGACCTATCCCGTCGCGAAGCCGATGTGGCCTTCCGCATCGTCCCGTTCAGTGAGCCGGATATCGTCCAGCGCAGATTGATGACCATGCCTTACGGGCTCTACGGATCGGCGTCGACGGTGCACGCGGTGACCAACGACCCGGGGTCTGTGAGCTTGATTCTCATGAACTCGGCCCAAGCTCACTTCCCGGATGTCGCTTGGCTGCTGGATCGATTCCCGCACTCTCGACGTGCTTTCGCCAGCACCAGCCGAAGCGTCCAGGCCCAGATGTGCCGTCGAGGACTAGGCGTTGCGGTATTGCCAAGGCCCCTGGGTGACGGCGTGGACGGGCTTCATCGCATCGATCTGTTCGGCGACCCTCCGAGCAGAGACGTCTGGGTGGGTTACCACCAAGATCTGCGCCACATGGATCGGCTAAGAGCTCTGCTCGATATCGCCGAAACGATGCTTACTTGATGTCTGCAATCGGCCAGAAGCGGACATCCAAACACTCAATCGTTCAGGCGTTGCCGACGCAGTCCTGAAAGTGTCACGTGTTGAGCTGAGGGATCTTCGCGAATTCTTCGGCAATGTAGTCCATGAAGACAATGGCTCGCTTCGAGACCAGCCGATTGGCTGCGTATACGATCTGCATGGGTACCGGCGGAGCGGAGAACTCATCAAGAACGGTCACGAGATCACCAGACCTGAGCCCGTCTTCGAATAGCCAGGCTGGGCCCTGGCCTATGCCAAGGCCCGCGCGGACCGACTCGCGTGACGCCTCGGGTGAGTTGACGCGAATCCGACCCGAGACCGGTATCTCCTCATCCTTGAAGCGCCATGTGGCCCCTGATGCAAGCAGGGTGTAGAGGACGCAGTCGTGCTGTGTCAGATCAGACGGCACCTCAGGTATCCCTCGCTTGGCCAGGTAGTCCTTGCTCGCTATGCACACGCGCTTGAAGGACCCGATACGCCGCGCGCGCAATGAGCTGCTGTCCAGATGCCCGATACGGATGGCCAGCTCCGCGCCTTCGTCCAGCAGATTGACGAACCGGTCGCTGATCTGGAGATCGAGTTCCAGATCGGGAAACCGCTGCAAGAACCCGGGCACCAATGGCATCACGTACATGTGGGACAGCGCCGTCGGACACGCCACCCGTAGCAGGCCCGACGGCATGACGTTCTCGCGCAGGGACATTTCCGATTCGGAGACCGCATCGAGGATGCGACGGACCTCCGCGTAGTATCGCTCACCTTCTGGGGTCAACACGAGCTTGCGCGTGGAGCGGTTGAGCAAGCGTGTCTGCAGATGGTCTTCCAGTGCAGCCACATAGCGGCTGACGTTGGGCTGCCCGATACCGATGTCGCGGGCCGCAGCCGAGAAGCTGCCGGTTTCGACCGCCCGCGCGAAGCAGGTCATGAGCAGAAAACGATCCATCCAGCCCTCCGAATTATGCGCAGTTCGCATAAATGCTATGCGTGGAACTGGTCTTATGGCAATTGAGGCATGGGTGCATGCTTTCCGCCAACCAAGATCCGCCACTCCGGCGAATCCCAACCCTGACCCCCAAGGAGCATCCCCATGTCCCGTCTTGCAGGCAAACGTACCCTTATCACCGGCGGCACCAGTGGCATCGGCCTGGAAACCGCCAAGCGATTCCTGGCCGAAGGCGCTCGCGTCATTGTCACCGGCGTCAATCCCGACTCCATCACCAAGGCGAAGGCGACCCTCGGCAGTGACGTTCTCGTCCTGCGGGCCGACTCCGGCAGCATCGCCGCGCAGCAGGAACTTGCCCAGGCCGTACAGGCCCATTTCGGCCAGTTGGACGTCGCATTCCTCAACGCGGGCGTTGCGGTCTGGGCGCCGATCGAACAATGGAGTGAGCAGGCGTTCGATGCCTCCTTTGACATCAACGTGAAGGGTCCGTACTTCCTCATGCAGTCGCTGCTGCCGGTCTTCGCGACGCCTGCGTCGGTGGTGTTGAACACCTCTGTCAGCGCCCATGTGGGCGCCGCCCAGTCCTCCGTCTACGCCGCGACCAAGGCTGCGTTCCTGAGCATGACCAAGACACTCTCGGGCGAACTGCTGGGGCGTGGCATCCGCATCAATGCGGTCAGTCCCGGCCCGGTCCAGACGCCGCTCTACGACAAACTCGGCATCCCCGATGCCTACCGCGCGCAGGTCGACCAGGACATCGCAGCGAGCGTTCCGCTGGGGCGCTTCGGCACGCCAGAGGAAATCGCCAACGCGGTGGTGTACCTGGCCTCCGATGAGTCGAGTTGGACCGTCGGCTCCGAAATCGTCGTCGACGGCGGACGCATGCTCAACGGCTGAGTGCGTCCCGCCCGCAGGAGGCAGCCTGGACAGGTCGCCTCTGGGTCCGACGTCAACGCAACACACATGGCGGGCGCGTGTTTCCACTCGCGCTGGCCGTGGCGGACCTCGCCCCGAGTTCGGTCCTGCCACTGGCCGCTGACCGTACTCGATCCATCCAAGCCCTCACCATCTCGTGCATAACGCCATGACCGAACCCGTGTTGAAGCTCATCAGCCATCCCCTTTGCCCCTTCGTGCAGCGCGCAGCCATCGTCCTGCTCGAAAAGGGCGTCGCGTTCGAGCGGATCGACGTGGACCTGGCGACCAAGCCCGACTGGTTCCTGGCGCTTTCGCCCACTGGCAAAGTTCCGCTGCTACTGGTCGGCAGGCCCGACGGAAGTGAAGTGGCCATCTTCGAGAGCATGGTGATCTGCGAATACCTCGAGGAAACCCAGAGCGGCACACCGTTGTACGCATCAGACCCGATAGCACGGGCCCGCCAGCGGAGCTGGATCGAGTTTGCCGGCTCGACGTTGTCCGATGCGTGGCAGTTTCTGCACGCAACCGATCGCCCCACGGCCGAGACAAGGCAGGCAGCCCTCAGAACGAAGCTGGAGCGGCTCGAGACCGAGCTCGGCGCTGGTTCGTACTTCGACGGCTTCCACTTCAGCATGGTCGATGCCGTCTTCGCGCCGATCTTCCGCTACTTCGGAATGCTTGATCCGGCCCTATCACACCGCGTCTTCCACGAGCTACCTCGCGTGGATGCATGGCGGTCCGCACTGGCTGATCGGCCCAGCGTGATCCATGCCGTCGGCGCGGACTACGGATCGAGGCTTCGGGAATACCTTCAGGAGCAGCGTTCCGTACATATCGACTGATCAAAAGAAGCACAACACCAAGCCACATCACCCAGACCAGGAAGCGAAAATGAATAACAGTAACCCACACAAGATCGAGCAGAAGAGCGCGCTCATCCTCATTGAATATGTCAATGACTGGCTCGCCCCCACGGGCGGCATATACGGCCAGTTCCAAGATCGCGAACAGGTCGAGACGGCCATTGCCAACTCGAAGCTCATGCTTGAGCAGGCACGTCGCCGCGGCATGGAAGTCATCCATGCCTCGCTCAAGTTCGAGCCCACGTTCAAGGTCCTGGGCGATGGGAAGTATGGCCTGCGCAAGATGATGCGCGACTACGGCTCCTTCCTGGGCGAGCAAGCAGACTTCTTCCCGGGCTTCGAGCCGCTGGATGGCGAGTACGTGATTCGCGAACGAACCGGTGGCAGCAGCGTCTTCGCCTCCACGACGCTCGATAGCTATCTGCGCAACAACCGCATCTTCGACATCTATCTGGCGGGGTTCGCGCTCAGGCAGTGCGTGGAGTCTTCCATGCGTAACGCCCATGATCTTGGCTACCACACAAACGTCATCTACGACGCGTCCGCAGCGTTCACTCGCGAGCAGCAAACTGCGTTTCTAGGCGAGATCGCGCCTTTCTATGCCAACGCCATCACCACGCAAGACTTCCTTGCGGCAGCGTGATCTGTCGACAGGCTCGGGAGCCAGGTAATGATAGGCATCGTCGTCAGTCTGGCTACCAAGCCGAACAGCCAGGACAAGTTCGAGCGCGCATTCGCCGAGCAAGCGGCAGCAGTGCGTGCCAACGAGTCGGGCAATCGCGTGTACGAGCTGCTCAGGTCGCGCACGCGACCTGACAGCTATGTCCTCATCGAGGTCTACGAGGACGAGTCCGCGCTTGCTGCACATCGCAGCGGGGCGCACTTAGCAGCCCATCGCCCCGCCACCGATGCATTCATCGCCGCCAACCCCGAGATCGAGGTATTCGAGGTCGTACCACATAGCGCTTGAAGGATCGGACTGGCCGGCCGACCCTCATATCCGCGGGATTGCCATGACAAGTAACTCAGAAAATCGCTCCGGACTGGCATACGGCATCATCGCGAACGTCTTGTGGGGCCTGCTGCCGCTGTATCTCAACCTGCTGAGAGGCGTGGACGCGCTTCAGGTGCTATCGCATCGCGTGGTGTGGTCATTGATCGCGCTTGGCCTGGTGCTGCATTGGCTCAAGCGCGTGAGAGCAACGTTCGCCGCCGCCAAGGGCCGCACCTTGGGACTGCTGGCCGTCAGTGCCGGACTCATCGCGGTCAACTGGTTCGTTTACATCTGGTCGGCCGCCGAAGGACATCTTGTCGAGGCGAGCATCGGTTACTTCATCATTCCGCTGGTCAGCGTCGCGCTTGGCGCCACGTTTCTCGGTGAACGCCTGACGTGGCGACAAGCCGTGGCCGTAGGAATTGCCGGCTTCGGCGTGCTAATCCTCATCGTCAGCGGAGGTAGCGCGATCTGGATCTCGCTGACGCTTGCGCTCAGCTTTGGACTGTATGGCCTGATCCGGAAGCTGGTGACCGTAGATGCGCTGGGGGGACTGGCGATAGAGACGGTGCTCCTTACCCCTTTCGCACTCATCTTCCTGGTCTATGTTGCCCATCGAGGCGATGCAGCGTTCGGGCATCACGATGTCATGGACGGACTATTGATCCTAGCCGGACCGCTGACCGCGATGCCACTGCTGTTCTTCGCCGCCGCAGCAAAGCGCCTGCGGCTTGCCACGGTAGGCCTGCTCCAGTTCATAGCACCCACGCTTCTTTTCGTGCAGGCCACTATCCTGTACGACGAGCCAGTCCGGTCAACACAGCTTCCGACTTTTTCCTTGATCTGGATCGGTTGCGGGCTCTATGCGTGGAGTAGCACTGCTGCCGACGTTAAGTAGCATGCTCCCACACCAGAAGATGTCCGCTTCGGATCGGAAGCCGTCATTTCCGGACCCAGCGAATCAGTCCCGCCGGGGGTCAGCCCAGACGCTATGCGGATCGCCCGTCCGCGCGCGATGCCTGGTGGTGGCGGCCATCCGCCAGAACGCCACCGCCATCAGCAGCGCGGTCGCATCGATGAAGAACCGGTGCCAGTGGCCGTGCGCGAACGCGGCAAACACATGTTCGCCCGAGGCCACGGCTCCCGCCACGGGAACGGCGGCCGTCAGCACCGCGCATGCCCACAGCAGTTCGTTTGCCGCGTGCGCGGGACGGCGCACCAGCGCCCAGGCCAGGCACGTGAAGAAGACGGCGTAGTACACCGACGCTGCTGCCCATGTCGGCAGCAGCGCAGCCGCGACGAACACCGCCGACACGCCGGCCACGCAGCCCAGGCAGACACCGAGTGTCAACGCTGCCATCACCCGCGTGCGACGCGGCTGGGCCACCTCGCGGCGCTTCCGGCGCGCCTCGATCCACAGCAGGTTGCCGCTATAGAAGAGGAACGCGCCGGCCATGCCGAGCACGAAGTAGAGCCACTTCACCGCCATGTCGCCGAAGTTGCCGTAATGCAGGTGTTGCAGGCCGCGGAGGAAGGCCATGCCCGGCGGGTAGTCCTTCGGTGGCAGCGCCTTGATCAGCTCGCCGCTGGCGGCATTGAGCGCCACGCCGCCCATGGAGTTGAGTCGTCGCTGCGGCAGTTCGCCGTACAGGGTGACCTGTGCATTGGCGTCGCCGGCCTCGTGGTAGTTGAGGCTCTCGATGGCGATGCCGGGCAGCGCGAGCTCGGCCCGTCGCACCAGTTCGGCCACCGGCAGCATCGGCCGCGTCACGCCGGCCGGCTCCACGTGCAGCGCCACGTCGAAGTCGCTCTCCAGGATGCCGAGCAGCTTGTTCTCGTACACGAGGAACTGGAACGGCGCCAGCATGAGGAAGCCGATGGTCAGTACCGCACCGCTCCACGCGAAGATCACGTGGAACGGCAACGACAGCATGCCGATGACGTTGTGTGCGTCCTGCCACATGCGCTTGATGTTCCTTCCCAACCGCAACGCGAACAGGTCCTTCAGGAATCCCGGCGCATAGATCACCACGCCGCTGACCAGCGCCAGGCCGTAGAGGATGCAGAACACACCGAACAGGTACATGCCGAACGTGCGCGGCATTCCCGCGGTGAAATGCAGGTCGTAGATGAACTCGACGAAGCCGGCGCGCGCGGGCGCCTGCTGCAGCCCCTCCCCTTCCAGCGTGAATTTGTGCTGTTCGGATGTTTTCTCGTCGAACCAGTACAGCTGCGGCCGGGGACCATGCTCGCCGGGCAGCGTGACGAAGAAGGCGTGGTCCGCTTCCGGATGCTTCACCAGTACGCGGTCCATCAGCGCCTGCGCCTGCGCGAACCCGACGTCCCGTGCAGGCGCCGCCTCGGCGGGACGCTCCCAACCCTGCAATTCGTGCACGAATACGATGATCGCGCCCGCGTAGAAGGCGATGAACAGGCCCATGCCCGCCACCAGGCCGACCCAGGTGTGCACCGACAGGTACGTTCTCAACGTGGCCGCCTTCATGCCGGCAGCTCCGTGGCCCAGCCGAGCAGCTTCGACAGATGGATCAGGCCGAAGCACAGCAGCGTGGCGCCGCCCATCCACAGCCAGGC
Source organism: Pseudoxanthomonas sp. 97-1-1 (assembly GCF_057773125.1). NCBI lineage: Bacteria > Pseudomonadati > Pseudomonadota > Gammaproteobacteria > Lysobacterales > Lysobacteraceae > Pseudoxanthomonas > Pseudoxanthomonas sp. 97-1-1. The sequence goes on along the minus strand of NZ_JBYMTJ010000003.1, from coordinate 155,861 downwards.
ACGCAGGCCGGACTTGAACAGGAACGCGCCCGACATCACCGCCACCCAGATCGGGAACGACATCAGCAGCCAGGGCAACGTCACCCGCGTGAGCTCGCCCGGCCAGTGCAGCGCCACCAGACCGACGATGCCCACCGTCAACGGCAGGCCCAGCAGTGCCGCGGCCAGCGACTTACCCCACATGGCGTTTCTCCTGCCGCGCATGCCACCACGCATCGGCATACGGCAGCGCCACCAGGGCGGTCATCACGGCAGTGAGCGCGGCGAACACGCCGGCCCACAAGCCAAGCTGCACCACCGCCAGCACGACCGCCAGCAGCGTGCACAGCCAGGCGACGACGCGCAGCGGGCGCTTCTTCGCGATCGCCCCCGGCGCGAAGCGCTGGTGTGCGCAGGCCAGGTAGAACGCCAGCGAGGCGGCCAGTGCGGGCAGCAGGTAGAGGACGCTCTTCATGGAACTCCGTGCGGCGGATGCCGGGGTTTACCAGCGGTAGTCGAACCCGATGCCGACCACGCGGGGCGCACCGGCGATGATGTTGGGGCTGTCATCCGACCACGCGTACTGCGTATAGCCGCGGTCGAACAGGTTGCTGGCGAACACGTAGGCGCTCCAGTCCGGGTTCTCGTAGCCGAAACGGCCGTTGACCAGCGTGCGCGACGAGAGCCGGCGCGCGTCGCTGCCGATGTCCGGCGTCACGTCGCTGCGGTAGTTGGCGTTGACGTTGGCCAGCCAGTGGTCGCCGAAGCGCAGGTTGGCGCCGACCGCGAACGTCCAGCGCGGCGCGTAGGCGAACTCCGAGCCGGTGTAGTCGTTGATCTGCGCATCCAGGATGGTCTTGAACTCGTCGTAGCGCGTGCGCGAATAGCCCAGCGACGCGTACCAGTCGAAGCCGGCGCCGACGCGGTGGCTGGCCTCGACCTCGAATCCGTACAGGTGCGCCTTGCCGGCGTTGACCGTGTGGTAGTCGTAGTCGTTGATGCCGAACAGCGCGGTGACCTGCTTGTCTTCCCAGTCGATGTAGTACAGGTTGGCGTTGAGCGTCAGGCGGTCGTCCAGCCACTGCGAGCGCAGCGAAAGTTCGGCGTTCCAGGTGAATTCCGGATCGTAGGCGTACGTCTGCCCGCGCGCGATGTTGAAGGCCGAGCCGCCGGAACGATATCCGCGCTGGATGACGAACGCCGTCGACACGTCGTCCGTCCAGGCATAGCGGACGCCCAGCTTGGGCAGGAAGGCGTCGAAGTCGCGCGTCGATTCCGGCGTCGCGCTGTTGGCCTGCTGCACCATGCCCAGCACGGCCTGGTTGATGCCGGCGATGGCCGGCGCCAGTTGCGGGCCGAACGCCGCCGGATCGGGCAGCGTGCCGGCGAAGTCCGCCGTCGCGACGGCGCCGAAGCGGTATTCCTCTCGGTCGTAGCGGAAACCGCCCAGCAGGGCCAGGCGCTGGGTCAGGTCCACCTCGAAGTCGGTGAACAACGCCACGTTGCGCGAGCGCGACTGGCCATCGCTGGCGTAGTCGACCGGAATCACCGGCAACGCCTGCGCGTACAGGCCGGCCACGTAGTTCGCGGTCGATGCATCCAGCCCGGCGCCCTGCAGCACGGCGGCGATCGTGGACACCGGCGTGTCCACGTTGGTGCGGTTGACGCTGGCGTTGTCGGTCTCGCGCTGTGAGGCGTACAGGCCCACCAGGCCGCGCAGACGCTCACCTCGGTAGTGCGTCCGGAACTCCTGCGAGAAGGTGCCATACTGCTCATCGGTATCGCCGTAGGCCTCGGGACGCTCGGTCAGGTCGGTATCAAACTGGCGCTGCATGTCGGTGTCCGACCACGCCGTCACCGCCGAGAGCGACCAGCGGTCGGACAGCGCATAGTCGACTTCCAGGGTGGCGATCTGGCCCAGCGCGTCGGTGGTGCCCGGATGGTCCGAGGTGTTGGTGCGGTCGTCATAGTAGTCCGGCACGTCGTTGCGCGAGTACGCGTACATGTACGGCCCCTTGCGATCGTCGCGCGTATAGGTCAGGCGCGCGGTCAGGCCTTCGATGCCCTTGGGCGACCACAGCAGCTTGGCGCGCGTCATCGTCGATTCGCGTTCGTCTTCGCCGACACCGCGTGTGGGGTTGTACACAAAGCCATCAAACGAGCGGTCTTCCACCGCCACCCGGAACGCCAGCTCGTCGGCCACCAGCGGGCCGCCGCCGGCGAAGGCGATGCGGCGGTCGGACGGATCGGACAACAGCACGCGGGCGCGACCGGACCAGTCCATCGTCGGATCCTCGGTGCGCAGCACGATGGCACCCGCCAATGCGTTCTCGCCTTGGATGGTGGACTGCGGCCCACGCAGCACTTCCACCTGCGCGATGTCCCACAGATCGGTCGGCCCAGCATCGCTGACCTGGCTGGGCAGCGCCGCACCGTCAACGTAGATCGTCGCCAGCGGATTGGGCGCCCCGGCCTCGTTGGCGATGCCGCGGATAGTGAAGCCGCGGTCGCCGTACATCTGCGACACGTTGGCGGTGCGGTTGAGGATGTCGAACAGACTGAGCAGGTTCTCCTGCTCGATCTTCACCGAGGTCGACACCGCGACGCTGGCGGTGGTGTCCTGCAGCGAGCGGTCGGTCTTCTCGCCGCGCACGACGATCTCGTCGAGCGTGGTGGGTTCGGGACCGGGGGACGGCACCGTCTGGGCGTTGGCCTGGAAAGCGACGAACAGACACGCAGCCAGCACGGACACGCGCTGGCCGGCAACGTGGGACAGGGGGTACTGCACGGGTGGTTCCCCAGAACGAGACCTTGGGCAGGTCACCAAGGACGCGGCGGCAGGCTGACGTCCGACCACGCTATGCTATATGCGAATAGGAGTCACTTGCAATAATGCGCCCCATTCTGCTTCGGCGAGGTGCGTTTCCCAACCTCCGCCATACGCGCAAAACAGTCTTGGCGCTACCTCGCTATTCGCTTCCGGCCAAAAGCCGACGTCGTACTGCCCGCTTTGGCCCCGGGGCCGAACGTTGCTTAGGATCACAAATAGTGATGGGCTCCCGAGCGGGAGCCCATCACATTGGATCTCTGGCGTCTCAGAATCGGTAGCTGAGGCCCAGGTTCACCGAGCGGCCATAGCGGTAATAGCCCTGTGACAAGAGCGGATTGCCGTTGATGCTGTAGGTCTGCGCTTCATCCAGCAGGTTCTGGCCTTCCAGCGACACGCTGAAGCGGTCGTTGAACCGGTAGGAAACGTGGGCAGTGAGCCACGTGATGGCGTCAGCCTGCTCGTTGTATCCCTCACCCAACACGTTGATGGCGGTGACGAAGCCGTCGGTACGGTCGGCAGTAGCGCCGAGCGACCACGGTCCCTTTTCGTACATCAGGCCCAGCGAATAGACCGACGGTGCGATCCCTTCCAGCGGACGCTCCTGATCGCCGACGAAGCTCTTGGACCAGTTGCGCGTGTACTGCGCGCGGAAGCCGAAGCCGTTCTCCCAGAAGTGCTGCAGGCCGGCCTCAATGCCACGCACCTTGGCGTGGTCGCCGTTGATCGGCCGCATCACGTTGAACAGCGTCGGTCCAGTCGTGATCGGATTTCCGGCGGCGTCCACGATCGGACCCACGCCGATGTCTTGGCCCGGTTCCCAGCTGGTGGTCAGCTGGTTCTCGATGCGCTTGTAGAACACCGCGACATTGAAGATCGAGTTCTCGCTGAAGTACCACTCCAGTGACACGTCCCCCTGCTTGGCTTCGTACGGCTTCAGATCGACATTGCCGCCGTAGATCTGAGTGAACTCGCCCCACGAGACGCTGGCGGTGGTGTTGGTGGGCGCCAGTTTGTCGACCGGCGGGCGCGCCATGGTCTTGGCCGCGCCCAGGCGCAGCTGCAGGTCGTCGGTGAAACGCCAAGTGAAGTTGCCCGACGGCAGCACATAGCTGTAGTCACCGTCTTGACGGATCGGTGTCGGATCGGCGTAGTTGGCGGTGTAGTTGAACGCACCGTTCTCTGTGATGCTGAGGATTGGCGCATCCCAGGCTTCCGAGGTGGTACGCGTCTTGACGAAGCGGACCCCGATGTCACCGCTCCAGCGCTCACCGGAGAAATCGGCCTGCACATACGCGGTCTTGGTGTCTTCGCTGACGCGGTAGCTTTCCAGCGGGTTCCATTGCGGCGCTGCATTAGAGAAGTCGTAGGTGCCGCCGCCGGGACGCGCGTTGCCGTTGTAAGCCGCCAGCTGGTCGAGGTAGTTGGGCACGTCGAACGCCAGGAAGGTGCGCGGGAAATCCGCGTTCACGCCACGCATGAAGTTCGGCAGCGTGAATGAATGCGACAGCACGTTGCCGCCCAGTGCGCCCACATTTATCGCGTTGTCGCCAGAGTAGTAGTCGGCACCACCATTGAGCGTGTTGTTGATCAGGTCACGCGACTTCTTGCGGTCAGTGGCGGTGACGCCGAAATGCAGGTCGTCCATGCCAAAGCGGCCGACAAACCACTTGCCTCCCACCGTGCCACCGGTGATCTCGTCGACAATGTTGTCGCCGCGCAGCTCCATGTAATGGGTGTTGAAGTCCGAACCGCCGAACTGGCCGTTGGCCAGGCCGTTCGCCAGTTGCCGGCCATCATCGAACACGGCGGTGACGTTGGGCACGGCGCCGCCACTGAGCTCGATGCGCGCGACGTTGGGCTGGTTCATCCGCAGCACGACATAGGTGTCCTGGCCGCCCGAATAGCGCTTTGACGTCGAACGATAGACGTCGCCGGTCAGCGTGAGTGCGTCGGTGGCCTTCCACTCTGCGTTGGCGCCGTACAGGTCGGTGTCTACCACCCGGTGCTCGGTCATGTTGAGCAGTTCCGGGTTGAGGCGCATTTCCGGATCGGGGTTGTCCATCGTGAAGCCCGTGACGATGCCATTCTGGATCGTCATGTCGGACCAGCGGCCCGGCGCGAAGAGCGGATAGTACGACTGCTGGTAGCCTACCTGCGGTGAATCGAGGCGCGTCTTCAACCCGTCCAGTGTCAGTTTGAAGCTGTTGCTGGGCCGCCATTCGATCTTCGCCGACAGCGCGCGGCGCTTCTTCTCTTCCAGGATGGAGCCGACACGGAACTGGCCGGGTGCAATCAGGCCGTACTCGTCCTCGTCCAAGACACCGTTGCCATTGGGATCGATCGCACCACCCCAAGTGTTGCCCCACAGCCAGCTTTCATCGTTGGGATCCGCATTGCGGCTCCAGCCACCGTCATTGCCGGCGATGTCGGTACGGTCCTTGCGCTTGCCGTACACCACGCCGAGCAGGACGCCCAGCGTGTTGTCGGCGAACAGGTTGCTGTAGGTCGCCGAGAACTTGTGCCCGTTGAGTTCGGACATTTCGTTGCGATCACCTTCGAGCCGGATGACGCCCTGCTGTCCGTCCTGATCGAAGGGACTGGCCGAGCGCAGGTTGATCAGGCCGCCGATGGCTCCTTCGGACAACGAGGCCTGCGCGCCCTTCACCACGTCGGCGCCGCTGATGACATCGGCCGGCAACACGTCATAGGCGAAGTCGCGCCCTGCGCCATCGGTGGCGAGGATGCGACCATTGAAGGTGGTCAGCGTGTACTCCGGGCCCAAGCCGCGCACGCTGACCTTCTGGCCTTCGCCACCGGCGGTGCGCGAGATTGACACACCGGTGATGTGGCTCAACGAGTCGGCGACGTTGTCATCGGGAAACTTTCCCAGTTCGAGCGCACTGATCGAATCCTGGACCGTGCCGGACTCGCGTTTAAGCTCGATGGCGCGCGCCATGCTGCCACGAACACCGGTGACGACCACCGTATCCAGAGTGGAGGGTTCGCCCTGGTCCTGTGCAGCCGGCGCTGGGGCCGCGGGGTCGGCCTCCGCCTGCTGGGCGGCCGCGCCGACCGGCGCAGCGAGGGCCAGGGCAACGCTACAAAAGAGCAAGTTCCGGTGCAGCCGCGCGGTCTTCATGGGTCTCTCCTCAGAAGGTGGCAGTTTTGTGACGTAACTAAACGAAACCGAGCCTATCCCATGTTTCGTTTTGTATCAATAGCGAAATTTAACGAAATAATCCATACTTGTAACGCTACAAGGAGGTCCCATGTCAGCCACCCGCGATACCAGCCAACGCCGCCTGCAGATAAGCGAACTCGTGCGCCAGCACGGCAGCGTCCAAGTGGCCTCACTCGCCCGTCGTTTCGGAGTGAGCATGCAGACGGTACGAAAGGATCTGCGCTACTTGGCCGAGCGTGGTGTGATGGCTCGCGCTTACGGCGGCGCTATCGACAGCAGCGTCGTCGGCACCGGCGGCGCCACCGAGCCTCCTTACGAAGCCAAGCGCACGTCTCACCTGGACGAGAAGCGCCGCATCGGCCAGCGCGCGGCCGCACTGGTCAAGGCTGGCGACACCATTGCCATCGATTCGGGCACTACGGCGATCCAGCTGGCGGAACAGTTGCCAAACATCGACGTCACGGTGGTGACCAATGACTTCGGCGTGCTCGGCGCGCTGGCCCCCAAGAACAACATCAATATCGTCATGCTGGGCGGTGAACTGCGCCGCAAGAACATGGCCTTCTATGGCGGCCTGACAGTCGAGGCGTTGGACGCCCTGCACGTGGACATGTTGTTCCTGGGCGTGGACGGTTTCGACCTGGAGCGTGGCATCACCACGCACTACGAGCCGGAGGCGATGCTCAACCGCAAGATGGTCGAAGCCGCACGCGTCGTGGTCGCGATCACCGACAGTTCCAAGTTCGGCAAGATCTGCCTGCACCGCATCATCCCCATCTCCGACCTCAACGTGCTGATCACTGATCTCAGCGCACCGGAGAACATCGTCCAGGCGAGCGAACATCTCGGTTTCGAGCTCATCCTCGCCTAGTCCTGGCTGGCGGTCCGGAATACGCGCACCGCGTTGCGGTAATACACCTTGTCGATCACCTCGCGCGGCAGCGCCAAGCCGGGCACGTCGGCGTTGAGCGTGTCGACGCGTTGACTTTCGCCCGTAGCCAAGTAGCGCCAGTCGGCCGTCCAGACTGCATGCGCCGACGCCCGGAACTGGGCCGGATCGGCACCAGGATTGACGGTCAGGTCGGTGCCGTACAGCAGTCGGTCCTGGTAGCGGATGAAGAACGCTCGCACCTTCTCGTGGTCGCGCACTGACTGGTACTGCACTTGGCTCATCCGCGCGGCGAGATCGACCGTGGCATCGGGGAAGCGGTCCAGGAATGCGCCGAGTCGGTCGACGTCGTACTCCAGGCTGCCCATGTGCGCACCGACAAAGCGCAGGCCTGGATTCGCAGCCACGAAGCGGTCGCGCGTGGCGATCTGGTCATCGTAGCTCGGTTGTTCCGGATGCAGGTACATGTGGTACTGCGGATGGTTGCGGAAGTACTCGCGATCGTTGTCGGTGGTCATCTGCTCCAGCGGCAGCCAGCAGTTGTGCGGCTCACCCTGGTGGCCGATCAACACCAGATCCAGCGCACGCACCTGTTCGGCCACCGGCGACAGGCCGGGATGATCGAGCATGATCAGGCGACCGTCGGCGTCCTTCTCGATCATGCCGACGTTCTTCCAGATCTTCACTGCACGCGCGCCCTTGCTTTTCGCTTCCGCCAGGCCGGCATTCACGCGCTGCGCCCAGCCCGGCTGCCCGAAGCCTGCCATCGTGAACGTCGCCGCCCAGTGCAGGCGCGCCGGATCCTGCTTCACCAGTGCCGTCGCGGCGGCGTACTGGTCGGCGATGCTCGGGAAGTCGGGATAGTCGACGTTGATGGACATCAATTCGAAGCCATCCGCACGCGCCTGCTCGAGGAACGCCGGGTGCTCCACGTTGGCATGCACGTGCGCGTCGAACTTGCGTACGCGCGCGAAGTCGTCCATCGCATATGGTGCCGATGCCGGCGGAGCCAACGGCGTGGCACAGCCAGCCACCACCACGGCGAAGACGAGACTGGCCCAGACCCCGCTCCATGTCGCTTTCATCAGACACCTCGGAAATGTAACGAAACTTAAAAGCAAACATATCGCAACAAAAGTGTTGCATCAACCCATCCCCTCACGCACAATCGGACGCACCTCAACCGGATAGTCGCCCATGCCTCCCATTGGACGCCGTACCGTCTTGAAGCTCGCCTTCGGCAGCGCCGGCCTCGCCGCCCTGCCTTGGTTGCCGGGCCGGGCCCTGGCCGCCGGCAACGCCTCCCTGACCGCACAGGATGCCGTGCTGGCGCTGCAGTTCGATCGCTCGCTGCGCAGCCGAGTTACCTATCGTGGCAAGACACTGACGCCGTACCAGGCCAGCGAGTCCTTACTGCTCAAGGACGGCGGCGTGGTGGACGCCTTCGCGTTCTCCGGCGAGGAGCGCCAGCCTCTCGATGACCCGCGCCACGGCCCGGGCCTGCGCCATGTGTTCACCGGTGTGTCCAAGCAGGGCATAGAGAAGGAGGTGGCGGTGACGTTCTTCGAACGCTCGCCCGGCCTTGCCCTGATGCAGGTGCGTTACCGCAACGCCGGCACAGCCCCCGTGGAGGTCACGGGTTGGCGCTCGGCGGCGCACGAACTGGCGGATGCGCCGGGCGGATTCTGGAGTTTTTCCGGCACCACGCACGAAGACCGTCGCGACTGGGTGCAACCGGTCGGCGATGGCTTCGAGCAGCGCAACACGCTGGGCATGGACGCCTCCGATTACGGCGGCGGCACGCCGGTCGCCAACCTCTGGCGACGCGACGTGGGCCTGGCCGTGGGACATGTAGAACCCGTGCCGCGCGCGCTCGACCTGCCGGTCCGCAAGACCGGCAAGGGCGCCAGCATCGGCGTGGAGGGCATGCAGGCCCTCACGCTGGCGCCGGGCCAGGCACTGTCCACCGAGCGTACGTTCCTGTGCGCGCATATCGGCGATCATTTCGCGCCACTGGTGGCCTACCGCGACTTCATGAAGGCCGAAGGCATCGCCGCGCCGCAGGCGCCGGCGTCCGCCTTCGAGGCCACCTGGTGCGCGTGGGGCTACGAGCGCGACTTCACCGTCGCGCAGATCCTGGCCACGCTGCCGAAAGTGCGCGAGGTCGGCTTCCAGTGGGCCGTGCTGGACGACGGCTGGCAGACCAACGAGGGTGACTGGCAGATCGACCGCCGCAAATTCCCGCGCGGCGATGAGGACATGCGCGCCTTCGTGAAGGCGGTGCGTGCTGAAGGCCTGCGCCCGCGCCTGTGGCTGGCGCCGCTCGCCGCCGATCCCGGCAGCGAGGTGCTGTACAAGCACAGTGACATGCTGCTGCTGGACGAATACGGATCCTTCCAGAAGGTCAGCTGGTGGAATGCGCTAACCCAGTGCCCGGCGTACCAGCCCACCATCGACTACTACGTCGCGCTGGTGAAGAAGGCGATCGGCGATTGGGGGTTCGAAGGCATCAAGCTGGATGGCCAGCACCTCAACGCCGTCGCGCCCTGCCACAACCCCGTGCACAAGCACGCCAAGCCCACCGACTCGACCGAGAAACTGGCCGACTTCTGGAACGCGATCTACAAGGCGGCGCACGACGCGAACCCGGACGCGGTGGTCGAGCTGTGTCCCTGCGGCACTGCGTTCGCCTTCCACAACCTGCCGGCGACCGACCAGTTCCCCTCCTCGGACCCGTTGTCGTCGTGGCAGGTACGCAGCAAGGGCAAGAGCGTCAAGGCGTTGATGGGCCGTGGCAGCAGTTATGCCGGTGATCACGTGGAGCTGGCCGATGGCCGCGACGATTTCGCTTCCAGCGTCGGCATCGGCGCGGTGATCTCGTCCAAGTTCACCTGGCCGCGCGACACCGACCGGCCGACCGCACCGCTGCCCGAAGGTGGCTACCTGCTGACGCCGGAGAAAGAGGTGCTGTGGAAGAAATGGGTCGCACTGTACCGTGAGCACATGCTGCCGCTGGGCGATTACCGCGGCGAGTTGTACGACATCGGTTTCGACGTGCCGGAAACGCACGCCATCGCCAAGGACGGGGCGATGTACTACGCCTTCTACGCGAAGGAGTGGAACGGCACGCTGGAATTGCGGGGGCTGGGGGAGGGCCGGTACCGTGTGCGCGACCTGTTCAACGGCACCGACCTCGGCACCGTCAACGCGAAGACGAACACGCTGCGCGCAGGCTTCGACCGTTTCCTGCTGCTGCAGGCCACCCCGGAGACGGCGGCATGAGCGCCGTCGACACCGCGCCCCACCGTCGCTGGCTGGCCTACGCGCTGACCACCGTCGCCCTGTGGGGCGTGTGGGGTGCGCTGGCCGGCCTGTCCGCGCAGCGCGGATTCCCCGACACGCTGGTCTATTGCGTGTGGGCGCTGACAATGGTGCCGCCTGCACTGTTCATCCTGTGGCGCACCCAGTGGCGGCTCGATCGATCGCCGCGTGCCATCGCCTATGGGCTGGCGATCGGCCTGCTCGGCGCCGGTGGCCAGATGCTGCTGTTCAAGGCGCTGACCATCGGTCCGGCATACTTCATCTTCCCGATCATCTCGCTCTCGCCCGTCATCACCATCGCCTTGTCGTTCGCGCTGCTGCGCGAGCGCACCGGCTGGATGGGGGCGCTGGGTATCGTGCTGGCGCTGGTGGCGCTGCCGCTGCTCGACCTGTCGTTCGGCGGCGGCGGCACCCAGGGACTGGGCTGGTTCGCGCTGGCGCTGATCATCATGGCCGCGTGGGGCATCCAGGCGTACTTCATGAAGCTGGCCAACCACACGGTCAGCGCCGAAAGCATCTTCTTCTACATGATGGTCGGCGCGCTGATGCTGGCGCCCGTGGCGTGGTTGATGACCGACTGGAGCCAGCCGATCAACACCAGCCTCGACGGTGCGTGGATGACGGCGGCAATCCAGATATTGAATGCCGTCGGCGCGCTGATGCTGGTCTACGCCTTCCGCTACGGCAAGGCGATCGTGGTGGCGCCGCTGACCAATGCCGGCGCGCCGCTGGTGACCGCGGTGCTGTCGCTGGTATTTGCCAGCGTGGTGCCCGGCCCGCTGAAGATGGTGGGACTGGCCCTGGCGCTGGTGGCCTCGCTGCTGCTGGTGCTGGAACCCGAACGCGCCCCCTCCGCGCACGATGCCTGACCGGAACACACACATGCACGCCCTGCTCGACCTCATCGCCCGCCACAAACAAGGAAAGCCCGTCGGCGTGACCTCGGTCTGCTCCGCGCACCCGATCGTCATCGAGGCGACGCTGCGCCATGCGGCGGAGAACGCCGCGCCGTTGGTGCTGTTCGAAGCCACCTGCAACCAGGTCAACCAGGAAGGCGGCTACACCGGCATGACGCCGGCCGATTTCGTCGCCTTCGTCCACGGCATCGCGGAACGGGTTGGCTTCGATACCGCGCGCATCGCGCTGGGCGGCGACCACCTGGGGCCGAACCCTTGGACTGCGCTCGACGCGGGCGCCGCCATGGACAAGGCCGAGGTGATGGTGGCCGCCTATGTCGCAGCCGGTTTCCGCAAGATCCACCTCGATTGCTCGATGGCTTGCGCGGGCGATCCCTCGCCCTTGCCCGAAAGCGAGATCGTCCGCCGCGCGGTGCGCCTGTGCCGCGCGGCCGAGACGGCCTACGCCACCGCAGGCGGCGAGTCGCCGGTGTACGTGATCGGGACCGAAGTGCCGGTGCCCGGTGGTGCCACCGAAGCGATCAATGGCCTGGAGACGACCACACCGACGGCAGCACGCGCCACCATCGAGGCGCACCGCGACGCCTTCCACGCCGCCGGCCTGCAGGATGCCTGGGAGCGTGTCATCGCCTCGGTCGTGCAGCCGGGCGTCGAGTTCGACCACCACGAGGTGGTCGACTATGTACCGGAGAAGGCACGTGCGCTGAGCGACGCCATCGTGCCGCTGCCGGGCATGGTGTACGAAGCGCATTCCACCGACTACCAAACGCGCGAGGCGCTACAGGCGCTGGTGCGGGACCATTTCGCCATCCTCAAGGTGGGCCCGGGCCTGACATTCGCGCTGCGCGAGGCATTGTGGGCGCTGGATGCCATCGAACGCGACTGGATCGCGCCGGACGCGCGCGCGCGACTGCGTGAGGTCGCGATCCGGCGCATGCACGAACATCCGCAGCACTGGCGCCGGTATTACCACGGCGACGGACACGCGCTGGACATCGATCTGCAATACAGCCTCAGCGACCGTATCCGCTACTACTGGCCGGATCCGGTGATCGAGGAGGCGCGCACGCGCCTGTTCGCCAACCTGCGCAACACGCCACCGCCGCTCCCGCTGGTCAGCCAACACCTCCCCCATGCATTGCATGCTCTCCGCCATGGCCGCGCGACGCTCGATCCGCAGTCACTGGCCATGGCGCATGTCAGTGACGTCCTGGACGACTACCATCATGCAAGCCACTCCCATGAAGACGCCTGACCCTCTTGGCATCCCCGAATCCGACCTGCTCGCCGACGGCGCGTTGTGGACCGCGCGCGAGATCGAACAACAGCCCATGATGCTAGAACGCACGCACGCGCTGCTTGCCGGCCTGCAGGCGCAGATCGATCCCTTCGTCGGTCCCATCACGCAGGATCCTAGGGCGCGGGTGATCCTGACCGGTGCAGGCACGTCGGCCTACATCGGGCAGTGCCTCGCCCCCCTGCTCGACCGCCGGCTGCCAGCCCGCGTGGATGCGGTGCCGACCACCGACATCGTCAGCGCACCGTACCTGTACCTCGATCCGGCCCAGCCGCTGCTGCTGGTGTCGTTCGGACGCTCGGGCAACAGTCCGGAAAGCCTGGCCACGGTGGCGCTGGTGGAGTCGATGGTCGCCGACGTGCGCCACCTGGTGGTGACATGCAACCCGGAAGGTGCGCTGGGCCGCGTACAGGCACGCCATCTACTGACGCTGCAGCTGCCGGAAGAAACGCACGACGCCAGTTTCGCAATGACGTCCAGCTTCAGCTGCATGATGTACGCCACACTGGCGGCCTTCGTCGGCGCGCCGCAGTTGGAGCCTCGAATAGCGCCGATAAGCCGCGCCACCGCGCAGATCATCGATAGCGCGGGAGCAACCACCCAAGCACTGGCGCTGGCCGGCTACGATCGCGTCGTCTACTTGGGTAGTGGCGTGATGCAGGGCTTGGCGCGCGAGGCTGCGCTGAAGCTGGGCGAGCTCAGCAACGGTGCCGTTGCGACCTGCTACGACTCGCCGCTCGGTTTCCGCCACGGACCCAAGACGTTCCTGCAGCCGCGGACGCTGGTCGTCGTCTTCGTGTCCAACGATCAGCTCACGCGCAAGTACGATCACGATCTGATCGACGAACTGCGCCAGGACCGCGTGGCCGGACGTATCGTCGAAATCAGCGCGAGGCCACGTGCCGAAGCCGCTACCGACACCGTCGCCGTGCCGCTGCTCCCCCAAGCGGAGGATGTCGATCTGTTGTGGCCCTACGTGGCCGTCGCACAGATGTTTGCGTTCCACGTGTCCCGCGCGCTCGGCTTGTCGCCCGACAATCCGAACAAGCTGGGTACGGTGAACCGCGTCGTGCAGGGCGTCCGACTGCACGCGGTGCCATGAGCGGAGGCCTCTACCTGGGCGTCGATGGCGGCGGAACCAAGACGCGGTTCGCGCTGATGGACGATCACGGCCGTCTGGTGGCACAGGTTCAGACAGGCACGACCTATCATCCGGAAGTGGGCCTCGACGGCGTGCAGCGGATCCTTACACAAGGCGTCACGTCAGTCCTCGCGCAGGTCGGTGCATCCGATGCCGGCGCGCTGGCCTACGCCTTCTTCGGCCTGCCGGCACACGGTGAGGACAGCCTCGCGACGGCTCGCCTGGATGCGATCCCCTCGCACGTGCTTGGGCACGACCGCTACCGCTGCGACAACGATATGGTGTGCGGCTGGGCAGGTTCACTCGCGTGCGGCGATGGCATCAACATTGTCGCCGGCACCGGCTCGATCGGGTACGGGCAGCGCCAAGGAGTCAGTGCCCGCAGCGGCGGCTGGGGGGAAACGTTCTCCGACGAGGGCTCGGCCTACTGGATCGCCGTGCAGGGTTTGAATGCATACTCAAGGATGAGCGACGGTCGCCTGAAGCAGGGCCCGCTATACACGCTCATCAACCAACGGCTCGACTTGTCGACTGATCTCGAGCTGTGTGCCCGGATCTATGGCGCTGGCGCGGGGGCGCGGAGCGAGCTCGCTCAGATCTCACGCATCGTCGCCGAAGCGGCCCGGCAGGGTGACACAACGGCACAAGCGATCTACCGATTGGCAGGGACCGAACTCGCCGCCATCGTCAGAGCCATCCACGACCGGCTCGGGTTTGGCGAAGGCGAACCCGTTGCGGTTTCCTATTCGGGTGGCGCCTTCAGTTCCGGTGATCTTCTGATGTCCCCGTTCGCGCGGTTCCTCCATGCGGCCTCACCCATGTTCCACCTGCAAGAACCAATCTACGAACCTCATCATGGCGCCGCACTGTATGCTCGCTTGCTCGATCAGGGACAACGGACAAGCCGATAGGACCCGTGGCGATTTCTGGCCGAAATGGCAATAGCCAGGTTTGGTGTGTACCAGCGGCAAGAAGCAGGCATGCGACAACGTCGAATAGAGTCCACCTGCGGAGCGCATTGAATTTGAATGCTACGCTCTCGACTCATGGCCTGACTTCCGGGACACCGGCTGAAGGGTCACGACAACGAGCGAGCGAAGCATCGGGTGTGTCGTGCTCCGGCGGGGCCCTCATTGCCAGCGCCCTCCAATGACATCCTTCGCGCGGCGTTTGCGGGCACCCCACCATTGTTGGAACTGCGCGCGCATCTTCATCGCCCCACCATGCCGCTTCGTTACAGGCCGGGCTGCAAGATGACTCTGAAACGGGCGCCGATCACGGCTGGCTCGTAGAGAATCTTCCACCCGTGCATCTGGCAGATCTCCCGGCAGATGGTCAACCCCAGACCAGCGCCCTCGTAGTCCTGATCCGTCGCCCGCCAGAAGCGCTGGAATAGCAATGGGACATGGTTTTCCAGCACACCGGGACCCTCATCTTCCACACTGAATCCCGCTTCGTCTTGCCGCACCAGTACACGCCCACCTTCGGGAGAGTGGTTGATTGCGTTCTCCACCAGGTTCTTTGCCAGCACAAACAAGGAACCACGATCGGCATCAACCACTTTCGCCTGCGTCGACACGAACGTCAGCTCCACGGCGTGCTTGTCGGCGAGTCTTTGCAGGTAGCCCACAGCGCTCTCGAGTTCTCCCTGCAACGCTAGCGGCTCGATGTCGTAATTGCCTCCTTCACTGGCCTCAGCGAGGTGCAGAAGCTGATGGACGATGCGCGCCATGAGGGCCGTTTCACGGAGAAGTGAGGACGTGTTTGCCGATCCGCCAAGCTCGACCTCGGCCTGTAGAAGTGCCAATGGGGTCTTGAGCTCATGGGCTGCGGAGGCCAGAAAATCCTGCTGAATACGAAACCCGTCTTCCAGACGGACGAGTGCGCCATTGAACGCCTCGATCAACGGTACGATCTCCGATGGAAGATCTGTACTTCGAAGCCGCGTCGAGAGGTTGCGGGGTTCAAGACTGGCCGCTACGCGTGACGCTCTCTGAAGTGGTTGAATCATGCGATTCACAGTGAAATACGTAATCAGCGCGAAGGTCAGCAACGCCATAACGATGGCAATCAGGCTTCCCTGCAGGTACCGTTCCGCCGCGTAGTCGTTCAGGGCCATCACCAATCGTTCACTGCGCGCGGCCCTGATCGCGATCGGGTGGTCCGCGTGTGAAATGTATGTTTCCGCCAGTTCAATGTGGATCGGACCATTGGCACTTTCCACTGTCGCCACCGACTGCCCCGACCGCATCATCGCCAGTTGCTGGAGTGCTGGACCTTCGATACTGCTCGCCGCCTCTCGCCCATCCTGGAGAACCAGATACGCTGTATCCCTGGGCATGGCGTCGTACATACTCGCGTTGTCGTCGCTGAGCTCGATGTGCAGCGCCCCGTCGGAAGCGACGTTCATGCCCTTCACGATGTCGTCGATGTCCTCCTGCAATTCCGCGCGCACGGCCCTGGTCGGCGAACTCGGCCAGAACTGGAGCCAGATAACGGCCGACGCGGCAATGCCTGCAGCCAGAGTGCCCGCCATGCCTGCAAGTACAAGTCGGCCTTTTAGGCTACGCGGCAACATCGAGCGTCTTCAGGATGAAGCCGACGTTGCGGACATTGTAGATGCCCGCCCGGGCGCCTATTTCAACCAGCTTGCGGCGCAGCCTATGCAATGCGACATCCAGCGCGTTGGGCGTAACGGCCTCATCCATTCCCCACGCCGCTGTTTCGAGGGAGCGCCGCCTGACAGCGTGGCCACCGGCGCGCACCAAACAGATCATGATCTGCAGTTCCGCGGGCGCGAGCACCACCTGGGCACCAGCACACGTCATCAAGCTGCTCTCCGGAATGACGACGATGCCAGCAAAGGAAGTGCTGCCGTCTCGGACATCGGGATGCCTCCGCATCAAGGCACGGATGCGGGCAACCAATTCCTCCAGGGCAAAGGGCTTAGCCAGGTAATCGTCAGCCCCCGCATCCAGTCCATCTACCCGGTCCCTCAAGGCATCGCGTGATGTGAGCATCAGGCATGGCGTGGTCAGTCGTCCGGCGCGCATCCGTCGCACCAGGTCCAGTCCGTCCCCATCCGGCAACCCGCGATCCACGATGACGGCGCTGTACGGATTCTGATTTACTGCGTACCAGGCTCCCTCCAGTGTCGCAAAAGTGTCGGCAGCGATGCCTGCGCCGGCCAGGCCCCGCTTGACGAGACCCGACAGGCGACTGTGGTCTTCGACCAGCGCAATACGGTTACCGGGTTTTCGGGCGTGTTCTGCCATCGGGAATGATCGCTTTCAGCGTGAAACGTCAGAAGCCACGACTGAATCCTATCCTCAGACCTGCGGCCCCGCTTGCGTCCTTGTCCAGGAGAGGACTGTCCGTGATTTCACTGGGCAGGAATTCATACTTCGCGGACCCGAAGAACATCCACTTTTTCCCGATAGGACGATACACCCCCAGGCTGAGTTCCGGAATTACCGATGCACCGGGTCGATACAGGGGGGCGCCACGGGCGACCTCTTCATCGAGAGTGCCGTAGTAGTAGTCCGCCAGATCGTCAGAGAGCCATCTCGCGCCCACCGCCGGCACCACCTTGGTCTTTCCGAACTGCAACGGATAGGCGTAGTCAACTGCAAACTCGTAACCACTGCTTGTGTCGGTGGCGTCAACGAGCGCCCGCAGCTTGATCTCACCCGCCCGCCCTTCCCAGCTGGCGGCCAGTCCCACATCAACGCCGTCGTCGCGATCTACCAAGTGCTCGGCATCGACCCCGTTCGCCGCCAATTCCACACGACCTAGATCCTTGATATCGAAGCCGTCGAAACGTCCGGACACTATGAAATCCAGAGCGAAAGCGTCCCCCTTGAATGCATGGATACCCCCGGACAAACCGCGCCAGAATATGCGTTCTCCCTGGTAGGTCACGAGGGGAAATGGGCGAGGACGGATGTCCTCGCCTGCGTATGGGCTGTCGCTCAGCGACAGCGCAACGCCGAGCGTCCATCGATCATCGAGCTGCTCAGCGATGACATCGCTCGTGCTGCTTTGTGCGAAGGCGGCGGATGGCAACAGAAGGAGAATTTGCAGGAGGTGCCTGGACATCGTATCGATTCTGGCTGGGGAGGAGCGCGCAGTCTCTGGTACGCCCTATTACCCGGAACTTACGGAAATAGGATTTTTCAGTAAGTTGCCTGTAACACCTTGGCCGGCAAGGTCGTAGGCCCGACGGCAGCATGCATGCCGCCTCTCTCACTGCCCGGCCATGCCCTTCGATATCAACTCTCCCCACGACCCGATCCGAGATCCTTCTCGCCTGCAGCATCGGTTCGGCCACGGGCGACCTGCCAGGGCGCTTGGCGCGATCGGAGCCCGCAGGTTCGCAGTCGTCGTCGCCGTCTTGGTCCTCGTGCCGCTGCTGCTCATTGCCTACCGCAACGCCACCGATGAGCCCCCCGACGCGCAGCAAGCTGCATCCCCGGCCATGACGATCACAACCGGGATCAGCGAGCGTCAGATCTGGCCCTCCACCGTGCTCATCTCCGGAGCAGTCCTGCCTTGGCAGGAGGCAATCGTCGGAGCCCCGCTCAATGGCCTGCGGCTATCCAGCATCGACGTCGACGTGGGAGACCGGGTCGTCAAGGGGCAGATACTCGCGCGATTCGATGACGCGCTGATTCTGGCCGAGATCCATCGTCTCGAGGCACTTCTGATGCAGGCACGAGCGGTGGCCAGCCAAGCCCGTCGTGAGGCGGAACGCGCCGAACTGCTGAGGCCATCCGGGGCGTTGAGTGAACAATCCATACTTGCCGTTACTACGCAAGCGGAAGTGGCGGATGCAGCCGTTCGCTCTGCCCGTGCGGCGCTGCATGCAAAGCGCGTGGAGCACTCGTACACACTGCTCCGCGCCAGTGACGATGGTGTAATAAGCTCGCGTACCGCAACGGTGGGCGCGGTCCCGGAGACAGGGGAGGAGCTGTTCAAACTGATCCGACAACAGCGTCTTGAGTGGCGAGGCCAGGCCCCTGCGCAGCGACTGGCCGGAATCCGCAAAGGCCAGACCGTTAGTCTGAAGTTGCCCGACGGTGCTTCCGCAAACGCGACGGTCAGGCTGGTCGCACCCGCGCTGGATGAAGCCTCGCGGTCCGCCCTGGTTTACGCTGACATCATCCCGCCCTCGACTGCACGCGCCGGCATGTATGCGAAGGGCACGATCCACACAGGCGAATCAGCTGCCATCGTTGTACCCGCATCGGCGGTTTCCGAGCGCGACGGCAGGAGCAGCATCTTCGTCGTTCGCATGTCCGGTAGGCGAACGCTTGTGAACGCGGTCGCCATACAGACGGGCAGGCGGCAGGGCGGATTCGTGGAGGTGGTTGCCGGCATCGATGCAGGCACGCATGTAGCCGTGGAAGGCGCTGGCTTTCTGACCGATGGTGACTTGGTGTCCATCGTCGAGCATGCGCAAGGCATGGAAATGCCGAAGAAGGCGATCGGCGGATGAATATTGCAACATGGTCGATTCGCAACCCGCTGCCGGTGGTGCTTGCCTTCATGCTGCTGGCACTCGCCGGACTCCACGGTTTCAACCAGCTACCCATCAAAAACCTGCCGGAACTCGAACTTCCCACGGTGAACGTGGCGCTCCAGGCTCCAGGAACAGCGCCCGTTCAACTGGAGGCTGAGGTCGCCCGGCCTGTCGAAGAGGCGATCAGGAACGCTCCCGGCCTCAGGCACGTGAGGACGACGGTCGTGGAGGGGTTGGTTCAGATCACCGCCGAATTTGACATCGGCAAGACGTTGCAGGACGCGATGTCCGAGGTGAAGGAGTCCGTCGACCGCATCCACGCCGACCTTCCTGCGAACGTACGTCCGCCTGCTTACAGCGCAGACGTCCTTGGTAGCGATCCGGTGGTGACCTATGTCCTGTCTCTGGACCCGTGGGATGAAGCGGCCTTGTCCTGGTTCGTCGACGATACCCTCAGCAAAGCGCTATTGGCCGTCCCTGGTGTAGGCCGAGTTGAGCGGATAGGCGGCATGGAACGGGAAATTCGCGCCGAAGTGGATCCTGCACGCCTGGCTGCGATGGATCTGACAATCGCCGAGCTATCGCACGGACTGCGTCAGGTGCAACTGGACGGATCCGGTGGCACGGCGCGAATGGGTGGACGCGAGTTCTCTTCCCGGACGCTGGGTGCCGCAGCACAGATTGCCGAGCTTGAAAGCATGCCGCTACCACTGCCATCGGGGCAGAGCGTGCGGCTTGGTGATCTCGTCACCTTGGTGGATGCGGCGCGTGATCGCGCCCAGACCGCGATGCTGGACGGCAGACCCGTGGTGGGGTTCAACGTCTACCGGACCAAAGGAAAGGACGAGACCCTCATTGCCGCGGAGGTGGCGCGGGCGGTTGCAGCGCTCCAGCAGGCTCATCCCGGCCTGCGTGGCTCGCTGGTTGCCAGTGCTGCGGACTATACAAAAGAGCAATACCGCGGCTCGATGCAAATGCTATGGGAAGGCTCGCTTCTCGCAACACTCGTTGTGGGTTGGTTCCTTCGGGACTGGCGCGCAACGATGGTTTCAGCAGTCGCATTGCCGCTGTCCATCCTCCCCGCGTTCGCGCTTATGCCGCTGCTCGGATTCTCGCTCAACACGCTGACCCTTCTTGCGCTGGCCGTAGTCGCAGGAATCCTTGTGGACGATGCCATTGTCGAGATCGAGAACATTGAACGACACAGAAGGATGGGCAAAGGGCTCCTACAGGCAACCAGCGATGCAGTGTCGGAAATTTCGCTCGCGGTGACCGCGACCACACTCACCTTGGTCGTGGTCTTCCTGCCCACGGCAATGATGCCCGGAATAGGTGGCATGTTGTTCCGCCAGTTCGGATGGACTGCCGTCATTTCCATTCTCGCTTCCTTGCTGGTGGCGCGCTTCCTCACGCCGCTGCTCGCTGTGCGATGGCTGGGCGACGCTCCAACAAAGCACGCGCAGGATGGGCGCTGGATGCGCGTTTATCTTTGCGCTATGGACTGGTGCCTTTCCCACCGCCACGCCACCTTGGCGGCCGGATCATTGTTCCTGGCAGCATCCTTCTGTTTGGTGCTCGTGATACCCACCGGCTTCATTCCGCCTTCGGATAAGGGCTTCTTCCAGGTGACGGTGGAGCTTCCCCCGGGCGCCTCCATCATGGATTCCCATACTGCGGTGGAGCGCGTGCGACGCGCCGTGGCGGACGTGGAGGGCATCGATCACGTGTTTTCGATCGCGGGTGACCGCAGCGGAGGCGATCAGGCGTCCGACGTGCGCCGCTCGATGGTTACTTTGAGCTTGTCACCTCGCGACTCACGGGAGGCACAGGCTGTGATCGAAGGAAAGGTCAGTGAGGCGCTCCGCACGGTCCCAGGCGCACGCTTTTCTGTGGATGGAGGCAATGGGACCCAAATTTCGCTGATCCTCACCAGCGGCGACGTACGGGCCCTAACGGCATCAGCCCAAGCGCTCGCTGGCGAGATGCGATCCGTCCCTGGCCTGTTGAACGTCAACTCCACCGCCTCGCTGGACCGCCCCGAGCTCATCGCTCGGCCGGATGCAGTACGGGCAGCCGAGGCGGGCGTGAGTACAGCAGCCATCGCGGAGACCCTTCGCGTTGCGCTTGATGGTGACTTCGATGAGGACCTTCCACGCTTCAACGTCGATCGTCGGCAGCTTCTGATCCGCGTACGCCTGGCTGATGCTCAAAGGTCGGACCTCAAGGAAATAGGGCAACTACGGGTAAGGTCGGTGCGGGGACTGATCCCTCTTGAAAGCGTCGCTGAACTCACCTTCTCCAGCAGTCCGCAACGTATCGAGCGATACGACCTGCAGAGATATGTGACTGTGACTGCAGGGCTGGGTGGACTATCGCTGGGCGAGGCCGAATCTCGCGTCACCTCTTTGCCAGCGGTGCAGTCCATGCCTGAGGGTGTTTCGCTCCTTGACGACGGTGATGGCGAACTGGCGTCGGAACTTGCCTCTAGCTTCGTATCGGCGGCCGTCACGGCCGTGCTCTGCATGTTTTGCGTGCTGGTCCTGCTTTTTAGGGACCTGCTCCAGCCACTCACCATCCTGTCGGTGGTACCCCTGTCCCTCGGGGGTGCCTTTGTCGCCCTCTGGATGACCGATACCCAACTGGATGTCCCCGCGATGATCGGACTTGTCATGCTCATGGGGGTGGTTGCGAAGAATTCCATACTGCTGATCGACTATGCCGCTACCCACATGCGGCAGGAAGGCAAGGATGCGGCGACCGCCGTGAGAGACGCGTGCCGGATGCGGGCAAGACCCATCGTCATGACCACTATCGCCATGGTCGCCGGCATGCTCCCGATCGCGCTGGGTTTTGGTTCGGATGCGAGCTTTCGTCAGCCGATGGCAATTGCCGTCATTGGCGGCCTGATGATCTCAACCTACTTGAGTCTGCTACTGGTACCCGTTCTCTTCCTTAGCAGCCAGCGCCTCCAGGCACGTATACGTCGTGCAGATCAAGCAGAAGTACAAAGCGCATGATGTTCGTATGGAACGAACAACATCCATCCAGACAGCAGAAATACTACGGCGCCTCCCTTAAAGGTCGTTTTCTTTTTGGGACCTCAACTGCCTGATCCTGCTGACTAGATGACCTTGCATGAATTAAGGTCGAATCGGCTAGCGCTTGCGTCGATCGATTGCGTCCAAGTCCAGACGCGGAAATCACTTGGCGAAGAACTGAGCCCACCGGCTAAGCGCATCCGACGCAAGTCAGCGATGTAGCGGCACCGCGCGACGCATACAGGCAGATGAATCCAGAGGAGCGCGGGCCTTCTTGCCAGGCCAAAGGACGTGGACCAACGACGATAGTCCACGCCCCCATTCTCATCAGAAATTGTAACGAACTCCCATCACCAGGTTGCGGCCGCGCATCGGAGACTGGTCCTTCACGAACGAAGTGTGTACATAGGCGGTCTCGTTCAATAGATTGGTTGCGCGCAGGTAGAACTCTGCGGACTGCCGTGGCGTCAGCGCCAGACGATAAGCGACGGTCGCATTGAGCATGTCGTAGCCCTTCGTTGTTGTCTCGTAGGACGCAATGCGATCCTGCGAGGATGTCCGGTAGTACTCCGCGTCCGCCGAGAAGGGGCCGCTGGACCATTCGTGGCGTATGCCCAGTCGCCCCGGAGGAATGCGCGGCACGTTGTCGTCCTCGCTCGTGAGCTCGGCGCGGACATAGTCGCCGAAGACGGTCAACCGGTGCCCGTCGTTCAAGCGCAGGCTGGCCTGCCCGTCGATGCCGCGGAACTTGGCGTCGGCTGCGGTGTAGAGCAGGTAGTTGTGCGGAACGCCCGTCTCGTTATCGGTTTCTATCAGACGGGCGAAAACGTAGTCTTTGATGTCCTGGTGGAAGAGGCCGATCTCGTACTCCACCGCGCCGTCGGCGCCGCGGAAGGTCAGGTCGGCCGAGCGCGTGGTCTCCAGCAGGTCAGTCCGGCTCTCCGGAAAACTCGATGAGGCGCTGCGCGAGCGGGCAAGCCCCACCTCGTAGCTGTTGGTCGCCAAGTTGTTGCCGTACGCGTAGAGCTCGCGCACGCTCGGCGCACGCTGTGTGCGCCCGAGAGACAAAGCGATGGCGTAGCCATCCGCCACGTTCCAGTTCGCACCAACAGATGCCGAGACAGGACGCTGCTTGGTGCCCGGATTCCTCCGGATGAAACTCTGAACCACCTCGTCCTCGATCACCTGCTCCCAGTCCGGTCCGTACCAGCCTTCGAAGAGGTCCTGGTAGGCAGGCGTCAGCGTGTGGCGGAACGCGGGCGCGGGAACGTCGATCTCGCGCCAGTCTTTCCGTACGGCCACGTCGACATCCACGCTCCCGAAAGAGCGGCGTTCGCTGAGGAAAACACCGATGCTCTCGGTGAGGTGGTAGTAAGGGGGAACCAGCCCGTAGCCGTTCTCCGGGAATGGCACATGCAGGTTGTTGACGTTGAGACCGCTGAACGTACTGTCCGTGTACTGCACTCCCATCAAACCGGTGAATCCCCACAGCGGCTTGTGGGTCAGTTCGATGCGTCCGTCATCGACCTCATTCGTGTAGCGGTTGAACAGGGCAGGCCCGTCGACCTCGTCATGCCGGTAGTCGGTCGACGACAGCCGCAGCCTGAGGTGCTCAAAGCCCGGCAGCGGATCGGAGACGTCCGCACGGATGTCGGTCCGCTCGCTGCGCAGCTTGATCCGCGCCGTATGGTCGTCCGATGAGCCGAACGGGTCCTCGTACGCATCATGGGCTTGGCAATGCAGGTCGATGCCATGCGTATGGCAGACGCCGTTCCTGTGCGAATGGCCGGGCAGACCGTACTCGGCGTCCTGCCGCGTATGCGACGCACCCAGGTAGCCGCGGTCCGTGATCCAGGAAGCGCCGATCGAGGACGTGGTGCCTTCGGCGAAAGAATCCCGCAATCGGCCGCCGGGAATGTCGTAGTCGTCGCCGAGATGGCGCGCCACTTCGGCATGTACCGCGAACGCGCCCGCACCTGCCGTCACCCGGCCCACACCGGCCCGTTCCTGATCGCCCGAGCCGAGGCGGACTTCGGCGCTGCCCGCCAATCCGTTCTGCGGAAGCACCTTGGGAATCTTGCCGTCGATGAGATTGACCGCACCGTTCATCGCGTTGCCGCCGTAGATGACAGCCGCGGGGCCACGGATGACCTCGATGGCATCGAGCAGCAGCGGATCGGTGGCGATCGCATGATCGGGCGATACGGAGGAGGCGTCGAAGACGTTGGCCCCATCGGAGAGGATCTCGATGCGCGGCAAGGTCTGCCCACGGATGACGGGCCGCGATGCGCCGCCGCCGAAGTTGTCCAGGTGCACGCCCGGCAGCCCCGCCAACGTCTCACCCAGCCCGCCCTGTCTGCGATGCACCAGTTCGTCGCCGCTCAGCGTGGTCGAGGACAGCGCCGAAAGCGGCGGTCTGGCGCCCTTTTCGCCGACAACGACCAGTTCGTCGAGTTTGACGGGCGTGCGTAGCGCATCTTGTGCAAATACAGTCGACGGCACGAGCGCAAGGCTCGCCACCGCAGAGGAAAGCAGGCGGATCTTCATCATGGTTCTCGTGATGGGGAGAGGGGTGGTGCTCAGGTTCACCCGCAGCGCAGACGCCGATTTCAGAGCTTCATGTTGAAACCGACGTAGAGCGACCGACCCGCCGAGGGCGAGAACATCGGCTGGACCCTCTCCCAGAAGAAGCTGTCATACCAGGCATAGACGTACTCGCGAGCCGTCGCGTTCTTCACCTGCAGGTCCAGACTCAGTCGCGGATTGATGTTGTACTTCGCACTCAGGTCCAGCACGGCGAAGCCACCGAACTTGCCCGCGACGTTGCGCTCCTCCAGGTAGTAGTCGCCCTGAGCACGGCCCTGCAGGCCCAGACTCAGCGCATCCGTGGCCTGGAAGTCGATACCCAGATTGCTGATGTAGCGAGGTGTGGCCGCGACCTCGCGGCCCTCCAAAGAGAGAACGGGCGCACGACCGTCGCGCTCGATCTTCGCTTCCTGATAGGCGTGCGATGCCCACACGGTCCACCTCTCGCCCAGAGCGGCATCGACCTGCATGTCCACGCCACGTCGACGGGTCTTGCCCAGCACCACCGTCGTGCCGGTCGCCGGCATGTTGGACACCTCGTTCTCGGCATCCTGCTGCCACGCGGCGAGGCGCGCCTGGACGCCAGCGAAAGGACTGAACTTGATGCCGGCTTCGACACCGGTATTAGTCGAGGGCCGCATCACGGCCTGGCCCGGCGTCAGGTATGCCGGTGCCGTCGCGCCCGTCAGCACCTGGAAGGTCCGTCCCCAGTTGGCGTAGACGTTCGTCTGCGGCGTGAGTGCGTACACCACACTGAGCTTCGGCTGTCCGATCGTGCCGTAGTCCTGCAAGGGCGCGCGGATGCCGCCCAGCAGGTGCGTGGTGCCGTCGAAGCGGTCCATGCGATAGGCGGGCACGATCTTCAGGGCATCGGTGACCTGGTAGATGGCCTGCACGTACGCCCCCCAGTTGTCGAACGTATGGGCGTCGTCGTTCTGGATCCGCGCGGGAACCCCATCGAAGTCGGTCGGCTCCGCATAGCTGAAGCGCTCCCGGCGATAGCGGTTGTCCTGCTGCTCGTAGTTGAGGCCGCCTTCCCAGGTCAGTGCGTCGCTGGCCTTCCAGGTCAGCGTGGCGAACAGGCCTGCCTGCCTCTCATCCCAGAGGCGACGTTGCCGGGGCGCATTGCCCGTGGGCATGTCGCTGAACGTCACCCGGCGGTCGTCTTCATACCGGTTGTAGTAGAGCTTGCTGCCCAGCACCAGGCCCTCCGTCAATGCGAAGTCCATGTGGAGGGCGGCTTGCCGCATGTCGCGCTCGTCGCCGTCGTTGCGGTTGCGCAGATCCGAGCTGCGACGGTTTGCGCGAAGCTCCCCGGCGGTCATGAAGCCGGGCTCGTCGGCCTCGTGGTGGTAGGCGCGGGCGGTCAGTCCGATCCTCATGCCGTCTTCCAGGCTGCCGTAGAACCATTTGCCGCCGACCGAGTACTTCTCGGAACTGTCGTGGTCGCGGTAGCCGTCCGATGCCAGCACGCCGACGAAGTAGTTCTGGGCGAAGCCGCCATGCTCACGGCCCACGGCGACCTGGGCGCCCCGTGTATCGAAGCTACCGTAGCTCAACCGAGCGTCGGTGTAATCGCCACCCTGACGCGTACCGAAGTTGATGTTGCCCCCGATGTTGTGCAGCCCGTAGCGCGGGTCGTTGGTGCCACGCACGACTTCGATGTAGTCGATCTCCAGCGGGAACAGCATGTCGATGAAGCGCTGGTTGCCGCTGTTGACGTTGCTCGGCACGCCATCGATCAACGTCTTGATGGCATTGAGGTAGCCCTCGCCGTTGAAGGCCCGGAAGCTGACCTTGCCCGACTCGGCGCCCTGGCGCGTCTCGGTCAGCTGCATGCCCGGCATCAGCCCGAGCAGTTCCCAACTCTGCGAAACGTTCTTGTCCTCGATGTCCTCCGCACCCAGGACATCCACAGACGTCAGCACTTCATTGGCGGTCAGTTGTCCACGACTGGAGCGCACTTCCACCGTTCCCATGGAGGTGGTGGCACCGGATGATTGAGCGTAGACGTCGTTGGCAGCGAGCGCGGCGACAAAGGAGAGAGCCAGCGTATGGATTTTCATGGACGAGTGGGCCTGACAGGTATCCAGCAGATACCGTGGATGGAAGAGCGGATGAGGGAATGGACTAACGGGGCTCGAACTTCGGCGCGCGTGCGTAATCCGCCTGATGGAACGGCTTGTCGTGGAAGAGGAACGGGTAGTAGTAGTGACGCAACTCGGCGTGGTAAGCGCGGATATCATCCTGGTAGGCCAGATGGGCCTGCATGTCTGTCTCCGCCAGGCGGGTCAACGCTGCCTGCATCCCCACGGGGGGCAACAGCCAGCCCAGCGTCGAGGCGGCTTCGGAACGTCGCTCGATGCCTGCGCGATAGTCCGCGGCCATCGGCGCGACCTCGTCGTCGCCGTTCTGGTGGAAGGCGAGATACCACTTGTAGTGGAACGCGGTGCCCAGCGGTGCCGAGTCGCTCCACTGCGGATAGCGCGCATAGAAGCGCCGCATCGTGTCCTCGCGGGGAATGTCCCACGCACGATTGACTGCCTCGCGCTGCGCCCGCGCGATCTCTGCCCCCTGGTTCACGGGAATGGCACGCTCGATCACTACGTGCGCTAGTGCAGGCAGCACCAAGGCGATCGCGACCCACGAGGCGGCAAGGGTCGCGGCATTGGTCGCCGAGCTCCACCCGCGCTTGGCGACCAGCAGCGACACGCCCACCCAGAAGAGCAGGTACGCCGTCGAAAGCCCAAGCACGGCCGCGATCTTCTCAATGGCGACGCCCTGCAGAAGCGCCGCCACCGCGAAGGGCAGCGTAATGCAGGCCAGCAACGCGATGATGCGAACGGTCGCCCGGCGCAGGTAGATCCGACTCGCCGACGTCGGCAGGCTGCGCAGCATGCGTTCGCGGCCGGACTCGGTCTCGTTGGAGCGCAGATCATGAAACAGCACAATCACGAAGACGGGAAACAGGAAGGTCAACAGGAACGCGAAGTCGAAGCGACCGGCCAGGGCGAGCTCCGGATTGAACACATCGCCATCATGGATCTGCGCTTCCAGCCCCAGCGCCCGCACCCGCAGCATGAAAGGCGCCACATCGCGCATGCCCACGGCAGCGAACGAGAGCGCGGAGGGTGGATTCCAGGTCGGATGGAACGCGTAATAGGCGGCCTGGCCCGCATCCGTTGAATCGCCATGGCGTGCTGCAACGGCTGCCGTGTCCGCCGCCTGCAGCGGCGCGATCCGGGCGATCGCCTCGCGCTGGCTCTCGATGCGCTGCACCCCCGACGCCAGGCTGACGACCGTCAATGCCGTCAGCAATAGCAGTCCGGTGACCGGGATGCGCGCGCGCAGCAGCAGACGCCATTCATAGCGCCAGACGCTCATCGGGCGACCTCCAGCCGGCGCGAGCGCCACTCCAGTGCGGCCAGCGCGACCATCAACCATGCCAGCAAGGCCAGGAAGCCCGGCAGCATGGCCTTCAGCTGCGCAGTACCGGTCCGGGACTCGAAGGTGAAGCGGGGAATATCCTGCCAGTGACTGTGGTCGACACGCTTGCGCTGGTCGGCGCCGGCGTCCCGCGCGGTGTCATCCGCATAGGACACGCCATCGGCCTGCAACTGGTTCAGCTGCTGCACCATGCGATAACGGTGGGCTTCGGCCTGATCGAGGAAGCGCAGGTGCGCGGACAGGTCGGTGGCCGCGGCCGCCATCGACAGCTGGCGCAGGGCGATGGAGGGGCTGAGTACGGAGAACCAGGCGACCAGCCGATTCTGCTCATGCTGGATCGCCGCGCTGCGTGCTGCGTACTTGTCGAAGAGTCCAGACGTCAGGCGTTCGCCCTCTACCGCCAGCAATCCCTTGTAGTTGACGGAAAGCTCTTCGATCCGCTCGACGCTGTGACGATCGAGGACACTCTGGCGGAATCGGTTGAAGTAGGGATCATTGGGGTCATGGCTGTCGCCCATGGCACGCAGTTCGCGCGCGATACCTACTTCTGTCTGCAGGCGGTCCGGGAGCGGCTGCGAGGCGTAAGCGATGTCGGGCGCCACGCGTGGGACCAACAGCGTGGAGAGCGCCCACAGCGCGACCAGTGCGAGCAAGGCGTCGCGGCGTCGCTTCATTCCTGCCGACACAAGCGCAATCAGGACGCACCACACACCTAGATACAGCACGTAGCCCAGCATCACCGCCCCGACCACGCCGAGGGAGGTGGTGGGCGCGGCCGCCATGCTCGACAGGCCGACAAACGCCGGCAGCATGAAGACTGCGGCCACCACCGCCAACGCGAGCAGCTTGCCGCCGACGATGCTGCGGACGGATGCGCCCTGCAGCATCAGTTGTCGCAAGGTGCCGCGCTCGCTCTCATGCGACAGCACGCCATGGCCCAGGAAGACGAGCACGAGCGGCGCCAGCACCTGCAGCACGAACGCAGGCGTCAACTGGCCGAAGCGGGTCAGGATCGAGCCCTGCATTACGTCGCCGAAGTTGGCTGTGTTCTGGCGATGGCCCTCCAGGAACATGCTGCTGCCGGTGAACGGATCCACGCCGGCATCGAACGCGGCCAATGCTGAGGGCAGCCGGTAGACGAAGTGTCCGTAATGGACCACGCGATGCGGATGGCGATCGGGCTGCGCCTCGAAGGCCGCCTGCGCCGCAGCTTGCTGGCGCGCGCGATACTCGGCCGCGCTGTTCATGTGGTGAAGGGAAACTACGGTCGCCACGGTGGCCAGCATCGCCAGCAGTGCAATGCCGGCCAATGCGGTGCGATGGCGGAGCATCGCACGCAGTTCGTTGCGCATCACCGCAAGAAGAGCGCTCATGCCGCCTGCGCCCGTCCGGAGAAGTGCGCGTGCAGCGCCGCCAGATCGAAGGCCGCGCGGTCGGACTCATGGACTATGCGCCCGTGTTCGAGTACGCCAATCCGGTCGGCGACGTCCACCGCGCCCATCAGGTCGTGGGTGACCATCAATACCGAAGCACCACGCTCGCGCACCGATTCCAGCAGGCCATGGAAGTCCGCGCAGGCACCCGGATCCAGACCCGATGTGGGCTCGTCGAGCAACAGCAGCGGTACCTCGCGCATCAGCGCCGTGGCGATCGCCACCTTCTGGCGCATGCCCTTGGAAAAGCCGCCGAGCCGTTGCTGCCAAGCCGATTCCTGCAGGCCGGCGGCACGCAGGGCATCGCCGATGGCGGCTACGGCGTGCCGGCGGCCGGAGAGCGAAAGCAGGTAGTCCACGTTCTCGATGGCGGTCAGGTGCTCGTAGAGCGCGACGTTCTCGGGCAGGTACGCCAGCTGTGCACGAGCCAGGCGCGGTGCCTGCCACGGCGTGATGCCGCCAACGCGTACCTCGCCGGAGGTCGGCTTGAGGAAGCCGAGCAACACGGAAAGCGTGGTGGACTTGCCTGTGCCGTTGCCGCCGAGAAGGGCATAGATGCTGCCCTTCCCCACCTGCAGATCGAGACCGGACAGGACGGTCTTGCCGGGGAAGGAAACGGATAGCGAGCGGATGTCGACGACAGGGTTGGCTACGTTCAAGGCAGGAGGCACAGAGCGACGGGAGCGAATTACCATAATGTAATAACATTACATTCACAAGCCACGAGAATGGCGTCGCCGAAGCGCTCCTGGACCTCGCCGGCGACCCGACGTGATGGCTCAGCTTGACGACGCACCCTTTTTGTAACATCGTTTGTTACATGAAAAGAGACAGTCGACTTTCTGCCGTCCTCCATGCCCTGCTGCACATGGCTGAGCGCACCGAACCGATGACTTCCGAAGCATTGGCGTTGTGCCTGGGCACGAATCCGGTCGTCGTCCGTCGAACGATGGGGTTGCTCCGCGAGGCGGGGCTGGTCGCTTCCGCACGAGGGCACTCGGGCGGTTGGCACATCAAGACCGACCTGTCCCAGGTCAGCTTGCGGCAATTGCATGAGGCGCTGGGTGAGCCGGCGCTGTTCGCCTTGGGGAATCGGCACGAGAACCCTGCCTGTCTGGTTGAGCAGGCCGTCAACGCCGCTCTGAAGGGCGCCTTTGACGAGGCCGAGGCGCTGCTGCTTCAACGCTTCGCGTCGGTGTCGCTGGCGGACCTGGCGGCCGACTTCGCACGCCGGCACAAGGCGCACATCGAGAAGGCGACCTCATGAAGCACTACGATGTCATCGTGGTAGGTGGCAGCTACGCGGGCATGTCCGCCGCGCTGCAGCTTGTGCGTGCACGACGCAGCGTGTTGGTCATCGACGCAGGCAAGCGCCGCAACAGGGCAGCCTCGCACTCGCATGGGTTCCTCTCCCAGGACGGCGCGGACCCCGCTGTCATCGCCAGCGCGGCGCGAGCGCAGTTGGAGGCCTACCCGACGTTGTCGTGGGTGGATGATCTTGTAGTGAAGGTGTCTGGATCGCGTGATGCTTTCATCATCGAAGTGATGGGGGGCGAGGTTTACGGCGCTCGCCGACTGCTTCTGGCGACCGGTGTCTCTGACACGCTACCGGACGTGGAAGGCTTGGCTGAGCGGTGGGGTACCAGCGTCTTCCACTGCCCCTATTGTCATGGGTATGAGCTGGATCAGGGACAGATCGGCGTGATCGCCGCCAGCCCGATCTCGATCCACCAGGCGCAGCTGTTGCCGGAGTGGGGATCGGTGATCTTCCTTACCAACGGCGTGCTTGAGCTGGATGAGCCCACGCTGCAGGATCTCTCGACGCGCGGTGTTAGCGTTGAAGCGACACGCATCGAAAGAATCGAAGGACATGCCGATGTGGTTCTGACGGATGGCAGGCGCCTCAGCTTCGCAGGGTTGTTCACCGCCTCGAAGAACGCGCCGTCGACATCTGTAGCGGAAGACTTGGGATGCGCCCTCGCTGAAACCCCGATGGGGATGCAGATCGACACCAATGAGACAAAGGAAACCAGCATCGCCGGGATCTTCGCCTGCGGCGATGCTGCCCGCGTCCCGCACTCGGTCGCTCTGGCAGTGGCGGACGGCGCTTGGGCCGGGGCTCAGATCCATCGATCACTGGTCTGGCCGGAAAACTAGTGGACCACTGCTCGCATCTCAGAAGCTTTGCCAGACGCTTTGGTTACTTGGCCGCAATCGCGCCGATCGTTCCGGCCGTTGCAGCAGATGAAGCGAAGGCAGAGAGCGGGCCCGATGTCTTCGCCGCCGGCGACATCATCTGGATGGCTCATACCATCACCTTATTCCCGAGGCACGGAGCGAAAAAACAATGACAATCAGCCGTAGTCTCGCTTCTGGAGCTGCCGCGTAATGCTGCCGAGTCACGACCATTACGCCTCGGCTTCGGCAATCTCGGACTACTTGCAGAGTACGCTCCGGAAGGTTCCTGGCCTGACTGATCTGCACCGGATGGCAATGCTTTTGATCGCCGAACATGCCCCAGAGTCGGCACACATCTTGGTTGTTGGCGCGGGCGGGGGAATGGAGACCCGGGCGCTGGCAGACAGTCAACCGGGATGGCGCTTCACTGGTGTTGATCCCGCCCGCCCAATGCTCGATCTCGCGAAAAAGACACTTGCACCATTTCTAGACCGCGTGCAGCTCATTGAGGGCTTTGTCGATAACGCCCCGCAAGGTCCGTTTGACGGCGCCACCTGTCTACTGACGCTTCATCACATCGATCAATCCGAGCGGCTTAGGACTCTGCGCAAGATCCGACGGCGCCTTCGGCCCGGAGCGGCCCTGGTCATCGTGGAGCATTCCGCCTTTGGCCGAAATCCCGAGCGTTGGATGACGCGATCTATCGCCTTTGGCGACCGCGCTGGCATTGACTGGCAGAAGGCCGCAGCGACTGCAAGATTGATGATGGAGCGTTTACCACTGACGACCCCCGCAGTGGAAGAGGGCCTATTGGAAGAAGCAGGCTTTGAAAGCGTAGAGCTCTTTTATGCTGCGTTCTCATTCCGGGGTTGGCTTGCCATTGCCAGCAAATCTCCTCCATAAAAGGATGCATAAGTCGTCAGCTGTCAACGTGAGTCCGAAACCTTAGGCTTCTTGCCCGTGGAAAAGCTGCAAGCCGACCAGACACTGGAGATGTCCGCCATAGGTCGCGGATTCAACCGATCGACGCAAACCTTGTCACCGCAACGACGATCGACAACCGCTTTTGGCTTGCCGACGACGCCATCAGTCAGATTCCGGCGATGCCTGCGCTAGTCAGTTTGCTCTGCTCTGCAGCATCCGTTGGAGCAAGTTCTGAAGACTGCTCTGTTCGGCCGCACTGAGTTGCGCGATCAACGGGGCCAATGCCTTTTGCCCTTGAGCACGAAGTCGCTTGATCAGCTTCAGGCCCTCTGCGGTTATCAGAACATCCGTCGCTCTCCCATCCGTTTCATTCGGCGCTCGTGCGACCAGCCCCTTCTTTTCCGCGCGGTCGATGAGCCCGGACATCGTGTGCTTTTCAAGCCCAAGGTAGTCGGCAAGTTCGGTCATTCGGGGGCGTCGGTCCACAAGGATCCCCAAGACCCGGACGAGCGAGAGCGACAAATCGTGCTCGGCGCCAATCCTGTTGATCACGGCCATCGTGATGAACGCGCTGGTTACAAGCGCGTCGGCAAGCCCTTCTTCGGGTGTGGAAGGCTGCTGCAAGGTGCGCTTTGGGCTCATGGACACATCTTGACATAGTTCGTAAAGCGAACCAATATTAGGTCGTATTACGAACTGTATCGCCACAACTGTCAGGAGACTCCGTTGAAAGCCGCCCTCATCACCTCTTACGACGCCCCACCCCATTACTGCGATGTCGCAGAGCCACGTGCGATCCAGCCTGGCGAGATGCTGGTGGACGTTTTGGCGGCAGGCTTGCATCACGTCACCCGCGGCCGCGCTTCCGGCCAGCATTACTCAAGCACCGATAGGTTGCCCCTGATTGCCGGCGTCGATGGCGTCGGACGGGGCACCGACGGCCGGCTGCGCTACTTCGTCCAGGAGCCTGGCCAACCGGGCTCAATGGCCGAGCGCACGATCATCACCCTGGACCACAGCATCGAGTTGCCCCATGACTGCGACCCGGTTCTCCTCGCAGGGGCGATGAACCCGGCAATGGCGTCCTGGCTGGCCCTGCGGCGCCGCGCGCATTCTTTTCGGAGACGGCTGCCCTTCCAGCGGCGCAAACGGGTGCTTGTTCTTGGCGCGACTGGCAGCTCGGGGCGCTTGGCCGTGCAGATCGCCCGGCACTTGGGTGCCTCGGATGTGGTTGCGGCAGGCCGCGACGCAGGCAGGCTGTCAAAGCTGCCTGCGCTAGGTGCAACCGAGACGGTGACGCTGGGCGATCCCCGCCTGGGTTTGCTGGCGAGTGACGCCGATGTGGTCCTTGATTTCGTCTGGGGCGAAAGTGCGGTGACCGCCATGGAGGCGGTGCTTCGACACCGCGAAGCGCGCGATCAACCGCTCGACTGGATTCATCTGGGCTCCATGGCGGGCGACGTGGCGCCCCTGCCTGGGGCTCTTCTGCGCTCGGCAAAGCTCCAGATCATGGGCTGTGGGCACGGCGCCCTCACCGGGCGCGAGATGCTTGCTGAACTGCCGGAACTGGTGGAAAGGCTTGTGCGTGGCATGTTCCAAGCGGAGGTGCGCCGGCTTCCGCTGAGCGAGGTGACGCGGGAATGGCAGGAGGAATCGGGCCGTGGTCGCCTCGTCTTCACTCCTTGAAGCCTCTGATGACCACATCAGCCATGGTTTGCGAAATCGCCCTAACGGCGTTAGAGTCAACAAAACTTACGTCGTTAGGGAAATTGTGCGCAGCTCCCTGAAGCAAGAGCACATCATTGATGCCGCCTTCCGGCTTCTGGATGAAGCCGGCATTGAGGGCGTGAGTCTTAGAAAGCTGGCGTGCAGCCTTGGTATCCGTGCGCCTTCGCTGTATTGGCACTTCAAGAGCAAACAGGCGCTCATCGATGCCATGGCCGATGCCATGATTTCCGGTGTCGCACGTGACATTCCTGAGGGCCAGCCCTGGCGGATCACGATGCATCAGATCGCCAACGAGTTTCGAACGGCGTTCAAGGCGCATCGTGATGGTGCACGCGTTTATGCAGGCACCTTTCTCGCGACGGAGAACGTGCTACGGGTGGGCGATGCCAGTATCTCCGCGCTGGTAGATGCTGGTGCCGATGTCGAGTTCGCTGCAACTACCGCATTGGACTCAATCTACTACGTCATGGGCTTTGTCATCGAAGAACAGTCCTTGCCCGGGCAACCAGGTGTGATCGAAGGCGTTCAACAAGCCTTCTTCGAACTCGCCAAGGCCCGCTTTCCTCGTTGCTGGGAAGCGCGCGAGGTATTGGCTGAGCCCAAGTTTGATGAGCGCTTCAAGAACGGCATCGACCTCATCCTTGATGGTGTCGAGCAGAAGATCTTAAAGAGAACTTAATTTCTTCCTGATCAAAATCAGGATGCGCAGTTGAGCGACGCTGTTTTACCTACAGCCATGCGTGGGCCTTTAGGCGCACTGCACCAGCAAGCACCACCACCCCTACTTATTGGCCCTCTTATGCGCGTATCTATCCTGCGTTGGTCGCTCCTGCTCGTCGCATTGCCCCTACTGACTGCCTGCGGCAGTAAAGATGAGGAGGCTGCTCCTGAAACCTCATCGGCACTGACGGTGGCCCTGACTCCCGTCCGAACATATCCCCTGGCCCGCAGTGTCGTCGTGTCCGGCCCTGTTTCGGCCTACGAGGAAATGCAGCTGGGCGTTGAACTCAGCGGCCAGCGCGTAACCGCCCTGAATGTCGACGTGGGACAGCAGGTCAAGAAGGGGCAGGTCTTGCTCGAACTCGACCACCGCACGCTGGACAGTTCGCTCGCACAAGCCGAAGCCTCTACGCAGGAGGCCTATGCCGCCGTCGTCCTAGCACAGGCGCAGCACGCACGAGGATCCAAGCTGGCGGCCGAACAGCTGCTCAGCGCGGCGGATCTGGATCAACTGCGAGCCACTGCCACTCAGGCGCAAGCGCAGTTGACCACCGCGCGCGCGCTAGGAGATGCGGCCAAGCTGCAGCGTGACTTTGCCCAACTGCGTGCGCCGGCCGATGGCGTGATATCAAAGCGCCTGGTCCAGCCCGGCCAAGTGGTGTCGGCCGGCAGCGAACTGTTGCGCCTGATACGCGACGGACGCTTGGAATGGCGTGCTGAGCTGCCGGAGAACCAGCTGGCGCAGGTGGCCGTCGGCAATGACATCGTCCTGGCCTATGCTGGCGAAGAGATCACAGGCACCGTTCGCGCTGTC
Organism: Pseudoxanthomonas sp. 97-1-1; assembly: GCF_057773125.1. NCBI lineage: Bacteria > Pseudomonadati > Pseudomonadota > Gammaproteobacteria > Lysobacterales > Lysobacteraceae > Pseudoxanthomonas > Pseudoxanthomonas sp. 97-1-1. Next base: position 119,917 of record NZ_JBYMTJ010000003.1, on the reverse strand, counting down.
ACTCCCGGCATCGATGCGCAAACCCGCACCGGCACTGTCTACGCCGACCTGCCCTCCCCTGGCCCTCTCAAGCCGGGCACGTTCGTGGAAGGTCGAATTCTTACGGGCAAGGGCCAGGCGCTCATGGTGCCCAGCCAGGCCGTCGTCCAGCGCGATGGCCACAGCTATGTGTTCGTGACGCCGGACAAGCAGACCGTTCAGCGGCGCCGCGTTAGCGTCGGCCAGTCCACACAGGGTCGCATCGAAATCGTCGATGGCTTGAAGACAGGGGAGCAGGTCGTCTCCGAAGGCGCGGGCTTCCTGGGCGACGGTGATCGTGTGCGCGCGGTTGCCGGCAAGAAGGCCAGCACGCCATGAATATTTCCGCTTGGGCTATTCGCCGGCCGCTGCCGGCGCTGATGGTGTTCTTCGTATTGTGCGTGGCCGGTCTCTGGGGCTTCTACCAACTGCCGGTGGCGCGCTTTCCCGACATCGCCTTCCCGATGACCACCGTTACGGTGACCCAGCCCGGCGCGTCGCCCAGCCAACTGGAAACGGAAGTCACGCGCAAGGTCGAGGACTCCGTCGCGACGGTCAACAACGTCAAGCGCGTGATGTCCACCGTCAGCGAGGGCATCAGCACGACCAGCATCGAGTTCGAGCTCGAGGCCGATCTGGCGACGGCGCTGGACGATACGCGTGATGCGATAACGCGCATCCGCACCGATCTGCCGCAGGACATCCAGGAACCGGTCATCTCCAAGGTCGACATCGGCGGCTCGCTGATGACCTACGCGTTGGTCGCTCCGCAGCTGACCGAAGACGAAGCCAGCTGGCTGGTCGATCGCGAGATCTCCCGCGCCATGTATGGCGTGCCGGGCGTGGCCCGGGTGACGCGCATCGGCGGTGTGCAACGACAGGTCCGCGTCGATCTTGATCCCAACGCGTTGCTCGCCTTTGGCGTAACCGCCGGCGATGTTTCCCAGCAGCTCGCCCAGATCCAGGTCGAGCGCGCCGGCGGCAAGGCCGAGCTGGACGGTGCTCTGCAGACGATCCGTACTCTGGGCACGGTCGCCAATGCCCAGGCCCTGCGTGACTACTCGATCAGTCTGCCCGACGGCCGCTCGGTCAGGCTCTCGGCGCTGGCCACGGTTACCGATGCGGCTGCGGACCCCACCGAAGCGGCGCTCCTCGACGGCGAGGACGTCGTAGCGTTCTCCATGTCGCGCACGCGCGGTTCGAGCGAGGTCAAGGTTGAGGAGGGCGTTCATGAGGCGCTCGACGAACTCAAGAAGTCCCACCCTGGCGTGGATTTCCGACTTGTCACCACCGCTATCGACGAGACACACCGCTCCTACGACTCGTCAATGACAATGCTCTACGAGGGCGCCTTGCTGGCCTTGCTCGTGGTTTGGGCGTTCTTGCGCGACTGGAGGGCCACGTGGGTCTCGGCCTTGGCGTTGCCGCTGTCCATCATCCCGACGTTTGCAGTGATGCATGCGTTTGGCTTCACCCTCAACATGATCACGTTGTTGGCGCTCTCGGTAGTGGTTGGCGTGCTCGTGGACGATGCGATCGTGGAAATCGAGAACATCGTGCGTCATCTACGGATGGGAAAGTCGCCACAAGAGGCGGCAACCGAGGCGGCCGGCGAGATAGGCAATGCCGTGATCGCGACCTCACTGACCCTGGCGGCAGTCTTTGTGCCGGTCGCCTTCATGCCCGGCATTGCCGGCAAGTTCTTCCGCGAGTTCGGCTGGACCGCGGCCACGGCTGTGCTTTTCTCGTTGCTCGTGGCGCGCCTGCTGACCCCGATGATGGCGGCCTACCTGCTCAAGCCGCATGGCGAGGAGAAGCCCGACTCCAGGCTCATGACATGGTATCTGCGCTGGGTCGACGCGGCATTGCGCCATCGCGCGCGCACGCTATGGATCGCCACGGGCTTGTTCGTCGCCTCTCTGGCGCTGATCCCGCTGATCCCTGCGACCTTCATTCCCCAGTCCGATCTGGGCCGCAGCAATCTGAGCCTCGAACTGCCGCCGGGAACCCGCCTCGAAGAAACGGTCGCGGTGTCCGAGCGCACGCGCGCGCTGCTGAAGGACATGCCTGAGCTCAAGCAGGTCTACACCGCCGCAGGCAGCGTGCTGGATCTTGGCGACCCCTCCACGGTCGGCGTGGCTGATCCACGCAAGGCAACGCTGGTGCTGGACTGGGGACTGGCCGATGACCGTGATCGCGATCAACGCGAGCTGGAACGCGACGCACGTGCCCGTCTGGCGGACATGCCCGGCGTACGCGTCAGCTACGTCAGCTCCGAACCGGGCAACCTGCTGCAACTCGTGCTCTCGGGCGATGACCCTCATCGCCTGCAAGAAGCCTCATTGGCGCTGGAGCGGGATCTGCGCAGCCTGTCTGGGCTGGGTAGCGTGACCTCCTCCGCTTCCCTGCTTCGCCCCGAAATCCAGATCCTACCCAATGCGGCGCGCGCAGCCGACATGGGCGTGTCCACATCCTCCATCGCTGAGGCCGCTCGCATTGCGACCGCTGGCGACTATGAGCAACGGCTGGCCAAGCTCAACCTGCCCGACCGTCAGGTGCCCATTCGTGTGGGCTTCTCCGAAGCGACGCTGGCCAACCCTGCCCTGATCGGCCAGCTGCGCGTGCCGGGACGCTACGGTCCCGTTCCGCTGGCGGCGGTGGCCGATATCCAGATGGGCAGCGGTCCTTCACAGCTCTCGCGCTACCAGCGTCAGCGCAACGTGACCCTGACGGCCGAGCTCAACGGCCGCCCGCTGGGTGAGGTCATGGAGCAGGTGCAGCAGCTCCCCAGCGTCAAGCGACTGCCGCCAGGCGTCAGCTTCCTCAACACGGGCGACGCCGAAGTCTTCGTCGAGCTGTTCGTCGGCTTCATGCTGGCCATGGCGGCCGGCATCGTGTGCATTTACATGGTGCTGCTGTTGCTGTTCAACCATGCCTTGATGCCGCTGACCATCCTGATTGCGGTTCCGCTCTGCGCAGGCGGCGCATTTGGTGCCCTGTTGCTGACCCAGAATATGCTGTCCCTACCGGCTCTGATCGGCTTGTTGATGTTAATCGGCATTGCCACCAAGAACTCGATCCTGTTGGTGGACTACGCCGTCATCGCAGAGGACGAGCATGGCCTCAGTCAGCACGATGCGTTGATCGATGCCTGTCGCAAGCGAGCTCAGCCCATCATCATGACCACGCTCGCCATGGGCGCGGGCATGATGCCTATCGCACTGGGCTTCGCGGGCGACTCCAGCTTCCGAGCCCCGATGGCCATCGCGGTCATCGGCGGATTGGTCACCTCCACACTCCTGAGCCTGATCGTCATCCCCGCGGCCTTTACCCTGATCGATGACATGGGTGAGTGGCTTTCTCGGCGAATCAGGGGCCAATCTTCCCATCCTGATTCAAGTGCTGTCGCCTGATGATGCGCAGGTCTTGCCACATTACAGGGGCGCGATATCAGGTTAATCCTCGACTGGGGGCAAGGTCGCTCCAGCACCCGATAACCTTGCTAGGATTGCGCCGACTGGGGCAGCCATTACAGGGAAGACGTGGACACTGGAGTGTTCGGAAAGCGGTTTGCCGCGCTTCTACTGCTATGCGCCACTCTGGCGCTTTCATGGTGGGCACTGGCATCCAGAACGGGGCGTCCACCTACCGAGTTTGTGCAGAACTTCATCGACCTGAATCGCCGCTTGGACGACAGGGCGAGTTCGGTCGTATACGACCCGAAGCTCAAATTGTTGGCCGTGGGACGCGAAAGCGGAAGACTGGAGCTTTGGGACACCCGCAGGGTGGATTCGCGTATCGCGCGCCAAGCACATACGGTCCGGATCGACCATATCGCCATCGGTCCTGAGGATGGCATCGTGCTGACCAGTTCGATCGGCACCACGGTAATGGACCTTGACCCGGAGGGCATGCCCAAGGTGTGGGATGCGCGCAGCGGTGAGTTGTTACTCGCGCTCCCGGGGGAATGGCACGGCGGTCCGGTTGCAGCAAGCCCCGTCAAGGGCTACTACCTGATCGGAAGCGCCAACGAACTACGGCTGTACGACCATGCAAAGCGCGCGGTAGTCGGCGACGCCTTGCACCTCAAGGGATCGGTGACGGCCCTTGGATCGGACAAGAAGTCCGGATTGATCGCCGTGGGCAGCAGCAGCGGCGAGTTGATGCTGCTGAAACTGGAGACCGCAGGCGAGTCTCTCCGCATGCGTGTCGTCAGCAGCACCTCCACCTACGGGCTGGAGATCCGGACCGATGTCCTGGCCGTTATGCTGATGGACGATGGCAAGCGGCTGGTCACGGTGAACTGGCTGCCGAAGGAAAAGCGTCAGGACTTCCCGCCCATCATCTCGGGGCAGCAGACAGAGATCGTGCAATGGGACACGCATAACTGGAAGCGAGAGCGAACCTATCCCCTCACTTTGCAGACGGTGCAATGGGCCTCATACACACCAGGTGAGCCTTGGTTGGTACTGGCCGGCAATGAATCGACACGCGGCAAGATCGAACTGGTCGATCTCAAAGGTGGCGAAGCCTGGCGCTACAAGGCAAACACGACCCACCCCATTGCCGTACTTTTGCCAGCGGACAAGACCGGCATCATCCTTCAGAGCGGCGGCGCCACGCAGATTCGCTACCAGGACCAGCGTTGACTGGCTGATCCTGGAGGGCGGTGTCCAACGCGACAACCGGACGGTGCGTTGTGGTTGCCTGGGACCATGGTCCGCGCCCGCACTTGTGGACGCGGGACGACGATTCGGCAGTTCGTTGCCCGCCCGCGGAGCCGACCACTGCAAGAAGATGCATCTCAATATCCATCTAGCAAGCGTTGGACAGGGATCAACCCCTTGCAGCATCACGCCACTTGATCTGGGTCAATGGCGGGAGCGCTGGAGCTCCCTAGCATGGAGCGCAGCCGAGTCACTTGCATAAGCTGCGTTTCGCCATGAGCACTTCTCTCCCCACGAATGAAGCGGGCGTCAGCCGGTGATGCGGCTCGATGCGCTGGCCTTGGCCGGGACCCGATTCGCGATCGATCACGTCGATGACCGCATGGTCGCGCTGTTCTCCCGACGCCAAGGGCTGGCAGCCTTGGCGGGGAGGATCAAGGCACGTGCAGGCATCCCTTCCCTGGACGCTGCTCGCGAGCAGCAGGTGATCGTGCGGGCACGCGCCCGGGCACGGCGCTGCGGGCTCGATCCCGATCACGGCCAGATGCTGATGTCCTTGCTCATATCGCACGCCCATCAGCGGCAACGCGCTCCGGAATTCCAGGCATCCACTCCACAGGCGCCCACCATGTCCACATCCGACCTTCCGCACGTCACCGATCCCGTGCTGCGCCTGCTGCCGCCGCCGCGCTACTGGCGCCTTCTGCTGACACGTGTTCCCGACCCGTTGCAGCACATCGCGGTGCTCCGGCTGCTCACGCAGGCCCTCGCATCGCCCGACGCCAGGCGCACCCTCGCGCCGATCGCGGGGCGTCGCATTGGCATCGAGGTGAGCGATCTCGGGCTGCGGTGGGTTCTCACGCTGGATGGCGAACGGCTGCAGCCCAGCACTGAAGCCGCAGAAGCGACCGTTTCCGGTTCGGTCACCGATCTGCTGCTGCTGGCGAGCCGGCTGGAAGACGCCGACACGCTCTTCTTCCAGCGACGGCTTACCCTGACGGGCGACACCGAACTCGGCCTGCTACTGCGCAACCTGCTTGATCGTATGCCGTGGGAGAGCTTTCCGCTCGGGCCGCGCATCCTGCTGCAGCGGGGCGCCCGCCTGCTGCAGCGGGCACGCAGCGCCCACCGATCCCGCGAGGTGGCTGCATGAATGCGGCCGTTCGCCCGGCGTGGTCGCCCGACCTCGAGGAACGATACGCCGACGTGATGGAACGCGCTGGCAGTGGTGTGCCCTGCTTGGAATGGCCGCTCCATCTGCCCTGGATCGACGCCATTCGCAAGCTGAAACGCGAGCGCGGCGCGGTGATCATGGCGCACAGCTACCAGTCGCCGGAGATCTTCCATGGCGTGGCCGACATCACCGGCGACTCACTGGCCTTGGCGGAGGCGGCCGCCACCGTCGACAGCGACGTGGTCGTCATGTGCGGTGTCCACTTCATGGCGGAGACGGCGAAGATCCTCGCGCCGGAGCGGACAGTGCTCATTCCGGATCCCGAGGCCGGCTGCTCGCTGGCCAGTTCGATCACGCCCGAGGATGTGCGCGCCCTGCGCGCACGCCATCCTGGCACGCCGGTGGTCACCTACGTCAACACCAGCGCCGCCGTGAAAGCCGAGTCAGATGCCTGTTGCACGTCGGCCAACGCGCTGCAGGTGGTCGAATCGATGGGGGCCGACAAGGTGATCTTCCTTCCCGACCAGTTCCTCGGCCGCCATGTCGCTTCGATGACCTCCGTGGAATTGGTGCTGTGGGAGGGTCGGTGCGAGGTGCACGAGCGGTTCACGGCGCAACAGGCGAGGCATGCGCGCGCGCGATTCGACGCGCTGGTCATCGCCCACCCCGAGTGCCCGCCGGAAGTGCTGGAGGAAGCCGATTTCGTCGGCTCCACCACCGCCATGGGCAACTGGCTCGAACGCGAACGACCAGCCCGGGTCGCCCTGATCACCGAGTGCTCGATGGGGGACAACCTGCGCACGCGCTTCCCGGACATCGAGTTCGTGAAACCCTGCAACCTGTGCCCGCACATGAAGCGGATCACGCTGCCCGGGATCTTCGACTGCCTGCGCAACCTGCAGCACCGGGTGGAAATCGACGCGGAGACATCGCGCCGCGCCCGCGCCGCACTTGAGCGGATGCTCGCGGTGGGCAGGCGGGACCGACTGTGAACCCGTCCGCCAGCCGACTGGTCGTCGTCGGCACCGGTGTCGCCGGGCTGGTCACCGCGCTGTCCGCCGCGCCCAGGCCGGTGCTGCTGGTGGGCGGCTCGCCCCCTGGAAGCGGCGGTTGCACCGCATTGGCGCAAGGTGGGATCGCAGCGGCCATGGCGTTCGATGACTCCCCCGCCGAGCACGCGCGGGACACGATGACGGCTGGCGCGCATCACAATGACCATGATGCCGTTCACTACCTGGTGGGTGAAGCCGGCCTGGCGGTCCGCTGGCTACAGGCACAGGGCATCGCCTTTGATCGCGACGGTAACGGGCTTCAACTGGGGCGGGAAGGCGGCCACGGCTGTTCCCGCATCGTGCATGCCGGTGGCGATGCCAGTGGGCAGGCATTGTTGCAGGCGCTGACGAATGCAGCACAGCGGGCACACCACATCACGTGGCTGGCACCAGCTTGGCTGGAGGCCATCCGGCTATGCGAAGGGCGCGTGTCAGGCGTGGTTTTGGTCGTTCCCCATACTGGCTCGGCGCTGGAACTCGAATGTGCCGAACTGGTCCTGGCCACAGGTGGCTGCGGCGCATTGTTCGCGGCGACCACCAACCCGCCTACCGCCGACGGCAACGGACTCGCGCTCGCGCTCGCCTGCGGTGCACGCCTGCGCGACGCGGAGTTCATGCAGTTCCACCCCACGGCACTGGACGTGGAACAGGAAGGCGCGCTGCCCCTGATCACCGAAGCCCTGCGCGGTGCAGGCGCACGACTGGTGGATGACGAGGGATGCGCGCTGATGGATGCGCGCCACGCCATGGGGGACTTTGCACCGCGCGACCACGTCGCGCGACGGGTATGGGAATGCCGGCAGGCAGGTCGGCGCGTCTGGTTGGACGCCACCGCGCTGAAGGGCGACTGGGCGCAGCGGTTTCCCACGGTCTTCGCCCTGTGCGGACGGCACGGCATCGATCCGCATCATCAGCGCATTCCGGTGACGCCGGCCGCGCACTTCCACATGGGCGGCATCGCCGTGGACCTGGACGGCAGCAGCAGCGTGCCGGGTCTGTATGCCGTCGGCGAAGTGGCCTGCAACGGCGTGCATGGCGCCAACCGGCTGGCGAGCAATTCGTTGCTGGAGGGCGTGGTGTTCGGGCGCCGGCTGGGCCGTCGCCTCGCCGACATCCGCCTGCATGTCCCTGCGCACGGGCGCCAGCGCTGGGTCGATCGCGGCCCTGCCGCGGACAAGCACGCACTCGGCGAACTCCGGCAACTCGCAGGCTCGGCCCTGGGCCCGATGCGCCAGCGCGCGCGCATGAGCGACGCCATGGAACACCTCTCCTTCCATCCGGGGCTTCATCAGGCGTGGCAGGGAAAGCTCGTGATCCGTTTCCTGCAGGCGGCCCTGCAACGCCGGAAGAGCGTGGGCGCGCACTTCTGCGTCGATGACGCTGGCTGATCCCGACCCGCCTTTTCGGCAAGCTCCCGGTGCCGTCGCTCAGTCGAGCGCCGGTCCCGCCAGCGACGCCTTGCCCGGACGCCCGTGCCAGTAACCGTTCCGCGCGCCCAGCCGGGGCGGTGGGACCGGTGATCGCAACATCGCGTGGAAGTGTTCCACCACCCCGGCCATGTCATCGTGCTGCGGCGACAGGCGCAGGATGCCGACGCCACATTCCGCCAGTTCATCGCGTTCGGGCGCCATGTCGACGGTTTCCATGCCCTGCACCTGGATGCCGTTGATCACCATGAAGGGTTCGCCCTCGCGCGTGTCCAGCGGCAGCCCGTCCGGATGCTCGATGCAACGGAATCCGCACTGGTCCTTGGGGACGTCCGCGGCGCGTGCGGTGAAACACCTCGCCGAATAGGCCAAGGGCAACCGGCCCCATGCCATCGCTTCGAGCTCCGGCATCGGCTGTCCGTCGGCGTCCATGGCCGCGCGCAACGCCTTCAGCAGGTCCTGCCCTTGCTCGATGCCGGGCACCCAACGTCGGAGCCCGTCTTCGACCAGGAGCTGCAATGCGCGGTGGTTATAGACATTCAGCGTCGGCCCGCCCACGAAGGAGATGCCGCGCTCGCGACACACCTGCACGGCCGACAGGTCGTTCGCCTCGAGCAGGAAGCGGCCGTTGTCGGCGAGGCGCTGCACCACTCCCAATTCGGACTCGGCCTCGATCAGCGCCAGCGTCGACAGGACGACTTCCTTGCCGCTGTCGGCGAGTTCTTCCGCCAGCGACAGCCAATCGCGCGTGCGAAGCTCCCGTCGCTTGCTGCAGATGGTCTCGCCCAAGTAGACGATGTCGACGGGCCAGCCGGCGGCCTCGCGGTAGAAGGACAGCACGCGCTCGCGCGGCCAGAAGTACTGCAACGGGCCAAGGCTCAGTTTCATCGATTCAGTGCCATGCACGGTGGTAGGGCCCCAGAGTGGTCTGCCGCCCTTCCGCGTGGGACGCCAGGGTGTCCTGCCATTGCGGGCTGGCTTGCCATCCCTGCAGTGCACGCTGCTGCTGGTCGATCGCTTCGCGCCATACGCGGGTGACGGAGCCCACGTACGCGGCGCCGCGCTGGCGGCCCTCGATCTTCAACGCCGCCACCCCCGCCTGCGCCAGGCGCGGCAGCAACTCCAGGGTGTTCAGGCTGGTGGGTTCCTCCAGTGCATGGAAGATCTCCCCACCCACGTCGTAGCGCCCCTTGCACACCGTCGGGTAGCCCGCGGGCTCGGCGGGCGCGAACCGATCGATCAGCACGCCATTCAGGCGCACGGTGCGCCCCGCCTCGCCCTCTTCCCAGCGCACGAACGACGCTCGCGCTTCCTGCCCCTTCCCTTTTTGCACTCAAGCCTTGAACTCGCCAGTACCGCACCTTCGGAACCCTACCTGCACACGCAGGCGCTACGCAGACTCAAGAGCGCACGCATCGTGTACCAAACAGCTCGTACAGGATCGCACCACGTTGCGAGACAGCGCCGCTAAGAACCTTTGCCACTCAGGCACTGTTCGCGCGGCCAAAGCCGACAGCTGTGCCTCGATGACGATCGTCCAGAAGAAGAAAAGAGATATGCAGCCCAGCAGCGATGCCGGTGTCCGGAATCTCATAGCCAAGTCTCAGCTGAGTACTTATCGCCAAACGTTCCTGGTCTTGGCATCAACCCCTTGGATACCTTCTCTTGTCGTTGATCAGCGTGAGGCCAACTGACCGAGTTCGTCTCTCCGCTGCGGGTGGATAGGCGAGCCGCTTCCTTCAGGAAGTGGAGGCTGCCTGCTCAACACTTACTCACAGTCACAAAAAAATGGCCGCACGTTGTGCGGCCCTTTTCTGAAACGGCTTGAAGGTCTAGCCCCTTACAAGACCTGTACGGCGAACATTGACGAATCGCGATGCTCAGCTCGTGCCATCGGCAGCATGTCTACCCCTCCGTCGGAACCAAAGCCCGCCATGGCAGAAATGAGCCCTTCGAGTTGCCGGATATCGGGACTCGGGTCGCCATGCACGACAGGAATGTCACGCCTCCAATGCTCGCCCCAGCCGACATCGCCCGAGAATTGCCTATCCCACAGCGTTTCCCTATGCTCCCAACGCTCCAGCAGCGGCACCAAACCGCCTCCCGTCGTTGCCGGCGGATCCACGAGAGTCGGCTGACCGGTGCCACCCGTGATTGCTGGCTTACGACCTGTGTCAGCTGCGACGAGCGGAACTTCCTGGATGACGGCAACCCGCTGAATACCAATTTGGCCGTCCATACGGGCAGGCAGGCTTTGCGTCCCGCGGCCATGCCCCGGTGCAAGCATGGCACTGGCCGTATTCGACTCTTGGGCGATGAGAGCAGATGAATTACCCGAGGGCACTGCAGCAAAGCCCTGCGGCAGCGACGCGAGCAATCCTGGGATCTCCGATGCAGGAATGGCATACCCACTCCCCGGTTGCACGTAGCTGATGGCCTGATTGCCCCCGAGGAAGTGGCCCAGCACACGGACCTGTGAAGCCGCGCTCGCATCGACGCGGACTAGCAGGTCATCACCATCTTGATGGAAAGACAAGCGCTCACGCGCAATGCCATTGAAGAACACCCAGTCGGTGCCCCCACCGATATTGTCGATGGTGTCGCTACCCGAACCCGCAGAGTAGTAGTAGTCGTCGTCACCCGCGCCACCAATCAGCATGTCAGCGCCATCCTCACCCACCAGCGTGTCGTTCCCGTTGCCACCGATGAGGATGTCGTTGCCCGAGCCACTGAAGGAGCCGTTGCCGCCGGAGATGTAGTCATCGCCATCTCCGCCTTCGAACTTGTCATCACCACCGAAGCCGAACAGCGTGTCGTTGCCCGCCAACCCGCGGATCAGATCGCGCCCCGAGGTTCCGAGCAACTGCTCTCCCGACGCGGTCCCGGTGACTACATTGGAATAGTCATCGTCATTGCCTTCGTTGCCGCCTCCGCCGGGGTTGCCGCCGTCGTCCTCTGCCAAGGCATTGATGGCTGCGGTATTGAGCAGGCTGCCCGAGGCCGGTTGGACGAAGTCGATGGCGTAGTCCCCCCCCAAGAAGTGGTTGGTGACGCGGACCGTTGCACTGGCGTTGCCGTCGATCGTAATAAGAAGATCATCCCCCTCCCTTGAGAAGGCCAGATCGTCCGCCAGGATGCCATTGTTGAAGAAGACGCCGTCGTAGCCGCCGCCGGTGTTGTCGATCGTGTCCTGGCCTCCCCCGTAGACGTAGCTATCGTTGCCAGCACCACCAATCAGAACGTTTGCCCCGTCTTGGCCCGCCAGGGTGTCCGCCCCTGCCCCGCCCTCCAGGCGATCGTTCCCGGATCCGCTGCCACTGCCATTGCCGCCGGCCAAGTAATCGTCGCCGTCGCCGCCTTGGAGGGTGTCGTTGCCGCCCATGCCGAATAGTTGATCGTTGCCCGCCAAGCCCTTGACCAGGTCCTTGCCGGTGCCACCGACCAATTGCTCGCCCGAGGCGGTACCTTCGATCACCTGGTCGTACTCCCCACCGGTGCCACCGCCAGCCACGATCTGGTTGATCTCCGTGGTGGTCAGGTAGAAGCCGCCATCGGGCTGTACGTAGTCGATGGCGGCATTACCACCCAGGAAGTGGTTCAGCACACGCACCGATGGCGTGGTGGCGGCGTCGATGAAGATCAGCAGGTCGTCGCCATCGCGTGAGAAGGACAGGCGCTCCCGGGTCACTCCTCCGGTGAAGAACACGCCATCGAATCCACCATCGCTGTTATCGATGACGTCGCTGCCCGAGGTTTCGTCAAAGACATACTTGTCATCGCCCGTTCCACCGATCAGCGAATCGTCGCCGGCGCCGGCCACGAGTGTGTCGCTGCCGCCACCGCCATCGATCACGTTGGTATCGCTATTACCAGCAATGTAGTTATCCAGCGCATTGCCTGTGCCATCGATGGCACCTGCTTCCATCAGGAACAGGTTCTCGATGTTGGCTGACAGCGCATAGGAAGCGGTCGTCTGTACCTGGTCGGTGCCCGCGCCTGCCGCCTCGATCACGACATCGGCACTGTCATCGACGATGTAGACATCGTTGCCCGCACCGCCTTCGAGGAGGTCCACGCCCGCACCGCCATCCAGGTAGTCATTCCCGATGCCGCCCAGCAGCGTGTCTGTCCCATCACCACCAAACAGCGCGTCATCACCATCCAGACCATGCAGGAGATCATCGCCATCCCAGCCGCCCAGCGTGTTGCCCTCGGCATTACCCGTAATGGTGTTATCCAGTCCGTTGCCATTGCCAGTTGTGATGCCGGAGCCCAGGATCAGGTTCTCAACGTTGCTTTCCAGAACCAGGTTGGTCTCGAAGACGCGCTCCACGGTGTCATCGCCCTCGCCAGCGTACTCGTGGACGCTGTCATCCGAAGATACAGCGACGTAGTAGTCGTCGCCTGCGCCACCAGACAGGGTATCCGCACCTTCACCGCCTTCAATGCGGTTGCTACCCTCGTTGCCTTGGATGACGTTGTCGCCGTCATTGCCCGTGGCATTGAGATCGGCGCTTCCCAGCAGGGTCAGATTCTCCAGCGTCGCGCCTAGCGTGTAGCTGATGCTCGACTCGACCGTATCGGTCCCTCCGTCGGCGTTCTCGATGATCACGTCACCGGTCGAGTCAATGACGTAGATGTCGTCGCCCAAACCGCCGATCAGGGTATCCGAGCCAACGCCACCATCTAAGCGATTCCCGTAGCTGTTGCCGGTCAGGATCTGGCTTCCTGCGCCCGAGATTGCCTCATGGGCGTTACTGCCCTCAACCAGGATCAAGTGCTCGACATTGTCCGACAAGGTGTAGCTATACGCGGTCGATTCGACAGTGTCGGTACCCTGCCCCGCCAGCTCGACCACCACATCCGAACTGTCGTCAACCCGATATCGGTCATCTCCAACGCCACCGATCAGCTGGTCGATCCCGACACCACCATCCAGTACGTCATGACCCTCACCGCCCTCAAGCACATCATTGCCGGCGCCTCCGTCTAGCGTATCGTCGCCGGCAAGCCCGCGCAGGACGTTGTTGCCACCGTTGCCAACTAGCGTGTTATCAGCGCCATTGCCCGTGGCATCGATGGCCTCTGTGCCGATCAACTCAAGCCGCTCGACATGGTCTGGCAGCGCGATACTAATGCTGCTCCGTATGGTATCGGAACCAGAATTGACCATTTCTGTCACGACATCGCCCACGTCATCAACCACATACGTATCATCGCCGGCGCCACCCATAAGCTGATCCGCGCCGGAACCGCCATCTAGGTAATCACTTCCGTCCCCGCCGGACAAGACATCGTTGCCTGTTTGACCATGGAGCGCGTCATCGCCTGCACCGCCATCCAGGCTGTCGTTTCCACCATTCCCATAGAGCGTGTCGTCACCGTCACTACCGCCAATCGCATTATCCAGAGAGTTCCCATGGATAACATCGTTAAGCGCTGTACCAAGCAGCGACGCCTCATCTAGCTCTGCGGAACTGAGCTGCCACGTGATACCAGTTCCGGAATCAAATCGGAGGCCATAACTCGCCAGTTGCGTCAGAGGGTCAAAAAAGTCGGTCAGACGGATATGGTCATCCGGCGAACCCAGGAAGTTGAGTACGAGGGAGGTTCCGTCGCGTCGGAAGTAGATCTGGTCCAGGGGCAGCCCTGACACATAGATCGTACTCAGTCCTTGCGTGTCAGTAATGGTGTCCTGACCGTCTCCGGCGGAAAAATAGTAGTTGTCGTCGCCTTCCCCACCCTCCAGATGGTCATCATCCAATCCGCCGATCAGATGGTCGTTGTCGGCGCCGCCGCGCAACGTGTCGCTACCGGCATCGCCATTCAGAAGGTCGCTGCCAGCCTCGCCGTGGAGCACATCGTTCCCGGCACCGCCACTGATCGTATCGTTACCACTGCCACCATAGACAGTGTCGGTACCGTCTTGGCCAAGAAGCGTGTCGTTGCCCCCATGTCCGTGCAGCGTGTCATTGCCTTCGCCACCAGCGATCGTATCCGCAGTCTCGTACCCGCGCAGCACGTCATCTCCGCTCGTGGGAACGAGCACGAGCGACCTAATCGTTTCGAGGTTCCAAAGGGGTGCGCCTTCACCGAAGAACCTGATTTCATCGACGCGGTATCCCGCGTTGCCGTCATTCTGGAAGTAGTACTGGATGACTACCTTGTCAGAGGTTCCCGCAATGGTTAGTACCAGATCATCGTTGGAGCGGCGAACGGTCACCGCTGAGGGATCTATCCCCTCGCCAAACTGCAAGACGTCGTTACGACCACTGGTTTGATCGTAGTCGAAAATCGTATCTTGGCCATCACCCAAGTTGAATATGTAGGTGTCTGAACCCGTACCTCCTCTCAACGTGTCGTTTCCCGCACCTCCAGACAGCGTATCGTCGCCAGCGCCTCCGAAGAGCGCATCACTACCCGCCCCACCACTTAGAACGTCATCATCGGCGCCGGCATCAAGCGTATCGTCGCCATCTCCACCGTTGAGGACATCGTTGCCCGTGCCGCCCAAAAGATCATCGTTCCCAGCATCACCATGGATGGTGTCGTTGCCACCATAGCCCGCGATCTCATCATTTCCTTCCAGCCCGAAGAACACCTCGTCCGCAGAGGACCCATACAAGCCATCGTTTCCACTGGTGGCTTGCTGCGTGATCGCAGCAAGGATCTGGCTTTGATTCCAGAGCGTGCCGTTCTCGAATCGGAACTGCTCAATCACACCCTCCCGCAGGGCTCCTTCCGTACCTTCGAACACGTTGTTGATACGCAGCTCACTGGAGACACCATTTATCGTGACGCGCACAATAACGCTCGAAACATCGCGCGTCAGCGACAAGTGCTCCGGCAGGATCCCACCCATGAAATAGATCTGATCGCTACCTGAACTATCGAAGATTCGATCATTTCCATCGCCCGGCTTGTAAATATAGATGTCATCACCGGAGTGACCGTATAGGGTGTCGTCGCCCGCCTGGCCATTGATTGCATCTTTGCCGCTGCTTCCATACAGCACATCGGCATCGCTAGTGCCTATTACGGAGCTGACAACATCAATGAGCGGTGCAATTCCGGGGCGCAGCGCAATAAGCCCTAGATAGGCATCCTCGAGCTGGGCTCTCATCGACGGCGAATATGAAGCCAGCGCAGCTGACAATCTCACAAGATCGGTGATCCTCTCGACGTCGGGTTCGTCATGGGCTGCGATCATGTATTGCTTAAAGGCATTCCAGTCGACGACAACATTCCTGTAGCCAGAAGCGAATCCACCCAGGAATACTCCGGTATCTGCGTATTGGCTTTGCGCCTCGATCTGGGCTCCGACGTACTGCAGGAACTCGTTGAACTCGCCAGTAAGCAGGTTACCGGCTTCGGGACGAGGATTGGGGTCGTTGGGTGTGTACTGATTGGTATAAGGCCGTCCAGACAATAACTCTACAACCGCCAGCTCGCGCGCATCCACGAAGCCACCCCGGCTGTTCGCGACGATATCGGTTACGCCGGCCCACTGGAAAATGATACCCCTGAGCAGCGCAGTACGTTGGGCAGAATCCTGTTGATCGACATAGGTCACTACCAAATCGCGCAACGTTGCATCGAGCGCCATGGCTTGGCGAAGATCCATCAAATTGCCAAAAGCCTTCGCATCCGGAAGATCCATCAGTCCAAAAAGCACCTCAGGGGATACATCTACACCATTGATTCGACGTGAAGCATCAGACGTGAACCAGATGTCCGAGATGCTTGCGGTACTGCCATCGCTTCGAATGCCACTTCCAATCTGTCGATGGGCTTGGCCGTTTCCATCAACAAGGTTTGATGTTGTCCATTGGGTCCTGATGCTGGTAAGGCCGGCTTGCCCCAATGTCAGCAGCTCGCCGCTGTCTGTTATGCCGTTGCCATTTGCATCGCGCCACACCCGAAGCTCGGAGAATGCAGCGTCCTGGGAGTCGAGGAGGCCGTCCTGATTCGCATCCAGATCGGAAAGCGCCAAGAATCCATTTCCAGCCAAGCTTCCATTGGCTAGGCGGGTATTGTTGCCAAAGAGCTCACGCCCGCTGTCGATACGGCCGTTACCATTCAGATCACGAACTAGCAGGCCATCGTCACTGCCAGCCCACGCAGTCGACTCTAGCAATCCATTGGCGTCATGATCGAAGTATCGGTCACGGCTGTAGGAAGCGCTTTCGACGCCATCGCCATCCAGATCGATGACAAGCGGAGAGGCTCGGGTTTCAGCGTCACCCATATCCGGCTTCTCTTCATCATCGTCAGGCTCTGTTTCTAGGAAGATGCCAAGATCACCATTGGTGAATTGCTCAAAGGCCAGTCCATTGACTGTCAGGGTCTGCGTCTGCTCGTTGTACACGTAAAGCAGGTTGCCATTGCGGTACTCGTTTTCGGGATCCTCTTCCTTGCGCGTTCCACCCGTTAACTGACGGTTCTCGAAAAATACGGAACCCTTACCATCTTCATCCACAATAAGATCATTGCTGTCGGCCTTGTAGATGTCTGAACCTTCACCGCCTCTTAGCTCATCCTGACCTTCTCCTCCGTCAAGGAAGGTGCGACCGGCAGAGCCGTATAGAACATCGTCGCCTTTATCTCCATAAAGCTTGTCTTCGTCCGTGCCACTGGAACTGTCGGAGTTCTGACCGTAGATAATGTCATCACCATTTCCGCCGTGAATACTGTCTTTGCCGGCATCTCCATAAAGGTAGTCATCGCCCATCCCTCCATGGATCTCATCATCTCCATCGCCGCCACTGATTGAATCAGCGCCACCATTTCCTTCTAAGTAGTCTTTGTCATTCCCGCCATTGATAACATCGTCGCCAAGTCCGCCGTAAAGACGATCTGCAGCGTTGCCGCCGATCATCGCGTCGCTTTCATCGCTACCGAATATGATCCGGCGGGATCCGCTTCCAATGGTCGTTGACCAATTTGCGCGTACATTCGCAACGTAGGCATCTGCCCAACCCGAAGGCGATGATCCGGCCTGCTCCGCGGCGTATATTCCTACCGCCTGCAACGCGTCCTGGATGTACTCTTCGGTCATCTCACCTTCGCCCGTCTCCGGGTCGTAAAGCTCGAGCTGCCCCTCGGAATTCGAACTACTGTAATCAAGGCCATCGATGACAACGAAACGAAGCTGTTGGAGTGCATAGCGATAAGCGATACCTCCCGCACCTGGCAGCAATGCCCCGTACGAGAAAGAATCTACCCCCTGAACTTCCGAGCCGTATCCCGCCAGCCCCAAAGTCGCACCGATACCTTGCGAATTTGCAAGATGATTGATTCCCGCTGTGGTTCCTGGGCCGGGAAGCGGTGTGTAGCTTCTCCCCTGATACATGTCGTTCAAAGACTGCAACATGCTCTCCCCACCTCGATTTGTGTAGGTGACCAATAGAGAGTCTTTGAATACCTGAGGCAGTGAATTCCATTGCCCAGGATAGGCTTGATTGTCTATGAAGAACTTCTCTGCATATTCCTTGATGTAAATTGCATACAGGATTTCTGTGAGATTGGAGGTCTGATCCACAATTTCCGCCACAAGATCGTCATAGTTCCCAAGAAATCTCGAAAGCTGGAACTGCGGATATTTTGAGTGAAACCCAAGAACGATATCTATTGCTGTTTCGATCTTAAAATTTGATGCACCAACGTCGACCAATGCAACGTTTTGGATTCGATCAAGGATCTCGTCGCCAATTGAACTATCAGATTTCACGAGCGCGTAGTTTTCAGCAATTTCTTCATGCGTGTACGTTTGTGCGGCGCCATCAATGATCAGTTCTTGAGCATTTCGCCAAAAGCTTGAGTACGCGCTGTACTCTTCAACCATAGCCCCCGCTATCGCCCCTATCGACACCCCAACGGATTGCGCTGCATCAATGATCTTTTGTGCGTGAGAGCTTATGTACTGAAAGTCGTCTGCATCGTACTGCAGGGTCACGGTTGAATTCAGGTACTTAACGGTCGCCATGTCGATCTCCTATCGTCAGTGTCCATTGCAAAGGTGCATGTACCACGTTGCGTCCAGCTTCTTGTATACGCACTCTCCGGTTTTCCAATCCGAAGGGAAGCGATCCAGTGAGTCAACGATTCTCGAGGCGCTATTACCCCACCGCAGTTGCCCATTCACTACGCGCGGCTCGACAGGGAAGTTCCTGTATCCTTTCCACACGAGAGAGTGAGAAATTGTCAATCTTTCGTACTTTCTGCGCGGATACGGCGTCAGCTTTAGAACCCCATACCTGTCGATGTATTTGTATGAATCTTGGCTGCTTGAGTAGTCTTCTGCTCTCCTCCAGCCATTCATCTCAAGAACGCGCACTGGAATTGAGGGCGTGCTTCCGTCTGCAATTACTTGGTATATCCCAGCCTTCGCCAGCAGCTCCGCAGTGCCGGGCTGACTTCCCCATAAGTACTGGGACTTCCCATCCGGCTCTTCAAAATCTCTGTATCTTCGAGCAATTTCGTTGAACTCTTTCTCATGCTTCCAGAACCGATCAGCCATCTCGCCGTCCGATGGAAGGCCGGTGCGAACAAAGACCAGCAGATACATGCCTAGTGCCGCGACTGCCGACAGTAGCAGCGCACCTATGATGTATTTTTTTCTCACTTCCCAGTCTCCGTTACTCATAGCGAGCGGCGCTTTTGCCTCAACTTGTATTTCACGCAAGTCATGCGCTACAGAAGTATGTTTCGCTAGTCATTCCTTGGGCCAGGCAGTGCTTGGGGTTCTTTTCGACCACCACCATTGACACGGACCTGTCACCTTTCACGTAACGCCTCATTGCTGTGCTGTTTCAACGGGCTTAGCAAATAGTCAATCAGTCGCCGTTTTCCGGTCTTTATTTCAACGCTGAGACTCATTCCTGGTGTCAGCGCTACGCTCACGCCGTCGACCATCAGGCTGGCGTTCGTCAAACGCAGTCGTGCAGGGAAGACCAAGCCAAAATTCTCGTCTTGGGCCGCATCATGAGACACCGTCTCAACCACGCCCTCGAGGTAGCCGTAACGCGTGTAGGGAAAGCTCTCCACCTTGATCGTGGCCCGTTGACCCGGTCGAATGAAGCCGATGTCCTTGTTCAGAAGGGTGGCTTCCACCTCAAGGGATTCCTCGCTGGGCACCACGGCCATGAGTGCCTGTGCAGGCGTAACTACCCCGCCCACGGTATGCACAGTCAACTGCTGCACGTTGCCGTCCACGGGCGCGCGCAACTGCATCAGCCTGTCTCGCTGTTGTGTTTTGGCGACCTGAGGCCGGTACTGCCCCACCTGCTCACGTGCTTGGCGAAGACCTTCGAACATTTGTTGGCGCGTATCAGCCTCCAGCACCTGTAGTTCCTCACGCGCTCCGGCGAGTGCCGAACCTGTCTCCAACAAGGTCGCTCGCTGTGCCGTCAGCGAGCGCTCCATCTCGACCATCTCCTGCTTGCGCGCCAGGAATTCGTGCCGACTGACGTACTGTCCACCCAACAGCTTCTCCAAGTCAGCCACGCGTTCTTTTGAGATCGCCAGGCTTTGCTCCATCGGTGAAATCTGGGAGCGCACCGTGTTCTCCTGTGCCTGACGCTGGGCGATGCTTGCTTGTAAGCTCTGTCGCCTCGCCTGGTACTCCGCCAACTCGCTCGCTGCCAGCAACCACTCAGCACGCACACGATCATTTGGAAGACCCGGCTCCTCAGGAGCACCGGGAAGAAGACCCGAGTCGAGCGCCTTTGTCATTGCCTCAAAGCGAAGCGCAGCCAAGCGGGCATTGACCAGAGCGTCGCCCGCCTGCTCGAAATCTGCTCCGGTCGCGGTTGCATCCAGCTCGACCAGCACATCGCCCTTCCGTACCGCCTGTCCATCCCGTACCAAGATGCGGCGCACCACCGCGGTTTCGGCGGTCTGGATGACCTTTGTACGAGAGTTGACGACGGTCTTGCCAGAGGCGACCGCGACGATGTCCAGCTTTCCAAAGATCGACCAAAGCAGAGCCACACAGAACAAGGCCATGATGATCCGCATCGTCCAGCGCGCTGCTGGCGATGCCGGGCTCTCGACCAGCTCCAGCTGTGCGGGCAGAAAGGCTAGTTCGTCCTCCGACCGCTTCGGTGGGTCCAGTTGTGCCCGCACCTTCCATGCCGCTGAGAATGCCTGGCCATAACGGGCCAGGAACTCATAGGCCGCACCCAGGATGTGTTTCATGCGACACCTTGCTGGAGCTTGTAGAGGTGCGCGTACTGGCCACCCGGGCGGTCCACCAGATCTTCGTGACGGCCTGACTCCACAATCTTGCCTTTGTCTACAACGACGATCCGGTTGGCCATCCTCACGGTAGAGAGACGGTGGGCGATGATGAGAACCGTGCGCCCTTGGCAGATGGCCCGCATGTTCTGCATGACGGCATGCTCGGACTCGTAGTCGAGCGCACTGGTGGCTTCGTCGAAGATCAGGATGCGAGGATTGGTAACCAGGGCGCGGGCAATGGCGATGCGCTGGCGCTGCCCACCCGAAAGCCCCGCCCCGTTGTCGCCCACCTTGGTGTCGTAGCCTTCCGGCAGCTGTGTAATGAAATCGTGCGCACCAGCCAGTTGCGCGGCGTGGATGACCCTCTCCAGCGCCATGCCTGGATCACCCAAGGCGATGTTCTCGCGGATGCTCCGGTTGAACAGGAAGTTCTCCTGAAGCACCACCCCCAACTGCCGGCGCAGCCACGCTGGATCGGCCAGCGCCAGATCATGGCCATCGATCAGGACGCGCCCGCGCTCGGGCACATAGAGGCGCTGCACCAGCTTGGTCAGCGTGCTCTTGCCCGAACCTGAGCGCCCCACGATGCCGATGACCTCCCCCGGCGCGATATCCAGGTCGATGCCCGCCAAGACCTCTGCCGTATCCGGCCGGTATCGAAAACCGACGCCCTCAAATGTGACGCGCCCCTGGATCGCCGGCAGCGTCATGCGGCTACCGGGTACTTCGGTCCGGGTATTGAGGATGTCGCCCAAGCGCTGGACCGAGATTCCGACCTGCTGGAAGTCCTGCCAGAGCTGGGCCAGCCGCAGGATGGGCGCGGCAACCTGGCCGGAGAGCATGTTGAAGGCGATCAACTGGCCAACCGACAGATCCCCTTGGATGACCAAGCGGGCGCCAAAGAACAGGATGGCGACGCCTACCAACTTCTGCACCAGCTGGATGCCCTGCTGGCCCACGTTGGCCAGGCGTGCCACCTTGAACCCGGCACCCACGTAGCCCGCCAACTGCGCATCCCACGTGCGGGTCATACGCGGGTCTACGGCAGTGGCCTTGACCGTACCTATTCCGTTGATGGTCTCGACCAGGAAGGACTGGTTCTCGGCTCCCCGAGCGAACTTCTCGTCCAGGCGCTTTCTCAGCACCGGAGTAATGGCCGCCGACCACAGTGCGTACACGGGAAGGGACAGCACGACGATCAGGGTCAGCCAGAAGCTGTAGTAGAACATCACCGCCAGGAACACGCCGGTAAACAGAAGGTCCAGTACCGAGGTCAATGCTTGCCCGGTCAGGAAGTTTCGAATGTTCTCGAGCTCACGAACACGGGCTACCGTCTCGCCTACCCGGCGTGATTCGAAGTAGGCCAGCGGCAGGCTAAGGATGTGACGGAATAGCCGGGCCCCCAGCTCGACATCGATCTTGCTGGTGGTGTGAGAAAAGACATAGGTCCGCAGCCCGTTAAGAGTCACGTCGAAGACAGCGATCGCCACCAAGCCGATCGCAATGACTTCCAGTGTCGTCAGGCTCTGATGGACAAGCACCTTGTCCATGACAACCTGGAAGAACAGTGGCGTTATCAAAGCGAACAACTGGATGAACAAGGAAACGATGAAGACTTCGAGCAGGATCCGCCGGTACTTCACCACAGCGGGTACAAACCAGCGGAAATCGAACTTGGCAAGTTCGCCCAACACTGAAGCACGGGAGGCGACCAGCAGCAGTTCACCGGCGTAACGTTCGCCGAACTGATCACGCGATAGCACTTGCGGCCGTTGCAGGTTCAGATCCTGGATCAGAATTTGCTGATCGCTAGCTTTGGCAACAATGAAGTGCTGGCCATCAGGCTGATAGGCCATCGCTGGTAGTGAGACCTTGTCCAGGCGCTCTGCGGGGACCTTGGAGATTTTGGCCTTGAGACCCAAACGCTTGGCTGCGAGCAGGAGGCCTGTTTGGTCGGGCGGCTCATCTCCCAGACCATATTCGTGCTTCAAGTGAGCGACATCGGCGGCGATGCCGTGATACTGGGCAAGCAGCACCAGCCCCGCGAGCGCCAAGTCGACGCGCCGATGGCCTTCGTCGTCGGACGCTGGCTCGTCGACAAGAACAAGCGGGCTGCTTCCTTGAGCCATTACGGATTCCCCGAACCCTAAAAAGGCGCTTTCCTTACGCTCTCTGACTGAATCAGCTACCTGAGCGAACCTAGGGATACTGCTCGATCCCTGCGCTCCGTACATTACGTGGAGCTCACGCGGTACATCGTGATTTCTATCACGCTGTTATGTCAACGGTCTTCGCGGCATGCGACGCTAGTAAACGCACTTCCGTATATGTATTTACTTTTGCAATAGATAGCCATCCGCAAAAAAGAGAGAAGCCAACAGTCAGGGAGGGGGCTTACGCCCCCTCCCTT
Organism: Pseudoxanthomonas sp. 97-1-1; assembly: GCF_057773125.1. Taxonomy (NCBI): domain Bacteria; kingdom Pseudomonadati; phylum Pseudomonadota; class Gammaproteobacteria; order Lysobacterales; family Lysobacteraceae; genus Pseudoxanthomonas; species Pseudoxanthomonas sp. 97-1-1. Next base: position 96,929 of record NZ_JBYMTJ010000003.1, on the reverse strand, counting down.
TGATCACACCTAGCAGTTGGCCATTCCGTACTCCACCCACTGGCAGTTCCGCTCCCGCCATGCCTGCATCGTTTGAGAGACGTGCCCCAATACGTTGCCTTGCTGGTCGATGCAGACGATCCCACACGTCATGCCTCCATGCAGGACATCGACGTTCCTGATCACAGTGGTGTGCGCCTTCAGATAGGCCTCATCCACTACCTCTCCATCAGCCAGTTCGCACTCGGCGTGTTCTGGGTAGAAGAGACAGCTTGCCGGATAGATCGGGTAGCCATTGGCGCTCACCTTCGTGGGTACGCCAACCAAGCGCCCAGGACTACCGCTCTGGGTAGCGGCCTTCACCTCCAGTAGATGAGCCTGGTACTCAGGTCCGTCAGGAGGAAACCCAGCAGGAACCTCAACCTGAGGTCCTACACCCGCTGACACCACCACCCTAGGCGCTGCCTGAGCAGGGTTGGCGGCCTCCTTAGTCACCGCGGATATGGCAGGCGCCACCGGTTCGCCGATGATGACCGTTTGCTCCGTGGACGGACTTTCCCGCTGCTCCTTAATCGGCACTCCCAGGCTTGCCGACAGTTGCTCACAGCCCGTAAGCACGAGGAGAGCCGAAGTAATGCAGAGCCTCTGAAGGAGGCCGATCCCCCTCGTTCGCATCAGCCCTGATCCCCGCTCGGCAGGTTGGGGGCGACCTTTTCCTGTATGACCTGGATCTGGCGAGCCTTGATCTGGCCGGACAGCAGTGGACTGATCACCATGTACGCCAGGATGGCCAATGCCGACAACCAAGCCTCGATAGCAAGGGTCCAGAAGAAGAGGAAGACGTGCAGCCCCCAGAAGAGGATCGGCGAAAGGATGCCAATGGCCTTGCGCAGTTTGATCCGGTTGACCACCACGTTGTTCTGGAAGTACGGGAGCGGGAAGCGGCCGTTCTTGAGGCTCAGATAGGCCCGCAGACTTACGGGGATGATGAAGAAGACCAGCGCAAGGCTGTAGATGAAAACGCCCATGTGTTTGCTACTCCTTTGAAGTGTGAAAGGTGAAGGGGCTGTGTCAGAAGCCCATGGCATAGCCGAGGATCGGGTTGAGCATCTTGGTCTGGTACTCAACCAAGACCTCGCCGTCGGCCTGATCGGTGTCGACCCGATAAGTGAAGTCCACGGATCGCTCGAGATCGTGGTAGGTGTAGGTGACGCGGGCATCGCATTGATAGCTGTCGACGTCTTCGTCGTAGGCCTGCGTGCGGATGTTGGAGATCTCGTAGGTGTCCAGGATCCCCATGAACTCCTCAGGCGTTCCCCGCTGGGTCTGAGGGGCGTACTTCTCCACTTCTGTCTCGATGGCTTGATCGAGGATGGAAAGCGTGTCCGCGTCACCGCAGTCTGGCGTGCCTCCTGCACACCCGGTCAAGAGGGCGGATGCCAGCGACAGACCAGCAAATATTGCTTTTTTCATGTCATTCCCCTGATTCGTTGACTCTCAAAGATTACCAATATATTGTGAAGACCGGCTAGCGCCAGCCACCTACGGTTGTCTCCCCCTTTCGGGAGAGCCGGGTTGGAGCCAGAGGTCGCACTGGGCAAAGTCTTGCGAGCGCTTCGCAAGCGGGTAGGGCTGTCTCAGGAGCAGTTGGCATTGGAAGCTGACCTCCAGCGCAACTACATCTCGCTCCTCGAGCGCGGCCTCAACTCAGCAAGCATAAAGACGCTTTTCAAGCTCGCCGCTGTCTTGAGAACAAGTCCATCTCAAATGCTGGCCCAAGCGGAAGAGCTTCTCTGAAGATGAGCCCGGCCCTGAAGCCGGGCTCTATGCTGCGCACCGAGCGGATCTCGACGCTAGATCCACCCCCGGGCCGCCATCGAGACCGCTCTATCAGCCGTTACCACGAAGTGGTCCAGCAGTCGAACCTCCACCATGCCCAAGGCACTCTTGAGCTGGGCCGTGACTGCCCGGTCTGCCGCTGAGGGTTCGGCGTGACCACTGGGGTGGTTGTGGGCCAGCACGACGGCCGCCGCATTCAGCGCCAGCGCGCGCTGGACCACCACGCGCGAATACACCTGTGCTCCGTCCACCGAACCGGAGAACATGCGCTCCACAGCGATGAGGCGGTGGCGGCTATCGAGGAACGCTACCTCGAAGTGCTCCCTTATCTCGCCGCCCAGTCGCAACCGGAAAAACGATTCGCACGCGGATACTTCCCCGAACGATTGGCCGGGACTCCCGGCCCGTCGTTCGAGAATCCGCAACGCACGTGCAATTGCCCGGTCCTCCCGCCTTCGGCTGGCTTCCTCCGGCAGGCCCATTCCGGCATCGGTGAGTGAGCTTGTTGCTGCTCTAGCCGCCGTCATGCCGCCCACCTCGTCACCTCCTCCCACGCGCGCTGTTTGATCCGGGCACCTTCCCCGAACCAGGCCGCATCCCGGCGATGGTCATCGCTCCGGGCCCGCCGATGGTGGTCGACGTACTCGGTGATGCCGTTTAGCAGCCCCCACGCCGTGCCCCGGCTGGATGCCAGCTGAGATCCCCGGCCTCCTCCCTCGATCAGCGCGCGCACGTTGGCTACCGCATGCTCGTTGACCACGGGGGCGGCATTGGGAACGGCGTACGTCAGGATGCGACGAAGCAGGGCCTCGGCCGAATCCGGATCTACAGGCCGTTCGCACAGTGCCTTCATCCGCTCAACGAAGCCGTCCCAGACCGAGACGGTGATCCCAAGCTGGCGCTTGACCCGCTCCGGATCGAACTGGCTGCGGTGCGGCACCTTGATGGCACCCTCCCCTTGGCCCACGGCAATCGCCAACGTGTTGTTGCAGACCACTCGAACCGAGGTGAACTGGGCGGTGGTGGCCAGCGTTCCGTCGCAGGCGGTGGCCAATAGCAGGTAGCCATTCACCCGGTCCCGGCCACGAAGCGTGGCGCTCTGCCCAGTACGGGCCAGTGCCCAGAACTTTCGACCTTCCCGCAGAACCCCGGCCGTCTCCAGCTCTAAGCCGTTGGTGGCGGTCAGGTCCCGGTAGAACTCCAGAATCTCGCCCGGCTGGACGACCCGGAACCGCTTGGAGACCACGGCCAGCGGCTTCTTGGTGTCGGAGCGGTACAGGACCTTGTTCTGGGGGAAGGCATTGATGGTTCCGATGTTGTGGCTGCCGGTGACATACCGGACCTCGGATTCTTCGATCTGCCAGTCCATGCCGGCTTGCTGCTTCCAGACCTCGATCGGCTGATGCCGGGCGAGCTTGTTGCCTACGCCGTGCCAGGGTTTCTGGCCGACGTAAGCCATGGTTTCAACCAAGTGCATTGTCGTTTCCTTGTAAGTGGACGGCATAAACACACAAGGCCCGGACGAGCCGGGCCTTGTGAGGGATGCCAGTAGAAGGGAATGGATCAGGGATCGAGGAAATCACCGCAGTTGCCGCAGGTGGCTGCCGCCGTGCATTTGACGATGCCGGCCAACACGGCCGTGGCTACGACCATGATGCAGTAGATCAGCTCGACCTTGTTTTTCATCATTGCGAACGTCTCTGGTGAGCACTTCGTTGCGGAGTGCTAGACGCGAAGCCAGTACGCACTGGGTTCACCGCAGTGATATAGGTTTGAAATTCCTTTTAATCCCTTTTTTCAAGGCGCGCACCCAACACGCCTTGCCGACATGTCGGCGCGGGACAGATTTCCAGTCTCCTGCGGCTTCTGGGATGCCAGGGCTAGTTTCGTTGTCCAACCCAACCAAGGCGAGCCGGGTGTAAAGTAATAAGGGGGAGATTTCCGGCTAAGGGATAGCAGGAGCCGATGATGGGGCGTCGCAAGGGGAACGGGGGCGGTATAGGCGCGTTGTTGCTGGGCGCCTTGGTGATCCTTTTATTGATCCCCAAAGAGGTCTGGATCGCGCTCTTCTGGGCTGCTGTAGTGGCCCTCCTCGGTTGGGTGGGCTGGCGCCTGTTTCGCAACTGGCAGTCTACCCAACAGACCTCGGTGCTGCCCCCTCCGCCGGAGGACACGGGTAAGACCCTAGCGGAAATCCTTGGGGAGTCATCGGGAAGTAACCCCCCGGCAACACGCCGCGCGGGTGGGCCCGCCCCCGTCCCGAAGGTCTCTGCTCCTCCTCCCTTACCCTCAACGCCCGCGATCACGCCGCCACCGCTCAAGCCGCAAGCCACGGCCGGTGCGCGCGAACCGGCCCCAGTCCGGACGACTCCTCCGCTTGGTGATTGGGCTGACAATCGGAACGCGGTGGCCGCAGCCAACCGTGTGCGCACAGACGAACTGCGCGCCAAGATTGCCGCGAGTGAAGCAAATCACAAGTCCCGGACGACTCAGCCTCCTGTAGCAGAATTCGCACAGTCGCCCGCCGTTGACGATCCAGCGCTGGATGCTGCACCCAGCGTGAGCTTGCAGCAAACACCCTGGGAGATTGAACGAGATCATGTTGCCAGCGAAAATCGCCAACGCGCCGAGAAGCTGCGAGCGAAGTTTCCAGATGTCCGCATCGTGTCGGAGGAATCAGTAAGACCTTCGCCCGCGCCCAAGCCGGACGAAGGCGCCCGAAAGGCGTTGGAGCCAGCCGGCTTTGTTCCGCCGGTGGCGCAGGCACCTTCCCCTCCTCCCCTGCCCTCAAGAACAGTTGAGCCGCCACCGATCAGAAGCCGGGTCACGAACCCTGTCGCTCCAGCCGCAGTTCCTTCCAGCCGTCCTGTTCCTGTGCAAGATCCCGTCCCGGTCCGCACGACCTCACCGTTGCGTGCACTGGTCGATCTGGCCAGCCCCATCCGGCAGCCGGCGCCGCCACGCTGGGTACCTTTTGGCGAGACGATCTCCATTCGCGGGCAAGAAATTGCTGGCGGCGGCTTCTACCTCGGTACACCGCGAAGCTATCAAGACAGCCGCTTGGCCGCGATTGATCCGACCCTACCCTTCTCGGGACAGGCAGATTGGCGAGGCGAAGGATTGGGTTACTGGCCAAGGTACGCCGGACTCAATGATCGCGAGCGCGGTACCTTCCTAGCATTTCTGAACTCAGAGCGCCGAGCAGCTACCGTCGGTATCGGCTACGTGTTCTTGTACTTCTATGGTCTGGAGTATCGTTTGCTGCGTGGACTAGCCGCCGGCGAAGATGGTAGAGCAGAGGGCCTGCGAATCTTGGACGAAGTGGCGCGGCTGCAACAGCACTATGGCAGTCACAGCTCCTTCGGCCCCTACAGCCAAAGACTCTTGACACTGGGACGCTTCAAGTTGGGGGTGCCGGATGAGGTCACCTACCCGAATAGCGGCTGGAGCCTGACCCAGCACATCAAAGCAGCCCGAATGGTCGCCCGCCACGAAGCATTGAGTGCGGATCTTGCTTTCGCTTGGGCTCAAGCATTAACCGATGAGGCACGGTCCACTACGTGGGATGTGGTTCGGCCGGAAATCAAAACCCGCTTTTGCCAACTGTATGCCCAGCGCTTCGGTGAGGGGCTGGTCATCAAGCCTGGACGCTCCAGACTCACCCTAAGTTATCGCTGGGCAGGTCCAGAACTGGGGACAGAGACAATCCAGACCGACCTGCCCGATATCACCCGTAGCCAAGCCCCGATCCGTCCTCTCGTCGCGCTCGTTCAACAGGCCATGGGTGAATTGGAGGCCCTGCGCCGGGTACGGCGTAGCAAGAACGGCACGCCGATGGCCGAACTGGCGGCCATGCCCCATGCACTACGTGGCAGCCAGGTTCCCGCCACGTTCCGCGCCTTGGCTTCAGAACTGGACGGCTTACTGGCAGATCAACCGGTTGCCTCCCTCGCCACTTCGCGACTGATCGCTGGTTGCGGCATGGACGTATCCGAGCGGCTGGGTAAGCGGGAAGCGACGTCCCTCATCCAAGCGTTGGAAGCCTTGGGTTTTGCTATGGAGCCGGATGTGCGATTTCACGGGCATCCACCCGCGCTCGAAGGACAAGTGATGTTGTTCCGCCTGCCGGAACATGCTGCGCGCACCCCCAGTGCAGCCTACGCGGCCGCACTATTGATGCTTCAAGCAGCCGTGGCCGTGGCCGGACAGGGCAGCGAGATCATTCAGTCCGAACTTGATGTGGCGGTAGCGGCCATCGAGCGTCAGTTCGCGCTGCCGGAGAGTGAACGACGACGCATCGAGGCCCATCTGCGGTGGCTGCAGCTCAACCCCATCACGTTGGCGCGTCTTGAGAATCGGGTGCGTCTGCTACCGGCATCCGAGCGCGAAGCTTTCGCGGGCGTGCTCCTGGAGATCGCGGCTGCTGATGGTCATGTCACCCCTGCCGAGGTGCGTGTGATCGAGCGCTTCTACCGGGCACTGGAGCTGGATCCTTCTCGGGTGCCAGCTGATCTCCATCATGCCAGCGTCGGCGGTCGTCCCAAGGCCAGCACAGGCGCTACGCTCAATGCCGATGTGATTGCCCAGAAGCTGGCCGAAACCGGCCGAGTGCAGTCGGTGCTGGCGCAGATCTTCAATGAAGCTGAAACATCGGCGGCCGCGAGTGGACCGTCGCCCACAACGCCGGTGGCTCATACAGCAAGTCCTGCGCCTACCCCGTCCCAGCCGCAGGAGCTGTCGATCCCGGGCCTGGACGCAGAACACATGGCGCTTCTGCAGCGCTTGTTGGACGCGCCCGAAGACCAATGGTCCAGAAGTGACTTCGAAGCTGCCTGCGAGAGCTTGGATCTGTTGCCCGACGGCGCTGCGGAGATGCTCAACGAAGCTGCCTTCTCGGTCGCAGGCGAGCCACTGTTGGACGGAGACGATCCGATGTACCTGAACGACTATGCGCGCGAGCAAATCGTGCAAATCCTGACCGATGAGAAGAAGCCAAGCCCATGACAACCGCCGCCCGAATCCCACCCCGCGACCGCGATGCCGTACTTCAGGCACTACGCGCCGGCGTAGTGCCGCGCCGCGGCCTGCAATACATCCAGGTTGGTCGCGCTCGCGAAGTCGAGGCGTTGATCAAGGATATCGATCGCATCAATGCTGCGGGCAGTGCAATTCGCTTTGTAATCGGTGACTTTGGCGCGGGCAAGACCTTCTTCCTGAGCCTGATACGCGCCGTGGCCCTTGAGAAGGGATTGATCACCATGACCGCGGACCTGAACCCCGATCGCCGCTTGTACGGCAGTGGCGGCCAGGCCCGGTCCCTGTACAGCGAACTCACCCGCAACATCGCCACGCGGACCAAGCCTGAAGGCGGCGCAATGGCCAGCGTCGTGGAGCGTTTCATTACCACGGCACTGCAGCAGTCCAAGAGCACCGGCGAGTCGGTGGAATCGGTCATCCAGCAGCGTCTTCAGTCGCTGACCGAGTTGGTAGGTGGCTACGATTTCGCCCAGGTCATTGAGTGCTACTGGCGCGGTCACGATCAAGGCAACGAGCAGCTCAAGGCCGATGCGGTCCGATGGCTGCGCGGAGAGTTCAACACCAAAACCGATGCGCGCCAGGCCCTAGGTGTGCGCACCATCATCGAAGACGATCAGGTCTACGACGGAATCAAGCTGCTTGCCCGGTTCATCCGACTGGCCGGCTATGGCGGCCTGCTCGTCTGCCTGGATGAGCTGGTAAACCTCTATAAGTTGCCCCACGCCACCGCCCGCAATACTAACTATGAGCAGATCCTACGCATCCTCAACGACACGCTGCAGGGCAGCAGTGAGGGCGTGGGGTTCGTCTTTGGCGGTACGCCGGAGACCCTGTTGGACGCCCGTCGCGGCCTATACAGCTATCAAGCCCTGCAGTCCCGGCTGTCTGAGAATGCCTTTGCCGCACAGCAGGGGCTACAGGATTTCGGTGGCCCGGTGATCCGGCTGGCCAACCTGACACCGGAAGACCTCTACGTGCTGCTGACCAAGCTGCGGCATCTGCATGCCAGCGGGGATGCTGCCCAGTACGCCCTGCCCGATGCCGCCTTGCCGGCGTTCCTGACCCACTGCAACCAGCGTATCGGCGCGGCGTACTTCCAGACCCCGCGCAATACGGTACGTGCGTTCCTGGACCTGTTGAGCGTGCTGGAACAACACGCTGATCTGGACTGGAACCATCTGATCGAGGAGTTGGAGGTCGGTCTGGAGACCAATACAGATCGCGATACCGAGGACGAGGGCGCAAGCCCTGGCCAGGCACGGGCTACCGATCCTGACGATGAGCTCTCATCGTTCCGGCTCTGAGCCTGCGATGGATCCGTTCGAGCTCCTACATCCCGGCATCCAGCGTTGGGTGTGGCAACAGGGTTGGCCGGCACTGCGGCAGATCCAGGCACAGGCCATTCCCTTGGTATTGGGCCGGCAGAGCGATGTCGTCATTTCGGCGCCGACGGCCGGCGGTAAGACCGAAGCTGCCTTCCTGCCGATCATGTCGGACCTTGCCCAGTTCGAGGGTCCTGGACTGCGCTGCCTGTGCGTCTCCCCGCTGCGCGCCCTGATCAATGATCAGACCCGTCGCCTGACCTCGATAGCCGAAGCAGTTGACCTGCGTGTGCAACCTTGGCATGGCGACGTATCCGCCGGGCGTGCCAGTTTTTGGAAGCGCCCAGCCAATATCCTGATCACCACGCCGGAGAGCCTGGAAGCACTGCTGATGCGCCGCGGCGCCCAGTTCGGCGGGCTGCTCGGAGAACTGCGCTACCTGGTGGTGGACGAGCTTCATGCGTTCTTTGGCAGCGAGCGCGGCGCACAGCTGCGCTCATTGCTCCAGCGGGTCGAGCGCCTGGTACCTCATCCCCTGCCCCGAATTGCGTTGTCGGCAACCCTGGGCGAGCCAGAGCGCGCAGGGGCCTTCCTGCGCCCACGCGGTGGCTTTCCCAGCCAAGTGCTGACCTCAGCATCCGATGGCGGCGAGGTGCGGCTGCAGGTACGTGCGATCCAGCAGTACAGGGAACAACAGGACGACCAGATCCCGACGATGGAAGCCGCAGGTCATGCGGTAGAGCAACTCCTGGCGCAGATCGCCCGGCAGCCGGTTAACGAACATGTGGCCCTTCCGGCGCCCCCCGAAACGTTTGAAGAGCTGGAAGACAGCGAGCAGGCCCCGGCCGACCGTTACACGACCGCCCTGAATGAAATCTCGAACCACCTGTTCGAGCGTCTGCGAGGCGAGAGTCACCTGGTCTTCGCCAACGCACGGGCCCAGGTGGAAATCGTCGCGGACCAGTTGCGCGAACGGGCAGAGGCCAAAGCGCTGCCCAACGAGTTTTTCCCGCACCACGGCGCGCTTTCGCGCGAGCTGCGCCTGAGCGTGGAAGAGCGGTTGCGCGATGGCAAGCTCCCTACGACGGCGGTATGTACTTCCACCCTGGAAATGGGCGTGGACCTGGGCGATGTCGTGTCGATAGCCCAGATCGGCCCCGCCCCGTCGGTGGCGGCGCTCAAACAGCGCATTGGCCGCTCCGGACGCCGTCCGGGTCAGCCCCAGATCCTGCGGCAGTACGTTGTCCTGCCCGCACTGTCCTCGCGCAGCCATGCGGTGGACTGGCTGCGCCTGCCTTTGCTGCAGGCCATCGCCGCCATCGAGCTGATGCTGGCTGGTCGATTCGAGCCGCCGACGCAGGGCGACCTGCACCTGTCGACGTTGGTCCAACAGATCCTGTCCTTCATTTCCCAGAGCGGTGGTGGCTGCTCGGCCGCCGAGTTGTATCGTGAGCTATGCCAACGAGGGGCCTTCTCGAATATAGATCAGCCCACGTTCGCCGACGTGTTGCGCTCCCTGGGTAGTGCCCAGCTCATCGAGCAGGTCGACGATGGAAGCCTGTTGCCGGGTGCGGTCGGTGAGCGGCTGATGGAGCACTTCAGCTTCTATGCCACCTTCTTCACTCCTGAGGAGTACCAGCTGCTATGCAATGGCAAACGGCTGGGCACCCTACCGGTGATCGAACCACTGGTGCCTGGACATCTGATGCTTTTTGCCGGCCGGCGCTGGCGCATACTGGAGGTCGATACACAAGCTCGCGTTGTGCTGCTCGCACCCGCCAAGGGCGGCAAGCCACCTACTTTTGGTGGAGGCGGTCTAGCAGTGCACGGTATAGTTCACCAGCGGATGCGTGAGCTTCTGGAGCAGTCCTCAATACCGGTCTACCTGGATGCGGTGGCCCAACAGGGGTTGTTGGATGCTCGGGAGGCCTACAGCCTGTTCGGCTTTGCCGAGAGTCCTCTCATCGCCTCCGGCGATGCAGTCCATCTGGCCCATTGGGCCGGCGACCGTGTTGGTGTGACGATCGCACTGTGGTTTCAATGGCTAGAGATCGAGGCCGTCAATGCTGGGCCTTTTGTCGAAATCAACGGCGTGTCTGAAGTAGACGTGCCGCGCGTGCTCGAGGCCGCCCTTCAGCGTGTTCCGGCCGACACGATGATTCTGGCGGCAGAAAAAGAGGGCTTGGAGCGCAACAAGTTCGATCATTTCCTGCAGCCCGAGCTACTGGTCAAGGGCTATGCGGCTGCCGAGCTCGACCTGGAAGGCGCACTGGAGGTGATCACGCAATGGCATGGCGCAATAGTGCCTGGATCGCCCCACGCGACGTGATCCCTCAGCGCACTCGCCAGATCCGCGCATTGAGCATAGCGACCGCTAGCCATGCTCAATGCTTGTAGGCCAGAATTCTTTCGATCCCATGGAAGTGGAAAACTAAGGATGGCAACTGAAGTTCGACCTTATCTGAAGCTGAGAGTGGCGGAGCTGGAGTCGATCTTTGAGGCTTCGGCTTCAGATCCGGCTATCTGCCGGGACCTGATCGCTGAGCTTCGTCATCGCAAGACGGACAGGGCTGTCGCCCTGCTCGCGCGCGTGTCGATGGCAACCCATGAGACGGCCGCTGCACCTGCACCGCCGCGCGATACTTCCGAGCAGAAGACCCGTCCCCTTCCAGCTCCCCAGCAGCCCAGCGAGCGACCGGCGGCTCCCGAGACCACAACAGCAGTTCCGCCAATTCAGCGCGCGCCAGCACGTCCCGCACCGCCGGTAACGAATTCACCCGGTGCCATCCTGTCCGCTTGGACGGCACTGGAAGCACTGTCTCCGCAAACCTATCGGGAACCGGCCGATCTGGCCAACGGAGACAGATACAACGTCGCGCCACTTGATGCCGGCACGCTGCCCTGGGAGCTTGGCGAGCGATCGCGACCGAACTATCAACTCTATTACCAGATTGTCCTTGGCAGCATTCGCGTGGATCGCGCTACGAATGAGCTGATCAAGACCTTCGGCCAGGACGAGGAGTCGACCAGCAAGGCCCGAGAACGTGCGGCTCTGGCCGCGGTACTTATCGACCGCCAGGGCATGCTGGTACAGGACAATGCCGTAGCGGTATCGAGCTTCGGCTGGGCTCTGCCCATTGCGCTGTCCGGCGATCTAGACAGCCTCGGCAGTTGGCCGGATGCCGAGCGGAACCTGGTGGAGGGACTGACCAAGCAACTGGGCGGCGCCAGGGATTCAGAGTCTTCCTCCCCGCTGGACCTGGCCACCATCAACAAGGCATTCCAATGGCTGGTCCAGACACTGGGACTGCCGCCGGATCTCTATGAGTCGCCACAGTTCGCTGTGCGCGTGTACCACTATTACAAGTCGAAGAACCCTCCCGAAGTCGCGCTGCTCAATTCGTTCTATCTAACCGACCTCACGCGTGCATCGACACTGCTGACCCAAGGCAGGCCGGGGCAGGCGCTCGCGCGTTTCATTGGTCAGCAGACCGTCACGCCCAGTCCAAACCTTCTGGAGCGCCATGATCTGATCGAGGCTTTGATCGCACCCGAGAAGATGCCGCCTGCGCGCTGGCCCGCGCCGGGCGGGCACCCCCTTGTGACGTTGCAACAAGCCGCCGTCAATGCCGCGCGCAGTGAGTTGGCCGGCAAAGGATCCGGCATTGTGGCCGTCAACGGCCCTCCTGGAACCGGCAAGACCACCCTCCTGCGCGACGTTGTCGCCGCGTGCGTCATGGATCGCGCGGACGCATTGTGCAAGTTCGACGATCCATTGACGGCATTCAGGACTACCGGCCAGAAGATATCGGCGGGCGATCGGGCGTTTCTCCACCTTTACAGCCTGGATGACTCTCTCAAGGGCCATGAGGTCGTCGTTGCCTCCAGCAACAACAAGGCGGTGGAAAATGTCAGCAAGGAGCTACCAGCCCTGAAGGCCGTCGGCAGGGACATCAGCTACTTCAGGACGGTTTCAGATGCCCTGCTGGTTGGCCGGAATGAGGATGGTCAACCTGCAGAAGGTGAACCCAGTTGGGGCCTGATCGCAGCCGTGCTCGGCAACGCACTTAACAGAGCTGCATTCCAGCGCGCGCTGTGGTGGGACGATGATCGAAGCCTGCGCCTCTATCTAAAGGCAGCAAAGGGTGATGCTGTCGTTCGCGAAGAGAAGGATCAAGCTGGCCAAGTCATAAAGCGCACGGTGCCGCGCGTGGTCAGCGCCGAAGCTCCACCCTCGCCTGAGCAAGCCAAAGCCAGCTGGCAGGTGGCGCGCAAGCATTACAGCACCCTGCGCAAGGACATCACGCAGCAGTTGGGCGTGCTGGAGACCGTCCGTCAGGCCTGCCTTGCGCTGGAACCGGCCCGCTCGGCCAAGAACGCAGCCCTGAGCCGGCAGATGGCCGCCGCCGAAGTCCATGCCAATTGCGAACTCACTATCCATCGCACGGCCGACAACTGTGAGCGGGCAATCCAGGCCCACGCGATCGCGCATCGCCAGGAACAGAAGATGCTGGTCGACCGTCCGTCATGGTGGCACCGGCTTTTCAACACTCGGCGCATGCAGCAGTGGTATCAAGCACATGTTCCGCTGGTGGCCGCCGTAGCTTTTGCGCGTGATCGTAGGGCAGAAGCCACCCAGGCCCATGAGCGAGCGACCGAGGCATTGCGCGAGGCGAACGCGGCCCTGCAGTCCAGCAAGCAGACGCTTGAGGCCTCCTCCAAAAAGCTCGCAGCACTGGAATCCACCATCGAGGCCCAACGACAGAAACTGGGCGATAGTCTGGTCGATGAAGATTTCTTCAAGCAAAGCCACGAAAGCTGGAATCTAGCCTCTCCCTGGCTCCCGAAGGCACTGCACGAACAACGGGAGAACCTGTTTTCTGCAGCTCTGGCGCTGCAGAAAGCGTTCATCGATGTAACCGCACAGAAGGTATCCCACAACATCGGCGTTCTGATGAGCGCAATGCACACCGGCGCTTTCCAGGACAAAGAAAAGAAGGCGCTGCTTCCCGACCTGTGGGCTACCCTCTTCCTTGTGTGCCCAGTCGTATCGACCACCTTCGCTTCGGTTGCCCGTATGCTAGGAGACATGGCGCCGGAATCGCTTGGCTGGGTCATGATCGATGAAGCAGGACAAGCTACGCCACAATCGGCGGTGGGCCTGCTGATGCGCGCCAAGCGAGCCATCGTAGTGGGTGATCCGCTTCAGATTCCCCCAGTAGTATCACTACCGCATCGACTTACTCTGGAGGTGGCAAAGTACTTCGGCATCGACGCGGGTGAGTGGCTGGCACCGGAGGCTTCGGTACAGACAGTGTCTGACCACGCTTCCCGATTCAGGGCCGTGTTCGGTGCCGATGTGGCGGTCAGGGAAGTGGGTCTACCGCTGCTGGTGCATCGACGCTGCCAGAATCCCATGTTCGATATCTCCAATCAGATCGCTTACGACAGACAGATGGTGTATGCGGCCGGACCGGCGCCGGGTGGACGCGTGCGTGCGGCGATTGGCCCATCTGGGTGGTATGACGTGGACGGCTCTGCAGAAAGCAAATGGTGTCCCGAAGAAGGCGAGCTTGTCGTGGGTTTGTTGCGACAACTGGCCGCAGCGCGCGTGCATCAGCCGGACATCTACGTCATCACTCCCTTCAGGGTCGTGGCTTTCGAGATGCGCAAGCGCATAGCAGCAGAACCAGATCTGCTCAGGTCCCTCGATGCCGATCCAAGGCAGTGGCTGCAGGACCGAGTGGGAACCATCCATACGTTCCAGGGCAAGGAGGCGGAGGCCGTCATCGCGATACTGGGCGCCCCCATGACGGCACAACACGGAGCACGTCGCTGGGCCGCAAGCTCGCCCAACATCTTCAACGTCATGGTTTCTCGTGCCAAGGAGGCGCTGTACGTCGTGGGTTCGCATGCAGCATGGTCAAGTGTGGGGCACGGATCGGCGGTGGCCGCGCACTTGCCCATCACAAAGCCACGCTAGCGGAGTGAACTTAACTCTGCGCTTTAAATAAAGGGACTGCAGGCCGGTGTGGCCCGGCTTCAGGTTGACTTAGGGGGCAACCCATGTCGGGGTTGGATGGGCGGCGATGCGCTGTCGGGCAGCACGATGGTTGCGCGCAGACCGCCTCCCTCTCGCTGGGAAAGCCGCAAGGTGCCGCCCAGCGCCTGCGTGAGCTGCTGGGCGATGGCCAGTCCCAGGCCCGTCCCACCCGTGGAGCGGCCACGCGAAGGCTCAAGCCTGTGGAATGGCTTCAGCGCCGCCTCCAACTGGTCGGCAGGGATGCCAGGGCCACGGTCGAGCACATCGATGCAGGCACGCCCCTCGTCATCGACGCGCAGCTGCGTCTCCGCACTGCCGGCATGGTTCAGTGCGTTGTCGATCAGGTTCTGCAACACACGCCGCAGCACCTGCGGGTGCGTATCGCGTGACGCGAGCGTGCCGTGCAGCAGGTGCACCGGGCGACCCGCATCCTGGTAGTCGCCTGCGATGCTCTCCAGAAACGCCGTCAGGTCGAGACGGATCGCGGGCCCCAGTGCCACGCTCGCGCTGCGCGCATAGTCCAGGCCCTCGCGGACCAACTGGCTCACCTGGTCGATATCACCGAGGAGCTTGTCCTGCGCGCTGCCGGCTTCCATGGTTTCCACGCGCAGCCGCATGCGGGTGATCGGGGTCTGCAGGTCATGCGAGATGGCGGCCAGGATCTGCGTCCGTTCGGTGACGTGCGCCGTGACGCGCGCCTGCAGCGCATTCAACGCCTGTGCCGCCTGCGCGACTTCCCAGGGCCCGTCCTGCGGAAGGGGAACGTTGTTCCCTGCAGGATCCATGCGTTCGGCGGCACGGGCGAGCCTGGCGAGCGGACGCGTCGCCAGGCGCACGGCAACGCCCACGCACAGCAACAGCAACACCACCTGGGCGGCAAGCACCCAGGGCAACCATGTCGCCACCGGCATGGGCGCCGGTGTGACCTCGATGGTCAGCGGCTGCCCGTCGCCCAGCGTCAGCTCCACCTCGTAGCGCTCGGGCGTGGTGGAAACGGCGCGCGGCCGCAGCGCGTAACGCTGGTCCAGCGCATCGTCGATCAGTCCCGTCACCTGGCGGGAGCGCTCCGTGGACAGCGGCGCGCCGGCATGGGCGGGCCGCAGGAGATAACGGTAGGTCCGTCGCTCCAGGCGGGGCGTCCATGCGGCACGCTGGTCGGCAGGGAGATGTTCGAGCAGCGCCACGCTGACGGGTACGTCTTCATACAGGTTCCTGAGCATCATCGAACGCGTGGCGTCCATGCGTTCTCCGAACAGCAGCGCGAACGACAGCGCATGCGCGAGCAGCAGGCCCGCGCCGAGAATGAGGATCAAGCGCGCGCGCAGCGTGCGCGGTAGCCAGCGCGGCGACCGGAAGGCGTCAGGGGTCATGCGTCCCCGCTTTCCAGCACCACGGGCTGACTGAAAACGTAGCCTTCACTGCGTACCGTCTTGATGTAGGTCTGTTCGCGCGCACCATCCCCCAGCCGTTGCCTCAGCCGGCTGACCAGCAGGTCGATGGAGCGATCGAAGACCTCGGCATCCCGTCCCTGCGTGAGGTTCAGCAGCTGATCGCGGCTGAGCACGCGCTGCGGATGGTCGATGAAGACGCGCAGGAGCCTGAACTCCGCGCCGCTCAGCGGATATGCCGTGCCCTGCCCGTCCAGCAGGTGCCGTGCGGCGGTGTCCAGTCGCCAATCGCCGAAGCGGATCCACCGGCTGGCCTCGGAGACCTGGAGATTCGGCGGCAACATGCGCGCGCGCCGGATCACGGCGTTGATGCGTGCGAGCAGCTCGCGCGATGAGAACGGTTTGGTGACGTAGTCATCCGCTCCCATCTCCAGCCCGATGATCCGGTCCGTTTCATCATCGCGCGCCGTCAGCAGCACGACCGGCACGGCGCGGTGCTTGCCGGCACGCAGGTTCCTGCACAGCGCGAGACCGTCTTCGCCGGGCATCATCACATCCAGCACGACCAGGTCGACGTCGCTGGTATCCAGCGTGGCCCGCATCTCGCGACCGTCCGCCGCCAGGCTGACGCGCAGGCCATTGCGCCGCAGGTAGTCACCGACCATCTGGCGGATGTCGCGATCGTCGTCGACGACGAGGATGTGATCGGTGTGGGACGACATGCGTGGGGCTCCGGGACCAGGGCGACGGGATGATCCGCCTTTCGCGACGGATGGTAGCGCCTGCGGGTGGCCGGACAGAGCCCCGGCGACGCCGGCTTTGTATCGGAATGTATCAACCGGATCTTTCGCGGCTTTGGGTGACAAATCGGCGGGCCGCGCGACACGTGGTGGACAAGCGGAAGGCGTGCAATGCACCCATCGCCGGCGGAGCTCCCGCCGGCACCACCCGAGGGACACGATATGCACGCTTCAGACGCTTCTTCACCCAAGGTCGCACTGGTATTCGGCGGCTCCCGCGGCATTGGTGCCGCCATTGCCCGCCGCCTGGCCCGCGAGGGCCACGCCGTCGCGCTGACCTACGCCGCGCGTGCCGACAAGGCGGCGGAAGTCGTGGCCGCGATCCAGGCGGAAGGCGGGCAAGCCATCGCCCTGCAAGCGGATGCTGCGGACCATCACGCGATCACGGCGGCAGTGGCTGATGCCGAGGCCCGGCTCGGCGCGTTGCAGGTAGCGGTCGTCAATGCCGGCATCTACGAAGGCAGTCCGCTGGACCGGTTTCCGCTTGAGACGCTCGACCGGATGTTGGCGGTGAACGTCCGCGGCGTGTTCCTGGCGATCCAGGCGGCCGCGACGAAGATGGCCGATGGCGGTCGCATCATCACGATCGGCAGCAACACCGCGCAGCGCAGCGGGTCGGTGGGCAGCAGCGTCTATGCGATGACCAAGTCCGCCGTGGCCACGCTGGTGCGGGAACTGGCGCTGGACCTGGCGCCGCGCCGGATCACGATCAACAACATCCAGCCCGGTCCCATCGATACCGACATCACGGCCGGTTTTCTCGAACACCTGATCCGGCGCAATCCGCTGAGACGCGTGGGTCGTCCGGAAGAGGTCGCATCGCTCGCCGCGTATCTCGCCAGCGATGACGCCGGCTACATGACCGGAGCCAGCCTGACGATGGATGGCGGCTACGCCATCTGACCCACGCGCGCAGCGCCCTCCCTTTCCTCGACCACTCCCTGGAGGATCCACCATGTCCACGTCCATCCCCTCGCTGCCTACATTTTCCCGTCGCGTCACGCGCCTGCTTCCCTGGCTTCTGGCATCGGGGCTGCTGCTGAGCGGCATCGCCCACGCCGCGCCGCCGACCCGAGCGCCCATGTCGACGCCGCCGTCCGCGCTGGTTGCCAACAAACAGGTGGATGCAGGCGATCTGCGCATCGGCTACGCGGAGCTCGGGCCCGCGAAGGGCGAGCCCGTCATCCTTCTGCACGGTTGGCCGTACGACATCAACAGCTATGCCGAAGTCGCGCCCCGGTTGGCCGCGCGCGGCTATCGCGTGATCGTGCCGCACCTGCGCGGATACGGCACCACCACCTTCCTTTCCCCGGATACGCCGCGCAATGGACAACCCGCCGCGCTCGCTTCGGACGTGATCGCGCTGATGGACGCATTGAAGATCCGGCGTGCCACGCTGGCAGGCTACGACTGGGGTGCGCGCTCGGCGGACATCGTCGCAGCCGTATGGCCGGAACGGGTCAAGGCGCTGGTCTCGGTAAGCGGCTACCTGATCGGCAGCCAGGAAGCGAACCGCAAGCCCCTCCCGCCTTCGGCCGAGTTGCAGTGGTGGTACCAGTTCTACTTCGCGACCGAACGCGGGCAAGCGGGCTACCGCCAGTACACGCAAGACTTCGCGAGGAAGATCTGGGAACTGGCCTCGCCGCAGTGGAAGTTCGACGACGCGACGTTCGCCCGCAGCGCCGTCGCGCTGGACAACCCGGACCACGTGGCCATCGTGATCCACAACTATCGCTGGCGCCTGAGCCTTGCCGAAGGCGAGGCGAAATACGCCGCGCTGGAGCAGCGCCTGGCCCAGGCCCCGGTCATCAGTGTGCCGACGATCACCATCGAAGGCGATGCGAATGGCGCACCGCATCCGAAGCCGGATACCTACGCGACCCGCTTCGTCGGCAAGTACGAGCACCGCACGTTCACCGGGGGCATCGGCCACAACCCGCCGCAGGAAGCGCCCGCCGAATTCGTGCAGGCGGTCGTCGACGCCACGCGGCTGTAAAGGAAGGGAAGTCCCCATGATCGACTATGTCCTGGCCACGCTCGCCGGCATGGCCACCATCCTGTCGCCCTGCATCCTGCCTGTATTGCCGATCGTGCTCGCCACGGGAGCGGGCCGCGACCGTACCGCGCCCGCCTGGATCATCGCCGGTTTCGTCGCGACATTCGCCGCCAGCGGCATCCTGCTGGGAGTGCTGGCGGCATCGTCGGGCGAGCTGCAGGCCAGCATCCGCACCGGCTCCATCCTCGTGCTGTTACTGGCCGGCCTGGCCTGTTTCTGCCCGGCACCGTTCGAGCGCGCCGTCACGTGGGCGCAAGCGCAGTGGCGACAGGTAAGGCCACACGGCAGCGCCTTGCCGCAGGTGGGCGGCCGTCCCGGCGCGCTGCTCGTCGGCGCTTCGCTGGGGCTGGCGTGGACACCCTGCGCCGGCCCGGTACTGGCGTCCGTGCTCGCGCTGGCCGCCAGTTCGCAGGCCCCGGCCAAGGCCAGCGCGCTGCTCGGGCTGTATGCCCTGGGCGCTGGCGTTCCGATGCTCTCGATCGCCTATGGCGGTCGCTGGATCAGCGCACGGCTGCCGTTCCTGCAACGCCATGCCGACCTGCTGCGCACAGGCTTTGGCGCGATCGCCGTCGCTGTCGCCGTCCTGCAGCTGTTCCAGTACGACGTGTTCGTCTCCGCCTGGGCCACGCAGTGGCTCCCTCCCCTCTCGCAAGGACTCTGATCCCATGAAGAAGCTCTCATCGCTCGCCACCCTGCTGGCCGCCTGCCTGTTCGCCGCGGCGTGCTCTCCCGCCGTGCAGGCCGATCCCGTCCAGCCCACGCTGGCCGCGCCCGCGCCGATGGCGCCCGATTTCACCGGCATCGACAACTGGGTGAACTCGCCGCCACTGAGCCTGCGCGACCTGCGTGGCAAGGTGGTGCTGGTCGAGTTCTGGACCTACTCCTGCATCAACTGCGTCCGCGTGATGCCGCATGTCAAACAGTGGCATGCCAAGTACCGGGACCAGGGGCTCGTGGTCATCGGCGTGCACACGCCGGAATACGGCTACGAGAAGAAACTGGGCAACGTCCGGGCAGCGGTACAGCGATTCGGCATCACGTACCCGGTGGCGCAGGACAACGGGTACGAAACCTGGAATGCCTATGGCAACCGCTACTGGCCGGCCATGTACCTGATCGACCAGCAGGGTCGCATCGTCTACCGGCATTTTGGCGAAGGGCAGTACCAGGAAACCGAAGCGAGGATCCGCTCGCTGCTGGGTACCGGGAAGACTGCGCGGTAGCAGGTTGCCGATGCAGGCCGGCGTAAGCGGGCCTGCATCGGCCATGACCGGATGCGTGTGCCGGAGGGACAACGACGGTCAGGATGGCAGTGGAGGTTTCAACGCGGCGCGGTTTCCCGCGCGCGACGCTCTGTCACCAGCTCGCCGCCATGCCCCCAATTGTCGGTATCGATCTCGTCTATGACGATATGGGTCAGGTCGGGTTGCTTGCCGAGCACGCGCTCCAGCGTGTCGGTGATCTCGCGCACCAGTTGGCGCTTCTGCGCCTGCGATGTGCCATCGCGGGTAATGCGGACATGGACGAAAGGCATGACTGTTCTCCTGTGGGAATCATGGGGCCGCGCGAAGCAGCCCCGTCCGGATCACCAACGACCGGTGGACATGCCGCCATCGACCGGCAGCACGACGCCGGTGGTGAAGGTGGCATCGCCCAGATACAGCACGGCCTCGGCGACTTCCTCGACCGTGCCGATGCGCCCGGCCGGCTGCAGTCCCTTCAGGAAATCGTGCATCTCGGGCGCGTAGAGGGGCGTATCGATGATGCCGGGCGCCACCGCATTGACCTGGATGTTGTGCGGCGCCAGTTCCAGCGCCAGCGCGCGCGTGGCCTGGTTGATGCCACCCTTGATCAGTACCGGCAGGACGGCCGGCACCGATTGCAGCGGCTGCCCGGCAATGCTGGCGGTGATGTTGATGATGTGGCCGGCGCGACGTTCGCGCATGTGTGCCGCTGCGGCCTGGGCCGTGAAGAAAAAGCCCTTCAGGTTGGTATCGACCAGCGCCTGCACATCATCGGGCGCGTACTCGGCGAACGGTCGGGCGATGAAGATGCCGGCGTTGTTCACCAGGATGTCGACCTGGCCGAAGCGTTCGATGGCGGCGTCGACCAGGCGGCGGGCGGTATCGGGGGCGGCGATGTCGCCCGGCACCAGCAGCAGATGGGCGGGCTGGCCGAGCTGGGCGGCGGCAGCCTGCAGGCGATCGAGCGTGCGTGCGTTGGCGACGACGTTATCGCCGCGCTGCAGGTAGGCGCGGGCAATGGCGAAGCCGATGCCGCTGGAAGCGCCGGTGACGATGACGGTCTTGGTACTCATGGGATTCCTCGGATGGTGGGGTGCCTTTTCGGCGTGACGGCACTCTATTCCCGCCCCATCCGGCGATAAATCAGCAAGAATGCATTTCACCTGTTACCCGGTGTAAGCAATGCAGCGACGATTCGACGACATCCTGGTCGGCAGCCTGGAACTGTTCTGCCTGGCCGCCGAAACCGGCGGGTTCACCCGCGCGGCCACCGCTGCCGGCGTCACCCCAGCGGCGGTCAGCCGCTCCGTGGCGCGCCTGGAAGAACGGCTGGGCGTGCGCCTGTTCGTCCGGACCACCCGCAGCATCCGGCTGACCGATGCCGGGCGCGCGTATCTGGTGCACTGCCGCCAGGCGCTGGACCAGTTGGCGGAAGCCGACCGCGAAGCCTCCGGCGAGCAATCCGAACCTGTCGGCCGCCTCCGCATCAGCGTGCCGACCACCTATGGGCACTATCGCCTGCTGCCCCTGCTCGCCGAATTCCACCGCCGTCATCCGCGCATCCAGGCCGACGTGCACATCGGCAATCGCAATATCGACTTCACCGCCGAGGGGTTCGACCTCGCGGTGCGCGTACGCAAGCCGCCCGAGTCGGGCCTGGTCGCCCGCCACCTGGAAGATGCCGAGCTGGTGCTGGTCGCTTCGCCGGACTATCTGCGACGGCGTGGTGTGCCGGAGCGGCTGGGCGATCTGGCCGGACACGACTGCATCCAGTTCGAGCTGCCCAGCACCGGGCGACGCATCCCATGGCTGTTCAAGGACGGCGCCACCGAGATCGAGGTGGAGACGGACGGCCCGTTCCTGCTTTCGGAGGATGTGCTGGGTGGCGTCTCGCTGGCATGCAACGGCGCCGGCGTGTTCCAGGCCTATCGCTTCACGGTCGAACGCGAGATCGCGCAGGGTCGCCTGCAGGAACTGCTGCCCCGCCACGGGGGCCGCAGCCGTCCTTTCAACCTGCTGTATCCGCACGGCCGGCACATGCCGCTGCGCGTGCGGGCCTTCATCGATTTCCTGCTCGGATCACTGCGCGCCGGCCCGCACCTGGCTGGATAGCCGCGACGACACGCGGGACGCAGACCGGTTCGTTGCGGCCTGTAAGCGAACCGGGCGCGGACAACTACGCTTACAAAAGTGCCGGTGCGCGGACACAGCCGGGATACGCAAGCGGCGTGAAATGGCCTCCCATCTACCGGAGGCCCACCATGAAGACCACGAAGCACGTCCTGATGACCGCCACGCTGGCGGCGCTCGCCGGCACCGCACTGTGGGCGGCAAGCGCCCAGCCCGCAGGCATCGCTCGACACGAAGCGCTGCGCCATGACCTGGACGTTCCCGGACAGGAAGCGGTGCAGGTCCGCGTCGACTTCGCGCCGGGCGCCGCTTTCGGCATGCACACGCACCCTGGCATCGAAGTCGCCTATGTACTGGAAGGTACGCTCGAGTACACGTTCGAGGACAAGCCGCCGGTCACCCTGAAAGCCGGACAGTCCCTCTTCATCCCGGCCGGCATGCCGCACGCGGCACACAACCCCGGCCAGACCGGCGCAGCGGAACTGGCGACGTACCTGGTCGAAAAGGGCAAGCCGATCGTCGCCCTGCGCAACCAGGCGCGCTGAGCGCAGCAAGCCGAAGCGCCCCATCAACGCGTATCGGAACCCGCACCATGAACACCGCACTGAAACGCAAAATCGCCTTTGCCCTTTCGATGGGCGTCGTCACCACCGGCATCATTTCCTTCGCGCTGCTCGCCCTCAACCTGGGCTTCCCGCAGGGATTCGTGTCCCTGTGGCTGCGCTCCTGGGGCATCGGCTACCTCATCGTGATCCCCGCAATCCTGCTGATCGGGCCGCGCCTGCAGGCGCGCATCGATCGGCTGATCACGTGACCGGACTGGCGCGAAGGCACGACGCGCATCCGCAATCGGGATCCGCTCCAGCACGCACGACATCCCCGTTGCCGGGCAGGCGCCACGCCCGACGACGCTCTCTCCATGGCGCACCTCTCCCCAACATCCAAGGTATCTCCATGATCAACAACATTGAAAACGTCGTTTACACCGGCAAGACCCGCACCACCGGCGGGCGCAAAGGCGCCGCACGAAGCGATGACGGCCGCCTGGCCATCGAACTTTCGCCGCCGGGCAGCAACGGCCCCGGCACCAATCCCGAACAACTGTTCGGTGCGGGTTGGTCGGCCTGCTTCCTCGGCGCGATCGGCAAGGCCGCGCAGGCGGCGAAGATCGCGCTGCCCGCCGACGCCGCAGTGGAGGCCGAAGTGGACCTCGGCCTGACCGGTGACGCGTACTTCCTTGCCGCGCGCCTCAACGTCAGCCTGCCCGGCGTGGATCGCGATGTCGCCCGTTCGCTGGTGGAGACCGCGCACCAGATCTGCCCGTACTCCAAGGCATCGCGCGGCAACATCGATGTCGAGATCAACCTGGCCTGACCTGCCCGCTGCGGTACCCGCACACCGGGTGCCGCGGCCTCGAACTCCTGAAACATGGCGTGGATTCCCGGGACAACGGCGTCGCGGTGATTGCGGTCGCATCGCCCAACATCGGCGCGCGCCGTCTCACCAGATCGAGGCATGATCGGGTCGAAAGCGGACTTCCCTGGCGTGTGGCATAGCCCTATCCGGGCAAACGCATCTCGATCCCTCAGCTTCCAAGCACCGCTCCGTTTGCACGCCAGACGGCGTAATTCAGCGCGGACGCAAAGGTGATCCAGAGCAGATAAGACACCATGAATGCGCCCGCCAAGGCCCTGATCTTCCAAAACGCACCCACCGTGAACGCGACGAGGACCCAGAGCATCACGATGTCCGCGAACGCAAGCGCGCCCTGTTTCCAGCCGAAAAACAGCCAGCTCCACAACGCGTTGAGGAAAAGCTGAATCACGAAGCTCGTCAGCGCTGTCCGATGCCGTGCCCAGCCGCCCTTGCGCCAGACGAGCCAGGCGGCGACCGCCATCATCCCGTATAGGACGGTCCAGACCGGACCAAAGAGCCACGCTGGCGGCGCCCCGGCCGGCAGCGTCAGCGAGGCGTAGAACACGCTCGCCTCCACCGAGGCCAACGCGCCGACGCCTGCGGCGAGGTAACACGCTAGCAGCCAACCCACCAACCCCCATGCTTGCCGGCTACGCGTCATCTGTTTCTCCCTCGTATCGAATGTGTTGAACACTCTGATGGGCATCCTGCGCTAGCAACCCGAGAACACGTGACCGAAGTACCGCCGTCACCGCGTGCTGGCAGATTTACCGCCTGCGTGGTCACGGGCAGAGGCGGCCGCGCTCCACCGCCTCGCCGCCCACAGCAGACCCGGCAGGGCTATCGCCCACGTCACCGCGAGCCAGGCGGTGCCCTTCCCTAACGGGTCTGCGAATCGCACGGCGCCCCACCCTCGTTCGGCGGCCAAGTAGGCCAGTGGTGCGCCGATACCCCCGAAGAGCACGCCGATCCACAGTCGTCGCTGCACACTGCGCATCGCGACGTTGAGAGTGACCGCGAGCGAGCCCCACAAGGCCATTGTCCACGCCGGCGGCAGCACCCCTCCGTTCGGCAGGGGCACGGCATAGCGGAGCCAGCCCTGGGACGCAGCGATGCCATCCACCGCCAAGCCACACACCAGCGCCACGCCGACCAATTTCAGTTCCACGCGCGGATAGCTCGCGGTGACCACATGGAAGCCGACAAACACCGCCGCCGCGAGCACACCCGGCCACCCATGGCCGTGTGATGCAGCGATCACTGCCATGAACCAGACTGCCTGATTGCCCACGACGTTGACTAGCAACCGCGGCCATCGCGTGCCGTCCGTCGGCCGCAATGGCGCTGTCGCCACGCCTGCGTCCTTCACTGGCGTCCGGGAGCGTCGCGCGCCCCGGCCATCACCGCGCACCGATGACTCAAGGTGCCGGCTCGTAGAAGTACGTCTGCACCCGCGCCGTGCCGATCGGCAAGCCTGCCTGGAACGCGTCGACGTTGAAGACCGCATTCAAGGCGGCCGCCGCGTCGGCGTTGAGGGTCAGCTGCACGTTGTCCAATTGTACGGATCCGGCGCGGGCGTGCAGGCCGCGCACCACCGGTGCACTCACAAGTCCGATATCGAACAGAGGTAGCCGACCGAACACACTGTCGTTGACCTTCACCAGACCAGTGAGCACGGGGGCGACACCGGTGGTATCGATGGTGTAGCTGCTCAGGTTGACCTCGGTTCCACCGGCCCGCAGCGTCAATCCGCCGGCATGATCCACTTCGCCCTTCAGGGTGCCGAGATCCAGTTCACCTCCGGGGATGGGGAAGGATGCCTGCGCGCCGCGCAGCCGGGCGGGATAGCTGGCACGCACCGATACGCCGAGCGAGGTAAGCGCACCCACCAGATCACCAGACAACTGGACGCGGGTGTCGCCGCCCAGTGTGTTGACGGTGGGTGCTGCGCTGGCGGACAGGGGAATGAGCGCACCAGCAGCAAGTGTGTAGCACCAGATTCGAAGCGTGGTCATGATCGAGTGTCCTGTGATGTAAGTACTCAGGGGAAGAACCTTCAACACCGGCGCGCGGGACAGCGGTTAGCACGATATGCGGCGCAGACGGCGCGCAGCGTCTGACGAGAGATATACGTCGCCCCATGCACGTCGGATGCGGCAGCCGGAACAAACCGTGGCAGTGCCGACAAACGGCAGATGCGTACAGCAACGTGGACGCGGCGTGAGGAGCTCTGAAAGTGCGCTTACGTCCAGCGCCTCGTTGAATCCACATCCACCCTTCTTGCGTAAAGCACGTGCCTACAGTGGGTAGGCGTCACCCGTTCTGATGGGAGAGGCACATGCAGATCAAACTTCTTGGCGCTGCCTTGCTGATGGCGGCAGGACCGGCATTCGCGGCAGGTCCCGAGCAGGGAAAATTCTCGATGTCGGTATTCGGCGGCGCCGACTTTCCGGTCAGCGGCGACGTCCACTCCGGCGCCGTGGCGCCGGTGCCGGATCTCGGTCCGTTGAATCCCGCACTCGCAGGCGTCAGCGCGGAGTTGCGCATTCGCTCCCGTAGCCACGACCAGATCTACGGCACGGCCAGGTCGTTGGGCCTGGAAGTGGGCTATGGACTGAGTGACCGGAGCGAAGTATTCCTACAGGCTAGGGAAACCAGCGCCGATGATGGTCGCGTGCGCGTCGGTGCCGCCTACGTGCCGGCGCTCGATACCGAGCTCGACGTCTTCGGCAAGTTCTCGAGCTATGACGCGTACACGTGGGAGGTAGGTTACCGGCACTTCTTTGGCGACGGCGGCCGGTTCAGGCCATTCGTCGCGGCGCGACTGGGCGCGACCGAAACCGATGTCATCCGGGCCACCTTCGAGATTCCCGACGCCGCGATCACGATTCCGGATGCGCCGTTCTACGAGAAGGGCTGGGCGCTGAGCGGCGGGCTCGAGGCCGGTGCGCAGATCGCGTTCACCGAGCGCTTCAGCATGACACTCGCCGCAGGGGTGAACTACATCGACGATCTGTCCGACGACGATTCCGCGATCGCCGGACTCGGCCTGGCGGCCATCAACGATACCGGCAGCCGCGTCTCGATGCCGCTGTCCATCACCGGCCGCTGGGACTTCTGAGAACGTCCAACGGCGGGCACGATCACGTGCCCGCCGCCCACGCCTGACGTCAGCAGCGAGGATCAAGCTGCAGGGACTCACCCTGCTGCCAGCGATCCCACATCAGCGCCTTCTGGATGTCGGTGTAGTAGATCCTCTTCCTGCGCTTCATCCGCAAGACTCCTACTGCCTGAGCAGCCCATGTGTTGCATCGATCATATGAATCCGCGGCCACAAGCAGACATCTCCCAACGCCAGAGTGAGCCCACGTCGGGTAGTGGAGGAAAAACAGGGGCGAGCGCATTTGACCGTTTCTACTCCGGAACGTAGCGGCGTCGGCTTTAACCGGCTCCCAGACTGCCAACTGTCTGTTTCCGCAGTGAGCCCGGCGCCCCTCGTACCTGAGCCACAACACTACTCCGGCAGGTTGGAACGGATCAGGTCCACGGTTTCAGCAAGTTGCCTGGTGGAAACCTGAACGCGCTCTCGACGTTGTGCATCCCCGCGGGGATCGTGTGACGTACCCCGTATGCGTCCTGCGCCATCGAAGGTCGCGAGTTGAGGTGGGCCCACGCCCCAGTCACTGCCCTTCTGTCGGGGGACGACATGGAAATGGAAGTGCGGTGTTTCCTGTCCGCTGAAGACTCCGTTGTTCTGGAACGTCAGTATTCCCAGCGGCCGATACGTCTTGAGGAGCGCTTCTGCGACTCTTTTGGCCGAGACCATGATGGCCGCGCATTCCAGGCCAGAAAGATCGAGCAGCGTCGCGACATGCCGACGGGTGATGACGCAGCACTGGCCAACTTCGAATTGCCATGGATTGATCACGGTCAGGGTATGTTCGCTCTCATCGATGACTTTCCATCTTTCTTCGCGCGCCGCCACGCAAAGGTCGCACGGCTCTCTTGTGGGAAGTTCGATCATTTGCCCTCTCCGGTTGAGCTGATGTTTCGCAGGCGGCCGATGCATGGAACAGACCGCACCGCGAGCGGCATCGGCCTGGATGGATCACCAAGCCACACTCCAGCGACGCCTCGGCCTCGCGCTCGATGCGCCGGCACACGGTCTCGAAGCAACCAGCCCCCTGGGTTGTCGGTCCCTTGCAGGACACGTCGGCAACACTGCAATTGGCCGGTTACACGACTTGCCCACAGCGTAGCGCATGGTGGGCTGTGACGAGGACGCGGCTCGATCCTGAGACCGCCGATCCCGACTACCTGCCGTGGCGAGGCGGCAAACGGTAACGGTCCGTCGAACCCCGGTTGAATCCGGTTCCAGGCGTAGATGCCGCACCTGTCCAGTGGGCATTCCAGTCCGACGTCTTCGCGTGCGAAGGCACTCCTGGCCGATCACCGTGCCCCGGGAAAAGGGCCGGCACCGGATGGCGCGAGGTCCCCGCGTTTGCGATGGAGGCGACCGAGCCACATCGCCAGTGCGGCCCATGCCAGCGCCAGTGGGACGGCGACGCCCGCGAGGCCGCCCACGGCCCACCCAGCTCCCGCCAACGTTCTTTCCATCTGCGCGCCCAAGACATCACCCATGCGATACACGAACGTGTCGATGAAGGCCTTCGCCTTGTATTTGTCATTGCGCGGGACCACGGTGAACAGCATCTCGCGCGCAGGCCGGGCGACGCCACGCTGCACTGCCCTGTTGGCGGCATCGAGCAGGAACAGAACGAGGAGGGCGCCCTGCGCCGCCAGGCTCGCGAACCCGAGCGCGGTGGCCAGTGGCAGGAGCACCAGCGCGTGTCCTGTGTCGACACGCCGGGTGAACCGGGTCGCCATCGCGAGCTGCAGCGCGAGGAAGACCACCTGGGTCCACATGTCGATGCGTGCCAGCAGCGCCGCCATCGCATCAGGCTCTGCCGCGACACCCGCAACCAGTTGCAGGCGGGTGAGATAGACGAACGTCGCCATCATCGCCATCAGCATCACATAGCCCGCGATACCAGCGAGGTAGGGCGACCGCACCACCGCATGCAGGCCGTCCCACGCACCGCCGCCGATCGGCGCGAGGTCATGCGATGGGTGCGCCTCCCCCTCCATGCGCGCTTCCATGGGACTTGGCTTGATGCGCGCCAGCCGCCATGCGGCCAGGGCACCCAGCGACAGGAACAACGCCGAAACCGGCAGGAGGTGGATGGCGCCGAGAGGTTCCGCGAGCCGGGACGTCAGCCAAGGACCGAACACCGCGCCCAGCGTGCCGCCGATCGCGATCAGTGCGAACAAGCGAGCGCTTTGCTCGCGGGTGAAGTGGTCGGACACCAGCGCCCAGAACACCATGGTGCCGAACACGTTGATGACGCTGAACCAGACATAGAACGCCTGTCCCCCTCCCTGAGCGATGGCGAACGGGGCGAACGTCAACAACACCCAGAACACCACCAGCGTCAGGCAGAAGAAGCCGTAAGTCGCCGCGACGAACAGCGGCCGTCGAAGACGACCCACCAGGAAACCGAACACGGGATTCAACGCCAGCGTCACCACCGCGGTCGTCATGAACAGCCACCGGATGGTTTCCACCCCGCGCACCATGCCGATGGCGTCGCGCACCGGCCGGAGCAGCATCAGGGCGGTCAGCACGAAGAAGAATCCACACGCGGCGGTCACTACCGGACCGGCTTCGCTCCGGCGTACGTCGAAGAGCGTCTTCATCCAGCGCAGTGGCCGCCCCCACGATGCGCGGGGGATGGACCCGGTCATGCGAACCTCCTGCGACGCCCCGTTGTTCCGTGCGCCCCGTGGATATCCGCGCGGCGCGGCATCAGGACGTTGCGCGGTGTCCGCCACCCTGGTCGAAGACGGATGCCGTCAAGCGTTCCGATGCCTGCCACAAGCGCTCCGCCACGTCGGTGTCCCTGGCCTGCGGAGGAATCGCGGCCAGCCGCGGGTGACCGCGCGTCTCCCCGAGTTTGTCCGGCCCGTAGTACGCGCCCGCTGCCGCACCCGGCGCAGTCGCGGCGAACAGCGGCGGCAAGGCACCCTGTTCGGCGGGCTGGAAGAGGAACCACAGGTATCGCCGCGCCATTCCCGGCACGCTGCGGGCGCCCGCTCCATTGGGTAGGAGGTCCGTGCGCGAGATGCCCGGATGCGCCGCGATGCTCTGGATGCCCCACCCTTCCTTCGCGCTGCGGCGCTGCAGTTCGAACGCGAACATGAGGCAGGCGAGCTTCGACTGGCTGTAGGCCGCCATCGGCGTGTACCGGCGCTTGGATTGCAGGTCGGCGAAGTCGATCGCTCCATTCCTTGCCGCCACGCTCGACAGGCTCACGACGCGCGCTTCGCGACCCTGTCGCAGCAGCGGCAGCAAGTGCGCGGTCAGCGCGAAATGCCCCAGGTGATTCGTGCCGAACTGGAGCTCGAATCCATCGGCGGTTTCCCGCCGTTGCGGCGGTGCCATCACCGCCGCATTGTTGACCAGCAGATCGAGACTGCCGTGCGAGCGGCGCAGGGTGTCGGCGAACGCCTCGATGGACTCCAGGCTCGCCAGGTCCACGGCACCGAAACGCACGTGCGCGAACGGGACATGCTGGCGCACCTGCTCGACTGCCGCCGCTCCTTTCAGAGGATTCCGGCCCGCCACGATGACGTTGGCGCCGGCCCGGGCCAGCGCGAGGGCGACCTGGAAACCGATGCCGCCGGTGCCCGTGACGACGGCGGTCCGCCCGATCTGGGAGGGAATGTCTGATGCTGTCCAGCCTGTCATGTCGATCACCTCGAAGGTTGTTGGGGGTAAGGGGGGGTCGATGCGCGCGCACCACGGCTCCGGGGCCGGCATGGTCAATGGGGACGCATGCCGTACCCCGGCGCGCGACCCTGTCTAGAGCGAAGCTTCCATGAGGCCACTGATCATGCGTCGCCCCCAGGCGCCGTTGACGAAGATCCACGTCACGAACGCGATGAAGATGCTGGCGGCGACCATCAACGTCGCGGACCCGATCCTGGCCAATGTGCCCTGGCTACTGCGATGCGAACGGACGACGTGCTCGGCAACGATGAGGTTGGGGATGTAGAAGAAGAACGCCATGACCATGTCGAACCACCCCGTGAATCCCCTTCCCGTGCCGGCGCCGCCGGCCACGAGGAACCACGCGCCGTATTCCATCCGGTAGAGCCAGGAGCCGACGGTCAGCGCGAACAACCGGATGGCCCAGGCACGGTGCTGCGTGACGCGGCCGGCACGGGCATGGAAGAACGCCAGGCCCGCGCACATCACCATCAAGGCCCCGTAGAGACCGAATCCGATGTCCATCACCGGACCTCCCACCGTGCCTTTCGCGAGGATGAACGCGAGTCCGCCGACACCCGCCAGCGCGGCCGAGACAACGTAGAGACGACCGAGCCAGCGGTGCAGCGCAGGAACGCTCCGCCGCAGACTGCCGATGAACTGCACCGGTCCAAGCAGGAGCAGCACGGCACCCGCCACGAAATGCACGCCGATGGCGCCGATGGCCATCGACGATGCCCTGTCGTAGAGACCGGGCAGGGATTCGTTCCACCGCTCGCCCGCGCCCGCCAGCAGGACGCCGCCGAAGAACGCGACGATATACGCGGCAAAGACAAGGCCACTGACCCAGCTTGTGGTGAACAGCAACGCCGTGCTCCATCGCGATGCGGCGCCCTGCACGACATCGGTGCCAGCGGACCCGAACGGTCTGCCCGATTTCCTGCTCATGTCCATGCGCATGTTCCTGTCGCGTGTTGTGTGCTTGCGAGGCGCAAGGAAGCTGCTTGAGCCTCACCACCCTCGCCATGCGTGCCTGCGCCGCACCGACTGCGTGCTGCCGATGCGTCCGCGATCAGCGGCCGCGCGTCGGGAAACGCGTGCCCGTGATCTCTTCGGTCAGGTCCCACAGACGGGCCGCCGTCGCGGCATCGCGGGCGACGGCCGGAACCGTGGCCACGCCCAGGGGGCCGGCGATTTCGTTGGGGCCCGTCGGTCCGTAATAGACCCCGCCTTGCGCAGTGGGTGCGGTGGCGGCGTACAACGTTGAAATGGCCCCCATCGCTGCGGTCTGCAGATGCGCGCGGTTGCTGGACCACTGGCGTCCCTGTTCGCTGTCGAGTCCGGGGCCGCGGGCGACCAGTTCGGTCACTGCGACACCGGGATGGGCGGCCATGCTCTGGATGCCCCAGCCGCCGGCCTCGCTGCGCCGCTGCAGTTCGAACGCGAACATGAGGCACGCCAGCTTCGACTGGGCGTAGGTCGCCATCGGCACATAAGCACCGGTGGACTGCAGGTCGTCGAGGTTGATGGAGCCGCGATGGATGGCGATGCTCGACAGCGTGACCACGCGCGGCGCGTCGCTCTTGCGCAGCAGCGGCAGCAGCTCGGCGGTCAGGACGAAGTGTCCGGCATAGTTGGTGGCGAACTGCATTTCCAGTCCGTCCACGGACGTGCCGCGCTCCGGCGGCGCCATAATCGCCGCGTTGTTGATCAATCCATCCAGTCGCGGCAGCGTGGCGCCCAGGCGCTTGCCCAGGTCGCGCACCGATGACAGGTCGGCCAGGTCGACGGCTTCGAACTGCACCTGCGCATCCGGAACGTCCTGCTTGATTCTGTCGATCGCTTCGCGCCCGCGCTGCGGGTTTCGTGCGGCAATGACGACACGGGCACCGGACGACGCCAGCGCCTTCGCGTCCTCGAATCCCATGCCGCTGGTGCCGCCGGTGACCAGGAAAATGCGCCCCTTCTGCGAGGGCATGTCGGCCGTGCTCCAGGTCGGCGGCGGCGGCGTTTGCGCGATGGCATCCGTCGCCATCACGCTGCCCAGCAGCAGGCCGAAGGCAGCGAGCCGCCCCCGCCATGTCGACGTGGTGGCGGAGCCGGACGGGACATTTCGTTCAGTGATCATGGGTGTTTCCTTGCAGTGGGGTTGGGGGTGGTCGTGGGAAGGCATCAGAGGTGCCTGCTCAGGTCCGGCACTTCATGAAGGTCGGGGGAGTTGCATCCACCATGTTTCAGCCCTCAGGGTGGGCAGTGGTGGGACGTGGAGCGCGCTGCACAGGAGGCATCGCGTCGTGCTGCGTGGAAGGAGTCGTTTCATCCGCCATCACCGATGCGGCGCGCCGTGCATGCGCGCGCCCCAGCCAGATTCCGATCGCGGCCCACGCAAACGCCAGCGGCACGACCACGCTGGCCAGTCCGCCCAGGGCCAGCCCCAGCCGACCGAGCGCACCTTCGGTCTGCGCACCGACCACATCGCCGGTGCGGTACATGAACGTATCGACGAAGGCTTTGGCCTTGTATTTTTCCTCGCGGCTCACCACGGTGAACAACGCCTCGCGCGCCGGTCGCGTGATGCCGCGCTGCACGGCGCGGTTGGTGGCCTCGAGCAGGACCAGCACGACGAACGACCCGTAGATCGCCAATCCGATGAAGCCGAGCGCGGTGGCGACCGGCAGGATCGCCAGCGCCACGCCGAGACCGAAGCGCTGGATGATCTTGCCGGTCAGCGTGAGTTGCAGCACCAGCACGGCGACCTGGGTCCACATGTCGATGTTGCCGAGGATCGCCGCGCGCGCATCCATGCTGTCCGACACCGCCGCGACCATCTGCAATCGGGTGAAGTAGATGAACGTGGCAAGCACGGTCATCAGCAGAACGTAGCCCGCGATGGCGGTCAGATAGCGCGACCGGAACACGGCCACGAGGCCGGCCCACGCACTGCCGCCGATGCGTTCGGATTCGGCAGCGAACCGGGGCGCGTGGACAGCCGCGTCGGCGGTCGCGCGATCCGGCACCACATGCACCAGCAGCCATGCCGCGAACAGCGCCACCAGGAGAAAGCCGCCGGCGACCAGCAGCAGGCTGGGTGTGCCGAGGGGCACCGCGAGTTGCGACGTGAGCCACGGCCCGAGTATCGCTCCGAGCGTGCCGCCCACCGAGATCAGTGCGAAGAAGCGCTTGCCCTGCTCGCTGGTGAAACGATCGGCCAGCAAGGCCCAGAACACCATGGTCACGAACAGGTTGAACACGCTGAACCACACATAGAACACCTGGCCGCTGCGCTGGCCGATGGCACCGGGTGCGAACATCAGCAGCGCCCAGAACCCGACCAGGCTGGCGATGAAGAAGCCGTAGGTCACGCCGATGAACTGCAGTCGCCGCAGGCGTCCGACCAGCCAGCCGAACAGCGGATTGACCGCCAGCGTCGCCACGGCCGTACCGACGAACAGCCAGCGGATGCTCTCGATGCCGCGCTCCATGCCCAGCGCATCACGCGCTGGCCGCAGCAGCATCAATGCGGTCAGTACACAGAAGAAGAACACCGCGCCGATCAGCACCGGCCCGACTTCCTCGCGGCGGAGATTGAACAGGGTCTGCAGCAGGCGCGGGCGGCGCGATGCGGGCGACGTTGTCGTAGAGGGGGGCATCGAGGGATCCTGGGTCGAGAGTGCCGGATGGCCGGGTCGTCAGCGGGAGGGACGATCCACTACCGGGAGGGACGCGCTCATGCGGTCGGATCCCGAGGGAAACCGGGTGGCGCTGAGGGCTTCGCTCAGCGTCCACAGGCGTGACGCCGCCTGCGCATCCGTCGCCGCCTCGGGCACGCGGGCGAAGCCAAGCGGGCCACGCAGTTCCACCATCCCGATCGGCCCGTAGTAACCGCCGCCACGCGCATCGGGTGCAGTCGCGGCATACAGCGTCGGCAATGCGCCGCGCGCGGCCGGCTGCAACACCAACCTCATCACGCTGCGGCGTACGAAACCGTTGTTGACCTGCAGGTTGGTGCGCGCCACCCCCGGATGGGATGCGATGCTCCGGAGGCCCCAGCCCTGCGCATCGCTGCGACGCTGCAGTTCGCGGGCGAACATCAGGCACGCCAGCTTGGACTGCTGGTACGCGCCCGCGGGATCGTAGTCCTGTTCGAACTGGAGATCGTCGAAGTGGAGCGCGCCGCGGCGGGCGGCGATGGTGGACAGCGTCACCACCCGCGGGGCATCCGACTTCCGCAACAGCGGCAGCAGCTCCGCGATCAATGCGAAGTGGCCCAGGTAGTTGACCGCGAACTGCATCTCGTAGCCGTCAGTGGACGTGTCGCGTTGCGGCGGCTCCATGATGCCCGCGTTGTTGATCAGGCCATCGAGGCGCGGCACCGTCGCATTGAGGCGGGTGGCCAATGCATGGACCGACGCCAGATCGGCGAGGTCCAGTGATTCGAAGCGGATACTGGCATTCGGCGTTTCCTTGCGGATGCCCGCGATCGCGGCTTCACCTCGTTCCGGGTTGCGCGCCACGATGATCACCTGCGCGCCCGCCGCCGCCAGCGCCTTGGCGCTTTCGTAAACGATGCCGCTCGTTCCACCCGTTACCAGGAACACCCGTCCGAGCTGCGACGGCATGTCGGACGTGCTCCAGTCCGGCCCGGGCGCATCCTGTGCGACCGAGCCACTTGCCGCGCAGGCGGAAAGAAGCAGTGCACCGACCGATGCCAGGAGCGTCCGCCACCCGACACGTGCCGGTCGCGACGTGCGCCTGGGCGTGACGATCGCCGTGGTCGTTCGATGGTGAAAGGGAAGACGGGACGCAAGCCGGTTGAACATGGGCGGCACCTCACGGTGAAGAGATGGTTCGGGGAGAGGCCTGCGTGAGAGCAGCAGGCACTGCAGTGTCAGAGGCCGCGATTAAGATGCGTTTAAGGCGCACGGTGGCGTCGCTGCGTCGCGCAATGCGTGCGATGGAACGCTTCGGGGTGGGCATTAATCCGGTCTTAAAACCGGCGGACGACTATCGCCGGTCGCTTCGCAGACCGCCTCCACCATGGACACGATCCTCCTCGTCGAAGACGACCACATGCTCGGCCGGGCATTGACGGCAGCACTCGGGCAGGAAGGGTGGCGCGTGGTGCGCCACGAGGACGCGCGATCGGCGCAGGCCGCGCTCGTCGACCACGGTTTCGTCGCCGTGCTGCTCGATCTCGGCCTCGCGCGCGGTTCCGGACTGGATGTGCTGGCGACAATGCGCGAGCGCCACGACGCGACGCCCGTCCTGATCATCACCGCGCGCGACCAGCTGAGCGACCGCATCCGCGGCCTCGATGCGGGCGCGGACGACTACATTGTCAAGCCGTTCCAGCGCGGCGAAATGCTGGCGCGACTTCGCGCGGTGCTGCGCCGCACGCGCGGCAAGGTGACGCCGGTACTGCGTTGGCGCGACGTCGAGGTGGACCCCGGCGCGAGCACCGCGTATCTCAACGGCAAGCGCATCGGCCTGAGCGCCAACGAGTTCCGCATCCTGCAGGTGTTGTTCGAGGCGCGTGGCCGCGTGCTGAGCCGCGACCAGTTGCAGGACTGCCTCTGCCGCGGTGGCACGGAGGTCGGCAGCAATGTGGTCGCGGTCTACGTGCACCAGCTGCGGCGGAAGCTGGGTGATGGCGTGGTGGTGACAGAAGTCGGTCTCGGTTACCGCGCCGGGGACGAAGCGTGATGCGCGCGCTGCGTACGCGGCTGCTTGTCGCGATGGCTGCCGTCCTGCTGGTTGCCTGGTCCACGGGGTTCGCGCTGCAGTATCTGGACATGTCCGCGCGGCAATGCGGCGAGGCCGATGGCATGTTGCGCAATGTCGCCGAGCAGATCCTGCAATCCCTGCCCTCGGACATCACGGCCGCCGGCCAGCAGGCGCCGTTCGAACTCGATACCGCCTCGATGCCCGCGAACGGCAAGTTCGCCGCGCTCGGCTTCCAGGTCTGGGAGCACGGCACCGGCCGGCGCCTGATGTCGTCGCGACCGGCGCCGGAGCATGCGATGGTCGCGAGCCTTGTGGACGGCTTCTCCGAGGTCACCATCGCCGGTGCCGCCTGGCGCGTGTTCGCCGTCAGCGACGCGCAGCATCGGGTGCAGGTGCAGGTCGGCCTGCCGCAGTCCGCATTGCAGGCGGAGTTGCGGAAGTGGCTGGGCGCGAGCCTGGGCACGGCGCTTCTCCTGCTCTGCGCCATCGGCCTGGCGATCTGGTCGGTGATCCACTGGTCGCTGCGGCCGGTGCTCGTCCTCAGCGACGCCATTGCGACGCGGACATCGCTGGACCTGGCGCCGATTCCCGAACGCGGCCTGCCGGATGAGTTCGCGCCGCTGATCCGGGCGTTCAACCAGTTGATGATGCGGCTGGCACAGGCGCTGCAGCATGAGCGCGCCTTCCTCGGCGAAGCGGCGCATGAGCTGCGCACCCCGCTGGCGGCGCTGC
This sequence comes from Pseudoxanthomonas sp. 97-1-1, assembly GCF_057773125.1. Lineage (NCBI taxonomy): Bacteria > Pseudomonadati > Pseudomonadota > Gammaproteobacteria > Lysobacterales > Lysobacteraceae > Pseudoxanthomonas > Pseudoxanthomonas sp. 97-1-1. The sequence continues at coordinate 60,390 of NZ_JBYMTJ010000003.1, read as the reverse complement.
TGGCCCAGGCGCAGGTGTTGCAGAACGCTGACGACCGCGACGACGCGCGCGACGCCCTCGATCACCTCATCGCGGGCATCGAGCGCACCTCGAGGCTCGCGCAGCAACTGCTCGATGCAGCACGGGTGGACGCCGGTGTCGCCAGCACCCGCGCGCAGGACGTGGACCTTGCGCTGGTCGCCGGGATGGTGGCCGATGAGTTCGGCCTGTCTGCAGCGCGGAACGGTCAGTCGATCGAGCTGGATGTGGGCCATGCCCCCGTGCACGGCGACATCGACGATCTGGGGATCCTGCTGCGCAACCTGATCGACAACGCCCTGCGCCACGGCGGGCCGGGTACGCGCGTGCGCGTCGAAACGCGGATCGGGAGCAGTGGATCGGAACATGCGGCCACCCTGGTCGTGGCCGACGATGGCCCCGGTATCCCCGAAAGCGAACACGCGCGCATGTTCGAGCGGTTCTCCCGTGTCGGTCGCGGCCATGGCGTGCAGGGCGTCGGCATGGGCCTGGCGCTGGTGGAACGGGTGGTCGCATCGCACGGTGGCCGGCTGCACTGCGGTACCGGACTGGATGGCCATGGCTTCGGCATCGAGATCCGGTTTCCCCTGGCGGCGACACAACGTCATGCCGCCCCCGCAACCATGTAGCGGACATTCGGATCACCCTGCCCCGTCCCGGGGATGGAACGAGCAGCAGCAGCGGGGCACCCCGCACTCTGGCAAGAATCCCAGCTCGTGGGCGGCGGGGTCCGAGGCCCGCTGCCGCAGCTTCCGCCTCACGCACTGACCCCCTTCACGTCAGCGTCCCGACGTGCATGCAAGGATGGGCTCCACGTCGGTTGCCCCGCCCTCACAGGATTTCCGATGCCCCAGGTCTGGAGGGTCTTCAGCCACTGGTTGCGCCTGCGTCGACGCTTGTGGCGATGGCGCCGCGCGGCCACCAAGAAGCCCCTGGGTGCGGAAGCACCCTTGCGCTCGCAGCTGTTCAACGTCGAGCAGATGGAAATGCACGGCCGCGCGCTGGCGCGCGCGCACCGGATACACACGCGTCCGGGGCCGGAACGGCTACTTGACCGTCTGGGCGAGAACGAAGGCCTGCTGGATGACGTCTGCGCACTGCTCACGCGGATGGTCCAGGACGACATGCGCATCACGCCGGCCGGCGAGTGGTTGCTGGACAACTACTACCTGGTGGAAGAACAGGTACTCACCGCGCGGCGGCATCTGCCCAAGGGCTACAGCCGCCAGCTTCCCTCGCTGAGCCAGGGTCCTTCATCCGGCCTGCCGCGCGTCTACGACCTCTCGCAGGAAGCGATCGCGCACGGCGACGGCCGCATCGATGCGGAAACCCTCAGCCGCTTCTTCGCCGCCTACCAGTCCATCACCCCGCTGAAGCTCGGCGAGCTCTGGGCCATCCCGATCATGTTGCGGCTGGCGCTAATCGACAATCTGCGCCGCATGGCGGTGCGCGTGATGCGCGATGGCGCCGACCACAGGCTGGCCAGCGAATGGGCCGGGCAGCTCAACCGCACCGCAGCGGAGAGCCCCAAGGACGTGGTGCTGGTGATCGCCGACATGGCGCGCTCGGATCCACCGCTGACCGGCGCGTTCGTTTCCGAACTGATGCGCGGCCTGCAGGGGCGTGGCGGCGTGTCGTCCATGCCGATCACCTGGCTTGAACAGTGGGTCGCCGACGGCGGCCAGCGCATCGAGGAACTGGTCCACCTGGAAAGCCAGCAGCAGGCGGCGGACCAGGTGTCCATCAGCAACAGCATCGGCAGCCTGCGCTTCCTGGCGAACATGGACTGGCGGGAGTTCGTGGAGGACATGAGCGTGGTCGAGCGCACCCTGCGCGAAGACCCAGCCCGCACCTATGCGCTGATGGACTTCAGCACGCGCGACAGCTATCGGCATGTGGTCGAGAAGATCGCCCGCCTGGCCGACGTCGGCGAGAAGGAGGTGGCGGACATCGCCCTGCAACTGGCGCAGTCCGCCGCCGCGTCCGATCCGATGGGCTACCAGGCCCATGTCGGCTTCTATCTCGTGGACGACGGCGTTGCCCGTACCCAGGCTGCGGTGGCGGAGTTCCTCGCCGGCGGGCGACGGGTACGCCTGCGTCCGCGCCGCATTCCCCTGCTGGCCTATCTGACGCCCATCGCCGCGATCATCGGACTGTTCACCTACGGTCTGCTGACGGCCGGATCCCCCCTCCAGGGCGTGCCGATCTGGCTGTTGACCGCACTCGCCCTGCTCGCTTTCAGCGAACTGGGCATCGCGCTGGTGAACTGGGCGGCGACCTTGCTCGTACCGCCAAGGCCGTTGCCCAGGATGGATTTCTCCAAAGGCATCCCGGCGACATCGCGCACGCTGGTGGTGGTGCCCAGCATGCTGGGCAGTGCAGAAGGCGTGGACAGCCTCGTCGAGGCGCTGGAAGTGCGCTTCCTGGCCAATCGCGACCGCCACCTGCATTTCGCGCTGCTCACCGATTTCCTGGATGCGGACGATGCCTCGCTGCCGGGCGATGCCGCCCTGGTCGCGCGTGCGGCGGAACGGATCGAACAACTCAACCGGCGCTATGCACCGGAGCGGGCGGAGGTTGGCGGCGGCGACCTGTTCTTCCTGTTCCACCGGCCACGCCAGTGGAATGCGCGCGAGCGGCGCTGGATGGGCTACGAACGCAAGCGCGGCAAGCTGGCGGCCCTGAACCGGCTCCTGCGCGGTGGAAACACGGACGAGTTCCTGCAGGTGACCGGCAACACCGGCGTGCTGTCGCAGGTGCGTTACGTGATCACCCTGGACACGGACACGCGCTTGCCGCGCGATGCGGCGCGCGAGTTCGCCGGCACGTTGTCGCACCCGCTCAACCAGGCGGCATTCGATCAGCATCATCGCCGCGTCGTGCGCGGCTACGGCATCCTGCAGCCCAGCGTCGGCACCAGCCTCAGCGGGCGGCCGAACTCGCGCTACGCGCGCATGTTCGGCAGCGAGCCCGGCATCGATCCGTACACGCGCACGGTCTCGGATGTGTACCAGGACCTGTTCGGCGAAGGCTCCTTCGTCGGCAAGGGCATCTACGACGTGGATGCGTTCGAGCACGCACTCGCCGACCGCTTCCCCGACAACCGCATCCTCAGCCATGACCTGCTCGAAGGCTGCTATGCGCGTGCCGGTCTGGTCAGCGACGTGCGCCTGTTCGAGGACTATCCGTCGCGCTACGCGGCCGACGTGAAACGGCGCTATCGCTGGATCCGCGGCGACTGGCAGTTGTTGCCATGGTTGCTGCCCTGGGTGCCGCGCCACGGGGGCGGGCGTGAGCGCAACCCGCTGTCGTGGCTGTCGCGCGGCAAGCTGCTCGACAACCTGCGCCGGAGCCTGGTGCCGGCGGCGACATCGGTGCTGCTGGTGCTGGGCTGGCTCTTCTCGCCCGATCCGCTCGTGTGGACGGCATGGCTGCTGAGTCTCTGGGCACTGCCCGTGCTGGTTCCCGCCCTCCGCGATGTCTTCGCCATCCCGGTGGACATGCCGCTGGAAACGCACCTGCTGCAGGTGGGCCGATCGAGCCTGCGGCAACTGCTGCGCGCCGCGGTGAACGTGGCCTGCCTGCCTTACGAAGCCTTCTTCAGCCTGGGCGCCATCGTACGCACGCTGTGGCGCCTGCTGGTCACGCGCAGGCATCTGCTGCAATGGAATCCGTCCAGCGAGGTGGAGCGCAGCCTGGGCAGCGGCATCAAGGCCGAACTGCTGAGCATGGCGCCGGCCCCTCTGATCGCCGCCGCCATCGCCGCGTTGCTGGCGTTGAAACAGCCGGCGGCGCTGTGGGTCGCAGCCCCGCTGCTGACGCTCTGGCTGGTGTCGCCGGCCATCATGGCGTGGCTGGGGCGCCCGCCCGGCCAGCGCGACGGGAAGCTGTCCGCCACGCAGCTGGTGTTCCTCGGGAAGCTGTCGCGCCGCACCTGGGCGTTCTTTGAAACCTATGTGCGCGCGGAGGATCACTGGCTCCCGCCCGACAACGTGCAGGAACATCCCACGCTGGTCGTGGCGCGGCGCACGTCACCCACCAACATCGGGCTGTCGCTGCTGGCCAACCTGGCCGCCCACGATTTCGGCTACCTGCAGACCGGCGGCGTGATGGCGCGTACGCGCCTGGTGTTCGACACACTGGATGCGCTGCCACGCCATCGCGGGCACTTCTACAACTGGTACGACACCGCGACGCTGCAACCCCTGCCGCCGGCGTACATCTCGACCGTCGACAGCGGCAATCTGGCAGGCCATCTGCTGACGCTGCGCCAGGGCCTGCTGGCCTTGGTCGACGCGCCGGTGCTGGCGCCCGGCACGTTCACCGGACTGGCCGATACCTTGGCCGTGCTGGACGACGCGCGCCAGGGCGTGCGTGAGGAAGGCGACACGCTGCCTGCTGCCCTGGACGCATTCCGTACGTCACTGGCGCAGGCGCAACGGGAACCGCCCGCGACCGTCGAGGAAGCCGAACGCGTGCTGGCCCGGCTGGCGGCGCATGCCGATGACATCGCGCTGGCATGGCCGATGCCCGACACCGACGGTGGGCATCCCCATCACTGGCCGACGGCACTGGTCGAAGGCTGCCGATCCGCGCATGCGGAACTGCAGTTCCTGCTTCCCGACGCCGGTACCAGCGATGGCCAGCGCATTCCGACCTTGCGCGAACTGCAGGACGGGTCCGCCAGCCCGCTGGCAGGCCGGCGCGCGCGCGAACGGATCCATCAGCTGGAACGCCTGGCGCATATCGCCGGGCAGTTCTCGCTGATGGAATACGACTTCCTCTACGACCGCGCGCGCCACCTGCTCGTGATCGGCTACAACCTGGACGAACACCGGCTCGACAGCGGCTTCTACGACCTGCTCGCCTCGGAGGCGCGCCTGTGCAGTTTCGTCGCGATCGCGCAGGGCCAGTTGCCGCAGGAAAGCTGGTTCGCGCTGGGCCGTCTGCTGACCGAGGTCAACGGCGACGCCACGCTGCTGTCGTGGAGCGGTTCGATGTTCGAATACCTGATGCCGCAGCTCGTCATGCCCAGCTACCCGGACACGCTGCTGGACCAGACGTCGCGACATGCCGTGGACGCGCAGATCGCGCACGGTGCGCGGCATGACGTGCCGTGGGGCATTTCGGAGTCGGGCTACAACACCGTCGACGCACGCATGAACTACCAGTACCGTGCGTTCGGCGTGCCGGGGCTGGGCCTGAAGCGGGGGCTGGGCCAGGACCTGGTCATCGCGCCGTACGCCAGCATGATGGCATTGATGGTGGCGCCGGAAGCCGCGTGCCAGAACCTGCAGCGGCTCGATGCGCTGGGGTTCGGTGGACACTTCGGACTGTACGAAGCCATCGACTACACGCCGGCCCGCGTTCCGCCCGGACAGGAGTGCGTGGTGGTGCGCTCCTTCATGGCCCATCACCAGGGCATGGGGTTCCTTTCGCTCGTCCACCTGCTGCGCCAGCAGCCGATGCAGCGGCGCTTCGTCGCCGATGCCGAGTTCCAGGCCACCCTGCTGTTGCTGCAGGAACGCATCCCGCATACGGGCGTGTTCCACCCGCACGAAGCCGAAACGCTCGGCACGCGCGCCGCGCCGACCGAGTCGGAAACCCAGCTGCGGATCTTCCGCGACCCGGGCACCTCGCGCCCCGCCGTGCAGTTGCTCTCCAACGGGCGCTACCACGGCCTGCTGACCAGTGCCGGCGGCGGGTACAGCCGCCATCGCGACATGGCGGTCACGCGCTGGCGCGAGGACGGCACGCGCGACAACTGGGGCAGCTTCTGCTACCTGCGCGACGTGGAGAGCAGCGAGTACTGGTCCACCTCGCTGCAACCCACGTGTGTGCCGGTCGACCAGTACGAAGCGATCTTCTCCGATGCCAAGGCCGAGTTCCGCGGACGCAAGCGCGGCTACGAAAGCCATCTGGAGATCGCCATTTCCGCCGAGGACGACATCGAACTACGCCGGTTGCGCCTGAGCAACCGCAGCCGGCGCACGCGCACCATCGAGATCACCACGTATGCCGAGGTGGTGCTGGCGCCCGCCATTGCCGACGAACTGCACCCGGCCTTCAGCAACCTGTTCGTGCAATCGGAGATCGTGCGCGAGAAGCAGGCACTGCTGTGCACGCGCCGGCCGCGCGCGCACGATGAAGTGCCGCCGTGGATGTTCCACCTAGTGGCGGTGCACGATGCCGACATCAGCACGATCTCGTACGAGACCGACCGCGCACGCTTCCTGGGCCGTGGCAACACACCCCGCTCGCCGCATGCGCTCACGGATCAGGAGGCGCTCTCGGACAGCGGAGGCTCGGTACTGGATCCCATCGTGGCGATCCGCTGCCGGATCGAACTCGCGCCGGGACAGACCGCCATGATCGACATGGTCCACGGCGTGGGCCTGGACCGCGATGCGTGCACAGACCTGATCGACAAGTACCGGGACCGCCGCCTGGCCGACCGCGTCTTCGACCTGGCATGGACCCACAGCCAGGTGGTGAGGCGCCAGATCAACGCCTCCCAGGCCGACGCGCAGCTTTACGAGCGGCTGGCCGGCCTCATCGTGTACGCACATCCGTTGCTGCGCGCCGATGCCGACGTGCTGCTGCAGAACCAGCGCGGCCAGTCCGGGCTGTGGGGCCACGCGATCTCCGGCGACCTGCCCATCGTGCTGCTGCAGATTTCCGATGCCGACAACATCGACCTGGTCCGCCAGATGGTGCAGGCGCACGCCTATTGGCGTCTGAAGGGCCTGCGCGCGGACCTGGTGATCTGGAACGAGAGCCAGGCCGGCTATCGCCAGCAGTTGCAGGACCAGATCCTGGGCATGATCTCGGCCGATCCGGAGGCGAACGTACTGGATCGACCGGGCGGCATCTTCGTGCGCCCCGGCCACCAGATGTCGCAGGAGGACCGCATCCTGCTGCAATCGGTGGCGCGGGTGATCGTCAGCGACCAGTCGGGCTCGCTGGCATCCCAGATCGGCCGTCGCGAACCGGCCGAACGCCTGATGCCGACGCTGTTGGCCGAAGGTCCGCGGGAAGAACGCGCAGCGCTTCCGGAACTGGAAGCCGCGACCGGACTGCCACCGCCCGCCGATGTCGACGAAGGCGACGATGCGTGGCCATTCGAAGCGGTGGCCACCGCCTTCCTGCACGACAACGGCACCGGCGCGTTCGCTGCCGATGGACGCGAGTACGTGATCGTCACGCGCGAAGGCAGTCCGACACCGGCACCGTGGTCCAACGTACTCGCCAACGACCGGTTGGGCACGGTCGTCAGCGAAAGCATGGCCGGCTACACGTGGTTCGAGAACGCCCACGAATTCCGTCTCACACCGTGGCACAACGATCCGGTCGCCGACAGCGGTGGCGAAGCGTTCTACCTGCGCGACGAGGACACCGGGCAGGTGTGGTCGCCGCTGCCGCTGCCATGCCGGGGGCGCGGTGCATACCGCACGCGCCATGGCTTCGGCTACAGCGTGTACGAGCATGTCGAGGACGGGATCGCCAGCGAACTGTGGGTGTACGTGGCGGTCGAGGATGCGGTCAAGTACTCGGTACTGAAGGTGCGCAACCTGTCCGGCCGCGCACGCCGGCTTTCCGCCACCGGTTTCGTGGAATGGGTGCTGGGCGACCTGCGCGTGAAGTCGCAGATGCACGTCATTACCGAACAGGATGCCGGCAGCGGCGTACTGACCGCGCGCAACCCTTACAACACGGAGTTCGGCGGCCGGGTCGCCTTCTTCGACACCGACGCCAGCGGCTGCAGCTTCACCGGCGACCGCACGGAGTTCCTCGGACGCAACGGCAGCATGGGCGCTCCGGCGGCGATGCAGCGCGAGCGCCTGTCCGGCCGCCTGGGCGTGGGGCTCGATCCTTGCGCCGCCATCCAGGTGCCGTTCTCCCTGCTCGATGGCGAAGCGTCGGAGACGGTGTTCCGGCTGGGCATGGGCAAGGACCACGAAGAAACCCTGCAACTCGCGCGGCGTGTGCAGGGCGTGCAGCGCGCACACGATGCCCTGGACGCCGTGCGTATCCACTGGCGCGGGCTGCTCACCTCGGTGCAGGTCAGCACGCCCGACCCCAGCGTGGATGCGCTGGTGAATGGCTGGCTGATGTACCAGACACTCGCATGCCGCTACGTGGCACGCAGCGGCTATTACCAGTCCGGCGGCGCGTTCGGCTTCCGCGACCAGCTGCAGGACACCATGGCGACGCTGCATGCCAGGCCCGCGTTGACCCGCGCGCACCTGCTGCTGTGCGCCGCCCACCAGTTTCCGCAGGGCGATGTGCTGCACTGGTGGCATCCCCCGCAGGGACGCGGCGTGCGAACGCGCTGTTCGGACGATTACCTGTGGCTGCCGTTCGCGATCTGCCGCTACCTGGAAGTGACGGGCGATGCCAGCGTGCTGGACGAGGACGTGGGCTTCGTCGACGGACGCCCGGTCAATCCCGACGAGGAGTCCTATTACGACATGCCCGCGACGTCGTATCTGCGGCAGTCGTTCTACCGGCATTGCGTGCTGGCGCTCCGGCGTGGCTGCAGCCTGCTCGGCGAGCGCGGCCTGCCCCTGATCGCGACCGGCGACTGGAACGATGGCATGAACCGCGTCGGCGAAGCGGGACGTGGCGAAAGCGTATGGCTGGGCTTCTTCCTGTACGACACGCTGCAGCGCTTCATCGCCGTTGCGCGCCTGCGCGGCGATGAGGCATTCGCCGACGAATGCGCGGAGCACGCCGAGCGCCTGCGCGGGAACCTGGAAGCGCATGCCTGGGACGGCGAGTGGTACCGGCGGGCCTGGTTCGACGATGGCACGCCGCTGGGCTCGCGCCAGAGCGATGAATGCAGGATCGATTCGATCTCGCAGAGCTGGTCGGTCCTGTCGGGTGCGGCGGATGCGGCCCGCGCCACGCAGGCCATGGCGTCGCTGGACCGCTACCTCGTGAAGCGCGAGGCGGGCCTGATCCAGCTGCTCGATCCTCCCTTCGACAAGACGCCGAAGGATCCCGGCTACATCCGCGGCTACGTGCCGGGCGTGCGCGAGAACGGCGGCCAGTACACCCACGCTGCGGTGTGGGCCGCGATGGCGTTCGCGCGCCAGGGCGACACGGAGCGCGCATGGGAACTGGCGCGCATGATCAACCCCATCAACCACGCGCAGGATCCCGCCTCGACCGCCCTCTACAAGGTGGAGCCGTACGTGCTGGCCGCCGATGTCTACGGCGTGGCGCCCCATGTGGGCCGCGGCGGCTGGACCTGGTACACCGGTTCCGCCGGCTGGATGTACCGCCTGCTGACCGAGTCGCTGCTGGGACTGCAGCGCATCGGTGGCGAGCTTGCACTCGCGCCCTGCCTGCCACGCGACTGGCCGGCGTACGAACTTCGCTACCGCTTCGGGAGCAGCCTGTACATCATCTCCGTGCAGCAGGTCGATGGCGGCATGGCGACGTTGCGGGTGGACGGCGCAGAGCAACCCGGTGTCCGGTTCGCGCTGGTGGACGACGGCACCGTGCATCGCGTGGAGGCGCGCTGGCCGCGCGCACCGGCATGAAATCGCGCGCGCAACTCGACGCGGACCTGGATCGCCTGGCGGCAATGCTGCCGCCCTGGCTGCAGCACCTCCGCCACGAGGCGCAGTTCTGGCCGCAGTTCGAAGCGCTGGCGCTTGACATCCTGGGCGACGCCACCCACCACGACCGCCACCATGTGCAGCAGCGACTGGATGCGATGCTTGTCGCCCACGGCAAGGCGACGCCCGATCGAGGCGCACGCGGAACATCGCCGCGGGAAGGGATACGGTAGGCGCCACGGCGCGAACGCCGCCAACGCGTGGCATCGCGCGGCAGCGGCTGCGACACTGTGCACCCCACGGTCGCGGAACCCCCGCCATGCGATGCCTGAGCAACCTCCTGCTCAACACCGACAGCTACAAGGCCAGCCACTGGCTGCAGTACCCGCCAGGCACCGACGCCACGTTCTTCTACGTGGAATCGCGCGGCGGCATCCATGACCGCATGGTGTTCTTCGGCCTGCAGGCAATCCTGAAGGAGTACCTGGCGCACCCCGTGACCCACGCCGACGTGGACCAGGCGCGCGACGTCTTCGCCGCGCACGGCGAGCCGTTCAACGAGGCCGGCTGGCGCGACATCGTGGACCGCAATGGCGGCCACCTGCCCCTCCGCATCCGCGCCGTGCCCGAAGGCACGGTGGTGCCCACGCACCAGGCGCTGATGACGATCGAATCCACGGATCCGCAGGCATTCTGGGTTCCGTCGTACGTCGAGACGATGCTGCTGCGGATCTGGTACCCGATCACCGTGGCCACCATCAGCTGGCACGCCAAGCAGACGATCCGGCAGTTCCTCGAACGCACCAGCGACGATCCGGCCGGCCAGCTGCCCTTCAAGCTGCACGACTTCGGCAGCCGCGGCGTCTCGAGCGTCGAGTCCGCCGCCCTCGGCGGCGCGGCGCACCTGGTCAACTTCCTCGGTACCGACACCGTGTCGGGCCTGGTGCTGGCGAAAGCGCATTACCACGAGCCGATGGCCGGCTTTTCGATCCCGGCGGCCGAACACAGCACGATCACCAGCTGGGGCCGCGAACACGAGGTGGATGCCTACCGCAACATGCTGCGGCAGTTCGCGAAGCCCGGCGCGATCGTGGCGGTGGTGTCGGACAGCTACGACATCTTCCATGCCATCAGGGAACACTGGGGTACCACGTTGCGGCAGGAGGTGATCGCATCGGGCGCGACGGTGGTGATCCGCCCCGATTCCGGCGACCCGGTCGCAGTGGTGCACCAGTGCCTGGAACTGCTGGACGACGCCTTCGGCCACACGGTCAATGGCAAGGGCTACCGGGTGCTCAACCATGTGCGTGTGATCCAGGGCGACGGCATCAACCCCACCAGCCTGCGCGCGATCCTGGAACGCATCACCAGTGCCGGCTACGCCACCGACAACCTCGCCTTCGGCATGGGCGGTGCATTGCTGCAGCGTCTCGACCGCGACACGCAGAAGTTCGCGCTGAAGTGCTCCGCCGCGCGCGTCGACGGTGCATGGATCGACGTCTACAAGGATCCCGTCACCGACAAGGGCAAGCAGAGCAAGCGTGGCCGGATGACGCTGCTGCTGCACCGCGAGTACGGCGGCTTCCGTACCGTGCCCGTGCCACCGGCCGCCGCATCGCTCGATGACGTGGAAAAACCCGCCGGCTACGAGGACGCCATGGTCACCGTGTGGGAAGACGGCCGCCTGCTGCGCGACTGGACCTTCGCCGAGATCCGCGCCCGCGCCGAAGCCGCGCGGCTGTAGGCCATCACCCCTGCGGCACGCCCGTCATGTCGGGCAGGTGGTGCGCGACGCCCTTGTGGCAGTCGATGCAGGTTTTCTTGCCGGTGCCGAGCCACAGCTTGTGCACCTGCGCCGCGCGCGAGCCCTGGCGGGTCAGGTCCATCGAATCGTAGTCGTGGCAGTTGCGGCACTCCAGCGAATCGTTCGCCTTCAGCCTGTTCCACTCGTGCGTGGCCAGGATCAGGCGCTCGTCCAGGAATTTCTCGCGCGTGTTGATGGTGCCGAAGAGCTTGCCCCAGACCTCCTTCGATGCCTGCATCTTGCGCGCGATCTTGTCGGTCCAGTTGTGCGGCACGTGGCAATCGGGGCAGGTCGCGCGGACGCCCGAGCGGTTGGTGTAGTGGATGGTGGTCTTCAGTTCCTCGAAGACGTTGTCCTGCATTTCGTGGCAGCTGGTGCAGAACGCCTCGGTGTTGGTCGCCTCCAGCGCGGTGTTGAACCCGCCCCAGAACATCACCCCCGCCAGGAACCCGGCCACCGTCAGGAAACCCAGGCTGTAATGGCGGCTGGGCAGGCGCAACGTGCGCCACAGGCCCGACACCCGCTGCTTGGTCCGTGACCACATGGGCTACTCCTTCGCGGCCGGCGGCGGCGACAGCACGCTGTCGATGTCGCGGAACTGGTTCGCCACCAGCACCGGCGCATCGGTCTGCACGACATGGCACTGGTTGCAGAAGTAGCGTCGCGGCGAGATGGTCGCCAGGAACTGGTCGTCGCGATCCATGTAGTGCGTCACGCTGACCGGCGGCGCCTGGAAGGTGGCCGCGTTGGCGCGGGCGTGGCACAGCATGCAGCGGTTGCTGTTCCTGTCGACCTGGTAGCCGTCGATCGCATGCGGGATGGTCGGCGGCTGCATCGGGTAGGCGCGCGCACGCTTCAGGTCGGCGTTCTCCACGTGCGCCATCGGCGGGGGATGGCCCTCCTTGTCCACCGGCACGCCGCGGCGGAGGGCATCGATCTGACCCGCGCCGGGCACGAAGACCGCGCGCGCGTCCACGGGCGTGGATACCGCCGCCACCGGCGCTTCGTGCCGGTCCGGGCGACCTGTCATCCATCCCGCCACGAAGACCAGCGCCATCAGGGCGACGGTCAGCCCAACCGCGATCCAGAGATGCTTGTTCTGCACGGGCGTACTCCTAGGCGGCCACGACTCTGACGGCGCACTTCTTGTAGTCGGTCTGCTTGGAAATCGGATCGGTCGCGTCCAGCGTGACCTTGTTGATCAGCTGCCCGGCATCGAACCACGGCACGAACACCAGCCCGCGCGGCATCCGGTTGCGGCCGCGCGTCTCCACGCGCGAGCGCATCTCGCCCCGCCGCGACGCAACGATGATCTCGTCACCGCGCTTGAGCCCGCGCGCCTTCGCATCGTCCGGGTTCATGAACACCACCGCCGCCGGAAACGCCTTGTACAACTCCGGCACGCGCATCGTCATCGACCCCGAATGCCAGTGCTCCAGCACGCGGCCAGTGACCAGCCACAGGTCGAACTCGTCATCCGGCGATTCGGCGGCCGGCTCGTACGGCAGCGCCCAGATCACCGCCCTGCCGTCCTTGTTGCCGTAGAACTCGAAGCCCTTGCCCGGCTTGACGTACGGATCGGCGCCCTCGCGATAGCGCCAGCGCGTCTCCTGGCCCTTCACCACCGGCCAGCGCAGGCCGCGCGCCTTGTGGTAGTCGTCGAACGGCGCCAGGTCGTGGCCGTGGCCGCGACCGAACGCGGCGTACTCCTCGAACAGCCCCTTGTGCACGTAGAACCCGAACAGCGCGGATTCGTCGTTGGCGTAGCCGGCTTCGATGTCGGTCGTGGGGAACCTGTCCACGTTGCCGTTGCGGTACAGCACGTCGAACAGCGTCTTGCCCTTGTACTGCGGGTTCGCGGCCAGCAGGTCGGCTGGCCAGCACTCGTCGGTGGTGAAGCGCCTGGAGAACTCCATCAGCTGCCACAGGTCCGAGCGCGCCTCGCCGGGCGCCTTCACGAGTTGATGCCAGAACTGGGTGCGTCGCTCGGCGTTGCCGTAGGCACCCTCCTTCTCCACCCACATCGCCGCCGGCAGGATCAGGTCCGCCGCCTGTGCGGTCACCGTGGGATAGGCATCGGACACGACGATGAAGTTGTCCGGGTTGCGGTAGCCCGGCCAGGTCTCCTCGCGCAGGTTCGCGGCGGCCTGCATGTTGTTGTTGACCATCACCCAGTACGCGTTGAGCTTGCCGTCCTTCAGGGCGCGGTTCTGTTCGACCGCGTGGTAGCCAACCTTCGGATTGACGGTACCGTGCGGAAGCTTCCAGATCTCTTCCGCGTGCCTGCGATGCTCGGGATTGGTCACCACCATGTCGGCCGGCAGGCGGTGGCTGAAAGTGCCCACTTCACGCGCGGTGCCGCAGGCGGACGGCTGGCCGGTCAGCGAGAACGGGCTGTTGCCCGGGGTGGCGATCTTCCCGGTCAGCAGGTGGATGTTGTAGACCATGTTGTTGGCCCACACACCGCGCGTGTGCTGGTTGAAGCCCATGGTCCAGAACGACATCACCTTCGTCTTCGGGTCCGCGTACAGCTCGGCCAACTGTTCCAGCCAGCCACGCTCCGCGCCGGTCATCTCGACGGCCTTGTCCAGCGTGTATGGCGCGACGAAGGCGGCGAACTCCTCGAAGCTGATCGGCTGCCCGCCGTTCGGGTCCTTGGCATTCTTCGCCTTGACCTCCAACGGATGTTCCGGGCGCAGGCCGTAGCCGATGTCGTCGTTGCCGCGCTTGAACGTGGTGTGCCTGTCAACGAACGCCTGGTTGACCTTGCCGGTGCGGATGATGTGGTTGGCGATGTAGTTGAGGATGACCAGGTCGGTCTGCGGCGTGAAGATGATCGGAATGTCGGCCAGCTCGAAGCTGCGGTGCTCGAAGGTGGACATCACCACCACCTTCACGTGCGGGTGCGAAAGCCGCCGGTCCGTCACCCGGGTCCACAGGATCGGATGCATTTCGGCCATGTTGGAGCCCCACAGCACGAACGCATCGGCGGCCTCGATGTCGTCGTAGCAGCCCATCGGCTCGTCCATGCCGAAGGTCCGCATGAACCCCGCCACGGCCGACGCCATGCAGTGGCGCGCGTTCGGATCGATGTGGTTGCTGCGGAACCCGGCCTTCATCAGCTTGTTGGCGGCATAACCCTCGAAGATCGTCCACTGGCCCGAGCCGAACATGCCGATGGCGTCGCTGCCTTTCTCCTTGAGCACGCGCTTGAACTGCGCGGCCATCACGTCGAAGGCCTCGTCCCAGCTCACGGCGGTGAAGTCGCCATCCTTGGCGTACACGCCGTTCTTCTTGCGCAGCAGCGGCTGGGTCAGGCGGTCGGCGCCGTACAGGATCTTGGACAGGAAGTAGCCCTTCACGCAGTTGATGCCGCGATTTACTTCCGCATGCACGTCGCCGTGGGTGGCCACCACGCGCCCCTCCTTCACGGCGACATTCACCCCGCAGCCCGTGCCGCAGTAGCGGCACGGCGCCTTGTCCCACTTCAGCGTCGTCCGGTCGCCTTCGGTGACCACGTTGCTGCCGCTGCCGGCAAGCGGCAGCCCGGCAGCCGCCGCGGCCGTCGCCAGCGCGCTGTGGCGGATGAACTCGCGGCGTGTGCTCATGGCGTGGCTCCGGTCGCGGACAGGATGGAGAGGCTGGGAAGGGGCTCGTCGAGCGCATGCGCGGGCTCGGCATGGTGGTAGACCAGCAGCACGTTCAACACCCCCGGCACCGACTGCAGCTGGTCCACGCGCTCCATCACCGCATGGCGGTCGGCGGATTCGCAGATCACCACGCTGCGCGTATCGCCGGCCAGTGCGA
The DNA here is from genome assembly GCF_057773125.1 of Pseudoxanthomonas sp. 97-1-1. NCBI lineage: Bacteria > Pseudomonadati > Pseudomonadota > Gammaproteobacteria > Lysobacterales > Lysobacteraceae > Pseudoxanthomonas > Pseudoxanthomonas sp. 97-1-1. The sequence goes on along the minus strand of NZ_JBYMTJ010000003.1, from coordinate 45,195 downwards.
GTTCGAGATCGTCGTGCGTGTCGATCATTGCGGCGAGCGCCTTGGATGCGCTTTCGCGGTGCTGGACCACGAAGCTGGCGATGTGGATTTCGGGTTCAGGGCCTGGCGGGCTCATGCGATGGCCTCCGTGGCCTGTGCGTGCTGCAGGGTGATGGCATCCACGGGACACGTGCCGACGCAGGCACCGCAGCCCGTGCATCGTTCCGCGTCGACGGTGGCCGCGCCCCGGGCCGCGGGCGGCACGTGGATGGCGGACGCGGGACACACGTCGTGGCAACTGGCACAGACCACGCCGTGCGCGGACAGACAGCGATCCGCCACCTGGGCCAGGAGGATCCACGGGGGATCGAGGGAAGGAGCGAACGCGTCGCTGTCGCAGGCGGCCACGCATTCGCCGCAGAACGTGCATTCGCCCGCCGTCGCGTCGAAACGCGGCAGGCCGTCCGCGCCACGCACCAGCACCTGCTGCGGGCACTGCCGCACGCAGGCATCGCAGCGCGTGCAGGCACGCGTGAATTCAGCCTCGGGCCTGGCCCAGGGCGGACGGAAGACGACGGATGCCGGTATGGGCGCCGCGCGGCCGAACAGCAGGGCACGACGTGAAATCGAGCGGACATCGTCCATCGCTCAGGGTCCCGTCGGCGGACCGGCGAACAGCAGCTGCCACATCCACACGAGGAAGCCGTATCCCGCCACGATCAGCACGGCCATCAACGGGAAGATGACCAACGTCAGCAACAGGAACGCGGTGCGCTCCTGCTGTTTGCTCGCAACGGCTGATCCTTCGCTCTGCTCCATGTTGCCTACCTTGCGGGTGGGTACTGGTGCGACGATGCTGCGGCTGCAGGCTATCACATTCGCGTAGTGGCCCTGTCCCGGTCATCGGAAGGCGATACTCAGGACATCGGATGCTGCAGCGCAACCCAGTCTTCCGGCGTATTGCAGTTGCGCAGCACCTGCTTCCATGGCGATGACGGCAGATGGACGGTGTGCAATCGCTGCTGCAGCGCGCGCAGCGAGCACGCACGTCCCGTGAGGCCACCGATCTCCTCCAGCGTGGCGCGCACGCCGGCATCCAGGCGCAATGCCATCGGCAGGGCATGCGCTTCCACGCAGGCGCAATCCGCGTCCGTTCGCATCAGCGCCTGCAGCAATCCAGACGACAGCAGCGGCATGTCCACCGGCACCACGATCCAGGCGCCGTCCCGCAGGCGGGGAGCGAGTTGTGCCAGTGCGCCCATCGGACCGGTATCGGGCTGCGTGTCCGGCACGCTGTCGAAACCGGGACGATCGCCACTGACGATGACCTCGCGTGCGCCCGCCGTCCGCAGCACTGCATGCATGTGCGTCAGCAACGTGCCGTCGCCCCATGGCAGCAGTGCCTTGTCCGTGCCCATCCGCGACGATCGCCCACCTGCAAGCAGGACGGCACGCCACGTGGGCAACGGCCGATTCATGCCGGGATCCACGGCGGGGGCCGCAGATGGCTGTAGCCATGCACCTGCACGAGCGTGCCTGCTTCGACGTGCTCCGCTTCGGCAGGCAGGCTGATCCATGCGGAAGATCGCGAGAAAGGCAGCAGACGGAACGAGGCCTGCGCCACGTCGACATGCACGCGCATGCATCCTTCCCCATCGCAGCGCAGCGTGGCATGGAAGGCGGCATGCACCCCGGCACGTTTGCTGCATGCGGTGGCGAGCGGCAACCGGCATTCCTGTTCCACGGACATGCCCAGCCATGCGCGCAGCAGTGGCTCGACCAGGAAGCGGAAGCCCACCGCCGTCGACAGCGGATTGCCCGGCAGGCCGACGAACAAGGGCCCCTCGCGCAACCGCGCACAGAACACCGGCTTACCGGGGCGCAACGCCACGCCGTGGAAACGCCGCTCCGCGCCGCGCGCATCCAGTGCGGACGGAATGAAGTCGTAGTGGCCCTTGGACACCGCGCCGGTACTCAGCACCAGGTCGACACCGTCCGCCAGCGCCGTATCGAGCGCAGCCAGGAAATCCGCCACTTCATCGCCGACGCGCACGACGCGGACGGCTTCCGCGCCCGCAGTCGCCAAGGCAGCGGCGAGATAAGGCGAGGTCGCGTCATGGATGCCGCCCGGCGGCAACGGCTGGCCCGGCGCTACCAGTTCGCGGCCCGTCGCCAGTACCGCAACGCGCGGACGGCGCGCCACGTCGACCCGATCGATACCGAGCCCGGCGAGCAGCAACATCTGTGCGTCGCCGACGAACGTGCCCTGCTTCAGCACCACGCATCCCGCCGGTACGTCTTCGCCCCGGCGCCGGATGTTCGCGCCCGGCTCGGCCTGCGCCAGCAGACGGATGCGCGGTGCCCCTGCGTCCCGCACGGCGAGTGCCTCGATGCGCTCCACCGGCACCACGATGTCCGCGCGCGCAGGAAGCGGCGCGCCGGTCATGATCTCCCATGCGGATGCCGCATCGTCCCGCGGCATGTCGCCCGCGCCGATGCGTGCCGCGATCTCCCACTCGCTCCCGGCGGCCTGTGGCTGTCCGCCCGCTGCAAGCGCAACGCCGTCCATCGCCGCATTGTCGAACGGCGGCAACGCGATGGCGCTCACCACGTCACGGCCCAGCACGCGACCTGTCGCTGCGGCGAGCGCGACCTGCTGTACGGCGAGCAGGCGCGCGCCCTCCCGCATCCGCGCCAACGCCTCGTGGTATCCGATCACTGCGCCTCCCTGTCCATGCCGCGACTTCGTCGGCCGTTCCCTGAAGGCCGACGGCGGATCGTCGACAGCCTAGTGCGCGCGCGCGGCGATTGCCAATCACCGCCACACAGGCATGCGGTGCTCAGCCGCAGACCGCCATCGCCCCGGCGGCAGGCTCCACGTGCCCCGCGACGTGCAATGCCTCCGCCAGTGCGGGCCCCACCAGGACCACGCCGGGCTGCCGCGCGTCGAACACCGGCGGCGCATCACGCAGGGCCTGCAATGTGGTCAGCTCGCGCCGTTCATCCCCGCGGCTGGCGCCCTGCACGATGGCGACGGGCGTGTCCGCGCGCAGGTGCGGCAGCAGCCCCGCCGCCAACGATGCGAGCCGCGACATGCCCATGTAGATGGCCAGCGTGGTACCGCTGCGCGCCAGCGCCGCCCAATCCGGCTCGCCGTGGTCGTGCGTATGCGCGGTGACGAAGGTGACCCCGTGGCAATGCTCCCGATGGGTCAGCGACACGCCCAGCGCCGCCGCCGCCGCGAAGGCCGCGCTGACGCCGTTGACGATACGCACGCCCACATCCGCCGCACGCAGGAATGCGATCTCTTCGCCCGCGCGCCCGAACATCAACGCATCGCCGCCCTTCACGCGCACCACGTTCAAGCCCTGCAGTGCGTAACGGCGCATCAGCCGGCAGATGAAGGCCTGCGGGGTGGAACGGCATCCGGCCCGCTTGCCCACGCGCACCACGCGCGCGTACGGCGCGAGCGTGACGATCTGCGGGTCGACCAGTTCGTCCAGCAGCAGCACGTCCGCGGCGGCCAACGCCTTGACGGCCTTGAGGGTCAGCAGGTCCAGGTCGCCCGGACCTGCCGACAGCAGCACCACTTCGGCCGGTTGGCGCATGCGAAGGGAGTCGTTGTGCATCGGCATCCTCAGAGGGTGGTTGATGTCACGCGCGTGCCGGCACGGCGGCAAGGCGATGGAGTTGCGGCAGGCAGGAGCCGCACACGGTTCCGCACCCGAGCTCACGCTTGAGGTCCGCGACATCCGCGCCGGCTTTCACTTGCGCGCGGATGGCGGATTCGCCCACTTGCCGGCAGACGCAGACGATGGGGTCGCGTGCCTGCACGGGGGCGCCGGCGAACGCGGACAGGCGCGTCGCCTGCCAGGACTGGCCCGCGATGGCCGTCGCCAACAGCGACGCGGCCTGTGCGGCGGGTTGCGTGTCGATCCACTGCAGACCATCGATGAAGCTGTCCTGCACGTGCTCGCGCCACGCGACGCGGCGCAACAGGCCGCGTCGCGCATCGCGGTATTCCAGCGTGTCCGGCCCGGTGCGGAGCGCCAGCGCCGACTCCAGCGCCGCCAGCCATGGCTGCGGAAAAGCAGACGCGGACGCCGCGCGCACCACCAGCCATGCAACACCGTCGGATGCGTTGGCCTCTGCCTGCAGGCTGAGCGCGGCGTAGCCGCATTGAGTGAGCAGGGGCTGCACGGCGGCGCGCATCGCCAGCGCATCGCCGCGGCGCGCGGCGAGCAGGTGCCAGCCGAAGTCCGCACGCTCCACGCGCACCGCCGCATGCTTGAGTTCCGGCTGCCGCGAACGTGCATCGACGGCGGGCAGGCTGACTTCGTTGATGCCGCCGCTGGACAGGAACTGGCCATTCCAGTGCATCGCCGCGAACACCGTGCCCGAGCCCATCTCGTCGGACAATTCCAGCGGCAGCACCAGTTCGCCGCGCTTGCTGGCCACGCGCACCAGCTCGCCTGTCTTCAGTCCGCGCCGCGCCGCGTCCTCCGGATGCATGCGCAGACCCGGCTCCGGCGCATGCGCGAACAATGCCGGCACCCGACCGGTGCGCGACATGCCATGCCACTGGTCGCGCAGGCGGCCGGTGAGCAGGCGCAGCGGAAAACGCGCGGACGTCGGCTCGGCGACCGGCCTGTACGGCGTGGCATGGAAGCGCGCGCGTCCGTCCGGCGTGGCGAAGCGGCCATCTTCATAGCGGCGCGCCTGTCCCTGCACGGCACCGGCGGGGAACGGCCACTGCTGCGGCCCACCGGCATCCAGGCGCGCATGATCCAGGCCGCTCATGTCCAGATCACGCCCTGCGGTCAGGCGGCAGTGCTCGTCGAACGCAGCGCCGGCATCGTCGAAATCGAACAATGCCGGCGCGCCCGGCATCGTCAGCCTCGCCTCCAGCCGGCGTGCGACTTCGCGTGCGATCCAGAAATCCGCCTTCGCCTGCCCCGGTGGCGGCACCGCGGCGCGCACGCGCGTCACGCAGCGCTCGGAGTTGGTCACCGTGCCGTCCTTTTCGCCCCACGTCGCCGCCGGCAGCAGCACGTCGGCGAAGGGCACGGTGTCCGTGCCGCGGAAAGCGTCCTGCACGATCACGTACTCGGCGCGCTGCAATGCTTCGCGCACGCGGCCGATGTCGGGCATGGAGTGCACCGGATTGGTACAGGCGATCCACACCGCCTTGACCTTCCCGCTGCGCAGGCCCTCGAACAGCTCCACCGCCGCGAGCCCCGGCTGCGCGGACAAGTGACCGGCCGGCAAGCGCCACAGCGCTTCCAGCTCGGCACGGTCGCCATCGCTGGCGATCTCGCGGTGCGCCGCCAGCATCGTGGCCATGCCGCCGACTTCACGGCCCCCCATCGCATTGGGCTGGCCGGTCAGCGAGAACGGACCCGCGCCGGGACGACCGAGCTGCCGCGTGGCCAGGTGCAGGTGGATCAGCGCGAGATTCTTGTCCGTGCCGTGGACCGACTGGTTCAGGCCCATGCAGTACAGCGACAGCGCCGCGCGGCTGCGACCGAACCATTCGGCCGCAGTGACAAGGTCGGCCACCGGAATACCGCAGATGTCCGCGGACATGCGCGGCGTGTAGTCGCGCAGCAGCTGCTTGAGGTCGGCGAAGCCCGTGGTGTGCGCGTCGATGAAGTCCGCATCGATGCAGCCTTCCCACACCAGGTGATGCAGCATGCCGTTGAACAATGCCACGTCCGTGCCGGGCTGGATCGCCAGGTGCAGGTCGGCCATCGCGGCGGTATCGGTGCGGCGCGGGTCCACCACGATCCAGCGCACATCAGGGTCGCGCGCGCGCGCCTCTTCCAGACGCCGGTACAGCACCGGGTGCGCATACGCCGTATTGCTGCCGGCGAACAGCACCGTCTTCGCCGCTTCCAGGTCGTCGTAGCAGGTGGGCGGGCCGTCGGCGCCGAACGCCAGCTTGTAGGCCGTCACCGCACTGGACATGCACAAGCGCGAATTGGTGTCGATGTTGTTGGTGCCGATGAGTCCCTTCGCCAACTTGTTGAAGACGTAGTAGTCCTCGGTCAGCAACTGGCCCGACAGATAGAACGCCACGCTGTCCGGCCCGTGCCGCGCGATGATGTCCGCCAGCCGGTCGGCGACCGTGTCGAGCGCGAGACCCCAGTCGACCGGACGACGTTCCTCGCCGCGGTGATGGCGCAACTCCGGCAGCAATGCACGCCCCTGCGAGCTGCGTGCGCTGTCGGCCAGCGCAAGGCCCTTGCTGCAGAGGCGACCCCGGTTGGCCGGATGTGCAGGATCGCCTTCCACGCCGATGATGCGTTCGCCGCCGGCATCATGCTCCGTCTGGATCAGCACACCGCAACCGACACCGCAGTAGCAGCAGGTCGAACGCGTCGTCCGGCGCACACTGAACGTGCCGGCGCCGTCCATCAGGCCAACGCCTCCGCCGCTGCAGCCTGGATGTCGGACGCTGCCGCCAGGCAGAGCCAGACCATGCCGTCACGCACTTCCGCGTCGAAACGGCGCGCGCATCCCACGTCGGGTGCGCATGCCTGGCCACTGTCCAGCGCGATCTGCCATGCGTGCAACGGACAGGTCACGGTGTCGCCGGCCACGATGCCCTGCGACAGCGGTCCACCCTTGTGCGGGCAGCGGTCGGCGAGCGCGAACACGCGGTCCTCGGCGGGGCGGAACAGGGCGATGTCGTCCTGCCCTGCGCGCACCAGCACACGCGCGCCCAGCACCGGGATGTCATCCAGCGCGCACACCTCGACCCACGACATGATGACGCCCATGTCAGTCCTCCACCATGACGGGGATCTGGCGATCCAGCCGCAGCGGTGCATACTCGCGCGCCTGCGTGCCGGCGATGCGTGCGGCCCACGGATCCGGCAGCCCTTCGAGCGCGAACAGCAAGCGCTCGAACAGGGCGCGGCGGTTGGCCGCGTCGTCGACCACCTGCTGCTTCACGTAGTCCAGCCCCACGCGGTCGATGTAGTGCACGGTGCGGTCGAGGTAGTAGGCCTGCTCGCGGTACAACTGCAGGAAGGCGCCCGTGTACTCCTTCACCTCCTCGGCGGTCCTCACTTTCACCAGGAAGCGTGCGACTTCGGTCTTGATGCCGCCGTTGCCACCCACGTGGATTTCCCAGCCTGATTCCACCGCGATGATGCCCACGTCCTTGATGCCCGATTCGGCGCAGTTGCGCGGGCAGCCGGACACCGCCAGTTTCACCTTGTGCGGGCTCCACATGTTGGCCAGCACCGTCTCCAGGTCGATGCCCATCTGCGTACTGTTCTGCGTGCCGAAGCGACAGAACTCGCTGCCGACGCAGGTCTTCACTGTGCGGATCGACTTGCCGTAGGCGTGCCCGGACTTCATGTCGAGGTCGCGCCACACCTCGACCAGGTCCTCCTTCTTTACACCCAGCAGGTCGATGCGCTGGCCGCCGGTGACCTTGACCATCGGGATGGCGTACTTGTCGGCGACGTCGGCGATGCGCCGCAACTCGGAGGCGTTGGTCACCCCGCCCTTCATCTGCGGGATCACCGAGAACGTGCCGTCCTTCTGGATGTTGGCGTGCGCGCGCTCGTTGATGAAGCGGCTTTGCGGGTCGTCGACCGCTTCGCGCGGCCACGTCGAAAGCATGTAGTAGTTGATCGCGGGCCGGCAGGTGGCGCAGCCATTCGGCGACCGCCAGCCCATGAACGCGTAGGCCTGCGCGTGCGTCACCAGCCGGTGCTCGCGGATCGCCTGTCGCACCTCGCCATGGCTCAGGTCGGTGCACCCGCAGACGGCCTTGGTCTTCGGCGTTTCCTGGAAATTGGAACCTAGGCAGTTCATCAGGATCTGCTCCACCAGCCCCGTACATGAGCCGCAGGAGCTGGCCGCCTTGGTGTGCTTCTTCACCTCGTCGACGGTGAACAGGCCCTGTTCGCGCACCGCCTTGACCAGCGTGCCCTTGCACACGCCGTTGCAGCCGCAGACTTCATCGCTGTCGGCCATGCTGGCCGCACGGTCCTGGCCTGCCGTGCCGGCGTCGCCCAGTGCCTTCTCGCCGAACACCAGTTGGTCGCGGCGATCATCGATGCCAGCGCCGTCCTTGATCAGCTTGAAGTACCAGCCGCCATCGCCGGTGTCGCCGTACAGGCAGGCGCCCACCAGCTTGTCGTCGCGGATCACCAGCCGCTTGTACAGGCCACCCGCCGGATCGGACAGCACGATCTCCTCGGTGCCCTCGCCGCCCATGAAATCGCCGGCCGAGAACAGATCGATGCCGGTGACCTTGAGCTTGGTCGACACCGCCGAGCCCTTGTAGATGCCGATGCCGTAGGTAGCCAGGTGGTTCGCGCAGATCTTGGCCTGCTCGAACAGCGGCGCGACCAGCCCGTAGGCGATGCCGCGATGACTGGCGCACTCGCCTACCGCATACACACGCGGATCGAACGTCTGCAACGTGTCGTTGACCACGATGCCGCGATTGCAATGGATGCCTGCCGCCTGCGCCAGCGCCGTGTTGGGGCGGATGCCAGCCGCCATCACCACCAGGTCGGCAGGGATTTCCTCGCCGTCGGAGAAGCGCACGGCGACGACCTCTCCATCGGCATTCCCGATCAGCGCACTGGTCGAGGTATCCAGGCGGAACTGCAGGCCGCGCGCCTTCAACGAGGTTTCCAGCAACGCGCCCGCGACCGGATCGAGCTGGCGCTCCAGCAGCCAGCCAGCCAGGTGCACCACGGTCACGTCCATGCCGCGCAACTTCAGTCCATTGGCAGCCTCCAGCCCCAGCAGGCCGCCGCCGATCACCACCGCATGCCGCTTCACCTTCGCGGCATCGATCATCGTCTGCGTGTCGTGGATGTCGCGATAGCCAATCACGCCCTTCAGGTCCTTGCCGGGAACCGGAAGGATGAAGGGCAGCGAGCCGGTCGCGAGCAGCAGGCGGTCGTACTCGGCCTCCGTGCCATCGGCCGCGACCACGCAACGGCGCACGCGGTCGATCTTCACCACTTCCTTGCCCAGGTGCAGGCGGATGCCATGTTCCGCATACCACGACAGCGGATTGAGCACGATGTCGTCGAAGTCCTGTTCGCCCGCGAGTACCGGCGACAGCAGGATGCGGTTGTAGTTCGGATGCGGCTCCGCACCGAACACGGTGATGTCGTACATGTCCGGCACCAGCTTCAGCAGTTCTTCCAGTGTGCGGATGCCGGCCATCCCGTTGCCCACCACCACTAGCCGTGGCTTCTTCATCGTCGTGCTCCTCAGACGCGCGCAGCGCCAAGCGCCGCCCACTGGTTGCGCCACTGCTGGGTGACCCCACGCAGCAATCCCCATGCGAGCAGGGCGATGCAGGCGAAACCCCACAGGCCAAGCCCGTATCCGCCGGTCTGCTGCTTCAGCACGCCCAGGCCGGCGGCAAGCAGGAAACCGCCGACGCCACCGGCCATGCCGATCAACCCGGTCATCACGCCGATGTCGGCACCGAAGCGCTGCGGCACCAGCTGGAACACCGCCCCGTTGCCCGCCCCCAGGCACAGCAACGTCAGCACGAACAGGCTGACCGCGCCCAGCGGTCCGCCAATGCCGATGCCGGCCGCCGCGACCAGCAACGCCACCGACAGATACACCGCCAACAGCGTGCGCGTGCCGCCGACGCGATCGGCGATCACGCCTCCCAGTGGACGCATCGCCGACCCGGCAAGCACGCAGGCCGCAGTCGCCCAGCCGGCCAGCTTGGGATCGAAACCGAACTCGTCGTGGAAATAGCCGGGCAATGCGCTTGCGAAGCCGGCAAAGCCGCCGAAGGTGATCGCGTAGAAGAACATGAACCACCACGCATCGCGGTTTCCGACCAGCACGCGGCCATAGTCGGCCCACCCTTTGCGCACCACCCGCCCGGGCGCCTCCTTCGCGCATGCGGCGAACACCAGCAGGGTCAGCGCCAGCGGAATGCATGCCAACCCGAACACGGCCTGGTAACCGAAGGCCGCAGCGAGCGCGGGTGCGAACAGCGCCGCCAGCACGGTGCCCGAGTTGCCCGCACCGGCAATGCCCATTGCCGTGCCCTGGTGTTCTGGTGGATACCAGCGCGATGCCAGCGGCAATGCGACCGCGAACGATGCGCCCGCGACACCCAGCATCATCCCGAGCAGCAGCACCTGGCGGACGTCATGCACGCCCAGTTTCCACGCGCACAGCAGCGCGGCGATCACCAGCGCCTGCGCCAGCAGGCCGGTGCGCTTGGCGCCGATACGGTCCGCAAGGATGCCCAGTACCAGGCGCAGCAACGCACCGCACAGGATCGGCACCGCCACCATCAGGGCGCGCTGCTGGGTGTCCAGTTGCAGTGCTTCGGCGATCTGCACCTGCATCGGCCCCAGCAGGTACCACACCATGAAACTCAGGTCGAAGTAGAGGAAAGCCGACAACAGCGTGGGCGTGTGCCCGGCCTGCCAGAACGATCGGTTCATTCACGCCATCTCCAGGTGGGGACGCGGACGGTGGACACCGGCCGCGGCAAGGTGGACGACTGCAGCGAGGGAACAAAAAACGGCGCCTTCCGGTTCGCACCGGAAAGACGCCGTTGTCTGCGCGATCGGACCGCCATTGGCCCTACCGCGATATCGGGTTGTGATGGGCACGCCGTTGTGCCCATGTGGACTACCTACGCAAGCGCCGTGCCAATTCCGTGGCTTGCGATGTCGCGGCGTGAATGATGAAAGAATTCAATCCGTTAGCGTTGAACTCCGCTTGGACACGCCACGCGCCATCGATCCGGTAACCCGCGCGACGCACTCCGCAAGTGCAAAGGCGCACCGCGATCGTGCGCCGCGACAAACGTGTCGGGGCTCAGCCCCAGGGCGCGCCGTCGAACAACACACAATGGCGCTCGTCGCCCGCGGGCACCGTCACGCCAAGCGTGCGTGCCGCCTGCCGGTAGGTATCCAGGCGATGCACGTCGTGCAGCCAGTCGTCGTCGCCGGCATGGCGTGCCGAGGGCAACCAGCCCCAGCGCCGGAACTGGCGCAGGAAACCGCGGCCATCGGACAGCCACGGGAAATTCGCGTCTCCATCCGCGTGGAAGCGCAAGCCTTCGCCGGGTTGTTCGCCGTCGCGTGGCCGCAGGCAGGCCGCGATGCGGTCAGCGGGCAGGCCGATCGCATCGGGCTCCGCCAGCCATGCCACGACATCGGCATGGTGTGCGGGATCGTCCAGCCAGCGGCAGGCTTCCAGCACCGTGGTCGTCAGCGCCAACGCCACCTCGGGCTGCAGCGCAGCGAAGTCGCGCCGGCACGCGAGCACCTTCTCCGGGTGCCCCGGCCAGAGCTGTCCGCTGCGGATCACGCGACGTCCCGCGCCGATGGCTTCGGCCTGCGCGCCCCACGGTTCGCCCGCGCAGAAGCCATCCAGTTCGCCGCGCGCCAGCGCATCGGGCATCTGTGGTGGCGGCAGCGTCACCACGTCGATCCCGTGCATGGGGTCGACACCCTGCGCGGCGAGCCAGTAATACAGCCACACCGCATGCGTGCCGGTGGGAAAGGTCTGCGCGAACACCGGCGTGCGCGGCAGCGCGCGCACGGCATCCGCCAACGGACGACCGGCCGCGACCGCCTCGGCCAGCAGCGGCGACAGGGTGATCGCCTGGCCGTTCTGGTTCAGGCCCATCAGGATGGCCAGGTCGGCGCGCGGTCCGCCGATGCCGGTCTGCACGCCATAGACCATCGCCGCCATCGCGTGGACCGCATCGAATTCGCCCGACAGCACGCGATCGCGGATCGCGGCCCACGAGGCCTGCCGGTGCAGGCGCAGGTGCAGCCCGTGCCGGTGGTCCAGGCCCAGCCGCGACGCGGCGATCAGCGGCGCGCTGTCGATCAGCGGCATGAAGCCGATGTCGAGCGTGCGGTGCCCCGGGGCGGTGGTCGGTGTCATCGTCGTGCCTTCATCGATATGTCTTCATCCCAGCAGGTCGGCCATCGCGATGATCCGCCGCGCCACATCGGCCAGGCGGAGGCCCTGTTTCATCGCCTGCTGGCGCAAGGCGGCATACGCGTCGGCCTCGCTCATGTTGCGCTTGTCCATCAGCAGCCCCTTGGCGCGATCGATGTCCTTGCGGTCGCGCAGCTGCTGCTCCAGGTCGTCCAGCTTCTGCCGCACGTGCGACTGCTGTTCGAAGCGCGCCATCGCCACGCGCAGGATCGGCGCCAGCCGCGCGGGTGCGAGGCCGTCGACGATGTACGCCGCCACGCCCGCACCCAGTGCATCGCGGATCAGGCGGTCGTCGCCGTCGGACGCGAACATCACCACCGGCTTCGGTGCCTCCCTGTGCAGCATCGCGAGCTGTTCCAGCATGTCGCGCGACGGCGAGTCGACGTCGAGGATGATCACGTCGGGCTGCTGCAGCTGGACCGCCTTCAGCAGCCCGGCGGCGGTCGCCACCTGCGGCAGCACGTCATAGCCGACCGCCAGCAGCGCCTCGCGCAGTTCCGCGATCGGCTTGTCGGTGTCGTTGACCAGCAGGACGCGCAGCATCGTGGGTGATGGCTCGGTGGCTTGACGTGGCTCTCGCCCGCATGTTGCCATGCAACAAACGCCACCGCGAGCCCCTTCGCCGGGAAGATGCCGATGCCGCTGTATCCGCTGTTCGCCGACCTGGACCAGCGCGACGTGCTGGTGGTGGGCGGCGGTGACGTCGCCACGCGCAAAGTGGAAGCGCTGCTGCGCGCAGGCGCTCGCGTGCGCGTGTGCGCGCGGCGCGTGTCCGCGCAACTGGCCGACTGGATCGCGACCGGGCGCGTGCAGCATCTCGCGGATGCGTTCGAGCCCGACTGGCTGGACGACGTGTGGCTGGTCGTCGCTGCGACCGACGACGGCGTGCTCAACGCCCGGCTCGCCGGCGAAGCCGCGGCGCGCAAGCGGCTGGTCAATGTCGTGGACGATGCGGCGTTGTCGACGTTCCAGGTGCCGGTGGTGGTCGATCGCGATCCGCTGCTGGTGGCGATCTCCTCCTCCGGCGCGGCGCCGATGCTGGCGCGGCGACTCGGCCGGCAACTGGAATCGCAGCTCGACGACGCCTGGGGAGACCTGGCGGCCCTGTTCGCGCGCCACCGCGAAGCGATCCGCCAGCGCTTCCCCGACCTGGCCGAACGACGGCACTGGTACGACGCGCAGATCGACGGCGAGGTGATGGCGCGGCTGCGCCACGCCGATACCGGGGGGGCGGAACGGGCGCTGCTGACGGCGCTGCAGTCGAGGGACGCACCGCCACCGCGCGGCACCATCACGCTCATCACGCTGCCCGGTGGAAATGCACCCCAGCTCACGCTGCACGCATTGCGCGCGATGCACCAGGCCGACCATGTCCTGTTCCACGACAGCATGGGGGACGCGGTCGTCATGCTGGCACGCCGCGATGCCGTGCGCAGCGTCGCGGCAACGCTGGACGGCGACGTGCCCGGTTCGCTCGGCGCCCAGGCGGCGGCGGGCAGGCGTGTCGTCGTGCTGTGGCCGGACACGTCCCCGCTGTCCGTGCTGGATGACGCCACCGCCGACGCGATGCTGGAACTGATCGAATGCGGCGGACAGGCGCGGCGCCTGCGCTGATCCGCCGAGGCGTGCCCTCACGACCCTGAAGCCTGCGACGGAAAGCCGCGGCCGATTGACCCATATCAAGGACAGCCCCGAGGCGCTTGCCTAGGCTGCACCCATGGCCAGCCTGTCCTCCCTGTTCGATCCCGAGCTGCTGCGGCGTTACGACACGCCGGGGCCGCGCTACACCTCGTATCCCACCGCGCCGCAGTTCTCGCCGGGCTTCCAGGAAGCCGACCTGCGCGAGATGGCGGCGATCACCAACGGCGATCCGATCCCGCGCCCGCTGTCGCTCTACCTGCACATTCCGTTCTGCACCAGTCCGTGCTTCTACTGCGGCTGCAACCGCATCATCACCCGCGACACCGCGCGCGGCGCCGCGTATCTCACCCGGCTGTACCGCGAAGTGGCGATGACGTCGGCGCTGTTCGACCGCGACCGCGACGTGGAGCAGGTGCACTTCGGCGGCGGCACCCCCAACTTCCTGTCGCCCGCGCAGATCGCCGAAGTGATGGACGTGCTGCGCCGGCAGTTCTCGTTCGCGCCCGCCTCCAGGCTGGACTGCTCGATCGAGCTCGACCCGCGCTTCATCACGCCGGACGAGGTGGGCGAACTCGCCGCCGCAGGCTTCAACCGCGCCAGCCTGGGCGTGCAGGATTTCGATCCGGACGTGCAGCGCGCCGTCAACCGCATCCAGAGCGTCGAACAGACGCTGGCGATCATCGACGCCTGCCGCACGCATGGCCTGCAGTCCGTGAACGTGGACCTGATCTACGGCCTGCCGAAGCAGAGCCTGGAGGGCTTCTCGCGCACGCTCGACATCACCCTCGAGGCACGACCCGATCGCCTGGCGATCTACAGCTACGCGCACCTGCCGTCGATGTTCCGCCCCCAGCAACGCATCAACGCCGACGACCTGCCCTCGCCCGAGGTGAAACTGGGCCTGCTGCAATGCGCGATCGACAAGCTGGGCGAAGCCGGCTACGTCTACATCGGCATGGATCACTTCGCCCTGCCCGGCGACAGTCTGGCGCTGGCGCAGCAACGCGGCGACCTGCACCGCAACTTCATGGGCTACACCACCCACGCCGAAAGCGACCTGCTGGGGCTTGGCGTCAGCGCGATCAGCCACATCGGCCCGAGCTTCAGCCAGAACCCGCGCGATCTGGGCAGTTGGGAGCAGGCCATCGACCAGGGCCATCTGCCGGTGTGGCGCGGCATGCGGCTGGAAGAAGACGACGTGATCCGTGCCGACGTGATCCAGCGGCTGATGTGCGACGGCGCACTGGACTACCGCGACCTCGGCCGGCGCCACGTGATCGACTTCACGGCCTATTTCGTCGACGCCCTGGCGCACCTGCGCCCGCTCGAAGACGACGGCCTGGTGGAGCTGGCGGCCGACGGACTGCGCGCGACCTCGCACGGGCGGTTGCTGTTGCGTATCATCGCGATGTGCTTCGACCGCTACCTGCCCACCGCCGCAGCCTCGACGCCCCGCTTCTCGCGCACGGTGTGACCTCGACGGGAGTATCCGCATGACCTCGCCGCTGGTCTTCCCGCGCACCGACGCGAGCGTGGTTGCCGACGATGGCGATGCCCTGCACTTCTGCTCCACGTGTGCGTTCTCGCAGGCCTGCCTGTCCGAGGGCATGGACAAGCGCGCGCTCATGGACCTGCACGTGCTGGTCGAACACGTCGGCCCGCTGCGCGCGGGCGAGCACGTGTTCCGCGAAGGCGATCCGTTCGGCGCCATCGCCGCGGTGCGCGCGGGCACGGTGAAGACCTACCAGATCGACCGCAACGGGCACGAACAGGTGCTCGGCTTCCACCTGCCCGGCGAAGTGATCGGCCTCAACGCCATCCACGGCGACCGCTACCCGTGCAACGCCATCGCGCTGGACACGGTGATGCTGTGCCGGTTCTCGTTCCCCAAGATCGCGCTGCTGGCCGCGCGCCTGCCCAACCTGCAGCAGCACCTGTTCAGGCTGATGAGCCATGACATCGGCGTGGCCTCGCTGTTCGCGCGCGACAACACGGCCGACGAACGCATGGCCGCGTTCCTGATCGGCCTGTCGCGCCGGCTGGCCGCACGCGGCTTCTCGCCGCGCCGCTTCCAGCTGACCATGGCACGCACCGACATCGCCAACTACCTGCGCCAGGCCCCGGAAACCGTCAGCCGCGTGCTGCGCCGTTTCGAGAAGGACGGCCTGCTGCACATCAAGCAGCGCGACGTCGAGATCCTCGACCTCCCCCGCCTGGAAGCCCTCGCGCTCGCCGTGCTGCGGGATTGACCGCAGGTGTACCCCGGCGCATTTCGCGCGCCCATCCCATTTATCGCGACACCCAGCACACGGCGATGGTGTGCCGAGGCACACCCTACGTGGCACCGGCCGCGCCAATTCCTCTCCGGCTTGACCTGCGTCATGGAGCCCCCGGGCTGGCGCGCCGATGATGCGGCCGTTCCTTCAGGAGAGCCGCATCATGAATTCGACACGCAAGTTGTGGGTAGGGTTGGCGGCCCTGCTCATTGCGTCGTTCGCCGTCCTGCTCTGGGTCGGCAGCGAAGTGCATCGCCAGGCGCCACCATTGCCCGAGCAGGTCGTGGCGGAGGACGGCCGGGTGATCTTCACCCGCAAGGACATCGAGACCGGCCGCCAGGTGTGGCAGTCGATCGGTGGCCAGCAACTCGGTTCCATCTGGGGCCACGGCGGTTACGTGGCGCCCGACTGGGGCGCGGACTGGTTGCACCGCGAGGCCGAGGCCATCCTGGATGGATGGGCGAAGCGCGACGCCGGCGCGGACAGCTACAAGCAGCTGGATGCCGCCACGCAGGCGGCGTACGCCGCGCGCGTGCAGGCGCTGATGCGGCCGAACACCCATGACGCCGCGACGGGCACGATCACGCTGTCGAACGATCGCGCCGACGCCATCGCCACGGTCGGCCTGCACTACCAGAGCCTGTTCTCCGCCGATCCGGCCACCGGCGACCTGCGCGAGGCCTATGCCATGCGCAACGACACCGTGCCCGATGCCGAACACCGTCGCCAGCTGACCGCGTTCTACTGGTGGGCCGCCTGGTCGTCGGTGACTGAGCGTCCCGGCGAGAAGATCAGCTACACGGCGAACTGGCCGGCGGACGAGCTGGTCGGCAACACGCCGCCGCCGAGCGCCTTCATGTGGACGGTCTTCAGCGTGCTGTTCCTGATCGCCGGCATCGGCCTGCTGGGCTGGCACTACGCGGTCAACCACGGCGACGAGATGGCGCCGGTGCTGCCGAAGAGCGATCCGCTCGCGAAGATCAGGATCACGCCCTCGATGCGCGCGACCGCGAAGTACTTCTGGGTGGTCATCGCCCTGTTCGTGGTGCAGATCCTGCTGGGTGCGATCACCGCGCATTACCAGGTGGAAGGCCAGGAAGCCTACGGCTTCGCGCTGGCCGACATCCTGCCGTACTCGCTCACGCGCACCTGGCATACGCAGCTCGCGGTGCTGTGGATCGCCACCGCATGGCTGGGCATGGGCCTGTACATCGGCCCGGCGATCTCCGGGCATGAACCGAAGTTCCAGCGCCTGGGCGTCAACTTCCTGTGGGCGTGCCTGTTGATCATCGTGGTGGGCGCCTTCACCGGCCAGTGGTTCGCGGTGATGCAGAAGCTCGGGCTGGAGCACAACTTCTGGTTCGGCCACCAGGGCTGGGAATACGTCGACCTGGGTCGCTTCTGGCAGTGGTTCCTCTTCATCGGCCTGACCCTGTGGCTGGTGCTGGTGGGCCGTGCGCTGTGGCCGGCCATCCGGAACGGCGGCGAATCGCGTAGCATCGTCAGCCTGCTGTTCCTGTCCACCGTGGCGATCGGCCTGTTCTACGCGGCCGGCCTGATGTGGGGCGAGCACACGCACCTGTCGATGGTCGAGTACTGGCGCTGGTGGGTGGTACACCTGTGGGTGGAAGGCTTCTTCGAAGTGTTCGCGGTGGCGGTGATCGCCTTCCTGTTCACCCGCCTGGGCCTGCTGCAGACGAAGACCGCCACGGTGGCGGTGCTGTTCGCCACCATCGTGTTCATGGCTGGTGGCGTGCTGGGCACGCTGCACCACCTGTACTTCACCGGCACGCCGACGGCGGTGATCGCGCTGGGCGCGAGCTTCTCGGCACTGGAAGTGGTGCCGCTGGCCTACGTGGGCTTCGAGGCGTACCACAGCTGGAAGATGGGCAAGGCCACGCCATGGATGCAGCGCTACCGCTGGCCGATCCAGTTCTTCATCGCGGTGTCGTTCTGGAACCTGGTGGGCGCGGGCCTGTTCGGCTTCCTGATCAACCCGCCGCTGCCGCTGTACTACATGCAGGGCCTGAACCTGACGCCCAACCATGGCCACACCGCATTGTTCGGCGTGTACGGCATGCTCGGCATCGGGCTGATGCTGTTCTGCCTGCGTGGTCTGAAGCCGGACGTGGTGTGGAACGAGAAGCTGCTGAAGACCGCGTTCTGGTCGCTCAACATCGGCCTGGCCGGCATGTCGCTGCTGACCCTGCTGCCGCTGGGCATCCTGCAGCTCAATGCGGCGCTGGAGCATGGTTACTGGTTCGCGCGCTCGGCGGAGTTCATGCAGCAGCCGATCGTGGACATGCTGGTGTGGATGCGCGTCCCGGCCGACACACTCTTCAGCGTGGGCGCGCTGGCGCTGGTGTGGTTCGTGGCCAGCCTGTGGCTGGCCCCGCGCCGCGAACCCCTCCCCGCCGCGCAACCGAGCGAAGCCTGACCCTGGAACCGGCCTCTCCGGGTGGGGAGGCCGGGCCACCTGCTGCAGGTTGCAGCCCAAGAGCCGCGCACGCGGCTCTCGTTCTTTCGGTTGACGTCCGCGCTATCGCGCCGTCATCCTGCGTCGTCATCGCAAGGACCGCCGATCATGCTGCTACGCGCTGTCGCCCTGACCTGCCTGCTGCTCGCCGCGACCGGATGCAGCGAGGCCACCCCCTCACTGGAACAGCGCAAGGAAAGGATCCGCGCCATCGAGGGCGCGGCGACCGGCGCGGCTCTGGCTCGCAAGGCACGATCGGATGCACGGCTCGCTGCCGAACAAGTGCCGGTCAATCCGCACCTGCCCGTGATCGAAGACGGTCGCCAAGGCTCGCGCCGCGACAGCGAGACCGTCGCATGGCGGGCCATGGCGCTGCTGGTGGTTGCATTGAAAGGCGAAGGGCTGGATCAGGCCACGGTTGACGAGATCATCAAGGACTATCGTCTGGGACCCCACTTCACGCCGGACGAGGCGCGCTTCATCACCACCGCTGCGCCTACCGATCACGACCGGATCCAGTTCTCGTGGCGCTACGAGGCCGCCTGGGCGTTGCTATGGTCGTTGGGCTACGTGGATGCGCTGGGCAAGCCCACCGACACCTGCGACGTACCGCGTGCAGTTGGCTTCCTGCGCGACCGCAGCGCACAGCAGTTCCTCGCCGACGCAAAGCTGCGCCCGCTCGACACGATCCTGGATGAAGCCGACCTGATCTATCGCTATCACTGGGCAGTGAGGGATGCCGAGATCAACAACAGGCCGGTGCCCGCCGGCCTGTCGTCCAGCGTGATCATCGAGAGGCATTACGCATTGAACTGGTTGATCGGTTACATGGACCAGCCGTGGGACGACATCACCACGGATACGTGAGGCCTGAAAAGCGGGGTCCAGCGCGCGCACCTACGCACCGACACGCAAGAGGCTTCATGACGAACGAGAATCAGGCTGTAGGGTGCGCAGGCTCACCCTAACCCATGGACTGCAAGGAAACCACGGCACTGCCCACCCACAACGACAAACTCCCGTGTCCGCATGACTAATTACATCACCCCGACGCCACGCCAACGCCTGATCGCGCTCGCCAAAATCTCTCTTCCGCCGCTCGGCGGCGGGGCACTGTTCCTGACGGCGCACCTCTATGATCGACATGCGGCCGAACTGCCTTTCTGCGAGCAGCTCCCCTGGATGTGGGTCGTCGTCATGATGGCCACGGCAGTGCTGGCGAGCTTCGCCTGTCTGTCCGATCGGAGTGCCTTCAGGATATGGCGGTCCGGACAGTATCCCGCACCCGGCACATCGGTATCCTTCCGCACGCGCGTGCACACGGGCTGGTGGGCGCGTACGAACGCGATCGCCTACGCGATTGTTTCGCTCGTTTTTGCCGCCTTCCTGGTGGCGTTTCTCAGCATGTTTGTCTTTCCCGAGGCGGGGCTGTTCGGCCTCTGGCTGCGTGGCTGCGAGCCCTGATCGAGCGGGCTCGCGTAAGAGCCAGCGTAGCCCGGGTAAGCGCAGCGCACCCGGGGCGCTCCACACTGATGCGTTACGTTTCCCCGGGTGCGGCCTTTGGCCTTACCCAGGCTACTTGCTCCACCCCATCCACATTCCGTTATCCACGAAATCTCCGGAGATCCCATGGCATTCGCAAGGACGGCGTTTTTTCTGCTCGCGATCTCAGCGACATGGTGGGTAGCGGGTTGCACCCGGAACGATACTGCCGTGATCGTCGATCACCAGACCGAAGGCAACCTTGAGTCGAAAAATTCACTCGGTTGCATCGACTCCGCCGCCGCCAGAAGCACGTATACGCCGGCAGATCTCTACCAAGGAGTGGCCGCTTGCGTCGCTGCCGGCAACCTGGAGAACGCCACGCTGCTGTACGCGCTTGCAGGCACTTACGGGCGCTTCGACATGCTTCGCGTGACCGACAGAAGCGCGCACCAAGCGATCACCGTACTGAAGATGCAGGCGCTTGGCCCCCTCCCCAAAGAAAAGAAGGACGGATTCCAGCAAGCCACGATGAAGATGAAGGAAGATCCGGCACGTCTTGCCGCCTTGTGCGCCGAAATCCGCCGGATCGGTCCGCCTGACTACGTGCCCCGCTACATGATCCAGCACGGCATGGGCGCCTTCTTGCGGGACAATGGCAGCGGACTCGATGAAGCCTTCGACGGAGCGACGGCTTGGGAGCAGACCCTCACGTCCTACCTGAACTGCCCAGCAGGAAACGCGGGAAACTGATCGTCCGTCGGGGGGCCGCAAGCGGCCCCACACGCCGCCGGTAAGCAAGGCGGCTTCACGAGCGCGCGTAGTTCAATGCGAACACCCACCACAGCATTGCCCCGCCTTGTGGCCGCGCGATTCGTTCTCGCTGGCTTCCGCATGTTCGCCGGCCTCCTTGAGGATGGCGATCACGCGTTCGGTGGGCAGCGTGGTCATCACGACCAGGCGGCCGGTGCCGGATTCCATCGTCACTTCGGCTTCCGGGTCCCAGGCGCGAAGCGCCTCGGTCATGGCCTGCTGACGTTGCGCGGAGGATGGGTGGGCGTGGTCGGACATCGGGCTTCCTGTCGTCGTGGGTGCGCGCTTGCGCGGGTGACGGGACTGTAGGCGCTTGCCGTTCGCCGGGCCTTGACCCGAATCAAGACAGCGGCAGCCACTGAATCGCGGCCCGCCTGACCCATGTCAAGGCGAGCGCATGCGGGCGCGGGCAAGCTGCCTGCATGAAGATCGACATCGTGCCTCCACCCCGCCCGCGTGCCACGCCACCGATGCCCGGCCTGTCGCCCGCGTGGCTCGCGCACGCGCCGCACCGGCTGATGTTCTTCGTCGGCGCTGGCAACGTGCTGCTGGCGATGCTGTGGTGGACGCTGTGGCTGGTGGCCACGCGCTGGGGCCTGTGGACGATGCCCGAGACCGCGATCTACGCCGGCTGGCTGCACGCGTTCCTGATGCAGTACCTGGTGCTGCCCAGTTTCATCTTCGGTTTCCTGCTGACCGTGTTCCCGCGCTGGATGGGCATGGCCGACCTGAAGCGCTGGCACTACGTGCCGGTGGGGCTGGGCCTGATGGGCGGGCAGTTGGCGATCCTGCTCGGCGTCGCAGGCTGGCAGGCGGGGCTGACCGTGGGCCTGTGGATGGCGCTGGCCGGCTGGACCGCCGCGCTGCTGACACTCGGCCGGTTGCTTGCCGACGACAGCGCGAAGACCTGGCATGCGCGCTCGTGCTTCGCCGGGCTGCTGCTGGGCTGGCTGGGACTGGTGATGTTCATCGCCTTCGCCTTGGGTGCATCGCCGACGTGGGCCTTCGCCAGCATCAAGCTGGGCGGCTTCGGCCTGCTGCTGCCGGTGTACGTGACGGTGGCGCACCGCATGTTCCCGTTCTTCGCCGGCAACGTGGTGCCGGGCTACGTGCCGTGGCGCTCGCTGCCGTGGCTGGGCGTGGTGTGGGCGCTGCTGATGCTGCATCTCGCCCTGGAGCTGGTGCATGCCTATGCGTGGCTGTGGCTGGCCGACGTGCCGCTGCTCGTGCTCACCGCATGGGCGGTGCATCGATGGTGGCCGCGCGGCAGGATGCCGGGCCTGTTGGCCGTGCTGTTCATCGGCACCGCGTGGTTGCCGGTGACGTTCCTGCTTTACGTGGTGCAGAGCGTGACCTTCCTCGCCACCGATGAGTTCGTACTCGGGCGCGCACCGATGCATGCGATGTTCATCGGGTTCTTCGGCAGCCTGCTGGTGGCGATGGTGACGCGGGTGACGCAAGGCCACTCGGGGCGGCCGCTGGTGATGCCGAACGTGGCGTGGTTCGCCTTCGTCGCGATCCAGGCGGTCGCGGTGATGCGCATCATCGCCGACCTCGCACCGGACGCGATGGCGTGGCAGGCCGCCGCCGCAGTGGGCTGGCTGCTGGCGCTGGCGCCGTGGGTGGGACGGATCGGCGGCATCTACCTGCGTCCGCGCGCGGACGGGCGGCCAGGATGAGCGCCATGATGACGTTCTATCCCGACATCAAGCTGGTCCACATGGGCGCCGCGATGACCAGCGGCACGCTGTTCGCGCTGCGTGCGCTCGCCCTGCTGGCCGGCATGCACTGGCCACGCGCGGCGGCGGTGCGCTACCTGAGCTACAGCATCGACACGGTGCTGCTGACCGGCGCGATGATGCTGCTGACGATCCTCCCGGCCGGCCTGTTCGCCAATGGCTGGCTGGTGGCGAAGATCGCCTTTCTTGTCGCGTATGTCGGGCTGGGCATCGCGGCCTTCCGTCCCACCCGCGCGGCTGGTGCGCGTGCGCTGCTGGTGGGCGCGGCCGTGCTGTGCTTCCTGCAGGTCTACGGCATTGCGCGCGCGCATGACCCGTTGGGCTGGCTGCTCTGGCTGGGGAATTGAACGCCATGGACACTTCACTGGACACCTCGTTGCTGCCGGACGCCTTCGGCACCTGTGCGTGCTGCGTGCGCGAATCGCTGGATGCGGCGGGGGTACTGCTCGATTGCGCATCCACCCGGGACGAAACGGAGGACGACGCATGGCACATGCCGTGACCCTGCTGCGACTGGATCTGCGCGACCTGGCCGCACCCGAACCGATGCAGCGCATCCTCGACTGCCTGCGCACACTGCGGCGCGGCGAACGGCTGGTCGCACTGACACCGCATCCACCCGTGCCGCTGCTGCCGATCCTCGATGACGAAGGCTTCGCCTACCACGTCTACGCGGGCACCACGGGCAGCGCCTGCATCGCGATCTGCCACGCAGAGGACAGGCACGCACTGGAACCGCCGCGCGCGGCATGAGCGGGCTGGCGTTCGCGCAGGCGCCTCTGCCGCTGGTGCCGATGCGTTTCCTGCAGTCCGCGCTGGCCTGGGGCCTTGTCGCCGGCCTGTGGCTGGCGTGGCAGGGCGAGGTGGCGTTGCTCTCGCGCTGGACGCCGGCCACCCTCGTACTGGTGCACATGCTCGCACTGGGCCTGCTCGGCAACGCCATGCTGGGCAGCCTGGTGCAGTTCCTGCCGGTGGCGGCGGGCAGTCCGCTTCCCTGCCCTCGCCTGGTGCCGTGGCTGCACGCGATGTTCAACCTCGGCGTCTTCCTGCTGTTGGTCACCCTGGCATCGCAGGCGCGTGCGTGCGCCGTGCCTGCCGGCGTGCTGCTCGGCGGATCGCTTGCGGTGTTCACGGTGCTGGCGCTGGTTGCCGTCCTGCGTGGCAACGGGCAGCGCGTCGTCCGCGATGGCATCGGGCTGGCGCTGGTCGCGCTGGCGATGACGACGGCGCTGGGATTGCTGCTGCTCGCTGCACGCACCGGCTGGCGCGTGCCCGCGCCACCTGGCCTGGTGGATCTGCACGCGATGTTCGGCTCGCTGGGCTGGGTCTTGGGCCTGCTCGCCGCCGTGGGCAGCATCACGCTGCCGATGTTGCAGGGCACGCATGCGGTGCCGTCCGCAGGGTCACGCGTATGGCAGGTCAGTCTGCTGGCAACGCTCGGCGTCGTGGCCGCCGCACAGATGAAGCTGCTGCCCGAGGCTGCGTGGCGTGTGGCGGCATGGCCCTTCGCCGTCTTCGGCATCGCCGTGTTCGTATTGCAGGCACGCGCACCGCATCGCCGCTATCCCACGTTGCGCCGCTTCTGGCAAGCGGGCTGCACAGCCCTGCTTGCCGCGAGCGTCACCGCCTTGTGGCCCGGCACACCGTTGTTGCTGGTCGGCATGCTGGTCCTCGGCGTCGGCCTGCCACTGCTGGTCGTGGGCATGGCACTGGAGATCACCGGCTTCCTGACCTGGATCGCACTGCGCCAGCGTGTCCCGCGGGGCCTCCGCGTACCGGGCGTGGGCAGCCTGTTCGCGGAAGCGGACAAGCGGCGCGCGTTCGCCGTGCATGTCATCGCGGACTTGCTGCTGGTGATGGCCGCGCTCGCACCCGCCGTGGCCCGCACCGCCGGCTTCGTGATCGCGCTCGCCTATGCGGTGAGCCTGCATGGGCAATGGCGCTGCTGGCGGCAGGCAGCGACGTGGCGGCGCGATGATGGCTGATTCTCCGGCACGGCTCGCGTGCGGGAAGTTCTGAACAACGGACCCCGTTCGTGGTGAGTCTGTCGAACCGCGCCTTTCAGGCAAACGCAGGGCGATGGTGACCAGATGATCCTTCGCAAAGAGCGTGGTTCGACAGGCTCACCACGAACGGCATTGAGGGACCGCAACAGCCCGCTCAACGGTGCCTGCCGATTCCCTCGCGTCAGTAGCGCAGGTTGAGCTTCACCCAGGCTGTGCGGCCGGGTTCGTTGATGCGTACCGGATCGGCCGGATAGCCGAAGGCGCTGTTCCCGCCGAGGTTGAGGTGTTCGCTGTAGGCGCGGTCGAACAGGTTGTCGATGCCGGCGGTGAGCTGCGCGTATTCGCTGAAGCGGTAGCCGCCGTTGAGCGAGAACACTGCGAAGCCCGCGCTCGGCCCGAGATCGCGTCCGACCACGTTGCCCTGCGTGGTGCTGACGCGGTCCTGTGCCGCCACCACGCGCCACAGTGCGCCCCATGTCCACGGCCCGTGTTCGCGGCTGGCGGCCAGGCGCGCTTCCAGCGGCGGCATCTGCGGCAGTGCGGTGCCGGTGTCGCGTACCTCGCCCCACGCGTAGGACGCCGAACCGGAGAGCTTCCACCCCGGCACCGGGCGCCAGTCGATGCCGGCTTCGCCGCCACGGATGTTCGCGTCCACGTTGTGGGCGCGGGTGGTGCTGCCCATCATCCCGGCGGCGTAGTCGAACAGGATGAAGTCCTGCACGCGCCCGGCATACAGCGACGCCCACGCATCCACCTTCGCGCCCTTGTACTGCGCACCGATGTCGAGCTGCGTGGTGCGCTCCGGCTGCACGCCGGCGAAGGCATTGGCGGAACCCACCGGGCCGCGCGTGGGCGAGAACAGTTCCCAGTAGTCCGGCATGCGCTGCGTGTGGCCGAGGCCGGCATACGCGCCCCAGCGGCCGCCCATGTCGTACTCGTAGCGGACGAACGCGCTGGGCAGCGATTCCCTGCGTGTCATCCCGGCGGTGGGGTTCGGCACCGGCATCATGCCGGCGGTGGTGGCACGCAGATCCTGGGCCTCCGCGCGATCGATGCGCAGGCCGCTCATCAGGTGGTGCTTGTCGGTGATGTGCCAGTGCGATTCGGCGAAGGCGCCGAAGCTCTGGAACTTGGCGTCCACCGACCACGGCATGGCGAGATAGGCGCCGCGTCCCATCGCGCTGCGCTTGCTGTGGCGGCTGGCGCGCAGGTCCAGGCCGGCGGTCACTTCCCAGCGATCCTTCTGCCAGGTCGTCGCCACGCGGCCGCCGCGCGTGCGGTGCGCCACGTTGCTGGCCATCGGCATCGGCATGCTGCCGGTGGGGTCGGGATCGCGCAGCGTGTAGTTGTCCATCACGTGGTCCACGTCGTTCTGGTAGACGTTGGCGACCACGGCGTCCAGCACGCCCCCGATGTGCTTCTTCTCGAAGCGTAGCCCGAGGCTGTCGCGCTCGAACTGCGCGCCGTCCATCCCGCGCCCGGCATAACGGGCCTCCGCATCGCCGATACCTGCGCTCAGCTCGAGCACGGTGTCCGGGTCCGGTGTCCAGCCGATCGCGGTGTCGGCATTCCACTTCTTCCATGCGGAAGGCACCCGCTCGCCGTTGCCGTCTTCGTAGTCATCGGCTTCGGAACGGTTGGCCGAGACGCGTGCGTAACCGCGCGGCGTACCGGCGCTGAGGTCCAGCACCTGGTCGTTGCGACCGTGGCTGCCCGCGAGCACGCTGCCTGAAGCCTGCATGCCGGGCTCGGCGAAGTACGGGATCTCGCGCTCGAAGCGCACCGTGCCGGCAGAGGCGCCACCGCCCCACAAGACGGTCTGCGGCCCCTTGATGACGACCAGGCGGTCGTAGGTTTCCGGCGCGATGTACGACAGCGCGTTGTCCATGCGCGACGGGCATGCGCCGCTCATCGCGCCATCGTTGGTCATCAGGTTGATGCGCGAGCCGAACATGCCGCGCAGCACCGGATCGCCATTGGTGCCGCCGCTGCGCAGCGTGGAGAAGCCGGGGATCGTCTTCAGGTAGTCGGCACCGTCGCTGGCGGGCACCGGTTGGCGCGGCAGCTTGGGATCGGTGATGAAGGTGGTCGCCATCGCCGGCGCGACGCCCACCACGACGATGCCGTCCAGCGTGGTCGTCGGCATCGCATCGGCGTGGGTCGCGGCGTGCGGTTCGCCCGCATGCGCCAACGGCATGTTGGCGAGCGCGCCCAACAGGGCCACGGCAAGCAGGTTACGGGTCATGGCGCATCTCCCTTCGTGTGATGCGCCCATTCTCACGACGCACCCTGGAGTGCAGATGCGACGCGTTGTCGCAGCCCCCGCCGCGCTTGACCTTGGTCAAGCCGATGCGCGAATTCCCGCTTCCGGCCGTCGACGATTGATCCAGATCAACGTCGGCGTCGCAGTGCATTTCCACCATGGATGCACACCCACCACGACCCATCAAAGGAAAGCGCCATGAAACGCCTGCACCCCCATGTACTCCCCTGCGCCCTCGCCAGCGCGCTCGCTGCGATGTTCGCCATTCCCGCGCTCGCCAGCGACAGGATCGCCCCGGCCGGCGAGACCATCCATGCCGTGCTGACGGCGCCGCCGATGGTGCCCGCGCCGCTCACGCGCAAGACGCCGGCCCATGTCGTGGTCGACCTCGAGATGATCGAGAAGGACATGCGCATGGCCGATGGCGTCACCTACAACTTCTGGACCTTCGGCGGCACGGTGCCGGGCAGCTTCATCCGCGTGCGCAAGGGCGACACGGTGGAGTTCAAGCTGAAGAACCGCCACGACTCGCACATGTCGCACAACATCGACCTGCACGCCGTCACCGGCCAGGGCGGCGGCGCCGAAGCCACGTTCACGCTCCCCGGCCACGAAACGCAGTTCACCTTCAAGGCGCTGAATCCCGGCCTGTACATCTACCACTGCGCGATGGCCCCGGTCGGCATGCACATCGCCAACGGCATGTACGGCTTGATCCTGGTGGAGCCGGAAGAAGGCCTGCCGCCGGTCGACAAGGAGTTCTACGTGGTGCAGGGCGACTTCTACACCGAAGGTGCGTATGGCGAGCCCGGCCTGCAGCCCTTCAGCCTGGAGAAGGCGATCGACGAGCACCCGACCTACGTGGTGTTCAACGGCTCGGTCGATGCGCTGCAGGGCGACAACGCGCTCAAGGCCAAGGCCGGCGAGACGATCCGCATGTTCGTGGGCAATGGCGGCCCCAACCTGGTGTCCAGCTTCCACGTGATCGGCGAGATCTTCGACAAGGTCTGGACCGAGGGCGGCAGCAAGTACCAGGAGAACGTGCAGACCACGCTGATCCCGGCGGGCGGTTCGGCCATGGTCGAGTTCAAGGCGGACGTGCCGGGCAACTTCGTGCTGGTCGACCACAGCATCTTCCGCACGTTCCACAAGGGCTCGCTGGGCATCCTGAAGGTGGAGGGCGAGAAGAATCCCTCCATCTACACCGGGCAGCAGCACGACATCGAGTATCCGGAAGCCAAGCCGGCCGACAAGAAGTGAGGACCGGATGAAACGGACGCTGCCACAGACGGCTTCGATCCTCGTGCTGGCCCTGGCGTCGGCGCTTGCCGTCGCCGGGGACGCGGCGAACGGGTTCCTGCCGGTCGAGGGCGGCGATTTCCGTTCCTCGGTGCGTTACGAGGAAGCCACCCGCCAGACGCGGGTGGCTTCGTTCTCGCTGATGGCGCGGCCGGTCAGCAACGGCGAGTTCGCCGGTTTCGTCGCGCGCCAGCCGCAGTGGCGACGCGACCGGATACCGGCGGTGTTCGCCAGCCCCGGTTACCTAGGCCACTGGACCACGGCCGATGCGCCCGGGGCGGCGGTCGATGCCGATGCCCCGGTCGTGCACGTGAACTGGTACGCCGCCGATGCCTACTGCCGCGAACAGCAGGCGCGCCTGCCCCGCTTCGTGGAGTGGGAATACGCGGCGGCGGCCGATGCGACCCGGCGTGACGCCCGCGGCGATCCGCGATGGCGGATGCGCCAGGTCAACGACGGCACGCCGCATGCGATGGATGCCGCCGCCGATGCGCCAGCCAATGCCTACGGCATCCAGGGCCTGCACGGCGCGTACTGGGAATGGAGCGAGGACTACGCCTCGCTGCTGGGCGACGGCGACCGCCGCGGCCAGCAGGATGGCGACAGCCTGCGCTACTGCGGCGCCACCGCGCTGGCCTTCAACGATCCCGGCGACTACGGCGTGGTCAAGCGCTTCGTCCTGCTGTCGGCACTGCAGCCCGGGGCCACCCTGGGCAACCTCGGTTTCCGCTGCGCAAGGAGCACTCCATGAAATGCATGTCCTTCTTCCTGTCCGCCACGCTGGCCCTTGCCGGCAGCCTGCACGCGCAGTCGCTGCCGGGCGAATCGGTCTACCACCTGCAGGCGACAACGCAGGATGCCGGCGGACGACCCGTCGCATGGCCGTCGCTGCACGGCCAGCCGCGCGTGGTGTCGATGTTCTATACGAACTGTCACCTGATGTGCCCGCTGATCATCGAGAACGCCAAGAGCGTGCAGAAGCAGCTCACGCCGCGCGAACGGGCGAAGCTGGGCATGGTGATGGTCAGCCTGGACCCGGTCCGCGACACCCCGGACGCCCTGCAAGAGGTCGCCAGGCGTCATCGCGTGCCGGCAGGCTGGCAGTTCCTGGCGCCCGCCGGCAACGACGTGCGCGCGATCGCCAGCGTGCTGGACGTGCGCTACCGCTTCCGCGACGACGGCAGCATCAACCACACCAGCGTGCTGGTGCTGCTGGACGCCGACGGCCGGATACGCGCCCGCAGCGAAGTGACCGGCGCCGCCGCCGACCCCGCGTTCCTGATCCAGATCAAGGCGCTGCTCGCCGGACCGTGATGACATGGCACCCACACCCCTTCCCGATCCCCACCATCCCCAAGGAGCCTCTCCATGAAACTGTCCCGTACCCTCGTCGCCATCGCCCTGTTCAGCGCCGCCGGCATGGCGCAGGCCGCCGCCAACTGCACCGTCAGCCTGAAGGGCGACGATGCGATGAAGTTCGACCTGAAGGAAGCCACCGTTTCCGCCAGTTGCCCGACCATCACCATCGAGCTGACCCACAGCGGCAAGCTGCCCGTGACCGCGATGGGCCACAACGTGGTGGTCTCCAAGACGGCCGACCTGGCCGGCGTGGCACGCGATGGCATGAAGGCCGGCGCGGCGGGTGCCTACGTGCCGGCGGGCGACGCACGCGTGATCGCGCACACCTCGCTGGTGGGCGGCGGCCAGAAGACGAAGATCACCTTCCCCGGCAAGAAGCTCACCGCCGGTGGCGACTACAGCTTCTTCTGCAGCTTCCCCGGCCACTCCACCCTGATGAAGGGCAAGCTGGTCGTCACCAAGTAATCCGCCCCGATCCACGATGCGCCGCCTGCGGGCGGCGCATCCCTTTGTGGAGCAGGCCATGGAATACGTCATCCGCCTGGGCGATGCTCCCATCGACCTGGCCGTCATCGAACGCCACCTGCAGGATCTGGATCCTGCGGCGGTGCTGGACCTGGATGCGCGCTCGGGATGCCTGCGGTGTTCCACCAGCGCGCTCGCAGTGGAACTGCTGATGGCCCTCGCGCAGGCGGGCCACCACGTCACGCCCGACACCATCGAACGCCTGCCTTCGGTGTGCTGCGGTGGCTGCAGCGGGTGAGGCAGGACTACCTGCCGTCAGCCTCATCCCGGAGACCAGCCCCCGTGCCGATCCGTCCGCTCATGTGTCGAGCGGGAGTTCCACGCGTGCGACCAGGCCACCCAGGCGCGCCGAACCACCCAGATGGATGCGCCCACCGTGGGCCGTGACAGCCTCTGAGGCGATGGCGAGCCCCAGCCCGCTGCCGTCGCTCCCCCCGCCCAGGCGCCGGTAGAAGCGGTCGAAAACCCGTTCCCTTTCATCCTCGGGGATGCCCGGGCCACTGTCTTCCACCGTCAGCACCGCATGCGTGCCCGTGCTGGAAGTCCCCACTTCGATCACGCCCCCTACCGGCGTATAGCGCAGTGCATTCTCGATCAGGTTGCGGACCAACAGGCCCAGCGCGAACTCGTCTCCCCACAGCTGCGCGCCTTCCAGCGTCAGCTGGATCTCCTGGTTCTTTCGCTCCGCCAACGGCCGGAGTTCCTCCATCTCCGTCCTCACCAGCGCATCGAGATCGAGCCTTGAATGCGCGCGCGCGCCGCCCAGGCTCTCGGCGCGGCTGAGCGAAAGAAGCTGGGATGCCAGCCGTTCCACGCGTTCGATGCTGATGCCGAGCAGTTCCTGGGACTGCGCCCGATCCTGTTCGTCGATGGCATGGCGCGCATTGTCCGCATGCACCTTCAATGCGCTGATCGGCGTCCGCAGTTCGTGGGCGGCATCCGCAACGAAGTTCCGCTCGCGTGCGAGCGCGACATCCAGCCGCTGCAGCAATCCGTTGATGGCGCTTACCAGGCCCTGCGCCTCGCGCGGCACATCGGCAGGATCCAGCGGCAGCAGCCGCTCCGGATGGCGTTGGCCGATCTCCATCGACAGGCCACGCAGCGAGCGTGTGGCCAGGGCAACGCTCCACCAGATCACCAGCGCCATCAGCGGAAGCGCGAGCAGCAAGGGAAGCAATGTCCCTCCCGCGATATCGGTGGCCAGCTCCTGTCGGATGTCGGCAAGCTCGGCAGACTGGAACCAACGGCCATTCGACGAGCGCAGCGTGAACGTGCGCCAGCGTGCGCCTTCGATCACGACATCGGAGAACCCGGGTTCCGCCACCGCCAGGGGTGTCGTCGGAGCGCTGTCCGAACGCAGCAGCAAGCGCTGCTTCGTATCCCATACCTGGAACGCAAGCTTGTTCTCGTACGCGTGGCCGTCATCGAAAGCGAGCGCTTCGCCGACGCCCTGTGCTTCGCCGTGCCAGCCGCGCAGGACGATCGGTTCACCCGGATAGGCATTGAGCTCGCTCAAGGGCTCGTCGACCAGACTCACCAGTACACGGGTGGATTGCACGAGCCTGGCGTCGAACATTTCGCCAGCTTCCTGCAGGCCCGCACGGTAGCTGAGCCAGCCGGCCGCCGACATCACGACGCCGAGCGTGCCGAGCAACATCAGCAGCAGCGTCGCACGCATCGATCTCATGCGGTGTCTCCGGCAACGTCGCCAAGGGCATAGCCGATGCCACGCACCGTGCGGATGGCCGCCGGTTCCAGCTTGCGACGGAGCTGGTGGACATGCACGTCCACTGCGTTGCTGGCGACATCCTCGTTCCAGCCGTAGAGATGCCGCTGGATCGTGTCGCGCGCCATCGGGCGGCCACGTTGCTCCATCAGGACACGCAGCAATGCGAATTCACGCCGGGTGAGATCCAGGCTTCGTCCTTTCCATGTCGCGGTGAGCGTGGCCGGATCCAGGCGCAGAGGGCCCGCTTCCAGCGAAGGGGTCGCCCTTCCGGAACTGCGCCTGATCAGCGCACGTACCCTGGCCAGCAGTTCGGCGGTATCGAATGGCTTTCCCAGGTAGTCGTCCGCCCCGACATCCAGCCCCAGCGTGCGATCGGATGGCCGTTCGCGGGCGCTCAGCACGAGGATGGGCACCGGGTTCCCGACGGCGCGTACCTGCCGGATCACCTCGATGCCATCCATCCGCGGCAACCCCAGGTCCAGCACTACGAGGTCGAACTCGCCATCGCGCATCGCCATGAGTCCGCTTGCACCATCCTGCACCCAATCGACCGCGAAGGCACCGCGCCGCAAAGCGATGCAGATGCCTTCGCCCAGCAATGGATCGTCTTCCACCAGCAGGATGTGCATGCGGTCAGTCTGGTGTGCCCCCCCTCAGTTGGCAAGGTGCTCGGCGACGTCCTTCAGCTTGCTCTCCGCCTCGCGTCGGCGACCCGCATCGGCCACCTCCCGACCCGGCCGGGCCGGTGCCGCCAGCGCTTTCTGGAAGGCCGCGCGCGCGCCTGTCCAGTCCTTCTGATCGAGCAGGAAATCCGCATAGAAATAGTTGGCGTCGATGCCATCCGGATCGATGGCCAACCCCTTGCGGAGCATGGCGCGCGCCTTGTCGTCGTCGCCGAAGCCAAGCGGCCAGCCCGGTACCTGGTAGTACAGCGCGCCCAGGCTGGTGTAGGCCGCACCATCGAGCGCATCAGGCGCGATCCGGATGGCCGCCTCGAAATCGGCACGCGCACGCTTGACCAGCCCCAGCGCCCCCATCCCGCCCTTCTCGCCCGCCAGGCTCGACAGCACGATGCCCTCCCAGATCAGGGCGGACGCATCGCGCGGGTGCGTCTCCCGGATCTTCGCGGCCTGGCGCGCGAGCTCCTCGAAGGCCGATTCGCGCTGTGCCTTCGGTACCTGGTAGTTGATCTGCGCCCAGCGGTCACGCACCTGGCCGGTCGTGGTGGCACCGGGCTCACCCGCCAGGGCAATCCCGACCAACAGCGTGGTGGACATGAGGATCAGGAAGAGCATGGACTTACCGTAAGCGTGGTTCATGGTGGATGTTCTCCTCGGTGGATGATCGTGGTCGTCGCGCATGCCGGCGAACGATGGGCAGGCTGTCGCGCAGATTGCGATCGACCAGTCCGGGCACCAGCCCATTGATGCGCGCGAAGAATTTTTCCGGCCAACCGATCTGCATCCTCGACCGGCCCTGCACGATGGCCGCGACCAGCTGGCGTGCGACTTCGGCGGGCACGTCGCTGCTGACCTTGAGTTCGGCATTCAGCGCATCGACGGCCGGCGTGTTGAACGGCGTGCGGGTGGCGCGCGGCGACAGGTACTGGAAGCGCAGGCCGGTATCTGCGTATTCCCTTGCCAGCGCTTCGGTCAGTCCGCGCAGGCCGAACTTGCTGGCGCTGTAGGCCGCGAAGCCGGGGAATGCCAGACTGCCGAAGGTGGAGCCGACAACGACCACGGTGGCCGATGCGTGCGTCCTCAGGAGTGGCAGCAACGCATGCGCGAGCAGCATCGGCGCCACCAGGTTGGTCTGCACCAACCGGTCCATGTCGACAGGATCCTGCTCTTCGAACAGACCGAATGCCGCCTGCGCGTGAGCCAGCACCAGCACCGAGGGCAGCGGGCTCGCGGCCTGCGCCGCGCGCAGCAGATGGGCGCGCCCCTCCTCCGTCGCCACATCGGCGACGACCCACGACGTGCTGCCGACAGGCATGTCCCGCGCGACCCGGCGCAGCTTGGCCTCGTCGCGCCCCACTGCAAGCACGCGCGCACCGGCGGCGACCAGCGCCGCGCACAACGGCTGGCCGATACCGCCGCTGGCACCGGTCAGGATCACGGTTCTCCCTGCGAGTTCCATCACGCCGCCTCGGCCAGGCGCGTGCCATCGGCACGCAGGGTGCGGAAGATGTCGCCATAGAGCACGTAGAAGCGTCGTGCGGCATGGATGACTGCCGCCTGGTCGCCCAGGTCGTCCAGGCGATCCATCAGGCGCTTGAAGAAGCCGACATGTTCGATGTCCAGGTCGCCATGCGACAACAGGTAGCCGAATGCATTGCGCGGCAGGTCGAGCGAGGTCTGCAGCGTGTTGGCGGCGCGCGTGGCGAGCGCCACGCTGGTGCCCTCCAGCACCAGCACCATGCCGAAGAAGCCGACCGGGTTGCCGCGCTGGATGGTGTCGTAGGCGTAACTGACCATCAGCTCCGTGGCCAGTGACGGCGACGACATCGCCGCCGCCGCACGGTCCTCGCCACATGCCGCGATATCGTCCAGCACCCACTCGTGGTGCCCCATCTCTTCAGCGATGTACTCGCCGACCGCCGTGCGCAGCCATTCCAGGCGTGCGGGCAGGCGCGCACCGCAGGCCATCAGCAAGGGCACCGTGTGGCGGACATGGTGATAGGCCTGGACAAGGAAGGCCACGTAATCCTGGCGCGCTATCCTGCCCGCCAGCGCGGACTGAATGAGGGGAATGGAAAGCAGGCTGTCGCGTTCGCGCATGGTCTGCGCGACCAGCTCGTCATGGAAACTCATGCGGTGACTCCGGAGGGGGAAACGTTCGGGGGAAGGCGATAGCAGGCGTCGACGTCGGCCTGGTAGCGGTCGAGGATGGCGGCGCGGCGCGGACGGCCGTTCGCGGTCATCAGGCCCGCGTCCGCGGTGAAGGGTGCAGCGCGCACGAAACGCGCGACGCGCGCATAGTCGGGTAGCCCGGCGTTGACCTCGTCCAGCGCACGCATGATCTGTGCGTCGCCCACGTCGGGACGGCGCGGCACCAGCACCGCGACGTTGTCCGCCTGGCCCTCGCCCCAGACCACCGCCTGCGCGATGGCCGGATGCGCCAGCAGTTCGCTCTCCACCCACTCCGGCGACACATTCCGCCCGAAGGCGGTGATGAAGACATTCTTGCGGCGTCCGGTGATGTGGACAAAACCTTCGTCGTCGCGATAGCCCAGGTCGCCCGTGCGCAACGGCCCCTCTTTCAGCGGGTCGCCCCCGAGGTAACCCAGTGCGCGTGCGCCCTCGACGCAGATCTCGCCATCCACGATCGAGACACCGGTATGCGGCAAGGCCTGGCCGACGCTGCCATCACGCGTGGCGCCCGGGCGATTGAGGCACACCACGGAACCGCACTCTGTCAGGCCATAACCTTCGAACACGGGGAGGCCGAGCGCGCGCGCGCGAGCGAGCAGGCCGGGCCCCACGCGCCCACCGCCCACCGCGATGTAGCGCAACGAGGCGGGCAAGGGAGCGCCCTGCTCCGCCGCCATCACCAGTGCCAGCAGCAACTGGGGCACCAGGATCACGCTTTCGGGCTGGTAGCGGTGCAGGCAACGCAGCAGCGTGGGCACGTCGAGGCCGGTCGCGCCGGTGTAGCCGATCTCGGACAGCGACGGCAGTGCGATCTCCGCATCCGCCAGGAGGGCAGCGTACAGCCCGGCCACGTTCTCCAGCAGCGTTGCGAGCGGCATCAGGCACAGATGACGGCGGGGTGCGATCGCGGCGGCGGCATCGACCAGCGCCCCCGCCACGCCGAACAGCGTGTGCGCATCCAGGCACACGCCTCGCGGGCGACCCGTCGTGCCGGACGTATAGGTGATGCAGCCGGTGCGAAGCGGCAGCGCCGGTGCCGCCGCTTCGTCCACCTGCGCACGCCAGCATGCCAGGCGCTCGCCATCGAGGAACCCGGTCAGCGCCTCGACGCCGGGCGGCATGGCGTCCTCGCGGGAAGTGACAACGCATTGCGCACCGCTGTTGGCCAGCGCGTGCAGCACCTGCGCGTCGGAGAAGAACATCGGCAGCGGCACATGCACGCCGCCGGTTTCGCGGATTGCCATGTCCAGCACGAACCAGCTCGGCCCGTTGTCCAGGCGACTGGCGACGCGCCGGATGTCCATCTTCGTCATCCACTCGACGAGGTGCCCGATCCGTGCTGTAAGCGTCTGGTCATCCAGGGTGCCGTGCGCCGTGATCAGGCGGGGACGCCCGCTGGCTTCGGACGCGCGCAGGACGACATCCATCGGTGTCCTCATGGTGATCCCGCCAGACAAAGGTCGGGGGTGCCGCTGCACGTCCGGGGCATGTGCCTGCCCCGCAGATAGGCCACGCCCTCTGCGAGGTTGCCGCATATCAGGCGTGGTCGCGACGCGTAGTAGGAACCCCAGTCTCCACCGGCATCGCCGAGCCGTTCGGCACGCGCTTCAGCCAGTTCGATCATCGGCAGATGCAGGCGCTCGAACGCATTGCGCAACTGTCGGGTGGCGACCAGCAGGACCCATGTCATGCCCGCCGACTGCAGCGTCAGCGCAAGCTGCAGGATGAGTTCGCGCGCGATGCCGGGCGTGGTGGCGGCGAAGTTGCCGGCTTCGACGATCAGGCGGCGGTCGATCTGCGCGATCTGCTGGTGCGCCATCACCTGTTCGACCGGCGCATCCAGGTAGTGCTCGACGAACAGCGGCCCCTCCCCTCCGGCACGCACGCCGACGGCAGCGGCAAGCCGGCCATCGCTGTCGCGATAGGCGAGCAGATGGGGGAAGAAGCTCCGCAGTGCTGCGCCGTAGCGTTCGCGATAGACGTCGCTGATGAACGACTCGACTTCGTCCCGGTCAGGATCGTGGCGATCAATCAGCTGGACGCTGGCGAAGCGTCCCGGCAGCGGGGCAAGTACGATGTGGGAGCGGATCCAGTGCATGGCGTGCATGCTGGAATCGCTCGATTAAGGGTCAATTAGCTCGAAGTTAAGCGCTCATTAGATTCCCGGCACGAATTCGTGAGAATCCGCACCGCGTCACCGCGGGGCTAAACCCGCTCTGAACGTCGCGCAACGGACATCACCAGAACAGCGTATACAGCGCCACGAGAATGGCGAGCACGGCAACGGCGCCGATGTTGAAGGCGCCGCTGGTGCGGTAGTCCACGTCGCGGGTCTGGATGATGTCCTTCTCCGGCGCGTGCGGCGTGGCCAGCGAGACGACCACCGCCAGTGCCAGCGCCAGCAGGAACACCAGGCCGACGCGGTCGATGAAGGGCAGCGCCGGCCACGCCAGCTTCAGCACGATGGACAACACGAACGAACCGATCGCCGCCGCCAGCGCGCCGGCTTCGTTGGCGCGCTTCCAGAACAGGCCCAGCACGAAGATCACCACGATGCCCGGGGTGAAGAAGCCGGTGTATTCCTGGATGTACTGGAATGCCTGGTCGAAGCTGCCCAGCAGCGGCTTGGCCGCCAGGATGCCGAGCACCACCGTGACCACCGCCGCGATGCGCCCGACGCGCACCAGCTTCGTTTCACCGTGCTGGCGCTTGCCCTTGGCGTAGAAGTCGAGCGTGAAGATGGTCGCCACCGAATTGATCTTCGACGCCAGCGACGCGACGATCGCGGCCACCAGCGCGGCGAACACCAGGCCGAGGATGCCGGTGGGCAGCAGGCGCATCATCGTCGGATACGCCTGATCGGGCTTGTCCAGTCCCGGCGCCAGCATCACTGCGGCGATGCCCGGCAGCACCACGATCACCGGCATCAGCAGCTTCAGGAACGCGGCGAACAGCACGCCCTTCTGCGCCTCGCCGATGTCCTTCGCCGCGAGGGCGCGCTGGATGATGTACTGGTTGAAGCCCCAGTAGCTGATGTTCATGATCCACATGCCGCCGATCAGCACGCTGATGCCCGGCAGGTCCTTGTAGAACGGGTTGTCCTTGTCGAGGATCATCTCGAAGTGGCCCGGCTGCGCTTCCCACAACCGGTGGAAACCCGCAACGACACCCGCGCCGTCGCCGAGTTCGTTGAGCGTCAGGCCGGCGACCAGCAGCCCTCCCAGCACCAGCAGCGACACCTGCACGATGTCGGTCAGCGCGACGGCCTTCAGGCCGCCGTACAGCTGGTACAGCAACGCGAACACGCCGATCAGCACCACCGCCAGCATCTGGTCCATGCCCGTGACCTGGCTCACCGCGATGGCGCCCAGCCACAGGATCGAGGTGACGTTGACGAACACGTACAGGCCCAGCCAGAACACGGCCATCAGGGTGCGGATGCGCGCGCCGTAACGCTGTTCCAGGAACTGCGGCATCGTGTAGATGCCGTTGCGCAGGAATACCGGCAGGAACCACTTGCCGACGATCAGCAGTGTGGCCGCGGCCATCCACTCGTACGAGGCGATGGCCAGGCCGATGGCATAGCCGGAACCGGACATGCCGATGATCTGTTCGGCCGAGATGTTGGCCGCGATCAGCGACGCACCGATGGCCCACCACGGCAACGACTTGCTGGCGAGGAAGTAGTCCTTCGCATCCTTGGTGTGTCCCGCTTTCTCGCGCGACACCCATTGCGCCAGCACGAAGATGCCGGCCAGGTAGGCCAGCACGATGCCGATATCCAGTCCCGACAGTGTCATCCCGTTCCCCTATCCCAAAACGACAAGCGATGCCGTGATGCATTCCCGGACGCCTGCGCGCCCGGGAATGCGCTCACCCTCAACGCGGGCAGTCGACCGCCTGCTCCGCCTGGTCCAGCGACCCGAGTGCGACGCGCGAGACCGAGATCGTCATCGTCCCTGCAGTACCGACGGACCACGGACGATCCAGCTTGGCGACATCGGCACCCGCCTTGGCCAGGCACTTCAGCGGCACGCCGACCCGCGTCCACTGGCCCACCGGCAGCTTCGCCAACGTCGGCGCCAATGCCACGCGCGCGGTGCATCCGGTGCCGCAGCCGACCGACAGCCAGGCGTCGCCGCTCGGCGCGGTATCGACACGCAAGGTGGTCAGCAGCATCACATCGCCATTGCTTTCACGCTGCAGGTCCAACGCGGTGTGCGACTGCAACGCGGCCGCCGCTTCGCCCTTGCCCGACCACGCGAGGCGGCGTCCGTCTTCCTGCGCCAGGTGGTCCACGCCAGTGACGCGCAGCAGATCGCCCGCCAGTGCTTCCGGCACCTTGGTGACGGTCACGCCCTGGCCGTCGGCGGTCTCGAGCCGCAACGCCATGCCGGAACCGGCATCGCCGCGCGCGAAGAACACGCCGCTCGCGCCCTCGTCGCCGCTCACGCCGGATTCCTCCGGCAATGCCGCCAGGTCGCCCTTGTCGGCGTAGGTCAGGCCATAGCCGAACGCGAACAGCGGGTCGTAGTTTTCCTGACCCACGTTGTTGGCGTACTGCGTGGCGGTGCGCGGCCAGCTGAAGCTCAACTTGCCCTTGAAGTCGTGCTGCACGCTGCCATCGGCCTTGCGCAGCAGTACGTCGGCGATGCCCGCGCCTTCCGAACCTGGCAGCCATGCCGCCACGAACGCATCGGCCGCATTGATCTCGCGGTTCATCCACAGCGGACGCCCGCTCAGGAACACCGCCACCACCGGGATGCCTTCCGCCTTCAGGCGCTTGATCAATTCGAGGTCGGCGTCATCACCCGGCTTGTAGAGCAGCGTCTGCAGGTCGCCCTGGAATTCCGCGTACGGGTTCTCGCCGAACACCACCACCGCCACGTCGGGCTTCTGCGTGTATTTGCCATCGACCGACAGCAGCGCCTCGCCACCGGCGGCCTTCGCCTGTTGCGCGATGCCTTCGTAGATCGAATCGGCGTTCGGGAAGTCCTTGCGCGTGGTGCCGGTGCCCTGCCAGTTGAGCGTCCAGCCACCGGCCTGCTTGCCGACATCGTGGGCGCCGTCGCCGGCCACCAGGATGCGCTGCTTCGGCGCCAGCGGCAGCACGCCACCCTGGTTCTTCAGCAGCACCAGCGATTCGCGCACCGCCTGGCGCGCCACCGCGCGATGCTCCGGCGAACCCAGCAGCGCGAACTGTCCACCCACCGTGCGCGCCGACGGCTTGCCCGCTTCGAACAGGCCCAGGCGGATCTTCACCCGCAGGATCCGCCGCACGGCGTCGTCCAGCCGTTCCTGGCTGATCGTGCCGGCCTTCACCGCCGCCAGCGTGGTCTCGTAGAACCCCTTCCAGCTATCGGAGGCCATCGCCATGTCGAGGCCGGCGTTGATCGTCGCCGGACAATCGGTATTGGTGCAGCCCTTCACCTGGCCATGGCCGTTCCAGTCGCCGACCACGAAGCCACCGAACTGCATGCGACCCTTCAGCGCATCGGTCAGGTACGGCTTGTGGCCGTGCATCTTCTCGCCGTTGACACTGTTGAACGAGGCCATCGCTGTCTGCGCGCCGGCCGCGATCGCCGGCGGATAACCGGCGGCGTGGATGCGTACCAGCTCGGCTTCGCTGATCTTCGTGTCGCCCTGGTCCTTGCCGTTGGTGGTGCCGCCATCGCCGAGGAAATGCTTTACCGAGGCGATTACGTGGCGGCCGTCGAGGAAGCCGGGCGTGCCGACCTTGCCCTGCAGGCCTTCCACCATCGCGCCAGCATAGCTGGCCACCACGTCGGGTGATTCCGAATAGCCTTCGTACGTGCGGCCCCAGCGGTCGTCCTGCGGCACCGCCACGGTCGGCGCGAACGTCCACTCCATGCCGGTGGCGCGCGTTTCCAGCGCGGTGATCTCGCCGATCCGGCGCAGCAGCTCCGGATTGCGCGCCGCGCCCAGGCCGATGTTGTGCGGGAACAGCGTAGCGCCGACGATGTTGCTCTGCCCGTGCACGGCATCGATGCCGAAGATCACCGGGATCGCCTTGCCACCCTGCGAGGTGTCCATCGATGCTTCGTAGAAGGCATCGGCCAGCGCCAACCACTCGGCCGGCGCGGCGTCATAGCGGCCACCCGGATCGGAATTGCCGCCGGCCAGGATCGAACCGAGCCGGTACTTGCGCACGTCGTCCGGGGTGATGCTGGCGATGTCGCCCTGCACCAGCTGGCCGACCTTCTCCTCCACCGTCATCGTGGCCATCAGGTCGGTGATGCGCTTCTCCAGCGCGGCGTCCTCGGCCAGCGGCCAGGCGACCTGCGGCCATGGGTTGGACGCGGCCACCGTCGCCGGGGCCTCGGTCTTGCCGTCGCCCTTGCAGGCGCCGAGCGCCAGCGCCACGGCCGCGATCAGCACGCCGCCACGGGCGCGCAGGGAATTCCGCTTCGTCATGGTCTTCATCCTTCCATCTGCTCCAGTTCCTTGCCCTTGGTCTCGTGAACATACTTCAGCACGAAGAAGACCGAGATGATCGCCGAAACCAGGTAGATGCTGTAGGTCGCCGCCAGGCCGATGGCCGCCAGCAGGATCGGGAAGGTCACGGTGATGGCGAAGTTCGACGTCCATTGCGCCGCCCCGGCCACCGCCAGCGCCGAGCCGCGGATCTGGTTGGGGAACATCTCGCCCAGCATCACCCACATCACCGGGCCCCACGAGATGTTGAAGAACACCACATACGCATTGGCCGCCACCAGCGCCAGCGTGCCCATGCCCTCGGGCAGCTGCAGGTGGCCGTCGACCAGCGAACCGCTGGCGAACGCCACCACCACCAGGGCCAGCGACACCGCCATGCCGGCCGAGCCGATCCACAGCAGCGGCTTGCGGCCGATGCGGTCGATCAGCAGCACGGTGACGATGCAGGCGCCGATGCTGAGCGCGCCGGACAGCACGTTGATCGCGAGTGCATCGTTCTCGGAGAAGCCGACCGCCTGCCACAGCACCGCGCCGTAGTAGAACACCACATTGATGCCGACCAGCTGCTGGAACGTGGCCAGGCCGATGCCCACCCAGACGATGGGACGGATCCTGCCGGTGGTCTTGTTCTTCAGGTCGGAGAGCCGCGGACGATGGTGGTCCTCCGACAGCGAGGCATCGATCTCGGCGAGCTTGGTCTGCGCTTCGGCACCCCCGAACAGCCGCGTCAGCACGCGCAGCGCTTCGTCCTTGCGCCGCTTCACCACCAGATAGCGCGGACTCTCGGGAATGGTGAGCAGCAGCCCCAGGAACAGCAGCGACGGCACCGCCTGCATCCAGAACATCCAGCGCCACGCCGCGTGCCCGCCCCACAGCGCCTCGGTGGAGGCACCGGCTTTCGCGGCCAGCAGGTAGTTGGACAGGAACGCCGCAGTCAGGCCGCTGATGATGGCGATCTGCTGCACCGTCGCAAGGCGCCCCCGGTAGCGCGCCGGCGCGACTTCGGCGATGTAGGCCGGCGAGATCACGCTCGCCGCGCCGACCGCGAAACCGCCGATCACCCGCGCGATGACGAACACCACCGACGAGGTCGCCGCGCCGGCACCGATGGCCGACAGCAGGAACAGCACCGCCGAGATGATCAGGACGTTGCGCCGGCCCAGGCTGTCGGCCAGCCGGCCGGCGCTGAAGGCACCGACCGCGCAGCCCAGCAGCATCGAGGCGACCTCGAAACCGAGACCCGCCTTGGTGGAACCGAACGCCTGCTGCAGGCCATCGACGGTGCCGTTGATGACCCCGCTGTCGAAGCCGAACAGGAATCCGCCGATCGTCGCCACCACGCTGATCAACACGATCAGCCGGGTGTTTTCGCCCCCGGTCATTGTCTGACTCATTACCTTCCCCTTCCTCGATCCGCTGTTGTCGATGCGACCTGCCGCGCTCAGCGCAGCAGGTACTGGTTGAGCAGGTTCTCGTAACGCTCCTGCTTGCCGCTGATCTGCTTCGGTTCGCCCTGCCCGGTCGCCAGCGCGGCCAGATCGGCCAGGCCCAGCGTGCCGTTCTTCTCGAAATCCTTGCCCTTGCCGCTGTCGAAGCTGGCGTAGCGTTCCTTGCGCCACTGCTCCCACGGCGAGTCGGTCAGCAGCGCGTGGGCGACTTCAAGGCCACGCGCGAACGCGTCCATGCCACCGATGTGGGCGATGAACAGGTCTTCCAGATCGGTCGACTCGCGGCGCACCTTGGCATCGAAGTTCAGCCCGCCCTCCAGCCCGCCCTGGCGCAGCACCACCAGCATGGCGCCGACGGTGTCGTACAGATCGGTGGGGAACTGGTCGGTGTCCCAGCCGTTCTGCGCATTGCCGCGGTTGGCATCGATGCTGCCCAGCAGGCCGTGGTCGCTGGCCACCTGCAGGTCGTGCTCGAACGTGTGGCCCGACAGCGTGGCGTGGTTAGCTTCGATGTTGAGCTTGAAGTCCTTCTCCAGCCCGTGCTCCTTCAGGAAGCCGGCCACCGTGGCGCTGTCGAAGTCGTACTGGTGCTTCATCGGCTCCATCGGCTTGGGCTCGATCAGGAAGTTGCCCTTCAGGCCGATGCTGCGGCCGTAGTCGCGGGCCATGGTCAGGAAGCGGGCGAAGTGCTCGACCTCGCGCTTCATGTCGGTGTTGACCAGCGAGGCGTAGCCTTCGCGGCCGCCCCAGAACACGTAGTGCTCGCCCCCCAGTTCCACCGTGGCCTCCAGCGCCGCCTTCACCTGCACCGCCGCGCGGGCGACCACGGCAAAGTCCGGATTGGTCGATGCGCCGTTCATGTAGCGCGGATGCGAGAACAGGTTGGCCGTGCCCCACAGCAGCTTGATACCGGTGGCGTCCTGGCGGGCCTTGGCCAGGCCGGTCATATGCTTGAGGTTCTTCTGGTACTGGCCGATGTCCTCGGCATCCGGGGCCAGGTCGATGTCGTGGAAGCACCAGTACGGCACGCCGAGCTTGGTGAAGAACTCGAACGCGGCATCGACCTTGGCCTCGGCCGTGGCCATCGGCGAACCCGCTTCCCACGGGAAGTGGCGCGTGCCCGGGCCGAAGGGGTCATGGCCGGCATTGCAGAAGGTGTGCCAGTAGCAGACGGCGAAGCGCAGGTGCTCGCGCATGGTCTTGCCACCGATGGTCTTGTTGGCGTCGTAGACCTTGAACGCCAGCGGGTTGTCCGAGCCGCGGCCCTCGAACGGGATGCGGCCGATGCCGGGGAAGTATTCCTGGGCGCCGATGAAGGGCTGCGTGCTCATGGTGCGTGATCCTGTGGTTGTGCGTGATGTACGTGGGGGTGTCAGCCGCGCTGCAGCGGCGTGAGGGCATCGAGGTGCTGGAGGAAGCGGCGGTAGGCCGCGGCATAGGCCTGCGTACGGGTGGGATCGGGCGTGGCGGACAAGGCCGGCTCGGTGGCGACGTGGGCGCGTGCGATGTCGGCGATGGACGATGTCTCGCCACGCGAACGGCCCCATGCCCACAGCGCCTGCAGCGCCGCACCGAAGGCCGCGCCCTCGGCCTGCACCGGCACATCCACCGGCAGGCCGAACACATCGGCCACCAGCTGCCGCCACGCGGCGCTGTTGCTGCCCCCGCCGGTCAGCACGATGCGA
The DNA here is from genome assembly GCF_057773125.1 of Pseudoxanthomonas sp. 97-1-1. Taxonomy (NCBI): domain Bacteria; kingdom Pseudomonadati; phylum Pseudomonadota; class Gammaproteobacteria; order Lysobacterales; family Lysobacteraceae; genus Pseudoxanthomonas; species Pseudoxanthomonas sp. 97-1-1. The sequence goes on along the minus strand of NZ_JBYMTJ010000003.1, from coordinate 1,170 downwards.
TCGAACTGCATGCCGGCGCGCACGAAGGCATCGAAGCCGTACTTCAGGCTGTAGGTCGCCCCTTCCATCGCGGCGCGGTAGACATGCGCCGGGGTCATGTTGGTCGTATCCAGCCCGGCCAGCACGCCCTTGCCCAGCGGCAGGTCGGGCGTGCGCTCGCCGTTGAGGAAGGGCAGCATCACCAGGCCGTCTGCGCCGGGCGGCGTGGCGTGCAGGTGGGCATCGCCCTCGCGCGTGCTGAAGCCGAACGCCTTGGCCACCTGTTCGGTGGCCACGGTGCAGTTCATCGTGCAGATCAGCGGCAGCCAGCCGCCGGTGGAGGAACAGAACGCGGCCCAGGCGCCGGCCGGATCGACTACCGGGGTATCGGAGTAGGCGAACAGCGTGCCCGAGGTGCCCAGGCTCATCGCCAGCCGGCCCTCTTCCACGCAGCCGGTGCCGATGGCCGCCATCATGTTGTCGCCGCCGCCGACGGCGACCTTCGCCGTCGCCGGAAGGCCCAGTCGCGCGGCTGCGGTGGGATCGATGTCGAACAGGGCATCGGGTGCAGCGATCGGCGGCAGGCAGGCGGCCAGGTCGCGATCCGGATCGGTGGCACGCAGGAGCTCCGCCGACCATGTCCGCGTGCGCACGTCGAGCCAGCCGGTGCCGGAGGCATCGCCGTACTCGCAGAAGCGCTGGCGGGTCAGCACGAAGTTGAGGTAGTCGTGCGGCAGCAGGATGCTCGTCAGCTGTGCATAAGCCTCGGGGCGGTGGGTCTTTGTCCACGGCAACTTGGAGGCGGTGTAACCGGCCAGGATCGGGTTGCCCGCCAGCGCAATCGTCGCTGTCGAACCGCCCACCGCGTCCATGATCTGCGTGCACTCGGCCGTGGTGCTGGTGTCGCACCACAGTTTGGCCGGTGCGAGTACCTCACCCTGCGCATCCACCGGCACGAAGCCGTGCTGCTGGCCCGACACCGACAGCGCCACGATGCGCGCACGCAGTGCCGGATCGATGCGCGTGAAGCACGCCTGCATCGCGGCCACCCAGTCGGCCGGGTGCTGCTCGCGGCTGCCGTCCTCGCCGCTGATCAGCTCCAGCGGCGCGCTGGCACCGGCCACCACCGCACGTGTGGCAGCGTCGTACACCACCACCTTCAGGCTCTGCGTGCCTGCGTCGATTCCGGCG